>NZ_FWXY01000057.1 GCF_900176365.1 Desulfocicer vacuolatum DSM 3385 | reverse complement strand
CTTTTATTTCCACATCTCCGTTTTTATATTCACATACAACAAATAGGGTCACATAGTGTTTGTCTGATTCATGGAACAGGTCATTGGTCATTGTGGCAAAGCGGGGATTTTTTACAGACAGGCCGGTTTCTTCAAAAACCTCCCTTGTGGCACACATTTCAACGGATTCATTGAACTCCAGGTGGCCACCGGGAAAGGCCCATGATCCCGCCCATGGAATATGTCTGAATACTACTTATTTTTAAAAAGGAAAACCCTACATCCAAAGTTCTATGTAGGGTTTTGGGAGGGCTGAAATTTTTAACTTTCAATAGTACCAGAACGAACGCCTTTAAGGTATTCCATACAGAACTGGTCGTTACCCAGAAGCATATCGGCCGTTTGAATGGTTGCCATAATTTTTTTATCCAACGGATCGATAATCGCCGAATCCATTCCCGCATCCATCATTAGCGCAACAAATGTTCGATTGATGATGTGGCGCTGGGGCAAGCCGTAGGAGATATTGGAAAGGCCGCCGGTAATGTGTACCTCCGGAAACTCTGCCTTAATTGCCCTTACCGCATCCAATACCATAATACCTTTGTTAGAATTCGTTGAAATAGGTTGGACCAGCGGATCAACATAGATATTGGCTGTGATGATGCCGACACCGTTAAGTTCCTTGATCAAATTTTTGGCCCTGCCTAAAATGTCTTTGCTGGATTCAGGCATGCCAGCGTCATCCATACACAGAGCAATAATTTTGCATTCTTTTCCGTCCAGAAAAGGCATCATGGCATCGAACCGTTCTTTTTCCAGAGATATTGAATTGACCATAGGGGTTTGGTCCACCATTGAAAAGGCCATTTCAAGGACGGCTGGATCTGGGCTGTCCAAGGCTAATGGGATCGCACAAAATGGTTGTATTGTGTCCAAAAGCCAACGCATATCTTCTTCTTCGTGGCCGATGCGGGCACCGGCATTCACGTCTATAAAGCTTGCTCCTACTTTCTGTTGTTTTTTGACATCATTGATGATGTACTCGGCGTCCCGTTCGGCAACCGCCGCCTGAACTAATTTTCTGGAAGTGTTGATTCGTTCTCCTATGACTTCAAACATTGTTTACTCCTCAGTTGATAAAAGATTTGACCATTTTGGAGGCCGAGCCAGCGTCTGCTGCGAAGCCGTCTGCACCGATTTCGTCGGCAAATGCCTGGGTCACAGGAGCACCACCCACCATGATTTTCACCTGGTCACGAAGACCCGATTCCACAATGGCATCCACAGTTTGTTTCATTGCAGGCATTGTGGTGGTGAGAAGTGCCGAGAGGCAGACGATTTGTGCCTTTTTCTTTTTGATTTCTGCCACAAAGTCTTCCGGGGCGATATCAACCCCCAGGTTGTGGATTTCCAGGCCAGCACTTTCCATCATCATGGCCACCAGGTTCTTTCCGATGTCGTGGAGGTCGCCTTTAACGGTACCTATGAGCACGGACGCTCCAGAAGCGCCTTCCCCCTCCCCCAGGAGGGGCTTGAGGATCTCCACACAGGAACCCATGGCCTGGGCGGCCATGAGAACTTCCGGGATGAACATGTCGCCGGATTCCATTTTTTCGCCCACAATGTCCATACTGGCGATGAGTCCCTTGTTCAGGATATCCTGGGCCGGGGTGTCGGCGGCCAGGGCGTCGTTGACAAGATTGGTGAGGGTTGGGGCATCACAGGATACCAGGGCGTCTGTCATTGCATTAAAGTCTGTCATTGTTTTCCCCTTGTTCTGATTTCCTTAAGTTTATAGTTATTCTCTAAAATCTTGCACGATTCAGGCTTTCGGAATCAATTCCGTAAAATTTTTTTTTACATAAGTCTTTCCGTTTTTTATATGTGTATTCAGAAGTTTGGCAGTTTTGGTTTCGTTACTTTCAAGAATGGCATCTATAATGTCTATATGTTCCTGGATAGCCGTGGCCCAGTCCCCCCCCACGAGTATTGAAATTCCCATAATATCACAAATACTCGCATACAAAATTTTTGTTTTTTTATGGGAGCTGCTATTTATAAGAAATTTATGGAATTGAAGATCCAGTTCCAGCATTTCCGTTATCATATGTTTTTCATATTTTCCGTCAGGTATATTTTGATACATCGACCATTTGCTTTTCATTGCCCTGAGGGTATCATGATTAATATTCTCTATTGCCGATTTCAGAGTGTATACTTCAAGCATACACCGCAAATCGTAAATTTCTTCTATTTCTTCTTTGTCCAGTTCAAGCACATAATAGCCGGACCTTCCCTTCCGGGTCACAAGTCCTCTGTCACACAACCGATTCAGAGCCAGAGTAATTGGGGTTTGGCTTATATTGTGTTCTTCCGCCAATCTTTGAACATCTATTCTTTCGCCAAAATAAAACTCCATGTTGATAATTCGTTTTCGGATGATGTCGAATATTTGATCTGAAATTCTTGAGCCTATCATTTACAATTCCTTGTCTTATATGAACGTTAACAAACGTTTAAATATTTAATATTAAAAATTAAATGTCAAATATTTTAAACTTGTTTGGAATCGTGTGTTTTCAAAACAAAAAACAAATGAAAGCGGGTATCCTTAGTTTTGAGGAGTTGTCGGTTCATCTTCCTTAAGCCATCTGAGCAGAGAGCAGACACTCAGCCCAATTATAAAAATAAGAGGGAAAGCCGCAACAACACATAAGGTCTGGATGTTTTTCAAACCGCCAAGATACATCATGGTCAGGGTTACCCCACCCAGAACCAAGGCCCAAAGCAGCCGATGCCACCGTGCAGGCTGATCCGTAGGCAGCATCTTGTCTGAGGCGACCGATGCCACGACAAATGCCGCAGAATCCATTGTGGTGGCGGAATATACAAAGCCGAGTATGAGAAAAATAACCAGCACCCCGGAACCCAAGGGAAAATGACGAATGATTTCAATAATAGCGGCGGGTGCCCCTTGATCCGTGAGAATCCGGGTGACAGGTACGATCTCATTGAGTTCAAAATACAGGCCGGTATTTCCCAAAACTGAAAAAATCACCCAGCATCCCATACTCCCCCAGAAGCATTGTGCAAAGGCCATCTCCCCCAAGGATCTTCCCCTGGAGATCCGTGTTACAAACAACCCCATATAAGGGGCATAGGCAATCCACCAGGCCCAGTAAAAAATGGTCCATCCCTGGGCAAACCCGCTCTTTCCAATGGGATCGGTGCCCAGGCTCATGAGAATAAATTTATCAAACAGCAGGCCGACACTGTTGGTGAACGTGGATAGGATAAAGATGGTCGGCCCTGAAAACAGCATAAAGCAGATTAATGCAAGGCCAATACATACGTTGAAGTCACTGAGCCGTTTAATTCCCCTTTCAAGGCCGAGGTAAACGCTTGTTCCAAACAGAGCAGTCCAGAGGACGATGATCACAACGTCCATTTCAAAGCTTCTCACCAGGCCGGTCAACTGGGCGATACCCTGGGAAAGCATTGGGGTACTCAGCCCCAGGGTGGCACCTACGCCTCCCATGAGGCCGAGGATAAAAAAAATATCAATTATTTTTCCGGGCAGTCCGTCTGCATGGTGTCCCAATATCCCCTTACAGGCTGAACTCATCCGAAGGTAAGGAATTTTTTTCACATGAAAGGCATAGGCGATGGGAACCGAAGGCAGCGCATACATTGCCCAAGCCATAATGCCCCAGTGGAACATCCCGTACATTGCCGCATGGTTTCCAGCCTCAACAGATTTGGGCGCAAGGCTAAATGGCGGCGACAGATAATAATAGGCCCATTCAATACTTCCCCAGTATAAGGCGCCTGACCCAAGCCCTGCGCAAAACAGCATCATGATCCAGCTCGGGGTTGAAAATTCAGGGGTTTCCTCGGGCTTTCCCAGCTTGATGGCGCCGTACTTACCAAAAATGATCCAGCCCATGAATCCCAGACTGAACACCCCAAGCCAAAGATAAAGGATTCCCAGTTCGTTTGTCGTAAAGGCAAGCAGCCGGTTCAAGTATTTGCCCCCGGCTTCGGGAAAAGCTGTCAAAAGCCCGCAGACAAAGATAATAACGACCATGGCCGGGATAAGTACGGTTTTATCGACTTTGGTGTCTTGGGCGGGGGAGTCAGCTTTCATGCTTTTTTTCCTCAGTTTTTTTTGTTGGTGTTTAGCCGTTTTTTCTGTAGTCGGTGTGGCATGGGAGCTTCTCCCATACCACAGACTGGCCAGCGAACCCTCTATTCAATACAAATCGGATATTCTCGATACTTGTCTATGGTATCAATCATGGCCAGGACATTTTCAATTTTGCAGTAATCGGTCAGGGTGTTGCCGCTGCTAATAATATAGCCGCCGCCGGGACCGACCTCCCGGAATCGGGTCTTTACTTCTTCAATCACTTCGTCCACGGTTCCCCGGGTCAATGTATAATGAAGGTCGATGTTTCCCCATACTGCAATTTTATCTCCGTATTTTTCTTTCATGGCCTTGATATCCATCACATCCGGCTGGAACGGGTTAATGGCCTTCATCCCCAGGGACACAAGATCGTCCATTACCGCGTCCAGTTTTCCGTCACTGTGATAGGCCCAAGGCAGGTTGATGATATCAATAATCGACTTCACCCTGGGTATGAATACCTCCCTAACCTGGACAAGCCAGAACCAAAAAGGTTTTGTTGAATCACCATTCGCGGTATAATGATTCCCATAACATACAAATGCGAAAGGAGGTCA
>NZ_FWXY01000017.1 GCF_900176365.1 Desulfocicer vacuolatum DSM 3385 | reverse complement strand
GGGATGGATATTTCTTATAAAGGGATATGGGGCTATGCTCCTTTGATTGTCTCATTGAATAGAACCCGCGAACCCCTTTACATTGTCAATCGATCAGGAAATGCGCCATCTCACCTTGGATCAGCCCACTGGATTGATAAAAGCCTTGACCTTGTTTGCCCTGATTTTGAAAAAGTGATACTGCGCGGGGATACAGATTTTAGCCTGACCGGCAATTTTGACAGATGGGATGAAAGGTGCACCTTTATCTTTGGTATGGATGCCAAAAAGAATTTGATAAAAAAAGCCTGTGATATCTCAGAAACAGAATGGCAGTTGTTCAATAAACCTCAGCGGGTGATAAAGACTCAGGAACGTGAAAAACCGGAAAACATAAAGGCCCAGGTAGTAAAAAATAGAAAATTTAAAAATCTTCAGACCGAATGCGAATTTTTTGCTGAATTTGAGTATCAGCCGGGAAAATGCCAGAAATCATATCGAATGATCGCTATCAGAAAAATAATCAATGTCTCAAAAGGAGAGGAACAACTTTTTGATGATTGTCGATTTTTTTTCTATATCACCAATGACCAGGTCAAAAGTACGGAATCATTGATTCATCTTTATCGGGATCGGGCAAACCATGAAAACGACATTGAACAGTTGAAGAATGGAGTTCAAGCCCTGAAAGCGCCTTCAAACACACTGAATTCCAATTGGGCCTATATGGTCATAGCCGCCTTGGCATGGGATCTCAAAGCATGGTATGGAATGTTGATGCCTTACCGGGTTCTGGGGAATCAGATTATGAAAATGGAATTTAAGCGATTCATCCGTACCTTTATTAATATTCCATGTCTGATTATCAAAAAATCCAGAAAAATTGTCTATCGGATTGTCGGATATAATAATCAACTCAACCATGTTTTCAATTTTCTTTTCCTTTTGAAAAAATTTGAATTTTCATAATCAAGGGATAAACGGACAGCCATTTTAAACGGGTTGAAATGGTGAGTCATAACCCAATCATAGCAAAAGGAAGGCACCAAGTGATCATGACTAAAAATTGTAACACAAATATTTCTTAGGGAGAGTTGCGCTCTTTTTTTTCTTGTTTTTTTCAACTTCGTTTCAAAAGTATCTATATGGAATTATCGAAAATGTCCACGATCGAACCTTAATGAACACGCTTGTTTTAGGTTTAGGCCAGTTTAAACTATTTCAAACAAAACAATAGCAGGGCTGGGGTCACCTTAATTATTGCACTACAAATTTCAAACAAGTCAAATGCTGCGGACAAGCCGCAGATTTAGGTCGTTAGCACTATGGAGCTACTATGAAAAAATTAAAGTATAAAAGGGCATATGTTTCTATAAGTGGCGATTATTATCAAATAGGATTTGATGACGATCCGGCTGAGCCAGAAGATCCAACAGATGTAGATCAAGTGATGGATTCTCTCGGCCATTTTTTTCTGATTCAACACGATTTTGAATTTCCCAGTAGAAAATCCTACATCGAAAGCGATGACGAGAATTTAATTGGTCACTATATTGTAAACAGTGTTGTCATAGGTCGCAGTTCATTTACCGTAAAATATGGCCCGAATGATAAATATAAAGTCAACATTGAATATGATGAAACCACTGATGAGGAACACAAAGAACTAATAAATGCTTCTACAGAGATGTTTGTAAATGTAGAGGTGATCTAACACCGTGCTAACAAATCAATGGTTGTGAAAATTCCGGTTTTTAGAATGGAGTTTTATTGGAGCTGGGAAGAGCCAGACTAACAAGTAGGAGGAAATGGGGGGCACATCTTGATCCGGGAATAAGTACGTTAATCACTAATCAAGATGTGATCCCATTACTTGTTTGTTTACTGTATGCCTGGAGATAAAAAATAAAAAAGGAGAAAATTATGAAAAAAACAGTTGTTTATATGTTTTATATTGTTTGGATTCTGTTGTTTGCTGGATGTGCATCCCAGAATCATGTAAGCATAAAGCAGCTTGAAACGATCCCGGTTCTAAAGGCAAAGGTTAATGGGGTTGAGCTTGGTTACAGAATAGTAGGGAAAGGCAGCCCAATTCTTATGATTATCGGTTATGCCTGCACAATGGATGCGTGGGACTCGCAAATGATCTCAGAACTATCAAAAAAACACCGGGTGATCATGTTTGATAATCGTGGCGCAGGGTATTCAACTATCAATAAATCGAAACTGACCATTTCTCAGATGATGTTAGATGCAGTGCAGTTACTTGACGTCCTGACAATTGAAAAAACGGATGTGATGGGCTGGTCAATGGGGTCGATTATTGCGCAGGAAATGCTTCTGGCATATCCTGACAGGGTTGGTAAGGCCATTCTTTATTCAACATCTGTAGATGTAGAACCGGTTAAAAAAGCCTTGGATTCGATGGCAGCATTGGGAAAAGAAGAATTTAGAAGCAGACTGTTTCCCAATGAGTGGAAGACTCTCAATCCGGAAATTTACTCAAGACTGCCTGGGAATGCAAATGTTTCAGCAGAGGTTGTCAGACGTCAGTACAAGGCCATCGTCAACTGGAAGAGTACCAGGACAAAGCTTAAGGATATAGACAATAGTGTGCTTATTCTGTCCGGGGAAGATGATCGGGTTACCCCCCTGGACCAGAGCCTTGCTGCTTCAAGTCTTATTCCCGGTGCATGGCTTGTACGATTTAAGGCAGCGGATCATTGGATGATGTACCAGGCCCCAACGGAAATTGCGAAAACAGTGGATTTTTTTCTGAGTACAGAACAGGATCTCTTGCTGGTGAAATAATCCAAGATTGATGCCGCGTAAAAGTCCCCCTGTGGTTGGCATTTTCCTTTTCATATGAAAAGGCTATTTCGTTCAAGTTATTTCATCTGCGGTCCTTAGTCGAATTATTAAAAGACTTGGAAATATCAAAAATAGTGTTGCATGTTGCGCAATACGCTGTATAATTATCTCATGATAAAAACATTTAAACACAAAGGACTCAAAAAGTTTTTTGAAACCGGAAAACTGTCAGGCATTCAACCCGGGCACAAACAAAAGCTCAGAATTCGGTTAATCGCACTTGATACTGCAACCAACATCGAAGATATGAATACTCCGGGTTGGCGGCTTCACAGTTTAAAGAGTGATCGTCAAGGATTGTGGGCGATTGATGTAAACAAAAACCGGCGTATCGTTTTTGAGTTTAAAGATGGTAACGCCTATATTGTAGATTATGAGGATTATCACTAATGGCTATGTATAACCCTCCCCATCCTGGGGAATTCATCAAAGAAGTTTACCTGGAGCCCTTAAATGTAACACCCCGCAGTGTGGCATTACAGCTTAAGGTTTCGCCTTCAACTTTTTCAAGGCTTATTAAAGGACAAAGTGCAATCAGTCCAGGAATGGCTTTACGCCTATCAAAATGTTTGGGCCGCAGCCCTGAAAGTTGGCTGCATATGCAGGACAGCTATGATCTTTGGCAAGCCAAGCAAAATATTGATCTTTCTGAAGTAGAACCACTATTAATTCCAGCTTAATTAATTTATCTAAAAACACACAGAACCAGGAGTTTCACTATATTGCAGGCGTCTCAGCAGCTTTAAAAAAATTTGATTATAACGGATTTGGGGGACCCGTTCCCAAACCTCCCAAAGAAGCTGAAATCAAAAGATTTTGCAGCCAGTTCTCATGGTATTGGAATCTGTATGGTGGCACTTTGAGAATTGTTGTTCTTACTCAGAGCCTGATAATTTTTAAACAGGCTCTTAATGAAATTATCAAAGGTCGTAGGTCCGTAACACCTGATACTGCATTGAGGCTATCTCAAGTTTTAGAAATGTCAGCAGATTTCTGGCTTGGTTTGCAGCAGGATTGGGACTTGTGGCATGCAATGAATAGTCCAAAAGCTGTCGAGATTATGCAGTTGCAATCAATTTCAATGGGTGTGGAAAATTTAGCATAACATTTCGGTCAACCTGACTGCGTGAACGGGAGTCGTCTTCCGCGCAGGCTGTCGGCGCGGCAGGTTACTTCGGCGTTATGCATACAAACCCGAAAGGATACGAAAGTGGATGAATTTAAATTACTTATAGATTTACATAAGGGCGCTAACCGGCAAGGTCCCGGAGGCGATGCAGAGACTGAGAAAGCGATTAATGTCGCCGGTATAGATAGAGATGCACCGTTAAAAATTGCCGATATTGGCTGTGGCACGGGTGCATCTACGCTGACGTTGGCTCGTTCTCTTAATGCAAAGATTACGGCTGTGGACTTCCTTCAGGACTTTATAGATGTTCTGACTGAACGGGCACAGGATGAGGGTGTAGCGGACAAAATCGTTCCTCTTTGCACATCAATGGAAAAACTCCCATTTGAGAAAGAGGCGTTCGATATTATCTGGTCTGAAGGTGCCATCTACAACATTGGCTTTAAAAAGGGTGTCGCAGATTGGAAGCACTACTTGAAACCAGGCGGGCTGCTTATTGCCTCAGAGATTACTTGGCTTACAAACTCTCGTCCTTTGGAGCTTCAAGATCATTGGAACAATGAATATTCAGAGATAGATACAGCATCAGTAAAGATCAAGGTGTTAGAAGAGTGTGGCTATACACCAATCGGATACTTTGTTTTGCCGGAATATTGCTGGCTCGACAATTATTATGAGCCAATGCGCAGGAGTTTTGATGCCTTTTTGAATCGAAATGGAAATAGCGAAGAGGCTCGCGCCATCGTTGAAGCAGAGCGCCACGAAATTGAACTTTATGAAAAATACAAAGCGTATTTCAGCTACGGTGTATATATCGCAAAAAATATTTAATTGGGTCGGGCCACGTCAATATGTTGATATTAAACCAATAATCTTAACTTTTTGGCAGTTTTTACCTCTTAAACGGTCATTTATACCCCCAAAATTGCTGGTTTAAGAACTGCTTAAAATCTCTAAAGGTTTTTAAAATGGCACGAGCAAAAAGACACTATTTACCAGGGCATGTCTGGCACATCACTCATAGATGTCATAAAAAAGAATTTCTTCTAAAATTTGCCAGGGACAGACGCCGATGGGTTGCCTGGTTGTTTGAGGCAAGAAAACGATATGGATTGAAGATTCTCAATTATATTGTGACATCAAATCATATTCATCTGCTTGTTGATGGTCGTGGGCGTCATGTCATACCTGAATCAATAAGGCTCATTGCCGGAAGGACGGCACAGGAATACAATCAGAGAAAGAAAAGAAATGGGGCCTTCTGGGAAGATCGGTATCATGCAACGGCTGTTCAACAGGACGACCATCTGATTAAATGTCTGACATATATTGATTTGAATATGGTCAGAGCCGGTATTGTAAAGCACCCTTCAGAGTGGGAGTTCAGCGGGTATAATGAAATTCAGAATCCGCGTCAGAGATACCGGATTATTGATTATGAGGCCCTGAAAAATTTATTCGGTTTTTCAGATTTAAATCACATGAAAGAATCTCATCAGAAATGGATTGATGAGGCTTTGAAAAATGACAGCCTAAAACGTGAAACCCATTGGACACAAAGCGTGGCTGTAGGTGGCAAAACATTCTTACAATCTGTCAAGGAGGATTTAAATCATAATGTTCAGGGCAGATCTGTTGCGTCTACAGAATCCGGGAGTTTCCAGCTTCGTGAGGCGCAGACCTCATATGGTTTAAAAATTTTTGAATACCCGAATACCTTTGTATGGTCATGAATGGGTTTTGTTTAAAACGGTATTTTTAAGGTCCAAAACACCGTTTTAAGAGTAGAATATAACCAAAAAAAAACGTATTTCGTTTTAAATTAGGCGGTTGCTGTGGCCCGACCCCAGACCCGTGCAGACCCCAGACCCGTGCAGACCCGCAGACCCGGCCATGTGGATAGAAAAAAAATTAGAATCGTTTATAAAATCGTAGAGCAAAAGGTTTTGATTAAAATAATTGCCAGTGGGAAGCGGGAAGAGATGGCTGCCTATCAAAACGCTTTTGATCGAATTGATGAATGAAAAAATTGAAACATTGGTGTATGGTGGCACTAAGACCGATAACCGCAAAAAGGAGTTTTTATGCTGGTTGAGAATTACCAACTTGAAATTGTCAATTCCGAATGCATGCCGGGGGCTATGGGTGTTCATTGTTTTGCCCATCTGGATCAGGACGTTGCCGGGGCCATTCCCTATGTGAATGCCGTACTGGGGGGATCTGTTTACATAAAATCCCCCCCGTCTGTGACCTTTAAAGCCCAGGGAAAACTGCTCACCATTCATCAAGACAGGATCAGCGTTAACGCCTTAAAAGACGAAGCTGAAGCCCGTAAAATTGTGGAATGGCTCATACGTGAAATCAATGATGCCTGGGAAAACAGAGAGAGCATTACACCCAGCTATGAGGCCATGCCCCAGCCAAAACTCATGGACATATTAAAGTTGCTGCCAAAAACCAATTGCAGGGAATGCAAAGAACCCACCTGTCTGGTGTTTGCCACCCGCTTGGCTGAAGGGGCCAAGGGGGTGGAAGACTGTCCGCCGCTGACACCCGAAAATCGAAAAAAACTTGAGCGTTATCTGGGTGGGTTCAATTTTAATTTTTAAGGGTGTGATTCTGATTTTTATCTGCGGGCGTATTTTATTCATCCCTCTGGAAAATTTTTGACAACACTGACCCATGACCTGTTTGATGAGCAGGTGGTTTTTGTACTGGTTTACCGCTACCGGAGTGTGTCAGCCCAGATGTTGGTTCGGATTCCAGGCAAAAAAGGAGAAAAAAATGAAAATAACAGCCAAAGATATAATGAGCACCCAATTTCATACCCTGACCTCGCACATGGGGGTTCATCAGGCAGTGAAGTTGTTTAAACAGGCCAGCCGGGCGGAGGGGCGGAAGGTTTTTGGCATGATGGTGATTGATGACTCCGGGGGGCTGGCCGGTATCCTCTCCATGTATGATATTCTCCTTTTTATGCGGCCCAAGCATATACATATCTGGGGTATGATAGACGATATTGACATTGTCGGCCTTGTTGAGCAGGCCTCTGAAAAGACAAAATCCGTTTTGGTGGGGGATATCATGACTCCGGATGTGATTACGGTGACCCCAGACACCCATAAATTGATGATCCTTGATATCATGATCAAAAAACATGTACGGCGTCTGCCCGTGGTGGACAATGGAAAAATTCAAGGGATTGTTTACATCTCAGACCTGTTTTATGATGTGCTGGATCGGTTCATGGATTAACCCCAATATTTAATTATGGGCCAAGGAGAGAATATGCCTGCCAAGGTAAAAAATATGCTCAGCGGGATTGTTGCCAAGATGGCCATGCGGCGACAGGTCAACCAGCTTCCCGGTGAAACGTCCATATCAGACAGCATTAATATTTTGATAAAATATAAAATCAATGGATTACTGGTCATTGATGACGGGGGAAAACCTGTGGGAGTGCTTTCCAAAACAGATATCATGGGCGCTTATTATGCAGGCCTTCCCATTGACCTGCCCCTGGCCGACATCATGAGCCAGCCCCCACTTTATTGTTACCCTGAAACCTTTCTGGAAGAGGCCCTGGAAACCATGAGGGACAAGGCCGTTTATCGTCTCTATGTGGTGGACCCCCAGTATCAAACTGTGGTGGGAGCCCTGGCTTATCCGGACATCGTGGGGCTGCTGTATCGGTATTGCCGTGATTGTGAATACAGTCATCACCAACAACGAAACCACAGGATAAAGGAGACCATGGAGCGCATTCAGGTCAAAGCCATTATGGCCCGTGGGGTCAAAAGTGTTCAGGTTGAGGACTCCCTTTCTCAAGTGATGGAGCAGTTATCCATGTATCGATTTGGCGCCATTCTGGTGCAGGGAAAGGACGAAGCGCCCGTTGGTGTGATTTCCAAAACAGATCTGGTGCTTGCCTATAAACACGGCATGGATCCCGGTGCCCCTGCCGCAGCCATCATGTCCTCTCCGGTCCAATGCTGTGGTGGCGGAGAGCTTCTTGAAGATGCCATTCGCAGAATGATTTTTTCCGATATCCATCGGCTGTTTGTCCATGGGGAATCGTCAGATTCTTTTGTGGGTGTTTTTTCACTTTCCGATGCTGCGCGGAGCCGTTCCGGTTCCTGCCATGCCTGTATCAGCAGCCGTATCAGAATGGATGCATAGTCGTCCGACCCCATAGTATATAGTATGTAGTAATAAAAAAAATCTTGACATAATCACAGGCTTATGGGATAGAACGAACATTCATTCTAATAAAAAAGGAGACCCCATGGAACCGGAAAAAGAAAAAAGCGCCCCCCGAAACAAGGATATTCGGTCCCTGACCCTGGATACGGCCTTGGACCTTTTTTCCATCCGTGGCTATTTTTCCACATCGGTACACCATATCCAGAAGCAGGCCGGGGTCAGCATCGGCTCCATATACCACCACTTCAAAAATAAGGAGGGCATTGCCAAGGCTCTGTACGATGATTTAGTGAAACAGATGGGGCAATCTATGACAAAGATCATGGCCTCCGAGGAAACCACCGAAAACCGTTTGAAGGCCGTATTCGCACACCTGTTTGAGTTGACAGAGACCTCACCGAACGTGATGCAGTATATTTTGTATGCCCGGCACCGGGAGTTCATGCCCGATGAAATTCCCATCTGCTCTTCCCGCCCCTTTGCAATCATCCGGGAGATGGTCCGGGAAGGAATAGAGAAGGGTGAGGTTAGACAAATGGATCTCACCGTGGCAAGCGCCTCTCTTATGGGCGGTGCCATACGATTGATCTATCTCAGGCTGGACGGTGTCCTGGAAAAACCGGTAACCTTCTATCTCGATGAAATCTGGGAGTGCTGCTGGAAAAGCGTCGCCCCTTAGAATGGTATGCTTTGCCAAGCTTTCATGTGAGATAAAACTGGGAATGATCGGGACAGAAGAATTTTGTCTCGTTTTTTTATGAAATAAAATAGAACGAACATTCGTTTTAGAAAATTACAACTCACGGAGAAAATCATGAAAAAAAGTGATATTATTATTATTGGAGGCGGTGCTGCGGGTATCGTTGCTATTAATACCATCCATGCCTTGAATTCCAACCTTTCACTCACCCTGATCAAGGATGAAGAGATGCTTGTCAATAGATGCTCCATCCCTTACGGAATTGGGGGAGAAAAGGAAATTGAAAACTATGTTGTCCCCAACAGCAGCATCACCAGTACCGGAGCCGATCTTGTCATCGGACGGGTGGAAGAAATAGACAAAGGAAAAAAAGAGGTGATTCTCCAGACAGGTGAGAGATACGGTTATAAACAGCTTCTGCTGGCAACCGGTTCTCGTCCCCTGCTTCCCCGGTTGCCCGGCATCCAATCGGAAAAGATCCTGGTAGTGCGCTCCCTTGGAGACTTGGAGCACCTCCGTGCTTCAGTCCGCGCCAGCCGTAAAGCATTGATTGTGGGCGGGGGGTATGTGGGAGTAGAACTGGCCACCGAACTTCAGCAGCTGGGATTGACAGTCTCCTTGGTGGAGATGCAGGAGAGAATCCTTTTGGCCACCACCGAGCCGGAGTTTATCGGCGACGTGGAGCAGATGCTTCACCGTAAAGGCATTCGGGTGGTGACCGGGCGTAGGGTGACGGCATTTGAAGATGATCCCCAGGAGATGGTCACCGCCAGGCTTGATGACGGGACGGTGATTGAAACCGATTTTGTGGTCATTTCTGCCGGGGTTGTGCCCAATATGGAACTTGCCCAGCGGGCGGGTATCGAAACCTCTCCCTTGGGAATCATCACCGACACCGCCCTTCGAACCAGCGACAAGGATATTTTTGCCGCCGGTGATTGTGCAGAAAAGCATGCCTTTGGCACAGGTCAGCCCATTCGGGGAGATTTTGGCACCAACGCGGTTTTCATGGGCAAGGTGGCTGGACAAAATCTTGCCGGGATGAAGACTTCCTTTATGGGGATCATCAACGCCAATGTTTCGTCGATCTACGATACCAGTTTCGGTTCGGCGGGTCTCACCGAGGCCGAAGCCCGGAAAGCGGGATTTGATGTGGCTGTGGGGCTGTCCGAAACCCTCGATAGATACCCCATGATTGATGGTGCCGCTCCGTTTCGAACCAAGTTGATCTTTGATCGCACCAGCCGTGTTCTCATCGGGGGAAGCGTCATAAAACAAGGTAAGGGCGTGGCACCGCACATCGATCTGATTTCCCTTGCCATCCAGAAAAAAACCACTCTTGAGGAATTTCTTTGCCACCAATACGCTACCCATCCTCACTTGGCGGTGGTTCCTACGGAAAATAGCTGTCTGACGGCTGCCATGAACGTGAAATGAGGTGTGGGCCACGACAACATACTGATATTAAAATAATAAGTTTGAAATTTGGCAGTTTTTACCTCTTAAACGGTTATTTCTATCCCCAAAATTGCTGCTTTTGGTGGCACACTGGACCATGATAGCCTGAGATCAGTGTGAGGTAATCGAAGCGTTTTCCCCTACAGAAAATTGTTCAAAATTTGGTTTTGTGGTTAGCCTGGCAATAGCAATGCCTACCAGTAGTAATGTACCTGAAAGATAAAAGGCATAATTGAGGTTTCCCGTATAATCCTTGATTATACCTGCAAGTTGGGGAATGAACATTCCCACACCCCAGCCCAGGAACACAATACCGTAATTAAAGCCAAGGTTTTTTGAGCCGAAAAAATCGGCTGTAAATGCAGGCAGAAGCGAAAGACCACCGCCATACTGCCAGAAGGCGATGCCAACGGCAAGAAAGAGTAGAAATACGTTCTGGGTTTTGATGATGAACGGAAGCAAAAAGAGGCACAGGGCGGATACCCCCATATTGATGCAATAGGCATTGAGACGTCCGATTTTGTCGGAGTATAAACCGGTGGCTATACGTCCGCTGGCATTGATAAGTCCGCCATAGGCAACAAGAATCCAGGCGTTTGCGGCAAAAAACGGGATGTCCTTGCCAACGGTTTTTAAGAGGCCGTTGGCATTACTGATGATCAAAAGCCCTGACTGGGTGGAAAGCATGAACATAAATATCAGGGAGTAGAGCTGCCAGCACCTAAGGGTCTGTGCCGGGGCCCACTCCTTTGAAGTGATGGCCGTCTTTTGTTCTGGAGAAGCGTGGGCCTTTCCAGGTGCTTTGTATCCACTGGGCGGATTGACCAGAAGCTGTCCTGCGATACACACGATTACTGCAAACCAGATCCCCAGTCCTACAAAACTGCCCGTAATCCCGTAATTATTCATTAAATATTGACCAAAGGGGGCGATATAAAGGGCTGCTCCCCCATACCCGGATACAACAAGGCCTGCAATGAGTCCTCGTTTATGGGGACCAAACCATTTCATGGCGGCCGGGGTCGGGGCAGCATATCCGATACCCATACCAATACCTCCCAGGAAGCCAAAACCAATCACAAGCCCGGTAAAGCTTTTCATGAGTCCTGCAAGGATACAGCCTGCCGCCAGAAACAATCCACCCAGAATTGCACCTGTCTTGGGACCGAACCGGTCCTGGATTCTGCCGCCTGGAATCATGAGAAGAGCAAAGACGATGACACAGATTGAAAACGGAATGGCGGCCTGAGTGTTGGTGATGTACTCCCAACCTGAATTGGGGCCAGTCATGGACTGCCCTGCACGTTCGGTATCAATCAGGGCGGAGGACCAGATGCTCCAGGCATAAAGTATTCCCAGGCAAAGGTTGATGGCGGTTCCTGCAAAAACGGTAATCCATGCATTTAAAGGTTCTTTTGTTCCAATCGAAGACATGGTTTTCTCCTTTTTTTATTTTTTTGATAAAAAAATCCATATACAGAGTGCCATCTATATAATACAAGAATTAAGGAGAACATGTGGTTAAGAGTTTGAAAAGGAGACGTTAAGAACTGTTAATTTTTTGTGACATCTCTTTACACTTCTTTACATTTGGGGTGGATTAGATGGCCCTGAGTGGTAATGGTTCAGGTATCGGTCTGTGATGGGGCTGGAAGGGAAGATATGTTTTAACGGTCAATCCTCCCCCGGCACGATTTGAAGCAAGGATGAATCCGTTGTGCATTTTCACGGCCCTGTCCGAGATAGCAAGCCCAAGTCCGGTTCCACCGCTCTTTCTGTCCCGGGCATTCTCCACCCTGTAAAACGGATGGAATATTTTTTCAAGAGAATTCTCAGGCACTCCGTCACCATGGTCTGACACCATTACCACCACATAGGATTGACCTTCTTTTTTTTCCGTAAGGATCGAGATATCGATGGGCAGTTCGGTTTTTGAGTAGAGGACGGCATTACGAATGATATTGTCAAAGGTGCGCTTGAGAAGATCTATATTGCCGTGGTAGACGATTTCCCGGGCATGGATAACGGCAACCGGCGAATTTTGAGACTGGGTTTCAAAATCTGCATCCACCACAATACGCTTCAGCAACGCTTTGAGGTTTATCGGCTCAATTTTCATTGTCTCAATGTCCTGCTTAAATCCTGCCACCACCAAAATCTGGTCAATCAGGGCGTTTAGGCGTTCCGCCTCAAGGCGGATTCTGTCTAAAAACAATCCGTTGTTGGTGCCCGCCCTCCGGCATTCCAGCTCCAGGGCTACTCCGAGACGGGTCAAAGGAGATCTGAGTTCATGGGAGATATCCCTGAGTACCTGGGTTTGAATGGTTTTGAGACGATCAATTTTTTCGGCCATATTGTCAAAATCCCTGGCCAGATCAACCAGTTCATCCCTTCGTCCGTGGAACTGATTTCCAATTCTGACAGAAAAATCACCCCTGGCAATTCGAAGAGTGGCCTGCTGTATTTTTTTGATGGGGGATACCAGGTGACGGGTCAAAAAAAAACTGATAACGCCTCCGGCAAAAAGGATGATAAAAAGGCGCAGGAAAAAATTTTTACTGAGAATATCTGAATGGATAAAGATACCCGGTTCAAAGATCACAACATAGCGATTCCCCTCGGTTCCAGAGATCCGTCTTGCCATCACCGGCTTCCAGAAATAGATGATATTGATGAACTCACCCTCAGCAAGTGCAGCCTTGATGATAGGGCTTACCGTGTCAAGGGATGTGTTGCCGCCTAATTTTTCACCCTCTTCATTATAAAGGGAAATTTGAACTTCGTTTTCTTTTTCACTATCCCTTAGCATTGCATCAAGGGCCGATTTTCTCTGGGCCTCGTAGTGCTCAACCGCCACCTGGCCAAACAGATAAAGTGCCTTGCTCGACACCCCGGTCAACACCGAGTTTTTTGAGTCGGTATTCAAAAGGATGATCACTGTTGAGGTGACAATGGTGGCAAAAAAGATGGAAAAACAATACCAGATAAAAAACAATTTTAGAAAAAGTTTGTTCATATTTTTTGACTATGCATTAGGTTGCCACATAAAGATACCCCGTGCTTCGTATGGTTTTTATCCGCTCATGGGCACCTGTGACATGGCCGATCTTTTTACGCAGGTTGCTGATATGAACATCAATGCTCCTGTCAAAGGGAGAATAATCTCGGTCGAGAACGGATTTCACCAGTTTCTCTTTCATCACCACCCTGCCTGCCTGCTCCATGAGTATCCCGAGAAGATCAAATTCAACTGAGGTCAGGGGCATGGGCTCACCGCATTTAAAGGCAATCCGGGTGGCTCTGTTAAGTGTTATGTCGCCGATTTCAATGGATGGGGGGGGATTTTGAACCTCCAGCTTTTTTTCTCGGTTAACCCTGCGCAGCACCGCCCTGACCCGGGCAACCAGCTCCCGGGGATTGAAGGGTTTGGGCAGATAATCGTCCGCCCCCATTTCAAGGCCCACAATCCGGTCCACTTCATCGCCCCGGGCGGTGAGCATGATCACGGGAATGGCTGAATGTCTACGAATATGGCTTAGAATTTCAAATCCGTTGCTTTTTGGCAGCATGATATCAAGAATAACGATGTCATGTTTTCCGGAAAGAGCCTGCTGCATTCCCTTTTCTCCGTCTTGCCGGAATGTCACCTTAAATCCTTCGGGGGTGAGATAGGCTTCAAGGAGTTCACAAAGTTCGCTGTCATCGTCAATGATGAGCATGGTCGGCATGGTTGCAACTTTCCTTCCGATTTTCATATAACCGCCACGGGCGGACCGTATTTTGATCCGGCTCTGCCCACAACAAAGTTTGTACGACTGCTTTCGCGGAAAACGTCTTCCTCCCATGCGGTCGGTTTGAGTGATATAGTATGCCCGGCATGGGCGTGAACTTATGGGGTGCCGTGAATCCTATTAACAGAGTCATAGTTAACACAAGTATTAGCCGAACACAAGGGAGGAACCGTGAGGAATCATCTGAAGGAAGTTGGAGTGCAAAACTATGAGCGGACGAACAGCAACAGCATATAGAAGTTGCTCTGTTTTTGTTACTATTTCAGGTTGTCCATCAAGTAGAAACAAAACATCCCCTACTGTAATCTCTACAGAAGGGGATATTGAATTGATGAATCAAAAAATATCGGTTCTCTGATATCTTATTTTTTTTTGTGGCAGTCGTTACATGAAATGGGACCGTAGCTTTCCCCTTTGGATTTCAGGGCGCGATGACATTTAATGCAGGTTTTATTCATTACCTGTTTTCTTTTCAGTTTTTTTTCTGCCTTCATGGTTTTAATAACACCAAGCTCCATGGGAAATACATCGTGACACGCATTGCAATCCCCAAGGATCTCCTGATGAATCTTGTGGGGAAAGGGTACTTCGCCTTTGGAGCCTCCGTCAATGGCAAATTGCTCTGCACCATGGTTTACCATGGCAAGGGTTGCCACGGCAGAAAAGATCATGAGTCCTGTCACAACAATTGCCAGTTTGATTGCCTTCATATAACCTCCTTTAATTCACGTTGTTTTGATAAGATGTTTTTCACAGAAAATGGGTCATGCCTGGCTTATGGGCATTATTTTTAGTGGCTTATGCGTTTGTCTGGATAAATAACGCCCATAAGCCAGGTTTGACTCCATTTGACTTTACCAGTTTTTGGCCAGAACCTCAAAATATGCCGAGGGCTTTACACAGGCCGGGCATTTATCCGGTGCCTGTTTACCTGGATGAATATACCCACAGCTCAAACAACGCCATTTGATCTCTTCAGGACGATTAAAGACTCTTTGTTTTTCATACAAAATCTGTCATCACTTTTTGAAAATTATGTTGAAAAACTTGCTCTTTGGGTTATTGTTTTATACACTCATGCGAAAACAGTCAAATATAAATTGTAAATATATTGGCCCTTTTGTCTTACTTTCGCCTCCAGGAGTGAAATTTTTCCACCCAGGAAAGTAGTTTTTCCGGTTTATGTGCCCGTTTCCACGCCCCGGCAACGTATTTATTGGCCTCGGCCATGGTGGGGTAGATATGAATGGTGCCAAGGATCTTGTTTAATCCCAGCCCCGCCTTCATGGCCAGTACAAATTCTGCAATGATCTCTCCGGCATGGCTCCCCACCAGGGTTACCCCCAGGATTTTATCCTTTTCCGGCACGGTGAGGACTTTTACAAATCCCCGGGCCTCCCCATCGGCAATGGCCCGGTCCAGATCATCCAGGTTATAACGGGTCACCTCATACTCAATGTTTTTAGCCCTGGCATCAGTTTCATTTAGCCCCACCCGGGCCACCTCCGGGTGGGTAAAGGTGGCCCAGGGAATGGTGTTGTAGTCCACCCGGAACTTTTTAATTCCTCCAAACAGCGCATTCACCGATGCATACCAGGACTGATGGGCAGCCACATGGGTAAACTGGTAGGGGCCTGCCACATCCCCTGCACAAAATATGGTGGGGATGCTGGTTTCCATGAATTCTCCTGCATCAATGGTTCCCCGGGGGGTTAGGCGCACCCCCAGTTCTTCCAGACCAAACCCGGTTACATTGGGTTGCCGTCCCAGGGCCACCAGTATTTCATCAAAGGCGATTTTTACCTCTTCACCATTGTGGGTGCACACCAGATACCGGGTATCTGACTCCACCACCACCGCCTTTGCCCCATGGTGGGTAAATACCTCTATGCCCTGGGATTCAAACTGTGCTTTGATGAGATCGGACACTTCCGGGTCTTCCCGTTTCATGAGATGTGCCCCCCGTTGAACCAGGATCACCCGGGCCCCAAATCCGGCAAAGGCCTGGGCAAGCTCGCAGCCAATGGGCCCGCCTCCCAGGATCATGAGGCGTCGGGGCAGTTTTTCCATTTCCCAGATGGTATCAGAAGTGTAAAAAGGGATGCTATCAAGTCCGGGAAGATCCGGTATCATGGGACGGGCTCCGGTGGCCACCACAATATTGCGGGTGGTCAACACACGGTGGTTGACTTCCACCTCCCAGGGCGACTTTATCAAGGCTTTTCCCTGGATACATTCAACGCCAAGGTCAGTGTAACGATCCACAGAATCATGGGGGGCAATGGTTTTGATTACCTTCTGGACCCGTTCCATGACGGTTTTAAAGTTAAATTTAATATCTCCACGGTCAAATCCAAACTCCCCGGCTCGGTTCACCTGGGAGAGTATCCGGGCGCTGCGGATGAATGCTTTGCTGGGTACACATCCGGTGTTAAGACAATCTCCCCCCATTTTATGTTTTTCCACCAAAGCCACCTTTGCTTTGACAGCTGCGGCAATGTAAGAGGTCACAAGACCCGCTGATCCTGCTCCCAGGACCACCAGATTGTAGTCAAATTTACCGGGGCGCCTGTACTGGGACAGGGCTTTGTTACGACGTAGCACATCAACGGCTTTTTTCGCCACCAGGGAAAAAAGACCCAGCAGCATAAAAGCAAACAGGATGCCAGGGGAGACAATATCCTTGACAGAGTCAATGCGGGCCAGCTGGGTGCCGGCATTGACATACACCATGCAGCCGCCCAGCATGCCCACCAGGCTCACCCCGGCAAACACCCGGGTGGAAATGGCGGTGACCCCCATGACCAGATTGATGATGAAAAAGGGGAAAATGGGTACCAGACGCAGGGTTAAAAGGTAAAAGGCTCCTTCCTTTGCCAGGCCTCGGTTGATCTTTTTAAGTTTATCCTTGAATCGTCTCTGGATGTAATCCCTGAACAGAAATCGTGAAACCAGAAAGGCCAGGGTGGCTCCGATGGTGCTTGATATGACGGCAAGCAGGGTGCCTGTGAACAGACCAAAAAGGGCCCCGGCCGCCAGGGTCATGACGGCGGCACCGGGCAGAGACAGGGCTGCCATGGTAATGTAGGCTGCCATGTAAAGGCCCATGGTGAAAACGGCATGGGCGTCGTAAAATGCTTGAAAGCGTACCTGCCGGGCTTTTAAACTGCTTAGGGAAAAATAGTGATGGAGGTCCAGCATGAAAAAAAGACCCACTGCACACAGTACAGCGATGACCACCAGAGATTTCCCCTTTGAAAACACAGATTTGCTTTTTGTCACAATCAAACTCCTTCTGGCGCAAAAACGTTCAGGGACCCAGACCTTATTGATTTACCATTTAACTCGATGGTTGTTACTTCCCGTGAATGAGCCCCCGAATAAACGGTGGATTAAAAATTGCTGACTCCCTTAATTTAAGCATTGGACATCTATTCAATGGCCTGGAACAGTTTCATGAATTTTCGATCAATGTAGTCTTTAAGCTTAAATGCCAGACGGCCCTTTAAGAAAATACCGCGTTTTTTTAATACTCCCAGCCCGTCACCGAGGTTGAAAATCAGCAGATAGTCTCCACCGGGGGCAAACACCTTCAGGGGATTGCCGGTGAGGCATGCCATGATATTGTGCAGCAGTATGGGGTTTTCCCGAACGGCATATACCCCCACCTTATCCAGGGGGGCGTCCTGGAAATAGATACAGTCTCCTCCGCCAAAAATTTCAGGATACCGGGTGCTCTGGAGATATTTGTTCACCAGAAGTCCCCCGTCCGGTCCCGTGGGAAGGCCGGATTGTTCAAAAATGGTGGAGGGCTTCACCCCCAGGGCCATGAAAATAAAATCTGCAGAAAAAGTTTCCCCTGATTTCAAGGTGACTTTTTTGTCTTTTACCTGGGAGACATATCCAGATTCATTGAGGATAATGTCTCGTTTTTGAAGAATGGTCATGACCCCCTGTCTGACTTTTTCCGGGAATCGTCCCATGAATTTATTCCCGGCAAAGATGGTGATATCCGGGGTGTTAAAGCCTGATCCACGGGTCAATTGCCTTACATTGCCTGCAATTTCGGCAGATGACGGCCCGCCCCCCACAATGGCAATGGCAATTTTTTTCTGGCGGGTGAGTTCCTCTATCCGGGCCTGGGCCTCCATGAGTTTTTCAATGGGCTTCACCGGATAGACATCGTTGTCATCCCCCATGACACTTTCCTGGGGCACGTAACTTCCCGCATTAAAGGAGATAACATCATAAGACAGGCTCTTTCCCGATGCCAGAAAAAGGGTCCGGGTGTCTGGATCAATGCGGACGCCTTTGTCCTCTATAAAGATGGCTCCCTTTTTTTCCACCACATGCCTGGTGGCAAAACGAATTTCTTTGGGGGTGTAGGTTTTGCCCAGCATGCCGGGTCCCATGCCCGAATAGTAGTGGTGGGTGGAGGGCCCCACCACGATGACCTTAAAGCCTTTTTGTACAAAGTCTTCCAGGTGGGCCAGGGTTTCCATGTGGGCATGGCCTCCTCCCACCAGTATCAATGTTTTTTCCATGGTGTTCTTTCCTGTTTTTTTATTAGAAAATAAAACTTCCGAGCATCCTCAGCAGAGCCCCCCCGAGGGGTAATAGGAACCGGCCAATCGAGCTGTCTACAGTTCCGGGCCGGGCCCATTGCCCGTCGGGGGGCGGCATGCCACCATTTTCAATATTCGTTGTGTCCGACAGGACATGCCCGTTTATATGAAATACTTTGCAAATCAGGAGGGTATTTCAAGCTTTGTTGTGGGCAGACCGAGGTTAGAATGGTCGCCTGTGGCAGTTATATGCGATCCATTAATTTACCCAGTTCCTCAAGGTGGCTGCGCTCTTCCCGGGCAATCTGGGTGAGGATTTCCCGGCTTTTTTCATTGCCGACCTTTGCCGCTGTGCGCTGGTACATGTCCAGGGCCTGGGCCTCGATGGCCATGGCAATGGAAATGACATCCACGGGGGATTCCCAGTCCGGGTTGTATAGTTTTGCATATTCATCTGTGCTCATTCCCCCTTCAACGGCATTGACCACAATCTCATTTTCAAAGGCTTCCAGGGTGGGATTGGTGTCAGACAATTCAAGGTATTGCTGGAAAAGACGCTCCTGGTGTTTGACCTCAATTTCAGCAAGGAGGGAGAAAATTTCTTGAACCTGGGTGTTTTTGACCTTTTTTACCATGGACAGATAATATTCCCGCAGGCCCTGTTCCAGGGAGTAGGCCACCACCAGGGTCTCTTCCGGGGATTCACTGCCGTCAAAAAGTTCCACCCCCAGATCCTGGCTGCCCACGGCGGCATGACCTTTCCAGGCCTTGAATCCACCGGCCACATTGATGACATTCTCAAACCCCTTGCCGGCCATCATCTGCGCAGCAACACGGCTGCGTCCTCCGACAGCTCAGTACACCAGCTGGGTCTTTTGGGGGTCCAGTTCGTGGAGACGGTCCCCCAGTTCCGGCAGGGGAATCAGGGTGGCACCGGGGATGTGTCCCTGTTCGTACTCTGATGGTTGCCGTACATCCAGCACGGTGAATTCATCAACATCTCTTTGGTCCATAAAGGCTTTTGCTTCATTGGTGTCCAGGGATTTTGCCGGGGTCAGGAATTGTTTCCATTTCATGAAATCGTTCCTCCTTTTATACAATTTTTTTTAAAGGTTCGTCCGTGGCGGTCATACTGCCGGAAAGTGGGTAAATATTCGGCTTACTAAGGTAAATGTTGGGGCCGTACCCCATATTTGCCTGTTTGGGACTGCGTAGCATACTATTGCTGGGGGGGAGCAGGCTAAAACAGGTAAAGATGGGGTGCTGACCGACTATTTACGAAAGTGGTATGTCGAATTTTATCCAATCAATGGTTTCAATCTTGATTCCATTTCTGTTCTCGGGACCGCCCCCACAAGGGTGTCTTTGAGTTGGCCGTCTTTGAAAAGAAGCAGGGTGGGGATGCTTCTGATGTTGTATTTTGAGCCGGTTGCCGGATTTTCATCCATGTTTATTTTGATCATTTTTACCCGTCCGGCATAATCCCGGGCAAGACCATCGAGAATGGGACCCATGGATTTGCAGGGGCCACACCAGGGTGCCCAGCAATCCACCATCACGATCCCTTTGTGTGCAAGTACCGCTGTATCAAATTGGGCGTCGGTGATGTTCACTGGAAACCAGGGAATATTGGCAAGGGATGCCCGGCATTTTGCACACACCGGTTTTTGTTTGATTTTGTTTTTGGGAATTCTGTTCCGGGTACCGCAGCTTGTACATGCAATAATAATGGAATCGTTCGTCATGATAAGTACCTCCGTTTCAGCAAGAAAAAAGCGTTTCTTAACGGATAATAATGAATACAAGAAATATGCCGGATTCTGGGCATATGGAAAAATGATAACTGTTATTATGCCAGACCTCATTTATGGCCTGGCTGTGCACAGCAAATAAGACAACGGTGGCATGGTGACCGATAATTGTTCTGGGCGGAACAGGTGGTCTTTTACTGGACTTTATTCCCCATCCAACGTATGAAAAGAGGATCAAATTAAACTTAAAATAGATGGTAAGGCTAATTTTAAATATTTTCAACAATTATATGGAGAAATTTTCCATGGGAAAGAAATATGTTAAAATTATTTCATGGAACGTCAATGGATTAAGGGCCGTTTTAAAAAAAGCATTTCATGGGACAGTTGAAACCCTTGACCCTGATATCTTACTTTTGCAGGAGACCAAACTCCAGGCTCATCAGCGAACAAAGGAGATGCAACCGTTTATGGATTACCATGATTACTGGGCATATTCCACGGTGAAAAAGGGTTACAGCGGGGTGGCTGCATATACCCGGCCGCTTCCTGAAAGCGTTAAAACCGGCATGGGAATTCCCCGGTATGATACAGAAGGACGGATCCTGGAATTGGATTATGAAGATTTTATTTTATTCAATGTTTATTTCCCCAACGGCCAGATGAGTGACGAACGCCTTCAGTATAAAATGGATTTTTATGCTGATTTTTTTGCCCATGCCCAAAGCTTGCGGGACAGTGGAAAAAGCCTTATTATCACAGGAGATTTTAACATTGCCCACAATGAAATAGACTTGAAGAATCCTGGTCCCAACAGTAAACGATCGGGCTTTTTACCCAGTGAACGGAAATTGATAGATGATATCATCGCCCATGGATATGTGGATACCTTTCGGTTCCTGCATCCTGATGCCGTTGAATATTCCTGGTGGTCCTATCGGTTTAATGCCAGGAAAAATAATGCCGGGTGGCGCATTGATTATTTTTTTGTCACCCAGGATATTATTGATAAGGGGTGGTTGAAAACAGCATTCATTGGGGGGGATGTCCTGGGATCTGATCATTGTCCTGTGGGCATCACCCTGGAGATGTGAAAAAATCTAACCTGTTTTAAGTTTTTTTAAAACCAGTGGCGAAACTCTAATCTTCAATGGAGAATGATGACAATATTTTAAGGAGAAAAATTATTATGAGACAGCAATGTTTCCTGGTCAGTCTATTAGCGGTTTTAATTGGTTTGTTTGCAGGTGGAGTGGCCCAAAGCCGGGATACTTACATGAAAACCGATACCTCCCTTTATCCCTATGCGCCATCTCTTCTTCAATGGGAAAAAAGCAGTGCAGATTTTACCCCCCCGGAAACCTGTGCAGACTGTCATCCCGGAAAATTTGAAGAGTGGACCGGCTCCATGCATGCCTTGGCATTCAAAGATCCGGTGTACCAGGGGGAACTCAATCTTGCCGTAAAGGAGGCAGGGCATGCAATTGCCCGGCAGTGTGAGGGGTGTCACACACCGGCGGCTGTGGTAAAAGGTGAAATCAAAGGGGCCGGGCTTAAGGGTTTGAGTGATATGGCCCTGGCCGGTGTCTCATGTGATGTGTGTCACTCGATCAAGGGACACACCCATTGGCAGACCCCCTACCGCCAGCCGGAAAACGGTTCCTTGATTCTTTCCCCGGGAACGGATGGTCCAGAGGAGCCCCAATTAACCAAATATGGCCCCAATGCACCGGATGAATATTGTGGCGATGATTTTCATCAGTGTGTTGAATCTTCTTTGCATAAAAGTTCCGAGTTGTGCGCCTCTTGCCATCAGGTGTCCCACCATGAAACCCATACGCCCCTGGAAGAGACCTACCGGGAATGGAAAAACGGCCCCTATGCCACAGCCAATATCCATTGCCAAGATTGTCATATGGTGGAGACCCAGACTTTTAAACGTTCCGCCGATGAATTAAAAAAACCTGAGCCGGGTGAGTATCATCACTATTTTAACGGTGCCAATTTTCTTTTGTATTATTTAACGGAACTTGCGGCCAAAAGGGCCGGGGATGAGGAGCTGGCTGAAAATGTACACAGCAAATACACCATGGCCGTGGAGCGCCTCCAGGCAGCAGCGTCCCTGGAAATTACCCCGGTGTTCCGGCAGAAGAAACTGGCAGAAATAAAGGTAAGGGTGAAAAATATCCGGGCCGGGCATAATCTGACCACCTCTCTTACCAATATTCGTCAGATGTGGCTGGAGGTAACGGCAACGGATAACAAGGGAAATATTATCATGACCACCGGCAGTGTGGACAGCCATGGAAAACTTCCCAAAGATATTCGCATGTTTAATTCCCATACCCAGGATAAAAATCTTAAATTTACCCTTAAGCCCTGGGAAGCGGAAAGTTTTTCCAAAAACGATACCATCCCCCCCAAGGGGTACAAAGATGTCTATTATGGATTGTCCCGGGAGCCGGGGACATCGGTGACCGTGGAGGCCAGATTGAGGTACCGACAGGCAGACCAGAAAGTGGCGGAAAAGCTATTGGGAATGGTGCCCGGAGATATTCACCTGGAGGCGGTGTATGGAATCAAGGAGATTCCGGCCCTTCCCATCATTGACATGGCGTCAACGCGTGTGGTGATTCATAAATAACCGTCACGGGCAGACCGTATGCTGCCCTCGCTTCGCCACAACAAAACTTGAAATACACCCCTGATGTGCGGAGTGCTTCATATAAAAAAATATCCCCCGGATCTTGATTTCAAAATCCGGGGGATGGGTGATTGCCTGCCCGGTGAATTTTCCCCTGAGCCCAAATAATATATGCGGAAAAGGAGGTAACCCCATCTATTATACGGCCAATCACATGGCAGGCAAACTCAGGGTTAACAGTTTTTTTGCATGGGTTGCTTTTTTATGCCAGCCCACGGCGGTCAGCCATGTCCACAAGCACCCGTTCCCGGCCCTTGTCAATACCAAGTTCCTTTCTCTTTTTGTCAATATGGGCAATCATCTTGTGCGCCATTTCAATGGGATCTATGGCGTGATCCCATTTTCCAATGCCTTCGGATTCCAGCCCGTCAAAAAGATAATTGTGAAATTTGGTGTCTTCAATGGTGGGGAAAGTCACTCCAAACACGGTGTAAACCCCCGATGCCACAAAATACTGGCCAATGGCAATGGCTTTTTCACTCATATACTCCGGGGCCGCACCGGCCACGGGCAGATCTGCAATGCTGTTGCCCAGACCTCCCTGGGCCACCATGGCCGAGGCTGCGATGAGTATGCGGCTGTTGTCCACACAGGAGCCTAAGCCCAGCACCGGGGGCATGCCCACGGTTTCGCACACTTCCTGGAGTCCGGGACCGGCATAATGGGCCGCTTCCGGTACGGAAAAACCTGCCTTGGCAAGGGCAATTTGGGCACATCCGGTGAGCAGCACCAGCACATCATTTTTAATGAGTTCCTTTACCAGTTTTACGTGGGAATCATCCTGCTTTACCCGGGGATTGGTACATCCCACCACACCGGCCACGCCACGGATTCTTCCGTTGATGATGTTTTCGTTCAACGGCGCATATCCGCCGCGGAAGGCACCGCCGAGCATGTACTCAATGTATTCATGGGAAAAGCCCTGCACTCCGTCATTCACTGCTTTGGGAATTTCAATTTCATGACGTCTGTTCTTGAACCGTGTGATGGCCTTTATAACAATCTCATCGGTGCAGGCACTGGGGTTGTGCTCTTCAAACTCCACATGGGTGGCCCCCTCAATGTGGGCCCGGGTGTTGGTGGTAATCAATGGGGTATCATAGCATTGGGCCACGGCGGCCAGGCCCTGTTTGATGCATTGAATATCCACGGCCATTGCATCCACGGCCCCGGTGACCATAATGGCTTCCGTGGAGGAGAAATTACCGGCATGGGGAACTCCGTGCCGGGACATCATCTCTGCACCGGAACAGCACATCCCCACCAGGTTGATTCCCTTGGCACCTGCGGCCACTGCCGACTCCACCAGGGTTTTTTCATTCACAGATACCAGCATGGATTCAAACAAGTTGGGCTCATGGCCATGGATGATAATATTTACCATATCCTCCTTTAAAACGCCCATGTTCACACCCACGTTGATGGGGGACGGTGTGCCAAAAAGAATGTCTGAAATCTCAGTGGACACCATGGAACCTCCCCATCCATCGGACAGGGCCGTTCGGCTGGCCTGTTTGGTGATGTTTTTATAATGCTGATCCACGCCCATGTGGGTGCGGTGCATCATCTCCATGATTTCCCTCATGGCTCCCCTGGGGACAATCCCCAGCTTTCGCCATGTGTCCAGGGTTCCCTGGGGCACCCGCTTGGTAAAGGGGATCTCTCCATCCACCTGGGTATAAGTGCTTTCCAGTTGTTTGTATAGGTCCGTTGCGATCTCCTTTGGGGTTCTGCCTTCTGTTTCAATGTCCAGGGATTTTGCCACCCGCTCGAGTTTGAATTCATCCTTGATTTCATAATCCAGGACCTTGCCGTTGACCACATCCCTGAACAACTCCAGCATGGCCATGCCGTGGTCTGTGTGTGATGCGGCACCGGCGGCAACAGCCCTTGCAAAGTTCCGGGCCATGATGGTGTCAATGGTGGCACCGCATACCCCCGCTTTTTTATAGGGATCCCTGGGATTGAGCCTGCAGGGTCCCATAAAACAGTTCTTGCAGCACGCTGAATCTGCACCAATGGGGCATGCCTTCATGTCCGCCGCTCTGTCAAAATGAAGAATTACCCCGTCTTTTCTGGCCTTGGTGATCATCTGTGAAGTGGAATCACAGGCCGTGCAATCCTTGGGATCTAATTGGTTTTTTACCTCTTTTTTCGATTTTGCCATTTGGGCCTCCTGCTGTTTTACGGATTGTTGTTTGCTTTCTGGCGTTTTACTCACAATCACAAATCATTTGAGCGGAGTGGGTTACGATAAGTGAATGTTTTGTAAGTAGCAGAAGCACAATCGTCTCAATGAGATGATACAATCATGAATCACAAGAAACAGATTCTTGATTCTGGTCGTGGAATATAATTATTACCACTCATAATTAGGCTCCGGTCGTGTTCACAGTGATCCCCATCCTTTCAAGGAGGGACCCCCATGGGTAAATGGAAGTGTTGCTGTTCTGGTGATTCCACGGGATTATATTCTGAATGCCACAATGTGGCAATTATATTAAAGTTAATGCATTAATCCTGCCAAACAAGTCCCAGGTGAATAAAATTATGAAGGAGGATGGTGTGTAACTCAACTTTCGGTGTTCGCATTTCGTGGTGGGTTCAGGCTTTCGTCATTACATTATCGAGGCTTTTTTCGTTAGCAAAGGCCTTGGTCGATAACATCAATAACAAAAGCTTGACCCCGTCGGCACACTGAGCCCATCGGCACATTTAAAAATGCCAGCTTTGAAATGAAGCCCGAAAGTTGAGTGTGTAATTTGCAATGGTTCATTTGAAGGGCCACAAAATCGTGGTTTGGGCTTGCAAGAGTATTAAATTAAGATTATAGTATTTTAAAATTGTCAAAGGTATACTGAAGTTATTTTTTCACTGTTTCATAAAAGGGAGGCGCTATGACTACACCACAGCATTGTCCAGGGTTTGAACAGTTTAAAGACCTTAAATCATTCACATGTCAATGTCCTGAATGCGGTAAGGATAATGAAATATTTTCAGATGAGTTTGACAAAACCCATAAATGCACCAGCTGCGGTAAACCCATAGAATTTTCAAAGTGTACTGGAGCGAAATAAATTAAACCTGCCAAGTGTTAAATTAAGGAGAAATCATGACATTTAAATCTGTAGATGAGATCCTGGAGTATGCCATTGGAAAGGAAGAAGAGGCCGTGGCATTTTACACGGACCTCAGCAAAAAAGACACCTTTGCATCGGTGAAAGATACTTTTGTCAGTTTTGCCAAAGAAGAACAAAAACATGTTGAAATGCTCCAGGGGATCAGCGCAGACACGGCCAAGGTGGAGACCTATGAGCTGAAAAAAGTCCCTGACCTGAAAATCAGCGACTACCTGGTGGAGACAGAATACAAAGAAGGGATGTTCATGCAGGACATCCTGAGAATTGCCATGAAAAGAGAAGAAATGGCAGTAAAACTTTACCAGGATCTTTCTGAAAAAGCAGACAATGCCGAGTTCTGCAAACTGTTTGCCCTGCTGGCCCAGGAAGAATCAAAGCACAAGCTTGCCCTGGAGACCATGTACGACGATTTTCTTGCAGACAACGAAAACTGATTTGTCTCAGAAAAAAACAAAGCGCCGGAGATGATGTTATTATTCATCTATGTCCTCCGGCGTTTCCTCGTTGGGATTTAGACTGCTGTGTCTGCACTCGGTTTGTTTTCTGTGTGGACATAAAAGATGTTTAAAACACTGAAAGCCCAAATAAACCCCTGAAATAACTGCCACGGGCAGACCTTATTCTGATCCGGTTGTGCCCAAAATCAAGTGTGAAATACGCTTTTGATCTGCGGAGTATTTCGTGTAAAAAAAATTCCCAGAGGTGCCATGAGCGAAGTCAAACGACGACTACAGATATTTTTTCTTATTTTCATTGGCATCACCGTGCTGGGTACCCTTGGATTCATGCATTTTGAGTCCCTTAGCTTCACCGATGCCTTTTATTTTAACATTGTAACCATGTCCACGGTGGGGTATGGAGATATCCATCCCACAGTTACAGCTTCCCGGTTGTTGTCCATTTTTTTGATTGTGTTGGGGGGCGGCAGTTTTCTGGGGGTTATTGCCAATGGAACGGAGTTGATCCTGCTCCGGCGGGAGGCCCGGAATCGCATGCGAAAAATTAACATGGTTTTGGGAATTTTTTTCAGCGAAACCGGATACCGGCTTTTGACCATTTTTTCCCGATGTGACACCGAGATGAAAACCATCCGGCAGCATCTCATGGTGAGCACCAAATGGACCGGGGAACACTTCATTGCTGCACAGAGGCAATTAAAAAGACATAAATTTAATCTTGATATCAGTGATCTTGTTGAATTCAAAGACCTGCGTGACTTTTTAACCAGCCGACGCAGAGCTTTGATCAGTCTGCTTGAAAATCCTGCCATTATTGAAGATGAGGGATTCAGCGAGGTTCTTCTGGCCGTGTTTCACCTCACAGATGAATTGGAGTGTCGGGAAAATTTTAGGGAGCTGCCCCCTTCGGATGTCCGGCATCTTGCCATGGATATGAGCCGGGCCTATCGTCTTATGCTGGAACAGTGGCTTTATTATCTCCAGCACCTCAAGGTGCATTATCCCTATATCTTTTCCCTGGCCATCCGTAAAAATCCCTTTGATCCCCATGCAAAGGCGGTGATTAATCTTTGAAAACCAGTTTTCCCCCCAGAAAACCTGCCACACCGGCGGCACCCAGCATTCCGGCGTTGATGAGAATAAAGAGCCATGCATAACAGGAGTGAAGCACCCCAGGATCTTTCATAAACCACACCAGGCTCACCAGGCATGCCAGAAAGGTGACAAATGCGGCGATGATTTTAATTTTAAAGAACATGGTCATGGCTGAATTGTATTTTTTTGTCCATTCCACAAATCCTGCGAAAATAACCAGGGGAAGCGCCACAAGCACCACCACGATGTTGTAAAAGCCTGCCGTTGCCAGGGAATCCATATTAAATATCAGTGCTGCCACAAAAAAGAGCACTGCAACGGGCAGAACCCCATTGGGGAAATGAACAGACACGGGGTGGAGGTGGTGTTTCAGCATCTGGTCCAGCATGAAATCCACCATGCGAAACAAACGAATTTTTTTGCGTCGGACCTCTTTAATTTCCATTTCCAGGGCTTTTATTTTTTCCTTGTCAGATGGGTCGGTGGATGCCTTGGGTTTCCCGGACGTTTTATTCACCTTGCCCGGAGAATTTTCTGCTTCTTCTTCTTTCAAAAGAATAAATTTTGAAGCAGGTGCCTTGCAGATGGGGCACATCTCCGGTGGTTCTTCTCCTTCGTGAATGTAACCACAAATAATACATTTCCATTTTTTCATGCCGCTTAGTCTCCTTTTCTGTTATCAATGTCAACAAAACTGCATTCATTGGGTCCGCAATAATCGCCCACATAGGTGGCTCCGGGTCTGTACAGGGCCGGTTTGGGAGCGGCTGTTGCAAATTGCTCTTCAATGACGTGGGCTGCCCAGCCACTCACCCGGGACAGGGCAAAGATGGGGGTAAAAAAATCCGTGGGAATCCCCATGGTGTAAAAAAGTGAGGCACTGTAAAAATCAACGTTCACAAAAATATCCATGTTCTTGTGGGTTTTAAACGCTTTTTTTGCTTTTATTTCAAGTTCTTTGGACAGTTCGTACCATCGGGTGTCTCCGATGATTTCCCCCAGTCGCCGGGACATGGGGGCCAGGATATCGGCCCGGGGATCGTCCACCTGGTAAACGGCGTGGCCAAGTCCCATGATTTTACCCCCTGAGGCAAGGGTATTTTCAATATAAGGATCAATGGCATCAGAGGTGCCAATGGCTTTGAGCATCTCCATCACCCTCACATTGGCCCCGCCATGGAGTTCTCCGGAAAGGGACCCCATGGCAGCAGACAGGGAAGCATACATGTGCGCCCTTGTGGAGGCCACCTGGCGGGCCGTGAAGGTGGAGGCATTAAAGGAGTGTTCTGCGTGGAGCACAAGAGCGGTGTCAAAGAAATGCATGATTTCAGGATGGGGCATTTCGCCTTTAAGCATGTATAGAAAATTGGCACCGTGGTCCAAATCATCCCGGGGAGACACCACAGCTTTTTTATTGCGGATGCGCTCCCATGCCGCAACAAGGGTGGGAAAACCGGCAATGATATTAAGTGCACTTTCCAGGGCCGCGTCAATGGTTTTTTCTTCTGCACGGGCATCGGCCCGGGCAAGAAGGGGGATGGCTGCCTGGAAAACATCCATGGGGCTGGAGGAGGGGGGCAGTGCTTTCATGAATTCAAAGACAGATTTATCAATTGGTCTTTTGCCCAGAAGATGCTGCTTGAATTGAGCCAGCGCATCCCGGGTGGGAAGGTCTTCATAAAGCAGCAGATATATGATCTCCTCAAAGGATGCCTTTTCGGCAAGGTCTGCCACAAGGTATCCGCGATAGATCAATTTTCCTTTTGCCCCGTCCACATTGCTGATTTTTGTACTGGCCACACTGGCACCCCGAAGGCCTGTGTTCATTACCGGCATGCATTCATTCATAGTTATCCTCCTGGTCTAAAATATTTTTTCCGGGGGTCTTCTTTCCGGAACATATTCCGCCGCCCTTTTTCCCTGGTGAAGGGATTCTGAAACATAAAGCCCGCAATAACAGGCTCCGTACTCTTTGACATCGGCTTCCCGATAAGCACAGGGGCAGATAATGTCTTTGTCTGCCTCTTTGTCTCCGCATGCCAAGCGGCAGGGGCATGCCATGTAGCCGTAAATTCCCTTGTTGTTTATAAGAGAATCAAGGAGTTCATATACAAGCTCACGGTCTTTATTAAAGTAGTACCCCTTGGGTTCATGAATTTTTTTCAGTTTTTCATACAGGTCTTTAATGTCCATTTTCAGAGTCCCAGCGCCTCCTTGATTTCATCTTCCTGGAATCCCACAATCACCTTTTCATTGATGACAATGGTGGGAAAAGAGCATCTTGGATTCAGTTCTTTGATATCTGCCACAATGGCCTTGCGTTCATTTCCTTTTAAGCAGTCCACATCAATAAACGTGTATTCCACACTACAGTCACTGAGAAAGCGCTTGGCAGCTTTGCAGTGGCTGCATGTGCTCAGTGAGTAGACCTTTGCGCAGTTTTCTCGATCATTTTCAACTTCAGTCATTGTTCCTCATCCTTAATTTGATATTCTTTAATCTAACTCGTCAGCCATAAGTTCTCCAGTTTGACGTCACATAAGGGAGTCGGCAATTTTTAATCTACCATTTATTCGGGGTCTCATTCATAGAAAATAACAACCATTGAGTAGTAAATGATAGATCAATAAGGTCTGAGTCCCTAATGTGTTTCTTTGAAATTGAACATATCCCATGTGGTATGAGAAATGAGATCTTCGGACCCATGGGAATCTAAATATGACAATACAAGTTTCATACCATTAGACGGGTCAAGATGTCAAAATCATTTCAACGTAGTTTTTATGGCCCACTTTTTGCTGGAACGTTCCCATAAATTGTATGGGGCCGCAGGGTAATATGTTCCATTTTACCCCCGGGGAAGTCACTTGGAATTGAATATGAGTCTTGAAAAAAATATATATTTATGACACCATTTGCAACCAGAATATTATCAAGGGCACTCAGGGTTTCATTCCATCTCAAACCCGATCCAAGGCATTATAAACTGTATCAATTCGGGCAGGGAAGGCTTCAGATCAGAATTGACATACATTGATTATTCTCACCTTAACCGATAATTTCGCAAGGGGAAACAATGACAATAGATATTACAGTGAAGATTGGCGGAGAAGCGGGGCAGGGCATTCAAACAATCGGGACACTTTTGTCCCAAGTGTGCCATGGTGCCGGTCTTTTCATATTCTCCGTGGATGATTTTGAATCCAGAATCAGGGGGGGCCACAGTTTTAATCTGCTTAGAATCAGCGATGAACCGGTGAAAGCCCCGGGTAACGGACTGGATATTCTGGTGGCCCTGGATCAGCGTACGCTTTCTTTGAACCGTGATAACCTTGCACAAGATGCCATGGTGATTCTTAATTCTGACACAGATGTGGGTTTTAAAGAAAATATTTTGTCCATTCCCCTGAAAGGATTGGCCAAAGAAGCCGGTGGAGCCATTACAGCCAACACCGTTGCCGCCGGTGCTATTTTATCCATACTGGGTGCCCCATATAAAATACTTGAAAATCTCCTGAAAAATCGCTTTGCCGCCAAGGGAGAAAAAATCATTAATTTAAATACCACTGCAGCAAAAAAGGGGTATGGGGCTGCCGGTGAGATTCGATTTTCAAAAAAGTTTTCCTGGACGCCCCAGGATACCGGTGCCGTTATTATTAACGGGTCCCGGGCCATTGCCATGGGTGCCCTGGCATCTGATTGCCGCTTTTTCTCCTTTTATCCCATGAGTCCTGCCACGGGAATCATGACAAGCGTGGTACCGTTTATGGACAAATTACCCATAGTGATGGAGCAGGCAGAGGATGAGATTGCCGCTGTTAATATGGCCATAGGCGCTTCCTTTGCCGGTGTTCGTTCCCTGACCGCCACTTCCGGAGGGGGCTTTTGTCTCATGACCGAAGGATTGGGGCTGGCTGCCATATCGGAAACGCCCCTGGTCATTGTCAATGCCCAGCGCCCCGGGCCGGCCACAGGACTTCCCACCCGCACGGCCCAGGCAGATTTGTTATTTGTTCTCAACGCATCCCAGGACAGTTTTCCCCGGTTTGTGTTTGCTCCGGGAAGTCCCATGGAAGCCTTTGAATTAACAAAGAAAGCCTTTGCCCTGTCAGAAAAATACCAGGTGCCTGCCATTGTTTTAACGGACCAGTTTTTGAATAATTCCCAGGTGACCCAGGAGAATACTTTTGTTGTTGATGAAAATCTTCCCACCTTTATCTGCCATGACGATGATATGACAGATCCCGGGCAATACATGCGGTATTGCTTCACACAGGACGGCATCTCCCCCAGGGCAATTCCCGGCAGGGGGAAAGCCATTGTCCGGGCCACGGGCAATGAGCACAACGAAGCCGGTCAGATCAGTGAAGATGCTGAAAACAAAATAGCAATGAGTAAAAAAAGGAATGGAAAATGCAAGGCCATGATCCAGGAGATGGACCTGCCCCGGGTCCTCCATGGAGACAGCAATACCCTTTTGGTGGGCTGGGGCTCTTCCCGGGAGATCATCATTGAAGCGTGCACGGCACTAAGACAAAAGGGAAAAGACGTGGGTGCGGTGTTAATAAAAGAGATCTGGCCCCTGGACCGTGACCGGTGGCGGGATATATTGAAAGACAGGACATTTATCATGGTGGAACAGAATTCAAATTGCCAGATGGGGCAGATTATTTCCCGGGAAACGGGTCTTTTTTATCATGGTGCTGTTTTAAAAGACGACGGACGGCCCCTTTATCCGGAATATATCATTGAAAAAACCACACAGATAATGGAGTAAAATATGGTCCAACCCAACGATTACAATAATGATTTCGAAAACAAGTGGTGTCCGGGGTGTGGCAATTTTTTAATTTTGAATGCCATGAAACAGGCCTTTGCTGCCCAGAATATTCCCCCGGAAAAAATGATGTTTATTTCCGGCATCGGGCAGGCAGGCAAGACCCCCCATTTCATCCAGGGCAATATTTTCCATACCCTCCATGGCCGAGCTCTTCCTGTGGCCACCGGCGCAAAGACGGCCAATCATGATTTGAATATTGTGGTGAATTCCGGGGACGGAGACTGTTATGGTGAAGGGGGAAACCATTTTTTGGCGGCCATTCGACGAAATGTGGATATCACTCTGCTGGTTCATAATAATCAGGTGTATGGGTTAACCAAAGGTCAGGCATCTCCCACCACTGCCCTTGGAACGGTGACCCGGCTTCAGAACCAGGGCACCACCTCCCAGTCCTTTAACCCCATGTCTGTGGCCCTTGCAGCCGGCATCGGTTTTTTGGCCCGGGGATTTTCCGGAAAGACTGAGCAGCTCACCGACTTGATCCGGCGGGCCATGGCATATCCCGGTTTTGCCCTTATTGATATTTTGCAGCCCTGTGTCTCTTTTAATAAAATAAATACCCAGAAATGGTACATGGATCGGGTGTATGACATTGAAGAGACCGGCCATGACAGTGCAGACTTTGCCAAGGCCATGGCCCTTGCCATGAAATGGGGGGATAAAATTCCCACTGGGGTGTTGTATGAGCAGGAAACCGTGCCTTTTCATCAAAGGATCAAGGCCCTTGGGAAAAAGACTTTGATTTCCCACGCATTTGATGCCCGGAAGGTTTCCCGGGCCATTTTATAACCGGTGAACACAAAAAATATTGAAAAGGGTACTATGCCGCCCCCCCGAGGGGCAATGGGCCCGGCCGGAACTGTATCATATAAAAAAAGGAGTTCAAATATGGCAAAATGGTATTGTACGATGTGTCACACGGAAGTTGAGCAGGACACTGCACCGGATCACTGTACCACCTGCATGGCAGCGGGAAAGTTGATCCTGGATCTTGAGGCGGGAATTCCTGCCACCCCTGAAGATGTAAGAGATCAAGCCAGAAAGCGTCTTAAAGGATTGTGTGCGGCCTATCCTGCCTGTGACGGTAATTTTGACAAGGTTTGCCAGAAAGAAGCCTATGGCAAACCCATTGGATTTGGTGGGGCAGGCCAGGGCTCTTCCTTTCGGAATAATGCCCAGGCCCTTATGAATCTGCGTCTTAAAATGAGGGTGGTGGGGGAGCATGCGGAACCCGACGCATCCATTGATTTTTTGGGTATGAATCTGGAGTTTCCTGTGATGGGTGCTTCCACCGCAGGCATAGAAAAATACAATGATGCCATGCCGGAAAAGGATTTTTGCCGGGCCATTGTCAATGGATGTCGGGAAGCAGGTACCATCGGCTGGCGGGGAGATACCTGGTTTTATACGCCGGAAAACAATCCTGCCCTGCAGGTGCTTAAAGAGGAAAAAGGCCAGGGCATTCCCATTTTTAAGCCCAGGGCACAGGATGTGTTAAAGAAACTGATTCACATGGCCGAAGATGCCGGATGCCCTGCTGTGGGTCTCGATCTGGACGGCTGTGGTTCCACCATCATGGCCCGGAATAATCAGCCGGTGTTCAGAAAAAGCGTAAAAGATATCAAGGAGCTGGTGGAATTCACCTCTTTACCTTTTATCACCAAGGGCATCATGGCTTTGGAAGATGCCGAAGCCTGTGCCGAAGCAGGGGCAAAGGTGGTGGGAGTGTCCAACCATGGGGGAAGGGTACTGGATGCAACCCCCGGCACCGCCGAGGTGTTACCGGAAATTGCCCATCGCCTTAAGGGCAAGGTGTTTATCACGGTGGACGGTGGGATAAGGACCGGATATGATGTTCTTAAAATGATTGCACTTGGTGCCGATGCCGTGCTGTTGGGCCGGGACATCATCCGGGCCGCTGTGGGAGGAGGAACCCTGGGGGTACGACTGCACATGGAGCATGTTAAAAAAATATTTAAAAAAGCCATGTTCATGACCGGCCAGAACCGTGTGGCCGATATTGATCGAAATATTCTTTGTTAAAAACTTAAATTGTTTTAGTTTCTAATTGGGTCCATGTTATCTGTCTCAATACATGCAATGGATTGGAATGTTTAATCTTAAACAGCTTCTGAGCTTTATATATGTGTGGGAACAGGCATCATGGGCCATTATAATGATACGGCAGTAATACTGCTCTGGAGACGGTTTGATGTCACTGATTTTTCTTTATCTTGCCCTGGGGGCCCTTGCCGGAGTTCTGGCCGGTCTTCTGGGTATTGGGGGCGGACTTGTCATTGTTCCCATGCTCACCTTTGCGTTCACAGGCCAGGGCTTTGCCCATGACCATATTCTTCACCTGGCCTTGGGTACATCCCTGGCCAGTATTTTGTTTACCTCCCTGTCAAGTGTGCGTTCCCACCATCAAAGGGGAGGGGTTGCCTGGCCGGTGGTCCTTAAAATAACCCCGGGCATTCTGGTGGGTACCTTTGTGGGGGCATGGGTCGCTTCCCAGCTCAGTACCAATTTTTTAAAGGGATTTTTTGCGGTTTTCCTTTTTTATGTGGGCACCCAGATGCTTCTTGGCATCAAGCCCAAGCCCAACCGGGAAATTCCCGGTGCCCCGGGTATGTTTGGTGCCGGTGGGGTTATTGGCATTTTTTCCAGTCTGGTGGGTATTGGCGGTGGAACCTTGTCCGTTCCTTTTCTGGTGTGGCATAATACAGCCATGCGTAACGCCATTGGCACCTCTGCCGCCATTGGATTTCCCATTGCCGTGGCAGGCACCATGGGATACCTGCTCAATGGATGGGGAATGTCGGATTTGCCCCCTTACAGTTTGGGATACATTCAAGGCACGGCTCTTGCAGGGATTGTGTCAGCCAGTGTTTGCACTGCCCCGTTGGGGGCAAAGCTTGCCCACACCCTTCCCGTGGATAAGCTTAAAAGAATTTTTGCATTGCTGCTATATGTAGTGGCAGTTCGCATGATCTGGTCTGCTTTTTAAAAATTTTAATATTTACCAGAAAAAGGAGAGTAACATGGCTGAAGTTTTAATTGTTTACGCAACCCGTTCCAGAGAGACCCTTAAAATTGCTGAGCTCATTGCCGAAGGCATTCGTATTTCCGGGCATGGCGCCACCTTGAAAAATGCCAATGAAGTCAAATCAGAAGAGGCCTTGAAAGGTTTTGACGGATATCTCTTTGGTTCTGCCACCTACCATGGAGAGATGATCTCTTCCATGAAACAGGTGCTGTTCCTTGCCGAACGGGCAGAATTAAAAGGCCTTCCCGGCGGTTCCTTTGGGGCCTTTGGATGGAGTGGGGAAGCCCCCCAGCGAATATTTGATACCATGGTGAACATTTACGGCATGAACATGGTGGGTTCCCCCTTGACACTCAAGGCCAGCTGGCTTGACGGTGGTGTGGTCATGGCCCAGGATTACGGAAAAGATCTTGCCAAGTTGCTGGGATAAAAGTGGATTTTCAACTTTTAAAAAAATGGAATTTTGCTTTTTCCAGGTTTCGCCGGGACATTGATATTCCCGGCAGCCCGGAACGGTGTGAAGAAAGAACTGTGCTGGAAGATCAGCGACAACAACTGTTTGTGCTGGAAAAATTCACCCTGGATCAGCTTCCCCGAAAGCGTAAAATAGCCTTTGTATGTCATCATCTTAAAGCCCGGGGGCTTTTGTGGGTGCATCCCCCTTTAAAAAATATTGAAAACACCTTTGTAACCTCTTTTCAGGGGGCGGGATGGCAGCTGACGCCTTTTATCGAGGGAGTGCCCCTGCATCGACCGGAATATGCCTTTGAGGCATGGCGGGGAAGGGTGATGGCCCGGGTGCTGCTTGAATTCAAACAAAAGGCGGGCACCCCCCCCGGTGGGGAACCGGAGAAGGTGTTTTCCATCACAGATTATATGATGATGCTTTGCCGGACCCTGAAGGAGCGTGAACCGGAAATATTAAAACGTCTGGGCCCCATTATCGCCCATCTTGAACAAAATTTTTTCCCAGTGCATGACAAGATCCCTTCGGGGTTCAGCCATGGTGATTTTCACCCCCTCAATGTCATCTGGGCCGGAGATGACATTAATGGGGTTATTGACTGGGAATTCATGGGCTGGAAGCCGGAAATTTATGACCTTGCCAACCTGCTGGGGTGCCTTGGCATGGAGGACCCCCCGGCGTTGGTGGGGGAGCTGGTGCGCTCCCTTTTCCATGGTTTGGCGGCTGGGAAGTTCTTTTGTCCCCTGGGATGGCAAGCTTTGCTGGATTTTGTCATTGCCCTGAGATTTGCCTGGCTTTCTGAATGGCTGAGGAAAAAAGACCATGAAATGATTGAGATGGAGCTTGTGTATCTCGCCTTACTTGTGGAAAATCATGATGATATCACCGCCAGCTGGAATGCAATGCGTTAATCACTCTTTTGAGAATGTAATATCCCCGTAAAATGTGGTGGCTTCTTCGCCGGTATTGTCAGTGTCGGTCATGATGGCCACCCCGGAAATCATGGGAGGTTCCTGGCCAAACAGTTTTCGATAATCCTCCCGGATATTCCGTCGCTCTTTAACCCAGGTATTTAAATTGTTACTGCCGCTTTCCACCACCACCATCATCACCCTGGCGGTGTAGGCATTGGGAAGGGTTGTCCCCTGGGGGGCCTTTCCATCCCAGATGTAATTGATGGCGCCCATGGGGGGATATTCTCCATAAATTAGTTTTGCCGCATTGTATTTGGCCTTTTCAAAAAATCCCAGCCTGGCACCGTCATAGGCAAAGGTAATATAAATCCGTGCGGGATAATCATCCCCTGATTTAAGGGTGACATCTCCTTTTTTCAGCATGTTACGGGTCTTCCATCGCCAGGAAACAACAGGGTACTGCATGGGGTCAATGGAGATGCGACGCATGAGCCCCGAGGATGAACTGTTGCTGTGGGCTTTTATGACCATGGTACCGTCATCCCTGATTAAAACATAGCTGGTGTGATTTGTTATTTTTTTGAACTCCATGGGTTCCCAGCCCCGGGGCAGGATCTCTTCCGGGGACGCAGCAGAAAAATGGCCCACCATTATCATTGATTCGGTACTGTTGGCCCCTGGTGCTCCTGTCCATGCCATCAATCCGGATAAAAACAGCCATCCTATTATTTTTTTTACATACATGGGCTATCCTCCCTTTTGTATTGTTTTTCTGTCTCAGTTTCTGAAACACAAATGTCTCTTTTGATGTGATGCATCATTGTTGCGCAACTCCCCTGCCAAGCTACAACGCAATTGTTTGATTTTCTTCTGTGCCATGGGCTGCCCAGGGAGACAGGAGGTTTGTTCATAAAAAAATAATAGACTCCGGCATGGAACTTGATAGAATCTTTTTTGTAAGAAAGAGTGGATAAATTTAACACGCTTTCATGCTTTGTCTGGGCAGGACGAGATCAGAATAAGGTCTGCCCTGGCGGTTATAGGTATAGGAGCCGTTCCCATTGGTAAATATTCGGCACAGGATAAAACTTAAAACTTTACCTCGTGGTTTACAAGGAGAAAAAACAAGTATAATATTCTATTTTAGTTTTTTTGAATTATAAATTCATCTTGTTGTGATTTTTATCAACATTGAAGAAAAGACCCCCCCTTAGGAGAACAATAATGAGTAAATATGAATGTCCCTGCGACTATGTATACGATCCTGCTGAAGGTGATTATGAAAACGGTATTGAAGCAGGAACGGCCTTTGAAGACCTTCCTGACAGCTGGGTGTGTCCCCTGTGCGGTGCGGAAAAAGAGTTTTTTGAGAAACTTGATTAAGGAGATATCAACATGTTTAAGCCTGTTGAAATAGCACCGGGTATATATTCTGTGGGGTGCCGGGACTGGGATATCAGAGATTTCCATGGGTATTCCACCTATGAAGGTACCTCTTACAATGCATTTTTGATTTTAGATGAAAAAAATGTTCTTATTGACACGGTTAAAAAGGAGTTTGCCCAGGAGCTTCTGGATAACATAAGCAAAATCATTGATCCTTCTGACATTGATGTTGTCATTAGTAACCATACAGAAATGGATCACTCAGGCGCCCTCACAGCTGTCATGGAACGCATTGGCAAAGAGAAAACTGTTTTGTGTTCCAAAATGGGGCTTAAAAATTTAAACAGCCATTTTCCCGGTAAGTTGAACCTTCGGGCCGTTGACAACGGGGAAGAGCTGAATTTGGGAAAGCGAACTCTGGCCTTCATGGAAACCAAGATGCTCCATTGGCCGGACAGCATGTTCACCTATGTAAAAGAGGATAAAATCCTTTTTTCCAGTGATGCCTTTGGCCAGCACTATGCTGGAGATTGTGCCTTTGATGATGAAATTGGTGATAAAGTCATGGACCATGCGGCAAAATATTACGCCAATATTTTGCTCAATTATTCTTCAAGGGTTCAGACGCTCTTGAAATCTGTACAGGAATCGGGACTTGAGATTGGGATGATCTGTCCCGACCATGGGGTGATCTGGCGGGATAATCCCGGCGCTATTATCGCCAGGTACGATGAGTGGAGTAAACAGGACGGTGTGAAAAAAGCCGTTATTATCTTTGATACCATGTGGAAAAGCACGGCCACCATGGCAAGGGAAGTTGCAAAGGGCATTGAATCCCGGGATGTGCATGTGCGCTTGATGAATACAAGAAAATGCCACAGAAGCGACATCATGACCGAAGTGCTGGATGCCAAGGCCCTTGTGGTGGGATCTCCCACCTTGAACAACGGTATATTTCCCGTGGTGGCGGATGTGTTGACCTATATCAAGGGCCTGAAGCCCCAGAATCGCATGGCCGCAGCCTTTGGTTCCTATGGCTGGAGTGGGGAATCTGTTAAGATTCTCAACCGTGAATTTGAGGCCATGAAGATGGATGTGATACATGAGGGATTAAAAATTCAATATGTGCCGGATGAGGCAGATCTTGAAAAATGCTTTGTAATGGGGCAGGCCATTGCAGATAAAATTCTTGATGCCTGTTAATGTGACATTTTGATGAAAGTTGTGAGCGCTTACAAACCGGTGCTTCACACGAATATTTCATATAACCGCCACGGGCGGACCGTATTCTGATTCGGCTCCGCCCACAACAAAGTTTGAAATACCCCCCCGGTTTGCGGAGTATTTCATATAACATACATGGCTGTAACCACCAGCCACAACGAAAAATGAAACTCTCATAATTCCAGAGCTTTGGACGGAGTTTCATATAAAAAAAAAGGAGAAAATAAATGGGATATGATTTCAGTGCCGATGAAATCTTTGAAATGGCAAAGCAGATTGAGGTAAACGGCGCCGCTTTTTACAGAAAAGCGGCGGCAAAGGTAAGTGGAGAAGCGGAACAGGCATTTCTTAACACCCTTGCCGACATGGAAGATCAGCATGAAAAAACCTTTGCCGACATGCAGGCGGATCTGAAAAAAGAAGAAGGTGATCTTGTTTTTGATCCCCAGGGCGAGGCTGTTTTGTATCTCAAATCCATGGCTGACACAAAAATCTTCTTTAAAAAAGAGGAACCGGGAAATGAGATGAAAGAGATTCTTTCCGCTGCCATCAAAGCAGAGCAGGACTCCATTGTGTTTTATCTTGGCATGAAAGAACTGGTTGCCGGTGCTGCCGGTAAACAGCGTGTGGAAGATATTATCAAAGAAGAGATGTCCCACATACGGCTTTTGGCCGGTAAGTTTTCAGAAGCCAAATAATCCATTGCACCTTTGACAAAACCAGGAGACAAGATCATGGCCCAAAATGCATTATTTGTATTTAATGGTGATCCCATGTGCTTTGTCCATGTGCTTTTAAATGCATTGGATATGCACGAAAAAGGGGATGAGGTAAAGGTGATCCTTGAAGGGGCATCTGTTAAACTGCTGCCGGAACTTGTTAAGTCCGGCAACCCTTTAAACAGCCTGTGGAAAAAATGCCGGGCCGTGGGTGTCATTGACGGGGTCTGTAAAGCATGTGCACAGAAGCTGGGAACTCTGGATGCCGCAAAGGAGCAGGAACTGCCGCTTTTGGCTGATCTTTCCGGCCATGCGGGTATGTCCGGGTATCAGAAACTGGGTTATGTTATTATTACGTTTTAACCCATGGCTTTAAAGTTCTCATTTGCCATACCGCATGGGATGTTTTTAATGTCAAAAAACACATGGTGTGTTGATAAATTGGAGAACTGGCGGCTTAAGATTCTTGGGCTTGGTCATAACATGGGCCATTTTGTAGTAAAATTTTAGAGGTGAAAATTAATAGCTGTAATTACAGGACTTTGAAGTCAATAAAATTTTATTTCACGTATAGTGGCCCAGCTTATGATCAACCCCGGATTCTTGATGATCAGTTTTTTTGTCAGGCCGGATGATATCCGGCCTTTCAGTCAATAAAACTGATCATCAGGAAATTGTAAATATTTGGCTTGCCTGTGTAAATGTTTGGACAGTGCCCCATATTCGCCTGTTAGGGGCTGCGTAGCATACTATGGCAAAGCAAATTGAATATTTACAGAAAATTGGCAGTTTAATCAATCAAAGGCCATGTCTGTGGTCCAGTTCTCCCATACTTTACCCACCAGATCAATGCCGGGATTCAGTACATGTTTACCCGGTTTCCAACCCGAGGGCGTTGCTTCAGCACCCTTAGAGGCCCGGACCAGCTGAAATGCCTGGATCTGTCGAAGGGTTTCACTGACATTTCGACCCACAGGCGGTGTGAGCACCTCAAAGCCCTGGACAATGCCGTCGGGGTCAATGAGAAAACGTCCCCGGTTTTCAACACCGGCATCGGGATCATACACGCCATAAAGGGTACCTATTTTGCCACCGGCATCGGAAAGCATGGGAAAGGGAACCCCATCTTTTACCATTTTTGATAATTCATGATCATTCCACATTTTATGGACAAACATGCTGTCAATGCTCATGGACAGCACTTCCACGCCCAGTTTCTGGAATTCAGGGTATTTTTCAGCAACTGCTGAAATTTCAGTGGCTCATACAAAGGTAAAATCACCGGGATAGAAGCAGAGAACCACCCATTTGCCCAGGTGTTCTGACAGTGTCACATTGACAAAGTTGTTATTATGATAACCTGCCGCGGTGAAGTCAGGGGCTTTCTTACCGACTTGTATCATTTTTTTCTCCTTGATCATGGGATTATCAAGTTCTTTTATGGGCTCAACAGCCTGGACATCTTCCACAGGACCGCTTGCGGGACGTTCACATCCGGCGTTCAACTCTTCTGACATGTTTTAACCTCCTGATGGAAATTTTGATTAAGAGCCTGTTTAAAAAATATTCCATTGTTATGCAATGAGAATTTGAGGCAAGTTAGAGTGTGTCCATGATTAAAAAAAGAATGGATTCACCCTTGGTAAACATTTTATAAACAGGCTCTAAGGCCACAAACAGCTGTGTAGGATCAGGCTTTCCAGAATCCATGGAGATTGCAGAATTCCCGGGCTGTCACATTTTCAGCGTCTGTGAGAAACGTCGCCTCCGGGGTGTCTCCGGGATTGAGAAATTTTCGGTAAACCACTCCTTCGGCATTGAGTTCAATCCACTCAATGTAGTGCTTTTCTTCCATGGGATGGGCAACACTTCCCACCTTTACAAGATATCCGCCTTGGATTTTTTCAATGACAGGAACATGTTTTTCCAGGGCTGCGTCCACGGTGTTTTCAGTCATTAATGTCATGGGTTGATTGCAGCAGCTCAGCGGGGGTTTTGATCCATGCAGGACTTCCACAATATTGCCACATTTTTCACATTTATAAATACCCAGTTTTTCTGCCATGATACCTCCTTTAATTGGTTGATTGTTTTTTTGGGGACCCCTTAGTAATTTTCACCCAGAATCTCGAAATGTGCCTTGGCATGGGCACATGCCGGGCAGACGTCCGGTGCTTCGTCCCCTTCATGGATGTAGCCGCAGTTACGGCAACGCCATGTAACGCTTGTTTCTCTTTTAAAGACCTTGTTATTTTCAATGTTGGCCTTTAAATCAAGAAATCTTTTTTCATGTTGTTTTTCTGCAACGGCAATGGCCATGAATACATCGGCAATGGCGTCAAATCCTTCTTTTTTTGCGGTTTCTGCAAACTCAGGATACATGGTGGTGTGTTCATAGTTCTCACCGGCTGCAGATGCCTCAAGGTTTTCCACGGTGGCCTTGAGGGCTCCGGCTGGAAATGCTGCGGTGATTTCAATTTCTTCCCCGCTTTTCAAAAATTTAAACAGGCGTTTGGCGTGCTCTTTTTCCTGGTTCGCGGTCTCTTCAAAGATATGGGCCATCTGCACAAACCCTTCTTTTTTGGCAAGGCTTGCAAAATAGTTGTACCGATTCCTTGCCTGGGATTCCCCTGCAAAGGCTTTAAGCAGATTCTTTTCTGTTTCTGTGCCCTTTAATTCTACCATGATCTATTGATCTCCTTTTATCTGTTTCAGTATTTTGTTAAATGAAGTGGTATCTCCGAGCATGATACACCCAATAATGGTGCCGTCGTCGTTTTTGACAATTTTTTCATAGGTTGTATCTGTGGCCACAATATCTGAATGCATTTTTCCTTCCACATCAATATTGCCGGCCGATGCAAGGGCAATACCTGCCACTTTTAAAACATTGGAGGGGGGAATGTTCTTAAAGGTTGCCTGCCCCCCGGCCATATTTATGCCTGCCACCCGGCCCTGCTCAACGGCTTCCGGCCATATGCAGAAATTGATGTCGTCAAACTGAGCCACATCACCGGCGGCATATACCCCGGTAAGGGATGTTTCCATTTGTTCATTTACCACGATGCCACGGTCTGTCTCTATTCCGGAATCTGCCACCAGGGACATTTCCGAGCGAACCCCTGCAGAAAAGAGAACCGCGTGTGCCTTGAGTGTTTCACCTGATTTAAGCGTCACCCCTTCCACACGGTCTTTTCCGCAGATTTCCCGGGTGATTTCACCCAGCCTGAAGGCAAATCCCATGTTTTCCAGAAGGACTTGCAATCTTTTTGCCCCTTCATTGTCCAGTTGCCGTGGAAGAAGTCGGTCAAAAAATTCCACCACAGTCACCCGTTTGCCTTTGCTGACCATGGCTGCCGCAGCTTCAAGACCCAGTAGACCACCGCCGATGAGCACCATTTCTTTTTCGTTGGTGTCAATGGCTGCCAGGGCCCTGGCATCGGCTGCGGTTCTAAGGGTAAATACGCCTTTTTTATCACTTCCTTTGACAGGGGGGATAAAGGAATTGCTCCCCGTTGCCAGGAGCAGAGTGTCATAGGAAAAAGTTGTCCCCTCTTGTGACACAGCTGTTTTGTTTTTATAATTAATTTGTGACACAATTGTCTCAGTTATGAGATTTATGTTCCGTTGTTCATGCCATGGGAGGTCTTTGATGATTAAGGCCTGTTCCTGGATCTTTCCACTTAAAAATTCTGGAATCCGTATACGGCTGTACAGGGGAAGAGACTCTTTGGTGATCATGGTAATTTCGGCATGGGGATCATGTTTACGGATCTGTTCCGCCGCCGTTGTTCCGGCTGCGCCATTGCCGATGATAAGATGTGATGTCATGGAGCCTCCTTAAAGGTTAGAATTTTTAGTGTGACATGACTTTCAAAATAAGCAAGTATCCTGCCAGACAATATCTAAGATATATAATGTCTCAATTTATTTTGATGTGGGGTGCCTGATTTGTATGTGAGCTTGAAATTTTTTATTTTAATTGCTTTTGTTAAATATTCAGGAGCTCCCCGGAAAGTTGAGATACAGATTATAACCTTTTGAGGATTAAAAGGACAAGGAAAAAAGGAAAATTTACCGCTTGTTCTGTCAGCTCAAAATGTGATACCTATTTTGAATAATTCCAAATCTCTTCCCGGAATACCGGATGTTGTGGGTTCGCCTTGAAAAAGGAATAATTTAAGGAACATTTAATGATGCTGACAGAACAAGAAAGAATTGATTTAATGACGGAGTTAAGCATAGAACTCGGTCAGGTGCAGGACCTTGATATTCTCATGGAGCATATCCTGACCAAGGCCCGCATGGTGGCCAATGCCGATGCCGGTTCCATCTATATCAGGGAAAAAAACTGTCTTCGCATCACTTTCACCCAGAACGATACCCTACAGGGACGGCTGAAGTCAGGCGAAAAATTAATTTACTCATCTTTTTACATCAAAATTAATAAAGAGAGTATTGCTGGCTATGTTGCGGTTACTGGGGAATTGATGAACATAAAAGATGTATATCACATAGATCCATCTAAATCCTATCATTTTAACGAACATGTTGATCATAAAGCCGATTATCAAACAAAATCCATGCTCACCATTCCCCTGAAGCAGTTCAATGGCGAGGTTTTGGGGATTCTTCAAATTATCAATGCCCGGGATGCTCAGGGGCATGATACGGTCTTTTCCCGGGAAGATGAAAAAATAATGTGTCATTTTGCAGCCACGGCATCCATGGCATTGGAGCGGGCAAAGATAACCCGGACAATTTTATTGCGCATGGTCCACATGGCTGAGCTTCGGGATCCCAGGGAAACCGGTGCCCATGTCAATCGGGTGGCAGCCTATGCCACTGAAATTTATGAAGGGTGGGCCCTTCGGCGAAAGCTTGACAGGAAGAAAATCGATCAGATCAGGGATCGACTGCGCATTGCGGCCATGCTCCATGATGTGGGGAAGGTTGGAATTTCCGACCTTATTTTGAAAAAACCGGGAAAACTTACCCCTGAAGAATATGAAATAATGAAGGCACACACCAGTATTGGGAAACGTCTGTTTATAAACAAAGCATCGGATTACGATGATGATGCCATGGAGGTGGCGTTAAGCCATCATGAACGATGGGATGGTACAGGGTATCCAGGTTATGTGGATGACACCCACGCCCCCATTCCCGGCAAGGTGGATGCCAATGGAAAACCATTGATCAAAAAGGGCAAAGACATTCCTTTGTTTGGCCGTATCGTTGCAGTTGCTGATGTTTACGATGCCCTGTGCTCCCGGAGGGTGTATAAAGAGGCATGGGATGACGGACGGGTGAACACCGTCATGCGGAAAAATGCGGGAAGTCATTTTGATCCAGAGCTGGTTGATATTTTTTTTGAACGTATGAATATTATTCATTTCATTCGGGACCGGTATAGAGACGTCTGATCACCTCTTTAAATATAACTGCCTGTGGCAGTTTTATATGAAATACTCCATGTACCGATGGGGTCAGGCTTTTGTTATTGATGTTATCGACCAAGGCCTTTGCTAACGAAAAAAGCCTCGATAATGTCAATAACGAAAGCCTGACCCCACCACGAAATGCGAACACCGAAAGTTGAGTTTACCATTTACAAAACTCAGACCGCTATATTTTATGGGTGGCATATTGGATACACGGTAAATTAAAAACTGCTGCCTCCCTAATATCCTCTTTAACTATAACTGCCCGTGGCGGTTATATGAAAAATAAGGGAGAATTCCATGAAAACACAAGAATACATTGATATTGAAGACAAATTCGGTGCCCGAAACTATAAACCCCTGGATGTTGTATTGTGCCGGGGAGAAGGCATCTGGGTATGGGACGTTGAGGGGAATAAATACCTGGATTGCCTGTCTGCCTATTCAGCAGTGAACCAGGGCCATGCCCACCCCAAAATCAAACAGGCCATGCTGGACCAGGCAGAGCAACTGACCTTAACCTCCCGGGCCTTTAGGAATGATCAACTTCCCTTTTTGTACCGGGAGTTGTGTCACCTGACCCGGTCCCACAAGGTGCTGCCCATGAATTCCGGTGCAGAGGCTGTGGAAACCGCCATTAAAAGTGTGCGCAAATGGGGATATGAATCCAAGGGGGTGAAGGCAGATCAGGCAGAAATCATTGTATGTAATGATAATTTTCATGGCAGAACCCTTGCCATCATTGGATTCAGTACCGATGACAATGCCCGGAAAAATTTTGGTCCCTTTGCCCCGGGATTTAAAATTATTCCCTTTGGGGATGCAAAGGCCCTGGAAGATGCCATCACCCCCAACACTGTGGCTTTCATGGTGGAACCCATACAGGGAGAGGCCGGGGTTATCATTCCTCCAGATGGGTATTTAAAGCAGGTTCGTGATATTTGTACCCGGAACAATGTAATTCTTATTCTGGATGAAATCCAGACAGGTCTTGGAAGAACCGGAAAGATGCTGGCAGAAGAGCACGAAGGCATTGAGGCCGACCTCACCCTTATTGGAAAGGCCCTTTCCGGTGGTTTTTATCCGGTGTCTGCGGTGCTTTCCAACGAGGCGGTGTTGGGCCTTCTTCAACCGGGGCAGCACGGCAGCACCTTTGGGGGGAATCCCCTTGCCTGTGCCGTGGCTCGGCAGGCCCTCAAGGTGTTGGTGGAGGAAAATATGGTTGAAAATGCCGCCGAAACGGGGGCCTATTTTCTTGGGCAGTTAAAGCAGATTAAATCCCCTGCCATAAAAGAGGTAAGAGGTCGGGGATTGATGATTGCCATTGAGCTTGTTGAAGGTACCCCGGGGGGAGCCAGAGCCATTTGTGAAAAATTAATGACCATGGGTATTTTGTGTAAGGAAACCCATACTTATACCATCCGGTTTGCCCCCCCACTGGTCATCACAAAAAAAGACATAGACTGGGCCATGGACAAGATAAAAACAGCTTTTTCTGTATAACCGCCACGGGCGGACCGTATTTTGATCCCGCTCCGCCCACAACAAAGATAGAAATTTTCCACATATTTGCGGAGTATTTCATATAAAACTGCTACGGGCAGACCGTATTTTGATCCGGTCTTGCCCACAACGAAGTTTGGAATACGCCTCTGACCTGAGGAGTATTTCGTATAAACGGGTACCTCCTGACGAACACAACGAATAATGAGAAAATTGTCACTGTTGGAGCCCAGAGCCCAGAACTCAATACCCAGTACCCAGAACCAGTACCTGCTTTTTAATATTTCAACTTTCGGTGTTCGCATTTCGTGGTGGGGTCAGGCTTTCGTTATTGACATTATCGAGGCTTTTTTCGTTGGCAAAGGCTTTGGTCGATAACATCAATAACAAAAGCCTGATCCCGTCGGCACACTGACCCCATGGGTACATTTAAAAATGCCGGCTTTGAAATGAAGCCCGAAAGTTGAGTTAATATAAAAACCCATTCGGCCTGCTGAGTATAAAAATACCATATTTGCGTTTTAGGATGTGATTATGAAAATAGAAAAGTACATAAAAAAAATTAGAATTTCATTTGTGGCGGTCTTTCTTTCTTTTGTTTTTCATTTCATTTTTTTTCTGCCCCATGCCGAAGCCGGAAATGAAAGAACCGTGGCCCTTGTCATGAAAGCGCTTTCCAATCCCTTTTTTTCAAAAATGGAAGAAGGCGCAAAAAAATATGCCATGGAAGAAGATATTCCCTTGGAAGTTTTTGGCGTTGAGCGTGAAACCGATGTTGAAAGGCAGATTGGTATTTGTGATAATCTTATCTCAAGGGGATACGGGGCCATTGTAATCGCACCGGCTGACTCAAAAAAATTGGTTCCCATTTGCAAAAAAGCCATGGAAAAGAATATTATAGTCATTAATATTGATAACCCTCTGCATAAGAAGACCATGAAGCAAATGGGAATTTCCATTCCCTTTGTGGGATCTGATAATTACACCGGGGCTGGCATGGTTGGAACGTATATCAAGAAAAAGCTGGACGGACAGGGGGATCTCATCGTGATTGAAGGGATTCGGGGTGTTGAAAATGCAGAGTTGCGCAAAAACGGCTTTATAGAAACCGTCACACGGGACAGTAAGATCCGGATTGTGGGCTCTGAGAGCGCAAACTGGCACACAGATGAAGCTTTATTTGTTACGACTGGTTTACTCAAAAAACATAAAAATATTAACGCTATTTTTTGTGCCAACGATCAAATGGCACTTGGTGCTTTACAGGCCATAGACATCATGGGGCTTACTGGAACCACTCTTTTGGCAGGATATGATAATATTGAATTGGCACGGGATCACATGCACAATGGGCGCATTCACGCCACAATAGAGCAACATCCGGAACAAATGGGGGAATATGGTGTGCAATTGGCGTGGCAAGCCTTAAATGATCAAAAAATTTCTTTTTACAAATCAACGAGTCTTGATTTAATAACCCATGAATCCTTTAACAAAACCATTGGTTTGTCTGTTTCCACTTTACAAACCTCTTTTTTTTTAACCCTGCTGAAGGGAGCACAGGAAGCCGCAGATTTATATGGATTAACGCTTATTGTTAAAGATGCCCAGAACAGTGATTCTCAGCAACTATCTGATATCGTTGACTTGTTGGAACAGGATGTTGATATCCTGATGGTTAACCCCACCAATACGGAATCGGTAATGCCGGGCATAGGAATGGCAAACAAAAAAGCTGTCCCCATTATTTCAGTTGATAGAAAAACGTCTGGGGGGAAGATTCTTTGCCACATTGAATCTGATAATGTGGAAGGGGGCAGGATGGCTGCCGAGATCTTAGCCCGGTATTTTAAAGAGGGTGCCAGGGTTATCGAGATTGAAGGCATCCCAGGCACGTCTGCCTGTTATGAAAGGGGGGTCGGATTCAATAAAGAACTTCAGAAATACCCCCAAATCAAGGTTGTCGCCCGCGATGTTGCTAATTTTGATCGGAAAGAAGCCCGGGAAGTGATGCTGCGCATTCTACAGGGCGGTGAGGGGTTTGATGCGGTTTTTGCCCATAACGACGACATGATCCTGGGTGTCATTGATGCGCTTAAAAAATTTAATTATGGCCATTCCCCGCTTCTCATCGGTTTTGATGCCCTGCCTGAGGCAAAAAAGGCAATTCATCAAGATGAGCTTAACGCCACAATTGCCCAGCAACCTGAGCTCATGGGTAAATTATCCATTGAAACCGCAGTTCGATATTTTCGGGGGGAAAAAGTAAAACCAAAGCTCTTTGTTGATCTCTCCGTGATTTCCAAATAGGAGTTTGGGTTTGTTTCATACGGTTAACAGTAAGTTTTACGCCATCGCTGGGGTTCTGGTTTTTTTGTTCGTCCTGGAATACGGTATATTGGCCGTTTTCTTACGTGTGCAAAACCACCACACAATGCAGGTTGAGGAGGCGGTTGTCTTTGAAAGGGACATCCGGACACTTCATGATCTGTTTTACGAGATGCGTTTTTGGGAAAAATCTGTTCTGTTGCGCCGACAACCTAATGCCGATAAAAAATTTGGAATCATTATAGAGCAGTTTAGAAAACGCATATTAAAAATATCCAATATGCAACCCCAAGCCTCTATAAATGAAAAAATAAACCTGATTTTACAAAGCCTTGCCAGATATGAAGAAGCGTTCAATCAAAATGTCCAGTATAAGACCGATCAAAGATTGAACAGGACAAGGATCGATACGGCCTACCAATCCTTGACGTCCAATGTTTTAAGAAGCAATCAGACATCTCTTTTGAAACCTTTGTTTAATTTAACTCATTTTTTAACAACTTACCGGATTGATACAAGGAAATCCGAATACCAGGCCCTTCTGCTGGTTGTGGATTATATTGAGAGTAAACTTTTGCAGGCCCGGCTCATTGATCCTCGTATGCAGGGATATATTTATAATTTCAAGGGGTTGTTGGTTAAAGATTTTGAGTTGGAAGAAAAAATGAACTCAATTGACCAAGGTTTTGATGTGATCACTGTGCATCTGATGGACCTTATGGAAAATATTTCCAGGGAAGCCCAAGATATACTGAAATTAAAACTGTTGGAAACCGGTAAAAGCAGGGAAAAATTGAATAAAATTTTTCTTGTTTCAAGTACCCTCAGTATTGCCGTTTTTTTGTTTATTCTTTTGATAATAGCAAGGGAAATTATTTATCCCATAAGATCCATGGCCAATGTGATGAAGGAAGTTGAAAATAAAAATATTTTATCTCGATTTGAATACCATGGAAATAAAAAGGATGAGATTGTACAATTGGGTTTGGCTTTCAATGAGATGCTGGATACCATTCAAACAAACAATGAGGCGCTGCTGAGCTATCAAAATGCACTTGAAAAAAAGGTTTTTCAACTTGCTGCCAGTGAAAAAGAATTAAAGGGTCACCGGGAACACCTGGAACGCATAGTGCAACATCGTACATCGGATCTAACCGTTGCCAATACCCTGCTGACAAAATCTTTAAAAGAAAAGGACAGTTTGCTGAAAGAGATCCATCATCGTGTGAAAAATAACCTTCAAATTATTTCAAGCTTGTTAAAATTTCAGGCAAATCAGACCAGGGATGAACAATCAGCGGCATTGTTTAAAGACAGTCAGGATAGGATAACCTCCATGGCCCTTATTCATCAGCAGCTTTATGAATCTAAGGATCTGTCCAGTATTGATTTTGGACTGTATATCAAAAATTTGCTAAACTGTTTGATGCGTTCTTACAAACAAAAATCCAGGACAATACGGGCAGAGATTGATATTGACAATATTACCCTGGGCATTGACGTGGCAATACCTTGCGGATTAATTGTTAATGAACTGGTAACCAATGCTTTGAAATATGCGTTTCCTGCTGATGAAGGGGGCCTTATTTTTATAACTGCCCAATGGGCTGACAAAGATTCAATAGAATTGTTAATAGGTGATAATGGTATTGGTATGCCGGAAAATTTTGACATTAGAACTGCTGAAACATTTGGATTGCAATTGATCACCGGACTTGTGGAACATCAGCTTACCGGAAAAATTGAATTCACCCGGAACATAGGCACCCAAATTCGAATCATATTTAAAAATTTCAGCGGAAAGGCCAGGATATAGAATATGGAAACTGCAAGCGTTCTTATTGTTGAGGATGAATTTATTATTGCCAAAGATATCCAGGCAAGTCTGGAGAATATGGGGTATCTTGTCTGTGCCATTGTGTCATCCGGTGAGGCTGCCATTAAAAAACTTGAACAGGAAAATCCGGATTTAGTGTTGATGGATATCATTTTAAAGGGAAAAATGGATGGGATTGAAGCTGCCATGCAAATACGTTCTTTATTCAACATCCCCATTGTGTATCTTACTGCATATGCTGATGAAGACACCCTTGAAAGAGCTAAGATAACAGAACCTTATGGCTATGTGATTAAACCGTTTAATGATCGAGAGTTAAGAATAGCCATTGAGATGGCCACCTATAAGCATAAAATGGAGACAAAGCAGGAACAGTTGGTGGCTGACCTGCAAAAGGCCTTGGCTGAAGTAAAAACATTGCACGGTCTTTTGCCCGTATGTACTTCCTGTAAAAAAATCAGGGATGACAATGGGTACTGGAATCAGATAGAATCCTACATTCAAGAACATTCAACCGCACAAATCAGCCATAGTCTTTGCCCCGAATGCTCTGATAAGCTTTATGGCGATGAAGATTGGTATATTGCAATGAAAGATAAGGATATAGAATAACCGCCGGGGACGGACTTACGGGGCTATTGATTGCCGGTCAAGCTTTGGATTTCAGTTCAGATGAACGGGGCGAACTTTTACCGCTGGTGGACCCAAGATAGATGGAAGACAATGAAAGGGCCACGCCGCACCACGCCATGGGTGAGGTTTCCCGGTGGAAAAAAAGGACGTCCCAGACAAAGGCAAGGGAGGGCTGGAGCAGCAGAATGAGCCCGGCAACAGCAGCTGGAATCCGGGGCAAAGATCGGGTGATGAACAGCCAGCCCACGGTTTGACTCATGAGTCCCAGACCCATCAATGCAAGTGCGCTTTTAATATCTGGAACGGCAAAGGTATCATGGGTACGAACCATTTCCAGGGCAAGAAAGGCTGCCGTGGCAAAAGAGATCACCATGAGATTAAGAGCAGCCGAAGGTCTGGAGTTGTGGGATTGGAGTTTACGCAGCACGATTAAAAAGCCTGTGTAAAAAACTGCGGTGAGAAAGCCATACCATATTCCCATGTGGTAATCCGGGGAAAGCATCTCCCACGGTATGCCAATGATCATGAAAAGGCCTGCCACTGCCAGGGGCACAGATAAGATAAACCGTATATTCAATGCTTCCCCATAAAGAAGCAACCCTGCCAGCGGAACCATAAATACCTGAAAATTACTCAAAATGGTGGCCAGCCCAGGCCCCACATACTGAATGCTCAAGTGCCAGACATATAAATCCAGGGCAAAAAAAATCCCCGCCAGCATGGACAAACCTGAAAATAGATCCTTTTTTGCCATGCGTTGTTTCCGCATCAGCATAAAGCACGTCAGAAATATTCCACCCAGAAAAACCCGGTAAAAAGCAGAGGCTGTGGGGGTAACATGGGCAAGCTTGACCCACACGGCAGAAAAGCTGATCATGGTGGCCCCCAGGGTGGTTCTGAGCATGGCCTGATCCGGGGTTAACAGTTGATTATGGGGCATGGATATCTCCGATTTTACTGGGTAATAATTTTTTGCAGATCAATACCATACTTTTTCATGCGATTCCACACCGTCACCCGATTGATGCCAAGTATCCGGGCGGCCTGGCTCTGATTACCTCCGGTGGTTTTTAATGCGGCCACCAATGCCTCTTTTTCATTGTTTCTGGGGAGGGATATGTTTTTATGAGTTCTTTTTAAGGTCGCCTGCCGGGTGATTTTGCTCTTTTTTTGTATCTGCCGGGGAAGATGATCGGCATGAATGCTGTCCTTTTCTGTGATGACATAGGCATACTCCAGGGCGTTTTTCAGCTCCCGGATATTACCGGGCCACTCATAGGCCATGAACCGCTCCATGGCATGGGGGGTTAAACCAATGATGGTTTTTTCGCTTTGGCTGTTGAGTCTATGGATAAATGTGTTCACCAGAAGGGGAATCTCTTCTGTTCGATGGCGAAGGGGGGGAAGATGTATGGGGATGACATTGATGCGGAAAAAAAGATCTTCTCGGAACAGCCGCCGGGAGATCATGGCGTTGAGATCCTGGTTGGTGGCGGTAATGATGCGCACATCAACTGATGTTGGATTGACGTCCCCCACCGCTTCGAATTGACCGCTTTCCAGCACCCGTAACAGCTTGGTCTGTATGGACAGGGGGGCATCTCCGATTTCATCCAGAAAAAAACTGCCGCCGTGGGCCGCTTCAAATCTGCCCGTGCGACGGGTGTGGGCACCGGTGAAGGCGCCTTTAACATGCCCGAAGAGTTCACTTTCCAGCAACGATTCATTGAGGGCTGCGCAGTTAAGTTTGATAAAAGGCTGCTGTTTGCGGCTGCTGCACATGTGGATGGCATTGGCCACCAGTTCTTTTCCTGTGCCGCTTTCTCCCAGAATGATCACCGGGGCATTGCTTTCTGCCGCTTTTTCTATCAGGTCAAACACATTGCGCATGGCCCGGGAATTTCCCAGTATACCGTAAAATCCTTTTTCCAGGTGTACCTGGCGCTCCAGCTGGTGCACCTGGCGGTCCAGGCGGGTCAGTTCAGAAATATCAGTGAGGGTTTCCACCACTCCCATGGCAGTGCCGTGATCATCCCTTAAAATAGAGGCATTCTTTAAAATGGGTAAAAATGTGCCGTCTTTGCACAGGGCGTGGCATCGGCATCGCTTGATGTCGGTTTGGCCGGGTCTGAAGAGCCTGCATGAACTGGTGTCATCTGTTTTAATAAGGGTGCTCTCACAGGCGTCACACTCCAGTATCTTGCAGGATTGTCCAGTGATTTCTTTGGAGGTGTATCCTGTCATCTGCTCAAAGGCGCTGTTCACCATGAGGATGCTACAGTCCGGTGCCACCACCATTAAACCGTCGTTCATGGTATTGATAATCTTTTCCCAGTATTGATTAATCTCTTTTATGTTCATGGATCTCCTGTTGTTTGATCATGTGTTTAAACACCTGTTGATTAAAACAGGGAATTTAAACAGTCAACTAAAAAATAATTGAAACGTTGAAATAAAAATTATTTGTTAGATCAAATGGTTGAAAAATTAAAGATGCAATATAAAAATTACGGCATAACTGTTGCTGATATGATTACAGGTAGAGCTAAGTTCTGATGACACCGGCCTTTCATGGAAGTTGTTGCCACACAAGCCGGAGCCCGTGCCATGGCCCATTGGGAAGGGTATCCAAATACAAATACCCCTGGGCGGCACGTTTGACTATCCCCATTGAAACAGGAGAGAAGATGAACATTAACAGACGTGGTTTTTTTAAGGTGATGGGGGCTGCCGGTGCAACGGCAATGACCCCGGCAGCCGGGGCCCGTGCATGGGAATCGGCCGCACCGCCGGATGCCTTTGGGTGTCTGGTGGATCTCACCCGCTGCATTGGCTGCCGTAAGTGTGAAGAGGCCTGCAACCGAGTAAATGGATTACCGGCACCGGAGATTTCATTTGACGATCCAACGGTGCTGGACACCAGGCGCCGTCCCCATGAAAAATCTTACACCGTTGTCAACCGCTATTTTCCCGGTACACTGGACACCCATGATCAACTGGTGCCTACCTTTGTAAAACTTCAGTGCATGCATTGCCAGGATCCGGCCTGTGCCTCTGCCTGCATTGTGGGGGCCTTGACCAAAAAAGAAAACGGCAGTGTTTACTATGATGTGGGTAAGTGCATTGGCTGTCGCTACTGCATGGTGGCCTGTCCCTTTGAGATTCCTGCCTATGAATACCATGATCCCGTCACCCCCCGGGTGATGAAATGCACTTTTTGTTTTGAGAGAATTTCCAAGGAAAACGGCCTTCCCGGATGTGCACAGATCTGTCCGGTGGAGGCCATCACCTTTGGTCGTCGGGATACCGTCATGGCGCTTGCAAAACAACGTCTTAAAGACAATCCTGGCAAATATGTGAATCACATTTACGGTGAAAAGGAAGTTGGGGGAACCTCATGGATCTATATCTCTTCAGAGCCCTTTGAGGATCTGGGCTTTCCCTCCCTGCCGGACCGGCCCACCCCTAAATTAGCCGAAACCATCCAGCATGGATTGTTCAGTTATCTATGGTCCCCCATTCTTTTGTTTGGTGTGCTGGGAGGAATTATGCGCCGAAATGAAAAAAAGAATGTCCATGGAAAAGACAAGGAGGCCCGCCATGACGCATAATCCCCGACCGGTGAATAAAAAATTCTGGACCCCGGGTGTCTATGTGATGCTGGCCTTTATGGCGGCAGGGGCCGTGGCCGTTATTGCCCGCTTTACCGGGGGCATCGGCTATGTTTCCAACCTTTCCACGGCCCGTCCCTGGGGATTGTGGGTGGGGGTGGATGTGGCCACCGGCGTTGCCCTGGCAGCAGGTGGATTCACCACTGCGGCCCTGGCCCATATTTTCGGGCGCCATGCCTACGAGCCTGTGACCCGACCGGCCCTGTTGACAGCGGTGCTGGGATACACCTTTGTGGTGTTGGGGCTCATGGTGGACATTGGCCGTTCCTGGGCCATATGGAAGCCCATGTTTAACTGGAACCCCAACTCCGTGCTCTTTGAAGTGGCCATGTGCGTGATGTTTTATCTTAATGTGCTCTACATTGAATTTTTACCCATTGTGGCAGAACAGTTTAAAAACAGTGTAAGACTTCCGGGGACACTGGCATTATTGAATCGGCCCCTGGAGTTTCTATTGCAATTTGCGGACCGCCTCCTGGATAAGTTCATGTGGATCTTCATCATTGCAGGGGTGGTATTGTCGTGCATGCATCAATCCAGCCTTGGGTCACTTATGCTCATTGCCCCCACAAAGATTCATCCATTGTGGTACACCCCCATCCTGCCGTTGCTGTTTTTAACATCGGCGTTTTCCGTGGGATACCCCATGGTGGTTTTTGAGACCACCCTGGCCACCACTTCCATGGGCCTGGCCGATGAAATGGAAATTCTAACCCCCCTTATCCGCATCACCATTTTTACCCTGGGAACCTATATGGCCCTGAAACTGGGGGATATGATGGTCCGGGGCACCTGGGTATATCTGCTGGACGGGACCTATCAGACCAATGCCTTTTTAATAGAGATTATCCTTGGGGTCATTGTCCCCTGGTGCATGCTGCTTTCCCTTCGGGTGCGGCAGTCCCGTTCTCTCTTGTTCACGGCCTGTTCCCTGATTGTGGGGGGCGTTGCCTTGAATCGCATCAATGTGTTTATTGTGGCCTACTCACCGCCGGTGAGTCACTCTAATTATTTCCCGGCCCCCGGGGAATTTCTGGTTACAGCCGGACTCATTGCCACATTGATGTTCATCTATCGTTTTGTTGTTACTTTTCTGCCGGTGTTGTCCGGTTCCCGGGAGGTCTCTGTATGATTAGAAAAATAATGGTATGGGCCGGTGTTGTCATGCTTGGGGCCTGCCTTTGCAGTGCCGAGGTGTGGAAGGCCCCGGATCAGGAAAAGGCAAAGGAGCGGGCAAAGGAGCTGGTGCCCTTTGTGGATGCGGTCAAAGATGACTGCAAGGTCTTAAGAAGGGTATGCCTGCTGGATAAGGGTATTGACATCAAAGATGTTGAAACCACCTATTTTCATCTGGAAAGTCCAATAATAAAGGCCCGGGAAGATCATTACGGCCCGGTGCGGTTTGCCCACAAACGCCATGCGGCACTTATCGGTGACTGCACAGCCTGCCATCACTATCGTCCCAAAGATGAAAGCATGTCAGAAACCACCCGCTGTTCCGCCTGTCACCAGGAAGCCTTTAAAGCGGATAACCCCCAACGCCTGGGCCTGAAAGCTGCCTTTCACCAGCAGTGCATGGCCTGTCATAAACAAGAAGCCAAGGGTCCGGTGAACTGCACCGGGTGTCATTTGAAAAATGTGCCGGATCACAAGGAACTGGTAAAGCTTCCTGATGACGCAGATCCGTTCCAGGTGACGGCAGAGTGCCGGCGGTGCCATGATGCCCAGGCAGAGGACATGCTCACCACAGCCCACTGGCTCTGGAAAGGGCCATCGCCTTTTACGGTGAAGCATCGAAAGGACATCCAGCACGGCAAGGGCACCACGGCTCTGAACAACTACTGAATCAGCCCCATCAGCAACGAGGCTCGTTGCACAAGTTGTCATGCAGGTTATGGATGGAAAGATGCATCATTTGATTTTACAGATAAAACTAAAATGGACTGTCTGGTGTGCCACGACACCACCGGCACCTATAAAAAAGCCCCTCCGGGCGCAGGGATGCCTGCCAAGGATGTGGATTTAAAATTTGTGGCCCAGAACGTAGGCCACTCCAGCCGTGCCAGCTGCGGTTCCTGTCATTTTAACGGCGGGGGCGGGGATGCCATTAAGCATGCTGACCTTTCCCGGCAGCTGTTAACACCTGACAGAAACTGTGATGTTCACATGGGGGGATATGATTTCTCCTGTGCCGAGTGTCACAAGACCCGGAACCATAAAATCGCCGGAAGAAGTTCTTCTGTCCCGGCATCGGAAGGGGCCGTCTCCTGCCGGGACTGCCACTCTGATACCCCCCACTATTGCGGCAGCCTGCTGGATCATCATTTGAATAAACATTGTAAAACCATTGACTGCAACACCTGTCATTCACCGGTGTATGCCAAGTGCAAACCCACCAAAACCTGGTGGGACTGGTCCAAGGCCGGGGACAAAAAACGAAAACCCAAAAAAGACAAGTACGGTCAGCCCGACTATCATTGGAAAAAAGGTGAATTTAAATGGAAGGAATCCCCCAAGCCCACCTATGCCTGGTATGACGGTTACATGGAGCGGGTTCTCATGGGACAGAAAGTGGATATTCATGCCCCGGTGATTAATTTAACTGATCCTGTGGGTTCCATCAAAGATCCCTCATCCAAAATCACGCCGTTTAAGATCATGAAGGGGGTCCAGGCCGTTGATGCGGAAAATGATTATTTTTTAATTCCCCATCTGTTTCCCAGAAATAAAGAAGACAAGACTGCGTATTGGAAAAATCTTGATTGGGAAAAGGCCTTCACCGATGGCATGCAGGCCGTAAATCTCGATTACAGCGGCACCTTTAAATGGGTGGAAACCTGGATGTATTGGCGTCTGGAACACGAGGTGATGCCCGCAAACATGGCGTTGTCCTGTGTGCAGTGCCATGAAAGCCTTAAGGAAGAAAAAACCTGCAACCGCTGCCACCAGGACAATCGGGACGTGGACTTTAAAGCCATTGCCCAAAAAGGAACGGATTTCAGTTTTATGATGTCCAAGGGCAGGGATGTGAGTCATCTCAAAGATACCACGGATTACATTGACTTTAAGGCGCTGGGGTATGAAGGGGACCCCATTATCCATGGCGGTCGGTTCAAGAAGCTGCCCATGGGGTATGGAGACAAAATGCCCCGGGAATAAATTTAAATCATCAGCAGTAAATGACAATTTCCTGGAACTTTTCAGGGAATTGTCATTTTTTTTTTAGATGAAAATGAAAATATTTTTAAATTGGCTCTCTTCTCAATAGCTCATCTTTAATGGCCCGGCCCAGCTTTTCAATGGTATAGGGCTTTTTTATGTATGGACCGGCCCCCAGTTGCTGAAGGGTTTTTACCCGGTGGTTTTCCGCATAACCGGATACGATGAGCGCCTTTTGACCGGGATGTGTTTCAATTATTTTTTTATAGGTTTCAAGACCGTCCATACCGGGTGCCATGATCATATCCAGGATCAACAGATCCACGCAATGGCTTTCCAGGTATTTAACAGCTTTTTCTCCACTGGATACGGATACTGGGGTATAATTGAGCTTTTTCAGTATCATTGTGGCAATTTCCACCTGCTCCTTTACATCATCAATGATCAATATTCTTTCCCTGTTTCCCATGTGGGAGGCCAGAGATGGTATGTCTTCCTGCTTTGCTGAATGCTTTCTTGTGATGGGGAAAAACAGTTCAAAGGTGGTTCCACGGTTTAATTCACTCTTAATATTGATGTAGCCCCGGTGATCCTGGATGGTTCCCCAGACCACGGCCATGCCAAGCCCTGTGCCGCTGCGGCCCATGATTTTTTTTGTATAAAAGGGTTCGAATATTTTTTCCCGGTCATGTTCAGAAATGCCCATGCCGTGGTCTTTTACTTCTAATATGACATAATCACCTTCTTTAATCAGCTGGTATCCCTGGATGGGTTTGTCCACATATCGATTGTAGGTGGATACCTGAATACTGCCGCCGTCCGGTTGGGCTTCTGCAGCATTGGAAACTAAATTCATGACAGTTTTCTTTAAATGAAGTGGAGATCCTTGGATGTTAAACAGATCCTCCTGGAGCAGCACCTCCACGGTAATATTGCTGTGAAACAATATCAATCGCTGATGCTCCGGTGAAGTAAAATATTCTGATATAATGGCGTTTACGTTCACCACTTCATTGCAGATAACCCCCCTTCTGGTCAGGGTCAGAAGATCCTGGACAATGGCCGCTGCTTTTTGGCCGGAATTTTTGATGGTCATGATGGGACCATAACCGGGATCATCCGGGGAGAGATCCAGTAAAAGCAGGTCCGGGTAACTGACAATTCCCGAAAGAACATTGTTCAGATCATGGGCCACTCCTCCGGCAAGCAGACCCAATGTTTCCATTTTCTTTGAACGATCCAGACGCTTTTCAAGCTCACGCTTTTCCCTGTAGGCCCGCTGGCGCTCATCTATTTCCTCCTGTAAATGGCGGTTGCTCTTACTGAGCTCGGCGGTGCGCTCCCGGACCCTGGTTTCCAGGTTCTTGTTCAATAATTCAAGGGCTGCATTACTTTTTTTAAGCTTTAACGCATAGGTGTCTTTGGCGGTAATAGCCCTTGTCAATTTTTCTTTTTGCTCATAAAGCATCTGGGACATCTCGTTAAAGGCAGATGCCATCTGGCCAATTTCATCCCGGGAGGATATGGAAACTTGAGTACCAAGTTCCCCTGTTTGTAGTTGTCCCATGGCATCACGAAGCCGGGAGGTGGGCAGGATGACGCAATGACTTAAAAACATATTAAGACAGATGATAATCACAAGAAGAACAAAAAAAAGAATACCAAAGAAAAAAACAACCATTTGGGATTCTTTTTCAAAGGCATTTAAACTATATAAAATTCGTATGTACCCCACATGTACGCCAATGACTTCAATGGGTGAAAAAAAATTGGCGTAGTGGTTTTCCATGTATTTCAATCGGCTGAATTCCGCTGCGGATTCAATGGCATTGAGATCAATTGTGGCAAAGAGTTTCAGGATGTCAGCCCCGGGCCCTGTGGATGTCATCACTTGGCCCTTGGTATTATAAAGCAATATATGTGATATTTTTTCGATTTTCTTGAGTTCTTTGAGAGAAATCACCAACGCCTCTTTTTGATCGGCGTAAATCTCATTGGCAATTTGGTCTTCTTTTTGATTGAAAACAGCAGTTAAAAGCACATGAATATTTTTGAGGTGGGTGTGGCGACGTTCTTTTTCAAATGGATAAAGAAGGGCTGCAATACTCAATGAAATAAAAAAAACGGTTACCATTATGGCTGCACTGATCTTGATTCTGAGACTGCTGAGCTTCAATGAACTTCTCCGTTTTTTAGTTTGTTGGCCATGTTAATTTTTTATGGCAGACGCTGTTGCGTCCTTTTGCTTTGGCTTTTTTTTACTCAACTTTCGGTGTTCGCATTCAATCAGAGGCGTCTTTCAAGCTTTGTTTTGGGCAGAACCGGATCAGAATACGGTCCGCCCGTGGCGGTTATAGCATTTTATCCGCAGCGTTTATAAGTGCCCGGCTTTTTCTATTTTTATCTGGATTGAAACGGGACTGAAAAAGGGGGCATCCATTGCGAATTCCCATGATGATTACATCTTTAATGGGATCTCCATTTTTGTCAAAGGAAATGGTTCCAGTGATTCCTTTAAAATCCTGAACTTGTGAAAGGGCTTCTCTGATTTTTGAACCGTCGGTGGTCGTGCCAGCCTGGTTGACGGCATGGGCAAGAAGGTTTATGGCATCCACTGCAAGGACTTCTGCGGCCCAGACATCATTTTTATTTTGTCTCCGGGCAAGATATTCAAGGGAGCGGGGGGAACTATCCTGTCGGGACCAATGGGTGCAATAATATCCCTGCTTGAGTTCCGAGCCCCCTGCTTTAAAAAAATCATCAAACCCCCACCCGTCTCCACCCAGGGGAATGGCGGTGACTCCGGTCCTGGACATTTCTCGGATGATGATCCCGCTTTCCACAAAACCGGGGATAAATACCACATTGGGTTTTGATTTTTTGACCCGCTCAACCAGTTGCTGAAAATGATGCAGATCTGAATTGTTTTTATATTCCAGGCGACTTAATATGGAACCGCCTGATGATTCAAAATAACGTTTGAACTGTTCTGACAGAACAATCCCATAATTACTGTTTAGATTTACCAATAAAATCCCTGTCCGGGCCTTGAGGGTTTTTCTGGCAAAGCTGGCCATGGCTTTGCCCTGTATGATATCGGTGAAACAGACACGAAAAATATAATTCCCGGTGAGGGTGACATCCGGGTGGGTGGATATGTTGCTGATCATGGGAATGCCCTCCCGCTGTGCCACCTTTGCCACTGCCAGGGAATGGGAGCTCCAGTTACAACCGATGATGGCAACGGCCCCGAGGCGGACTGCTTTTTCTGCTGCCACACTGGAACCGATGGGGGTGCTTTGGTTATCGATTTCCATGAGTTGAATTTTTTTGCCCAGCAGGCCGCCTTGTTTGTTGAGGGTTTGGACAGCAGATCTTATTCCCTGGATAGATGGGGCATTGGAAGTGGCGGCACCACCACTCAATGAGAAGATGGCGGCAATTTTTATTGTTTTTTCATTGGTCAGGGCCGGGGGAGGGGCAATGAAAGTCAAATGGATCAGCACCCATGTCGGTATAAGTATTTTGAACAAAAAAGGAGCAAGGGGATTTTTAAGTGCCATGATAATTCTCCTGTTTTCCAGGAAGTCATTGTTTGTATAGTGTTTTTATATGAAATACTCCGCAAATAGGGGGGTATTTCAAGTTTTGTTGTGGGCAGAGCCGGATCAAAATACGGTCCGCCCGTGGCGGTTATATGAAACACTCCGCCAATCAGGGGCGTATTTCAAACTTCGTTGTGGGCAGAACCGGATCAGAATAAGGTCTACCCATGGCAGTTATATCTATGGTGTTATCGTTTTTAGATAGGCCGCTTTTCCCTGTTCATATTTCAGGATGACCATCTCCTTTCCAACGGGATCGCCGTTTATGTCAAAGGTGATGGTTCCGGATGCTCCCTGGAATTCCCGGGTTGTGGCAAGGGCATCTCTTATTTTCCGGTGCTTCAGGCTTTTTGCTCGCCCCACAGCATTCCCCAGAAGCATGAACGCATCATACCAGGGAACTGCACTGAAATTAATGACATCTGACCGGTATCTGTTTTGATATATTTTTTGTAAATGCCGGCTGGACGGGTTTTTCATGGCCGGGTGCCATACGGCTGTGCAATAACTTCCCTCAAGGGCATCTCCGGCGTAGCGGTGAATATCATCCCATGCATCGGCTCCCATAAAAATACTGTAAAGGCCCTGGCTGACGGTTTGTCTGAGAAAAAGTCCGCTGTCCCTGGAGTATCCGGGAATGAACACCACATCCGGGTGAAAGGGTTTTATCCGGGATATAATGTTTTGGAAATCCACAGCACCACCTTTGTATCCCTTTTTCAGGAGAATTTTCCCCCCCAGTTGTTGAAATTCTTTGGTAAAATATTCTGTCAGCGTCATGGAGTAGGTTTCATTAAGATTCTTTAAAACCACAGCAGTGCCAGCATTGAGAGATTCCCGGGCAAATTTTGCCACCATCTGTCCCTGGAATCGGTCATGGAAATTAATTCTGAAAATATAATTCCCCACACGGGTGATGTCAGGATTGGTGGAAATGGTAATCATGGGGATCTTTGCCTGTTGAAGAATAGGGGCCATGGCCAGGGAATGGGAACTCCAGTGGGCACCGATGACGGCAATGGCATGGTTTTTTATGGCTTGCCGGGCCGCCCGGGTGGAACCGATGGGAGTGCTTTGATTGTCCATTATCATGAGTCTCAACGGTTGTCCCAGTACCCCCCCCTGTTGGTTGATTTCATCCACTGCCAGTTCAATAAGGGGAATCATTGGTAGATTATGGGGGGCTGCAATGCCAGTGGTGGAAAGGATTGCAGCCACGGTGACCGGGGAAGATGTTGCCATGGCACATGGGGGTATTGTAAGTAAAATAACCCAGACCCATGGAAAAAGACGTTTCATATTCACCTCATTTTTTATGAACATGCCCCGGAGCGTGGTCCGCTCCAAGGGGGAAGCGCTGGGGGAATTTTGTCCTTTGTCTACAAATGTTCAGTGCAGGCCGGGTGTTGCTGTGAAAGCGTTTCGGCGATGAAAAAAATGTTGTTTTGGGGACGGTGATTTTTAAACAGGCTTTTAAAATCGTTCAATGAGTTTATTGATAATAAAATCACTTTCCCGCATGGCCTGGTTGCCAAAGTCCCCAAACCATTGGGTAACTTCTGAGAATCGTTCCATGAAAAGGGTTTTGTCATTGCTTTCCACCAGCTCAATTTGTTCGTTCATGGCAGCCACATATTGCTTTAAAAGTTTTCGGCGGGACGGGGTGGCAAAAATAATTTCTGAATAGAGGCTGCTGTCCTGGGCAAAGAGACGTCCCACCATGCCCAGCTCCAGACGATAAATGGGGCTTGAAAATTCCAGGGATCTGGCAAGGTTCACCTTTTTACGGCAGAGGAATTGTCCGAAACAGAATGTGGCAAAATGTCGCAGGGCCTGGACAATGTCCATGATATCATCGTGTTCCTCCGGTTCGGCATTGACCATGATGGCCCCCCACAGGGAAAGCTGTTCAACGAGCCATCTGCATTTTCCATTGTCCCGGCCGGGGGTGACGGCAATGATCTGTTTATCCAGTGTGGCACAGGAGGGACCAAATAAGGGATGAAGGCCAATGACAGGACCGGTGAAGTATTTGAGCATGGCATCCACAGGGGCGGTCTTGATACTGGTGAGATCCGCCAGAATGGTGGTGGGAGAGATGTGCGGAGCAATGCGTTGAATGGTTTCAAGGGTGACATGGATGGGCACAGACAACAGTACCAGATCTGCATCTTTGCACAGGCTGGCAACGTCGTTCCAGTTTTTTTCTGAAAGCGTTCTGACAATGTACCCCGATGCCCGGAACAGATCGGAAAAGAAACGGCCCATTTGACCTTCACCGCCCACAATAAGCACTGTGGCACCTGCCTTGATGCCCTGCTGTTTCATTTCCACGGTCTGCTCCATGCGGGAATTCCTTAAAATAACCCGGTACATTTCCTCCATGAAATCAGCATCAATGCCCGATGCTGTGGCTTGGCTGCGAAGTTTTGAAATCAGATCTTCTTCCCTTGCCGGATGGTAAACCGGTATGTTATGGGCCTTTTTCAGGGCAACCACATCCTGGACCTGTGTAAGCCTCTGGGAGATTAAATCCAGGATTTGTCGGTCAATGTGATCAATATTATCCCTTAATTTTTTTATCTCAATGTCAAATACTTTGTCCATGGTTGTTTTTGTCCTGTAAAAAGTCAATTTACTCATTTGTTTTTTGTTGATACGCTTGGGAAAGGTAAAAGCATTGCCTCCCTTGGGCCATGAAAGCATGTGGATGCTTGATGCTGTATGGTTAATAGCCAAATTTTGTTCAAAAGTCAAAATAACTGCCACGGACAGACCGTGTTTTGATCCGGTTTTGCCCACAACAAAGCTTACATACGCCCCTGGTTTTCTGGGTATTTCTTATGAAGGAATTTACAATTTTTTATGAAAAATGATAAAAAAATGTTTGTAACAGATCTTGACGGCACCCTTTTCACAGATGAAAAGATAATCCATGAGAAAGATCTGGCAGCCCTGACGGCCCTTGGCAGTAAGGGGGTGACAAGGGTGTTTGCCACGGGACGATCTTTGTATTCTTTTCAAAAAGCCATCCGGGAAATGGGATTTTCACCCACCTGTAATGATATGCCGGTGGATTATGTTATTTTCTCCACCGGAGCGGGCACCATGGAGTGCACCCATGGTGAAATCATTAAAAAAGAATCCCTTTCTGCAAAGGATGTCTCCGTAATTTCAGATTGTTTTGATTCCCTTGGTCTGGATTATATGATCCACCGTCCAGTACCTGATACCCGACATTTTGTTTATAAAAAGGGAAACTTTTCCAAAAATGATCACAGCGGGGGTAATGGAGAGACAAGCCTTGATGGTATCTGCAATCATGGCAATGCATATGGAAATTCAAATTCCCCGGCCCGGGGAAATTCCCTTTGTTGTCCCTTCCATGACGGGGAAACGGATAATCCTGATTTTTATTCAAGAATCTCCCTTTACCGGAATTTTTGTCGCCCCATGGAAAAAATAGAAAAGACAGATTTTGGTGAATCAACAGAGGTCCTGGCCATTGTACCCCCGGCCCGGGGGCATGACATGGCAGACAGGGTTTACAAAGCCCTTGGGGATTTCAGTGTTATCAAAGCCACATCCCCCCTTGACGGAAAATCCATATGGATCGAGGTCTTTAATCCCCTGGTTTCCAAGAGTCAAGTGGTGGCATGGCTTGCGGCAAAGCTGGGTGTGAATCGCAAGGATGTGGTGGCCGTTGGCAATGACTATAATGATCTGGACCTTTTGCAATGGTCGGGTCAAGGGTTTGTGGTGGCCAATGCCCCCACAGAGGTTAAACAAGGGTTTAAGGTTGTTGCCTCCAATAATGAATGCGGTGTATCCCGGGTTGTTTTAAATCACATGGGGTGTTCACTTCAGCTCGCCTGATATGGGCCGGTTCTTACGTTGGTTGTTTGTGCCAAAGTAGCGGCCTGACTCTATTTTAATCTGCCTTGGTCCTTCCCATACATGGAACCACTATGCATGGAAAGGACCGCCTTGAATGCCAATAAAAAGTTTGTGCATCCCGGTTATTCTTATCCGGCAATATCCTTATGCCTTGACAAATCAGACCACGGTCCATTACCTTTGGCCCCATGGAAATTTTAAACACCATCATACCCATTTTTACGGTGATTGTTTTGGGCTGTTTTGCCCGGCAAAGGGGATTTGTGCCACCGGAATTCCTGGCACCGGCCAATCGACTGGTGTTTTATATTGCCATTCCGGCCATGGTATTTGGTGCCATTGCCGGGAGTTCTTTAAAAACGCAGTTTGATCCCCAGGTGCTGGGCTTAACGTTGACAGCCATTATTGTTTCGTTTGGGGTAACCTGTGCCATTGGAAAATTCATTCATCTGCCTCCCCGTCGATCCGGTACCTTTGTTCAAAGTGCCTTCCATGGCAATCTGGGGTATATCGGCCTGGCCGTGGCCTATTATTTTCTGGGTGAAGAGGGGTTTGCAAGCGCCGGTATTTTGACGGGCTTTGTCATGATTTTGCAAAATTTCCTGTCAGTATTTGTGCTTCAATTTTACGCGGATGCAACGCCTTCCTTTCATAATCCTGGCAGGATTATCACCAAAATAATGGGTAATCCCGTTATTTTGTCTGCCATTGCCGGGATTCTTTTTGCGCTCACCGGTGCGGCATTGCCGCTTATTGTGGTGCGTACCCTGGATATCATCAGCGGTATGTCCCTGCCGCTGGCCCTGCTTTTGATTGGGGCCACATTGAGTTTTGACTTGATAAAAGCACGATTTTATCAACTGCTGCTGGCCGGTTTTATTAAACTCATGGTGCTGCCGGGGCTTGGTTTTTTGTTGTATTCCCTTTGGGATATCCCCTCTTCGGTCTATGTTCCCGGTCTTATTTTGCTGGCCTCTCCCTGTGCCACCATCAGTTATGTCATGGCCCGGGAGATGAATGGTGACCCTGAATTTGCTGTGGCGGCGATTTCTTCCAGTACTCTTTTGTCTGCAATGACGTTTGCTTTCTGGCTTCATTTGACACGTTGAGTAAACCGGTTTTTTTAAATTAAAATCTCAATGTGAATCACTGGAAAGACTGCCACGGTGATTCACATTGAGATCAACGTGCCTTGAACCGGGAAATTAGTTCTGCTTGTAAATAATGCTTCCCACATGCTCTCCGGCAAGGGCTTTGGATATATTGCCCGGAACCATGCCGTTGATGATTTGAACCTCCTCAAGCACTTCACTGTTCTGGATGATTTCCAGGCAGGGCCTTTCAATGACCAGATCATCCTGGTTTCTGTCCATGAGATCTTTTGCACTGATCTTAGGGATGAACTCAGCATTTGGATTTTTTTTGGGATCCTCGGTGTAAAGACCGTTTTCGTCTTTTACGAACAACACCCTGCGGGAACCGATGAGATCCGCCAGAATGATCAATCCCACATCGGTGCGATGGATGGGAATCCTTCCCTTTTCCGGTTTTATGGCAAAGTAATCATAGGGAGGCATGCCCGCCATGACCGGGATAATTCCTTCTGCAAAATAGGTGGGAAGCTTTACGATGTCGCTGTGGGATACCTTTATGCCCCCCCAGGGGGAGAGCAGGGTGGCCACCATAAGGGCGTTTTGATCGGAAATCATGCTGCCGAATTTGGCAATGATACCTGTGGGCATTCCCATTTCAAGCCCAATGGTATAAATGTGACGACTTCGAGTGCCGCCACCGGTGGTGATGAGCATTTTGTGATCTTCTCTGTTGGCCACGATTTCCTTTAAAATGGCAGGAAGGGCCTTAACACCCCGGTCACAGATGGATTGCCCTCCGATTTTCATGATGGCAATATCCGGGTACAACCGTTTCTGGGGGGCAATTTCCAGTTGCTCCAGGAACTCTTTGCTCACAAGACTTTCGCCCATTAATTTGCTTTTTACATGGAGTCTTTTTCCGTCTTTATCTCGAATTAAAGCCATAATATTTTCCTTTAAGTTGAAGGTGTTCCCATTGAACTCATTCCATGTGGCATGGGAAATGACACTATCGGAAGATCTTTATTTTTTATCTTTTTTGGTTCCCTTTTGCAGACAGATCAGTTCGGCATCTGTTGCCTTGGCAATGTGTTCCAGTTCGCTTAATCGGAGATGGTCTGAATAAACCTTGAGATTGGAATCTGACACAGCAACAACCCTGAATCGTGGTTTTTTTGCTCCGTCGCTTACATTTCTTCTTTCTCTGTAAAATATTTTTCCGGCCATGGTGTTTCTCCTTTGCTTTTTTTGGACGATGATTTTAGTTTGCGATACGTTTTGGGTGTCGGTTCTGGATGGTTGAGGAACGTATATGTTGACAACAAAGAAAGTATAGCCACTATCTGATGATATGGCAAGCCCGGGAATTTCTTTCTATTTTTATGGGTAAATAGATTGCCGTATGCTATGATAATTTTTGTGTATTCTGGATGCCGGGGCCACATGATGGTGTGACAAAAAAAGAGTTGTTTTATATGAAAAGATAGCCTCCAAGGCAACCTCAGCAGAGCCGCCCCCCCGATGGGCAATAGGAACCGGACAATTGAGCTGTCTACAGTTCCGGTCCGGGCCCATTGCCCGTCGGGGGGGGCGGCGGTATAATACCATTTGGCTCCGCGTCTACGACCCTATATTTGTTGTGTCCCACAGGACATGCCCGTTTATATGAAACTCCACCCAAAGCATTGCAATGATTAGAGTTTCAAATTTCGTTGTGGGCAGGTCAAATCCCAATATGATCTGCCCATGGCAGTTATATGAAATGCTCCGAAAACAGGGGTGTATTTCAAGCTTTGTTGGGGGCAGAACCGGGGCAGAATCCGGTCTGTCCGTGGCAGTTAATGAAAAAAGGAAGCAATGATCATGATATTTGATGATGCGAAAATCGGCCGGGTAAAGGGATTTCTGGACAGTGAGGAGGCCGTCACGCTTTATGAAACCGCCCTGGAGGCGGGTAAGAAAGGCCCCTGCCTGGAGGTGGGCAGCTATTGTGGCAAATCTGCTGTTTACCTTGGGACGGCTTGTAAAGAAAATGACACCGTATTGTTTTCCATAGATCACCACAGGGGATCTGAAGAGCAGCAGAAAGGAGAGCAATATTTCGATCCGGAGCTCTACGATGACCGGGAACAATGTGTGGATACCTTCAGGTTTTTTAGAAAGACCCTGACAAATTTTGAACTTACAGATGTGGTGGTTCCCATTGTGTGTAAATCCAGCCTGGCGGCAAAGACATGGTCAACCCCCTTAAGTCTTGTTTTCATTGACGGAGGGCATTCCTTTGAGGCCGCCTTTAATGACTATAATTGTTGGGCCCGGCACATCCGCCCCGGGGGATATCTGGTGATCCATGACATTTTCCCCAACCCGGAAGAGGGAGGGCAGGCCCCCTATCAGGTATATCAATACGCCCTGGCTTCGGGGCTTTTTAAACCCATGGGCATGACCAAGACATTGGGGGTATTAAAAAAGTTGGCCTGTGATGAAATGCCCGTTTCTATTGAAGAGACTTGTCTTCATAATTCACCCCGTGATTTTCTGTGAATATATTGAGTATATCCTCCAGGATCATGTAAAAAGAGGGCACCAGGGCCAATGTGATCAGGGTGGCAAACACAATGCCAAAGCCCAGTGATATGGCCATGGGGATCATGTACCGGGCCTGGCGGGAGGTTTCAAAAATCATGGGGGCAAGCCCTCCGAATGTGGTCAGGGTGGTGAGCATGATGGGGCGGAATCGCTGCTGCCCTGCCATGGCAATGGCCCTTTGGGCTGAAAAACCTTCCCGTCGTTTTCTATTGGCAAAATCCACCATGACAAGGGAGTCGTTCACCACCACACCGGACAGGGCCACAAGACCAAACAGACTCATGAGGGACAGAGAGTATCCCAGAATCATATGGCCCAGAACCGCCCCCACAATGCCAAAGGGGATACAGGCCATGATCACCATGGGCTGAAAATAACTTTTAAAGGGGATGGCCAAAAGGGCATATATGCCAAAAAGGGCTATTAAGAGTCCCCGGATCAGACTCTGGGTACTTTCCTGCATATTGGCCTGGCGGCCTTCAAAATTCGCGGTGAGGCCGGGAAATTCTTGCTGTAGTGCCGGTAAAATTTCAGATTTCACCACCAGGAGTATCCGGCTGGTCTCCATGCGGGGGACCACATTGGCTGTGATGGTGGATACCCGGCGGCCGGCCCTTCTTCTAATGGCGGTGTAGGCCCGTCCCCGTTCCATGTTCACCACTTCCCGGAGCAGGGCTTCTTGCCCATTCGGGGTGTGGATAATCATGGTTTCCAATTGGTTCTCTGTGGTGCGTTCCTCCCGTGGAAGACGCACCTTTACCGTTACTTCGTTTCTACCCCGCTGGAGCTTCAACGCCGTGGCACCATAAAAGGCGTGGCGCACCTGGAGGGCCACATTTCTGGCTTTTAAGCCCAGGGAAAGTCCCTGGGGAAGCATTTTAAAATCAAATTGCTGCTTTCCCCGGGCTGAACCGTCATCAATGTCTTTGGTGGAGGGGAAACCGGCAAGTTCCCCGGCCAGTTTGACACTGGCGGCATCAAGGATGTCAATGTCCCGGTGGCTCAACTCTATGGTGAGGGATGCGCCGGAGCCGGGCCCACCCCGGTCGGACTGGAACACCATGGATTCAAGACCGGCAATGGGACCGGTGGCCTTTCGCCACAACTGTGTCACCGTTGCCGTTGAAAGGGGACGAACATCCGGCGGGGTGAGCAGAATGCGGGCCGTGATGATATTATCCTTTACCTGGGCATATCGTCCCCGGCACAGGGCTGCTCCCCCATTATTGTTCACCACCTGCAGGGCGGAATCGGAAATAATTTTAAGAATAGATGCGGCTTTTTCATCGGAGGACCCATAGGGCAGGGTCACCGTGACAAAGGCATAATCAGATTCCACCCGGGGCATGAGTGTGGTGGTGATTCTACCACTTTTCACATACCCCAGTACAATGATCAATATGGCAATACCGATGCTTATGGTGATGTAACGGTTGTTGAGCATGGATTCCAGGATGGGGGCATAAATACGCTCCACAAATCGAATAAGAGCCCGGCTTATCTTTTGTTGTTTTTCCATGATCCAGGTCATGATTCTACCGGGTTTTCTTCCCCGGTGGGAAAGATGGGCCGGCAGGATAAAGAGGCTTTCCACAAGGGATATGATAAATACAACAATCACCACCAGGGGAATCACTTTAAAAAATTTACCCATGACACCGGAAACAAACATGATGGGAAGAAAGGCCACCACATTGGTCAAAATGCTGAACACCACAGGAAGGGCCACCTCCCTTGCTCCGTCAATGGACGCCTCCAGAAAGGGTTTTCCCTGTTCACGATGCTGGTAGATGTTTTCTCCCACCACAATGGCATCATCCACCACAATGCCCAGGGTCACAATAAAGGCAAACATGGAGATGAGGTTGATGGAAAAGTCGGTGAGGGGCAAAAATACAAAGGCCCCCAAAAGGGAAATGGGTATACCCAGGGCCACCCAGAAGGCCAGCCGGATTTCCAGGAAAAAAGCCAGGAACAAAAATACCAGGGAAAGTCCGATGTAACCGTTTTTGATGAGCAGGTCCGCCCGCTGCTGGAACACCTGGGAACGATCACTGACCATGGTGATATCAATGCCCCGGGGCAAGCTTTTCTTAAAAAGTGTTACCTGGGTTTTCACTGCCTCTGCCAGCTGGATGGGTTTTTGATCTCCCACACGGTACACTTCCACCATGATGGCTGGTTTTCCGTTGAAGGTGGCATAGGTATTGCTTTCTTCAAATCCTTCACTGATAATGGCAATGTCTTCCAGAAAAATGCGAGCGCCTTCTCTTGTGGTTATGATGGGTAAGCGGGCATATTCCCGGGCAAGTTCCCGGCGCTCTTTCATGCGCACCATGATTTCTCCTCCCCGGGTGCGGATGCTGCCACCGGGCAGTTCCACCACAGCATTGCGGATGGCATCGGCAATATCTCCCAGGGTCAGGCCGTATTGTCTGAGGTTCTCCTGGGGGACTTCCACATGGATTTCATGATCCCTTGTGCCCCTTAGCTCCACCTGGGTGATGGTGGCATCCTGGAGAAGAATATCCCTGAAAGATTCGGCAAATTCAGTGAGGGTGGCCAGGGACTGGTCCCCATAAATGGCATGGGAAATAACATGCCGTTTTCTGGAAAACACCGAGGTCATGGGTCTTTCTGCTTCATCGGGAAAGGAGGTAACGGCATTGACCTGGGTTTCCACCTCCCGGGCAAAGGTCTGGACATCCATCTCCTCGCGCACCTCAATGGTAACACTGCCGTGGCCTTCGGATGCTGTGGCGTGCATTTCATCAATGCCGTCCAGTCCCTGGACGGCCTCTTCAATGGCAAGGATGATTCCCCGCTCCACCTCTTCAGGACTGGCACCGGGGTAGGCCACAGATACAGTGACTGATCCCATGTCAAAGTCGGGAAACACCTCCTGTTTGATGGTGGATCCCATGACAAGGCCCCCCACCAGAAGGACAATCATTAAAAGGTTGGCAGCCACTGAATTCCCCGCCATCCAGGGGATGGGGCCGTTCAACAAAGGGGTGCGGGGGATACTTGTCATTTTTTACCCTCCTTGCCGGGGGACGCTGCATTGTTTTTAAGGGAGGGTGGGGTTGATTTTTTCTGGGCCCCGGCAGGGGGCTTTTTCCGGGATCCCAGGGTCATACCGGTGACAGGGGAGGCAATGTCTGAAATGATAATTTCATCATTTACACCCAGCCCGCCATTGATGAACACCGCATGGGTATCCTTCCAGAGGATATTAACGGGTTTGATGATAAGTTGGCCGTTGTCAAGGCACCACACCCGGTCCCCATCCCTGACAACGCTTCGGGGCAGTGAAATGATCCGGGAAATCAGTTTTCCCTGGATGTGGATCTGGACATAGCTGTTTAAAAGAAGAGATGATTTTTTTTTGTTTTGAAGTCCCAGGGGGTCTTTAATTCGGATGAGCAAGGTGGCAAGGCGGGTATCCTGGCCAAGTTCCCCCAGCAGTCGGATGACCTGTCCCGGATGGGGGGTACCGTCCTGGGTGGTGACGGTGGCTTTGCTGCCCTGGGTGTCATTTTTTTGAGGGATGGTTACCCATTTGAGCTGATCCGTGGGAAGGGTGGCTTTGGCCCAATAATCATCAATGCCGGAAAGGGAAGCAAGGGTATCCTGGGTGGACACCTGGGACCCGGGTTCCACGTTCACCGACATCACCATGCAGTTAAAGGGCGCCCTGATAACGGTACGTTCCAATGCCAGCTTCACCCGGGCAAGATCTGTCTGGGCCCCGGCGATGTCCGCTTTTATCTGTGCCAGCTGGGGTTCCCTCAGGGCGAGATCAGAATTGGAAATCTCTCTTTTTGAGTTTTTTTGAAGAATTTTAAGTTCTTCCCGGGCCACGGTCTGTTTTCCCATTTCCAGGCGAAGTGCAGCCTTAAGCTTTGCCAGAACGGCATTTTGTTTTTCCACATTAAGAACATAATCTTCCTGTTCCAGGCGGATCATCACTTCCCCTTTTTTGAAAATACCTCCGGGAATCAATTCTTTGGATTTGCTTTGCACAAATCCACCCACCCGGGATTTCAGGGTGATGCTCCGGGAGGGAATGACGGTTCCCATGGCAGACAGGGTGACAACATGGTTGCCCCGGGTAACGCCCATGGTTTCCACCAAAGGCGGGGGAATCTGCGGGCGGCCCCGGCGGGCAACGGGTTTGGTGGCGTAAAGGTAATTGGCTGCGGCAATACTTGCAGCAATAACGATGAAGGGAATGATAAATCGAATTATCTTGATCAGGGCATGGGGCCGGGGTGTTGTTTCTGAAGTCATGGTGTTTCCATATTCCGGGTCCAGGTGCCTCCCAGGGCCCGGTAAAGGGCGATACGGTTTTTGATGAGAGCCGCCTTTTGTTCAATGAGCCTGCTTTCCAGTTTTTGAACATTAACCTGTTCCGTTAAAAATGGAATAAAGGGGTCCAGGCCTTTGATATATCTACGTTCTGCCTCTTCTTTTGCCTGGCGGGCACTGACAAGTTCTGCCAGGAGAAGATCCACATAGCGGCGTTGATGGTGTTCTGCGGCCAGGCTGTTTTCCACCTCCACAATGGCTGTGGTCACGGTTTGTTCATACAAGGCCAGCCGTTCTTTTACAATGGCTGCGGCCTGTGCCACAGCAGCGTCTTTTTTTCCGCCGTCAAACAGTGTGGCCCCCAGTGTGGCACCCAGGGAGAGTACCCAGTTTTGCAGTAAAAGATCCAGGGTTCTATCCTGGAATAGAAAATTGCCTGTTAAAGAAAGATCGGGCAGGCGTTTGGTCCGGGCATGGGTGGTATTCCAGTCCGCCGCCGTCAGTCGGGAATCTGCAGCCCGTACATCCGGGCGCAGGGCCAGAAGGTTGGCAGGTACCCCTTTGACGGGGAGGGCGGGCAGTTGTTCCGGCAGGTCTGCCTGGACGGCGGGGCATTGATCCGGTGTTTTACCAAGCAGCAGTGCCAGGGCATTGGAAAGGGCTGTGAGCTGGTTTTCAATGGGGGGAACGGTTGCCTGGGCTCTGGCCACCACCTCCCGCTGCTGGAGAATATCCAGGGCTGTGGACATGGAATTTTCAAACCGCAGTTCCAGAAGGTCAAGCACTGTGGTGTTCAAGGAGAGCTGTTGCTTTGCAAGGGAAAGTTGTTTTCGGGTGGCAATGAGTTCCACCCAGGTGTCTGCCACCTGGGCTGCCACGGACATGGCTGCGGTTTCAAGGTCGTATCTGGAGGCATGGGTTTCAAATTTTGATGCAGCAATGTCGGCTTTGATTTTGCCCCAGAGATCCACTTCATAGGATGCCCACGGTCCCGTGGAAAATCTGTTATAAGAACCGGCATCTTTTTCGGTCTGGGTGCGGGTGTAACTTCCGTTTAGAGTGATGCTGGGAAACAGAGCTGATTTTCCGGCTGCCGTGGCGGCACGGGCCTTCTCAAGCCTTGCCCAGGCCTGCCTGATGGAAAAGTTGTCTGTCAGGGCAGTTTCAATGAGGCGGTTGAGTTCGGTGGTGTTAAATTGTTCCCACCATTTAAGGTTCCGGGGTGATGTGTTTAAATGGGGGGCGGTGCTGTTCCCGGGCAGGATCTGGTTTTCCAGGTGCCGGGGGGGCGGGGTGAATGGCTGACATCCCTGGAAAAGTAAGATGGTTGTGATACATATCAACAGGTTTTTAATGAGTCGGATTGGCATTGCTGTTTGTTTTTCCAGTTTCTATATTTGTTCTGTCCCACAGGACATGCCCGTTATATGAAGACAATTATTCTGTATTGCTTTTTATCAGAGCAATTTGAATAAAGCAACGAACATGCCATTTCCTGGGATTTTATACTTTGACAAATACAGCAATCATAAAACAGCCCCCTTGGGACATACCCTTGTATGGGGCGTTTGCCAGAGAGCCGTGTTTTGAAAAATGATACTTGATAAATATCCGGGAACATAATATTTCTATCTCAACCAGAGAGTGATCCTCCCATGGACCTGCCGTTACCCGTGCGGACCAACGGGTCAGATCTGGGGGCCCATGGGGTGATTACTTCCTCCAAAATAGAACTGTTCAGGAGAATTCTGTGAAAAAAAGATGGTTTGTGAAAAAAACAGATATGGCAGTTCCGGTGGAAGATGCCTTTGCCTGGCATGAGCGCCCCGGTGCCCTGGAGCGCCTCACCCCTCCATGGGTATCCTTGAAAAATATTCGTAAAAGCGGTGGCATTGAAACCGGTGCCACTGTGAAGATGGATCTTGCCTTTCCTGGATTTTCCCTGGAAACCGAGGCTGAACATACAGGGTATGTCAAGAACACGTTTTTCCAGGACCGAATGCTAAAAGGACCCTTTAAGCACTGGGTTCACACCCATCTGTTTCAGCCCCGGGGGGCCACAGGTTCTTTTCTGGAGGACAGGATAGAGTACCAGCTGCCCATTCACCTGCCGCCCAAAGGGATTGGTATGGTGGAAAAGGAGCTGCATCGCATGTTTTCCTATCGTCATGCAGTGATGAACAATGACCTGGAGGCCCATAAAAAAGGAAAAAGCCCCCTCACCATTGTGATATCCGGTGCCGGTGGTCCGGTGGGCAAGGCCCTGATTCCTTTTTTCACCACAGGAGGGCACCGGGTGATTCGTCTGGTGAGACGTCCCCCAAAAGGGCCGGATGAAATTTTCTGGAATCCTTATAGAGGGGTGCTGGACCTTGCACCGGCAGGGAAAATTGATGTGGTGATTAACCTGAACGGGTACCATATTGCTTCGGGACGCTGGTCTCCCCGGCGTAAGGAACAGATTATCCAGAGCCGGAATCTTTCCACAGCCCTCATTGCAAAAACCATTCTGGGCCTTGGTGAGAAACCGGAGCTGTTTATCTCTGCCTCTGCCACCGGCTATTACGGAGACCTTGGGGAAACCGTTGTCAATGATGCCTGCGGTCCCGGGGATCTGTTTATTTCCAGGGTGTGTGCCGACTGGGAACAGGCAGCAGAAATGGTGGAAGGTTCAGGAATTCGTACGGTATATGCCCGCATTGGCGTGGTGTTGAGCCCCAATGGCGGTATTCTGGAAAAACTTGTGCCTCCTTTTCTCATGGGGTTGGGAGCATCCATTGCTTCGGGGGAGCAGTATTTGAGCTGGATCAGCATGGATGACCTTATCTATGCCATGCACCATGTGATTAATGATCCGCGCATCCATGGGCCGGTGAACTTTGTCTCTCCCCACCCGGTTACCAATGCTGAGTTTACCGACACCATGGGAGAGGTGCTGCATCGTCCAACACCCTTCAGGGTACCGGCCTGGGCTGTGAAACTTGCCTGGGGCAAAATGGGACAGGAGGTCCTGCTGGCCAGTACCCGTGTGAAACCGGAAAAACTCATGCTTTACGGTTATCCTTTTAAACACAGGACCCTTGATAGGGCACTGGCCCATGTAATGGGGAAAAAAAAACATGGGTGAAAAGTATTTTTTAAAAGCATTTTTCTTATTTTGGAAATGTTTGATATTGTCAATCTTTTCTCGTGAATCAGCGGTTTAAAAGGGGCTTATAAAAGCCAGATTGAATGTGAAAATCCATCCAGGAGACAAAATATAAATGAACCCCATGTTAAAACTTTTTTTTGCAGTGATGATGATCATGGCCCTTATCTTTGGCTACGCCGGTGTCTATTTCCCCTTGGAACAATATGATTTTGAACGCCTTCATATATTTTTGTTTAATCTTTGCACCGGTGGCACCATTATCCTCTATTTCACAGAGGGCACAGGCAGACTTTCGCCCAGGACCATTACTTTTCTGGTGGCCTCCCTTTTTTATGCCCTGTTTGCATTTTTAAACATCTATCCCATGGTTATTTTTATCTCACTGGGCCTTGCATCCATTGTGGAGAGTTTTCGCATTGAGCGGTTCAGTCTTTTGCCCTGGAATTTTTTTTCCCTTAAGGAGTCGGTGTCTGCCAAATTTCACCAAGCCTCTTTGCTTTGCCTTTCCATTGGGCTTTTCATGTCCACCGCTATTATTATCAACAATGAATATCTCCATGTGCTTACCATGGAAAAATTGGTGCTCAATACCTTTTTTCTTGGGTTCTCCTTTCCTCTTTCACTGATTACATTGTCTGTCATTTTTTCCATGATTCGTCAAAACGGTGCCTCCCGCACGGGGATTTTATCGGTGATCTGCTTCTGGACCATTAATCTGGGAGTGATTATCTTTTTTGTGTTTATTTTATTTGAACGATTTTATCCCCAGATTGCGGTGACCCTGACCTTGTTTGTTGCCGTGAGCACTGTACTGGTTCTTTATGTGCGCTATGGCCGGAAAATGCAGCAAAAGGAGTTTCTGTCTTCGGGCATTGGGTTTTTAATTGTCACAGCCATTTCCGGTATTGTTTATATTTTTTATCAGATGTCTCCTGGCTATACCCATGAAAACACCCGGTGGCTGCTCCGTCTTCATACCTTTGCCTCACTTTATGGCTGGAATCTGTGCGGTCTTGCCGTGATCTGCCGGTTTCGGGATTTTCCCATTCGGCTTCATTCCGGTGTGGTCATTGCCGTGCATTGGCTCACGGCTTTGATTCTGGCCCCTTTGGGCACAACTTATGCATTGATATCCATCCTTGCGGTGATGGGTTATATTTTCATCGTATTTACCCTGTTTTTCAGTAAGGATAAGAGAGCGTTAAATGAGTAATATTCAAAGACTTGAAAAGTTTTTATCCCTTTTTTCCAAGGAGAACAAAGTGTTGATCATCATCAACGCTGATCCTGATGCCATGGCCAGTGCCATGGCAGTGAAACGCCTGCTCTGGCGAAAGGTGGGAAGCGCAGTTATTACCTATTTCAATGAGATCAGCCGTCCGGACAATCTCACCATGATCCGGGTGCTGGACCTTGAAATGATTCACATTGATGAGGTGGATGAAAGGGCCTTTGACCGCTTTGTGGTGGTGGACTCCCAGCCGGACCACCATGAATGTTTTGCCATGTTTCGGTATGATGCCATCATAGATCACCACCCCCTGTCCTGTGATTCCGGGATATTTAATGATATTCGTCCTGAATATGGCGCCTGTTCATCCATGATGACGGAATATCTTAAAGCGGCCGGGGTTAAACCCTCCCAGAAACTTGCCACAGCCCTTTTAATGGGCATTAAAACAGATACCGGCGGGTTTTTACGTCAAACAGCCATGGAAGATGTCAGAGCTTTCCAACACCTTTATAAATTTGCCAACACCTGTGTCATGGCCCGCATTGAACAAGCAGAGTTCAAGGAGCGGGACCTTGAATTCATCGGCAATGCCATTAAACAGAAAAAAATTATCAACCATCGGGTGTATGCCCACACCGGTTTCATTGAAAATCCAGATCAATGTGTCATTGTGGCGGATTTTTTCATGCGCATTGATTCTGCCAACTGGAGTATTATTTCAGGTGTTTATGATGGGAAACTGGTGATTATCATGCGCAATGACGGATTGCGGAAAAGTGCCGGAAATACTGCCAAAGAAGCTTTTTCCCATTTGGGTTCCGCCGGTGGCCATCGTACCATGGCCCGGGTGGAGATTCAGATGCCGGAACTTGAAAAAGAAGTTCCCGATGAAAAAGAGATCGGTCAGTGGGTCATTGATCAGGTGGAAAAATATGCTGGAATCAAATTTGAATGACCGCCACGGGCGAACCGTATTCTGACCCGGCTTTGAAATGAAGCCCGAAAGTTGAGTTTCTAATAAAAAAATCGTCCTGGAATGTTTGGGGTTCGGTTTTTTTGATACAACAGTGTATCTTATTTTTAATACATCATTGTCTCTTTTTTCGTGTGATTCATATAACTGCCACGGGCAGACCTTATTCTGATCCGGATCTGCCCACAACGAAGCTTGAAATACGCCCCGAATTTGCGGAGTATTTCATATAAAAAATCTCAACATCGGTTTCAATACAGGCTTATAAGCCCCTCTCCCCGGTGTGGCATGTAAGTTGCTTTATATCTTCTTTAACTAAGGCTTACCATCCTCAAATATGGCCTAAGGATGAAAATTAGATGCGTGGAGGTATGATTTATGAGACTTGAAGATATAAAAAAAGACTTGAATATCGTGAATGCAGTTGACTGGGAAATGACACCGGAAGAGGCTGTTGCCCTACATTTGGAATGGGGTCCTCTACGGGATCTTTCCTACTACAACTCCAGGGACGCCAACAATGAAACCGTTTATTTTGTGATAAATACCTGGAAAAATCCTCCTTTGGTGAGCCTGGTGCGACGCAGGGGGTTTGACTCTGAAGAACTCATAACGCTGAGACTTCCCGAGCGTCTGGAGAAAAAGTTCATGGAATCATCAGGGATGCATAAAGGGGTTTTTGCTGTGGAAGGAGAGATTAAAGCCTGGCTCCAGAAAGAGCTTGGCAATTGAAATTTTAAACATGGCCTCCCATTGAATTATTAAATGCCCAGGCAGTTAAAATCGTTTTTGACCACAAATAAAAAAGGTATGACAGAGAAGTTCCTGTCATACCTTTTTTTATTTGGTTATGCTGTTACTCTTTGGAAAAATCTTCTTTTCCTGCACCACAGATGGGACATGCCCAATCCTCAGGAAGATCCTCAAAACTTGTGCCGGCATCAATACCGTTGTCAGCATCACCTTCTGCAGGGTCATACACATAACCGCAAAGATCGCATACATACTTGTCCATCAGTCACTCTCCTTTTTAGGGTTGATTTACATGGTTTTGTTTTAAATAACTGCCATGGGCAGACCTTGTTTTGATCCGGTTGGTTCTGCCCATAACAAAGTTTGAAATACGCCTTTGATTTGAGGAGTATTTCATATAACCGCCACGGGCGGACCGTATTCTGATCCGGTTCCACCCACAACAAAGATTGAAATACACCCCTGATTCACGGAGTATTTCATATAAACTGCCACGGGCAGACCGTATTCTGAGCCAGCTCTGCCCCACAACACAATATAAGGTTACGGATCAGTCATGTTTACAAAGGGCATGATACCATGCCCGGGGTTAATTTCAAAGGCGTTGGATGTCACATCGCGTTTATTGTCTTTTAAAAAGCTTTTCCCGGTGGAAGCCCAAGCCTTTTCAGGATCAATACCAATGGACAGAACCCGGTGAAACCTGCCTGGAAAAGATTGGCCCCGATAAAGGCTGTAAACCACAGCCAATAAATTGTGTGAAAAACAGCCATGCATACAGTTAAAAGAATCATGGCACCGGCCACGGCAAAAACGGTTTTGTCAATATTCATAACGCCTCTGTTTTTTAATACTCCATTTCATCTTTGGGCATTACACCTTTGAAAAGCTTGTATGCCCAGATCTGGTATGCAATGACAATGGGGATAAATACCACCACAACAAAGAGCATTATTTTCAGGGTCAGCGGGCTTGATGATGCATTAAAGGCTGTCAGGCTGAATTCCGGATTGAGCAGCGAAGGAAAAAGCGCCGGGAAAAGACCGATGACACCAAAAAAAGTACAGCTGACAATGGTCACCGCAGATGCACACCATGCTTTGAAATAATCTCCCACAAAGAGAAAAAACCTCACGGAAATTAATGCTGCCACGCTCAGGATGATCACCAGGAAGAACTGGGGCATTTCCAGGTAATTGTCATAAAGGGATGTGGCAAATTTGCTGGCGATGAGAAATATAACCGCCACAGGCACCAGGGCCAGCCATATTTTTCCGGCAATTTTTGCAGCTTCCACTTTCACCCTTCCATCGGTTTTAAGGGCCAGCCAGTTGGCACCGTGGAGGATAAACAGCAACAGAAAAAGAATGCCGCCCAACAACCCATAGGGATTTAAAAGCTTAAGAATATTGCCATGGTACAGCCCCTGGCCGTCAAAGGGAATGCCCCGGAAAATATTGGCAAAGGCCACTCCAAAGAGCAGGGCCGGTGCAAAGCTGCCCACAAAAATGCACGTATCCCAGATTTTTTTCCACACGGGATGTTCAATCTGTCCCCGGAATTCAAAGGCAACCCCCCTTAAAATCAATGCAAATAAAATGAGCAGCAGCGGGGTATAAAGGGTGGAAAACATCACTGCATAAACCTTGGGGAATGCAGCAAAAGTAACACCGCCAGCGGTGATGAGCCACACTTCATTGCCATCCCAGAAAGGGCCGATGGAATTAATCATGGCCCGTTTGTCTTCTTCTGTTTTACCCAGAAAGGGATAAAGAGTGCCCACGCCGAAATCAAATCCGTCTGTCATGAAAAAAACTGCCCACAAAAGGCCCCAAATGAAAAACCATATTGTTTCCAAAACCATAACTCTATCTCCTGTTTTTTAATCAAAAAGCGGGTTGCCGGATGGATGGTATTAGTGAATGGTTACCGGCAATTTGTTTGCTTAACTAATTGGAAAATTACGCCTTTTCATAGACGGGACCTTTTTTTGCGTGTTTACCGATGAGATAAAATCCCACGCCGCCCAGCAGGCCGTATACAACCAGAAAACCAATCAGAGAGATCATGACTTGATATCCCATGACAGGGGAGGCGGCATCCGAGGTTTTCATCAAACCATAAACGATCCAGGGTTGGCGACCCACTTCCGCCAGGACCCAGCCTGCCTGGATACCAATGTAGGGAAGGGGGATAGAGTAGAGCATCATGGTGAGGAATTTCGGTGATTCCAGGAGTTTGTTTCTTCTTGTCCAGCCATAGAGCATCTGGAGTATGAAAATAGTTCCCAGAAGGACCATGAATCGGAAAGCGGCAAAGGTGATCCACACCGGGGGTCTTTCATCTTCGGGAAAATCATTGATACCTTTAACCACGGCGTTGAAATCATGATATCCCAGAAAACTTAAAATACCGGGAATGGAGCCGAATTCCACAAGGTTTTTACCGTTTTCTTCGTCGGGAATGGCAAAAAGAACAATGGGGGCACTGCTCTGGGTTTCCCAGTGGGCTTCCATGGCCGCCAGTTTAGCCGGTTGCACCTCTGCCACATGGGTACCGTGGAGATCTCCGGTCATTCCCACACCAAAGGAAGCAAAAAGTCCAAACACCAGGGCAATTTTAAATGACCGGGTGAAAAAATCAATGTGTTGTTTTTTTAACAGGTGATAAGCACTGATGCCCATGACAAAAAAAGCACCCAGTAAAAGAGCGGAGGGCAGTGTGTGGGCGATTTCAAGAAGACTGAATTTATTAAACAGCAGTGCAAAAAAATCAGTCATTTCCGCTCGTCCGTTGCGAATGGTGTATCCCACAGGATGCTGCATGAAACCATTGGCAGTTAGTATCCACACAGCAGAGATGTTTCCACCGATGGCCACCAGCCACATGACACCTGCATGGGCCTTGGCAGACATTTTTTTCCATCCAAACACCCAGATACCGATGAAGGTGGATTCCAGAAAGAAAGCCACAGAAGCTTCTATGGCAAGCAGGGAGCCGAAAACGTCCCCGACAAATTCAGAATATCGGGACCAGTTGGTGCCAAATTGGAATTCCAATGTGATGCCGGTGACAACACCCACGGCAAAGTTGATGAGAAAAAGTTTTCCCCAGAACTTTGTCATTTTGAGATAAACCTTGTCACCGGTTGTGGCGTATTGAGTTTCCATGTAAGCGATGATAATGGAAAGCCCCAATGTTAAGGGTACAAAAAGAAAGTGAAACATGGTTGCAGCGGCAAACTGCAGCCGGGAAAGTAAAACAGGATCCATAATATCCTCCCAAATGGTTAAAAACTAAATGCCGATATTGTTTCAGTTTACATATATATAACGATTATGACTGTTCTGGAAGAGAATAATAGCATCTTTTGGGGGAAATCACATCACCGGTTTTTTTCAGTTTTCCGATAATTTTTGAAACTTCCTTACTGTCCATATCCAGAGTTTTTGCAATTTCTCCGGGGCGAAGGGGTTTGCCTGCATTTTTCATTGTTTCAATAATTTTGGCTTCCATTTTTGTCCCTATTAATTGTGATCAGTTTGATTTTTTTAGGGTATTTGATGCGTTCGTTTTTATTTGTTTGTCTTTTAAACATGTATCAAGTAAAAGCGAGATCATCAAGTGACCCGGTTTATTTTTTTAGACTAATAAGCAAATGCTGTGCCATTTTTTTAAAGGGCTTAAATCTGTTCCAGGGGCTTTGTCACGGGTTACATCCGCTTTGATTGTGTCACCATAACTGTCTCAATGGGGCAGGGGTGTCTCATTTGTCTGTCTCCATTGGAGAAGAATGGTTTTCTGATGGGTATTGTGAAGATTTGAAAGGGCATAATACCAATTTCTATGCGCGTTGTGTTCACCAGGACATGCCCATTTTATATGAAATACCTTACAGATTAGGGGCGTATTTCATATAAACGGGCATGTCCTGTCGGACACAACGAATATAGGGTCGTAGACGCGGAGCCAAATGGTATTATACCGCCGCCGCCCCGATGGGCAATGGGCCCGGACCGGAACTGTAGACAGCTCAATTGTCCGGTTCCTATTGCCCATCGGGGCGGCGGCTCTGCTGAGGGTGGTTGGCGTTTCCCTTTTCATATAAACTGCCACGGGTAGATCATATTGGAAATTGACCTGCCCACAACGAAATTTGAAACTCTAATTATTGCAAGGCGTTGGCTGGAATTTATATGAAAAACATAGGAGAAATGTAAAATTGTTTTGATTTTTGGTATGGATACTGCATAGTAAGGGTTTCAGAACTTTTGAGATAAATTATTATGGGAGAGCTTCTTTCCAATGCTGAAAAAGAAATGTGATCAAAATATTCAGAAAACCCTGGATCTGGCAGAAAAGATGATTCTGCTGGCACATCAGGGCGATGAAGAAAGGGAAGACAGCAGTTGTGGTGTCCTTTACGGCACACTTCTTGATGCGGGATATAAGCTCAAACGCTTGGCATCTCGGGAAAAGCAGGCCCATATAAGTAAGGGCTGGTGGAAAAAGCCAGTCAAAGAAGAGACTAACACCAACAATACAGTAAAGGAATTATAAAAAATGGCAAAGTACAGTTGTGCAGTATGCGGTTATGTTCATGAAGGTGAAAATGCTCCGGAAAAATGTCCCCAGTGTGGTGCTCCCCAGGCAAAATTCAGCGTCATGGAAGGCGGTGATTTTGAGTGGGCCGATGGCCATGTGGTGGGTGTTGCCAAGGGTGTGGATGAAGAGATTCTCCAGGGGCTCCGGGAAAATTTTGCCGGTGAATGCACCGAAGTCGGTATGTATATTGCCATGAGCCGCCAGGCAGATCGGGAAGGTTATCCTGAAGTTGCCGAAGCTTATAAAAGAATTGCATGGGAAGAGGCAGAACATGCCGCTAAATTTGCAGAGCTTCTGGGTGAAGTTCTGGTGGGCGATACAAAAGAAAATCTCATTGCAAGGGTTGCCGCTGAAAATGGTGCCTGCAAGGGGAAAAAAGCCATTGCCACCCGGGCAAAAGAGCTGGGCCTGGATGCCATCCATGACACTGTCCATGAAATGTGCAAGGATGAAGCACGTCACGGCATGGCCTTTCAGGGACTTTTGAAGCGTCATTTTAAATCATAATCATGTTTGGAAATTCCTCCGTCGCGGGTTCTGTGAATTTTTTGTTAAAATATGCGTACTTAAAATAAAAATAGATGTCGTATGAAAAATGAGAGCCCAAGGCCATGGATTCAATGATAACTCCTGTTTCAATGATTGTTCTTAAGTGATCCATGGGGTGGTTTACAACAGGTTATGAATAAGAAAAGGGCGCTGTCTTTTATTGTTTGAGTTCAGCGTCCTTTTTGCGTAGAGAAATTAAAAATGTCTGAAAATACAGACCTCTTGGGGTGAAGCCGGTCTTACCCTGCCTATACTTGTAGGAATGCGCCTTTTGGTAGACGTTGCCCTGAACTGTCATGTTGTCTGGGGAGGAAAATATGAAAAAACCTGTGATTGATCTGGGAGAATGCTCATTGTGTGACATCTGTGTGGCGTTGTGTCCCGAAGTGTTCATTAAAAACAGTGCGGGATATATAGAAGTGGCAGAGTGTCTTGCCGGTGCATCTGAATCTGATATCATAGACGCAATAAATAGTTGCAGAGGAGATTGTATCTCATGGGATGAGACAACTGAAACAGAAGGTGTATGAGTTGCTTTGCATGAAAGATGAGGCCCAATCCCTGGAAGGAATACTATCGTTGCCTCCGGGAAAATCGGTGAATGCTTTGTTTACCTATATACAACATACCACCGAGGCCGTAAAATGGCGGGCTATTACTGCCATGGGGCGTGTGGTGCTTCAAATTTATGAAGATAAGCCGGAATCGGCCCGCATTATTATGCGCCGTCTCATGTGGAGCCTCAATGATGAATCCGGTGGCATCGGCTGGGGTGCCCCCGAGGCCATGGGTGAAATCATGGCATTGAATAAAAAAATTGCCTGGGAGTATCGTAATCTTTTGCTTTCCTATGTGGACAGTGAGGGAAATTATCTGGAATATGCCCCCCTGCGTAAGGGAGCTGTCTGGGCCATAAAAAGGGTGACAGAGGCCCATCCGGATGTCATGGCCGGTGATTGACGGCCCATGAATAACTCTTAAATTAAGTTGTTTTGATCATATGGCTGCCACGGGTGAGATAGTAAAGCTGCCCGTGGCAGCCATAAAAAATTGCAAAGTATTTCTGAAAGGATATTTAATTTAATCCATTTTCTTCAAATTGCCTTACCATGTTGCTTCCCAGCTCAAGGGAACGTTTGGTGGCAGCTTCAATGGCATTGATCATTGTGGTCCTTAATCCCCCTTGTTCCAGGGTATGGATACCGGCAATGGCAGTGCCGCCGGGGGAGGTTACCCTGTCTTTAAGCTGGCCGGGATGTTCATCTGATTCCATAAGAAGTTTGGCAGCTCCTAAAACCGTTTGGGTGGATAACAGTAAAGAGTCCTTGCGGGATAATCCCATTTTAACACCGGCATCGGCCATGGCATCAATGATCATGAAAATATAGGCAGGTCCACTGCCGCTGAGTCCGGTAAACGCGTCCATCAAGGTGTTTTCCTGGATAAAGACACTGATCCCCACAGAATCAAAAACAGCTTTGGCAAGCTCAATGTCTCCTGGTATTACGTGTTTACCCGCAGCAATGGCTGTGGCACTTTCTTTTACAAAGGCACAGATATTGGGCATGACCCGGATGAGCCGAAGCTCCTTTCCAAGCCCTGCGGCAATGGCGGCAAGGGGCACCCCTGCTGCAATGGAGATGACAAGTTTGGAGGTGTCCAGGCCGGGGGATGTTTGTTTGAGCACCGATGCAAGGATCTGTGGCTTTGTGGCATAGATGATAATCTCTGACTGTTCCACAACTTCCATGTTGTCTGTGGTGGTTCGAATGCCGTATTTGCCTTTGATTTCTTCCAGGGGTTCTTGTCTGATATCAGAACAGATGATATTTTCAGGACGGGTGGCCTTGGACAGAACAAGTCCGCTGATCAAGGCTTCTCCCATATTTCCACTTCCAATGAATCCAATTTTCTTTTCTTGCAGCATACTTGCTCTCTTCCTTTATTCAAGATAATGTGGTTTTTATTCCGGTACCGGGCATATTAAAATCAGCCCTTGTTTGAAGTCAAGATAAATAAAGAAAGGGATATCAATTATGCCGGATTCCATTGATTCTGTATTGAAAAAAAAGCTTGAGTTTGTTTTTGAAAAATACAATAAACGGAGCCTTGTACAGCCGGATCCATTGCAGTTTCTTTATCAATATTCGGATGTTCGGGACAGGGAAATTGTTGCCCTCATTGCTTCGTCCCTTGCCTATGGGCGGGTGGCACAGATTTTAAAGGCCGTTGAAAAGGTGCTGGCACCCATGGGTAAAAGTCCCAGAGAATATCTGTGCCTGGAGGATCATCATGCCATGGTGAAATCCTTTGAATCTTTTAAATATCGATTTGCCACCGGGGCCCATGTGATTGATCTGCTTTCAGGTATCCGGGAAGTGGTGACCCGATATGGCTCCCTGGAGGCCTGTTTTGCCCATGGAGAGTCCGGGGAAGATAGTTCTGTTGTTCCGGCATTGTCATTTTTCACCCGGCAGATTAAGGGAGAACGCAATATCGGGCATCTTATGGCAGATCCGGCCAAGGGGAGTGCCTGCAAACGAAGCTGTCTGTTTTTGCGATGGATGGTGAGAAAGGATGCGGTGGACCCCGGTGGGTGGACATGTGTACCTGCATCCCGATTGATGATTCCCCTGGACACCCACATGCACAACGCCGGGCGGATGTTAGGCTTTACAAAAAGAAAACAGGCCAACATGAAAACAGTCCGGGAAATAACACAGGGATTTGCCCGTCTCTGCCCGGATGATCCGGTGAAATATGATTTTTCCCTGACCCGATTCGGTATCCATCCTGATATGGATATCCATGATCTGGAAAATTTGATTCAAATACAATGATCTGCTTTTCCGGTTCGGTGATATTGATATCCATACAACTGTCCGAATAGAGAAAATGGCATTATGCCGCCGTCCCCCCGACGGGCAATGGTCCCGGACCGTATTCTGATACGGCTTTGCCCACAACAAAGTTTGAAATACCCCCCCCGGTTTGCGGAGTATTTCATATAAAACAAGGAAGAACTGCCATGACTTATAAAGGCCACCCACTGCCCCCTTTAATTGAAGGGGTGCTGGTGAAACGATATAAACGATTTCTGGCGGATGTCATATTGACCGATGGAACCATGGTCACGGCCCATTGCCCCAATTCAGGCTCCATGCGGGGCTGTTGTGAGCCCGGGCGACGGGTCTATCTTTCCAAAAGTGATAATCCCAAAAGAAAACTTAAATATACCTGGGAACTCATGGAGATGCCCACCACCCTCATTGGTATCAATACCCTGATACCCAACAAACTTGTGACGGCCTCCATTGCCCAGGGGCTTGTGCCGGAATTATCGGGTTACTCTCAGTTTAAGCCGGAAATTAAAACCGGTGAACATACCCGGCTTGATATACTGCTCACCGGAGAGCATGGGGAAAAATGCTACGTGGAGGTTAAAAACTGCACATTGGTGGAGGAGGGGGTGGCCCGGTTTCCCGATGCGGTGACCACCCGGGGTCAAAAGCACCTTTTTGAGCTGGAACGTCTGGTTGCCCAAGGCCACAGGGGAGTTATTTTCTTTTTGGTTCAGCGCATGGATGCCAATAGTTTTACGCCTGCTGCAGACATTGATCCGGTGTATGCCGATGCTCTGGTCCGGGTGGTTGAAAACGGTGTGGAAGTGATTGCCAGAAGTGCTGTGATGACCCGGGAGATGATTTCCATGGGGGGCGCTCTACCCGTGACGCTCGCCCCTTTGTCCCACATTTCAGGTCTAAAAAATGGGGTATAGAGTGAAAACGGGTACTGTGTCAAAGTTGAACACTCTCCAGGGCCGATTGTTTGTTTTTGTCTTGCTGCCGGTGTTCTCCATTATTTTGATCTGGGGTGTTGCCAGTTTTTTATATACCCGGGATGCCATGATTGAACAGTGGAAAGAATCTGCTGTATTGAAACTCCAGCGGGCGGCCCATCTCATTGAAATGCGTATGCTCAGGCCTGTTGAACTCATTGAACTGATGTACAAAACCATTCCCAGTGGTCAGTCTCCCCTTTTTAATGAGATGGTGACCCTGGCTCTGGAAGATCTGGACGGAGTGGTGAAGGTCACCTTTAGCTATGCCGGAAAAAAAAGCCCGTTGCCCATGAAGACATTCACCGGTATGCCCTGGAAGCAGATGAGGGCATATCGCCACAGCCGTGTGGTGGCTGTGTCTCATCCTGAATATGATGCCGATGCCGCAGGGACCACCTTTACACTTTTGCTGAATCTTCTGGATGATCAGAAACAAATGGTGGGCCGCCTTGAATTGACCATGCGATTTTCAGCCCTTATGGATGATCTTCACCTGGATCGTATGGAATGGTTCAGGCATGGTATGGCCTGCATTGTGGACAGTCATCAAAAATTTCTTTTTCACACCGATTCTACCATGGTTGGACGTAATTTTCTGGGGGATTCCAATGATCCGCTGGAGCTTGCGATTTTGAAATCTCTGGAAGACAAAGCTCATGGAACCGTGGCAGGTGAGGGGCACCCCCCACAACTCATTGCAGGATTTTACAAATTGGATAATGTGCCATGGACCATCATCATCTATGGCCGGGGGGAGGATATTTTAAAGCCCATTATTCAATATCGTAATCTGTTTGGCATGAGCGGGGTGTTTATCATCTGCCTTGTTATTTTTCTGATACGTACCCATGGGTTAAAGCTCACAACAAATATCCGGCGTCTTTGTATACAGGCGAGGCATGTGGCACGGGGGGAGTATGGGGAGCCCATCCATATCAGCAGTCGGGATGAGATGGGTATGCTTGTTGAAAATTTTAATGCCATGGTGGAGGGGCTTAAGGAACGCGATTTTATTCGTAATTCCTTTGGTCGCTATGTGGATCCGGAGTTTGCCCGGCAATTGATGCAGCAACCCGATGCCGGTCAACTGGGAGGTGTCAGAAAAGAGGTGGTGGTGATGATGTCGGACATTCGGGGATTTACCCGCATGGCAGAAGGTTTGAGTCCTGAAACCACCATTGATCTGTTGAACGCCTATTTTTCTCTGATTATTGAAATCATTGATATTCACAAGGGTATTATTGTTGATTTCCTGGGGGATGGTATTCTGGTGTTTTTTGAGCCCGGCAGTTCTTCATTAGCGGAAAAAAGCATGGTGGACACCCTTCAAAATGCCATCCGGTGCGCAGTTAAAATGCAGCAGCAGATGATTGAATTCAACCGTGATGTCAAAGCAAAAGGAATTCCTGAAATACACATGGGCATTGGTGTCCACATGGGACCGGTTATTGTGGGAAACCTGGGGTCTGAGACCCGGAAAAAATATGGCATTGTGGGCTCTGCCGTTAACCTCACAAGTCGTATTCAAGGGACAGCTCTGGGGGAGGAAATTGTGATTTCCGATGCTGTGTATTGCCATTTAAAAGGTGATTTAAAAGTATGTCGATCCTTTGAATCGCAATTTAAAGGGATAGACGATCCTGTGTTGCTTCATGTTCTGGCCTCTGTACATCATATTTCAAATTCGAAGATTAAATTACAATCTGAGCCAGGGCAGTAAAGCAATGGTTGCAACGAGAATAAAAAAAAGCTGTCCATGGAATGGGAAAAAGGTGTTTAAACATCCCCGTTGATTTTTGTTTAGGCTATTACCGGGCTGCGTAGGATTTTTATTCATATTCAAGGCGGGCCGTTCCATACATAGTGGTTCTTTATGCATGGGAAGGGGCAACAACGCAGAAGCCGGAAAAAAAGACAAGCAGACTGCTTATTCTTTGACACAAATGGCCTTAATCAGCAGAAAGGAGATATAACGTTTGAAAAATAAGAAAAAAAAAAAATCAAGAGATAATGTCGGGGGGACTTCCTGTTCTGCGCCGGAGCAAAAGGGCGTAATTGTAGCCCACCACGGTATTGCCGTGGATATTTTGTTTGAATCCGGAGAAAGGCGGATGGTAAAGATAAAAAGGCGTGCAGGCCATGTGGTGGGTGACAACGTGCTTGTGCAGGAGCCGCGTCTCACACGATTGCCACGCAGAACAGAGCTGCGCCGAAGGGATTCCCGGGGCAGTGTTCGAATTGTGGGGGCCAACCTGGATGTGCTTTGTGTGGTGGTGGCACATCTGCCGTCCCCCACCCCGGGCTACATTGACCAGGCCATGGTAACAGCAAGGGAATCTGATCTGCTGCCTGTGCTGGTGATCAATAAGGGGGATCTTAAAGAATCTGAAAAATTCATTGCCGAGACCTGCGCCATTTATAAGGATATTGTGGATGTTTTTGTGGTGAGTGCTGTGACAGGCCAGGGTCTTGATGCGCTGGAAGAGTTCATGGCTCAGGGATTTCGCAGCTTTTTTGTGGGCATCACAGGGGTGGGTAAAAGTTCCTTGCTCAATGCCATTTGCCCGGAACTGGATCTAAGGGTGGGGGAGCTTTTTGAAGCAGGGAACAGAGGATGCAATACCACCACTGTTTCCACCCTTCATACACTTAAAGGCGGTGGAGAACTTGTGGATACCCCCGGATTCAACGAGTTTGGACTGGTGGATGTTTCCCCCCGGGATCTTGCGGGATATTTTCCGGGATTTGAACAGGCCATGGAAACGCCCTGTCGTTTCCGGGACTGCCGTCACCGCACCGAACCCGGGTGCAGCGTCTCAACATTGCTCCAGGAAGGAAAAATTTCCCAGGAACGTTACACCACTTATCTGGAAATTCTTGACCAGCTTGAAGCTGGCGAGGCAAGGTTTAAAACCCGGCGATAGTGTAGAGAGAATAAGATCTGCCCATGGCAGTTTTTATTAGCTCAACTTTCGGTGTTCGCATTTCGTGGTAGGGTCAGGCTTTCGTTATTGACATTATCGAGACTTTTTTCGTTGGCAAAGGCCTTGGTCGATAACATCAATAACAAAAGCCTGACCCCGTCGGCACATTGAGCCCATCGGTACATTTAAAAATGCTGGCTTTGAAATGAAGCCCGAAAGTTGAGTTATTAGAAAATAAAATTTCAGGGCAACCTCAGCAGAGCCGCCCCCCCCGATGGGTAATAGGAACCGGACAATTGAGCTGTCTACAGTTCCGGTCCGGGCCCATTGCCCATCGGGGGGGCGGCGGTATAATACCATTTGGCTCCGCGTCTACGACCCTATATTTGTTGTGTCCCACAGGACGTGCTCGTTATAAAAAAATAAACAAACTTGATCCAGATCAAGGAAATGATCCTTCCCAGGGGATATATTAAAAACCATAAATGAAAATAACCCCAAACCTAAACGGAGGTGTCAATATGTTTTGTTTTCAATGCCAGGAAACCGCAAAAGGAAAAGGCTGTACAATAAAAGGCGTATGTGGGAAAGAAGAAACCACATCCAATCTTCAGGATCTGTTGATCTATAACCTCAAGGGCATCGCCGTTCTGTCCCAGGGTCTCAAGGAACAAGGCGCTGAAGTGGGGTATGATGTGGGACGCTTTATCTCCAAGGCTCTTTTTACCACCATCACCAATGCCAATTTTGATGATACCAGCCTGACCCACTGGATAGATCAATCTTTGGCCCTTAAAAAAGAGCTGAAAAATAAATTTGACGCATTGGCTCCAGGTGCCCCCAAAACCTCATTGTGGCAAAAAATTGTGGGGATGTTTGCCCAGGCCCCGGAAGCGGCCAGAGAAACAGTGATGCATGAGTCTGCCCTGTGGATGGGCAATGGTGGCTCTGATTACCAGGCAAAGGCCAAAACCGTGGGAATCCTTGCCACGGAAAACGAAGATGTCCGATCTCTTCGGGAACTGTTAATTCTCGGTATTAAGGGCATTGCCGCCTATGCAGACCATGCCGCAGTGCTGGGTGTGGAAAAGGATGAAATTTACGATTTTATCATTAAAGCCCTGGTTTCCACCACAGAAGATCTTTCTGTGGACGAGATGGTGGGTATGGTGATGAAGGCCGGAGAATGCTCTGTTTCCACCATGGCTGCCCTGGATGAAGCCAATACCACGGCCTATGGTAACCCGGAAATATCCGAGGTCAACATCGGTGTGGGGGACAAACCCGGTATCCTCATCAGCGGCCATGATTTAAAAGACATGGAAGAGCTGTTAAAACAGACCCAGGGCACAGGGGTGGATGTGTACACCCATGGAGAGATGCTGCCTGCCAATTATTATCCTGCTTTTAAGAAATATGAACATTTAAAGGGGAACTACGGCAGCTCCTGGTGGAAACAAAATGAGGATTTTGAAACCTTTAACGGCGCCATTTTGATGACCACCAACTGCATTATCCCCATAAAAAACAAAAATACATATAAAAATCGCATTTTCACCACAGGGGTGGTGGCTTATCCCGGTTTGATCCATGTGGCGGAGCGTGAAGATGGAAAGGCCAAAGATTTTTCCAAGGTCATTGAGGTGGCCAAAAAATGTGCGCCCCCCACAGAGATTGAAACCGGAACCATCGTGGGTGGCTTTGCCCATAATCAGGTCATGGCCCTGGCAGACAAGGTTGTGGATGCTGTTAAATCAGGTGCTGTGAAACGTTTTGTGGTCATGGCAGGGTGTGACGGCAGACAGAAAGGCCGCGGTTATTTTACGGAAGTTGCGGAAAAATTACCTGAAGATACCATTATACTCACGGCAGGATGCGCCAAGTATCGCTACAACAAGCTCAATCTTGGTGATATCGGTGGTATTCCCAGGGTTCTTGATGCAGGACAGTGCAATGACTCTTACTCACTGGCCGTAATCGCCCTGAAACTCAAAGAAGTTTTTGAGCTGGAAGATATCAATGACCTGCCCATCTCCTTTGACATTGGATGGTATGAGCAAAAAGCGGTGGCGGTTCTTCTGGCCCTGCTCTTTCTCGGGGTGAAAGGTATCCGCCTTGGCCCATCTCTTCCAGCCTTTGTTTCCCCCACTGTACTCAACGTGCTGGTGGAAAATTTTGATATTAAACCCATTGGGGATGTACAGGGTGATATTGATGCCATGATGCAGGGAAAATAATTTCCATCCCCCCTTCCCAGGGCAAGTGCTTTCAGTGTTTCATTGAATTGAAGTGCTTGCCCTGTTTTGTTTTAAGTGCCCGGGGGATCATTTAAGCATACCATGGTGTTTAAATGGTCAGGTAGGTCAAGGAATTTGAGTTACCATGAACTCTTTCAGGGCCTGCTTGGACAACAAAGTACGACTGCTTTCCGCACAACCGACCCTTGAACAAAAAGCCTGTCCCCGATTAAAGTGCAGATCCCGGTCCAGAAAAAACATATAAATTGGCGCACCGCACCTGCAATCAAATAAAATGGGAAGTTCTTCCCGGCATGTGGGGCAACAAACATTCACCGCCTCTCCTTTTTCAAAGGCCTCACCTTTTAATATTGCTTTGTGTGTTTCTCCAATGGTGGCGGAAATAACAATTTCTGCCTCTTTTTCTTGATCAAGGCTTTTGTAAATTAAGCCAATCCCCGGATATTGGTCAATTTTAACATCGCTTATGAGGCTGTGACCGTTGGAACAATAGCCCGCTGTAACGACATGGCTCTCCATTTGCTCAATCACAGAGGCGTCATCCCTTGACAGATGCAGTTTACTGCCACTGACACACCCAATGCGGGCGCAAAAGGTTTGAGCACAATCCATGCTTAGCTTCTGGTCAAGGAAAAAAAGATAATCATGGACACCGCATTCACACAAGCCGTGATTGGGCAGCGCCTCCCTGCATGTGGGACAAAGAACATTTACGATTTCATCTTTTTGAAAGGGTTCTCCATTCAGATAAACTTTGGTGCAATCCCCCACAACGGCAGTGATGACAATATCTGCTTCTCTGCCGGTTTTCTGTTCTTGATAAATAAAGTGAATTCCTTTATACCCGTCAATTTTGACTGAACTCATAAGATCATGACCCTGGGGGCAAAAGGCTGATTTGACAACAGATTTATGATCTTTTCTAATTGCTTGATGCCGAACCTGTTCTTCCATGTCTGGAAAATTAAGGGTTCCGTCTTTTTTAAACATTGTTCCCATGGCATTCCTCCTTCATCGTCTGAGGTCTCGTTTTGTTATACGCCGACATGACAATCACAATGTGGAAATCCATTATAGAATAAAACAAATTAAATGACTGAACCATTATCAGTTTATGGCAATATCCTCTTATTTGTCAACCATAAGCATTCCAGCAGATATTGACATTCTTTGTATACTTCAATATGTTTTAAAGAAACAGACGTACATGGGCACCTCTACTTGTAAAAAACAAACTTTTAAAAAAACAGCATTCCCACGTATTTAGAGTATCAGCTTCCATTGCCAGGCGATCTGCACAACAACAAATCATCTATTCTTTGGATAAGTCAATTGCCTCTCCTGAATAATAAATTCAGAAGGGGACTCCTTGGCGAAGAGTTGAACGTAACTTTTTCGAAAAATAAGCTGAAGAGGTACTCCTTTGAAAGACAACCCAATGTCCAGTGACAAAAAACTTGATGCAATGCTTTCCAACATACCGGGAATTCTTTACCGTGGGATTTATAAAGGAAAGCAAAATGACTTATATGATATGAAAAATCAATTTGTAGTGGAATATATTTCCGATCAGATTGAAGAACTCACCGGTTATCCGGCATCCCGCTTTATGGATTCCGGACAAAATGACTTTGATATGATTATCCATCCCGATGACAGGGAAAAACTTCGAACCGGTATTATGAATCAAATCCGACAGAAAAAGGCCTTTTTAATTGAATACCGAATGGTGGACATTCACGGTAATATCAAATGGGTTTTTGAAAAAGGACAAGGTTTTTTCGGAAATGATGGAGAGCTGTTATGGCTGGATGGTGCCATATTTGATATCACAGAACGAAAATTGATGGAAAAGGATCTTTTTCAAACCCAGGCTCGCTGTCAAAATCTTGTTGAGTCCGTGGAGGAGTGGATTTGGGAAACCAACGCTTTGGGCATATATACTTTTTCTAATGCCTTTACCCAAAAGATGCTTGGATACAGCGCAGAGGAGCTGTTGGGACGATCTATCCATGATTTTTTGCCTGAATCAGATGCTGCAAAGTGGCCACAGTTCAAAAAAAATGATCTGGAAATTCCTTCCGCTGTTATTTCCCGGGAACTGCCTTTTACGCACAAAAATGGTAAAAAACTTATCATAGAGGTGAGCAGCAGACCATTTTTCAGTGAAGAGGGATTTCTTCTTGGCTTCCGTGGAGTGGGAAGAAACATCACCCTTAGAAAACAGATGGAACAGGAAGCTTTAAATCAACAAAAACTCCAGGGTGTTCTTGAAATAGCCGGTGCCATCTGCCATGAAATGAACCAGCCCCTGGCTGCAATCCAGCTTTTTATCAATTTTGCCATTGAGGAGTGTGATCCAGATGCCATCATATATAAAGATCTTATTAAAATCAGGGACAATGCCCTTCGTATGGGTGAAATTTCCCTGAAGTTGATGAACATCACCAATACCCGGACCAAAGAGTATATTGGAGGTCAAAAAATCATAGATATTGAGCAGGCAACTGAAGACTCCCCGGAATCTTGAAAGTTTCCAGGCTATACCACCCATATCTTTAATCCTTCAAAAAAAAACGACAGCCCCCCTGATTTTTTAACTCAGGAGGGTTAAAATTTAAGAAAACATCAACCCAGACACAGAAAAATTACTGTTCAAAATCCATACTGCTGCATCAAAGTTGCGAAAACACCGTCCTGTTTTAAGATCTGTAAACCGGCATTAAAAGCCTGGATCTTTTCTTCTGGGTTTTTAACATTTCTGGAGACGGCAAGATAAAGCCCCTTGAGGGATAATGCCGGATGCATGAATTCAACTTCTCCTGCAAACCAGGGAAATTTTCTGATCATTATATTTCGTGCAACATACTTGTCAATGACTATCAGTTGCACCTTATCCCCCAGGAGCTGTCCAATATTGGCTTCGTCACTCAGGGCCTGTACTTTCACAAGAAAATTAGCTGCATCAAATTCCTGGGTATTGGCATAGCCTTTAACTACTCCGAATTTATAAGATTTCAAATCCATCAGTGCCCGCACCTGATCAATTCTGGGATCAGTCATAAATTCAATATTTACTCCCCCTTTTACCACACCACCTCCGGGAGACGGATGAATAATCTTTCTTCTTTTGCACAATCCCAGAGGACTTTTACAGATCTCATCGGAAAAAATAAAAGACGCCTCCCTTTCTGCAACATGATACGCAGGGAATACACCATCAGCGCCCCCTTTTTTTGCAATTTCCAGCGCATACTTCCACGGCTTAAAGGTTATGTCTACTTTATATCCTGCCTTTTTATAGGCCTGGATAATGACACTGGAAACAAAACCATTTTTGCTCATTTGAGAGCCCGAATAAGGTTCCCATTCAAGGCTCAGAAGGTTCATTTGCCGTTCTCCGGCAAAGGCATGAACCGCGATAAATAAACTAATGATTACGGATACAAGAATTCTTGATGTCATGGTTTCCCCCTTTTTAAAAAAAATTGTAAAAACCATTCAGCTCTCTATCATAAGAGGCAGACAAAAAGACTATATGCGGAAGGATATTGTGGAGTGAATTTTCAGCAACAAAAACTATAATATTTCAAGATATAAACTCAGCTCATGGGCAGATTCTCTTTGGAGAGCTGGATGCCCAAACACCATAGTACTATTATACTGTTGTGGCCAACTTATGTCCAGTCGTTTTCCCGGCCCAGGACCGTAGATTGCCCGGGCATGCTCTTAACAGGATATATCCGTTCTCTGGATTTTCATTCTTTAATTTTTTTAAAATTTCCATGATTCAAAAAGTATATAGTCTGCTTTATGGCCATGCTGCTTTTCATTATAAAAGGATGGGCAGAGGGCAAAACCATAAAATCCTTCATTCCTTGAAGTTTTGCACGCTCTATTGATACTTTCCCATCATCCTTGCCTTGGATTAATAAGGACAAAATCAGATTAATTGATCGGTTTCCGGTGATGATACCCACCTCAAAATCTGCTGCCCCCAATCGCAACGGCATACTGTTATTATCTGTGCCTAACTGTGCGCCCGCAGGCCCATTGATAAGTTGAAAAAGCTTTGTTCCACCAAGCCGGTCAACAATTTCACTGCCTTGATTTGGCGGACTGAGCATTACCACCCGGCCCATGTGAGGTATTAATTTTTTTCCAGACAGATACCGGACAATGATGCCGCCCATTGAATGGGTCACAAAACATATTTGAGAATTGAGATTTCCAAAGCATTTTTGAATTTGGGGCAACACATGGTCTTTTGCAAGCACTTCAATGGGATATTTTCTTGAAGGATAATCAATATTACAGGTATCAAACCCTTTGTTTTGAAGTGCTTCCTGTAACCCATTCATGGAGGCGTTTGACCTTGCAAGGCCATGGAGCAATACCACCTTTCCAACTTCAGCCGTGGCAATTCCGGTAAAACCCGAAATGGTGAAAACAATAAATATTACGAGCAGCTGTTTCGAATTAAGATAATATTTCAATTTTAATTTTAAGCGTTTGTGCAATCCGTTTTGCCATGTCAGATGTAAGGCGGCGTTTTCCTCTTTCATAGTCACTGATCATATTTTGACGGATCCCAAGTTTTTCAGCCAGTTGAGATTCTGATTTTTATAACCGAATAGAGTAATAGTCAAGATGTCTTTTGGGCTAAAAATCTTCATTCACTGTAAATTTTATCTATTTGTTTTGCCAAGTTCTGGGGCGAACTTCGCCCGTACAGATTGAAAAAGTGCCCGGTTACATATTCACACTGAAACCAATGCCAAAGGTTCTGTCCGTTGCCGGATAACCGTCGGCATCCTCATAGGTTTCATTAAAAACATTTCCGGCATATACTTTCAAAGTGCCGTCGGACATGCTGCCCCATTTTTTAAAAAGAACCTGGGACACGGCAAGATCCACCCGGTGATAGGCATCAACGGCAATTGAGTCAAAGGCCCATTCATCCGGTGCTACTTCGTCTGCCTGCTCAATGACCTGTTCATCCTGGAATTCATAATCCACAATAAGAGAAGTGTTTTCCAGAAAATTCCATGTAAAACCTGCATTGATGCGATTTTTGGCCCTGTTGTCCAGCTCGGTTTCTCCGGCGGGCTCTCCCCCTTTGTTTTCAAACCGTTGCCAGGCATATCCGGCCATGAACGAAAGGGTGTCTGTGAGATGACCGCTGAACTGCAACTCAATGCCGTGGCGAACCACCCTGTCAAGATTGATTTTATAATCCTTGTACTCAAGTCCGGGAGTCACTTTATTGGTTTTGCTTGGCGTATACTCGGAATAGGTTTTGTTGGTGGCAATATAATCTTTTATGTTGTACCAGGCGTAATTGAGTTTCATTGTTATATCATTGAACACGCGTCTGGAAAAAACCAGGTCACATCCGATACCGTGTTCCGGGTCCAGCCATGCACCGGCAGGTCTTCCCTGGGGATTGTAATCTCCATGGTAGTCTGGCGCCCGCCATATTCGGCTGACACCCAGGGAAATTGAACTGTCCCTGAGGCACTCTGCCCATCTATCCAGCTCATAGTTAATCCAGGATTTGGGGAGCCAGCCGTCAAAACTGCGATCAATCCATTTGGGCTGATCCGTGATGAAAATGGCACCGGAACTTGAAGAATAATTGCCCACACGGATATCCACGGTTTCGTATCGCATCCCCGCCGTCACTGTCAGGGACGGTATCACCTGCCATTGATGCTGGGCAAAACCGGACAGAATGTCTATACGCTTCTCATAATCATGGGCAGCACTCCACAGGGCCGTTGTACCATATCCGTCAAAGCATTGTTCCAGCTCCATGCCAAGGGTGGTGGTATGGCCTTTGGCAAGGGCAAATTCATTCTGGATTTTCCCACCCTGTTGTTTCCATTTGGTGTCCCAGGAAGCATCGGTAATGCCCAGGGAGTGATCTTTGCTGTTTATCCAGTCATAATATTGCCGATTCCGGTTTTCTTCACTGTAAAAGGCACTGGCCTTCCAGTTTCCAAACTGTGATGGAAGATTGGCGTCCATGCGATATGAAGTGGCAATTTTATCCCAGGTGGGATCTGCCCAGTGGTTAAAAGGTGACGTGGAAACCACTGGATAATCATTGTCATAGTCTGTATCTGGATCATCTGGATTATTGTTGATGGGGATTTCCCGGTCGGCATCTGTGTAAGAAGCGCTCAACGTGACATAACCATTGGACGGTGTAATATAACCCAGTCGGCTGAAAACCGTGTCAATGTCGGCGGCATTGTTTCTAAGATAGCCGTCTGTTGCATACTTCTGGATTCCCACATCATAGGTGAATGAGTCGTATCCGCCTTCCACACTGAGGCTGTGATTCTGGGTACCATAGGATGAAAAACCTGTGGATAAATTAATAGTGGGTTTTAAGGATTCATGTCTTTGTGGGGCCTTAGTCACCAGATTCAACACCCCGCCAATGCTTTTACCCGGATAGAGACAGGAGTGGGGACCGGGCAGGATTTCAATGCTTTCCATGAGAAAAGGAGGCAAAAGGGCATAATCCACAATATGGCTTGATTTTCTTCCCCCGGTTTTTCTAAGGGTGGTGCCGTCCAGGGCCGTTACAAAACGTTTGCTGCTGAACCCCCTCAAAAACAAAGTGTCATCATCGGGAACAAGATCAGATCCACCCTGGAAATCCACGATAACCTGGTCTCTGACAATGTCACTGATATTTTGAACCATGGATGTGGACTCATAGGTTGTAACATCAATGATATTTTTTTCAGGAAGGTACAAAAGGGTTTCGGTACTGTCCCGGGCTGTTACCTGTATCTCTCCGGCATCGTAAACTGTTTCCTTTTCATCAGCCCGGGCAGGTGCGTTCAAAAGAGAGAAAATCACCACCATAAGCGATAACAGTCTCCGGGTTGTTTTGTTGTTCATCGGGTTTTTCCTCCATGTAATATTGAATTGAAACAAAGGGTTGGATTTCAGGAATCTGGCTTATCTAAGTTCAAACTGTATGGTCAGCTCCAGTTTCAGATCTCCCTTGAAAAGTGATGAAGGAGGTCGGGGAAAAGGAACAGATTTTTCCACGGCTTTTAATGCCGCCTGGTTTAACATGGGGTATTTTGAGGGTTTGACTATTTTTAACGAAGATACTCTCCCGGCAGAATCAATAACAAAAAAGACCCGGACATTTCCCTGTTGATGCAGACGTCTTGCTTTTTCCGGATAGATTTTATTGCCTTCAATTTTCATGCGCATCATGTCAAAATAATCTTTTTTTGTGAAATAGGCCGGTGGTGCCTCCATGGGGGCCAAACCCATGGTACCGGCCACGCTGGATTCCGGAACAGGCCCGGCCATGGGAATTTTTGGAACAGAAATTCCCTGGATGAGAGGGGAATTGACCCGGGGCTCGTTCAGGGGAATTTTCATGGGCGGGGTACGTCTTTCTTGGATTTCTTGATGTTTAACGTCTGTTATCCGGGGGGCCCGGTGTCTCATTCTGGGGCGGGGGATATTTCTGACAAAGGGTTTTGATATGTCTTTCATGCTCAACTCAATGACAACCGGGGACTCAGAGCTGTAAAGCCTTGAAATATGCACAGACATCCATAAATGAATCAACAAAGAAAGACACAGCGTTGCCCAGAACACCATTTTTTTATTTTGTTCAGATACAGATGCCACCTGCTGGAATTCTTTTGTATGATCCACTAAAAATCCTTTTCCGTTGCAAGGCAAAGTCGTGCGGCCCCCGCAGCCTTGGCAATGTCCATGACCTTGACGGCTTTGTTCAGCATCACCGAACGATCCGCCTTTACAATCACCAGTTGATCTTTTCCCCCGGCAATTTTTTCCTTTAACATTTTAAACAGCCGATCATGGGCAACCTCTTTTTCATTGAGCCAGGCCCGGCCCTCCTTATCCACATACAAGGTGATCTCCTGGGATTTCTGGGGAGCTGCGGCCCTTGCCTGGGGCAGTTTGATCTTGATCCCTTCATCCACCATGAAATTGGTGGTGAGCATGAAATAGATGAGCAGCATGAACACAATGTCGATGAGAGAGGTCAAAGGTGCCTGAATTTCATATCTGGGTCGTTTTTTGCGATGAACCAGCATGATTATCTCCTGTTGTGCTGTTGTCCGATGTGTTTGATGAACGCCACGGAACCACTTTGCAGCCGGGCTTCATATCTGTCCACACGCCCGATAAGATAACTGTGGGCAACCATGGTGGGAAGTGCCACTGCAAGTCCCAGGGCCGTGGTCAGCATGGCTTCCCAGATCCCCCCTGCCAGCACCGAGGCATTGACTTTGCCGCCCATTTCCTGGATGACCATGAACGCCTTGATCATTCCGATCACCGTGCCCAGAAGCCCCAGAAGCGGGGCAATGTTTCCAATGGTGGCAAGGGTCTGGATATGGGTTGAAAGGTCTTTGACCTCTTCCTCTGTGGCATTGACAATTACGGTTTCCAGGGTTTCGCGGTCACACGCTTTGGCATCAATGGCCCGGGCAAGAACTCTTCCCATGGGAGAACGGCTTTGGGCCGCAGTATTCAGTGCCTCTTCATCTTTTTCCTGGGCCAGCAACCGGACAACACTTTGTGCAAGTCCGGTTCCCCGGCTTTTCATTCGGGCGTAATAAATCAAGCGCTCCAGAAAAATGGCAAAGGCCAGCACGGAACAGATCAAAATGGGAATAACAAGTACGCCACCCTTGGCAATGAATGCACCAAAATCAATTGATAAAAAATCCATCATCTTTATTTCCTTTTAAATGATCGTCATGCGGCATCATTACCCATGGTGTTCACATCGGCGATGCCGTCAAAATCCAGATCTTTTTCCCGTTTTAACAAGGCCTCTGATTCATCATAGGTTTCCCATATATCAGCCTTTCCATCGCCATTTTCATCGGCCTCAACAGAGACAAGCGTGCCATGCCGGTAAAAATACCAGGTATCCACCCGGCTATCCCCTGTGGTGTCATGTTCCCCCCTTACCACCTGTTCGTTTTCATCATAGAACCAGGTGATATCAAGCTTTCCGGTGCCGGCGGAATCTTCCACACTGTGAAGTAATTTTCCTTGCTTGTTGAATGTTTCCCTAAAATCAATGCGGCCATCCCAATTGTCATCAATCTCTTTTAGACGAAGTACACCGTCTTGGTAATAAAAGGAAGCTTCCGGTACCCCGTCCCGGGTGTCGTCCCGGGTGACCACCATGGTCCATTCCGGGTGGGTGAATATCTGTGTCAGCTCAAAAAAACCGTCATTATCACTGTCTCTAATCAATTTATGGCGAAGATTGTTTTTATAAAAAACCTTGCAGTCTATTTTTGTGTTACCACTTTCATCGGTTTCCATGCGAATGAGCGACCCATGGGCGTAGTATTGCCAGGTGTCTGTTTGTCCATCGTGGTTGGAATCTGTTTCCACACGTTCTTTTTCTTCTTGGGAATTAAAAAACATTTTAATGTCCGGACGATTATCTTGATTGGTGTCCATGGTCTGGAGCTGCATTTTGCCTTTTTTATAATGGGTTGTGGTGTCAAAATGGCCATCCTGGTTGGTATCCCATGTTACCTGTTGCATGACGCCGTTTTTAAACCGGGAAACCGTATCAATGGTGCCGGAAAAATTTTTATCCTGTTTTATTTCAAGGGGACGGCCCTTTGTGTCAAAGGTGCAGAAAAAATCATTTTTACCATCAAAGTTCATGTCCCGGGTCCGGGATTTTGGTGTGCCCTTTACAAACTTGGTAACCTGATCCATGGTCCCGTCCAGGTTGGTGTCTTTCTCCCTGTATATCGCATGGCCGTTACGCAGCTTCAGGACGGTATCGGCAATGCCGTCAAGGTTTTTATCCTCTTTTTGACACACAAGATTTCCGTCTTTATATCGGCGACTTGTTTCCATTTTTCCGTCTTCATCAAGGTCATGGGTACTTTTTTGGGGAGTTCCCTTGGCGTCAAACCAGATCCTGGTATCAACAATGCCGTCTCCGTTGCTGTCTCTGGTCTCTTCCACAGGCAGGCCCTTGCGATAAAGTACCTGGACATTCATGATACCGTCCCCATTTAAATCTTGTTTTGATGAAACGATGATCCCCTGGGAATAGGTTAAAAAATGATCAAAGACCCCGTTTCCACCGGTGTCTTTTTTCACAGAAAGCACAAGGCCCTTTGTGTCAAAAACAGTGAGTTGAATGGGTTTTCCATTGGGATCCAATTGTTCCTGCCGAACTCTTTTTTCATTTGAATAATGATCAATGCAATCCATGGTCCCGTTTAGATCAAGATCCCTTTCAATGCGGATCAGCTTTTCATTGCCATAGTACTGGACCCGTTCAAACAGCCCATCTCCATCCTTGTCAATTTCAAGGCGGATGATTTTCTTATCTGCATTAAAAAAGGCTTTCCGGTCGATGATGCCATCTTTGTTGTCATCTTTTTCAACCAATGTCTCTTTTGCCGACACCAAATCCGGAAACACAATTCCACAGGAAAATTGACTGATAAAAGCCATAAACATGATGAAGGCCAGACGGGAAATGAGATATTTCATTGCATCAGAATCTCCTTTTGCAAAAAAAAATGCCCAATAAAAAAAGCCACCAAGGCATGACAGATTTTGCATCTGCATCTTGCCTTCGTGGCTTTTTTATCGGGCACTGTGAACACAACCCATGGGAGATCAAAAAAACGAATTATCTCATTTTGGATTGTGGCTTTATCTATTACATTACAAACATATCATCTTCCTGATGAATTATGGGCAATGTGTAATAAATAAAAAATTGTTTGTCAATGATTTTTCCGGGATATGATATGCAATTATGGAAACGCCCTGGAATTTATGAGGTTTTCCAGTCTTCTGATGACAACCCTGTTAAAAAAGAATCGGTGGCGAAGAATCAATGTCAATATCCCTATTTTATGGGTGCAGTGATTGAAAGCGTCTTCAATACTACTTTAGATCAATTTAAAAACTCAACTTTCGGTGTTCGCATTTCATGGTGGGGTCAGGCTTTCGTTATTGACATTATCGAGGCTTTTTTCGTTAGCAAAGGTCTTGATCGATAACATCAATAACATCAATAACATCAACAACAAAAGCCTGACCCCGTCGGCACACTGAGCCCATCGGTACATTTAAAAATGCTGGCTTTGAAATGAAGCCCGAAAGTTGAGTTAAAAAAAAACTTCTTGATAAAAATAAGGAATATAGGTAATGGAAATTGACGTAAGAAAGGTGAGTGTATTGGTTTGCAGGCATCCATCATTTGTCCCTAAAAGTAGCTGATCACCTTCCCTCCCAAGTGGGAACATTGTTCTGAAAACTGTAAAACGGAAATGAAATATGCCGGATTTTGCTCAAGATTTTTCAGAAATTATCACTTTGAACATGGCTTGTACACCACAAATTCACGCCCATGCCGGGCGGATAGAATAAATTGGGGCGCCCAGCTCCTTAACTGGGCATCAGGAGAAAAAACAACATGGAAGAAAATCGTTTTTTTAAATACATATGGCGTTTCAATGCAATTGTACTGATGATAGCAGGGCTATTAGCAATTGGGGTTTTGACATTTGGCGGATACAAGATTTATTTAGAAACAACCCGTGAAAGAAATACTAAAAACATAGTAAACATCCAGGAAGGAGGCGAAATTGAAGAAGAATGGCAGCTTGGTTATCTGTCGAAAATAGAAGGTACCCCCTATGTAATGATTCCTTTGAACTCAGATCAAAGCTACAGCCAGTCTTATTACAGCAAATCCTCTTCATCTGCCAGGAACTATCTTTTCATAAACAGCCAGAATAATGAGAAACACTGGCTGTTTAATACAAACAAATATCTGGTTGTAGATTCAGAGTTTTTAACCGAACGTGATTACGGCGATGAAAAACGAAAAATAAGAGCAATTCTCTATAAAGTGGTTAAAAACGACACTGATAAAGACAAGAGATTAACCGGCAAAGACATCAAAGCAATTGGTATTTCAATGCCAAATGGCAAGGGGTATAAAGAAGTTTTACAGGACGTTGATCTCTTTATCGGCCATCAGCTTATAGATAAAAACACCTTGCTAATAGTTTATCAAAAGAAAGGGGTGGGTTATTCTGCGAATGTTCTCCTTTCCGGTTTTGTGCTCACCAATGAAGCAGAGCTGCCAGATATCAATCCCTAAGTTGGAGTTTCCCTTTTCATATAACCGGACCGTATTCTGATCCGGCTCTGCCCACAACAAAGCTTGAAATACGCCTCAGATCTGGGAGGCATTTGATATAACGGGCATCTCCTGTCGGACACAACAAATATAGGGTCGTAGACGCGGAGCCAAATGATATTATACCGCCGCCCCCCGACGGGCAATGGTCCCGGACCGGAACTGTAGACAGTTCAATTGTCCGGTTCCTATTGCCCGTCGGGGGGCGGCTCTGCCTTAGCTTGCCTTGGAGGCTGCCTTTTCATATAAAAAAGATTTGACTATTTATAATCCATCAAGTAAAAGCATTTAAACAAATCACAGCTGAAGCTGTTCATAGTTGAGTTTCAATTTAAAAAACATAAGATGTCCTGCTGAGTTATGGTGGGAATTGTCAATAATAAAACCACGAAGGTTTATGCTCGCGAAAGTGAGAAAATCTCGTGGTTTTTTTGTTTTTTTAAACTTGGACAATTAATTTTCATCAAAGAATCCCAGGTAAAACAACTGGACCATCGAGTTCTGTTAAACCTTCTTGATTGAAAGGAAATGATCAGCATGCGGTTAAAAACGATAATTAGTTTTGTTTTAATGGGCCTGACAACCACTTTGTTGGGCATGGCAACGGCTCCCAATGCAGCGGCAGCAGAGGAATCCATTCAGCTGGAGACGATACTGGTAACTGCCACAAAAACCAAAAAAAACATCCAAGATGCCCCTGGCAGCCTCACCGTTATCAACCGGGAAGAGCTGAAAAAACAAAATATTCAAACAGTGGATGATGCCCTTAACAGCCTTTCCGGTATGTTCGTAAAAAGAACAAAGGGGCTTATGGATGCCACGCCTTCGGTGTCCATGAGGGGGTTTAAAGGGGGCCAGTATACCTTGGTTCTCCTGGATGGTCAGCCCCTTAACGACGCCTATACCGCTGGCGTCGAATGGGGCACACTGCCGGTGAACAACATTGAACGGATTGAAGTGGTTCGGGGGGCAGCCTCGGCCCTTTATGGGGGCAACGCCATGGGGGGAGTTATCAATATTATCACCCGAAATCCGGACAAACTTGAACTTGAAGCGGGCGCCGGCTACGGCTCCAATAATACTCGGCGCTATCGATTTAACGTTGGAAATCGTTTATGGGACAGACTCAGTCTTCGGCTTGGATATGAAAAGGAAAGCACGGATGGGTATGTGACCACCCCCGTCCTCAGTTCCATTAAATCTGGCAACGGTAACGTCTCCGGCGGCTACGCCATGGACGACAAACACGGTGAACCCACCAAATGGGTGGTGGGAGACAAAGGCGACAATGGTGGGGAGCGCAGCAGCATTGATGGAAAGGCAAGCTTTGATTTTTCAGACACGGGCACCCTTGCCTTTACCGCTGTTGCCGCCCGGCATGAGTATTATTACGGGGCTCCCAACACCTACATGGGAACCTTTGGTGACACCAACACCTATGCAGTGGCCGGGACAGATCAGCGAGCCAGGTTCCAACCCAATAACTACATCAGCTACACGGGAATCGGTGAAAATGAAACCGATACCTACACCCTGTCCTGCAAGGAATTGATTGGACCTGTGGAACTGCATGCCCGGCTTGGGACAGTGCAGTCCGATGATCGTTACACGCTGGAGACGCAAAGCGGAATGGCGGACTATTATACCTCACAAGGTTCGCTTAAAAACACTGAAAACGAGAGCTGGTTCACCGAATTGAGCGGTAATATTCCCCTGGGACAATCCCATTTGTTAACCCTGGGCACCACGTATCGCACCGACGCCTCGGACACCAATGACTACGATGTGCCTTTCTATCGAAGCTTTTCCGGCAAAAGTGCAAGTACATTTTATTCAGGAGGAAATTCCAAAGCATGGGCGCTGTTTGCCCAGGATGAATGGCAGGTGACGGAGCCCTTCAGTCTTTATATGGGCCTTCGCTACGATTCCTGGAAAGTTTATGACGGAGCTTCGGGTGTTCCCGGATTGGAAACAAAATATGAGAGTAACAGGGAATCTGCCATAAGTCCCAAGATCGCAGCGGTATGGAAACCCCTTTCCAATACCACCTGTAAAGCCTCCGTGGGGCATGCATTTCGAGCCCCAACACTTTATGAGCTTTATAGAAGCTGGCAATCGGGCTCCACAACCTACCAGAGTGAGCCGGACCTGAGGCCTGAAACCGCCTGGACCTATGAGCTGGGGGTTGACCAATACTTTTTTGATAAAAAAACACGGGTCTCCCTCACCGGATATCGCAACGATATCGAAGACCTGATTTACTACCGTGTTGAAGGCGCCACCAAAACCCGTGATAACGCCGGAACGGCAAGGACCTACGGAGTTGAGTTTGAAGCCTCCCAAAAGATAACGGACCGGCTCTCTTTGTGGGGAAATGTCACCTATACCGATGCCAGGATAATTGATAACCCAACAGATCCCACAAGCGAAAATAAACAGATATCCGGTATCCCTGAGTGGGCCTGGAATATGGGCCTGGACACCCAGTATGAATGGTGCAAGGCAAGTGTTGTGGGCCGTTACTACAGCAAGCTTGAAGAGGATACAAAAGACGGTGTTTACGGTACGTATGAGCCAGCCTTTTTTCTGGATGCCAAGGTGATTCTGACACCATTGAAATGTATGGAATTGTCCCTGTCTGTGGATAATATTCTTGATGAGGAATATTACGAGTACTACAAGGGCGATGGTCGGACATTTTTTGCGGAGCTGACCTTCAGGTATTGAAACGCGATGATGCAGCCCCCTTTTTTGGGGTAAAGGGTGCCGGCCTGTGTTCCTGGCACCGGTATCATTCAATCTATGCTTTGTCTTTGAGGATGCCCTTATCACAGGGGGAAAATCATCAAAAGGTCAATAATGTAAGACTGGCCCCTCATTGCCAGAATAAAAAACCGGATCATCGCGTTTAACAGCCAGATCCCTTGCCCAGAACAAAAGAGGTCTATCATGACAAAAAATAAAAAAGTGAACATCGTATCCATAATGTGGGGATCGTATCTCCCTGCATTTATCAAAGCTGCCGGAGAAAGCCGGCATGTGGAACTGACAATTTTTTCACATAAAGAAATTATAAATGATTCCGATGTACTGGATGCTTTTTTCCGGTCGGTGAAAACAGCAGATGCTGTGCTTTTTTACTGGACCAATGACGCCTTTTACGAAGAGATCAGGGCAAGAAGAGAAGAGATCAACAAAAATGCGGCGATCGTGACCATATCCTATGACCCTGTGAACTGGGGAATCATTGCCACGGTTTCTTCGTCGGACTGTGCTGCGGCCTATGGATATATGGCCGAAGGAGGAACTGAAAACTATAAACGCCTTATGGAATATACGGCCCATTTTCTGCGGTCTGATATCGAAGTGCAAAAACCTGTTCCCATGCCCTGGCAGGGTATCTTGTCCCCGCCGGACATGCAGGTGTATGAAACCCTTGAAGCGTATACAGCAGTCCATCCATTTGATCATGACACCACCGTGGGAATTCTTTTTTCCAGGCACAGCTTCACCAATGGCGATGCTGCACTGGAAGAGGCATTGGTGAATGCGTTCCGGGACAGGGGGGTGAATGTGCTGCCGGTTTTCTGCAATGGCACACCGGACCCGGAGGCCGGTTCCCTGGGCCCTGTAAAAACAGCTGAAACCTATTTTTTTGACCAGGATGGCACCCCCCTCATACATGCATTGATCAATCTTCAATTTTTTTTCCTGGGCCGGGAAAAGAGTGATGATATGAGCGAAACCGGTGTGGCCGGCCAGAGCGTGGCTCTGTTCAAAAAACTCAATGTTCCTGTATTCAAACCCCTGATCTCCTATTCCAAAACCGTGGAGGAGTGGGAGAAAGAGCCCCAGGGGGTGACGGAAGATGTTTGTTTCGGCATTGCCATGCCGGAGTTTGAAGGCAATATAGAGCCTGTCATGGTGGCGGCCAGCCGTAAGGTGATTGATGAAAAAACAGACACCTCCTTTGAGATCCGTGAGGTCATACCCGAGCGAATTCATTACCTGGCGGACAGGGTAAAGAATTTCATTGAACTTGGCAATAAAAGACCGGAAGAGCGAAGGGTGGTCTTTGTCTTTCACAAAAATGAGTGCGCAGGTCTTGAGGCCAATATCGGAGGGGCCGCCGGCCTTGACTCCGGCGAAAGTGTGGTAAGGATCATGAAGGAGATGGCTGCCGGGGGCTATCTTTTAAAGGATATACCGGAATCTGGCGAGGCCTTGATGCAGATGATCCTTGATAGAAAGGCCATTGCCGAGTTCCGCTGGACAACGGTGGATGAAATCATCAGCAAGAACGGACATCTGGATCTGCTGGACAATGAACTCTATGAACAATGGTTTTATGCCCTTCCCCCAAAAGCACAAAATGAGATGATTAAAGGGTGGGGACCTCCGCCGGGCCGGGAGATGAACGGGGTCCCCCCCAGCATGGTCCACGATGGTAAACTTGTGATCACAGGTCTTAATTTTGGCAACGTCAATGTGATGATGCAGCCCAAAAGGGGATGCGCCGGTGCCAGATGCGACGGGCAGGTGTGTAAGATTCTCCATGATCCTGATATCCCGCCCCCCCATCAATACATTGCCACCTACATGTACATGGAAAAGATATTCAAGGCGGATGTGGTCATTCATGTGGGCACCCATGGAAACCTGGAATGGCTCCCCGGCAAAGGGGCGGGACTTTCAAGTGCATGCTGGCCGGAAATCTCCATCGGGCGGCTACCCCATCTCTATATTTATAATTCCGATAATCCTGCAGAGGGCGTGGTGGCCAAGCGTCGCAGCTATGCGGTCACCGTAAATCATCTTCAGTCCATGCTCACCATCTCAGATACCTACGAAGGGTTGAAAGACCTGGAAGACCTCCTGAATCAGTATCATCAGGCCAAAGACAAAGAGCCGGCAAGGGCCCATCAGCTCCAGCATCTGATTCAGGAATCCATTGAGATCAATAATCTTAAAAAAGAGGTGGAAGCGGTTGTACCCAAAAATTTCGGTGAGTTGGTACAGCGTTGCCATGAGTTGATCTCATCGGTGAAGAACAGCCAGACCCAGGTGGGCATGCATACTTTTGGCCAAATTCCCCAGGCAGATGAAGCTGCCGAGTATATTAACACGATTTTAAGGTTTGACACCAATAATCCTTTGAACAGCCGGAGAATGGTTTTTGATCTTCTGGACGAAGACATTTTTCATGCCCTGGAACATCCGGGTGCCCATGGAAAGTGCGGCAGGCCCTATTCGGATCTTCTTTTTGAAGCGGACAGGAAAGCAAAAGATATGATCCACCGCATATTGGACGGGGAGAAGATTGAGACCATTCTTACCGGTGAGTTCGGCCATCTTCCTGCTCCCGACCTGTACAAGCGATTCCGGGATTTTGCAGATCTTGTGGAGAATGTGGGAAGCCGTATCCGTGATTCAAAGGAGATTGACTCCCTTCTCAATGCCATGGCAGGGGGGCACGTCCCTGCTGGCCCGTCCGGGTTTATCTCCAGGGGACGATATGACATCCTGCCCACCGGCCGGAACATGTACAATGTGGACCCCACCCGCATTCCCACAAAAGCGGCCTGGCTGGTGGGCACCAAACTTGCCGAGGCCCTTTTGCAACGTTACAAAAAGGAAGAGGGGACATTCCCCCAGTCCGTGGGCATGGTGTGGTTTGCATCGGATATCATGCGCTCCGACGGAGAGCAGATTGGCCAGATTCTGCATCTTCTCGGGGTGCGGCCCCAATGGAAGGCCAATGGGCAGGTGGACGGGTTTGAAATCATCCCCATTGAGGAGCTTGGCCGCCCGCGCATTGATGTCAATATCCGGGTGTCGGGCATTACCCGGGACTGCTTTCCCGATGCGGTGAGGTATGTGGATGAGGCCGTTTGTGCAGTGGCGTTACTCAACGAGGAAAAAAAGAGCAATTTCATCAGAAAGCACATCCTGGAACAGGCCGCCCGCAAAGGGCTTGACCCTGAAAACAGAGACGAATTCCGACGTCTCTCCTTCAGGGTTTTCTGTGCCCAGCCGGGTGTCTACAGGGCCGGGGTAAATCTGGCCGTTTATGCCTCTGCCTGGAAAACCGAGCAGGATCTGGCAGATGTATATCTCTTCTGGAACGGATATGCCTATGGGGCAGGGGAAGATGCCTTTGGGGTGGAAGCCCATCCGGAACTTGTGGAAAATCTTAAACAGGTACAGGTCACCTTTGACAAGCACATTTCCGATGAGACCGATTTTCTGAAATGTTGCGGTTTTTACAGCAATTACGGGGGAATGACCGTTGCGGCCAAAGCCATGTCAGGAAAGAAGCCCAAAACCTATTACGGAGACACCCGTGATCCGGCCAATGTATCGGTGACGGACTTTGCCGACGAACTTCGCCGGGTGGTGCGCGCCAAGCTTTTAAATCCCAAATATATTGAAGGCATGAAACAGCACGGATACAAAGGGGCCGGTGATCTTAACAAGCGCATCGGCCGGGTGTACGGATTTGGAGCCACCACAGGAGAGGTGGACAACTGGATTTTCGATGAGATCGCCAAAAGCTTTATGCTGGACCCTGAAATGAAGGAGTGGTTTGAAAAGGTGAATCCCTGGGCCATGGAAGAGATCGGCCGTCGTCTTCTCGAAGCCGAAAGCCGGGATATCTGGCAACCTGACCCCGAACTTTTTGAGCAGCTCCAGGAAGCCTATCTGGATACGGAAGCCTGCCTGGAGGATCGCATGGGAGATGTCACAGGGGATTTCCAGGGCGGTGCCGTGGACATTGTCAGCAGTGAAGAGGTTCAGTCCTGGAGTGAAAAGATCAAAGATATAAAGAAAATCATTCAGGAGGCGATTTGAAGTGTAAAGCGTTTTTGAGATTTATAAGAAATACTCCGCAAACCAAGGGTGTATTTCAAGCTTTGTTGTGGGCGGAACCGGATCAGAATACGGTCTGCCCGTGGCAGTTATATAAATATCGCCTGAATTCCAAGATTCTTCTTTTCCTTATGATGGGATTCTTTGTCATGGCCCGGGGCGACACAGGGTGTTGTGCCGGAAACCGTCAAATTGTGGGAGAAGATGATTTCGGCAGGAAAATTGTGCTGGAAAAACCCCCTGAGCGGATTGTCCTGTTGTCTGGAACCCCTGTTGATCTCATTTATGAGCTGGGGGCAGGCCACATGCTGGTGGGCGTGGTGGACACCATTGCCACCTCCTATCCCGAGACCTGTCGACGATACCCGTCCATTCTTGAAAAAGAGGGGGTGGGACGGTTCAGTGCTCCGAATATTGAAAAAATTGTCTCCCTTGCACCGGATTTGATCATTCCCTTTGCCTCGTCGGAATCTCCGGGAAAATATACCACAGTGTTTGAAAGAAGGGGGCTTGCCTATGCCGCCTTTGTTTCTGTTGAAAATGTGGCATTTGGCATTGAGCAGATAAAACGAATGGGAAGCGTTCTGGGCAAAGAAAAGGAGGGCAAGGCCCTGGCACATAAAATCAGAACCGAGGTGGACACCTTAAGCAAAAAAATCTCTTCACGGATTAAAGACAGGCCCCTGGTCTACTATTGGTGGGGCACCCGCAACGGCACATATGGCGCAAGAACCGCCATCAATGAACTGATCGAGCTTGCCGGTGGGGTTAATCTGGCCGGACAATTTGATGCACAACATATGGAGCTTTCCCCTGAATATGTCATTGCAAGGGACCCCGATGTCATCGTGATTTCCTATTGGAAAGAAAGCCAGAGGGATGAGCGCGTGGCAGCCTTGAGAAAAAAGCCTGGATTCAGCGGAGTCAAGGCAGTGAAAAACAATCGGGTTCATACCATAGAGGGGCACTCTTTCCACACCACGATTCGATTTGCAGAGGTGATCCAGACCCTTGCCGAATTTATCCACCCCGGAGTGCTTGGGGATTCAGGGTATTCAGGAGGCCTTAGACCATGAAACATGGAAATTATTTTTTGATGATGGGCTTTATTGGAACGGGGCTCCTTTTTACGGCATGCCTGGCGGTGATGATCGGGCCTGTGGTAATCAAACCGCTTTTGGTGGTTAAAATATGGGTACATCAATTCACTGGCGGTCTTATTGAAAAAGAGTGGAGCAGAATTCCAGAGGTGATTGTCATGGATATCAGAACCCCCAGGGTACTGCTCTCCATTCTCGTTGGAATGGGGCTGGCCGTGTCCGGGGCTGCCATGCAGGGACTTTTCCGGAATCCCATGGCCGAGCCCTATGTGCTGGGCATGTCTTCGGGGGCTGCCGTGGGGGCCTGCCTTGCCATTGTGCTGGGAATGGGAAGGGTGTTCGGTCCTTTTGCCATTCCGATTCTGGCTTTTACGGGGGCCACTGTCACCATCTTTGTTGTCTATAACATTGCCCGCACCGGAAACAGGGTTCCCACAGAGACCTTACTGCTGGCTGGTATTGCCGTGGGGCTTTTTCTCTATGCAGTGGTCTCGTTTCTTAAAATCTCTGCTTCCATGGAAAATCTGCAAAATGTGGTGTTGTGGCTCATGGGTTCCTTTGCCATGGCCACCTGGATGGACGTGAAAATTGTTATTTTGCCCCTTTTGGGAGGAATCTGCGTGCTCTGCTTCATGGTCCGGGAACTGGATATTCTTCAATTTGGTGAGGAGACGGCCATTCATCTGGGCATGAATGTGGAGACGGTGAAGCGGATATTGTTGATCGCTTCCGCTCTTGTCACCGGTGCGGCGGTCTCGGTTTCCGGCATCATCGGGTTTGTGGGCCTTATTGTACCCCACATGGTAAGGATGGCCATGGGAAGCCGTCACAGGATTCTTTTGCCGGCTTCGGCCCTTTGCGGGGCCATTTTCCTGGTTTGTTGCGATACCCTGGCAAGGGTTGTTTCCCAACCGTCCGAGGTTCCCATCGGCATTATTACCGCCGCCATTGGGGCTCCCTATTTTGTTTATTTGCTCAAGCGAAGAAAAAACGCAGTCAACTGGTGGTGAAAATATGCTCAAACTTTTAAACATATCAGCATCATATCAGGACATTCCCATTCTTGAAAATATTTATCTTAACATCAGCTCAAAATTGTTTTACGGGATTATCGGGCCAAACGGTGCCGGTAAAACAACCCTTCTTAAAATCATGACCGGCATCAAGGGCCCTGACGCGGGAGAGGTGTTGCTCCAGGGTAAAAAGATCAACCGTTTTGCAAAAAAAGAAGTTGCCAAAATCATGGCCGTGGTTCCCCAAAGTTCCTTTGTTCCACCGCTTTTTACTGTGGAAGACGTGGTGTCCATGGGCCGTTATCCCTTTCAACAACTCCGGTTTTCAGACAGTGACGCAGACAGGCGCTGTGTGGATGAGGCCATGGAAAAAACCGGTATAAATGGCCTGCGCCACCGGCGGATCAACGAACTGAGCGGGGGACAGCGCCAGGAAGTGATCATTGCCAGAGCCCTTGCCCAGACCCCGCAGATTCTCATGCTGGACGAACCCACGGCCAATCTGGATATCAAACACCAGATGAAAATTCTTCATCTCACATCAGCCCTGGTCAGAAACGAGGGCATGGCTGCGGTGATGGTCATCCATGACCTGAATCTGGCGGCACGGTTCTGTGATCGGTTGATTCTGCTCCATGACAAGAAAATCCTCACCATGGGAACTCCTGAAACGGTTCTCACCCCGGCCCATTTAAAGACTGCCTATGGGGTGGAGACCTCCGTTGGGGAAAATCCCCTGACCCGGTCATTGGAGGTTACGGTGCTGGACAAAAAGGGTGCCGTGCATGAATCGGTTAAACAATGTGTAAATTATTAATGGCCATGACCAAAGTCTGCCCCCTTTCCATGATGTTAATATACCCCACATGGCAGAAAATCATACCCCAACGAATAATGGGCCGTAGACGCGGAGCCAAATGGTATTATGCCGCCGCCCCCCCGACGGGCAATGGTCCCGGACCGGAACTGTAGACAGCTCGATTGTCCGGTTCCTATTGCCCATCGGGGGGGCGGCTCTGCTGAGGTTTTTTCATATAACCCGCATGTCCTGGCGGACACAATGAAGATAGGGTCGTAGACGCGGAGCCAAATGGCATTATGCCGCCCCTCCCCCGACGGGCAATGGTCCCGGACCGGAACTGTAGACAGCTCGATTGTCCGGTTCCTATTGCCCATCGGGGGAGGGGCTCTGCTGAGGTAGACTTGAAGGCTACCTTTTCATATAAAAAAAAATATATCACATCGCAAAAGAGATGAAATAATGACCTTATACAATACTATCTATCCCTTTGCGGCCATCGTCGGGCAGGAGCAACTGAAACTGGCCCTTATTCTGAACGCCGTTAATCCGGCCATTGGAGGGGTTTTGATCCGGGGAGAAAAGGGGACGGCCAAGTCCACCACGGTGAGAGCCCTTGCATCCCTTTTGCCCATGATCAAGGTGAACAAAGGCTGTGCATGGTCCTGTAACCCGGAAGATCCTGATAGCCTTTGTGATGACTGTGGAAAACTGAGTGAAGGCCGGGAAAAATCAGAGCATGGAATTATAAAAGAGGGTGCCATCGGAGCAACTTGCATTGAACGCCGGACCCGGGTGGTGACCCTGCCGCTCAATGCCACGGAGGACCGTGTGGCAGGGGGCATTGATTTCAGCCTGGCTGTAAAGAGCGGGGCCAGGGCACTACAGCCGGGATTGCTGGCCAGGGCCCACAGAGGCATTCTCTACGTGGATGAAGTCAATCTTCTGGATGATCACATCGTGGATATCATCCTGGATGCATCGGCTTTTCGGGAAAACCGCATAGAGCGTGAGGGGATATCCTTTTCCCATGGGTCGGATTTCATCCTGGTGGGGACCATGAATCCCGAAGAGGGGGAACTTAGACCCCAGCTTCTGGACCGGTTCGGCCTCTGTGTGGAGGTGACATCGGAAAAAGATCTTGAAAGAAGAATCCTTCTGATGCAGAGAAAGGAGGACCATGATGCCGATCCCCAAGGTTTTTTTAAGCAGTACCAGGCCGACAACGATCTTTTGTCCCACCGGATCAAAAGGGCCGGCGATCTTTTAAAAGAGGTTGGATTTTCCGACAGTTTAAGAAGCTTTGTGGCCACGCTATGTGCGGAAAACAACGTGGCAGGGCACAGGGCCGACCTTGTCATAGAGCAGGCAGCCAAAGCCCTTGCCGCCTACCATGGCAAGACCGAAGCCGGGATGGATGAGGTAACGCAGGTGGCCGGGTTTGCCCTGGTACACCGGAAACGGGAAGCGGCACCCCCGCCGCCACCGGAACCTCCCCATGACCACGAAGAAAAACCTGAGGAAAATCAAAAGCAGGACAAAAAGGAAGAGCAGGAACAACCGCCGCCGGAACCGCATGAAAACGCTGGGCCCGAGGATGAACAAAAGCCGGGGCAAAATGAAAACAGCATGGAAGAGGAGACAGAAGAGCAGGAATCCAGTGGGGAGGCACCTGAATCGGAACCCGAATCCCAGGGGGAAAACCAGGAGCAGGATAGAAAAAATGTGCTGGAAAAAATATTTGAGGTGGGAGAAACCTTTAAGGTGAAAAAGTTCACCTCCCCCAAGGATCGAATCATGAGAAGGGGCTCTGGTAAACGCTCCCGCTCCAGAACGGCTGCCAAGCAGGGCCGGTATGTGAGAAGCAGCATCCCCAGGGGCAGTCATGATATTGCCTTTGACGCCACATTAAGGGCCGCAGCCCCTTTTCAGATCCAGCGGAAAAACGGCAGCGATCTGGCCGTCATTCTCAAGGAGCATGATATCCGGGAAAAGATCCGGGAAAAGCGCATTGGTAATTTTCTGCTCTTTCTGGTGGATGCCAGTGCCTCCATGGGAGCCCGGGGGCGGATGGCGGCATCCAAGGGCGCGGTGATGTCGCTTCTGCTGGATGCCTATCAGAAACGGGACAAGGTAGCCATGGTGACCTTCCGAAAAGAGGAGGCCTTTGTCAACCTGCCCCCCACCTCCTCTGTGGAGCTTGCAGGAAAACTTCTGGAAGAGATGCCCGTGGGTGGGAAAACCCCTTTGTCATCCGGACTTGTCAAGGGGTTTGAACTGCTGCGAAACCATCTTATCCGGGAGCCAGAAGCAAGGCCCATTGCCATTATCATCACCGACGGCAGGGGCAATGTCTCCCTTAAAAGCGATGCCCCGGGGAATGCAGCACTGGGAAATGGAGGCATAAAAAAACAAAGACCATTTAAAGAGGCCCTGTCTTTGGCAGAAAAGATGGCTTTTGAAGATAGAATACAATTTGTTGTGGTGGATTCGGAAAGCCGGGGTGCCGTCTCCTTTGGTCTTGCTGCAAAACTTGCCGTCAACCTGAACGCGGAATATCTTAAAATAGAAGATCTTAAAGTCAACCAGCTGGTTGACATTGCAAAGGGAGTTTTACCATGAAAAAAAAGACAGTCTATCCATTCATGGCCATTGAGGGTCAGGAAGAGATGAAGCTTGCGCTGATACTCAATATTATCAATCCCAGCCTTTCGGGTGTTTTGATCCGGGGGGAAAAAGGAACAGCCAAATCCACGGCTGTCCGGGCTCTGGCCCGGATACTTCCGGAGATTGAAAAGGTAAAGGATTGCCCGTTCCAGCATGATCCCAAAGGCAAACATGAGGTATGCACGGAGTGTGTCCGCACCGAATGCCGTAACCGAGTTCTTGGCATTGACGACAACCAGGGGCCTGAGATCGTCATGGAGGGCATAAGGGTGATTGAACTGCCCGTGGGAGCCACCGAAGACCGGGTGGTGGGCACCATGGACATGGAACAGGCCCTTAAAAAAGGGGAAAAGCAGGTGGAGCCGGGCATACTGGCCTCAGCTCACAGGGGGATTCTCTACGTGGATGAGGTGAACCTTCTGGACGACCATGTGGTGGATGTGCTTCTTGATTCAGCAGCCATGGGGGTCAACACCATTGAACGGGAGGGCATCTCTTTTTCCCATCCCGCCCGATTCACCCTTGTGGGCACCATGAACCCGGAGGAGGGGGAGCTGCGGCCCCAGCTTCTGGACCGGTTTGGGCTCTGCGTCAATGTATTGGGAATATCCGACCCCCATGCCAGGGTGGCCATCATGGAACGGCGCACCCATTTTGACGAAGATCCTGAAGGATTTGCAAGCCTCTGGGAGGAGGAGTCCCGGCAATTGGTGGAACAAATCAAACAGGCAAAAAAACTTTACCCAAAAGTGACCTGTCAGAAAAACAGGCTCTATGAGATTGCATCCTATTGCCTGGATGTGGGGGTGGACGGTCACAGGGGGGATATCATCATTTTAAAGACCGCCAAAACCCTTGCCGCATATGAGGGCAGGACCGAAGTTGAATCAAAGGATATTGAAAAGGCCGCCACGCTGGCACTGCCCCACAGGGTGAGACGTCAGCCCCTGCAGGATATTGTGACGGACGTTTCCATGATGAGAAACCAAAACAAAGCGGCAAGCTAAGCTTATTGCAAGGGTCATTTTTGCCATTCTTGTACCCGGACTTCTGTTCGGGGTGGTGCTCTCTTGGAATATCTGGTTCTGGGCAGCTGTTTTGCTGAACAGTTTTCTGTTTGCCTCCCTGGCCGTGGCACTTGCCATGCTGGTGAAATCCCATGCAGACCAGAGCCTTGTGACCAGTTTTGTGATTCCCCCCATGGCATTCCTGGGGGTAATTTTTTTCCCGGTGGAGAATTTTCCGGCCTGGGCCCAGAAAGCTATCTTCCTTCTGCCCCTGACCCATGCCTCCACATCCATCAGAACCGCATCATTCGGTAATATGCCCTCTATGATGTCCTTTTTAAGACTTGATTATTTTTCTGATGTGGATTCCCCCTCTCTCCGGAATCGCCCGGGAAATGAACAAATCCTATGGTAGTGGTCGATTACTATGCTTGCACAACTTTTGGTGCTCTTCTGATGTTTTTTTAAAATCAATTGTAAAAAATAATTATTGATAAAAACAAGAATATATGTAATTGGAATTGACGTAATAAAGGTGGGGGTATTTTGTGTCCTTTTACCTTTGGTGAAGGATTGTGAATTGTAACCCTCATTGCCCATAGGGCATGCTCTGTTCTTAATTTTCATCGAAGGTTAATGTCATGGCGAATCAGAGAAATTATGACGGATGGTGAGGATAATGGATGGTAAATAAATAATGTTTTGTTTGGATTTGCATAAAACGGATGCCAATTATTGCAATAAGTGGAAAACAGAAATGCAAAAAGTCATAAGTGGAAAAGTTTTCCATATTTTTGACTTAATATTTTAATAGGGTGGAAAACCTTGTCATCTATTACAGTCAATAGCATGGAAAGTTTCCACTTATTACGACTGTTATGTTTAACGGATAAGGATTAATAAAATGAAGAAGAGCATTGCAGATCATTTGGTCACGGTTTTGTCAAATGATCTAAATGGCAGTACCACGTTCCACTTATCTGAAAAAATTCAATCCTTTCCATTGCATGAATTTCATTCATTTGCTGACGGCAAAATTTGTATTGGGGCGTTTAAAATTAATAAAGCCTCCGGGAAAACACTTTGGTTGCTGGTTATTGATTGGCGTAACGATGGAAACTACTACGTTGTCATCTATCCCGAAAATAACAATCAGGCACCAATCGCCGAGCTACATGATCAGCGAGTAGGCAAAGATTCCGTAGATTTAGTCTGGAAATACAGTCCAAGGAAAAGGGATGGGCGTAATAAAGAAAGAAAAGAGGCTTTCGTTAGTGCAGTTGGCCGGGAAGACTATGTTGTTTCATTACCAAGTGCAATAGTTACGCTCGAAGATTTCTTGGAAGATGTTTTTTCGCTTGTATCCTATCGTGTGACTGCGGATGGATTGGTAGATTTTTCAAACAAACCGGCCCGTACATCATTCCCCGAAGGTCGGCGAATTGAACGGCTGCATAAATCCAGAGAACGAGACTCTCAGGCTGTTCGCCAAGCAAAAGCACGTCATGCTCAACTAAATGACGGGGCACTTCCATGCGAGGTATGCGAATTCGATTTTGTTGAACGTTATGGAAAACTTGGAGCCTCATATATTGAGGCACACCATACCCGTCCACTAAGCGATTTAGAGGAAGGCGAGCTTCGGAACACGAAAATTGAGGACTTTGCTCTGGTTTGTGCAAACTGCCATCGGATGCTTCATCGAAAGCGTCCTTGGGCAACAATTGAGCAGCTTAAAAAGTTGGTGAGAAGACAAACATAACCAGACGCTGGAAGGGACCGGGCGGTCTACGCCGCTTTCGAAAGTATATGGTTTACGGAAAGCTGTTGGTGTCACAAAGCGTATCGGTTTGCACGCCCGGCCCCTCAGCTCCCCGTTCGGTTCTAAATCGAGGAGAGAGTGCATTATGAAAAATCATTTTAAAAAAGTCAAGATGGATGAAAATAATCCAAAATGGGAAAATTCTACTAGTCGAATCATTGATTTATACCATCGGGATGATGATATCCGCTCCCCATTCTCTCGAGATTACAATAGAATATTACACTGTCCGGCCTACAGACGACTCAAACATAAAACTCAAGTGTTTTTTGCTACTACAAATGATCATGTCTGTACGAGAATAGAACATGTAAACCATGTCACATCTGTTAGTTATACAATAACAAAATATCTTGGTTTAAATACCGAGTTAACAAATGCTATAGCAATTGGACATGATCTTGGCCACACCCCTTTTGGACATGCGGGGGAAACGATTCTATCTGATATCACTGATGAAAAATTTGGCATTACATTTTGGCATGAAAAAAATAGTTTAAGAATTATTGATAAAACAGAGACACTAGAAGATCCTTGGGGTTTTCAAAGAAATTTAAACCTCACTTATGCTACTCGAGATGGAATCATTTGCCACTGTGGTGAAGTAGACGAAAATGCAATTTTTCCAAGAGAGGATTGTATTGATCTTGAGAGCATTACAAAAGCAAATGAGTTTCGTCCATACACATGGGAAGGCTGTGTTGTTAAAATAGCCGACAAAATATCATATCTTGGTCGTGATATTGAAGATGCATTAGTTCTAAATATTCTTGATAGAAGCCAACTTAATGAGCTGAATGATATTATACAGCAAACAGGTAGGACCAATACAATTGAAGAAATAAACAATACTATTTTAATACACGATTTTATAATAGACCTGTGCAAAAATAGTTCACCTGAATCTGGAATAATGATTTCCGAATCAAGTCTGAAGGTGATGAATTTGTTAAAAGAATTCAATTATGAAAATATATATCGCCACAAAAGACTTGATGTGTACAAAAACTACGCGAAGTTAATAATTGAATCAATTTTCAATACATTAGATGGACTTTTTGATGGTAAAAATACTGTCAACTCAATCGAAAAGCATAAAGATACTTATCCTACTTTAGTTAAAACCTTTAGCGAATGGTTGCTTAAATTCGGAGAACCTAACGAAAGAGAAGCGGATACCAATAGATATAAAAATGCCGTTCTTTATGATATCGAGAAATATGAAGATTATGTCTTGGCGGCAATAGATTTTATTTCAGGTATGACGGATTATTTTGCCTTGAAAATTTTCGAAGAACTAACAACATTTTGAAACCGAACGAACAAGGATAGATCGTGTGAGCGCAGCGAACCACGATCTTATCCTGTTGTTGAACAAGCCCTATGATTATTGGGGTGATGGCTATAAGAAAATATCTTTTTTCAAGGAGGGAGCAGGGATTTTTTTATGCGCCCCCATATTGGAGAGAGGGCACAGCTATAGCGGAGCTCTTTTGATGAGCTTGTTTAAAAATAATTATAAAATTAATATCTTAGCTTTTTTGATTGTTAATATTCAACTTTGACCCTGGTCAATTAAGTTACTTTAACCCGGGTTAAAAGTTGCCGTTCGTACACCAAGTACAACCATGGGGGTATTGCAACATGGACATTTAAACGCAGGTCTTGGCCGCAAGGACGGTACTTTGATTTGAACATGCAAAATAAGCTGCACCCAAAAAAGCATTTTTTTTGCATTCCCATGGAGAAATCCGTAATCCCTTACCCTGCGGAAGCCTCTGGGTAACACATGGAGCAGGACAAGATGAAGAAAATCTTCTCCTTTAAGAGTACGCTGTCGCTTTTTACCAGTTTTGCTTTCAATGTAATTGAAGGTCACGTGCCCATTGCGGTTGGAGACAATGTTTTTTTCACTGATGACTCCCCGGTACAAATATCGGGATAA
>NZ_FWXY01000023.1 GCF_900176365.1 Desulfocicer vacuolatum DSM 3385 | reverse complement strand
GGCGCAAAGAAGTTTCTTTTGCAGGTGCTGCCCGTTGTTTGTATCTCATCACCGTCGGCAACAGCCGGTGATGCCTGGACCTTGGTATCCCGGTAGGTCCTGCCCGGGAATTTTTTGCAAAAGAAAATCAATGCATGCAAAGCAGATCTCCCCGGATAAGAACGTGAACTGTCACTACACAACCGCAACATTTACCCTGTCTCTTGAATCCTGGGCTTTGACATGTTGTGCTGGCTTACCCGGAGACCAGGCCTTATATGCTGTTTCTGTTCGTCGGCTCATAGTTTTGCGCTCCAACTTCCTTCAGACGGTTCCTCACGGTTCCGCCCTTGTTTTCGGCTAATACTTGTGTTAACTGTAACTCAGTTAACAGGATTCACGTATAGGGGACTTACACCCCATAAGTTCACGCCCATGCCGGGCGTAATCGGGTAGCCGGGGGTTTTAATCCCCCAGCCCCCACAACACCCTGCGTGCGGGTCCGCACAGGGCGTTTAATCAAGAGTACCGGGCCGTAACCGGGTAAGTTGCTTGAAGAATGGTTTTCCCATCATGCGCCTGTACACTACTCATCCATTCGGATTCATTGTATGTACAGAGCAAGTGGATACCTTTTCCTTCGCTCCTGACTTTCAGTCCTTCACCCTGTCCGGGGCATTACTCCCGGCATTTGGCTACTATGACTTCTGCTGACTTCTGCCCTGTCACCAGACAAGTTACCTTGAAAGGCGCAAAGAAGTTTCTTTTGCAGGTGCTGCCCGTTGTTTGTATCTCATCACCGTCGGCAACAGCCGGTGATGCCTGGACCTTGGTATCCCGGTAGGTCCTGCCCGGGAGTTATTGCAAAAGAAAATCAATGCATGCAAAGCAGATCTCCCCGGATAAGAACGTGAACTGTCACTACACAACCGCAGCATTTACCTTGCCTCCTGAATCCTGGACTTTGTTATGTGTGGCTAACTTACCCGGAGACCAGGCCTTATATGCTGTTTCTGTTCGTCGGCTCATAGTTTTGCGCTCCAACTTCCTTCAGACGGTTCCTCACGGTTCCGCCCTTGTTTTCGGCTAATACTTGTGTTAACTGTAACTCAGTTAACAGGATTCACGTATAGGGGACTTGCACCCCATAAGTTCACGCCCATGCCGGGCGTACCACAAGGTACTGGACCGGACACCGCACACAGATCAACCAGACTCCGTCTGCTTGATCTGCGCACGGTGCCGGTCAGCACCGCGATTATCTTTTAGAACCGTATTCCAGTGATGAGGATAGACAAATTTTAAACTTGACATTGATATCAATAGTAGTATCATTTACATATGAAAAGCATAGCTGAAAAACTGAAGCAGTTTAAAAACAGTCCAAAAGATGTCAAGTTTTCAGACTTATGCAAAGTTTGTGATTTTTACTTTGGTGACGCGAGACAATCAGGCTCAAGCCATAGAGTATACAAAACCCCTTGGAAAGGAGACCCTCGTGTTTATATCCAGAACTCTAAAGGAAAAGCGAAGGCCTACCAAGTCAAGCAAGTCCTAAAAGCCATTGAGCGTTTGGAGGTGGAGAATGGCAATAAAAAATAATCACTACACATACCGAGTAACTTGGTCAGCCGATGACGATGAGTATATTGGTCTGTGTGCAGAATTTCCAAGTTTAAGCTGGTTGGCTGAAACGCCTGAGGCCGCTTTGAAAGGTATCCGAAATTTAGTTGCCGATGTGGTAACGGATATGAAGGGGAATAAAGAAAAAATTCCTGAACCTATCGCTATTAAAAATTATAGCGGTAAATTTATGGTTCGTGTTCCGCCAGATGTTCATCGTACTCTTGCTATCAAAGCAGCAGAAGCTGGTGTAAGTCTAAATCGTCTTGCAAGTTCCAAATTAAGTCACTGACCCGAAAACATAATAATCTGATAAAAATAGAACTGATCAGATAACAAAATAAGGATTAGTAACCGTGCTGAGGCACGAAGCTCGGTACTAATCCTTTGGTTCAAGAAGCCGCGGGTGTATAGGGGGAAAGGTTACCGGTTTTCTGGATGGGTTAATGATCAGGTCTGATGAAAATTAAAAAAACGGCCTTTCTTTTGATGTGAAAAACCAAAAGTCCGGCCGGTTTTCAGCGGTTAAACCCGGTTCAAAACTTTAGGTATCTGCAATATTGCGCAGGGATAGCGCAACATGCCTGGTGATAGATCGGGCTGTTTGTAAAGGAGGCCAAAGCCGGGTAAAAAAATTGTGCAGTTACCCGGGTTTGCCCCGGGATTCCCCCCCTGTGTCAGAATAGTTGGTAAGGTCTCCTCCCGTTTCCATTGGATTTTGTTGAAAATGTTCCAGGATTTGACCAGGGTTCTGCTAAAAAAATGCTGGATGCCGGAATAACTGATGTTATGCAGAGAATATTGCTCTGAATGAGTGTTGCAGAGGCAATTTATACACTATAGCTTTCACAATCCATAGTTTTACCAAAAGAGTAGGACATGTTATTATGGGTATTTGGAAAACGTTTGTGGCAATGAAACAAAGTATTTTATGAAAAAATATTTCCAGTTGAGCCATATTATTATGGTTAATGAATTTTACTTGGACAGAATGAAATGCCTGAAATAGCGAGATTTTACGGAATAATCATAAAACTTTTTTTCGGTGATCACCCTCCACCACACTTTCATGCAGTATATGGAGAATATGTCGGTTTGTTCAATATTGAAACTATTGAAATGATTGAGGGGGATCTACCAAACCGAGCAAAGAAAATGATAGTGGAATGGTCAAAGCTATATCAGAATGAGTTGCGTGAAATGTGGAATAAGCAGGAATTTCGAAAATTGCCACCGTTGGAGTAAATTATGCATCCTAAGATTAAATCAGCAAAAGCTGTCGGTGAATACACATTAGAGATAGTTTTCGATAATCAATATAAAAAAAGATATAATATTGCACCACTGCTAAAAAAAGAAATGTTTGCCCCATTGAAAAATTCGTTTTTCTTTAAAAATGTTCGAGTTGAACAGGGTGGATATGCAATATTTTGGGATCAAAACATTGATATCAGCGAGTATGAACTATGGATTAATGGCGAGGATATGCCATAACGAACAAGGATAGATCGTGTGAGCGCAGCGAACCACGATTTTATCCTGTTGTTGAACAAGCCCTGTAAATATTGATGTGATGGGTATAAGAAAATATCTTTTTTCGAGGAGGGGGCAGGGAATTTTTTATGTGCCCCATATTGGGGAACAAGACACAGCTATAGCCGAGCTTTTTTTAAAAGCTTTTTTTAAAACAATTATAAAATCAGCACCTTAACTTCTTTGCTTGTTGATATTTAACGTCGGCCCTTGTCAATCAACTCACTTTAACCCGGCTTGGGAGTTGGGGTTCGTACACCAACAACAACCATGGGGGTATTACAACATGGGCATTTAAAAGCGGGTCTTGGCCGCAAGGAAATGTGTCTGATTTAAAATTGCCGAATTTCGCGGAAGCTGTTGGCGGCGCCCCTTACCTCCACGTTGTACCCTAATTACACATGGCAGCCAGTGTGGAGATATGTCAAGATTTTTTGCTTGAAACGGTTATAAATAAGACCTAAATATCAACCATTATTAATGGAGGTCTTTATGGAGGCCGTATTAGCTAACTGTTCAGCAAGTATTTCTGAGTTAAAGAAAAACCCCTCAGCATTGATTGACGCATCAGGCGGAGAACCCATTGCTATCTTAAACCACAACAAACCAACCGCTTACTTGATCCCAGCCGACACCTATCAGCAAATCCTTGATAGGTTGGAGGATTATGAACTCGGCCTGATCGCTAAAGAGCGTGAACATGAGAAAGCCCAGGCCATTGAGGTAGATATCGATGATCTATAAACTCAAGTTTCTCCCAACGGCTTTGAAGGAATGGAAGAAGCTGGATAATTCTATTTTGACGCAATTCAGGAAGAAACTGATTTTATTGATATGTTGTTGAAAGTAGGACAAGATGACTTCATTGGTTATAGAAATAACAACGAATGGTTAAAAAAACATCCTTGTTCAGCAATCATTTTCCATGCCCCTGAAAAAATATGGCCATCCGTTAGAAGTTCATATCGAACATCCTTCAAACATATGGTTTTTGGACAATTACCGGATGAAACTGATCTGCTTGCCACTTTAGATAAAATCAAATCAAGAATCCAACCTATTGCCTGGGAAATAGATCACTGACCCTCCCCAAACCCAGGTGACAAGACCCGCTTTGAGTATGCTATCAAAGGTTAGCTGAAGGAAAAATTTTTAAAACCACCCCAAAAAATGAGGAGAAGATGCCCTGATGGAACCGATAACAACCGCATCTATTAAAATTGGGGGAGACACAGCAGGTTATGTTGCATGGGACAAAAGTAATACGTGTGCTACGTTTGAATACGATCCCCAATTTTTAAAGAAAGGAATCGACCTGGCCCCTTTAACCATGGGCCTGAGAGATGCCAGAGAAGGGACCAGTTGGTCATTTCCCAATATAGACTCCATCACTTTTCATGGTTTACCCGGCTTGCTGGCCAGCAGCCTTCCAGATAACTTTGGGAATAAATTCTGCCGAATTGTTCGGAGATCAGCATAAAATGACTGTCAACGGAAAACAAAAAAATATCACCGTTGACGACCTTCTGACCGTTGCTAAGAATATGGATATCCCCCAAATGGGTGATGTTTATTGCCCATAGTTGAATTATGATCTTGCCTGTCCAAATTAATCTTAAAATCATTAGGAGGATCAACCGTGGATTACTTTCAAATGACCGCTCCTTGTGGCCTTGACTGTTTTAACTGCCATTTCTATTTGGCTCTTAAAAACAAAGATTCAAGAGCTGCTGTTGAAAAAATGTCCAAAGACCATAATGTGCCTGTTGAAATAATGCTGTGCAAAGGATGCCGGGATCACGATGGTAAGATACCATTACAAAAGCATATTTTTGGTGATTCGCATAGATGTGCTGCATATGAATGTTCTAAAAACAAGGGCGTTGATTTTTGTGGAGACTGTAACGAATTTCCATGTGACAATTTACATCCTTATGCGGACAGGTCTTCTGAGCTGCCCCATAATATGAAGGTCTTCAATCTCTGTTTAATAAATAGAATGGGACTGGAAAATTGGGCAAAGTCAAAGGCCTCTGAAGTTCGCGAAACCTATTTTACAAAGCCATGGACCCTGTCTGAGTAATATCATTGTCCCTATGTGTCAAGAAAAATAACCTTTGGTTGTTTTGGACTCTATCTCTTCACCACAAAGCCATGTGGGTTATCCGGGGACATTTTATTTGACTGTCCCCGGAATTTTTCCTCAATTTACAAATTATCCAGATTACACGCTATCTTTCCCTGTCTACCTGTATATCCTTTTTTGGATATTACTGTCTCAACATTTGAACCCCATTTTCCATGCCATCCTTTGATTTTCTCTTTTTCTCTCTTTTTTTTACTTGACTTGTGTTTTTGTAACTGTCAATATATTGCACTATAAATCAAATTCATTTTTTTATTGCTATTAAAAAAGTTAATAAAATACATCTTGTGATATAAATTCATATGCAGTTTGCGCTCCCAATATATTTCCATAGGGTGCAACACTGATCACCCCAAACACAATAAAATCAGTATTGGAATCAGCCATGTCCCATTTGACGGTTTCTGACGTGACGCTCTCCTTTGGAGGGCTGAATGCACTTTCCAAGGTGAATATGACCATTGAACCCGGTTTAATCACTTCCATCATCGGGCCCAACGGTGCAGGTAAAACCAGCATTCTAAATTGCATTTCAGGGTTTTACCACCCCACCCAAGGGGAAATCCTTTATGGAGATACGCCCTTGACCCATTGTTCTCCCCATGAGGTCTCAAATATGGGCATTGCCAGGGCCTTTCAAAATCTTGAGCTTTTCAGTGGGCTGTCGGTTCTTGATAATCTGCTTCTGGCGCGACATCAAAATTTGAAATATTCGTTTTTACAGGCCCTGTTCTTTTATGGCAAAGCATCCCGCATGGAGGCGGAAAATCGCGCCTATGTTGAGCATGTCATTGATTTTATGGAACTTGAACCCCATAGAAAAAGCCTGGTGGGCAATTTAAGTTACGGGGTACAAAAAAAAGTGGAAGTGGCAAGGGCACTGACCCTGGCACCGGAAATCCTGTTGCTGGATGAGCCCATGGCAGGCATGAACCTTGAAGAAAAAGAGGATATCGTCCGGTTCGTCATTGATATTCAGCAGGAAAGAAACACCACCGTGGTGCTGGTGGAGCATGATCTCGGGGTGGTCATGGACATCTCAGATCGGATTTATGTACTGGATTTTGGACAGGTCATCGGTTCTGGAACCCCGGAAGCTGTGGCCGCTGATCCCAAAGTAATTGAAGCCTATATCGGAGAAGGGTCATAGCATATGGAAAATACCGATGAGCTGTTAAAATACTCAATTCCCCAACTCCTTCGCTGGCGGGTGAACATCTCCGGAGACAAAGTGGCCCTCCGGGAAAAGGATTTTGGTATCTGGAATTATTATACCTGGAATGACTACTACGACCATGTTCGAAAGACCGGTCTGGGGCTTAAATCCCTTGGCATATCAAAGGGCGACACCGTGGCCATCATCAGCGATAACATTCCTGAATTACTTTTCATGGCCATTGGCGCCCACTCTCTTGGTGCCATTTCCGCCGGTGTATATCAAACCAGCATGCCCGATGAAATTGCCCATATCCTGAAATATCTTAAAGTGTCACTGGTGTTCTGCGATAACCAGGAGCAGGTGGATAAGCTTGTGGAGATAAGAGAGCAGGTTCCCGGGGTTAAAAAGGTGGTTTATGAAGATCCCCGGGGCATGCGAAATTATCAATCAGATTCCTGGTTTATGGATATCAAGGAGCTGTATCAACAGGGCGAGACTTTATATGATAAAGATCCTCAGTTATTTGACCAACTGGTGGACCGGGGAAAACCCGATGATCCCTGCCATTTGTGCCTCACTTCAGGAACCACAGGTCTTCCCAAGGGCACCATCATGACCCATTTAAATTATATCAACATGGGGGTTCAGATCACCAGGGTGGATCCCCTGGAACCCACGGATGAGTACGTCTCTTTTCTGCCCTTTGCATGGATCGGCGAACAGATGAACTCCTTTGGTATTGCAATGGCCACGGGTATCACCATTAATTTTCCTGAATCCGTTGAAACAGCCATGGACGATTTAAAGGAAATTGGTCCCCATTTCATGTTTGGTGCCCCACGGATCTACGAAACCATGCGATCGGAAATCTGGTTAAAGATTGACCAGTCCTATGGCTTCAATAAAAAGCTGTACAATTACTTTATCAAGCAGGGCGAAAAGGCCGCCACATACAAAATGACAGGTGAGAGTATGCCCCTGGGGCTTAAGATCAAAGCCTGGCTGGGACGGCAGATCATTTTTCGTCCCCTGATCAATCAGATCGGTTTTTTAAGGTTGCGCCGGGCCTACACCGGCGGTGCGGCCCTGGGACCGGAGCTGTTTACTTTTTACCAGGCCATTGGAGTAAATCTCAAGCAGATTTATGGTCAGACGGAGATCACGGGAATTGCCTACATGCACCGGGACGGTGATGTTCGCCCGGACACCGTGGGGCTCCCCCTTCCCGGAACGGAGTGCAGCATTTCCAAGGAAGGTGAAATTCTTTCCCGCTCCCTTTCCGTGTCTCCGGGATATTTTGATCTGCCGGAAAAGAGCAAGGAACTTCTGGAGGGCGGGTGGCTTCATTCCGGGGATGCCGGATACATTGATGACCGGGGACACCTGGTGGTCATTGATCGTATTTCCGATGTCATGCACAACAAAAGAAACGAAATGTTCAGCCCCATGTTCCTTGAAAATAAGCTTAAATTCAGTCCTTACATAAAAGAGGCTGTGATTTATGGGGATCACAAAGACTATGTGGCGGCTTTGATTAACATTGATCCCATTGTGGTGGGAAAATGGGCCGAGGATAATGGGATTTCCTACACCACTTACATGGGACTTTCAGCCCACCCGGACGTGGCACAATTGATCATGGAACAGATACAAGAGGTCAATGAAAAAGCGGAAAAAGAACATTTTCGTATCAAGCGTTTTGCCCTTTTGTACAAGCTTTTGGATGTGGATGACGGAGAATTGACCAAAACCGGAAAAATACGCCGGAAATTTGTCCAGGAAAAATACCGGGATCTTTATCATGGACTGTACGAGAAAAGCGTTCAGGAAAAAGAGGTTGAGGCCTTTTTCCAGTACCAGGACGGACAATCAACCACCGTGAAAACAAAGATTGTTTTTTATACCCTGGAGGAGGTTTGATGAGTTATTTTTTTCAAATTGTGGTCAGTGGCATTGTGGTGGGCTCAATTTACGCGTTGGCTGCCCTGGGACTTGTCCTTGTTTATAAATCAAGCAGGGTGGCAAATTTTGCCCATGGACAGCTCATTGCGGCCGGCGCCTTTATTGCCTATGCCCTTACGGTGTGGGCAAAGATTCCTGTTTTTTTCTCTTTTATTATCAGCATGGGGGCCACATTTTTCCTGGCCATGAGCGTGGAAAAAATCTTTTTGCGACGTCTCATCGGAGAACCCATTATATCGGTGATCATGGTGACCATCGGTCTTGCCTCCATTCTGGATGGGTTGATTTATCTCACACCCTTTGGCAGTGAAAATTTTTCATTCCCCGCCTTTTTGCCCCACACCCCCCTTTCCTATGGCGGTGTCTCCATTTCCTGGACCCAGCTGGTGGGGGTGATTGTCACCATGGTTCTCATTGGCGGATTTTCCTGGTTTTTTAAAAAATCCACTGTGGGTATCTCCATGCGGGCGGTGTCCGACGATCAATTTGCAGCCATGTCCGTGGGCATCAGTGTACAGACAGTGTTTGGCCTTGCCTGGGCAACGGCGGGGCTTTCTGCGGCTGCGGCCGGATGCATCATTGGAAATATCACAGGTCTGAATTTTGACACCCTCCATGCCTTTGGGGTGGTGGTGTTTCCCGTGGTGATTCTGGGGGGGCTTGACTCCATATTGGGGGCTGTGGTGGCCGGGATCATCATGGGGTTGATCCAGCAGTTTGCCAGTGGATATCTGGATGGCAACTGGGGACTCAACGGCACCGGCGAGGTAATGCCCTATGTGATCCTTTTAATTATTTTACTCTTTAAACCCCATGGATTGTTCGGCATCCATGAAATTGAGAGGGTATAATCATGTCATCAAATCAATGGCTGGCCACGGGTAATTTTTTTACCGCATATAAACAGGAGCAGCGCACCTTTTTTACCCACCTTGACAGATCTGTTTTTTCTTTGTTTCTTGCCCTTCTTTTGATCTGGCCCATGGTGTTTCCCCTGAGCAACAAGTACATGCTGGTGATTGATTCCACCCTCATTGCCATTGTTGCGGTGATGGGGCTCAATCTTGTCACCGGGTTTGCCGGGCTCATATCCATTGGCCATGCCGCCTTTGTGGGGGTGGGGGCCTATACTGTGGCTGCTTTGTGTCGTGTTCTGGGAGATTCCCATGGGCTGGTGACCCATTTCTGGCCAATTGTTATTCTTGCGGGGGGCTTGGTGGGGGCGGTGTTCGGTGCTGTGGTGGGATTGCCGGCCTTAAGGCTCAAACATCTTTACCTGGCCATTGCCACCCTCTCTTTTCAAATGATTTTTGAATGGACCATTAATTTTATGACCTTTTTCAACCAGGGGCAGACCATCTTTGTGGGCCGGGTATTCTGGTTCACCGGCAAGGTGATGCGACGGGAACATTACCAGTTCTGGTACTATGTGACGCTTGTGGTCATTATACTGTCCGGGTTTGGTATACGCAATCTCATGAAGACCCGTTATGGCAGATGTCTCATCGCCGTGCGCGACAATGACAGGGCTGCCGACGCCATGGGAATGCACCCGGGGTTCACCAAGGTGTATGCCTTTGCCCTTGCAGGATTCATGGCAGGCATGGCAGGGGCGCTTCATGCCTATCTTTACCGGGGGGTGGGATTTGAATCATTTACTTTGCATCACTCCATATCCTATCTGGCCATGGCCATTGTGGGGGGGCTTGGCACCCTTAACGGCTCCTTTTGGGGGCCGGTGGCCATACAGTTTCTGGAACTCCAGGTGGAACACTTTTCCGGTTTTGCCGGAGAATATCTTCCCTCCAGCATGAATCTTGCCACAGCCCTGAGGCCCTTGACCTTTGGACTTGTAATCGTGTTGTTTCTCATGTTTGAACCCCGGGGCATTGCCAACTGGTGGCGTATTGTTAAGTCCTATACCAAGAAGTGGCCGTTTAGATATTAAATACTCAACTTTCGGTGTTCGCATTTCGTGGTGGGGTCAGGCTTTCGTTATTGACATTACCGAGGCTTTTTTCGTTGGCAAAGGTCTTGGTCGATAACATCAATAACAAAAGCCTGACCCCGTCGGCACACTGAGCCCATCGGTACATTTAAAAATGCCGGCTTTGAAATGAAGCCCGAAAGTTGAGTTAAATATTCACAATGGAGACTGATTATTACTTTAAATGAGGTTAAATGGAGGGAACAATGGAAATCAGGAACAGAGCGTTTCAAATAACAGCGATGTTAATAATGGTGGCTTTGGCCTTTACCTGTCAGGTCCATGCCAAGGAGTATAAACTGGGATTGTCCCTGGCCATCACAGGCCCCACATCCGATGCCGGGAACCCCTATGCCAAGGGGGTGGAAGATTATTTTAATTTTGCCAATGAAACCAAAATACTGGGCAAAGATACCATTCACTGCTCCATAAGGGATGATCAGTATAAAACGTCTGTTACCAAACGAAATTTTGAGGAATTTCTGGATGACGGCATTGTTCTTTATCTTAATTACTCCACGGGAAGCACCCTGGGGTTGAAAAAAGATTTTGAGGAAGAAGAGATCGCCGTTATTCCGGCGTCCTTCCATGCCGGAAATCTTGTGGATTCCAACTACATCTTTTTACCCATTGCATCTTACTCCGAGCAGGTGGTGAGCCTGGCAGAGTACATTGCCGTCCATAACAAGGGAGACAAGGCCAAAGTTGCCATGTTCATACATCCTTCAGCCTTTGGAAGGGGACCTGTGGAGGATGCAGAAAAGTCCATTGCCGCCGGGTTGAACATTGAAATTGTGGAAGTGGTGGAACATGGAAAGGATCTTGACAGCACTGCCATGCTCAAACGACTCATGAGCAAAGGTGTGCAATATGTGATCTGTCACACAGTGCAATCACCGGTGGCAGCCATGATCAAGGATGCCAGCCGTCTGGGTATTGTTGCCGAATCCTTTGGGCAGGAGGGAAAGATCACTTTCATGGGGGCCCACTACACTGGTGGAAATGATCTCATAGCCCTGGCAGGCAAAGCTGCGGAAAATTTTTACTGGACCACCTCCTATAATATCACCTCGGAAAAAAATGACGGCACGGAAAAACAGCTCGCCCTGGCCAAAATGTATAACCGGGATGACAAGGCCGCCAATTCCCACAACTATGCCAACGGCATCATGGTGGCCCAGGTGGCAACGGAAGTGATTCGCCGGGTAAAGGAAAAGGGGCTTAAAATCAATCGTGAAAATCTCTATAAAGAGCTCAACGCCATGAACGGTGCCAATGCTTACACCCCCTACACCACGGTGGGACCGGTGACCTATTCCGCCACAGACCGTGCCGGTGTGGATATGCTCCAGATTTACAGTGTAAAGGACGGTGTGTTCAGAAAAGTGGGGCAACCCATCACCTCTGAATTTATGAAAAAAATAAAATAAAAATGGGAACCACGCCATTGGAAAAAAAATTATTGGAAGTAAACAATATTGAAGTGGTCTACAATGATATTATCCAGGTATTGCGGGGGGTGAGCCTCAATGTGCCCAAGGGGCGCATTGTGTCCCTGCTTGGAACCAATGGTGCAGGCAAGACAACCACCCTGCGGGCCATCAGCGGACTTTTAAAACCGGAAAACGGTGCCATCCGTGAAGGGGTTATCCATTTTAACGGGGATGATATCACAGCTCTTAACGGGACGGATATTGTTAAACAAGGGGTTGTGATGGTCCCTGAAGGCCGCCGGGTGTTCAAGCATCTCACCGTGAATGAAAATATTCGTGTGGGCTCCATCACCAGAAGTGACGGTGCTGAAAATATCAAAAAAAACAATGAATTGATGTATCGCCATTTTCCGCGCCTGTCCAATGTCACCAACCGCATGGCCGGGTACAGCTCCGGAGGAGAGCAGCAGATGATCGCCATTGCCAGGGCATTGATGGCCGCGCCTGATATGCTCATGCTGGATGAGCCTTCTTTGGGGTTGGCACCTTTGCTGGTGAAGGAGATATTTGAAAATATCCAGAAGATTAATCAAGAGATGGGAACCACCATTCTGGTGGTGGAGCAAAATGCCCGTATTGCCCTTGCCATATCAGATTATGCCTATATCATGGAGTCGGGACGCATTGTTCTGGAGGGGGAGTCAGAAACCCTGCAGGACAATCCCGATGTCCGGGAGTTTTACATGGGCATCACCCAGGGTGGGGGCCGTAAGTCCTTTAAAAATGTGAAATCCTATAAAAGACGTAAGCGATGGATGTAGTCAGCCTATTTGCAAAAAAAATTATCTATAAAGGAACAGATGTTTATGAAAATAATGGTTGGATACAATGGCGGAGAGGTGGGGGTTCGTGCACTGGAGCTTGCCAGGGACTATGCTCTGTTGTGCAATGCCGAGGTGTACATTGTAACCTCCATGGAAGGAGGTCCCAAAGAAAAAATGGCTGATGTCCAAAAGGCGGAGGCTGATTTGAAATTTGCAGAAAAGCTTATGAAAGAGGCGCGCCTTCCCTGCACAGCAGAGCAAAGTGTCCGGGGATTTACACCGGGTGAAGACCTTGTGGAACTTGCCAGGGAGAAGAATGTCAGCCATATTTTTCTGGGCATCAAGAAGAAATCAAGGGCCCAGAAAATCATTATGGGGTCCACGGCCCGGTATGTGATTCTAAAGGCACATTGCCCTGTAACCACAATTAATTAGGAAAGCCGGGCATAGGCCTGCTGGATCTCTTTGAATCGTTTTTCTGCCAGAATTTGTAATTCTTCTCCCAGGTGGGCCACTTTGTCCGGGTGATATTGTTTGGCAAGGGTGATGTAAGCCTCCCGGATTTCCCCGGGGGTGGCATCCGGGGAAACCCCCAGGATGTCATGGGGGGATTTTTCACCTTCTGACGGCTCTTTTGCCCAACTTTGGCGGTGAGATTGACTGCTTTGGGAAAAAGAGCCTTGTTGCGTGTTGTGATTTTCCCCACCGGTGGTGTTACCCTGGCTGCCGGGGGGACGGTATCTTGCCTGAAAATTACCTTTTCTGGAAAAAATCCCGGGGATTTTTCCGGTTCTTAAATAATAAATCAACATGGAAATAAGAACCGTATCATCAATCCACCCGATAAAGGGCATAAGAAAATCGGGTATGAGATCAAAGGGGCTGATGACATAAATCACCACCGCCAGGATAATAAAAAATTTTGCCATCTGACTCATTGTCCAAAATCCATGCGTCCAAGGAACCGTATCATTCTTATTTCCCCTTAAGTACATCAATCATGGTGTAAATTTCCCCTTTTGCTGTTTTATTCTTTTGCTGCCCAAGCTTGCTGTGGAGAAAGGCCGCTGCATCCATGGTGCCCTGGGCATACACATCCCGTCCGTTAATGTTGTGGGAAAATTCAAAACAAACCGTGTTGTCCGGCGAGGTCAGGGTGTAGGTGTGCCAGGCATGGCCATTGATGTGCTGTTCTGGAATTTTCCATTCATTTCTTTGGATCTCGGGGTCCCTTTCCCGGTGGATCTCATCGTTGGAAAAGGGGGTTCCCAGCCGGTTAAAGTATCCCACCATGGCCTTGGCTGTTCCGCTGGTATCGGCCTTGGTCTGTTGATGACTTTCTTTGATGCTCAGGCTGTAACCTTTGAAAAGATCTGGAAAGGTGGTGGCGGCATATTCCATCATGGCCTGGAAGCCCACGATTTGTTTGGCCATGTTCGGGGCAATAACAGCCGGAATATTACCGGATAATATGGTTTCCTCCAGAAGCGTTCTGTCTCCCCCTGTGGTGCCCATGACAAAGGGTATTTCATTGTCAACATAAAATTTGGCATTGTCATTCACAGCCGTTGGGTGGGTAAAATCAATGCAGATAAAATTAGTAAATTGTTCCTTGATCTCTTTGATGGCTGTGTCTCTGTTATCCGGAGTAATAAGTTTAATGGTCATGTCCCCCAGGGTATGGGTGGCGGCGGTTATTTCCGGGCCGGTCATGGCAAAGGGCAATAGTTCAAACCGGGGATCATTTTGTATATGACCGGCAATGGTGGTGACCACATTGCCGGGGATGCCATTCATCATTACATGTATTTTTTCCATGGTATTTTTTCCTTGTATCTGTGAGTCTATATTGTTAGGGCTTGCTCATAAAGTCGGTCATTTTATTATAAAATTTTATTCCCGTATGGTGGCTCAGCTTGTTAGCAACCCCGCTTATCATCTCTGATTTTCGTGCTCCTTTGGTAAGAGCGTTAGAAAGCTGATCAAGCATTGAACCGGGGTAACGCAAATGTGTCCCGGAAAAATTTGGTACCGGCCGGTTCCGGCTTTTCCCGATGCCGTTGCTTTTACTCGCCAATGGATTTAAGGGCCTGGTCAATGGTTTTTGCCAGCAGGTTGACATCTGGAATGTTAACTGTGTGAATCGCCGTGGCAAGGCTTTTCAATGCCGGACGTATAAAGGGTTCAAACCAGGTTTTTCCCCGGTTTTTACTCAAATTGCTGAAGGCACCCAGAATTTGAAAATTTCGGGTAAGGGCACAATAATAATATCCTTTTTTAAATTTTTTTTCAGCAAATCCTGTGCGTTTTTCCACAGCTTTTGCGCAGTAATCCAGAATTGTCTCTTGAATGGATCTGTCCAGGTGAACATAGGGATCAATGAGCAGGGAGGCCACATCGTACTGCATGGGACCTGTTCTGGCAGATTGAAAATCAATGATCCTGAGTTGATCCTGACTGACCATGATGTTCCTGGACTGCATGTCCCGGTGCATAAGCCCTGTGATCGCATTTTCAAGGCATTGTCCGGCAATGAAATCAAACTGGGGAAAAAGAGTTTCAAATTCAATGTTAAGATTTAAATATCCCCTTAAACAGGCATCCACAAAATATCGACACTCATTTTCCAGGATCAGCTCCCGGGAGTAGGTTGGGGTCTGGTGGGTCCAATGGGGGTTAAATCCCTGCTTTCCTTTTATGGAAAAGTCCATGATAAGATTGCAGGCGTTTTTATAGTATTTAAGGACTGTTTTTGGATTGTCGGCACCAAGGATGACATTTTGGAGGTGAACATCTCCCAGGTCTTCCAGTATGACCAGGCCGGAAAAAAGGTCGTAGCCCAGTATTTTCGGCACTGGAATCTGTCGTTTATAAAGGTGATTACCGATGTCAACAAAGGCATCAACTTCCCTGGGAGCCGGCGGTTTCCGGTACAATCCCAGGGCATCAATGCCATGGTCAGCCACCACATGGGTGGTGTCACCATGGGCAAGGCGGAACCATTTTCGGTCTGACCCGTCCCCGGCCAGTGGGGTGACGGCTATATCTTGGGGTGGGTTGTGGTGCCGGATTGCTTCTATATTGTCAGAACCGTGCCCACCAGAAGCGGTGTCTCCGGCTGCCATGAAAAGCTGCCGAAGGCCGGCATCCAGATAGGCTTCCGGGGTGCCCACATCCTGCCAGTAGAAATGATCCATGACACATGCTTTTACCCGGTTGCCCCCAGAGTACAGCGACTTATAAAGATCAATGCTGCTGAAGATTTTTTCCTCTGGCATGTGATCAAATATTTCCGGGGACAGGATCTGGATACCGGTGAACGCCAAAAGGCCCATGGGGTTTGGAGAGGCGGCATCAGTCCCTGGAAAACCTGTGATAAAGTTATCACTGTTGACTTTAACACCGTTAAATCTTGGTTCATGGTGTAGCACCAGGGTGGCCGGCCAGTCTCCTTTTTTATGAAAATTCCATACCTTTGTAAGATCAAGATCCGTTACAACATCTGAATTAATGACCCAGAAATGTGAGTCTCCCATGACATCCCGCACATTTTTAATGGCCCCTCCGGTGTCCAGAAGAGTGGGTTCATGGCTGGTTATTACGGGCACGGGATATTTCTTTGCCTGGATAAAAGCTTCAATCTGCCCATGGAGATGATGGCTGTTGATGACAATTTCTTTGCACCCCGCATGGATGAGCTTTTCAATGGTGATTTCCAAAAGAGGCAAACCTGCCAGGGTAAAAAGGGGTTTTGGCCGTTGAACGGTGTGGGGCAGCAGGCGGGTGCCCAGCCCTGCGGCCAGAATTAATGCCTTCATGGGGTATTCTTTTCCCTTTGATTATTCAAGTTTCTTCTTTCCTTGTTTTGCCCATGGCAGTTTTATATACAAGGCAGCCTCCAAGGCAAGCTAAGGCAGAGCCGCCCCCCGACGGGCAATAGGAACCGGACAATTGAGCTGTCTACAGTTCCGGTCCGGACCCATTGCCCGTCGGGGGGCGGCGGTATAATACCATTTGGCTCCGCGTCTACGACCCTATATTTTTTGCGCCCGATCAAAGCAGTGCAACGTCAAATCTTAATTTTAGGATTGTCAATTCTCAAAGATCTCGTGGTGTAATACTCTTTGAACTTTATCATCCCAAATTTTAGCCTTGAACAAGCATTAGGTCCATACGTGGCGGTTATACCGACAGTATGGCCAGGAAATCTTCAATGATTTTTTTGTGCTTTTCAATGGCGTCAGTGTCTTCACTGCCGTTTATGCCATTGTTCATAAAAAATGAACTGGCATTGATGTAATTGATTTTGGACAATGATTCCTTAAGGAGAATATCCTGGCGTTTGTACATTTTAAGGCCCTTGGCCTGGATTTTTTTGATGCGCTCTTTTGCATCATGTTTGCCTGCAGGATATTTCTCAAAATAGAGAAGAGCCACCTTGTAAGATTCCATGAACGGTTTCAGGAACACAGAAAAGGAGCGAAGTTGTCTGAAGCCTTCTGAGGTGAGGTTAAAGGTGTCTGGGAAATCGGGGTGGGGAACCACCACACCTTTTTCCATAAAGGCTTTAATGCTGTGGGCAATGTGTTCACTACAGCTTTTTTCATCATCAAAGGAGAACTCATCAATAAAGAAGTCCTGGAGAAATGCATAGGTCTTTAGCAGATCTGTGGAGGAAAACTGAAATCTATCTGTCTTGAGAATTGCCAGGGCCGTATAGGCAGCAGGGATAAAAAAAGCAATGGCATTGTTCTTATAATAATCCAGAATGGGGCGCTTGTTGTCTTTTACAAAAAAACGGGTGTTTTCTGTAATTTCATCTTCTTCGTCATCGGCCAGTTCAATGAATTTTCTGGAAACAAAGTTTTGCAATACCCGGTCCAGTGCCCGATCAGGGTCCATGGTCAAGGTGTCGGCAAGTTCTGCCTTGCAAAAGGTGAGCATGTTCATGTAGGCACTTACCCGGATCATCAGCTCTTTTTTGGAAAATCGACCCGCAGGGGCGTTGAGTATTCCGCTTGCAATGATGCCATGGGGGGTAATGATGGTGGTGTTGTTTATGGCATTGATCAGTTTATATCCCATGCTCCGGCATAATTTTTTGTGCTGGTCTTCCCCCATGAACCTTTGAAATTCGTCCTTTTCCCGCAGATAACTGTTCAGGGAGATGGGTTCATGGAATTTTATATAAACCTTACCGTATTTCTTTTTTAAAAATTTTCTGGCCTTGATCAATTGGGAGATGTTCTCTGACTCTTTTTTACCTCCCTCAATTTCATGGAGGTAAGCATCTTCTTCCAATACCCTGTCATAGCCCACATAGGCAGGGATGAAGATGAGATCTTCACAGGATTGGTTGCGGTGGGCCTTGATGAGCATGCTTAAAAATCCAAGCTTTGGAGATAACAGCTTGCCGGTGCGACTTCTTCCCCCTTCAATGAAAAATTCCATATTAAAGCCTTCAGACAGAAGTTTCTCAACATATGCCGCAAAGATGCGGGAGTACAAGGGGGCTCCCTTGAATGTTCGTCTCAGAAAAAAAGCGCCACCACTTCGAAAAATGGGCCCCAGGGGCCAGAAGGATAGATTTTTTCCGGCGGCAATGTGGGGACAGGGCATGTTATTTTTAAACATGAGGTAGGAAAGCAAAAGATAGTCCAGATGGCTTTTGTGACAGGGGGCAAGGATCACCGGAGCCTTTTTTGATTCTTCCCGAATACGGTCAAGGCCGTCCTGATCCACCACCACGCCTTCAAAAATATTGTTAAATGCCCAGGTCAATACCTTTTCAAAGATGTAAATCACCGGAAGGTTGTAGCTTGCTGCAATTTCCTTTATATAGCTTGCTGCTTTTTTATGGGTTGTCATCAACGCTTTGTTATTCTGCTCTGAATGCACCTTCATGAATTCCTGAAGGGATTTCTGGGTCAGGATATCTTCGGTGATCTCTGCCCTGGTTTTAAGCACCGGGCCGGTGAAGCTTCGTTTCTGGCGGTTCAAAAGATCCATGAGATGAATTCTCAGGCTATAGGCCTGGAAATCCTCATCAATGTCCCTGATATCGGGACGTTCAAGAAATTCTTTTAAATTAATCGGCTCGGAAATCTCAACGCATATTTTTTCCGGTTTCTGGAACATGGCTGCCAGACGTTTGAGTCTTCCCGGTTTTTCATTGCTCCCTAATAAAATATCAAATAAAGATGAGGTGCTTCGAATGGGTTTTAAACTGTAAACAATGGTCTGGGGCACCAGCAGTAAAGGTCTGTCGTTATTTTTTTGAAAATGGATAAGATGGAGTAATGGGCTTGGTTTGGAGCGGATAAATCGTTTGTAAAAGCTTTTGCTCTCCACCAAATGAATAAAGCCGGATCGCCCTTTTGCGAATTCATCAAAAAAATACCCGGACACGTAAGGATCTTTAAAAGAAAAGGTACGAAAAACAGAGTCCAGCTGGGTGAGTAAAATTTTAAACAGGCGCTTGACAGGCATGAGAAAGAAAAAAGAACCGTCAAAAATGATCTCAGGATAGGGCAGTGCATTTTTTTCAAAAATGGTTCTGTAAAATAAAAAATCAATGATACTTTTATATTTGCTCACATAAATGACTGTACCGGTTTTATTAAGATCACTTAGATTGGCAACCTTTTTTTTATCCAGGCCGATTCTGGAAAAAAGTCGATTAAAAAGAAAAGGAGATATTATGCCTTTATTACCTGGGTAAAAGCATGCAAAGTAGCCACTACTGTTATTAAGGATTGTGGTAATTTTATTGCGATAAAACTGTTTGAGGGAATGGGCCATGCCACTGAATATTGAAAATGGTTTCATTTATATTTCCTTGAATACCATGGAATGCCATGGTTTTTTTCTGCTCTTCTATGAAAAATTCCCTTTAAATCCGGGGGAAATTTTATCTTTGTTGTGGGTCGAATAAGCTCCGCCCGTGGCGGTTTACATGAAATACTCCGCAAACCCGGGGAATATTTCTACCTTTGTTGTGGGCGCAACGAGGTCAGAATACGGTCCGCCCGTGGCGGTTATAAGAAAAAGAGGCAAAAGGCTCTCCGGGGTTTAGTCCAGAGTGTGTCGGCCTGACGCTTGATACAGAAAAAAATTTTTATCATAAGCCTTGATGCCATGGCAACAAAATAATTAGCATCTAAAAATTGCCTTGATTTACTTGTTTCCATATGCTAATTGATTGATCTTAATTGATGTGTAAAGGACATGAACGATATTTAGTTGTGATTTTATATAGTTATTTTGAATTTTGCAATCATTAACATGGTAAGGAGGATTATTTGATGAAGACTTTGATTGGTGGTGCAGTTGCCGTTCTGTTGGGTATTATTGGTATTGCTGTTTGGTTTGGCGCATTTCTACAGATTCTTGCCGGTGCCATTCCTCCAGTTCTTTTGCTGGGTGGCGGTCTTGCCCTCTACCTCGGTTTTGATGAGCTCAAAGACAGCTGGAAAAAAAATGATGGTGAAGATGCACCCGTAGCTGATGATAAAGAAAGGATTGCCGAGCTGGAAAAAGAGCTGGCAGACCTTAAAAAATAAGTTTTTGCTCCATTACGGGAACAACAGCTGCTTTGTCTGTTGTTCCTTTTTTTCTTTCTCTTTTTTGCTTTCCCCCTCCCCCTTCTTTTCTTGTATGTTTCATATCGTCACAAAAGCAGTTTACTCTTTTGGGCAGAATTCCTTGAAAAACGGCCATTGGCCTCTACAAGTGTGAAGTAGTTGTAAAAGAATATCCTTTTGTCTACAGTTTATGTTCTGTGTCAGCAATGTTCATAAAGATGAAATTTCTGTTTTGTCTTTTCAAATCCAACCAGATCCATGTGCCAGGATGCTTCCAGGGCATTCATCTCTTCTTGTTGCGCAATGCGTTCCTTTAGTGTTTCGCTGCCCAAGATAAGATCCATGGGCGATTTATGATATTCATACTCATAGGGAGGTTCTTTCCATTGAAACGCATTTTGGTGATGTTTGATTATCTGTTGTAAAAGAAGCAGTGAGGTGCGGTAGGGTTTAAAGGCCAGGGGATCGGTGACATGAATCTGGAATCCCCGGCAGGCTTGTCCTGCCCATTTTCCTGAGGTGGGTTCAAAACAGATGGGTCGCAGGGTGGCACCGGCAATATCTTTGACGATTTCTTTGAGAATGGGGGATGGATCAATGTAGGGAGCTCCCAGAAACTCAAAGGGTTGGGTGGTTCCCCTTCCCTCTGATACGTTGGTGCCTTCAAATATAACCTGCCCCGGATAAACCATGGCAGATTCCGGCGTGGGCAGGTTGGGGGAGGGGGCCACCCAGGAAAGGCCTGTGTCCCGGAAAGACATCTTTCTTTTCCATCCCTGCATGGGAATCACTGTTACATCTGCATGGATGCCATGCTCCCGGTTGAAAAAAAGAGCAAGTTCCCCCATGGTGAGCCCATGACGCATGGGCAGGGGAAATCGGCCCACAAAAGAACGGCAGCTGTCAGCAAGAACATTGCCTTCCACCGCAATTCCACCCAGGGGATTGGGTCGATCCAGAATTACTATTTTTTTACCATATTGTTTTGCCGCTTCCAGGCAATGGGACATGGTGTACATAAATGTGTAGACCCGGGTGCCCACATCCTGAAGATCAATGATCAATATGTCAATGTGATCCATCATTTTTTCGGTGGGAATGCGGGTGTCACTGTAAAGACTGAAAACGGGGATATTCAGTTCCGGGTCCATGCCATGGTCCGATTCTATCATGTTGTCCTGTTTTTCAGCATGAAAACCGTGCTGGGGAGAAAAAAGAGCCTTTAATTGTCCGGGAAACAGAGCGTGAATAATTCGGGAGGCATGAATAAAGGTGTTGTCCACCGATGCCGGGTTGGCCAGAAGGCCGAGTTTTTTTCCTTTAAACGCTGTGGACGGTGTTGTCTTAAGCGTTTCAAGGCCTGTTTTGACGGGTGCCTTGATCATGTGGATCTCCTTTTAAAAATGCAATTGCAATGTGTCTGCATTGTTAGGCTTAAATGGGCGGACCGTATTTTGATCCGGCTCTGCTTGAGGTTGCCTTGGAGGCTGCATTGTATATAAAATTGCCACGGATGGACTTTATCCGGTTGCCTTTGAATATTTTTCCTTTTCTCCCCATCCCCCCCTTAGCATAGATATTGACAAAATATCAAATCCAAACTAATCAGAGGGTAAGCGCTGACCGGGGTTCATTTTTTTGAAATATCGGTCCGCCCGTGGCGGTTTATCAAAAAACTCAGTATTGAAATGCCATCAACACAGTCCCCGGCGGCATAATGCCATTTTTAATATTTGTTGTGTCTGTCAGGACATGACCGTTATGATGAAAAAAGGAGTGCATCAGGTTCCATGAAATTAAATACCCCGGAATATATCAGTTCCATAAAGCCCTATGAACCGGGCAGGCCCATTGAGGCAATAGAGCGGGAATACGGGATTAAAAATTCCGTTAAACTGGCATCCAATGAAAATCCATTGGGGCCTTCTCCCAAAGCTGTGGCTGCTGTTAAATCGCATCTTGCCGGCATGAATCGGTATCCCGACGGCAGCGGCCATGTATTGACCGGCATGCTTGCCCGGAAATATGGCGTAAATCCGGACAATGTGGTCATTGGCAACGGGTCCGATGATATCATTGCCCTGCTGGCCCAGGGTTTTCTGGGGCTGGGGGATGAGGCGCTGATGCCTTTGCCTTCCTTTTTAATGTATGAAATATCAGTGAAGGTGTCAGGCGGTGTACCGGTGATGGTGCCCTTAAAAGGGCTTGACATTGATCTTGATGCTATTTTAAAAGCTGTAACTCCCCGTACTACCATGATTTTTCTCACCAATCCCAATAATCCCACGGGAAGTCACATCACAAAGGATGTGTTAACGGCGTTCATGAAAGAGGTTCCGGAAAATGTACTGGTGATTATGGATGAAGCATACATTGAGTTTGCACGGGACAAGGCGATTTATGATTCCCTGGCATCGCCCCTGCAAGATCCCCGGATTGTCTCTTTGAGAACGTTTTCCAAAGCCTATGGCCTTGCCGGATTCCGGGTGGGATATGGCATCATGGATGCCGGCGTTGCAGGAATTCTCCACCGGGTTCGTCAGCCGTTTAATGTCAATTCCCTGGCCCAGGTGGCAGCTGCCGCAGCCCTGGAAGACCATGAGTTTCTCAATCAAAGTGTTCAGACCATGCACCAGGGCATTGATTTCCTCCAGGAACAGCTGTCAGCAATGGGCATACAATCCTTTCCCACCCAGGGAAATTTCTTTTTGTTGGATGTCAGAATGGATGCCGGGGTCGTATTTCAAAAAATGCTGGAACAAGGGGTTATTGTCCGCTCCATGAAATCCTATGGATTTGAAACCTATCTGAGAATAAGCGCAGGACTTGAAGAAGAAAACCGTCGATTCCTTTTTGTGTTGGAGCAGCTGCTGTCCCAGGCAGGGGGGATGACATGACAAATATGCTTATCACCATAGATGGCCCTGCAGGTGCCGGTAAAACCAGTGTGAGCAGGGAACTTGCAAAGCGCCTTAACTGCATCTATGTGGATACCGGGGCACTGTATCGCGGTGTGGCCCTGGAGGTTAAACAGGCCGGTATTGACTGGGAGGCGGATGCCGTGCTTGAACCTTTTTTAAACCGGATCTCTCTTTCCTTTGCCATGGAAGGTGAAGATCCGGTGTTGACAAGTTCCGGGAAAAATATTTCTTCTTTGATACGCACCCCGGAAATATCCATGCTGGCGTCGGCCATTTCTGCCCGGCCGTGTGTGAGAAAGGCTTTACTGGGTTTACAGCATGCCATTGCAAAGAATAATGACACGGTGTTTGAAGGAAGGGACATGGGAACCGTTGTGTTTCCCCATGCCCGGCATAAATTTTTTCTTTTTGCAGATCTTGATACCCGGGCCCTGCGGCGTTTTAAGGAGAAACAGGCCCCGGAACAGGATCTGGTCCAGGTAAAAGAGATGATGGAAAGTCGAGATGCCAATGATGCCGGTCGGGAAATTGCCCCGCTGACACCGGCAAAAGATGCCGTCTTGATTGATTCTACCCACATCTCCCTGGAAGAAGTTGTGCAGCGGATTCTATTGGAGATTCACAGGGATTAAAAGGGTTTGAGTGGCGATTGGATTAAAAAAATAATTTTTTATATTGTTTTTCCTCTCTTTTTTTGATATTCATAATAGATTATACTTTTTTATAGAAAAAGTATAAAATTTGTCTATGGGGGATTAACATTAATGAATAACATTGCTGAAACAAACGAGAACAACGAAATGAATGAAGAATTAGAAACTGCTGAGGAATTAGAGGCGTCCATGGCGTCTGAACCCGTTCTGACCGGGGAAGAGACCATGGAAGAATTGATGGGTATTTATGAAGAGAGCTTCAAGCGCTTCGAAGAAGGACAGGTTGTAACAGGTACCATTATTGCTGTGGACAGAGATCATGTCTTGGTGGATGTGGGTTACAAGTCTGAAGGGCAGATCTCAATTCACGAGTTCAGAGACGAGGAAGGCAATGTCGATGTCAGCCTGAATGATCAGGTTGAGGTAATGGTGGAAGTCTGGGACGAAGAAGAAGAAACAGTTATTCTGTCCAAAGAAAAAGCTGCCAAGGTTAAGGTCTGGGATGCCATTCGGGATATTTACGAAGAAGACGGCACCATTGAGGGAATCATCACAAGTCGTGTCAAGGGCGGTTTCTCCGTTGACATCGGCCTGCCGGCGTTTCTTCCCGGCTCCCAGGCAGACCTTCGGCCCATCCGGAACATGGATGAGATGGTGGGGCAGACCTATACATTCAAAGTCCTTAAATATAACAGAAAGAGAAGCAACATTGTTCTGTCTCGACGGGTTATTCTTGAGAAAATCCGTGAAGAAGCCAGGGCCAACACCCTCAGCTCCATTGAGAGCGGAAAGGTCATGGAAGGTGTTGTTAAAAATATCACAGAATATGGTGTCTTTGTTGATCTCGGCGGTGTGGACGGACTCCTTCACATCACAGATATCTCCTGGGGCCGTGTGAAACATCCTTCGGAGCTGTTCTCCGTGGGGGACAACATCAATGTGAAGATTCTTTCCTACGACATGGAGAAAGAACGGGTATCTCTGGGTATGAAACAGCTGACCCCTGACCCATGGACCATGGCCCAGGAAAAATATCCTGTGGGTTCCAAGGTGCTTGGCAAGGTTGTAAGCCTCACCGATTACGGTGCATTTGTGGAGCTGGAAGAGGGTGTTGAAGGCTTGATTCATGTGTCTGAAATGTCCTGGACCCGCAAGATTCGTCACCCATCCAAAATGGTTTCCGTGGGTGAAGAGGTGGAGGCTGTTGTCCTTGATCTCAAACCGGATAACAGAAGAATTTCCCTTGGTATCAAACAAACCGTTGAGAATCCCTGGGAAGTCATCAGTGACAAGTATCCTGTGGGCACTGTCATTGAAGGAAAAATTAAAAACATCACAGACTTTGGTCTTTTCATCGGTATTGATGATGACATTGACGGTCTGGTGCATATCTCTGACATCTCCTGGACCAAACGCATCAAACATCCCTCCGAGGTTTATAAAAAAGGTGATGTGATCCAGGCCGTGGTCCTTGACATTGACAAGGGAAGCGAAAGATTCTCCCTTGGTATCAAACAGACCCAGCCCGATCCCTGGGAAACTGTGGAGCAGCGATATGAAGTGGGAACCGAGATTTCAGGCGTAATCACAAATATTACTGATTTCGGTGTTTTTGTGGAGCTGGAAGAAGGTATTGAAGGTCTTGTTCATGTGTCTGAAATCAGCAAAGAAAAAATCAAAACACCTTCAGATCAATTTAAGGTCGGAGAGAACATCACTGCACGGGTTATGAACATTAACAGTGATGAGAGACGCATCGGTCTTTCCATTAAACGACTTGAGGACGAGGCAGAAGAGGATATTATCCAGGATTTTGCCAAAAACATGAAGCCCACCACCTCTTCTTTTGGTGAGCTGCTTCGTGACAACCTTGAGGAGGCTGCCAGGTCTGAAGAAAAATAATATCCCTGGTTGCAGCCATTTTTTTCAATGGGCTCTGCTGCCGGACATGATAATGATATCAGGCTGAAAAAATCAGGCCGGACCACAGAGGCATCTCTGTGTCCGGCCTTTTTTATATCATCACCCTGGGTGGGCTGTGTTTTCATGGGGATCTGCCCACAATGAAATTTGAAATACGCCCTTGGTCTGCGACGTATTTCATATGAAAAAATATCAACAGCCTTATTTCATTCCCGGCACAGGTTGCCCAATTTAATAACTAACCAATGAGGTATTGCATGTTTTCCAGACGACATCCGTTTTTATTTTTTTCCCTTGTGTCGCTCACCGTTGTATCGGCAACCTTTGTTATTATCACAGGCCTGATAGTGGGAGGGGGGGCAATGTTTAAGGCTTCCCTTGGCACCGAGTATGGCGGGCGTTCAGGAAATGTGGGAGTTGTGGAGATTTCCGGATTGATCTCTTCTTCAAAAGAGGTGATAGAGGATATTAAGGCCTTTCGCAAGGATGCAGATATTAAGGCCATTGTGTTGCGCATTAATTCCCCCGGCGGCGGGGTGGGGCCCTCCCAGGAGATATATCGGGAGGTCATGAAAACCCGTTTGATAAAAAAAGTGGTGGCTTCCCTGGGGTCTGTGGCAGCTTCAGGGGGATATTACTCTGCTGCGGCCTGTGACGGTATCATGGCCAATCCCGGCACCATCACCGGAAGCATCGGTGTAATCATGGAATATGCCAATTTTAAAAATATTATTAAAAAAATCGGTTTGACCCCGGTGGTGATTAAAAGTGGTGAGTACAAAGATATGGGTTCCCCACTGCGGGACCTGGGGGATAAGGAGAAGCGTTTGCTCCAGGGGGTTGTGGATGAGATCCATTCCCAGTTTGTCAAAGATGTTGCCATGGGTAGAAACATGGACGAAGAGAAAATGGCCACCCTTGCCGATGGACGAATTTTCACCGGTGCCAGGGCCCTGGATCTCCAGTTGGTGGATCGACTGGGTAATCTTGGGGACGCCATTGAATGGGCCGGTGTGCTGGCCGATATCAGCGGTGATGTGGTGCCGGTTTATCCCCGGGAAGACAATATGACCGTGATCAAAAAAGTAATTCAGTCCTTATTCAAAAATGCTGACATCACCGGCGCCATAACGGATAATTTCGGGTTCGTCGTCAATTAAAGAGACAACGCTGGAGGCGGTTCCTGAAACAGGGCCGCCGTCAATGACGGCATCAAGGCGTTTGCTGAAAAAATCGTGAAGTAAGGAGGGGTCTTCAAACACATTGCCGTCGGGGTCTGTGGCGCTGGTGCTCAATACCGGGTGCCCCAGGGTTTGGGCGATGGCCAGGGAAATGGTGTTGTCCGGTACACGGATACCGGCGGTCTTGCGTTTGGTCAGCATGATTTTGGGAACCATTTTTGAGCCTGGTAAAATAAAGGTAAATGGTCCCGGCAACAGGCGTTTCATGTTGCGGTAGGCAAAATTGGAAACCTTTGCATATTCGCTGATATGGGTGAGGTTGGCGCAGATAAAGCTGAAGGGCTGGGACTTGCTTCTCTGTTTTAGTCGATACACCTTTTCAATGGCTTTTTTATTGAGGATATCACACCCAATGCCATAAAATGTGTCAGTGGGATAAGCAATAATGCCACCTTGCTTCAGGATGTCCACAATCTTTTCAATCATTCTGGGTTGGGGATTATCGGGATTTACTTTTAGCAGCATGGTTTATTCCATTTTTAGTTTAAGGGTGGTCAGGGCAGAGGGTGTTGTGTTTGTCAAAAAACTCTGTTCGAGTGCCAAAGTTAGAACAATCCAATATTCAAACCACTGATAACTATATCGTTTATGTATAAAAGCATCAAGAAAATTTTTAGATTCAACGATCATGGGGGGGGGCTGAGTGTTGTTTTTATTGTAATGGTTGATATTTAAAAGAATATTAACTTTGCTCTTGATTTGGCATGAATTTTGTCAGTTTGATTTATTCCCATTTTTCTGATATTGAATCAGGTTTACAAAAATAGGGTGTGAAATGCAGTGCTGCGGTGGGGGGGATTCCACACCTGCCGTGGTAGTTTTATATGAAATACGCCTCAAATCGAGGGTGTATTTCAAGCTTTGTTGTGGGTAGAGCCGGATTAGAATACGGTCCGCCCGTGGCGGTTATATGAAATACTCCGCAAACCTGTAGAAAAATTCTATCTTTGTTGTGGGCAGACCGAGGTCAGAATAAGGTCCGCCCGTGGCGGTTATATTTGAAATAATAAAGTTTGGCATCCTTCAGATGTCTTCAAAAGTACTTTACATTTTTTAAGGACGAGCACCTAAAAATAGGCAATCACCCCATGAAAGTGTAAAGTAAAAATGAAGGGTGCCTAAGGTTTAAGATAAATTTAAAAACAGCTTATAATAAAGTTGATTACAAGATTTCCACTGGAGGATAAAAATGGTTAATGTGATAGCAGAGGACGGATTGTCCTTTGATGATGTGCTGCTGGTACCGGACTACTCTTCAATACTGCCCGATGATGTCCAGACAGGAACCCGGCTGACCCGGAAACTTAATTTAAATATTCCCATTGTCAGTGCGGCCATGGATACCGTCACCGAAGCCCGGACAGCCATCAGCATGGCCCGGGCCGGGGGACTGGGATTTATCCATAGAAATCTTTCCATTGAAGAACAGGTCATTGAGGTGGACCGGGTGAAAAAATCCGAAAGCGGTATGATTGTGGATCCCATCACCATTTCTCCTGAGACCTCCATTGCGAAAGTTTTATCCATCATGGCCCAGTACAGGATTTCAGGTATCCCTGTCACCGAAGGCGATAAGCTTGTGGGCATTGTCACCAATCGGGATCTGCGGTTTGAAACCCAGCATGAAAAACCGGCCAAGGATGTCATGACCAAAGAAAATCTGGTGACAGTTCCTGAGGGATGTTCCCTGGAAGAGTCAAAAAAAATGCTCCATAAACATCGCATTGAAAAATTGCTGGTGGTGGATAAAGCAGGGCGTCTTAAAGGGTTGATCACCATTAAGGATATTGAAAAGATTAAAAAATATCCCCATGCCTGCAAGGATTCCATGGGCAGACTCCGGGCTGGAGCCGCCATTGGGGTGGGCTCTGACATGATGGAACGCACCCAGGCCCTTATAAGAGGGGGGGTGGATGCCCTGGTCATTGACACATCCCATGGCCATTCACAGAACGTCATGAGTGCCGTGGAAAAAATTAAGCACGATTTCCCCGATGCCCAGGTAATTGCCGGTAATGTGGCCACTGCCAAAGGCGCCAAAGCCCTTATTGATGCCGGGGCTGACGGTGTTAAAATCGGCATTGGTCCGGGCTCCATCTGCACCACCCGTATTGTGGCCGGTGTGGGGGTGCCCCAGTTATCGGCCATCATGAACTGTAAAGCTGTTTCCGATGAAACAGGGGTTCCCATCATTGCCGACGGGGGTATTAAGTTTTCCGGTGATATTGCCAAGGCCATCGGAGCCGGAGCCCAGTGCGTGATGCTGGGAAGCCTGCTTGCCGGTACCTTGGAAAGCCCGGGGGAAATTGTTATCTTCCAGGGAAGAAAGTACAAGGCGTACCGGGGCATGGGATCTGTGGAAGCCATGCGCAAAGGCAGCAGTGATCGCTATTACCAGCGGGATAGCTCGGAAGATGAGACATTGGTTCCCGAAGGCATTGTGGGCCGGATTCCTTACAGAGGCACCGTAAAGGAAAACATTGTGCAGATGTTAGGTGGTCTAAAGGCAGGTATGGGATACCTTGGGACATTGACCGTTGAGGAGCTGCGGCAGCAGGCTCATTTTGTTCGAATCAGTGCCGCCGGTCTCAGGGAAAGCCATGTCCATGATGTTATTATCACCAAAGAGGCTCCCAACTACAGTATTGACAGCATGAAGTAACCATTCATTGTGTTGTATGCTTTGCCATGGGCTGATCGATATCAGAATGCGGTCCGCCCGTGGCGATTTATATGAAATACGCCTCAAATCGGGGGGGGTATTTCAAGCTTTGTTGCGGGCAGGCCGAGGCCAGAATATGGCCTGCCCGTGGCAGTTATAAGAAGTTTTTCAGTAATATAAGGCCAATATTTCAATGACAGATTTTGCATCAGCATCAAATTTTTATCATCTCCATGTTCATACTGAGTATTCTCTGCTGGATGGTGCCATCCGCCTGGATGCCCTGCTGAATAAATGCCGGGAATTTGGTATGGATGCCGTTGCCATGACCGACCATGGCACCATGTTTGGTGCTGCCCCCTTTAACGCTAAAGCCCTTAAGGCCGGTATTCGGCCCATCATTGGATGTGAGGTGTATGTTGCCCCCAGAACCATTGAACACAAAACAGCCCAGGATAATAAAAAGTTAAACCACCTGGTGCTGCTTGCCAAGGACAGGGAAGGCTATACAAATCTTTGTAAACTGGCCTCCAGGGCCCAGCTGGAAGGATTCTATTATAAACCCCGGGTGGATAAAGAGATGCTGGTTCAGTACAGCAAGGGGCTCATTGCCATGTCTGCCTGCCTTAAGGGAGAACTTGCCCAGCGTATTCTTGAAAAAAAGATGGATGAGGCAGATGAGGCTGCCCGTTTTTTCATGAAAACCTTTGGGGAAGACAATTTTTTCCTGGAGGTTCAATACAACGGAATGGCCATCCAGGAGACGGTTAACCAGGGGTTACTGGATGTAAGTCAGCGCCTTTCCATTCCCATGGTGGCCACCAACGACTGTCACTATCTGTCAAAGAACGATGTCAGGGCCCACGAGGCTCTCTTGTGCATCCAGACCGGTGACACCCTGAATAACGAAAATCGCTTTAAATTTGATTCGGATCAGCTCTACTTTAAATCCCCCCAGGAGATGATGGATTCCCTGGGGCAGTACCCCGGTGCCATTGAAAATACCTGTAAAATTGCAGCCCGGTGTCATGTGGAATTTGATGATAAAACCTATCATTTCCCCCGATATGAAACAGACACCGACGAAACCGTGGATCAGATTTTTGACCGTCAGGTGCGTGAAGGGTTTGAAAAACGACTGGCTGTACTGAAACGAAAAAACCCGGATATTGATGAAAAACTTTACAGGGAACGTCTGGATTACGAGATTGGCATAATTCTGGACATGGGTTTTCCCGGTTATTTTCTCATTGTGGCGGATTTTATACGCTATTCCAACGAAAACGATATTCCCGTGGGGCCTGGCCGTGGATCGGCTGCCGGCAGCATGGTTGCTTACTCCATGGAGATAACGGCCCTTGACCCCATAGAGCATGGATTGATTTTTGAGCGATTCTTAAATCCGGCCCGTATCAGTATGCCGGATATTGATGTGGACTTTTGCATTGAAGGGCGGGAACAGGTTTATAAGTACGTCATTGACCGATATGGCGGCGGGGAGTATGTCTCCCAGATCATCACCTTTGGAAAGCTTAAGGCCAAGGCTGTGCTTAGGGACGTGGGAAGGGCTTTAGGCGTTCCCCTGCCCGAGGTGGATGTGATCGCAAAAATGGTTCCCGACGGTGCCAAAAATCTCACCCTTGCCATGGAAGAGGTGCCTGCCATTCCGGACAAGGCCGATGGTCATCCCGAGATCCAGGAACTTTTGGATATTTCCCTGCTGCTTGAGGGCTTGCCCCGCCACGCCTCCACCCATGCCGCCGGAGTGGTGATTTCCGACAAACCCCTGGTGGAGTATCTTCCTTTATATAAGGGAAAAGAGGGGGAAGTTGTCACCCAGTTTGACATGAACTATGTGGAAAATCTGGGTCTTGTGAAGTTTGATTTTCTGGGACTTCGTAACCTCACAGTCATTAAAAATACCCTGGCGCTTCTTAAAAAACAGAATAAGCCCATTCCCGATCTTCTGGAGTTGGATTTTGATGATAAGGAGACTTACGAACTTTTGGGCCGAGCTGATACCACAGGGGTTTTTCAGCTGGAAAGCTCGGGCATGAAAGAGCTCATCACCCGGCTGCAGCCCGCCTGTTTCAGCGATATTGTGGCCCTGGTGGCCCTGTATCGGCCCGGTCCCCTGGACAGCGGCATGGCAGACTCCTATGTGGAGAGAAAACATGGCCGGGAAGAGGTGGTGTACCTGTTCCCGGAACTTGAGCCCATCCTAAAAGAAACCTATGGAGTGATCCTCTACCAGGAGCAGGTGATGAAAATTGCCGGGGTCCTGGCCAACTATTCCATGGCCGATGCTGACGGGCTTCGTAAAGCCATGGGTAAAAAAATTGCCGCCATGATGGAGGAGCACCGTGCCCTTTTTCTAAAGGGTGCCAAAGAGAACAATCTATGTGAAAAAAAAGCGGCAGAGCTCTTTGATCTCATGGAAAAATTTGGCGGATACGGGTTTAACAAATCCCACAGTGCGGCCTATGCTCTTATCTGTTTTCAGACAGCTTTTTTAAAAGCCCATTACCCCCGGGAATACATGGCTGCTCTGATGACCAGTGAAATGAGCAACTCCGACAGTGTGGTCAAATACATGGAGGAGTGCCGGAACCAGTCCATTGATGTATTGCCCCCGGATATCAACGAATCCGATGCCGTATTCACAGTTACCAGTTCAGCCATTCGGTTTGGCATGGCTGCCGTGAAAAATGTGGGCACTGCCGCCATTGAATCCATTGTGGAGGCAAGGGACAGTGAGGGACCCTTTAAAACCATCTATGATTTCTGCGAGCGGGTGGCCCTTGGCAAGGTGAACAAGCGGGTGCTGGAAGCATTGATTAAATGCGGTGCCTTTGATTCCACAGGCGCAAAACGCAGTCAGCTCATGGCCACCCTGGAAGATGCCCTGGATCATGGAAATCGTATCCAGCGGGAAAAGGCTGACTCCCAGATGGATCTTTTTGCCGACATGGAAGGGGGTGTTGCGGCCCCGGTAACTCTTCCCAAAATGCCGGACATTGAAGAGTGGGACACCAACGATCTTCTGGCTTTGGAAAAAGAGACCCTTGGATTTTATATCACCGGGCATCCCCTGGAAAAATACCGGAAAATTCTTGCCACCTATGCCAATTACTCCTCCACCACCCTTCATGGGGCCCCGGACAAAATGGGGGTGCGTGTGGGGGGCACCATCCGCCCCTTGAAAATATTAAAAACCAAAAAAGGGGATCTCATGGCCTTTGTGGCCCTGGATGACATCCAGGGCAGTGTGGAGGTGGTGGTGTTTCCCGAGGCCTATGCAGAGTTTCACCAATTGATTTCCGATGAGGCCCCGGTGATTGTCCAGGGTCAGGTTCAGAAAAAAGAAAACACGGTTAAACTCCTGGCCGATCGCATTGTGCCCATGGAGATGGCGGAAAAAGAGTGGACATCCAGCATTCTGATCAATCTTCACACCGATAAAGCCGGGGAAAATGTGCTGGAAAAATTAAAAGATATCGTGGACAGATACCCGGGGGAGTGTCCGGTGTATCTCACTGTGCACATCCAGGGGGGCTCGTCTGTGGTGATTCAGCTTTCAGAAACAGATCGTCTGGAACCGGCCCCGGGGCTTTTCAAGGATGTGACAGACCTTTTGGGAAACGATGCCATTGAATCCCGGTGTGCGCCGGTGAAGAACCGGACCAGGAAGAAAAAATGGTATCCCAGAAATGGTAATGGTGCAAATTAAAACAGCGGTGGATAAGGAATCATCAGGCAGCTCCTTTGAAAATCTGCCTGGATTATTCCCTTGCAAAACAAAATCCAAACAGATGCGTGTATCATGTCTGTGCCGGATGATGAATATTGAAACTATGGAAAGGTAGACAATATGGGATGGCTTGGAAAAGTGGTGGGCGGTACAATCGGTTTTGCTTTGGGAGGCCCCATTGGTGCCGTGGCAGGGGCTGCATTCGGGCATGGCTTTGATAAAAAAGAGGAGCGGTATCTTTCCCGGGGGGGTGTGCTTTCTTCCGGTCTTTCCTCGGATGAACAGGCCCAGATGACCTTTTTTGTGGCAGCGTTTTCCATGCTGGCCAAGCTGGCCAAGGCCGACGGCAGGGTGACCGATTCTGAAATTGCCTCCATTGAGACCTTTATGACAAGGGATCTCAATCTGGATGTAGACGGCAGAAACAGCGCTGTGAATATTTTTCGTCAAGCTCTGAACTCCCCGGAGAGTTTTGATGCCTTTGCCCTGCAGTTTTACCGGGTATTCAGGGTCCAGCCCAGAATCATTGAGTTCATGATGGATGTATTGTTCCGGGTGTCTGCGGCAGACGGTGCCATCTCTGCCCAGGAAGAGGTACTTCTTCAATCGGCGGGAAGAATATTTCAAATCCATGCCGCTGAGTATGAAAAAATAAAGGCCCGGTATGTTAAAACCGTGAATAAAGCCTATGCCGTTCTAAAATGTGATGAAACTGCCACCAATGAGGAGCTTAAAAAAAGTTATCGCAAACTGGTGGCTGAGTATCATCCAGACAAAATTGCATCCAAGGGCTTGCCCGAGGAGTTCACGGCCCTTGCCGGTGACAAGTTCCGGGAGATTCAGGAAGCCTGGGAGAGCATTAAAGCCGAGCGGGGTATCTGATCCTTGGATGCATGGCAGAGGAAAAATAACGTTTCATTGGCTGGACAGCACCTGCCCCGAAAGAATCGGGGGCGTATTTCCATCAATGTGATTCAATTCAACGGAAACCACCTTTTTTTTAAGCTCGTCCGCTCCCTCCACCTGGATGGTGAGGTAATTGGATGTCATGGCCTTTAATTTGCCTGTTACCCCATCTCTTTTATCCTGAATAACCGCTTCCAGGGATCGGCCCAGGTTTCTGGTTTCAAATTCCCGGGTCTTTCGTTCACCCAGGCTTCGCATGATGGTGCACCTCTCCCGGATAATATCCCGGGGCACCTTGTCCGGATAATTAAAGGCCGGGGTTCCTTCCCTGGGGGAAAAGGGAAAAACATGAAGATGGGTGATGGGAAGGGATCGGATAAGATTAAAGGTGCTTTTAAAAGCCTCTTCATTTTCTCCTGGAAAACCCTGGAGAATGTCCACACCAATGGCGGCAAAGGGTTTTTTCCTGCGAATTTTCATGACCAGGGATTTGAACAGGGCCGCATCATAGGGCCGTTTCATTCTGGATAAAATTTCATCATCCCCGCTTTGAAGCGGAATGTGAAAGTGTTCACAGAACATGGGGTTGTTGACCATGAAGTTAATGATGTTATCGGTGAGCTCCCTGGGTTCCACAGAGCTTAATCTGATGCGGTGGATGGGTTTTTCCCGGGCAATGTCCCTTAACAGGGCCTCCAGGGAGCTTTTTTCTTTAAAATCAAGTCCATAGGCCCCGGTGTGAATTCCCGTTAAAATGGCTTCGGCATACCCTTTTTCATCCAGTGCCCGGAGATGGGACATCACTTCCTCCCGGGGCATGCTCCGGCTTCTTCCCCGGGCATGGGGAACAATGCAATAGGTGCAAAAAGAGTTGCATCCATCCTGGATTTTCAGATAGGCCCGGGTGTTATCGCCGGTGACTGCCGCAGGAAAAGATTGAAAATCGGTGTCATGGCAGGCATTGGATAAGGGGTCTTTAACGTTTTCCAGGGGCGTTTCTGCCGAGGTCGGGTTCGGTGATTTTGCTTTATTTTCAGAGTTTTGATTGCCGGGGAGATCTTTTTTTGTTGCATGGTCCGGGGGAAATGCTGCAATAATCGTTTTGGCAATGTTGAATTTATCATGATGCCCGATGACATAATCCACTTCTTTTATCTTTCTGATCTCTTGGGCTGCGGTCTGGGCATGGCATCCGGTGACAATGATCATGGCCCGGGGGTTGCTTCGGATGATACTGCGGGTCTCCTGGCGGGATTGCCGGGTGGCCCGGGCCGTCACTGCACAGGTGTTGATAATGCAGATGTCTGCTTTTTCACATTGTGAGGTGGCTTTCCAGCCATGGGCCATGAGTTCTGATGCAATGCCGTCGGATTCATATTGATTGACCTTGCATCCCAGCGTGGTGATGTAAAATAATTTCATAAAAAATCGGTACCCCCCCTGGGCCTTGGGTCCGGGAGAGGAGTTACCTCCTCCATTTTTTTTTATATGAAATACTCCGTGAATCAGGGGAGTATTTGAATCTTCGTTGTGGGCAGAGCCGGATCAGAATAAGGTCTGCCATGGCAGTTATTGAATGATTCCTGCGCCGATCACCCTGTCATCCATATAAAAAACAGCACCTTGACCGGGGGTTACAGCGTTTTGCGGTCGGTTGAATTCCACTGCAATGCCGTCACTGCCACAGGGCCTTATCTGTGCAGTTTCTCCTTTGTGGCTGTATCGGATTTTGGCTTCAACGGTGATGGGACTTTTAAGGGGGGTGGGCAGAAGCCAGTTCACCTGTTTCACTTTAAAATGAGTTTCCAGAAGATCTTCCTTGAATCCCACCACCAGCCGGTTGTTTTCCATGTCAATTTTTTTAACATAGTAAGGGGCAGGCCCCGGGCAATTCAAGCCCCGGCGCTGGCCCACAGTGTAACAATGCAAGCCCTTGTGCTGCCCCAATGTATCCCCGGCAGGGGTGACAATGGGGCCGGGCCTGAATGTTTCTTTCCGGGTATGGGTAACAATGAAATCGCTAAATGAGGACTCTTTAATGAAGCAGATATCCTGGCTCTCCTTTTGTTCCGGTGGAGAAAGATTATGGGACCGGGCCAGGGCCACCACCTCCTGTTTGGTCATGTTTCCCAATGGGAAAATGGCTTTCTGCAGCTGATTTGCGGTTAGCATGGCCAGAAAATAGGACTGCTCCTTGATGCTGTCCATTCCCCTGTAAAGGGCAGGGATACCCTGGTCATTGATTTTCATTCTGGCATAATGACCCGTGGCAAGGTGGGTGGCCCCGTGCTGAACGGCTGCCGACACCAATGAGCCGAACTTGATGGTCTGGTTGCAGATGATGCATGGGTTGGGGGTTTTGCCGGAAAGATAGGTGGTGGTAAAATAATCCACCACATGTCGGGTGAACTGACGGGACAGATCCACGGTGAGTATCTTCAGCCCCAGTTGCCGGGAAAGGGACGGGATGTCAACGGGGTGGGATTCGTATCCTGTGGTAAAATGAATACCGAACAATTCTGTGTGTGGCTGTTGTTTCAGCAGAAAGGCAGACACAAGAGAGTCCACCCCTCCGCTTACGGCAATGGCAATTTTCTTTTTCACTGAAGCATGTCTTCGGTGTTTTTGGAGGAATAAAGCCCCATGGCCCGGGTGGGGCAGGTGACAATGCACAGCTCACACACAGTGCATTTGTCCTTGTCATAGATAACTTCCATCTCCGGTCGTTTTACATAAAGGGCCTGGGTGGGGCACACTGCCGTGCAGGCACCGCAATGGGTGCACTTTGAGGTGTCCCGCCAGATTTCCTGTTCTGCGGAACTGACCCGGACGCCCTGATTTTTCAGGTATCTGACCCCTTTTTTATAATTGTCCCGGGTACCGCAGATTTCAAGAACCATATAGCCGTCCTTGCTGTTGGACACCTTGGCCCCAAGAATGTTGAAAAGCAGGTCATATTTTTTGGTCAGGTAGCACACCACCGCTTTTTGGGCCACAGCCGGTGGAAAATGAAGAATTAATATTTTAGAATACAAAGCAGCTCCTTAGGCTTTTTGATAATAATTTTTTGACAAAATCATAATTTAAGAAATATTATGGTTGCGGTCAAGGGTTATGTTTGAAAGTCAGGCAATTGCCTGAAAGCATTTTACAGGGACAACCAATGAATCGATTTGCCTATTACATGTCCGGGTATGCCTTTAAAGCATTCTCCGGGTTTTCAAAAACCCGGGTGACCCTCCATGGTGAAGAAAATATTCCCCGGGGGTCCATTATTTATACGGCCAACCATTTCACCCGCATTGAAACGGTGTTTCTTCCTTACCACATCCATGGGATCACCAAAAAACCGGTGTGGTCCCTGGCGGCGGCGGAGTTGTTCCAGGGCGCTTTAAAGGGAACCCTGGAAGCCATGGGGGCCGTGTCCACCAAAGATCCACGGAGAGATTTTCTCATTGTTAAAGGGTTGTTATCCGGCAGGGCCGAGTGCATTATTTTCCCCGAAGGACTCATGGTTAAAAATAAAAAAATTCTGGTGGATGAGGGGTTTCGAATCTATCAGGACGGCGAGTTCCAGCGCCCCCACACCGGGGCTGCCACCATTGCCCTTCGCACAGAATTTTACCGGGAACGACTCCGTCGAGCCAGGGAAAAAAATCTTGATGAATTTAATCGTCTGGTGGAAATTTATGAAATAGATTCACCGGATACAGTGCTGGATAATGAAACCTTTATCATGCCGGTGAATATCACCTATTATCCGGTGCGGGCCAAGGAAAATATGCTCAGCCGCATTGCACAGAACATGATAGACAACCCTTCCCGACGCATGATGGATGAGCTGATGACCGAGGGCACCATGGTGTTTTCCGGTGTGGATGTGGATATCCGCTTTGGCCGGGCCATCTCTGTGCGGGATATTTTTTCCAACGGATTTGTGGAAAGTGATGTCACCTCCCGGCGGCGGGTGGAATTTTCTCCCCGTTTAAGTTCCAACCATGTGATGCGATCAGGGGCCCTTGACCTCATGAATCAATACATGTCCCAGGTGTATGGCATGACCACCTTGAATTATGATCATATTTTTGCATCCATTCTGAAATATCTGCCCGATGACGGAAAAATCATTGACGGTTATGAATTCCGGTGCCGGGCATTTCTGGCCACCCAGGCCTGTAACATGTCGCTGCATTGCCATTTCCACAAAAGCCTTTATGATAATCAAGTGCATATCCTCATTGACGACCGTTTTAGCCGGTATGAGGATTTCATGCGGGTGGCTTATGAAACAGGGGTTGTTTCTATTCAAGGTGATCAATTTAATAAAAATCAGGCAAAATTTACCACTCATTCTGAATTTCACACGGCCAGGGTGGAAAACCCGGTGTCTGTCATTGCCAATGAGGTGGAACCCCTTGTTTCACTCCAGGCGTATTTCAAGGAGCTTGCAGTGAAATCGGGACATGAAATTCTTGAGCTGATCAGAGAACAGCTTTTGGCCAAACATCAAAGTGAGTTTGAGGCTGATTTCATGAAATCTGAATCTGATGAAATAATCCGGGATAAACGGTGTGGCGCCCCTTTGCTCCTAAGGGGAAATAAAGATACCCCGGCAGTACTGCTTCTCCACGATTATCTGTCATCCCCCGGAGAAATGAAACCCCTGGCAACCCATCTTAATGACAAAGGCTTTACCGTGTATGTACCACGGCTTAAGGGGCATGGTACCTCTGTGGAGGACCTTGCCGGGGTCAGTTTTGAACAATGGCTGGAGTCCGCTGAGGAGGCCCTGGTGGTGGTGCGTCATCTTCGTTCTCGTTTTGCCGTGGGAGGCGTGGGGATGGGAGGGAGCATGGCCATATACCTTCAGGCCCGGAGTTTGGATCCGTTTGCTTTTTTTGCCGTGTCCCCACCTTTTTCCATAAAGGACTTTTCTACCTCGTTTACGGCATCTTCAGGGGTTTGGTGGCAACAGATGATGAAGAAAGCCGGAACACCGTCGGAAAAAAAGGTAGAGGATGGAAACGGTTCTGTGAATTCACCGGGGGGGTATGATAAAAATCCTGTTGCAGGCATGAAACAGGTGGAAAAATTTCTGGATCAGACAGAACCCTTTGTAAAGAAAATCAAGGCTCCGGGTTTAATTATACAGTGCCGGAACAATCCTGTGGTGGATGTCCAGGGCAGTGAAAAAATATTTAAGCGCCTGGGATCAGACATAAAAGAATTTTATCTTTTTGATATAAAACAGCACGGGCTTCCCCCTCTGGGCAGCCAGGGCAGCGCCAGGATGTTCGGGGCCATTTGTCAATTTCTGATGGGAGTTCTCTCCCTTTCACATAAAAAAAACCATGACGGCCGGGAATATTAAACTGCAATATTCCCGGATATGTCATGGTAATAAGCGCGCCTATTCCAGATGTTCACCCATCATAAAAGGGGGGTGTGAATCTCAAGGTGCCCCAAACGGTTAAGATTGCATCATTGTTGCCGGATCAAGGAGAAAAATTTTATTTTCACTGTCACCGTCTTTCAGGACAACCACTTCGATTTTGTCTTCCTGGGGACTGAGAAAAAGAGCCTTGTCAAAATGATCCTTGGTTTTATCCAGCTGGGGGGGGAATCCTTCCGGGGTGAGGGCCTCTTCCCGGTGACTTTTCATGGAAAACCAGGTGGAAATGGCAAAATCATCGGCCAGCTTTGCTGCTTCTTCCAGGATAACGGTATTGTCCTGGTCAAAGTCAATGCCGTCAATGACCATCATGGCTGGCAGTTCCAGATTTTCCTTTTTTAGAGTGGTCAGGTATTCCCGAATGTTGTCGCAGGAAAAGTTGCTCTCATTGTAGCTGATACCCAGTTTGCAGGTATCAATGTCTTCCCAGAGCCGATTGGCTTTTACGGGATCAATGTACCCCACACTGTCAATGAGATTGGTATATCCCTCTTTATAGCGAACATTGATTTTATCAATGGGGTCATCCAGGCTGATGTGAATAGTTTTTTTACCATCCAGCAGCCAGCACATGGCCACCTGAACAAGAAATTGTGTTTTTCCGACACCGGCCCTTGAAACCACGACGCCGAAACGGCCCTGTTCAAGATTTTCTTTGCCCAGTATTTGAATCACCGGGCTCTTGGGGATAAGATCTTTTCTCAGCATTTTTACCTCACTTTATCTATTCTTAGAAAACCCGGCCTGTCAAAGCAGGCCCGGTTTTCATTGTTTATCATTGCCCCGGGCAGAACCCATATTGTGCATTGGTTTACCCATAGCAAAATTTGAAACCCCGGACTTTTATTATTAAAAACCGGGTGAAGTCTGTTTTTAGTTTTTCTTCTTTTCTTCTTCTTTGGCTTTTACGATATCTTCAGCCACGGACTGGGGAACCTGCTTATAAGCGGCAAATTCCATGGTAAACTGGGCCTTGCCCTGGGTGGCAGAACGAAGAATTGTGGAAAAACCGAACATTTCAGAAAGAGGTACCTGGGACTCAATCACAGACATGACTCCCTCTTCCTGGGAGCCCTGGATGATTCCCCGACGCTGGTTGATCAAGCCCATGCAAGAGCCCTGGAATTCGTTGGGGGTTTCAATGACCACCTTCATGATGGGTTCGTGGATAACCGGTTTTGCCTTGAGATAAGCTTCAAGAAATCCCCCCCGGGCAGCTGCCTGGAAGGCCATTTCAGAGGAATCCACCGCATGGAAGGCACCATCCATCAGGGTGACTTTCACACCGGTGACAGGGAATTCCATTTTGGGCCCTTTGTCCATGCAGGAAAGGAAGCCCTTTTCACAGGAGGAAATAAACTGGGTGGGAATTCGTCCACCGGTAACTTTGTTGGTAAATTCAAATTCTTCTTCACACGGCTCCATGAATCCGGAAACCCGGCCAAACTGACCTGAACCACCGGTCTGTTTTTTATGGGTGTAATTGAACTCAGCCTTTTTGGTGATGGTTTCCCGATAGGCAACCCGGGGTTGACCGGTGTTCACATCGGCCTTGTATTCCCGTTTCATTCGTTCAACATACACTTCAAGGTGAAGCTCTCCCATGCCTTGAATGATGGTTTCCCCGGTTTCCTTGTCCACATAGGTTCTAAAGGTTGGATCTTCTTTGGTGAATCGGTTCAGGGCCTTGGACATGTTGATCTGGGATTTGTTGTCCACAGGGGCAAGAGACAGGGAAATAACCGGTTCCATGATGTGCATGGAGATCATGGAGTAGTTAACACTGGGACTGACAAAGGTGTCCCCGGAAGCACAGTCAACGCCGAACATGGCGCCGATGTGGCCTGCGGGGATTTCATCAATGTCCTCCATTTCCGAGGAATGCATGCGGATGAGTCGGCCCACTTTTACTTTTCTGCCGTCCCGGGAGTTGATGATGGTGTCGCCTTTTTTCAGGGTTCCCTGGTATACACGGATATAGGTGAGCTGGCCGTATTGGCCGTCTTCAAGCTTAAATCCAAGGGCCACGGTGGGGGCTTCAAAATCACTGGTCAGGGTAACGGTTTCTTCGTTGTTGTCCAGATCAATGGCTTCGTTTTCAATGTCAATGGGGGCGGGCAGGAACTTGAGCACAGCATCCAGAAGGGGTTGAACCGCTGTATTTTTATAGGCGGATCCCATGAAAACAGGTGTCATCTGACGGGAGATGGTACCGGTTCGCACGGCATCCACAATAAGTTCTTCCGTGATTTCCTTTTCTTCCAGGATGGCATCGGTGAGATCATCGGAATACATGGATGCGGCATCAATCATGATTTCCCGTTTTTCTTCTGCCTCTTCCATCAATTCGGCGGGAATCTCCTTGACCACAACGGTTTCACCGTTATCACCTTCAAAATAGTAGGCCTGCATGGTGATGAGATCCACAACACCTTCCAGGCGATCTTCAAGGCCAATGGGGATCTGCATTAAAACGGAGTTGTGCCCCAGTTTTTCCCGAAGCTGGTTGGCCACCCGGTAGGGGTTGGCACCGCTTCGATCACATTTGTTTACAAATGCAATACAGGGAACTTCATAGCGCTTCATTTGTTGATCAACGGTGATGGACTGGGATTGAACGCCGGAAACCGAGCAGAGGATGAGCACCACACCGTCAAGAACCCTGAGAGACCGCTCCACCTCCACGGTGAAATCCACATGGCCGGGGGTGTCAATGATGTTAACATCATTTCCCTTCCATTCACAGTGGGTGGCAGCAGAGGCAATGGTGATACCTCGTTCTTTTTCAAGTTCCATGGAGTCCATGACCGCGCCGGCACCGTCTTTGCCTCTTACCTCGTGGATCTGATGTATTCTATCTGTATAGAATAAAATTCTTTCTGTAAGCGTTGTTTTACCTGAATCAATGTGGGCACTGATTCCGATATTCCTTACTCTTTTTAAGTCCTTAAGCATGATCAAAAAATCCTTTAACTGAAATTAATACACAATTCAGCTGTCACCATTGTCCATATCAGGGATATTCGGTGAAAATTGTCTGTGTCTTCTAAATCGTTTTAATATTTGATAAATGAAAATTGCTTTGCTATTATCAGCTTTGCGGGTGTTTAAAGCACATAATAAAAAATTTTGTTATTATAATTGTATCAAGAGTGAAAGTCAATATAAAAACAGGTATTCTCCGTAAAATTTGTTTTTGGGTATTTGGTCCGGCGGTATGGTTGCTTGGTCGGTGTTCCGTATCTGCCGTTGGAGGCTGTATGGTATGTCAATGGAAATGGATGTACTTCCGGTTTGGATGAAAGTGAAATATTGGACAAGTATTTAAATTTGTTTTTCGAGTGTATTTGGGGATGGGGCTTTATTAAAAATGACAATGAAATGTTTTGATGATCAGTGGATGGAGATGATTGCCCGGGGGGCAGGGCAGATGGGGGTGCGCATTGAAAAAGACCAGCTGGATGCCATGGCCTTTCACGCGGCTGAATTAATCAAGTGGAATAAAAAATTCAATATTACCGCCATCACTGATCCTGTTGGAATGGCAGTGAAGCATTTTGTGGATTCCGTGGCTCTGATCCCCTGGGTGCCCCAGGGTGCAGCGGTGGTGGATTTGGGGTCCGGTGGAGGATTTCCGGGAATTCCGCTTGCAATATGCCGCCCGGATATTCGTGTGGTAATGGTGGATGCCTCCAGAAAAAAAGTCAGTTTTTTAAATCATGTGGTGCGCATGGAAAATTTATCCCATGCCACAGCTCTTCACTCCCGGGTGGAGATTCTGGCAGGGGATGACAAGTATGCCGGAAAATTTGATATGGCTGTGTCCCGGGCGTTTACTGGGTTGGGTCGTTTTGTGGATCTGGCCCTGCCTTTTTTGTCAAGTCAGGGGAAGATTGTTGCCATGAAGGGAGATTTGTCCACAGAGGAGGTGGAAGAGGTTGACGGCAGTTGTTTTGATGTGGATATAAAGCGCTACTGCCTTCCCAATGGAGATCGGCGTGCCCTGGTGGTGGGTGTAAGGTCTTGTTGCTGAGCTGGGTTCAATGTTTGTTGTGGGCAGATCCGATCGCCAATATGATCTGCCCGTGGCAGTTGTAAAAAAACAAAAAAGGGAAGACCGATTATGATCTTCCCTATTTGGAATTTTATATATATGGTAGCGGGGAGAGGATTCGAACCTCTGACCTTCGGGTTATGAGCCCGACGAGCTACCAGACTGCTCCACCCCGCAACACAAAAAACTAAAATATGTCATGATAAAAAATTTAATACCATTGTGTGGTAGCGGGGAGAGGATTCGAACCCCTGACCTTCGGGTTATGAGCCCGACGAGCTACCAGACTGCTCCACCCCGCAACACAAAAAACAACGTGGTAGAAAATTTAATATCGTTATGTGGTAGCGGGGAGAGGATTCGAACCTCTGACCTTCGGGTTATGAGCCCGACGAGCTACCAGACTGCTCCACCCCGCAACAACCCGGGTAATATAGGGTAAGTGGATGGGCAAGTCAAGCCCTTTTTCTGCCAAGGGCTTTTTTTATTCTGGATGGACCTTTGATCCTTTATTTTACAGATCTGACAACGGCCCACCGGGGGCGCTGGTCCTTGAATTATCAAGTGCCTTTTTTGTTATCTCAACTTTCGGTGTTCGCACTTCGTGGTGGGTCAGGCTTTCGTTATTGACATTATCGAGGCTTTTTTCGTTGGCAAAGGTCTTGGTCGATAACATCAATAACAAAAGCCTGACCCCGTCGGCACACTGAGCTCATCGGTGCATTTAAAAATGCCGGCTTTGAAATGAAGCCCGAAAGTTGAGTTATTATTCTAAAAGCTCTGTCAATTTTGCCTTTAACTCATCATAATTACGGGTGACAGCCAGTTCCGGGAATTCTTTAATCACATTGTCCGGGGGGCAGAATAAAAAGCCATGATCCGCCGCCTTGAGCATGGCGGTATCATTATAGGAATCCCCAAATGCAATGGTTCTGTAATTCAAGGATTTAAATGCCTGGATGGCTTTTTTCTTCTGGCTGGCCTGGCGCAGGTTATAATCGCTGATACTTCCGTCCGGGGCAATGGTGAGGCTGTGGCACAGCAGGGCCGGATAGTTGAGTTTTTTCATCAACGGCCTTGCAAACTCCTCAAAGGTGTCAGACAAGATGATGATCTGATATTTTTCACGAATCCAGTTCAGGGTCTCAAAGGCCCCTTCAATGGGGTCCATGGTGGCAATGACATCGGTGATGTCCTTTAATTTTAACCCATGGGCCGCCATGACAGAAAGCCTTTTTTGCATGAGCACATCATAGTCTGAAATGTCCCTTGTGGTGAGCTTCAGGTCTTCAATGCCGGTTTTTTTTGCAACATTGATCCAGATTTCAGGGATAAAAACCCCTTCCAGATCCGAACAGATGATATTCATTTTTGTTGTCCTATTGATCGTTGAGTTTGTCTTCAATTCTAATGATAATGGATTTTTCCGGTATGGAATCCAGGTTGGAGATTTTAGCAAGGGCATCCTGCACATCTTTTTCCCTGGCAATGTGTGTGGTCATGACAATGGGGACTGTACCATTGGCCCGGCGACCTTTCTGGTGGACAGATTTAATGCTGATGCCGTATTCTGCCAGAATGCCTGACACCCGGGAAAGAACACCGGGTTGATCCAGGGCTGCCAGGCGAATATAGTATCCGGTGTTAATGTCAGACACCGGTTTAACGGCAATCTTTTTGATATTGTCCCCGGGATATGACAAAATGGGCACCCGCTGGCCGCACCCTGAAATGATATTTCTTGCAATGTCCGCAATGTCGCTGAGCACGGCACTTGCCGTGGGCATCATGCCGGCCCCGGCACCATAGAGCATGGTCTGTCCCGAAGCGTCACCGTCAATGGTGATGGCGTTCATGGCTTTGTCCACATGGGCAAGGGGGTTATCCAGGGGGATCATGGCCGGATGAACCCTTGCCTCCACTGTGTCATCCTCATTTTTGCTGATGGCCAGAAGTTTAATGCAATAACCAAACTCCCTGGCAAATTCAATGTCCATGGGAGTGATGTTGCTGATGCCCTCCACATGGATATCCCCAAGATTGATCTCCATGCCGTAGGCCAGGGCTGCAAGGATGGCAAGTTTGTGGGCGGAATCGTGGCCTTCCACATCCAGAAAGGGGTCCGCTTCGGCATACCCCTTTGCCTGGGCCTCTTTCAGGGCATCCCCAAAGGGACATCCCTCTTTGGATATTTTGGTGAGAATGTAGTTGCAAGTACCGTTTAAAATCCCTGTGAAAGATTCAATGCGATTGCCCACCAGGGATTCCCGAATGCTTTTAACCACGGGCATGCATCCCCCGCAACTGGCTTCAAAGGCATATTCCACTCCATTGGCCGTGGCGGTTTTCACAAGTTCGTTGCCATGGGAGGCAATGAGTGCCTTGTTGGCCGTTACCACATGTTTTTTGTTTTCCAGAGCTTTAAGGGTAAATGTCTGGGCAATGGTTTTGCCGCCGATGAGTTCAACCACAATGTCAATGTCTGGATCATTGAGGACTTGCTCTGCATCGGAAATAAAAACACCCTCTTTAAAGGTGATGCCCCGGGGGGTGTGGGTGTCCAGGTCTGCAACGTATTTAAGGTTTAGTCCCGTGCCGATGCGTGATTTAAGCAATTCATGGTTTTCCATGAGAAGCTTTGCCACGCCGGTGCCCACTATGCCACACCCCAGTATGCCGATATTTATATCCTTCATTACAAAATCTCCCGAAGTCTGTTGATAAAGTTGCATTAAATATAAATGTGAAATACATGATCATGGGCTTGATGTCAAAAAAGTTTTGACAATTGAACAGAATAAGTTTAGAATTTTTGACTTAATTTTAAGCCTTTATATCTAATAATCACCATGGATAAATTTAACTTTTTATTTGGGTTTATCCGCAACAAAGATGGAAAATGAATTCTGGTCTGCCAGCATTTTCACATAAAAAATTTTAGGAGCAATCACATGGGAGAGTCCATAACCTATGCCGATGCAGGCGTTGATATTGATAAAGCAAATGACCTTGTCGGCGTCATTAAAACGCTTGCAAAATCCACACCCAGATCCGGTGTCATGGGAGAAATCGGTGGCTTTGGCGGCCTCTATTCCCTGAATCTATCCAACTGTTCAAATCCTGTTCTGGTCAGTTCCACAGACGGGGTGGGCACAAAACTTAAAATTGCCTTTATGATGGATCGTCATGATACCATCGGCATTGACCTTGTGGCCATGTGTGTGAATGATATTGTGGTCCAGGGGGCAAAACCGCTTTTTTTCCTTGATTACCTTGCCATGAGTAATCTGGATAATACCAAGGCTGCCAGTATCATCGAGGGCATAGCCAAGGGATGTTGTGAAGCCCAATGCTCTCTTATCGGCGGTGAAACCGCAGAGATGCCGGGAATGTACCACGACGGAGAATATGATCTGTCAGGGTTTTCCGTGGGTATTGTGGACAACGCCAAGATCATTGACGGATCAGAAATTCGTAATGGTCATAAATTAATCGGTATTGCCTCCAGCGGTGTTCACAGTAACGGGTTCTCCCTGGTGCGTAAAATTTGTTTTGATGCCTGTCAATACAAGGTGGATACCCATATCCCGGATCTTGGAAAAACCCTTGGTGAAGAGCTGATAACACCCACGCGCATTTATTGCAGTACCCTTCTGGGCCTTGCCCGGGATCTTCCCATCCATGGCATTGCCCATATCACCGGTGGGGGGATTGATGAGAATATCATCCGGGTGATTCCCAATGCCTGTAAGGTGAAGGTGGAGAGCGGAAGCTGGGACATTCCCCCTGTGTTTTCTTTTCTTCAAAAGGCCGGGAATGTGGATGAGCGGGAAATGCACCGTACATTTAATAATGGGCTGGGCATGATTGTTGTGGTACCTGAAGAAAATGCCCAGGAGGTGATGGATCGTCTCAGCGCCATGGAAGAGAAAGCCTTTCTCATTGGAGAGATAACCGCCCGGGAGGCTTCAGAGCCCCAGGTGGAATGGGTCTGATTCCGGATGATTATTCTTGGTATTGAGTCCTCCTGTGACGAAACCGCAGCGGCCGTGGTGGAAGATGGGTGCAAGATTCTCTCTTCCATTGTATCAACCCAGGTGGAAGTGCACCATAAATATGGCGGTGTGGTGCCGGAGCTGGCATCGCGTATGCACATGGAAGCCATTTTGCCCGTTGTCACCCAGGCACTTGAAACTGCCGGTATCACCATGGATGACATTGACGGGGTGGCGGCCACCCGGGGGCCGGGGCTGGTGGGGGCTCTTCTGGTGGGGTTTTCCTTTGCCAAGGCCTTTGCCTGGGCCCGGGGGCTTCCCTGGACCGGAGTAAATCATCTGGAAGGACATATATATTCCGTTTTTCTGGGAAAAACACCGCCATCTCTTCCCTTTGTCATACTCCTGGCGTCGGGGGGACACACCAATCTTTACCATGTCACTTCCCCCAATGATTTTGAACTCATGGGCCAGACCCGGGATGATGCTGCCGGCGAAGCATTTGATAAGGTGGCAAAAATGTTGGGCCTGGGCTATCCCGGCGGGGCCGTCATTGAGAAGTTGGCGGCAAAAGGAGATCCCGGTAAAATTCGTTTTCCCAGGAGCTATCTGGATAAGGAAGGGTTTGATTTCAGCTTCAGCGGTTTAAAATCTGCGGTTGCCCGGCATTTACAGCAGCGAAAAGAACCGTTGACCCCGGAAGATGTGGCTGACATTGCAGCTTCTTTTCAGGAGGCGGTGCTGGATGTACTCTCCTTTAAGCTGATCAATGCTGCCAGGGTTAAGGGATGCCGCACGGTGGCCCTGGCCGGGGGGGTGTCTGCCAACACGGCCCTTGGCCGACGGGTGGCAAAGGATGCCGCAGCCCGGAAGATGACCCTGGCGTTGCCACCGTTATCCCTTTGCGGTGATAATGCTGCCATGATTGCTGCCAGGGGGCACCGCCTTATTCAGGACGGCACCCTGTGCCAGCTTGATCATGATGTCTTTTCCCGCACCAGGGTGTAATCAAACCGAATATTTACAAAGGCGTAACCTAAGTTCTCAATAAGCCCGGGTATTCAGAAATTTATTTCAAGTTCAACCCGGCGCTTAATGGGCTGAATCAGATTTATCACCCAGGGTTATTGAGAATTTACGGCGTAACATCTTTTTGAAGGCCAGCAAAAAAGTTGAAAAGAATCTCAGACTTCTTATCCCCCGACCAGGTATTGTTTTTTTGCATTCAGTATTCTTTTTACCGATGCCGTGCCGCTGTCATGCATTGACGGGTTTTGGGAAAGAAGTCTGCGGGTCTCTTTGACGGCTGTGTCAATGTCTGGACCGCTGTGACAGATGAGAAACATATCTATGTGGGCCTTTAATATCTGATGTACACAAATTTTTATGTCATGCTTAATGGCCTGCATGTCAAGATCATCGGTCACCACAAGGCCACGGTACCCCATGCGATCCCTTAAAAAAGCCTTGGCAATGCCGGGGGACAGGCTTGCCGGCCACCCTGGGTCCAGGCAGGAGTAGAGAATATGGGAAAGCATGACCCCTGACACTTTATTTTCAATGGCCACCTTAAAGGGTACAAGGTCGCTTTGCATCAGTACTTGTTCTGTGGTGTCAAGAATCGGGAGATGGAGGTGGGAGTCCAGGGTGGTTCTGCCGATGCCGGGGAAATGTTTGGCCACAGCCATGACGCCATTATTTTGAAGTCCCCGGATAACCCCCATGCCCAGTTTTGCAACAGTTTGTGGATCTCCTTTAAAAACCCGTTGATTCATGATGCCCCGGAAGCCACTGGGAACCGTGTCCATCACCGGTGCAAGGTTCATATTAAGATTGAGTTTACTCAAAAGCTGTGCCATTTGTCGGCCCATTGTTTCTGCTTTTTCCAGTGTGTCTATCTTTGGAGCCCCCTGGAATTCCTTAAACAGGGGCGCCTTGAGTCTTGCCACCTGTCCCCCTTCCTGATCAATGGCAAGGAACAGAGGCGGGCAGTTACATTGCCGGGCAAAGGCCTGGCTTTCCCGGCACAACAGCGCCACCTGTTCAGGGTTTTCCACATTTCCGGCAAACAATATCATGCCGCCAACCCTGAGATCGCGGATTAAATATTTTATTTCATCATTTAATCTTGTTCCGTTAAATCCGGCCATGAGCCGCTGTCCTGCCAGTGTGTCTATATCCAGATTGTTTGTTGCCATGATCTCCTTTGTCCCACCCCGTGGGGGTTGGGGAAAATTACCTTGACTTGTTTTTTTCTTCTGATATTTAAAAACCCCATCGTGCGTACTAAACTGACTTAAATTTCCATTTCGGCCGTGGCCATGGAAACGCTGATAGAAAAATAAATTTGACTGTCTGTGAACCAAAATTGTTCCATATTCACATCGAAAGAAAGTTAAGTAAACCGATCATAAGGCCTTCATACCATGGAATTTAAAACATTTAAATCAGAATTGATATTGCTTCTGGCCGCCACCATCTGGGGGTTTGCCTTTGTTGCCCAGAGAATGGGGATGGACCATGTGGGACCATTTACCTATAACGGCATTCGATTTGCCCTGGGCGGCGCTTCCCTTCTTCCTTTTTTACTGGTGGGCTTAAAAAGACAGCAGGATAAAATAGTGACGGTTACAACGGCTCCATCCCTTTCCTTTGTCCTGAAAAGCGGTGTGTTTGCCGGTATTTTCCTTTTTTCCGGCGCATCCCTCCAGCAGGTGGGACTGGTGTATACAACGGCGGGCAAGGCAGGGTTTATCACAGGGCTTTATGTGGTGATCGTTCCTTTCATCGGATTGTTGTGGAAACAAAAATCCAGCCCGGGCATCTGGGGCGGGGCTTTGCTTGCTGCTGTGGGGCTCTATTTTTTGAGTATCACCCGGGATATGAGCATTGAATATGGTGATTTTCTTGAATTTCTGGGGGCATTCTGTTTTGCCTGTCATGTGGTGATCATCGGCAGATTGGCCAATCGCATAGATACGGTGCAGCTGTCCATGGTTCAATGCGGGGTGTGCTCTGTATTGAGTCTTTGTGTGGCTGTTGTCTTTGAAGAGATCACATGGCAGGGCATAAGCGCTGCCGCCCTTCCCATTGTTTATGGCGGGGTGTTTTCCGTGGGGGTGGCTTATTCCCTTCAGATTTATGGGCAAAAGGGCAGTCACCCTGCATCTGCTGCCATATTGTTGAGTCTTGAGTCTGTCATTGCGGCCCTGGGGGGCTGGCTTGTATTAAATGAGATGCTTTCCGGGCGGGCATTTTTTGGATGTGTGCTGATGATGGCAGGTATGCTTCTTTCCCAGCTTTATCCCTATCTTGTGGGAAAACGTGGTTCCAGCAATAAAAAAGAGGCCAAGGTGTAACAGCTAACAGCCCGACCTCCGATTTTTTTACCCGGCGATGGCTTTTAATGCTGCATTGAGTTTTTCGGTGATCTCACCTGACGCTTCTGCGGTCTCTTTTAACAGTCCTGCCACCTGTGCAAGGGAGGCGTCTTCTGCCTTTTGTGCCCAGCTTTGGTATGTTTCCATGTGGCTGTTATTATGATCAATCCAGTGCTTTAACAGGGTCGTTATTTTTTCTTCCATACTCATTTCATGGCTATGATGGTGCCCATCATGGGAATGGGTATGTTCGTGGTGATGGGTGTGGCCATGGTCATGGGTGTGACCGTGGTCATGGCTGTGCGCATGGTCGTGGGTGTGCTCGCTCATGGTAGTACTCCATTAATATAAGACGTTAATGATTGGGGTTCAGAGGGAAACCCGGGAAGGGGATTCCATTCGCAAAATGCATTGAGCTCTATGCCATGGTGGATAATGGAAACCGGACGGTCGGAGGAAACCACCACCACAATGACGTTGTCATGTTCTGCGGTGAATCTTAAGGCTGAGTTATAGCGTGCTCCCCGGGCCATGTTTTCTCCTTCAATGGCTTTTCCATCCAAAAGGCAACCAAATCCCCTGAGGGCGATGGAAGACATGATGTGGAGAGCACCGTCAATTTTCAGCAGAGATGTGGCAAGATCCAGATTCTTCAGCTCCAGAAGATCCAGGCAGGGTTCAAGGATATGCCCTGAAACCTTGACCGGTACTTTATTCAAATCCAGCACCAGGGTGCAGCCGTGACGATTGTTCTCTGCACTGTGTACCAGTCTATTGATCACCTTGAAAAGAGCAGTGCTCACCTCTGTGTCCAGATTGGAATCAAGCAGCAGTTCTTCAAGTTCCACCAGTTTGGCCTTGCGGGTGGATGAATGAAACGATCCGTCGTAAAAACTACAGATCTGTTTTCCTTCAAGCTCCAGAAATCCGTGCTCCCCGGAAAATCTCACTGCAATGGCCGAAGGAGGAGTGTCGGAATCAGAGATGCCGATGATGGTGTGGCCGTCTGAAACCAGTTTTCTATTGGAAAACTCAACGGCAAGTAGCAATTTTCGGATATGCTTTACATTGGCCATGACCGGTCGTTCATGACGCTGTATTTTTGCAATAAAATTAAGGTTGTCCAGCATTTCAGGGTCCACAAATATCAGTTTTCCCCGGGGCCATGATCCTTCTTCCCGGGTTTTGGACAGCTGAAGGATGGTGTCCAGAATGGGGTGCACCAGCATGCGGGTGTCCAGGCCCAGGAGTTTATTTCGTACGTCCACAATGTGATCGGTGATGGCGTGGATGGCGTGATTTTGAAGCACATGGCCCGAAGTGCCCATGGAAATGCTCTCCGATGAAAAATCCTGGGCCATGAGCCATCCCGCATGTTCCAGCCATCGCTCGGTGGGGAAGATGGAGCACATGTCCGGGTGGTGGTCAGTGAACCACATTTGATAGAAAAAATTGTGGGAACTGCCGCCAAAGGAGATTAAACCGGCAAGATGGAGATTGTTAGCAGGTATAAAGTGGCCACGGGGTTGCCGGGATATTTTTTGTATTAGATTTTCCCGCCAGCCTCCGGCATCCATATATAGTTCCTTTAGCTTGACCTCATGTCCCCTTAGAAGATGCTGGGGGTCATAAACCTGTAATGGGGATGCCGGGTCCCTTGCGTAGATGATGGCTGCACGGCTTGTCTGGGAAAAGTGGGAAAGTCCTTCGACTAATCCATTAAAGATATTGAAAATACAAAGATTTTGGTACATATCATTTTGAATCATTGTGTCCCCGGGGGCCGTAATCTGCAAATTTTTCAATCACCCGTTCCATCTCCTCATCGGAAAGGATCACGGGTTTTCCAATGCATTCCGCCTGGTAACAGATTCTTGCCACAAGTTCAATTTCTTCTGCCGTATTAAAGGCTGAGGTGAGGTCTTTTCCCACAGCCACCACACCGTGGTTGGCCAGAAGCACTGCATTGTAGTTTTCAATGGTTTTTGCAATGTTTAACGCCAGTTCCGGGGTGCCATAGGTGGCATAGGGTGCCAGGGGGACCTTTTTTCCGGCAAAACCCACCAGGTAATGGACGGCGGGAATTTCTCTGTTCAAACAGGCAAAGGTGGTGGCATAGGTGGAGTGGGTATGTACCACAGCGTTAATATCCCGGCGCCGGTTGTATAAAGACAGATGAAAGCCCACTTCACTGGACGGCCTGTTTTCTCCCTCAAACAGGGTGCCGTCGGGATGCAGTATGACAATATCCCGGGGTTCAAGCCGGGGATATTCAATGCCGCTGGGGGTGATGGCAATGTATTGTTTTTCACGGTTAAAACAGCTGATATTTCCCCCGGAACCGGTGGTCAGGCCAGCTTTGAGCATTTTGTTCCCAAAGGCGATGATTTGTTGCCGTTCTTTTAAAAGTCTCATGGTTATGACTGATACACCGCATTTTAAAGCATTGCAAGGATTTTTGGGAATGGTATTGTAAAATTGTGCAAGTGTTGGTATTGGAAGTGAAACCCCCTTGGAAAGGAGAGAAATAAATGAAAATAACGGTGCCCGGCAAAATTTCAAGTTTAATTTTTTTGATATTGGTGCCATTGATATTTTGTGGTGTTTCCCATGCTGAAACCGGTTATGTATCTGATATGCTGATTTTGACCATGCGGAAGGGTCCCGGGAGTAACTTTAATGTGGTCCGCACCCTGAGAAGCAATACAGTGTTGGAAATATTGGAAAAAGGTGCCACCCATCTTAAAGTCAGAACCATGGAGGGAGATGAGGGCTGGGTTGAAAAACAATATATCACCAGGGAAACCCCCAAGACCATTCTCATTGATAAATTAAATTTAAAAATCATGGAACTTGAAAAAGCCTTAAAGGCAAGTGAGGCATCCAATGCATCATTTTCCTCCAGCGCTGACACTGTTGCCCAAAAATATCAGAAACAAATCGCTGAGCTTGCAGCGTCGCTCAAGGCAAGCCAGACGGGGAAAAAAGTATTGCAGGAAAAAAATATCAACCTGGAATCGGCTGTCAATAAATTAAAAACCGCCATGGACACCCTTAAATCAAGCATTGAATCCGGAGGCCTTATCACTGAAAATGAGACCTTGAAAAAAGAAGTGAAAGAGTTAACCCAAAAGGTGAACTCCCTGACGGCATCCGGGGATGAGCCCCTTAAAACAGGGATGATTAAATGGTTTGTTTCCGGGGCCGGGGTGTTGCTGGCAGGGTGGCTCATGGGTAAAAGCATGACCGGAAGTCGAAAAAAATCAGGAAGGCTTTTGAGTTGACATATGAAATTTTCTTTCAGCACCCCGACAACAATTTATTTTGGCAGAAAAGAAGCTGGAAGGCTTGGAGAGGTTGCCTCAGGCATGGGGTGTAATGCCTTGTTGGTGTCAGGATCTGACACATCCCGTTTCAATGATATTCAAGTCGCGCTTGGACAAAACAATATCTGTTGCACCTGTTTTTCCCAGAAAGGGGAACCCACCGTTGATCAGGCGGAGCAGGGGGCAAAAATAGCCCAAAGCCGGGGCGTGGATCTTGTCATTGCCGTGGGCGGGGGCAGTGTTGTGGATGTTGGCAAGGCCATTGCAGCCCTTGCCACCAATCCTTTGCCTGCCATGGATTATCTTGAGGTGATTGGCAAAGGAAAGCCCCTTGCTGCCCATCCTCTTCCATTTGTGGCATTGCCCACCACTGCCGGGACTGGTGCTGAAGTTACATTTAACAGTGTGCTTGCGGCCCCGGAACACGGGGTTAAAGTCAGTCTTAGAAGTCCTTTTATGGCACCGGATGTGGCCATTGTGGACCCTGAACTGTCAATGGGTGTATCCCCCGTTGTTACGGCATCTTCGGGCATGGATGCCTTGACCCAGCTCATGGAAGCTTTTATTTCACGATTTTCAAATCCTTTGACAGATGCCCTGTGTCGGGAGGGAATCAAAAGGGTGGCTGCCTCCCTTAAAGCAGCCCATGACAGGGGAGATGATCTGGCAGCCAGGGAAGATATGAGCCTTGCCGCCCTTTTCAGCGGTGTTGCTCTTGCCAATGCAAAACTGGGTGTCGTGCATGGCATTGCCGGTCCCATGGGGGGGATGATTCCGGCCCCCCACGGGGTCATTTGTGCACGGTTGCTGGGGCCTTGTATGGCCGTGAATCTCACAGAAAGCAGCAGGGATGAAGCCCATGGCCATGTGGTTAAAAAGCTTGGGGAGATTGCTTCCATTTTAACTGGAAATCCAGGGGCTGCTCCCTGGGATGCTGTTCAATGGATTGATAATATGGTTCGGTATCTCCCCCTGCCGCCCCTTTCCCGGTATGGGCTCAACAAGGTGAAGTGTCAGCAATTGAGCTGCCAGGCCCTGAAATCCAGCAGCATGAAAGGTAACCCTGTGCCATTGACAGAAAAACAATTGTTTGACATTCTTATGCCCCATTGCTGAGGTAAACTTTTTTATATAACTGCCACGGGCAGACCGTAATTCTGTCCTTGCTTCGCCCACAACAAAGCTTGAAATACACCCCTGCTTTGCGGAGTATTTCATATAAACCGCCACGGGAAATGCCGGAAACTCAATGTTTCTTTTTGGCGGTGCGGGGAATAATTCGCGGCATTTTGATGAGAAATTTAGTACCGGTGTCCAGAGATGAGCGGACCTTGATTTCTCCACTGTGCTGCTCAATGACTTTGTTGGTGATGTAAAGCCCAAGACCCGTGCCCTGTTTACCCTTGGAAGAAAAAAAGATGGTGAATATATTTTTCAGGGTCATGGCATCCATGCCTTTTCCATCATCTTTTATGAGAAAAACTATCTTATCTGCCTTGATGCGACAATGAAAAAGAATGGTGCAGTTCCTGGCCGTGCCCGAAGCGACACAGGCATCAATACTGTTTTCAAGAATATTGATAAATGCTGATTGCAGGCTTTTTTCATCAATTTCAAAATAGTCATCATGGGTTTCGCATTGCACATTGAGCTGGAGTTTAATGTCGCTTTGTCCGGCAGCAGGGATGATGGGCATCATCACCTCGTCAATGAAACCCCTGGCAGAAACCTTCTGCCATACAGGCCGTCTTGTCTTTGTATAATACAAAATATCCAGCACCAGCTTTTTAATTCTTTCTGTGATCTGGTTGGATATCTCAAGCCCTTCACTGATGCGGGTCATATCCCCTTTTTTGAACCCTGTGTTTATCAGATACATGCCGCTGTCCAGGCTGGTTAAAAGCCCTTTTATGCCGTGGGATATGGAGCCGATCATTACCCCAAGGGATGAGAGGTGATCCTCCAGCCGTCTGACTTCTGTGATGTCTGTCAGCATGACAAGTACTTTATTTATATTGCCTGCGCTGTCACGAATGGGGGCTGTCCACGAAAGAACAATGTGTTTAACACCGTCCGATGAGATGATTTCCGATTCCAATGCATGGTTCTCACCATCTTCGTAGGTCAGTTGCACGGGGCAGATGCGACAAGGATCATCTCTGTTTTTACAAATACCAAAACAATATTCTCCAATGTGATTGCCAAAATATTCATTGAACTTTCGGTTGGAGTCGGTGATCAGATAATCCTTATTCAAGGTGAAAATAAAACAGGGAACTTCATTAAAAAGCTGTTTATACTTTTTTTCAGACTGGCTGTAACGACTTTTATAATATTCATTTTTAAACAGCAGTTCTTTTTGGATGCATATTTTATCCATGGCACGTTTAACATAGATGTCAAAGGTTGTGCCGTCCGCCGGTAAAATCATGAAGTCAGATGCCCCCATCCCAAGGGCTGTGATTCCCATGGAAATGTGCGTGGAAGATACCATGGCAATGACAACTGTGGCGCCCATGCCGGGGATGAGTTGTTTTATGGCATGACGGTCATTTAAAAGATCGTCGTTGAAATAAATAAAGACAATTGCCGCTCTTTGCATGTGCGACATCTCTTCCAGGAGTTCTCCCCGGGTCATGTTTGCAAATTCCGTGTCTGCATAAAAAATGGAACCTTTGATTTCAATGGAATTTTCCGGGCAATTTACAATGCATATGGTTTTATTCATACAAATGTTTTCCATCAGGGGGTGTCATGGATCAGGGCCGTGAGGCGATTGATGGTGGCAGCCATGTGCCCTCCGCCAAATCCATTGTCTATGTTTACCACGGCAATGTTTGAGCTGCAGGCATTGAGCATGGATAAAAGAGCTGTCATGCCGCCAAAGCTGGTGCCATATCCAATGCTGGTGGGAACAGCGATCACAGGGGATTTTACCATGCCTGCCACCACGCTGGGAAGGGCGCCTTCCATGCCTGCAACCACCACAATCACCGATGCCTGCTCAATGATTTTTTTATGGGCAAACAGGCGATGAATGCCCGCCACCCCCACATCAAACACAGTGGTGACCCGGTTTCCCATGGCCCGGGCCGTGATGGCAGCTTCCCGGGCAACGGGGATGTCAGATGTCCCTGCAGAAATCACAAGAATTTCGCCTTTGTTTATTATTTCTGGTGGATTCTTTTGCAGCTGTAGAATCCGGGCCTCCTCGTCATAGGTGGCTGCTGTGATGCTTTCCATCACCTGTTGTGCCTTGTCTTTACTGATGCGGGTGACAAGTATCACTTCCTCAGAAGATGCCATGGCCTGGAGTATCCGGGTGATCTGGGCAGCTGTTTTTCCCTGGCCGAAAATAACTTCGGGAAATCCCTTGCGTATGGATCTGTGGTGATCAATGTGTGCAATTTCAATGTCTTCAAAGGACAGATGTTCCAATTTTTCCCGGGCATTTTCCACGGAAAGTCCGCCGTTTGCCACCTGATCTAAAATCGTTTCGAGCATTTTACCATTCATTCTATTACGTCCTTGGTATTAGTTATGATGTTTATTTTTTTACTACAGTCCCGGGCCGGTCTCCATTGCCCTCCGGGGCGGTTGATGCCATCTTTAATATTTGTTGCATCTGACAGGATATGTCCGTTTTTATATGAAACACGCCGCAAGGGGAATATTCCAAGCTTTGCTGTGAGCAGAACCGGATCAGAATGCGCTTTGATAAAAAAGATCCAGGCCTGCTTCCTGATACGTGGTCAGGTTCCGGAGGTTAAACAGATATAATACCCATGTTTTTAAAATTTTCATATTTCTTTTAAAAAAAAATAAAATGGTGTAATTTTATTCCCATTGTATCTGAAGGTTCCGGTGAATAAAAATAATTGAATGCAAGCAAGGAGAAAAAAATGCCCGTTGATAAAGAGTTGTTGAGCGCCGTTCTATCCGTTGATGACCTGGAAGATCTTGACGCCCTGTTTCAGGATCTCTTTACCCCCGGAGAACTGGCTGATCTTTCCCTTCGCTGGAAATTGCTCAAAGATCTTAATCTGGGTATCACCCAGCGTAAGATTGCTGAAAAATACGGTATAAGCCTGTGTAAAATCACCCGGGGCTCCAAAATATTAAAAAACAAAAATTCCATGGTGCTTCGATTGCTCAAAGAAGGTAAGGATGACTGATCTCTTTGGGCCCGGCCATGGCGCCCATACAAAGGAAGAGACGGGCTGGATTTTGTACGATGTTGGAAATTCCGCCTTTGTGCTGGTGATGATAACGGCTGTCATGCCTGTTTTTTTCAAGGACGTGGCCGCTGCCGGGCTTCCCAATACGGTTTCCACGGCCTATTGGGGGTTTGCCAATGCCGGAGCTTCTTTTATTCTGGCATTTTTATCACCGGTTCTGGGAGCCATGGCCGACTATCAGGATAAGAAAAAAACATTATTCCTCTGTTTTCTCGGTCTGGGGCTTTTTTTCACCCTGGCCCTCATGGGAATCGGGCAGGGTATGTGGGGACTGTGTTTGGCCTTTTTTGTTTTAGCCCGGGTGGGATGGGCCGGGGCCAATCTTTTTTACGATGCCTTTCTGGTGGATGTGACCCCCCGGGAGCGCATGGATCTGGTTTCATCCCGGGGATATGCATGGGGATATATCGGCAGTGTGGTCCCGTTTTTGTTTATTTTATGGCGTATTACAGCTACAGGAGACATTGCCCATGGGGGCCTGCCCGTGGCACCTACCCGCATGGGGTTTATGGTGGTGGCTGTCTGGTGGTTTTTGTTTTCTCTGCCATTGATGAAAACAGTTCAACAAAAACATGCCTTTGCACCATCCCGTCGCCCGGTGCGGGAGAGTTTTCGTAGATTATGGCACACTTTTCAACGTATCCGTACCCATCAATCTGTGTTTATGTTTCTGGGGGCCTATTTCTTTTACATTGACGGAGTGGGAACCATTATTAGTATGTCCACAGCCTATGGGCGGGATCTTGGCTTCAGCGTCACCATGTTGATTGTTGTTATCTTGTTCATCCAGATCATTGCATTTCCCTTTGCCCTGGTCTATGGAAAACTGGCCCGGCGGTTTTCACCTAAGACCATGCTGATGTGGGGTATTGCCGTATATTGTGTGATCACGTTCATGGCATTCTGGCTTCCCCAAATTCACAGCCATGCACTTAAAGTGGGGATGTTCTGGGGCATTGCCTTTCTGGTTGCTTCGTCCATGGGGGGTATCCAGGCCCTGAGCCGCAGCTTTTTTGCCAGCTTGATCCCCATGGAACAAAGCGGAGAATTCTTTGGTTTTTTCAATGTTTTTGGAAAATTTGCAGCCATTTCTGGACCGCTTCTCATGGGAGGGATCGCAAAAATTTCCGGTCATACCCGCTGGGGGGTTTTAAGTCTTTTATTACTTTTCACGGTAGGGCTCTGGCTTTTAAATAAAGTTGATGTGCCGGATTCCCGGTCATGAACGCAATTTTGAAACAGATTATAGGCCCCACGGATGGAACCAAATTTTATTTTTCCTTCATTTCCATGAGCACCACTGACACTGCTTTTTCTTTAGGACCGATGGTTTGTTTTTTCATGCGAATCTGATAATGTTTTTCCATTTCCTGGATGAATTTCAATGAGGTTTTTCGCATGCCTTCGGCAAGAATTATTTTTCCGTCGGGTTTTAAATATTTTTGAAATAAGAAGTAAAGTCCCGGGAAATCAGTTTCCTTGAATACCACCTCAGATCCAATGATATAGTCAAACTGCCCCTGAACCATGGGTTGGTTCCAATCCAGCTTTGCAACTATATCAGGCTCCATGTTGTTCAGTATCGCATTGGCCCGGGCAAAATTAAGGGCATCTTCATTGTATTCTGTGATGGTGATGGCATGCCCCATTCCGGCACAAGAAAGACCGGCCACCCCCATGCCGGCACCGATTTCAAGAAAACGATGGGCTGAATTAACCTTTATGGTGGAGATGTGGCTGGCCAGTACTGCCGTGGCCTCCCATATTTTTGACCACAGGGGGAAGTTGTTGAAAAGATCGTCCGGGTTGATAAAGGCATCAATTTTCCGGGGAACAAAAAGTTTTAATCGATGATTTCCAACGGAAAAAGTGGTTTGCTCAACTTCATATTGTTGCTTGAACTGCTCAATGGAAAACATGTGCATCCTTAAAATTTTTAGATAAAATTAAAATAAAAACCCCCTGGAACAGATATTCCAGAGGGCTTTTTTATATTACATGGTCGATGATAATATCAATGATTCATTTTTTCACATCAGCCATATATGTAGGATTACATTTCCGGTTTGATTGCCACACGCCTGTTCAAGGAGCGGCCAAATTCCGTTGTGTTGGTGGCCACAGGCTGGCTGAAACCATATCCTTCACAGGAGATGCGTCCGGCACTGATACCCTTGTTCACAAGATAGTCTTTGGCAGCATTGGCTCTTTTAACGGACAGTTTCTGGTTGTAAGCTGCGCTTCCTATGTTGTCTGTATGACCCTGAAGGACGATGGTCATACCGGGATTTTTTTGCAAAATTGCAGCAACACCGTTGAGCTCTCCAAAGCCTTCAGGTTTGATGTCTGCTTTATTGAAATCAAAGAGCAAAGATCCGAGAATCCAGCAACCCTGGGCATTGACCTGTGCACCCATGGGGGTTCCCGGACATTTGTCCATGTAGTCATAGACGCCGTCCTGATCTGTGTCCAGGGGGCAGCCGTTCTGATCAACCACAACACCTGCGGGGGTATCGGGGCACAGATCGTTGTCATCAATAACGCCGTCATTATCACTGTCTTTGGGTGCGGCTTTGTGAGTGAGAAAAACATCTTTCACAAAGGCTGCCATGCCTGCGCTGGATACAAGGGCTTCAGCCTTGGAAAAGCTGCCGCATCCACCGATGTCAGCAATTTTTTTCATCAGGGTCATTCCTGAATCAGCATTACCCACAAGGACAGGGTAGATGCACAGGGAAGAGCCGAATTTGTCTTTTAATGCCTGGGCTGATGCGATGGCATTCCCAGCATTTTGGAGTCCGTCACTGACAATGATCAGAGCACTTTTCCCCTTTGCCTGGTCCAGATCCATGGCAACGGCATCAAGGGCTTTGGCCATGGGAGTAAATCCATTGATGTTTGTTATTTTTTTCAGGGCTGCACCGAAATCGGCGGTGGAATAGGTTGTCATACCATACTGGAGCTGGGTGGACATGGACTTATTAAGTCCAAAAGATCTTAGGCCTGCGCTTTGTCCAAGTTCCGGGACGGTCTGGTTCATTCTGGAAATAAGTTCCGTGGCCAAGGTATACTTGGGGGTGCCCTTGCACGCATCGTTCATGGAGCTGGATGCATCCAGTACAACAATAAAATTATCGATTTTTGAGGTGTAATCGGCGGCATCAATTTTGGCAGGTGAAAATGCCGGTAGTGGTTGGTTGGGTCCCTTGGCGGCGCAGGCAACCATGAGCATCATTGATGCAAAAACAACAAGTCCCTTTAGAATACGTTTTCCCATGAAAATCCTCCTTTTAAAAATTTTCAGTGTTTTTATGATTCTGAATAGAGTCGTACTGCTTTGATGGAGCGCTCATGTAAGGCCCATTATTTGGATGGGCAATATTGAGGCTTGTAATATGTGTATATGTTTAACGTTCTGGTTCTGATGTGTCAAGAATTTAATGCGGGCCGGGTATAAATCAATGCCCCACCAAAAGGGATTTTTCTTGTCTCCATGCCGTTGAACAGGACCGGGAATAGCGGCTTTGGATGATCAGGGTGTTTTTCCCCGGCCCATGCCGGAAAAGAGGCACGATTGTGCGGATTTGGAAAAGGTTTTGCGATTGCCGGGGGGATTTGTTATATAGATTGATTTTAAAATAGATCATATGGAGAAAAAAAGTGGGAAAGCAGTACCGCTTACCATGGCTGAGTGCGCTTTTTAATGCGTTGGTGATAAAAAAAATTTGCTTCCGGGCAAATCTTATTCTGATTTCGTTCTGCCCACAAGAAAGATAGAAATACGCCTTTGATTTGCAGAGTATTTTTTTATTATGAAGCACTCCTCAAATCAGGGGTGTGTTTCAGACTTTGTTGTGGATAGAACCGGATCAGAATACGGTCCGCCCGTGGCGGTTTATATAAAAAAACATGGATATTTAAGAATCCTCGTCGGATTTAAGGGAAAATCAGGTATGACCAGTAGAAAAAAGAAATTTGGCTCCAACAATGGAGTCTGGAAGTTTTTTACATCGGTGAAATTAACCGTGTTTGTGTTGCTGATTCTTGCTGCAACCTCCATCATTGGAACCTTGATTCCGCAAAATGCTTCACAAGGTTTTTATCTTCAAAAATACGGTGAAGTGTTTTTTTCTCTTTTTAAGGGGCTTAACATCATTGACATGTACCACTCCTGGTGGTTTCTCACGCTCCTGGGGCTTTTGGCTGTCAATATTATTGTATGCTCCATTGACAGGCTCCAGACCACCTGGAAAATTATTTTCCCTGACAAGGTGTCTTTTAACCTGGAAAGATTCAATCGCATGCCCGCAGCCCTGCGGTTTGATTGTGAAAAAGAGGCAGATGTTCTGGAAAAAGCCTGTCATAAACTCCTGGAAACCTCTGTGGGGCCGGTGTCCGTTAAAAAAAATGATGGGGGGACAGCCCTTTTTGCAGAACAGAGACGCTGGACCCGGCTGGGGGTGTATGTGGTGCATTTGAGCATTCTTTTCATGCTTGCAGGGGCCGTGATCGGTTCCATGCTGGGCTTTAAGGGGTTTGTCAATATCACGGAAGGTGAGACTACAGATTTCATTGAAGCCAGAAAGGGAGAGCACAAGCATATTCCATTGGGGTTTTCCGTGCGATGCAATGACTTTTCCGTCAGTTTTTATGATACCGGTCAACCCGAAGAGTTTAAATCCAGCCTCACCGTCATTGAAGGGGGCAAGGAGGTTCTCACTCGGGATATCGTTGTTAATGATCCCCTGCGGTATCGGGGAATCAGCTTTTATCAGTCCAGTTACGGCACGGCGTCAGCAAAGAATGTCCGTTTAAAATATACCAGCAAAGACAGCGGTATGGTGTATGAGAAAACCCTCTCATTTAAGGAACCTCTTATCCTGCCCGAATCCGGGGGAACGCTGATCCTGGATCGTTTTGCCAATGGGTATCAGTTCCGGGGACACAATCTTGGAGAAGGCTTTGTGGGGCGTATTGTGCCGGAAAAAGGCAGTGAGACTGAGATTTTTATTTCAGTGAGATTTCCCACATTTGATAAAATGCGCCAGGGAAAATTTGCCTTTGAAGTGGATGGGTTTGATAAAAAATATTACACTGGGCTCCAGGTCAATAAAGATCCCGGGGTGTGGTATGTTTATTTTGGATTTATTCTCATGATTGCGGGGTGCTGGATTACCTTTTTCATGTCCCACCAGAGCAGCTGCATTTACATTACCGGGGGAGACGGCAGGCAAAGCCGGATCATGGTGTCAGGTTTTGCCCACCGCAACCCCCAGGGAATGAAACTTAAAATAGAAAAACTGGCAGAAAAAATTAAGGATATTTAAATAATGAACAGTTCCATGCTTTTGTCTGTTGTTACCTTCGTATATGCTTTTGTTTCGGTGCTTTATATTGGATCGTGGACTTTTAAAAAAGAGATTATGGCCAAGGTGGGCCTGTATGTCCTCATTGCAGGCTTTGTGGGCAATACACTTGGCATTATCCTCCGGTGGATTGAATCCTATCAGATGGGGTATGGCCATGCGCCGTTTTCCAATATGTATGAATCCCTTGTGTTTTTTTCCTGGACCGTGGCGGCCCTTTATATATTTGTGGAATTCAAGTACCGTGAGCGCATCATCGGTGTTTTTGCCACACCCTTGATCTTTCTGGCCATTGCCTATGCTTCTTTGTCCCCTTCCATTGGAGATCGCATAACCCCTCTGATTCCGGCCCTGAAAAGTAATTGGCTCATTGCCCATGTTATTACCTGCTTTCTGGGTTACGCAGGGTTTGCAGTGGCCTTTGGCTTCAGCATCATGTATCTTATAAAACCGACAGATCACAAAAATGGCGGTTTAACGGCCAGATTGCCCTCCCTTGCTTTGATTGATGAGTTGACCCATCAGATGGTCATGTTCGGCTTTTTGTTTCTTTCCATCGGTATTATCACAGGGGCGGTGTGGGCCAATTCTGCCTGGGGTACCTACTGGTCCTGGGACCCCAAGGAAACATGGTCTTTGATCACGTGGCTTATTTATGCCACACTGCTGCATCTTCGGATGATGCGGGGTTGGGACGGAAAACAGATTGCCTGGGTCTCCATTGTGGGATTTATGGCGGTTTTGTTCACCTATTTCGGAGTTAACCTGCTGCCCGGTCTTCACAGTTATGCTTAGTATTTTATCTTGACAAGGAATAGAGTTCTTAATATAGATTGACGTTGTTTAACCGGGTGGAAATCCATGGGCTTCATTCCAAGCTCTGCCGCCCGGATTCACAATTTTCACCGGGGAATCGGGTGGATGGTGTTGTTTGGTTTTTCAGGTGTTGTATAACGAGATGCGCCATGATTTTAAAAGGATTTTTATTGTATACCCCCTTTAAGATGCGGCAGCAGCTTACACTTGACTTTATTTCGGTGACCCATGATACCATCTGATTCGGAACTGTTTAAATGTGAAATTTTTTTCAGATCCAGAGAGAATTTCTATCTTTGTTGTGGGTGGACCGCTGTCAAAAGGACGTTTGCCTGCGGCGGTTTTATGGAAGTGGCTGTGACGCGGGTATGAAATACCTTTCACAGTGTAAATATGGTGCCGGATTAATATAAATTCCGGTGCAGTCGGTGTTTGTGTTTCATCAACAATTTAATTGATGGGGTTTTCATGAGCGAATTAGAAGAGAAAACTGAAAATGGTTCTACAGATTCCCTGGAAATGGGTGTATCTGAAGAACAGAAGGCAGAAGGGGATTCCGGCATTGGCGCGGGCGTCCTCTTTTTTATTGCAGCCTTTGCTGTCTGCTTTCTATCGGGGTGGTTGCTGTTTCCCAACCTGCTTTATTCAAAAAAAGAGCAACCCTTTAATTTTAACCATGCCCTGCACGTGGAGGAGATGGGGGGATGTGATTCCTGTCATTACTTCCGGGAAGACGGCAGTTTTGCAGGTGTTCCCAAACTTGCCCAGTGTGTGGATTGCCATGCAGAAGTCATGGGTGACACAGAGGATGAAGCTGTCTTTGTTGCAGAGTATGTGGAAAAAGAAAAAGAAGTTCCCTGGCTGATTTATTCTGAACAGCCGGACTGTGTCTTTTTCTCCCATTCTGCCCATGTTGTGGGTGCCCAGATGGATTGTGTCTCCTGCCATGGACACATTGGTGAATCCACCACCATGAAACCCTATGAAGAAAACAGAATAACCGGTTACAGCCGGGACATCTGGGGTAAAAATATCTGGGGGTTCAAGAAAAATTCTTGGGATCGCATGAAAATGGATGACTGTGCAGAATGTCATGAAAAAGAAACAGGAAGCAAGGGTGCATGTTTTCAGTGCCATAAATAGACCATTGCCTTTGCGTTTGGAACGCTTTAAACTTTATTGAGGTATATAACCTATGAAAGTAGATAGAAGAAGCTTCTTGGGACTGGGACTTGGCGCAGCTGCCGGTGTGGCCGTGACTCCGGCAACCTGGAAACTGATGGATGATTCATCCATCTGGACCCAGAACTGGCCGTGGACCCCTGTTCCCCCCGATGGAGAAGTAACCTTTGAAGACACCGTCTGCACTCTGTGTTCGGGTAATTGCGGTATCAGTGTCAGAAAAATAAATGGAAGACCGGTAAAAATAGAAGGGACAACGGGACATCCTGTGAATGACGGGGGGGTATGCCTCCATGGGATTTCCGCATTACAGTATCTTTATGATCCTTCCCGGGTGAAATCCCCCATGATTAAAACCGACGATACCTGGAAAGAAGTTTCCTGGGAAAAGGCCCTGGCCCATGCGGCAGAGGCTTTGGGAAATATCAGAAAGGCCGACAATGCCAATGCCATCGCCTGCATCACTGACAATGACAAGGGTACCGTCTCCGGTCTTTTTAAACGTCTGACAACGGTTCTCGGGTCCAATAATTATTACACCATGGATACCATGGAAAAAGCCTGGGCCACCACCATTGATGCTGTTAACGGTGTCAAAGCCCATGTGGGATTTGACCTTAAAAACAGTGATCTGATTTTAAGCTTTGGCAGCGGTTTCATTGAAGGTTGGGGGGCTCCTGTATACAATTTCCAGGTAAATGCCCGGAGAAAAACCCACGGCATAAAATTGATCCAGGTTGAGCCAAGGCTTTCCAATACAGCTGCCGCAGCCGATAAATGGGTGCCTGCAAAACCGGGTACGGAAGCAGATCTTGCCCTTGCCATCTGCGGTGTATTGATCACCAAAGGACTGTACAATAAAAAAGCAATCCAGGCGGATGACCCCTCTTTCAAGGCATTTGCAAAAATGGCCCAGGAAAAGTATTCCCCGGCCAGAACAGCACGCACCACCGGTATAGATGTGGCATCCATCCAGAATCTGGCCATGGCCTTTGCCGATGCTGAAAAACCCGTTGCCATTGCCGGCAGAGGAAAAGGTGACAGTGCCGGAAGTACCAGGGAATTTGCAGCTGTATATGCACTGAATTGCCTTGCGGGTAATATCAATGCCCCGGGCGGTTTCTGGCTCATGGATAAAGATCCTGCTGAAGTGTGGCCTTCCATAGAGATGGATGCCATGGCAACACAGGGATTTGCCCGGGCAAAATTTGTGGAAACAGACACCGTGGACAGCTTGATGGCCAAGGTGACAGCATCTGCAAAAAGCCCGGTGGAGGCACTGCTGGTTTATAATGCCAATCCCTGCTACTCCCTTAAAAATGCCAAGGCAGTCACCGAAGCTGTTAAGAAAATCCCCTTTGTCATCAGTTTTTCTTCTTACATGGATGAAACCACTCAGTTGGCCGATGTTGTTCTGCCAAGCCACATGTTTCTTGAGCGACGTGAGGATGTGTCTCTTACGGGTCCTGTGCCGTTGGATATCACTGCCCTGACCCGACCCATGGTTTCACCTCTTTTTGATACCCGACATCCAGGGGACAGTGTGCTCTCCCTGGCAGCTGCCATGGAAGGCTCTGTGGCTGCAAGTTTTCCATGGGAAAGCTACGATGCCTGCCTTGAAGCTGTTAAAGCCCCGGTATGGAAGGCCCTTTCTGAAAAGGGATCTGTGGTGAAAGAGCCGGTGAGCCTGGTTAAAAAAATAGAGCGCATGGACTTTTCCTTACTGCTCAATGATACCGCCGTGGTTGCCGCTGAAGGTGATGAAGCCACCTATCCTCTGGTGTTGATGCCTGTGGACAACATTCGCTTGACAGGCGAAATCGCTGCTTCTCCTTTTGCCGTAAAGACCGTTTCTGACAAGGTGCTCAAGGGAACTGACAGTTTTATTGAAATTAATCCTGAGACTGCAGATCAACTTCGTTTGTCCCAGGGGGATGAAGTGACCCTCACCACACCCGTGGGCAGTGCCATTGTTAAGGTGAACCTTTTTGACGGTATCATGCCCGGTGTGCTGGCCATGGCCCACGGACTGGGACATACCATGGCTGAGAACCCCTATGTGGGCGGCAAGGGCGTTAATGTGAATGCACTTGTGGGGCCTGTCATGGATGCCATTTCCGGACTGGATGCCGCCTGGGGAATCCGGGCGAAAATCTCCAGGGTCTGATGGCGGTTCTGAAGCAGACGTTTTCCGGGAGATTTTCCTGGAGTAAAGCCATGAAACCCTTTGCCTTGAATTAAGGCCGGGGAAAGATGTGGATAAATTGTTAGAGAGGTTCTGATGACACAACAAAATCACGGAAATGCGCATAAATTTGGAATGGTGATTGACCTGGACAAGTGCACCGGTTGCGGGTCCTGCATGGTTGCGTGCATGTCTGAAAATAACGTTCCATTTAAAGAAGATGAATCCAATAAAAAAGACAGCATCACCTGGATGCGGGTCTATAAGCTGACCAATGGGAAATCCTTTCCCGACACAGATGTCTGTTATCTGCCAAGACCCTGCATGCATTGCGGCGGAAAAGGAGACCACGGTCATTCTCCCTGTGTGTCTGTGTGTCCTGCCACGGCCACTGATTATGATTACGGCACAGGTATTGTCAGCCAGATTTACACCCGTTGCTTTGGATGTCGATACTGCATGGGAGCCTGTCCCTACCATGCCCGTTTTTTTAACTGGTGGGATCCCAAATGGCCGGAAGGTATGGAAGAGTATCTCAGCCCCGATGTTTCTCCCCGGATGAGGGGGGTGGTTGAAAAGTGCAGCTTTTGTTTCCATCGTTACCAGGCCGCCAAAGACAAGGCTTATCTGGAAGAACGTGACACCGTTGCCGAAGAAGAGTATCAGACAGCGTGCACCCAGGCCTGTCCCTCCGGTGCCATTACCTTTGGGGATTTGAACAATCCGGATCATGCGGTTCATCAGCTGGTAAACCCTGATCCCCACCATTGCGGACGTCCCAGAAACCCCAAGGCGTTCCGTCTTCTGGAACGGCTTGAGACCAATCCCAAGGTATATTATATTTCCGAGCGGGAGTGGGTACGCAAAGCCGGAGATAATTATCTGGACGGTGAATGGGAAAAGGCAAAAATGAAAAAAACCAAAGGTCATGAATAACCAACCATTAGCTTAGGAGTAAATAGATATGGATTCTGCATTAATACCTAAGGGCGCAAACCGCTGTCCGTTCCCTGTGTTTGCCACCGGGATCGCGGTGGTTGGTGTGGTGCTGCTGTGGGGCGTTTATGCCATGGGGCTGTGCTGGATTAAAGGCTTGAACCAGACAAATATGAATGATTATTATGGGTTTGCCCTGTGGATCTGGGCGGATCTTGCAGTCATTGCCATTGGTGGCGGTGCCTTTTTCACCGGCCTTTTGAAATATGTCCTTGGCATAGATGAATTAAAAAATATTATTAACCTGGCTGTGGTGATAGGGTTTATCTGTTATAGTTCCGCCCTTCTCATTCTGGCCATTGACATTGGACAACCCCTGAGGGGCTGGTTTATTTTTTGGCATGCCAATGTCCATTCCATGCTCACCGAGGTGGCCTTTTGCCTTTCTCTTTATTTCAGTGTGCTGACCATTGAATTTATCCCCCTGATTCTTGAAAACCGTCAGGTGGACAAGGTTCCTTTTTTTCATAATCTGAGCCATAACATGCACACTGCCATGGCTGTTTTTGCCGCCACCGGTGCTTTTCTTTCCTGCTTCCACCAAGGATCCCTTGGCGGGGTTGCAGGTGTCCTTTACGGAAGACCCTTTGCTTTCCGGGAAGGCCTTCTCATCTGGCCCTGGACTTTTTTTCTGTTTACCTGGTCTGCGGCTGCCTATGGGCCCTGTTTCACCTTGCTTGTTGCAAAAATGGTGGAGGGCATCACCCGTAAAAAACTGATCAAGGACAATGTGATTCATCTTCTGGCCAAAATTTCCGGATGGATGATCACCACTTATATTGTGGCCAAGATCATTGATACCATTTACTGGATTGCGGTGACGGCCCCCTCACTGGGTTTTTCCGTCATGGATTTTTACACCGACAACGCCTTTTACGGCATCTGGATTCTTTTTGCGGAAATCGTTCTGGGGGGCATTGTACCTGCGGTGATTCTCATCACTAAGAAATACCGCGAAAATTCAAAAATGCTGCTTCTGGCAATTATTCTGGGTGTTCTGGGTGTTTGCCTGAATCGTTGGGTCATGGTACTCCAGGTGATGGCGGTTCCGGTGATGAGTTTTGATACCTGGGCCCTTTATATTCCCAGCTGGCAGGAAGTGGCCACCACCATTCTGCCTGTTGCCTATGGTATTATTCTTCTGGCCCTGGCCTATCGTTATCTGCCCATGTTTCCCCAGGAGAAAGAACTGTCCACTGAAAAATAAGGAAATATTGATATGTTGCCAAATTGCTTTGAATGGGCCTGGGATGCCGGGCACTTCCTCTTTTTCGGAGGAATGTGGTACACCATTATTATTTTGAGTCTTGGAATGACCTGGTGCATTTTTAAAACCATTATGGACACCGTGTCCGGAAAGGGCGGGGATCACCATTAAAAAATAAAACACCGCCATGCAGCTTGATGCATGGCGGTGTTTTTTTTATTAGAAAATAAACTTCCGGGCAACCTCAGCAGAGCCGCCCCCCGACGGGCAATAGGAACCGGACAATTGAGCTGTCTACAGTTCCGGTCCGGGCCCATTGCCCGTCGGGGGGCGGCGGCATAATACCATTTGGCTCCGCGTCTACGACCCTATATTTGTTTGGGCTTGGTCATAAGCTGGGCCACTATAGGTGAAATAAAATTTTATTATCCGCAAAGCACTGTAATTATAGATGTTAACTTTTGCAGATAGAACTTTATCACAAGATGGGCCACGTTATGATCAACCCCATTTGTTGTGTCCGACAGGACATGACCGTTTTATATAAAATTCCACCCAAAGCCTTGCAATGATTAGAGTTTCAAATTTCGTTGTGGGCAGGTAAAATCCCAATATGATCTGCCCATGGCCAGTGATGTCCGGTTAGGTTTTTGCATGCTTAAAAAAGAATATAAAACACTTGATTTATTAAAAAATAAGAGCTACCTAAGCATTGCTTTTGTCTTGTTGTAATTGATTCTATAACAAGGAGAAGTTAATGCCCATAACCCAATGCAAAAAACAAAAGATCAAATTTGATGCTGAATCCTTTATACAATATCTGCTACCTCTACAAAAAATTCTGCTCACTACCCCTGCGCTTAATTCAAGGGGGTATCGGCCATTGAAAATGACGTTTGAAGACCAACTCAATGCTTTATTATTCTATCACCTTCAAGAGCATGAGTCTGCAAGAGATCTTGTCCAGTGCATGAAAGAAGATGATTTTGCCAAAAATAACATAGCGCCTGATGGTGGTATCAGTCTCAGCAGTTTTTGTGAAGCCATTAATGATCGAGGACTCGAACAACTTCAATATGTCTTTGAGGAACTTTG
>NZ_FWXY01000063.1 GCF_900176365.1 Desulfocicer vacuolatum DSM 3385 | reverse complement strand
CCATTGTTTAAGAGATTATTCAATCGTAAATCGACTGTTCCAACAATGCAAATGCAGCGGATCGCAAAAAGCCGCGCCCGCTGATTTGCGGCGTTCACGGCGGCTCCGCCGCCGTGAATCGCGGTCCTGACTACGTCCAGTACCTTGTTCCGGCGCTCCGCGCCTGAACAAGGTACTGGACCGGACACCGCACACAGATCAACCAGACTCCGTCGCTTGATCTGCGCACGGTGCCGGTCAGCACCGCGATTAGCCTGAAATCAAACGGCCTATGTACTTTTGAATTCGGAACAGACAAATGGAATAGACTGTCCTGTTAGCTGTCCACATCTATAACACTCGATGCCGGTCAGCAACACGATTAGCCTTTTTTCTTTTGTTTTGCTTGACTTGTTGTAGTCGATCGATTACAGTTCTTGTATGTATACGGTTAAAACAATACCCGAATTTGACAAATGGCTTAACGGCTTGAAAGACCGCATTACACGGCTTCGTATAGGCCGCCGTCTTGATAAAGCGCAGCGCGGCAACCTTGGTGATGTGAAACCAGTGGGCGAAGGCGTCTTTGAAATGAGGGAACATTTCGGTCCAGGCTGGCGAATGTACTACGCCAAGAGGGGTGAAACTCTAATCCTCATGCTTGGCGGCGGAGACAAGGACAGCCAGGAGAGCGATATTGCCAAGGCCAAACAGTGTAAAGCCACTTTGGAGGATTAATTATGAAAAAAAACATTGCAGATTTGCCGGACTTTGATATGGCCCAGCAGCTAAAAAGTGAAAAAGACATTGCTGCTTACATCACCATGGTGATTGAAGACGGTGATGCCGCCGAGCTAGCTCATGCTCTGGGGATAGCCGCCAAGGCTCGCGGCATGAGCGAAGTCGCCAAATCATCAGGGATAACCCGCGAAGCTTTGTATAAAGCGCTTAAACCAAACGCCAAACCTAGATTTGACACGATCAATAAGGTTTGTGCAGCCCTTGGCGTCCGTCTGGTAGCTCAGCCTGCCCATCCTCATTGAACAATGACGAAACGCAATCCCGCGCCCTTCAGGGGCGGGTCAAGCGAGTTCGTTTTCGGCCAGTTAGCGTAATAGCTTTTTTAACGACTATCCACTTCAGATAATGCAGGCTGATCCTTTTATAAAAAGCAACAAAAAGGATCAGGTTGGATTCAGGACACATCAAAACTTAATTCCAACATTTCAAATTAACCGGACGAGCCGGTTATTTGCGACGTTGGGTTGGCGCTCCGCGCCAACCCAACGCCCGCAGTAAAAGCCCGGATCATGTGGCGCGCAGCGCAACCCAACAACGCAGTTCAAACTGACACTGGCACCTTAACTGCGGGCGTTACCCTAAATAAAAGATTTATGAATGAGTTTATTAATTGTTTTTATAAGCGACAAATGCAATCCTGAGTACCGCAGAGATGAATATCGCCAAGCTGCTTCGGTGACTGGCAGAATTTTTTTGGATTCGATACAGTTTGAAACTCGTATCGGAGAGGTTGTAGAACCCGCCGACTAAATTCGGAATATAGGTTTTTCAGCATCGATTGTAATAATGATTTTTTAATAACTTGAATATCTATTAATCTAATTTGAGAAGAGTATGAGCGTAACAAAAGAAGGCATCCAAGGTTATGAATATCAGTACAAAGTAACTGCTTTTATCGCGTTACTTGTGTATATGGAAGTTGCTGAAGTTTATGTTGAAACAGAAGGAAGTGAAGATGCTTTATTGAAAATCAAATGTGACCAGGATACTGAAACCATTGAAGTGCAGGTTAAAAGAGAAGCACACTCCTTAGATATTTCAAAAATGGTGCAATGGTTAGCCCATTTTCAGGAAAGGAAGGCAGATAACAATTTACTTTTCCGAATTGAAAATGATTCAAAATCAATAGCTTTATTTGTAACACGCTCCCGTTGCTCAGACGACACTGTAAATCTTCGCAAGGCAACCTTCTCAATCAATCCGCATGCAGAAATTCATTTTAACAAAGATTTTGTTTCTGAATTTAAAGACGCTCTATCTGTTGTCAATTTCAAATCCGATTCAAAATTATCAAAAGATAGAGTGAGTTTCTGTAAAGAACAGGCTAAAAAAATTACTCGATCATTTTTATCTAAATTATTGAATCGAGTTCTAATTTGGGAAGAGGTTACTGACGAGAAAGTCGACCAATATATTCATCAAGAACTTGTTTCCACTCATCAAGTATCTGAATCTAAAGCCGAAAATGTTTATTTCAAACTGTTGGAAATAGTTCGAAATGGGCGAGATGATGGTACAGATATATTAAAGCCATTAGTCCAGATTATAAAAGAGAACAAAATCGGCCACCCGGCTATTGATAAAGATTATGTGAAAAGGGATGAAGAAGAGGGTTTATTTGATAGCATTATTAAAAATGATGTGTTGCTTTTAACAGGGTTTTCTCAATGTGGAAAAACTGAAATAGCTAAAAAAATAGCTGCGCTGTTATTCTATGAGGGATATGAATATCACCTGACTGGTGAGGTAAATGAAGTATCGCGTATTTTTTCTACTAACAGAGAAGATAAAAAGATTGTCGTTTTAGAAGACCCTTTAGATTCTTATCTCTTATTTTCGTGTTGTTTTGGCAAAAGAATTATGTAGACTACTCATAACTATTTGCCAATTCAGGGATTATCACCATTGAT
>NZ_FWXY01000006.1 GCF_900176365.1 Desulfocicer vacuolatum DSM 3385 | reverse complement strand
CAGTACCCAGTACCCAGTACCCAGTACCCAGTACCCAGTACCCAGTACCCAGTACCCAGTACCCAGTACCCAGTACCCAGTACCCAGTACCCAGTACCCAGAAATCTACTTTTTTAATATCAAAAAGAAAACAAGGAAATCCAACATGAAGTATAAAAAACGCACCATAACCCTCATACTCCTGGCATGTTCACTCACATTTGCATGGGCTGCCACACCGGAGAAAACCACAAGAATCACCTGGACCACCTATGAAAAAGGGATGGCCATGGCAGAAAAACAAAACAAAAAAATTTTTCTCTATTTCCATGCAGACTGGTGCACATACTGCAAAAAAATGGAGCTGACCACCTTTAAGGATAAAGGGATCATTGATTATCTCAACAAAAATTACATCGCCATCACTGTGGATTCCGACAGAGAAAAAAAAATTGCATCCCGCTTTGGTGTCAGGGGCCTTCCCACCACCTGGTTTCTCAAATCAGACAGTGGAAAATTAAGCAGTATGCCCGGATACATTGACGCCAACCGCCTGCTCACCATACTTAAATTTATTAACACTGAAAGTTATGAAAAAATGAGTTACCAGGATTTTAAGGCAACCCTTTAAATTTTTGCCGAAAATTTAGTTAATATCAAAAAAGGATGACGCCATGCCTATTTATGAATACCATTGTGAAAAATGTGAAACCGTTTTTGAAAAACTTGTTTTTGCCGGGGATGAGGAAGAAATTTTCTGCCCCAAATGCCACAGTAAAGAGGTGAACAAAATCATGAGTGCCTGTAGCTTCATGGGGGCCAGCATAGGCACCTGTGCGGCAGACGCACCCAAGGGATTTTCATGAGCGGGCTGACCTTTTGTGGCAGTTTGTCGCACCCAACCGTTCTATTGTGTCTTTTGTGTCTTTGCTGCACTCAAGTCCGGTCGCTTGTTCATCCGGGCAAGCCTCAGTACTTTATGCACAGAAGTTTTGCCCAGGCCGGGGATGATGATATCCTCAGGTTCTGACACAATCCTATCTTTTGCCTGGAGCCAGGTCTCTTCATCAATAAGCATATATTGATTACTGGCTCTACTTTCCAGTTTTGAGGCAAGGTTCACCGAATTGCCCAAATAGGTAAACTCTGTTTTGATGTAATTGCCAAGAATCATGGCAAAAATTTCCCCGGTACTGATCCCGATGCGAACATTAATCTTTGTATCAGCACCGTACACCGCACCCAATTTACGATTTTTATGCTTTAACGCCCGGTAAATGTCAATGCCCGAGCAGATGGCATCCATGACTTTCTTTGAGGAAATGTGATTCCCATGCTCAAAAATAGCCATGAATCCATCCCCCAGAAATTTATCAATATACCCATTGTACTGATAAATAATCAAAGACATGCGGTCAATGAATTCATCCACCATCTGTATGGTTAAGCTCTCATCGGACATCTTCATCAAGCTGCTGAACCCCACAATATCCACAAAAAGTGTGGTGGCAAAAAGCCGGGTTCTAATTCTCGAACTCTTAAAGGGGGAAAAGCTTCGGCTGAGGCGATTCCTCACAAAAGCAGCATCCTGATAGGCCAGAGAGGAGGACAGCAATTCCCGAGCTTTATATTTATCGATAGTTCTGGCAGCTTCAAAGGAACGAATGATAATATCTTTAATTCCAAGTACCATGCCCATTCTGGCAGATTGGCGAAAAAAATCGTAGGCCCTTTGTTCCTGATCCATTCGATAACAGATCTGTCCCAGCCCATAATATGCATCAGCAGCAATCTCTCCCACTTTTAAATGCTGCGCCTGGGATTGTTGGATGATCTCATTAAATTTTACTTCAGCTAATTCATAATCCAAAATTTCCCCATAAACCTTTGCCGCTAACAGGCCAGCCTGCAACGCCTCCTTAATTAGCCCCTGACTTTTCAAACTCGATTCCAAAGACAGGGCCATATCCAAGGCCTCTCCCATTTGTCGAGCGGCAAACTTAAATTCCGCAGTTTCCAGAGCGCAAATAATACTGCATTTTTCATTGGAAAATATGGAAGAAATCTCTGCGGCTTCTCTGAGGTTTTCCTCATTTTCATGATCCAAAACGCCGATGAGACGTCTGATGCGACTATAATTGATCAAGGCATATGCATATATAATGGCATTGTTTTTTTCAGAAGGAGCCGATTGATAATGTTCCAAACATACTTTTTTTTCATGAATCGCATATCTACTGGCCTGGTGATGCTGACTAAGGAGCAGACTGACCTGGCTTAAGCTGGAATAGATCTCTCCAAGGAACTTATGCAGTTCTGGAAGGGATTTTGCCAATTCCAGAGCACCTGTCAGATAAAATTCAGCATCTTGATAATTCCACTGGGCACGGTGTACATATCCCAATGAAATGTAAATTTTTACCTTCCAGCGACACAAATATTGCTCTTTTTTTCCATCAATGGCATCCAGGGCTTCATCCAGCAACTCTTCTGCCCGCTGGAACAAAAAAACCTTTTGAAAGAAAAGGCTCTTATACCACTTTACAACAGCATTGAGCTCCATTACCTCAATAGATTCAACTGTTTTTTTTTCAAAACAGGCCAAAATCTCAAGAATTTCCCTTGTAGAACCCTCTAATTGAAAAGAATGAAAAACCGCATCAATTTCCTTAATTTTTGTCTGAATTTGAGGAACGGATAAAATCATGGGAAACACTCCCCTTTAAGGACCAGTCAAAAAGATTGACAACTCAAAGGTCCTCTGGTTTTAAATGCAAAACACGTATAGTGCGAACTCAATGCCGGTTTGTCTCCTCCAACACTGCACCGTGGCATTGTCCAAAAGTACCTCTTAAAATCAAGGAGTACCATTGCGCTAAAATATCGGTGAACGTTGACAACCGACGACATCAAGAAGATACATTACCCTTAAGGCCAATGTCTTGGGCAACACGTCTCATGCCGGAAATGGTCTCGGTGATCAATTCGGTTCGATCCATACCCAGCATATCAGCACCTTTGTCAATAATGGAACGATCCACACCCGCAGCAAAACGCTTATCCTTCCACTTTTTTTTAACGGATTTTGCTGTGAGATCCAGGACACTCTTTGAGGGCCGTACCAGGGCAGCACTTGCCACAAGCCCGGTGAGTTCATCCACGGCATACAAGGTTTTTTCCAGACGGGTCCGGGGTTCCACATCGGAACAAATCCCCCATCCATGGCTGACCACCGCACGAATGTAAGTTTCCGGCCAGTTATGTTCCATTAAAATCTCTCGGCATTTTATGCAATGTTCATGGGGATACATTTCATAATCAAGATCATGAACCAGCCCGATCACCTCCCAGGGTTCTTTGTCTTCATTGAATTTGTCTGCAAAATGACCCATCACAGCTTCCACGGAAAGGGCATGACGCAACAGGCTGTCACTTTTATTATAACGCTTAAAAAGAAGTAAGGCATCTTCTCTTGAGGGAATATAGGAATTCATTGCACTCCTTTATAATTGCCACAGGCAGACCGTATTTGGGTCCGGCTCTGCCCACAACCAATATAGAAAATGGTTTTATACCGCCGCCCCCCCGACGGCCAATGGGCCCGGACCGGAACTGTAGACAGCTCAATTGTCCGGTTCCTATTGCCCGTCGGGGGGGGGCAGCTCTGCTGAGGTTGCCTTGGGGGCTGCATTGTATATAAACTGCCATGGGCAGACCGTATTCTGACCTCGGTCAGCCCACAACAAAACTTGAAATCCCCCCCTGATTTGCGGAGTATTTCATATAAAAAAAAAATCATTTATAGTTGCCAAGTCGAGCCCATTGAAAAGATTCACCGGGACACCAGAATAATAACCCGGCACGCCTTCATGAACCCATGGCGTTCCCGGATATTTTCAATTTTATCACCATCGGATTTACTGATAACAATGGATGAATCTCCAAGCCCTCCTTTTCTAAGTGCCTTCACCTGTATGGGATTGTCTCCCACCCACTTCAAAGCTTCAGGGGAATCCATGCGGCACAGATAACGGCACACCCCTTTCTGCACAGCAAACTCACGGCTGACAAAAAGAGCACTGTATATCTTTTGGCCCAGCTCACTGACCACCACAGGATAAAGCACCGGCTCAAACCCGATGGCTGTGGCATCAATGATCAGACCGGTGTATTCCCGTGTATTACCACCGGAGGATGGGCGGGGATTAATGATCTGAAGTGTGGGAATGGATTTAATCTCTTCGGGTAACACCAATTGAAGAAACCCTCCGAATATGGAGGTCTCCAGCATCACGTCAATGCTCCGGTTGGACGTATAGGATTGTTTAACCAGTTTGGCGTCCATGACATTTTTCTCAATGCCGGCAAGAATATGATCATCCGATGCAGCAAGGGTTCCGACACTGAAGTTGCCATAAATATTTAACTGCTTTAAAATCTCAATGAGATTGCGCCTTGCGGCACTCCGGGCCGCACTCAGAATAAAATTCGGGGAATCTGCTTTTTTCCGGTCCGACGGCACCACTTTTCCACCGGCATACACCTTGCCCGTGGTCCAGTTAACATACCCTTGGGGAAACATCTCAATACAGCCATTCTGGGGAATCTCCATGCCCATATTCTGATTGTCCGCCGCCACAATTGTGGAAAAAAAACAAAGCACAAACAGCAGCAGCCGCGGCACCCATGATTTTAACATGGTCCCGGCCATTATTTATACACCTGCCGGGCTGTGAATGCCATGGAGAACCTGTTCCTCTGCCACATTTTTTCCGGAAAACCCCTTTGGAGAGACAAAGGTATCCATATATTCATATACATGGGCAACAGCCTTGCTCACCCTGGCATCATCGGGCAGGGTGGCAGCAATTTTTTCAATGTATTTGCTTTCTTTCACCCATAAAACAGATTGGGGAAAATTTAAATCAAACAGCCAGCTGATCTGCATTAATTTCAAATCATTAAGTCGTTTTATGCAAGCACTTTTAACAAATGTCCCTGCCAGGATGGCGTCAACGGCCCGGGAGCTGAATCCATGGTCATCCACAAGGCCCAGATTAACGGCCCGCTGACTGCCCGGACGGGGATTTGTATAATTTTCAATGACCACCCGCCAGATATCAAGTTTGTCTGCATCCCGGAGCAGGCCCATGAAAAATAACAAGCGATCATCCTCCAGCCGGGGAAGATCTGCGGCATTATGAAAAGCAATGGCTTGCTTAATAAGGTGCTGCTCTTCAGATGACAGGGGAGCCAGTATACCATGGGCATCAATTTCCCGAAGGCTGAGCCGGGCATGGTTTTCCGACTGATGATCCAGAAAAGTTCTATAGGTTTCATACTGTTCAAATCGTCCCAGGTCATGAAAAAGCGCCATGGTTTCAGCCAGCATCATCCCATTCTCATCAAGCCCAAGGCTTTTGCCCAGGGCAAGTATTTCCGTGCACACCCTTAAGGTATGGTCTTTTTTCAGCACCAATGGCTCAGGATCACGGGATCTTTCTATGTATTGATCCGCATATGCCAGAAAAAACTGTTTTAACTGCGCCAGTGTTTCAGACTTCATAAATTTCTTCCGTCCCGAAAAATCAATTGTGATAATTGTTTCCACGCATACCACGGTTATTTAAATTCATCAACCCATACTGTGTAAGGCGTAGTGATTTACGCCGGAATGTGATATGGCTCATAAAATAAGCCAACATATTCCCATGTAAAAGGAGTCCCAACAATGAGTGAATTGCTTTCAACCCGGGAGGTAGCAAAATTTTTAAACATCAACGAAAAAATGGTTTACAGCCTGATTTCCGATAAAGGCCTTCCCGCCACCAAAGTCACCGGAAAATGGCTTTTTCCCATTGATCTGGTGAGACAGTGGATTGAATCCGGGACCATAAACTATCCGGAACCCGCAGCTAAACTTCCCCCTTATCACGGATTGGTGCTCATTGCAGGCAGTAATGACCTGCTTTTAGATGCCATGCTTTCCCATTTTAACAGCCAGTCTCCCCACCACATGGCCCTGTTCGGTTTCACCGGCAGCATGGGAGGTATCAGGGCATTGAGAAAAAACATGTGCCACATTGCCTCAAGTCATCTGGTGGCAGACACCAACGGCCCTGATAAGGAGTATAACTTTCCTTTTCTTGAGAAAGAGATGAATAAAATGCCGGCCGCTGTAAATTTCTGCATGCGTCAACAGGGCCTCCTGGTGCAAAAGGGAAACCCCCGTAACATCAACGGCGTGGAAGACCTGGGGCAGCCCAATATCACCATTGTCAACAGAAATCTTGGAACCGGCACCCGTCAGCTCTTTGACGGAGAACTTAAAAAGGCAGGAATCAAAGGCAGTTCCATTAAAGGCTATGACAGAATTGAAGCAAAGCACATGGACATCGGCCTTGCTGTCTTGTCCGGAAAAGCCGATACCGGCCCCGGAATTAAACCCGTGGCGGAAAAACTGGGCCTTGATTTTATTCCCATATGCTGGGAAAGATTTGACCTTCTCATTTCCAAGGATCGATTTTTTGACAAGGGTATCCAGCTTTTCCTGGGACTTATAAAGGAAGATTTTTTTAAGAAAACAGCAGAAGAAATGGGAGGGTACGACCTGTCACGATCCGGCAGCATGGTTTATCCCCAGTCCGATGAAACTGAGTCCAACTCATCCCCCCAGACATAAAAAACCGGCAGACCCGGTGCAATACAGCAGTAAAAACAAAGGGGGCAGAATCTGTTTCTGCCCCCTTTCCTTGAGATGTTTATCTGATGGAACATTTTACAACATAGCTTTTCACCGCATTTTGAAGCGCCAGCATCTCATGATCCTGAAAAAACCGGTTTTCTTTCTCAAAAAAAACGGGATTCAACACCGATACATTCCGGGAACAATGCTGCAAAATATAATGGGAGGCGCCCTTTATCATCTCCCCGATACCTGCCATTATCTCCAAATCAATAAAAGGCCGAACACAGGTGGTTCTGAACTCATAGGCAGGGGCTTTTTCCATGAGCAGCCCCACCGTCTCCATGAGCGCTTGTTTCTGAAAGCTGCCCTTGACAAGGGAAGGGTACCCGTCAAGGTTACTTTTAATGTCCATGGCCACAAAGTCAACCAGTTGCTGCTCTAACAGTCCTGCCACCATGCGTGGATGACTGCCGTTGGTGTCCAGCTTGATACGGTATCCCATGTTTTTAATTTCAAAACAAAACCCTTGAAGATCCTTTTGAAGGGTTGGTTCGCCGCCGGTGATCACCACCCCGTCCAGGAGCCCTTTTCGTTTTTCCAGAAATGCAAAAAATTCCGACGGTGTAATGCCGTCATCCACATCTGAAACAATTCCCTTTGCAAGGTCCGGATTGTGGCAATAGGGGCAGGTGAAATTACACCCCGATGTAAACGCCACACACGCCACTGTACCGGGAAAATCAATGAGACTGTTTTTCTGAAGCCCGCCCAGAATCATTGGGACTTCCCTCCTCAAGACGCCACTTTAAAGGTTTTTCGCATGCAGAACTCGGTCTGTTTACCGTTGTTCCATTGCTTCACCGGTCGCAGATATCCCACCACCCGGGAGTAAACTTCTGTCTCTTTCCCGCATTTGTGACACACGGCCTCTTCCCCGGCAATGTATCCATGGGAGGCGCACACACTGAAAGTGGGTGTCAGGGTAAAATAGGGCAGTTTATAATTATTGGCCACTTTACGTACCATCTGTTTTACAATTTCCACATCACACACCTCTTCTCCCAGGAACAGATGAAGCACAGTGCCACCGGTATATTTAACCTGGAGACCGTCTTGGAGATCCAGCACCTCAAACACATCATCGGTGTAATTCACCGGCAGATGGGTGGAGTTGGTGTAAAAGGGATCACTGCCCTCTTTGTATTCTGCCTCATTGGCACAGAGAATCTCAGGGTAGCGATTCTTATCCTTCATGGCAAATCGATAGGTGGTTCCTTCGGCCGGGGTGGCTTCCAGGTTAAACATCTCACCGGTTTCCACCTGCATTTTTTCAATTTTGCTCCTCAAATGATCCATGACACGGATGGAAAAGGCCTGTCCCTCTTCCGAGGCAATTCCCTTGCCCATGAAATTAACACAGGCTTCGTTCATGCCAAGCACCCCAATGGTGGAAAAATGGTTGCGCCAGAAACACCCGGCACTTTCTTTAATTTTTCTAAGATAAAATTTTGAATAGGGGTAAAGGTTGCCGTCGGTGAATCGCTCCAGCACCTTGCGCTTGATACTCAGGGATTCTCCGGCAATTTTAACCAACGCATCCAGATGATCCAGAAACTCCTGTTCAGAATTGGAAATATATCCCAGACGGGGCAAATTTATAGTGACAACTCCAATGGAACCGGTGAGGGGATTGGCGCCAAAAAGGCCCCCGCCCCGTTTTTGTAACTCTCTGTTATCCAGACGAAGGCGGCAGCACATGGACCGGGCATCATCCGGAGACATGTCTGAATTCACAAAATTGGAGAAATAGGGAATACCGTACTTACCAGTCATTTTCCAGACATTTTCAAGGTTTTCATTGTCCCAGTTAAAGTCCCGGGTGATATTATAGGTGGGAATGGGAAAGGTGAACACCCGGCCCTTGGCATCGCCTTCCATCATCACCTCGGCAAAGGCGTTGTTGATCATATCCATTTCATGCTGGTAGTCTGCATAGGTGTCCCGGCGGTATTCTCCTCCAATGACCACCGGAGAATCTTTGAGAATGGAGGGCACCACAAGATCCATGGTGATATTGGTAAAGGGTGTCTGAAATCCCACCCGGGTGGGGATGTTGATATTGAACACAAACTCCTGCAGGGCCTGCTTTACCTCTTTGTAACCCAGTTGATCTTCCCGCACAAAGGGTGCCAGCAGGGTATCAAAATTGGACATGGCCTGGGCCCCGGCAGCTTCCCCCTGGAGGGTGTAGAAAAAATTCACCATCTGACCAAGGGCCGTTCGAAAATGTTTGGGAGGTGCACTTTCCACCTTGCCGGACACCCCTTTAAACCCTTCCATTAAAAGATCCTGAAGATCCCACCCCACACAATAGACCGATAAAAGGCTCAAATCATGGATGTGGAGGTCCCCTTTTTCATGGGCTTCCCTGACACTGGGAGGATATATGCGATTGAGCCAGTATTCTGCGGTTATGTCCGATGAGATGTAATTATTAAGCCCCTGGAGAGAATAGCTCATATTGCTGTTCTCCTTTACCTTCCAATCCATGCGGCCAATATAGTTTTCCATGAGATCCAGGTGTTCACGGATGGTTATCTTTCTAATCTGATTGTGCTGCTCCCGGTAAAGGATATACGCTTTGGCTGTTTTGTAAAAAGGAGAATCAAGGAGTACCCGTTCCACAATGTCCTGGATCTCTTCCACCTCGGGACAGACCCCAAGCCGCAGATCCCTGGCAAGGGTGATCACCTTCATGGTCAGTTTCTTGGCCTCTTTTTCATCAAATTCGCCGGTTTCTTTACCTGATTTGGCTATGGCATCACTGATCTTAGATGAGTCAAATTCCGCAATCCTGCCGTCACGTTTTTTTATTTTTTCAAACATTCACCGCTCCCTTGAAATCCCTGATTTTTTATATGAATTATGGCTGTTTTTGAATCGTTTTACCGGTAGTTCTTCATTTATTAAACAGAATACCAGAGGAGGCAAAAATAATCAATATATAGATTTAAGTCAAGCGATAAAACGATATATTGTGTGTTTTTTGAAAAATCAAATCAGACAACGACTTGAAAACATAGGAATAAAAGGCCAAAAAAATCCTTAAAACAGATGGCCGGAGCATCTGCTGTGCTAAAAGCATTTTCAAAGCTGATTTTCTTAATTTTGAGACCTGATTAAAAGGTATTTAAAGGAAGGGATAAGGGGTTTATAGGTGTTCTCACGGCAAAAAAACAAAAAGAAACCGGGCAGGCAGCGCAAATTACCTGTGAAAAGAAAATAAAGACCATACGGTGGGATAAAAAAACAACTCAAATTCATCAACGGGAATGAGAGCCGTTGAGTCTGTCCGGTAAAATTTCCATGAGATGATGAATAATTTTTGCCGTAACCCCCCACACCACCACATCTTCATAGGGGTAGGTCAATTCCTGGATATCCGGATATCTGCCGTTGAATTTTTTATCCCTGTGAATCTGAACAAAATGGCGTAACGGAATTTTAAAAACCCGGGAAATTTCATTTCGATCAAAGTCAATCTCTCCCATTTGGTCCCATATTCCCAGAAATGCTTCGATATCCCTATTATTAATGGTCTGAAAATGGCCAAGGGAGCCCACCACAGTCACCTGCTCCCGGGGAATATTCATCTCTTCTTCAAGCTCACGCAGGGCAGTCTCCTCCCGGTTGAGATCTTCAGGGTCCACATGGCCCCCGGGAAATGCCATCTGGTTACGCCAGGGATATCCCTGGCGGTCGGCTTTCTGGATCAGGAGCAAAAAAGGGTCCGGACGGGCACCGGCCAATGCCATGACACTGGTGGGTTGGAACAGATCGGCATCCGGGGCAAGGGGGTGGCTGGCGTCATTAACAGCGCGACTGAGTAGTTCACGGCAATGGATTTCACGGGATAACATTACATTCAGCTCCTTTCTTTATAACCGCCACGGGCGGACCTTATTCTGATCCGGTTCTGCCCACAACAAAATTTAAAATACACCCCCGGTTTGCGGAGTATTTCTTATAAAACGGGCATGCCCTGTGGAACACAACAAATATAGAAAATGGTATTATACCGCCGCCCCCCGATGGGTAATGGGCCCGGACCGGAACTGTAGACAGCTCAATTGTCCGGTTCCTATTACCCATCGGGGGGCGGCTCTGCTGAAGTTGCCTTGGAGGCTGCATTGTATATAAACTGCCATGGGCAGACCGTATTCTGATCTCGTTCTGCCCACCACAACGCTGGAAATATTACTTAAACAGATTTTAGAAGTCCTGAAATGTCTTGGGAAATTTCTTTTTCCATATCAAACAAATTTTCCTCAGGTCCCCGGGTTTCCACTCGATCCAGGAGCCTGAAAAAAAGATCAACCAGATAATCATTCACCTTTTGTGACACGGTCATGTCCGGCATATCCCAGTAAATGGGGGATTTTTTGTCTGACATGGACCTTAGCACCGTGTGGCAGGCAAATACCACACGCCGGGCCATCCATTCCACACCGGGGTCCAGAAAAGTCACTTCCCCTTCAAACCCGAAGAGACCGCTTTTTTCCAGGCGGTTGAGCTGTTCAAATGCAGCATACCCTGAGGTGCCGGCAAGGACAATCTGGCAGTGACACATGAGATTAGCGGTGCGCTCCAGCCGATCCAGGAGATTGTTTTCCATGAGAAAAGCCATGTTGGCCCGAAGATCTGCCACAGAACTGTCCGGCACAAACATGAGAAAACCGATTTCCGGCTCAATGCCGTGCCTCCGGCAAAGGGCAATGGCCCCGGCCCCGGCCCGGGCCGCTGATTGTTTATTTAAATTGCCAAGCACTCTTTCAGACCCGCTCTCAATGCCCATGAGAAGGGAATTAAAGCCTGCGGCTGTCAATTTTTCCAGAATTTCATCATCCAGGTCTGCCGGACGTGTTTCCATGCCAAAACGGATATTCAAAGGCTCAATAAGCGTCAACAGATCCAGCACCCTTTTTTTACCCCGGCGGCCGGGACCAATGAAATTAGGGTCTGCAAAATAGAAATTTTTCACTCCCCGGGCAACCAGTTGCGACATCTCCAGGGCAATGTTTTCCGGGGTCCGGCCCCGCCATAACGGCCCCTGGTTGTAAAAGGAAGGCACCGGGCAGAAACTGCAATGATTATAACAGCCCCGGCTGGCCAGCACCGTCACCGTCCCCTCCAGGGAGGAGCGCCAAGGAAAAGCAAAGTGATCAGGGTTTTTCTCCGGTGATCGCACCGGGGTTTTTATCAGGCCACCATTTTTCCGGGATGCCAGTCCCTCAATTCCATGAAAGGCCTCTCCCTTGTCAAGGCGGTTTGCCAGTTCCACCAGGGTATGTTCAAACTCCCCCACCGCCACAGAATCCACTGCTGACCACTTCTCCAGAATTTCACCATACACAAGAGTGGGAAAAAAGCCAAACAGATTAATATGGCCGTTAAAGCCCTTTTTTTTCAAATCCTCCAGAAAATCAAAAAATAAAATGGTATGTTCCCAGAAATAGACGGCATTGATACACAATAACGCCGGGGCCGAACAAAGGATTTTCTCCTCGGTTTCCCGGAAACTCCACCCCCCCTGGGCTCCGTCCATGAATCGGGTATGAAATCCGGCCCTGTCCAGTGCAGCTGCGGCATATCCCCCCATGAGACAAGACCACAACGGGGTATTTGCAATGTCATTGAATCTTTTTGTGGAAGGCATTCTGGGATGTTCCAGAACCACTGTGTTTATCATTTTGCAACCTCCATGGCATGTTGATCCAGTTTCAGGCGGGAAAAAACACCGGCACTGTGGCACCGGGCTTCAAATTCATGGAGCAGATGGCTCCCCCGGGCCGGATTGTGGTATACGGGATAAAGTAAATCCGTTTCCGGGTCCAGATGTCCGTCACGGATTAATTTTTGGGTAACGGGGGCACCGGGATAGAGACGGATATGATTAAAAATAACAGCCCCCAGATTACCGGCAGCATGGTGTATGGCAAGGAGTTCATCCAACATCTGTCGAGCCTCTTTCACATGATTTTCTGTTTCTCCGGGCAGATTCACCAGAAAATGGCACATGGTGAGCACCCCTTGTTCTGCCGTCAACCGGGAGGCCTTGAGAATATCCTCCCGGGTCATTTTTTTATTCAAAAGCTCTAATCCATGATCGGTGAGGGCATCCCCGGAAAAGTACACGGCCACCACCCCGGCTTTTTTGGCCAGATCAAGGTTGTCCCGGGTCAGGGAATCCTCCCGGAAAAAACCGGTCCAGGAAAAATCCAGATTCCGGCGTATCAGCTCCCGGCAAAGCGCTTCAAAATGATCTGCCGGACGGTTGAGCACCCCATCTGTGAAATGAAAAAGTTTTATCCCTGCATCCTTATGGAGCAATTCCATCTCATCCACAATTTTGACGGGGCTTCGAAGGCGCATGCGATTCCCTCCTAAGAAGGGATAGAGGCAATAGCCGCACCACAGATCGCACCCCCTTTTTCCCTCAATGCCCATGGCCGCCACATAGGCATTGCCATGGGTATAATCCAGGGGAGGAAAGGCCCCAAGGTCCATGGGCGGGAGGGTATCCATGTCAATCCTGGCCCCGGGGGGATTTAAAACAAGCTCTCCCCCATCCCGCCAGATAATGCCGGGAATGCTTCCATAATCAGGGTCCGGCTGCACAAGTAAGGGAAAAATCAACTCCCCCTCTCCCTTGAGCCCCACATCAAGCTGGGGCACCTCCTCCATGAGGCGCCGGGCAAAAAGTGAAAAAGCAGGGCCACCTGCCAGAACTCTGACATCGGGGAGCTGGTTTTTCACCACCAGGGCCGCTGTTTTTAAAGAAGACAGATAGGATGCCTGATGACCTGCCAGGGGATCAAGATTCCGAAAGGAAAGGGCCACAACATCCGGCCGCTGCTGTGTCAACGCTTCATTAAGTGCAGGCCATGGGTCCACACATATATTCATATCCAGCACCTTTTTTTCCACGCTGTCCGGCACCGTGCCGGAGAGTCGGGAGAGGCCCAGGGGGTACACTTTTTCCCCGGCCCCCAAATGGGAGGTTGGAAGCTGCACAAGTAAAATTTTCATCATAACTCCATATTTCATATAACCGCCACGGGCGGACCTCATTCTGATCCGGATCTGCCCACAACAAAGCTTGAAATACGCCTTAAATTTTCGGAGTATTTCATATAAACTGCCACGGACAGGCCTTATTTTAGAAGCAAAAGCCCCATGTATTTGACATAATCCATTTTTTTCTGCACAGGTTTTAACCGCACCCCGGCCCGGGCTGCGGTTTCATAGACATCTATGCCCGAGGCTTCCATGGCAGGACGGGCCAGATCATGGTGACGACAGGTGTCGTCATCGCTACATCGGGGGCATAAGGTGCAGGGGCCTGCCCCGAAAACAAAGGCTTTGTGAAATCCTGCCATAAATGCTGTTTTTTCCAGGGCCAGCAATTTTTCATGAAACGCCTTTCCCGGAGGAGTTCCCTCCAGAAGAATCAGGGTTTCATAACTGTCTATCATCTCCCGGGTCTCTTTATGGGACATGCCCCGGGGTGGACATTGCAGATTTTTCCCAAACCCGTCACACCCCCATTGACATTTTTTGCGCACCCACGGGGCTGTCACCACGGTGTCAGGGGATATGCCCACGGCACGCTCAAATCCATGGTTTCGGGCAATGTTTATCCATGCCTTGAGGGGATCTCCGGCCTTGCCGCTGCCACCTGCCACCATGAGGGAGGTATCCGTATCAAGGTCAATGATCTCACACGGTGTCATCCCGCCGGATTTAAGCCAGCGTGCAATATCCCGGGCCTCATGGCAACACCCATTATAAGTGTTGAGCATCATAGTTAAATCATAGAGTGCCCCTTTTTCAGGATTTTTTCCTGCCCTGTCCGGAAAATAGTCATGGATCAGTATAACGCCGTGATCGGACAGGAGAGAGATGGCCTTTTCAAGGAGTTCCCGGGCTTCTTGCGGGCCATAGGCATGGAGAAAATTACTCAACATCACCACCCCGAATTTCTCATCAAATGAATGACTCCTGAAATCCCCCTCCATTGTTTCAATGCAATTCCAATCGGATGTTTCGGGATAGAGCTCATGGGCCGCCTCAATGACCTCGGGAAGTTCAAATAACACGGCATTGCATTGCGGTATCAATGGCAGCAGCGCCCGAAGCATGCTGCCGGCACCTCCGCCAACATCCAGAAAGGGCCCTTTAAGGGGCTCAGATTTTAATATCTGTGCAATGTTCCGGGCCTTTTCCTTTACCAGGGTATCCATGGCGGTGACATAGCGAAGATTTCTTGCCCTGTAATCTTTGTTTGAAATTTTTTCCAGTGCCGCAGAATCGTCACAATCCCGGGACAAGCGCTCTTTCCGGGAGACCCGGCAAGCAAGACGGGACCAGTTGGGCTGCATGTACCGTCGATAAAGAAAAAAATCCCCCATATAGGTCTCTTTTCCGGGAACCAGACAGAAAGAGGCCAATGAAGTGTTGAACCAGACATCTCCATACCGGGCCACCAGGGCCATTTTTTCCAGGGCTCTTAAAAGACGAAACAGGGCATCCCCATGACAGTCCGCAACATGGGAAAGCCCGTCAATAGTGACACCTTCCTTGTCCAGGTGCTCAAACAGATTCAGCTCCAGGGAGGCAAAAAGGACTTCAGAATACCAGTATGCCGTGGCCAGATCTTCCAGGTACTGGAAATTTTTATGGGTGGGATCTGAGTTTTGAAAATCAAGACATGTCACAGGAAGTACCTCCCAATGGATGGTACGCCCATGTTTAAAGGAACTATTTGAAAAAACAAACAGGTGTGATACCCGCTCATAGGGCCTCCGTATAAGCTCGGCATGCAAAAATCCCCACGCCGATGATTCATCGACCCGGGGATTTACCGTCTCTCCGAAAGCCTTTTATTTACACTGGTCCAACAGATATTCTGACTTGTGATTCTTCCTACTTGCCGCGCCTTCCCATGCAGTTTCGATCCTTAACAGCACAGTGACATTTATGCAGCGTTCGTCCTCACTTACAGCGGCGGGTCCGTCCCGGAATTGCACCGGGTTCCCTGGGGACAGCGATCTCAGTAATATGAAAAAACAATACCACAACAGCGACCTTTGTCAACCAAAGAGAAACAGTGCAAATCCTGTTACCGGGTATCATTTGCCTTTTAAAGGGATGACATGTTAATAAAGACACCAAACCCTTGGCAACCATCCCTCAACATTTAAGGAGAAAAAATATGTCAATCTACCGTTTTAATGAAAAAAGCCCCCAATTGGATTCCACTGCCTATGTGGCCCCCGGTGCCACCCTGATTGGAGATGTGACCCTGGCGGCAAACGCATCGGTGTGGTTCAACTGTGTTCTTCGGGGGGATTGTGATTCTATTATTGTAGGCGAAAATTCCAATATCCAGGATCTCACCATGTGCCATGCCGATTACGATGTACCCCTTATCATCGGCAAAGGCGTGACCATCGGCCACAATTGTGTGATCCATGGATGCCGCATTGAAGATGACTGTCTCATCGGCATGGGAGCCGTGGTGATGAACCACGCCGTCATCGGTCGGGGTTCCATTGTGGCGGCAGGCTCCGTGGTGCTGGAAAAAACAGTTATACCACCATTCTCACTGGTGACAGGGGTCCCCGGCAAGGTAAAAACCCAGATGGATGAATCCGTACTTGAAGTGCTTCAAATGCCGGCGGAAAACTATGCCCAGCGGGCCGTGGATTATTCCTCTGATAAATTTGAAAAAATCGGATAATGGATAAATCGCAACCCAACAACCCCTTACACGGCATTTCTCTGGAACAGATTGTAAACAGCCTGGTGGAACACTATGGCTGGAATGAGCTGGGGCACCGCATTGATATCCGGTGTTTCAACCACGACCCCTCTGTGAAGTCCAGCCTTAAATTTTTGAGAAAAACCCCCTGGGCAAGGAAAAAAGTGGAAACCTTGTACATCGGCTTAAAAAAGTGGGTAGGATGACAACCATTTTCACACCAAGTCACCCATTATTTAACACTGCAGCGGCACTTTGCCAACTTAAGTATAATTCAGACATAAATATTGATGCTCATGGGTTGTTACTCACATCAAAACAGGGTCGATCTATAAGAAATACCCCGCAAACAGGGGGTGTATTTCAAGCTTTGTTGTAGGGGGAACCGAATCAGAATACGGTCTGCCCGGGGCAGTTACAAAAATGTCGCTGTGGCGTTAAGAATTCCGGAATTATTTATTTTCAACCGTTGTTGCGGGCGGCTGCAAGATCAGCAAATGACCCGCCCATGTCAGTTATTCAATGAGAATAATCTGCATATCCATGACATTGGTCCGGGTGGGACCGGTGATGAAAAGATCCCCCAGTTCCCGGAAAAACCCATGGGAATTATTTTCTGCCAGAAATTTTGCAGCAGACATCCCAAGTGCCCGGGCACGGCCAAGGGTGGAGGCATGGGCAAAGGCCCCTGCGGCATTTGTGGGGCCGTCGGTACCGTCCGTTCCTGCGGACAGCATCACCACATTTTCCATATCCTTCATGACCATGGCGGCGGAAAGGGCCAGTTCCATATTTCGCCCCCCTGTTCCCCTGCCCCTGACCACCACCGTGGTTTCCCCCCCGGACAGGAGACAGGCAGGTTTTACAACAGGCCGGTTGGCAAGTTTCACTTCAGCTGCCACGGCACAAAGCACCTTTGCAACTTCCCCCGCCTCCCCCTGGATCATGGAGGAGAGCACCATGGGATGATACCCTGCCTTTATTGCCTGCTCTTCTGCGGCATTTAAAGCATGTGAAATATTGCCGACAATATAGTTATCAATCCTTTCAAACAGGGAATCACCCGGTTTCGGGGTCTCTAAAATTTTCCCCGAAATTCCGGCTTCAATGTAACTGCGAACAGACAACGGAACCCTTTCCAATAGATTGTAACACTGCAATATATCCCGGCACTCATCAAAGGTACTGGTATCCGGGGTTGTCATGCCCGAGGCTATGATACCCAGATCATCCCCAATGACATCGGACAAAATCAGGGAGACTACACGGGCCCCCCCGGCCTTTTCACACAATTGCCCCCCTTTTATGCGGGACAGATGTTTGCGGATGGTGTTGATTTCATGGATGGTGGCTCCGCAGGACAACAAAAGACGGGTGGTTTCCTGCTTATCCGTCAGGCTGATTCCCTTGGCCGGAGCCGGGGTAAGCGCCGAGCCACCACCGGAAATCATGCACACAATCAGATCCCGGGGACCGGCACTGGACACCAGGGATAAAAGTTCATCTGTGGCCCTGCAGCCGTTTTTGTCGGGCAGCGGGTGACCGGCCTCCATTAAACGGCATTTGGTCAGGGGCACCCCATGATCATATTTGGTGATCACCACACCGTCGTGGATGTGATCCCCCAGGATCTTTTCCCCGGCCCGGACCATGGCAGCCGAGGCTTTTCCTGCACCGATGAGATAAATGCGCCGGATTTCATCCAGGTAAAAGGAACTGTCTTTGATGCGCAGCACATTATTGACCAGAACCAGATTCTTTCCAACGCAGACTTCAGGGTCAACCGCCAAAATGCCTGCCTTAAAAATATTGGCGGCTGTTTTTTTCATTGTTTGAAATCTTTTCATCATTGCGGCTCCTTTCTGTGCTGCCTGAAACCCGGTTTTGCAGACATTGATACCCGGATTGCTTATTTTGACACCCGGGTGGTACCGTCACCGGCGGTGATAACTTTAACCCTGTCCCCGGGAGCCATGATCACATCGGCCTCCTGAACCACCACAATGAGGGGCCACTGTCAAAAATTACACCTGAAAATGGGCATCCATCAGTTAAATCTCTGCGGCCAGAAAAGCGCCCTGGGAAATGGCAGCTTTGGCATCCAGCTCCCCGGCTTTGTGGGCACCACCGATGATGTGGCAGGAAATGGACATCTCTTCAAGCGCATGTGCCAGTTCCACCCGGGACTCCTGACCGGCACAGATCACCACATGATCCACTGCCAGCACTTTTTTATTTCCATCATGGACAATGTGCAGCCCCCGGTCATCAAATTTTTCATAAACAACCCCGGCCATCATCTCCACCCCCCGTTGTTTTAGTACGGACCGGTGAATCCATCCGGTGGTCTTCCCCAGCCCGGCCCCGGGCTTTGTCTCCTTTCTCTGGAGCAGATAAACAGTTCTGGAAGAACCGGTCTCCCCACATGATTGAACTCTTCCTGGGTCAACCGGGAAAAGCCCCCCGGGAAAACGATAAGTTCGATCCACCCCCCACTCCTTTAAAAAGGCATCCCCATCCAGGCTGGTGGATTTTCCCCGGTGAGTCAACAATGTGGCCACATCAAATCCAATGCCACCGGCACCGATGATGGCCACCCGGGCCCCCAATGTGTCACTATTTTGAATGGCCTGTATGTAGGAAACCACCCGGGGATCATCACTTCCCGGAAATACCGCTTGTCTTGGCACCACACCCGTGGCAATGACAATTTCATCAAATTTTCTCTGATCATTGTCCCCTTCCCCGGGAGCATGGGAAAGAATGTCCTCCAATGTGACTTTTCTCCCCAGAACCAGACAAACACCCAGTTTTTCCAACTGTCTTCGAAAATATGCCAGGGTTTCATGAAACTCCTCTTTACCCGGAATCATCACCGCCAGATTGAGCAGCCCGCCAATGTCCGGTTGCCGGTCAAACAAGGTAATCTGATGGCCCCGCCGGGCCGCATGCAAGGCAAAGGAAAGGCCTGCCGGTCCAGCCCCCACCACGGCAATATTTTTCATCGCAGCAGCGGGCTCAATCAGCAGTTCTGTTTCATGGCAGGCCCGGGGATTAACCAGGCAGGAACACACCTTGCCCTGGAAAATATGATCCAGGCAGGCCTGATTGCAACCGATGCACACATTGATATCCCGGGGCCTGTTCTGCCGGGCTTTTTCCATGAAATCGGGGTCAGCCAGAAAAGGACGGGCCATGGACACCACATCGGCCTGGCCCTCTGCCAGCACTTTTTCTGCGATTTCCGGTGTATTGATGCGGTTACTGGTCACCAGGGGCAACGACACTGCCCCCTTTAATTTTTCTGTCACCCAGGCAAAGGCGGCCCGGGGAACCATGCCAGCAATGGTGGGAATCCGGGCCTCGTGCCAGCCAATGCCCGTGGAGATAATGGTGGCACCGGCTTTTTCCATCTCCCGGGCCAGTAAAATAACCTCATCCAGAGTGCTGCCCCCCGGCATGAGATCCAGCATGGACAGGCGGTAAATAATGATAAATTTTTTCCCCACCTGCTGCCGCACCCGGCTTACAATTTCCAGGGCAAAACGGATGCGATTCTCATAGCTGCCCCCCCATCGGTCGTTGCGCAGATTGGTGACCTTTGAAACAAATTGATTGATGAGATAGCCTTCGGAACCCATGATTTCCACACCGTCATATCCGGCCTGCCTGGCCAGGCCTGCACAATGAACAAAATCCTGGATCTGTTTTTCAATCTCTTCTTCATTCAATTCCCTGGGGGTGAAAAAATTAATGGGGGCCATGACAGCCGAAGGGGCCACCAGATGTTCATGAAAGGCATAGCGGCCGGTGTGAAGAATCTGCATGGCGATTTTGCCGCCATTGTCATGCACGGCCCGGGTGATCATACCATGATGTATCATTTCGGATTCATTGGTGAGCATGGCCCCGTGATCTGCCACACACCCTTCCCTGTTAGGGGCAATGCCACCGGTGATGATAAGCCCCACCCCGCCCTTTGCCCGCTGACCAAAATAAGCAGCCATACGCTCAAACCCACCGGGAATCTCTTCAAGTCCCGTGTGCATGGAGCCCATGACGGCTCTATTTTTCAATGTTGTAAATCCCAGATCAAGGGGCTTGAACAGATGGGGAAACAGTGCATGTTCCATGTCTTTAATCTCCATAAATAAGATTTAGTGCCGATTCAACATCAGGGGAAAAACTTAAGTTTATGACTGTCACAGCGTATGGGGCCATGGGAGAGCTAAGGATCAATCCTCCTGCAATTAAACAATACCCATGCAAATCAATCAAGGGATGTTATTTTTTTATACATTATTAAGAGATTGAATTCAATCAAAATAAGTTGACTTTAACACCCCCTTTTTGTTAGAGTTTTAATCTGTTTTCCAGACAAATCCCTGGGAATTCAAAGCAGCTACACGGTGTAAAATCACATCCGGGCTTCACAGTTAACCGGTCCATGGAGCAAAAATGCAAAATATCCTCATTGTTGATGACATGAAGGTTAATCTGAAGGTACTTGAGGTCCTGTTGTCCCGCAACGGGTATAATACCACCGCTGCATTGAGTGGCAAAGATGCCATGGACCTGCTCCGGGTAAAACCTGTGGATCTTATTATTTCCGATATTCTCATGCCTGAAATGGATGGATTTCAATTTTGTCGTCTCTGCAAACTCGATGAAAACCTCAAACACATTCCCTTTATATTCTATTCATCCACCCACACCGAATCCACAGCCAGAAAGCTTGCCGGAAAAGTGGGGGCAAAGGCCTTTATCACCAAACCGGCTGATCCGGCCATGCTGCTTAAAACCATTGACACCATCCTTGACGGCCGGGATCTTCTCCTTGACGACCATGAAGAATCCATGGCCGACAATGCATCCGCCACAAAAACATACAATGGGCCGGATACCGGTCCTTCCGGGGATCAAAACATCTGCCGGGCATTGCTTAAAAACATTCCCTGTGCCGTGTGGACCGTTAATTCCGGGGGCAACATCACCTATATCAGCCCTGCTGTGGAGAGCATCACAGGGTTTGCCATGGAACATCTTTTGAAAACAGGCAAAAGACAATGGTTGACAAGGGTCCATCCCGACCATGTGCAAAGTGTGAAAGATGCTTATAAAAATCTTTACCGAAACCGCATTGCCCTGGACATTGAATACTGTTTTGAGTGCCGGAACGGCGAATTCATCTGGCTCCATGAAAAGTCAGGGCTGCCCTACACAAAAAAAGGCATTCAATATGTTGACGGCGTCTCCCTGGATATCTCGGAAAAAAAATTTCTCCAGGCCCACCGGATGGAATCCAGGGAACGTCAGACCATGCAGACCTTCAGCCAGGGGATTGCCCGGGATCTGAACACCTTTATCACCGGTATAACCGGCTACATTGAACTGTCCGGTATGGCCTGTACAACACCCTCTGAACAGCAAGATTTTCTCACCGGGGCACTGGAAATCGCCCAAAGGGCATCGCAACTGACCCGGCAATTGGCGACCCTGTCCGACCGGCATTCCCCCACAATGGAAAAAGTCCTGCTGTCAGAGGTGATAACCGCAGCCACCCATGGGGTGTTTGACAGCACCGGGATAGACCTCAAACTGGACATTCCCACGGATCTGTGGCCCTGCCGGGTGGACCCCGGGCCCATGACCCGGGCCATGACCAATGTACTTTTAAATGCAAAAGAATCCCTGGGTACAAACGGATTCATTGAAGTCGTTGTACAAAATTTATCTGTTAAAAAAATAGAGTTCATGTCCAACACAGCTTTAAGCCCCGGAGATTACACAAAGATAACCATACGGGACAATGGCCGGGGAATTAAAACAGAGCACCTCCACCGCATTTTTCAACCTTATTTTACCACAAAACCCCGGAAAACCTCACAGGGCAAAGGGCTTGGACTTACCATGAGCCAAGCTGTCATCACCCGGCATGGCGGTGTTATTACAGCAACCTCCCCCGGGGAGGCAGGCACCACCATGAACATATACATTCCCGCATCCAGAACCACTGCCATTACAAAGTCCTCCCGATTTCCGGGTCCGGCGACGGATAGAATACTCATGGTGGATGACGATGAAACAGTGCAGCCCATCACCTGCCAAATCCTTGAACGTGAGGGATTCCAGGTGACCTGTGTCAAAACCGAAACAGATGCCGTCAAAACCTGCAAAAATGCCATGACAGACAATCTTCCCTTCAGCCTGGTGATTGTAAATCTCATGGCCGATGAAAATAAAATCCCCGGACTCACCATACTGAAACAGCTGAAAACAATGCATCCGGACCTGCCGTGCATTGCCTCAAGCATATACACCGATGATGCTCTCATGCAGCAATACAAACACCACGGTTTCAATGTCATCCTGCCCCAACCCCATGCTGCCGGAGAACTTGTGGCAGCCGTGAGACAACTGTTGAGGGCCCCCACCGGATAAAATCCCCAGACCGGCTTGCACCATGAATTGCCAGCGAACACCGATGACATAAGCACCTTTGAAAAACCATCCGGCAACCCATTTGGAACAGATACACCCGGAACACCAGGGAAGACAACGGAGAACAGAGATGAAAAACAGTAACAATGCCACCATCCTCATAGTTGACGACACAAAAACAAATGTTGATGTGCTGGTTCACACCCTGAAAGGGCAGTACAAGCTGGGGGTGGCCCTTAATGGAAAAGATGCCGTCCGTTTTGCTACCACCCACCATCCCCAGCTGATTTTGCTGGATATTATCATGCCGGAAATGGACGGATTCCAGGTGTGCCGGACATTAAAAGCAAACCCTGAAACCCGTGGGATCCCCATTATTTTTATCACCGCCATGGACAATGAGATCCACAGAAGAAAATGCATTGAATGCGGCGGGGCAGATTACATCACCAAGCCTTTTGTGGCCGCTGAAATAAAACAAAAAATTCGCCATCACATTACACCGGCCTGATTCAAACCCCATTCATAAAATCACCCCATATCCCATGACTTCAATCATTTTACCAAGAGAGACAGACAGCTAATGGAACAACACCTTCATGACGGCACTGCAGTCCCAGGGGAATACCATGGAAAAATACTGAAGGGAAACCACAGCCGGGCTCTAAAAACCTATATTTCAGACACCATTTTAAGGATACAAGGCTTTGAACAGACCCCAATTCCTGTGATTCCCTATCTGTCTGCCTGGCAGGAACAGGAAAATACCATGTGGTATGAATTTGCCGGACAAGATTTTTGCACCCTCATGCAATGTTCCCCGGACGCAATGGCAGAAACTTTTAGAAACAGCATTGTTGAACGACGGGTTTACAACTACCGGGAAACCGACAAAGGCCAGATCAACACCCAGACAATTGATTCCTCAGAACTGCCCCATTGGCGAAAAGGCCTGCGTGAAGAAGGGAAAAAAACGGGAAAAACCGAAGCGGTTTACAAAGTAAAACTCCCGGATGGATCCATTGTGTGGCTCAAGGATCAAGCCACGGTAAAATCCTTTGACACAGACCGCATCCACATCTCTTCGGGGTGCCTGACCCCGGTCACCAAGGAGATGGAAGCCGAAGAAGAGCTCATCAGAACCCGGAATAAACTGGAAAAAAATGCCCGGGCATTAAAACTTGCCAAAGAAATCCAGGACAAAAATTCAAAAGAGTTATCCCTTGCCATTGAAGCGGTGGAAACCGCCAGAAAGGAGGCGGAAAAAGCCAACAGAGCCAAAAGCGAGTTCCTGGCCGTGATCAGCCATGAAATCCGAAATCCCATGAACGGCATCCTTGGCACCTGCGACCTGATCATGACAGATGAACTATCCCCCCGGCAGAGCGAATATCTCGGCATCATCAAAAGCGCTGCCATATCCCTTTTGGGGCTCATCAATGATATCCTTGATTTTTCTAAAATCGAGGCCGGAAAGCTGGCCTTCATGGAAACCCCTTTTACCATACGGGAGGTGATTGAAGATGTGTCAGACCTTTTTCTGGAACTGGTGTCCAAAAAAAGACTGGAACTGGTGCTGGATATCCACCCGGACGTTCCTGACACAGTGATCTCCGATCCCATGCGCCTTCGCCAGGTGCTCATCAACCTGACATCCAATGCACTGAAATTTACGGAAAAAGGGGAAATCATCATTGGGGTGACCCCACGCCAAAACAACGGCTCCCATGCAGACCTGGAATTCCATGTCACAGACACCGGTATCGGCATTGCACCGGAACACCAGGAAAACCTGTTTGACTCTTTTACCCAGGTAAATGATCCGGAAAAGCAGGAATCCGGCGGCACTGGACTGGGGCTTGCCATCTCCCGGCAGATCGTCACCATGATGAACGGCTCCATCTGGGTGGAAAGCACCCCGGGCAAGGGAAGTGCCTTTTATTTTAAAGCGCCCTTTAAATGCCCGTCCCCGTCCCGGGAACCGTCACTGACGGTTCCTAAAGCCTTTGCCCGGTACAATGCCCTTGTTGTGGCTGGCAACAGCAGCAGTCAACAGGTACTTAAGCGACTGCTCCACGCCTGGGGATTTAAAGTATCTGTGGCAATGTCCGGGGATGAGGCCCTTGCCATGCTGACACCAAAAGAGTCAGGCCCCCCCTTTGAATTGATCCTCATGGACATGGCACTGGACGCGCTTGAGCCTGCCCACGGCCTGGCAAAATTAACACAATTTTCACCACGGTCACTTTTCATTGCCCTCATCAACACGGGCCGGGAAAAAGAGCTCCGGCGTGCCATGGATCTTGGCATAAAAAGCTCCTTGACCAAACCCCTGAAACAAGCCTTGCTCCTGGAGACCGTCAAACAGGGCCTTGGGTTTCCCACAAAGGCCCTTGATGCAGGCACCACAACTGCCCCGCCCGGGGAACGGTTTTTAAATACCCGGGTACTTATTGTGGAGGACAACATCATCAATTTAAAAATCGGGGCAGAAATGCTTCGCCTGGCAGGGGTTGAGGTGGATACGGCCCAAAACGGCATGGAAGCGGTTGAAAAAGTTCAGAGCACAACCTATGATGCCCTGCTCATTGACATACAAATGCCCTTATTGGACGGCATTGAAGCTTCCCAGGTCATCCGGCAGAAATTTTCCAGCCATGATCTGCCCATCATTGCCATGAGTGCCCATGCCAAATCCATAAAATGGAAAGCATGCCTGGCAGCAGGTATCAATGATTATATTCTCAAACCGTTTAATAAAAAAGATCTGCTGGCGGTTCTCAAAAAACAGTTGGGATACCGCCATGGCATTGCCCCTGTGATTCCCCCGGAAACGACCCGGGAAAAAACAGACATACCTGCAATGGAAACATTGTCCCCCCTGAACCTCCGGGAAGGCATTGATCGTCTGGGGGGAGACCCCCGGATTTTTGCCGATATACTGTGGGATTTCTGTGAAGAACATGCCGCCTTTTACATCACAATGAAAAATTATCTTAAAAACAATGATTTCCAGGGGGCCGCCACCCTGGCCCATTCCATTAAAGGGGCTTCCGGCAATATTTCCGCCCCCCGTCTGTTTGGGGCGGCAAGGGATCTGGAACAGGCATGCTGGGACAAAAAAGAAGATAAAATAAAACAACTGCTTCCCCGGGCAAAGGAAGCTTTTTTGCAGGTGTATGATGCGGCCCGGCAATTTATGACTCAAATTTCACAGGATGACGACACCACCCGGGGCCCCTCCCGGGAACAAGCAAGGACAAGTAATGCCCCACACACCGTTTTACCCCAAATGGAAGCATTGCTGGAAAGCCTGGAGAGTTTTGACCCCATTGCGTCCGAGACCCTATTCAAAGAAATTGAGCCGCTGGTGCCCGCTGTGGAAAAAGAAAAAATGAATCTCCTGGCAAAGCATATTCAAAATTACCAATTTGATGATGCCCGCACCGTACTGGAATCGCTCATGGGTACCTTGACTTACCCATGAAATAGAGATAACGGGCATGATGGACAACAGATCCCATGCAACTCCAGGCATCCTTCATATACCGTTAAAAGTACGTTACACTTTTTAAAAACGATCACCGAAAAATGGGGGTTCCCCCTGCGAAAGTGTAAAGTAAAAAGAAAAGGCAACCGATTTCGGCATTTTTTTGAAATTAAGGACTTAATCCATGAAAACCATTAATGACTGTACCATTCTCGTGGTGGATGACACCCGGGCCAACGTCACCGTACTTGTCCAGGCACTTAAAGAAATCTATAAACTGGGGGTGACCCTTAATGGTGAAGATGCCATCCGGTTTGCCCGGGAAAAACAACCGGACCTCATCCTTCTGGACATTGTCATGCCCGGCACCGACGGGCTTGAGGTGTGCCGACGGCTCAAAGCAATGCCCGACACCCGGGATATCCCCATCATCTTCATCACTGCCATGGATGATCTGAGCCATAAAACCAAGGGGTTTGAATTTGGTGCCGTGGATTACATCACCAAACCCTTTGATGTCACAGAAGTCAAGGCCCGGGTGAAAACCCATCTCACCCTGAAGCTTGCCCAGGAGGCCCTTAAAAATCAAAATACCATATTGGAAGAGATGGTCAGAGAACGCACCATGGAGCTGAGAAAGGCCCAGATAGAGGTGATCAGCCGTCTGGGAAAGGCTGCAGAGTATCGGGATCAAGATACCGGTGCCCACATAAACCGCATGAGTAAATACTGCCGGATCATGGGCAAGGCCCTGGGGTTGTCCCGGGAAGAATATGAACGCCTGGACCTTGCATCCACCATGCATGATGTGGGGAAAATAGGCATTTCCGATAATATTCTGCTCAAACCCGGTAAGCTGGACGGAGATGAGTGGAAATCCATGAAAGGTCACACCCGCATTGGCGAACAGCTGCTTTCCGGGGGCTCCTCCCAGCTGCTGGAAGTGGCCCGTATCATTGCCATGACCCACCATGAAAAATGGGACGGCACAGGATATCACCAGCATCTCAAGGGCGAGGAAATTCCCCTGGCTGGACGTATCACCTGCATCTGTGATGTGTTTGATGCCCTGATCTCCCGGCGGCCCTACAAAGAACCCTGGCCCGTGGACAAGGCCCTGGAAGAGGTCAAACGGGGCAAAGGCACCTTTTTTGACCCGGAACTTGTGGATCTATTTATCTCCCTCCAGCCGGAAATCATGAAAATTGTTGAGGCCCACCAGGATGAAATTCTTTGATCCGCCCGGCCCGCCCCATAACCTGAAACCCAGAACCCAAAACCTATTCAGCACACCCGGGGCACCATGCTTCCGGCAGTACTGATTTCAATATAAGAGGCCCCATGCTCACACCCGAAATGACCGGCCAGGACAGTAATTAAATCCCCCGGCTCAAATTTTCCCTCATCCACCAGCCGCCGGATGGTCTTCCGGATGGGGTCTGTATTAAAATCCTGACGCTCAATAAAATCGGGGAACACCCCAAAAGAAAGGCCCATGACCCGCATGATCTGTTCATCATAGATCTGGGCATAAATGGGGTTATCCCCCCGGTAGGCGGCAATGGCCAAAATGGTCTGGCCGGAGATGGAATCTGCCACAATGGCCCGGGTGTTTAAACGCATGGAAGCCTTAACCGCTGATTTGGCAAGATAAGCTGTGACTTTATTTTCCAGAAGATAGGGCGTATCCAAAAATGACACCCTATCGGCTTCAACCTCTTCGGCAATGCGGGCCATGGTCTGTACTGCCTCCAGGGGATACCGCCCATTGGCTGTCTCCCCGGACAGCATCAGGGCGTCGGCATGATCCAGGCAGGCATTGGCCACATCAGACACCTCGGCCCGGGTGGGGCGGGGGGAATGAATCATGGAGTGGAGCATTTGGGTGGCTACAATCACCGGACGATGGCGGTTAATGCAGGTCTTAATCATTTTCTTCTGGATCAAAGGAATTTTTTCCGCAGGAATTTCCACTGCCAGATCCCCCCGGGCAATCATCACCCCATAGGCCACATCCAGTATTTCATCAAGATTATCCACCCCTTCCCGGTTTTCAATCTTGGCAATGATCTTTATGCGACTTTGTTTTTCATCAAGGATTTTCTGCACGGCCAGGACATCCTCCTTGTTGCGCACAAAGGAGTGGGCAATGAAATCGAGATTCTGCTCTGCAGCAAAACGGATAAAGTCTTTGTCCTTCCGGCTCAGGGCCGGTAATTTCACGTGCACCGACGGGATATTCACACTTTTTTTTCCCTGGATCACCCCGTCGTTTTCCACGGAGCAATGGAGGAAAACATCATCTTTGTCCGTGACGGTTAAAGCCACATCGCCATCATCAATGAGCACCGAGCTTCCCACCGGGATATCCCGGACAAAATCCTTATGGGAGACACAGATGATATCCCCTGCACATTGTCCCAGGGGATCCCCCATGATGCGCACCCTGTCCTCGTAACTCACCTTCAGGGGCTGATCCGCCACACAGGTTCGTATTTCAGGACCTTTGGTATCCAGAAGGATCGCAATTTTATTGGATATTCCCCGCACAGCTGTGATGACTTTCATGGCAGAATCATGGGTCATGTGGGCCGTGTTAAGCCTCACCACATCCATGCCTGCCCGGTGAAGGGCTGTTAAAAAATCGTGCTGACAATGAAGGTCTGATATGGTGGCAACTATTTTTGTTTTTCTTGGCATTTTGTCTCCTCTTTAACAAAATAATCCCGACAAAACCGATGGTTTTCCCCATCGGAGAGCTCATGGGGTTCAGGCAAGGGTAAATACTTAATGACAAATGGAACGTTAACTGAATTGTTTCTCTAAGATTTCAGCAATTTTTTCAGTTTCTCGGATATTTCTACCGGTGGTTTGAACGATAAGCCCCAACCCCTGATCGGTATGGGGTAACACAATTTCTATCAAACCGTTGGCATCTGTTGATTTAATAAAATTCCGACACTTTGGATTAAAGGGGAGAGAATTGACAATCTCCGTAATATAAGGGGATTTTGTTAAACGATTTGAAAATTTCAGTAAGACATCTTTCCCATGATCATGGCGTAATGATATCCGTTTTTCGTTTATTTCAAGGGTAGTTTTAATCAGGTAAACGGGTTGATGAAACTCTATCCATTCTTGGAAAACCTGTAGTTTAAAATGATGGGAATTTGATACAGATAAAACTGTCTCAAAATTCGAGCCCAGACCATTATCTGAAATTTCTAATCCATGCTCAATCTGTTTCCAAAAACTTTCTGATTCAAATCCGATGCAAACAGTATCATTTAAGTATGCTGAAGCCAATCCGATGGCCTCTTTCTTATCTCCATGATGATTCAATTTATAGCTTTTCTCAAGATAGAGATCTTCTTCCGGAGTATTGGGATCAATAAACGGATGTCGTCCAAGCCCTAAAAGCAGGGCACCAACGGTACGTCCTTTGGGATTTTTGCAAAAATCTTGTAACGAGATGGAATCCGTCAATTGCAGTTCTCCAATATGATTTTCAAGTCGTATTCTTTTGTCAAAAATGACGGGTCTTGCCTTATAAGTTTGCAGGAACTGCGTGACACGTTGATAGGCTTCACGGAAATCGGCGGCCAAGGGAAACTCGGTTAGCTCGTTAAATACAAGATCCTTCATTTTGCCCTTAACGTTCATATCAGCCTCAGCAATTGATTGTTCCACTCTTCCAAAAAGCCTTCCGGATATTCACTCAATTCTCCGTTTTTATCGATTAAAATATTGATGATATCTGTATATTGCTCTGTTTCCGTTGTCACTTTATGAAACCATGGGCATTGAGTTTCTGAGGGAGGAATAATTCCTTCTTTAACTGCGACTCGAATACCATTGATAACATGGTCGCTGTGGGTTTCAACTATAATCTGGGCACCGGAGGATGCTGCAAGAGCCATGAGTTTACCAAGTTTAGCCTGTCCTTGTGGATGAATATGGGCTTCGGGATTTTCTATAATAATCAGTTGATCTTTTTCGGCAATCAGCAATGCCACCACAATGGAAAGCGCACATGTGATGCCGAATCCAACATTGGTTGGTTTAAATGGCTGAGTTCTTCCTTTTTGGAGCTCAAATTCGTATGTTAATAGCATTTTATCAGCACCGGGAACTTCAGTTACGTTAATTTTAACCCCGGGTGATAACTCTCCAAGCCAGGCATTGACCTGGTTTACAAGAAATGAAGATGGTATTGAAGGATGTAAGCGTCGAGGCTCTATTTTTAATCGATGCCCGTTTACTGAAAGAAAATGGGAGGTATATTCTCCCAAAGCGCCAAGAAGGCCCTGCTTCACGGAGTTTTGAGACATATCGTACATAATGGATGGTCCGAGACGATCCGCTGATATGTATTGAAGATTTTCAATATATGGGGATATATCTGTTTCAGACTTAGACGATGAGATACGATCCAAATAATTGCTTTCCGGCATCCATTCAAATTCATAGGTTGCCAACTGCTCTTCATTCCATTGAAGAGAAAAGGCCAGCACTTCATCCTCGGCAAATTGATACAAAGCATCGGAGCCTTTGCCGATATTCACAAGCGCCCCCGTGAGCGCTAATTTTTCTGTGCGAATCAGCTGACTTTGCCTCAGCAGCAGCAACACTTGAATTAAAGAACTTTTGCCCATGCCGTTCAGGCCAGCAAAAATATTCAGCCTCTTCAAAGGCAGGTCAATATTCTTAAGGGATTTAAAATTGTGGACACGAATGTTGTCAATCATTTAGCATCTATTATCTCTTTGATAAGTTGTTGAACTTTAAAAAAACGATTTATGACTCGGCCTTTGTCACCGGTTGTCTGGGAAACAGATGAAATGAAACCTTGATCAGTTTTACATAATTGTGCAAATTTATTGAGTACCATATCCCTTTTTTCAATTAACAATTGTCTCTCATTATCTGACAACCTGGCCAATGCAACAGCCCAAATTTCAAAAATTGACTTGTTGATCGGTTTTCTTCTGTCAGGATATAAATCCGCTTTTCTAAAATTCCATTTTCCAAAAATTTGTGTTGATGCTGCCATGGATTTTCGAAATAATTCTTTGATAAAATTCCGTTCATCTTCCGTTTTGACAGAAATTTTTTCCATGGATTCATTCAAAAATGAATCCAGATCCGGGACATAATCCTTGGGAGGGGTAATAAAAAACGCAACAAACCGATTTACAAATTCTCTATCAAGCATTCTTTGGGAACTTATTTTTTTATCTGTAGCTTCTTTGAATTCTTTAAGTGTTGCAAGATCATTGATGAAGGTTGACGGAACGCCCTGATAAAGGGCGTGTCTTATTTCCTGTGATTTGAGCACCATTCCACCGGTATTTATGCGTTTAAAAATATTGTATTTTACATTTTTGGGTGTACCCGGATTAATGATATATGCTGTAACCTGGGTTTGATCGATAATTCGTCGCAGCGGTCTATCAAGATCAGAATAGTGCTTACCCTCAAGTTTTTGCAAAAATTCAAGTCCGGTCAAAGGAAGATTTTCATCCACGATAAATTCTTGAAAACAATTCAACCGTTGCAAACCATCCACCACCAGCCATTTGTTCTCATTTTCATCACCGGCATCAAAATAAAATGAAGGTAATGGAAATTTCACCAAAATGGATTCAATCAATTGACTTTGCTGAACCGGAGACCATAAATTTCCACTTCTTTGGAATTCTGTATTTAAATCGATTTCCGAAGGGGATTGTTTCAGCATATCAACCAAATTTGAAATTGTAGGAAACTCTCTTTTAATATTTATCAAAGAAGGGTTAAAAGGTTCTCTCATTAATTCAGAACCAGATCCTTCGTCCTCTTCTTCAACAGAAACTTCCCGGTACAGATCTGTATTGTCGTTGTTGTCGATCATTGACTATCCTTGATCTCAGTATGGTTCTTTTTTATATGATTCAATTACCCTCAGCAGCGTCCTTGAGGGGCAATGAAATTCGCCAACTGGGCAGTCTACTGTTCCAGGCCAGCCCCATTTACCTCTCGGAGACGGCATAATATCACTTTCTATGTCCGTTATGTCTGCCATGTCCGCCAGGAGGTGGGATTTTAAGATACCTCCAACACTTTTTCATACTTCGTTGTGGGCAGAATCAGATCAGAATACAGGCTGCCCGTGGCAGTTATTTGTTTACAAAGCTAATTCCATTTTGCAAAAATTTACATTTCCCCAGTTCAAATTTTTTTTCAACAGTTTAGGTTCAACATCTATCACAGCAACTGGCCCATACTGCCTTAATTGTGTATTGAAATCAAATGAGTAATGCATTTTATTTATTATGCATGATCACAAGGGATGGGGCTTGTGACCATCTTCCACAACCACATCAATTTTTCATAAACAAATGCTACGACCTCCTGGGTCGTCAGCGGAAGATTGCCTTCAGCCGCCTTTAAATAAAGGTAATAAGCGCCGTATATTTTTGCCGCCTGCTGTCTGTCAAGACGAATGATGTGAAGATGGCTCTGTTCTGCCTTTAAAAATTCCGGAGCTGTTTGCCAGCCTTTTCCGGGAATCTCCTTGAGCTCCGGCGTCCTGAAAAAAACGGTTTTGGCATCTTTGTTGTTTTGTTGTATGATTTCCGATTGCCTTTGTACGGCCTGCCACCGCTTCCAGTGAGAGCCGCTTTCCAGGCCAAAGTAAATTTTCCGGCCCTCCATTGTCCAGAAAAGAGAAAAATACGCGTTATCGTGTCCCAGTTTTTCAATGGAAACATCCGGGTTAACACGGGCCACTTCATGGACAAGCCAATAAAATGTATTTGGATCAAAAAGGATATTTTTAGAACGGGTTGACACGATTTCCACACTGTTCAGATAATATGTGTCAATATTCCGGGAGGGACTGTTTTCCCCCATTACAATGTCCCATTGCCGACTGCATTTCTGAAGGAAATAACGCACCCCCACCTCAGCCCGGACTTTAAAAAGTTCTTCCAGCCAATGTTGATTGCCGATCAGCCGATCATGGGCCTTTCTGTTAAAGGAACAGCTCCTGAATTCAATCAATTCCATGCCCTGGGGCCGGGTAAGCCCCTCAAGTTCCATGGGCAGGCTCAGGCGATTTAAAAAAGCCTCTTCCCAATGCTCTTTGATGCGATGGTTCCACGGGGTATGATTTGCCGTTATCACGGTCATCTGGTTACAGCTTTCATCCACAAGAACCTGAATAACTGATCCCAGGGCCTTGGCAAGGGTTCTATCCTTTCCGTAGTTTTCTGTCTGGTCAAAGGAAAAAATAAAGGGCCTGAAAAAACCGGCCAGCTTACAAAAGTCAAGGATTCTGTGTTTACAGATTTCGCCGGCTTCTCTGTTTCCCATATCAAAACCGGGAACATCCCGGTTCCTAATACCGATGTCCAGGGCCATATCCCGATCCAGACTGCTGCCCAAAAGCCATGCCTCGCAGGCATCCCGCAGCTTGACATTATTGATATAAACAGATGTAAACAAAACGTAGAGCCAGCTCACAGGAGAGGCATACAACCGGATTCCCTTTTGATTTACCTGATCAGCCAGCTTTGGAATGAGACAAAACATCTTTTTAAGAAACCCATGGCTTTTTTTCAGATCTTTAATGGTCAAGTTTTGAAGAATGTTTGTAAAGTTTTTATTTTTGGGGAAAATATGCCCGGCTTTAACAGCTTCGGTGATCAGAGAGACCATCACACCATGGGCAAACACTTCAAGCTGGGAAGGTTTCTCTTCACTGGTGCATTCATAGTTCACATCATCGGGGAAATTCAATTCCTGAACCGTTTTAAGAAGAATGGATTTCCAGCAGGTGGACGCATTTTCAAAGGGCCTGACATAAACCAGCGTTGCCTTCCCGGAAATAATCCGGAATAATCGTCCTATCAGGTGTGATTTACCATAGCCCGCCTGGGGAGAGATCACAAACTGGGCATGGGGCAGTTTGGATTTTCGCGGGATCTCTCCTTCTTGAAGAAGCTTAAACCTGGAAAGCAGACGATCCAGATTTTTTTCATTCAAACCCGAAACCGCCTGTTCTTCAACCTGACGCGGTTCGGAAACAATGTCATTTTCAAAGGGATTAATTATGGCAATGTGGTTCACAGGATCTCCTCCTGTAATTTAAAACGAACAAGCAGGTGGGGGGTGCCGTCGATGTCGATGGAACAGGAGCGAATCTCTTTCGAAGACAAAGACCAATCCCCAAAACTGAGCACCGCAGAGCCCTTTTTACTTTCATTTAACAAAAAAGGCTCAAGAATCTCCATCTCCACGCCCAGCGCCTGTTGCAACCGATAAATTTCAATATTGGAATAGCCTGTCCGGGATGTGATTTCCATGTATGCACTGAGTACCTTTTGTCTATCCATATCTGTTTTTGGGGTTTTAAACAGTGATGTCAAATGCTGGTCTGTGGAGGGAAAGGAACTGATTATTGTCGGTACATGGAGGTGAAAAATGGCATTGCCGTGCTTAAGTTTCATCAATTGACGGTTTTTGATCAGCCAATCAATGGCCCGTTCCAGCTCTTTTTTCACTTTTCCCGGTAAGCCTTTATTGAACTGAGCTGTCAGCTGTCCTTTGCTCAATAGTTTGTTTCCCTGGGAAGTGAGAATTTTCTCCACCTTTTGACAGGCCCGTTCCAGGGGATTGTCAAATTCCTTTAGCACATACAGGTACCTGCCCCGGCCTTCGAGATTAACGATTTTACTCTCATTTTCAAGCTCGTTAAGGGCCTGTTTTTTTAATTTTGACCCATTTATTTTAAGCCCGCTCTTGTTAAGGCCTTTGACACCTGCCGTTTTGAGCAGCTTTAATAGATTTGCCTTTTGGTCGTCGATCTTTGTGGCTTGCATATGTCAACCGTCCAGGTTTTTATATTTTCTATTCCTCAGCTATTTGTATATTTTCATACCTGCAATCAACTCATAGTGCCCTAAATCCCCATTGAAATCAAATAAGTATTCATGTATTTGATATCCACATGAAATTTATTCACCGGTTACAGCCAGTCATGCCGATAACTGAAACAATAATTGAAGCGGCAGCAACAGATCCGCATGCTAATCGCCCAAACTATCCGTCCGGGAACAAGAGATCTGAGCCTTTGGCGAAACATCCATAATATGAAGGTCTCTCTGGGGAAAGGGAATCACCACATCATGTTCCCTGAAAAGTTTGTCAATTTCAAAACGCAAATCACTTTCAGCGGTGACAAAATCATCAATGCCGGACCAGAACCGCAATTTAAAATCCAGGGAGCTCTCCCCGAAATTGAAAAACAGCACCATGGGCTTCCGGGGATAAGAATAAACGTGCTTCACCGAATCAGCAGCCTTCAGCAACAACTCTTTCACAAGTCCAGTGTCAGATCCATAGGCCACCCCCACCAGAAGATCCCTTCTGATGTAAGGATCTTGATGGCTCCAGTTCACCACCTTGGCACTGATGAATTCTGAATTGGGAATAATCAATGAAGAATTGGTATAGGTCTGCACCAGGGTGGATCGCACATTAATCTTTTTAACTTCCCCCCAGATATCTGCCACTTCCACCACATCCCCCACCTGGATGGGACGCTCAAACAACAAAATCAAGCCGCTGATGAAATTACTGAAAATATTCTGCAAGCCAAAACCAAGTCCGATGCTCAACGCCCCAAAGGCAACGGTGAGGGAGGTGGTGTCAAGACCAAAAACATTCAAACCTATGAGAATGCCGCCCCCCCATATGATATAAATGGAAATAGATATAACCGATTCCTTTGCCCCGGTGGACATCCCGCTCTCTTTTAATACATGGGCTGTCATCAATCGCTTCCACAGGCGAATAAAAAAATAGGTGGCAAGAATCACCAGCAGAAAATAAGCACACCCTGCAAGACTCAATTGAAAATTACCCATGGCATATTGCCGGTTAAAGTTCTCCCACAAAAAAGGAAAGAACAGATCGCTGATGCCCCAGGAAAAGGAAAATCCTATGACAGCAAAGGCAACAATAAAACAATAAATGCTATTGGAAAAAAGCCAGTAAAGGGGGGAAAACACCCCATGGGATTGCCGGGAATCTGACTCAAATTTGTCTTTAAATTTGCGGTCAATGTCCTTCATGGAATAAAACAGCAACACGCACACACACAAGATCACAATGGAAATTCCCCAGGAAATATACCACCAGGCAGAAAAGTACCCATACCCTGCAATCTCCGTAAAAAGACCGGCCACCACCACTGCCTTTGACCAGATGTTAAGCAATTTAATACCCAGGGAGGAGGAAGGGGGCCCGGCCTTTGCAAAATCCCTCCAGAACAGAAACACCCCCATCACAAGAATAATTTCTGAGCCTATCCTGATGAGCACCAGAAGTGAACTTTCCAGGGAGAGGAAACGATAAAACAACAAATACACAAGAGTATAAAATCTCACCCCCATGACAAAGGCATTTTTCCATTTAAACAGGGCCTTGAAAAGCTCATGTCCCTTTTCATTGACGATGAGGCGCATGGAATCTGTAGCAATCTTTGTACACAAAGCAACGATTAACAGGGTCTTAAAAAAATTAATAATATCTGGAAAAACCACATAAAAAATGCTTTTGGACAATGTGACGGTGAGGCATATCCAGAATATATAAAAAAGGGCATCCTCAAATACAATGATAGGGTAACCTGTTCGCCGGGAAATAATCTCAGCATACCCCTGCTTATGTCTCATCAGCTTCAGGCTTTTCCTGAAAAAAAAGCAGATCAGAAGGAAAACCCCCAGAATAACGATACTTTTCAAGTTCGTCTGTTCCTGGAGCTGATTCCATCTCAAGGACAATTGTTCCCTGCTAAACAGCTGCTTCACCGTTGAGAAGCAAAGCATCATCTCCTTTACCACGGTGGTGGGAAAAAAGGTTTTTATCTTAATTTCATTGCGCTGGAGCAGTCGGCCGCCTTTTCTGTCTTTCAGCTCCTTTTTCAAGGTCACCCGAAGTTCTTTAAGGGCCATGAGCAGGTCATTTTCCGATTCTATCTCCAAGGTTACAACATCCAGGATGGTGTGCAATACTTTTTTCTGTTTTTCCAGAAGCACCCGGTAGGTTTTAAATTTTTTGATATCCGCCGCTCTGTCAGTGCTGTCTCCGTCCGCAATTTCCCCGGGCATGGATTCTGCTTCTTTGATCCTCTCATCAATGAGGATGATTTTGTCATGGACCCCTGAAAGGTTTTGATGAATTTTTTCCTCTCGCTCCCGGGATTTTTCAAGTTTTGATTGAACCAGGGTGGTGGTTATGTCCACCTCTTCCAGCCCCTTTCCAATGACCGAGGTGCTGATATCAGGAACAATGAGAAAATTTCGAAGAGAATTAATCTGGGTCCGGTAAACCTGCTGCTGTGCCATGAGTTCTTCAAATATTTTCTTTTCCACCAAAAAATCTTCTTCCAGGGTGCCCAGGGTATCTTTGGCAGCCTCAACGGCTTGGTCAAACTGCACCAGGATGGGTTTATCCTCCACAGATGGGGCTCCCGCAGGGGGTTGGGCAAAGGACAATGATGTCAGGCAGATAAAACAGAATGCCCAGAACAATATTGTTTTTTTCATTTTTTAAAGCGCTCCTTTTCTATACCCAGCTGCTTCATTTTGCTGTACAATCCTCTGGGATGAATCCCTGCCATGGTGGCAGCTTTGCCCACCCGCCCTTTTGCCTTTAAAAGCACCTGTTCAATGAAAATTTTTTCAACCTCTTTTACTACCTCCTGCCTCACTTGGGGAAGGGTTTTTCCCTCCCACTCGCTGACATTAAACATAATGTTTGCCTGATTACAAAGGGAAACATCCTGCAAATTTTGCCCGGTATCCAGAGGATAAGAGTCCCCGGAAGCCCTGCCGGATCCAGAGGTGGAAATATTGTTTTCATTTTCGTGATCTCCCCCCGTTAAAATTCCTTCTGGTAAATTTTTCAGGGTAATGATATTGCCCCGGCACAGAAGCATGGCCCTTTCAATGACATTCATCAACTCCCTGACATTTCCAGGCCAGGCATACCGGGTCATCACCATGACCGCATCATCTGAAATCCCCAGCACATCCCGCCCGATGCGTTTCCGATAATGGGAAATAAACGTTCGAATCAGGGCAGGAATATCTTCTTTTCTGCTGCTGAGGGGTGGAATGGTCAAAGAAATAACGCTGATGCGGTAAAACAGATCCCGCCGAAACCGTCCCTGCTCAATCTCCTGTTCAAGATCTTTGTTGGTGGCGGCAATGACCCTTACATCCACCCAGGTGGGTTCCTCGCTGCCAATGGGAACAATCTCATACTCCTGGAGAACCCGGAGGAGCTTGGTTTGAAGATGCAGGGGCATATCCCCGATCTCATCCAAAAAAATGGTACCGCCATGGGCCAGTTCAAAACTTCCCCGACGGGCACGGATGGCACCGGTAAAAGCCCCCTGCCCATGCCCGAAGAGTTCACTTTCCAAAAGTTGTTCCGGAAGCGCTGCGGTATTCACGGCAATAAATGGGCCATTGGAACGGGGACTTTCGGCATGGATGGCCTTGGCCAGATGTTCCTTTCCCACCCCGGTTTCCCCGAGAATCAACAAAGTTGTATCGCTTGTTACGACCTGATGCACCTCTTCCATGAAAATCTGCATCTGCTGGCTTTCCGATATAAAATCACTGAGTTTAGGCTTCAACCGCCCCTTGCGATCATAGCGATCCATGAGGTTATACTGCCGGCGTGAGTCAATAACAGTCTCCATAACCTCAACAAGTCTGGAAAAAACAACTCCTGAATAGATGACAGAATCTGCCCCTGCTGCCAGGAGACGGGCATGATCGGCAGAGGACTCATTGCCATGAAGAATGATGGTCATGGGATTTTCCGGAAGATTATTCAATATGGAAAGCCCCGATTCCACCGGTTGGGGGATCATGGTATCGCTGATGAGAAAAATATCGGCACAACTTCTCACCAGGGATTGCCAGGCAGTGTTGCTGGCGCCAAAATGCTTGATTTGAAGATCAGAGAGAAAATCCAGCTTTCCCGCTATTTTTGTTTCCAGCTTTTTATCATCAATGGCCAGGGCCAGTCTGAGCAACATGTGGTTCTCCTGAAATCCCCGGCAATGGGTCTGCCTGGAACGATTTTCATAAAAATAATTCGGTATTAATTAAGCATATTTTAGATTTTCGGTATTTTATACCCTATTTTCATGGAGATATTAAAGAAAAAAAATACCATTTTTAAAAACACAACGAAACAAAACTTGTTATTCATAATAATATCAAACCCATACACAAATATCATTCAGATGGCATATCCTTTGCTAATCATAAAACGTACACAGATATGGGGACGTTAATCATAAGATACCCCGATTGCCAGCAACCCCAAAGGCTTCTTGGGTGAGAATGGATATCAAATGGACATTATTTTTTCATATAACCGCCACGGGCGGACTGCATTCCGATCCGGTTCCACCCCAACAAAGCTTACAGACACCCCTGGTTTGCGGAGTATTTCATATAACCGGGCATGTCCTGTGGGACACAACAGATATAGGGTCGTAGACGCGGAGCCAAATGGTATTATACCGCCGCCGCCCCCGATGGGCAATGGGCCCGAACCGGAACTGTAGACAGCTCAATTGTCCGGTTCCTATTCCCCATCGGGGGGGGCGGCTCTGCTGAGGTTGCCTTGGAGGCTGCCTTTTCATATAAAAAAGAGATCAAAAAAATGAAAAAAGCCAAAAACAGATACATTAAAAACAGCGACGGCAGCAAAAAATCAATTTTGAAATTCAAGGACACAGTTGATGATGAATTTTATGGCGATGAGAATATAACAAAATCAAAAAAACGTAAAAATGTGGGCAAGAGGTTCCATCGTAAAAAAACTGCCAAAGATGATTTTCTGGACAATGAGTTAAGGAATAAAGACAGGCGGTAAACAAAAAATGTTTACCACTCCAGATCTCGTATTGAAAACAGTTTTAGGAACAACAACACTTGAAAATTGCTATTGCTGGACAGAAATTTTCTTTTAAACGCCACGGGCAGACCTTATTCTGACCTCGGTCTGCCCACAACAAAGCCTGAGATACTCCCTTGGCTTGCGGAGTCTTTTTTATAAAAAATAAGGAGTTTAAATATGGGAATTGTTGCATTCAAAAATATTGCACCGGTCCGGGATGCATGGGGCATTGCGTCATCCATCGATATCTATGGCTGCAATCCGGAAAAAATTCGGAATGCTGATTATATTAAACAATTTGTCAAAGATCTGTGTGATCTCATAGAGATGAAACGATTCGGCGATACCCAGGTGGTTCACTTCGGAGAAGACGAAAAAGTGGCAGGTTTTTCCATGGTTCAACTCATTGAAACATCCCTGATCTCCGGGCATTTCGCAAATTTGACCAACACTGTATATCTGGATGTTTTCAGCTGCAAAACCTATGATCCGGAAGTGGTAAAAATCTTTTCCCAGGAATATTTTGAAGGTGCGGCCATTTTATCCAATGTCACCCACCGAAAATAAATACATGAAAACCATTGGCACCATAGAGGACGCCCCCACCTGTGCCCGATTATGGAAACATTTTTACCCCCGGAGCACTGTTTTTGATCTTTGGGAGGTCAGAGAAATTTTTGCCCGGCACTTTGGAAGAAGGCACTGCTTTGTGGTGCATTATACCGATGAAAAAGACAATGTTTCTCCCGGAGAAAACGGTGTGAGGCTTAAAATCAAGGACAGTGACATCAATGCCATAGACGGTGTACTGCCCCTGTCCTGGATTGAAGAAAAAAAAGAATTTGCCTTTTTCCCCGGAGAAACCTGGAAGGATCGAACCTGGCTTGAGCAAAACAAAATCATTGCCCCAAACAAAGAGGTGATGACCCGGCTGATCCATGGTATTCCAGGAGCTGCAGAGCTTCGCTATCTGTGTCCGCCCCCCTGGGAAACCGGGGATAAAATTGGCCAAAATGGGACAAACGCGCCTGTGACAGGGTCCATGGGGGAGATGCACATTGATGAAGTGGGATATCTTTTTCATCCAGCCAACCATGGCATAAAGGAGGAACAATACCCCGCGTACCTCTTGGGTTTTGCCGGTAAATCCAGGAAAAAAATTCTGGCTGAAATTCATGCCATAGAAAAAAAAGGAGTCAAATTTCGATACAATGTCCTGGAAGACATTGAATTACTGTTCCAGTTTAACCAAGACAATTTCAAAGAAAACGGTTACTTCCATGATCCACGCTTTTTAAACGCTTTCAGGGAACTTGCCCAAATGCTGCACCAGAAAAAAATGCTGCGGGTGGTGACGGTGCTGGTGGACAATAAAACGGCAGCAGTGGACATGGCAGCAGTTTGGAACCACACCTGTTTTTTTCTGGCAGGGGGGACATCCAGAACCGTTCCCGGAATTGCAAAATTGATCAATCTTCACCACATCCAGTGGGCCTGCTCCCATACCCACCATCTGGGTGATATGCCCCTGGAAGAAATCCATAGCCTGGACTTTCTATGCGGTGACTTTGGATGGAAAGAGCGATTCCACCTCTCTCCCCGGCCATTGTATAAAATAATTGTACCTGAAAAAGGACATGGATATGCCCCTTTGTCATAAAATTGCTGTGGTGGGAACCACTCCAGACTATATTGATCTTTTACGAAAAAAAGCACCGGAACAATTGTTGTTCATCACCCAGACTGGGCTTGAAAAAAGTGATCGGCAAGAGGTTCTCCCTGCCCAAGAGGAGATGTTGTGCGAGCTTTCCCGCCCGGAAGCAGTAATGGAACAGCTGAAAAAACACTTGAAGAATCATAGTCTTGCCATCAATGGAATCGCCTGTTTTGACTGTGAATCCATGATGCTTGCGGCATATTTGGCAAGGGAGCTGAATCTTTCTTACCATTCTCTTCAAACCATAAAGGCCTGTAGAGATAAATCGGTGACACGCAGTCTATGGCAGCAAAACGGCATTGAGACACCCAGGGCCCAACGCATTGCTTCGGCCCCGGCGGCCATGGCATTCCTGGCTCAAATGGAAGGGCCTTGCGTACTCAAACCGGTGGAGGGCAGTGGCAGTGAACGGGTATATCGCTGCGATACAGCCCTTGCCTGTGAAACAGCCTGGTACACCATCTGTAGCCTTCAAAAACAAACCGATGTCATCATGGAAACCTTTGTGGAGGGAAACGAGTACAGCTGTGATTTTTTAATGACTCCCCAGGGAGCCCGTCCCATCCGATTCACCCGGAAAATTCATTCCCCCATACCCGTGTTCGGCACCATCATGGCCTATGAACTGGTGAATTTTCCCCGGGGTAACATTTCACCGAAAAACTTTGAACGACTCTTGACAAAAGCGGCCCGGGTACTGGGAATCAAAAGGGGTATCTGCATGCTGGATTTCATTGTTACAGAGACCGGGGCATCCCTTTTGGAAATGACACCACGCCCCGGCGGAGATTGCCTGCCCTGGCTCATTGAAAAAGGTATGAACCTTGATATACTGGCCCTGAACATCACCTTGGCGGCGCAACCTGCTTTTAAATTCCAACCCTCCAGGCGGTTCTCATCCCTGGTGGGCCTGAGAATCCATGGGCACCGAACCGGTATCCTGAAAGCCATTGACACTTCCCGCCTCATGCCAGACAACCGGGTCCGGGAGGTATACATCAAACATAAACCCGGACATATGATTCAACTGCCCCCCAAGAACTATGATTCATGGAATCTGGGACATATTCTATTCAAGCCATCACCGCTTATCTCCTGTGAGCATCAGTGTCTTCATCTTTTATCTCTTTTAAACATAGATATCTGCCATGGAAAAACACCGCCAAATGGCGGCACCCGGCAACCCCCAAAAAAGTCGCAAAGGACCATGGAAATATAAAAAATGTTTTTGCCCGTAAATACCACCCATAGAACTGAAACCGCCCCTGACTTTAGAGATGAAGAGATCACCTCCTTTGTGGAAATTTTTTTCAATAAAGGCAGGCAGTTTATTCATACCATGGGCAGCCGCCTGACCCCCTGCTATCTGTTTGAACCGGCGGTGATCACGGACAGGGCAGAAAAATTCAAACGCGCCTTTCAAAGCCACCTGCCGGACACGGGATTTTATTATGCCATGAAAAGCAATAATTTTCCCGATGTTTCCGGAACCATTCTTAAAAGCGATTTTGGACTGGATGTTTCAAGCGGTGTAGAGCTGGAGCTGGCCCTGGAACTTGGTGCCACAAACATTGTGTTCAGCGGCCCCGGAAAAACGGAAACAGAGCTTGATATGGCAGTGATGAACAATGATAAGGTGGTGGTCCTCATGGACAGTTTAACGGAACTCAAACGCCTTGAGGAGCGTGCTGCCCGGATCAATAAAAAAATCCGCACCGGGGTGCGGCTCACCACGGAACCCACTGGATTATGGAAAAAATTCGGCATTCTTCCGGAAAATCTAAATAAATTCATTCAAGCGGCAAAGGCTTGCCCCCACATCCGTTTCCAGGGGCTTCAATTTCACTCCAGCTGGAACATGGCACCTGAAAAACAGGTCAAATTCATTGAAAAACTGGGTCAGATCCTTGGCGCTCTTCCAGAACGCCATCGTGGAATGATCCGCTTTATTGATATTGGCGGAGGCTACTGGCCGGAACAGGGGGAATGGATACTTGAAACCCAGGAAATGGAAAAGCAGAGAAATGGACGGGGCAAGGCCATAAGAATCAATCCCTCAACCCCCATTGAGCATTTTGCAGAAGAAATCAGCCAGGCCCTTTTCCTGCATATCCATAATCAGATAAATTGCCGAATCTATTTTGAACCGGGACGCTGGATCAGTAATGATGCCATGCACATCATCATCAAGGTGATGGACAAAAAATATGATAATCTGGTGATCACCGACGCCGGAATCAATGCTGTGGGATGGGAACGGTTTGAAACCGACTACTTCCCGGTGCTCAATCTCAGTCAGCCAGCCATGACCGAAAAGGATTGTCTGATACTGGGATCCCTTTGTACCCCCCATGATGTGTGGGGATACCGTTACTGGGGAGAGGATATCAAGGAGGGGGACCTTCTCATGATTCCCACCCAGGGGGCTTACACTTACAGTCTTGGACAGGCGTTTATCAAGGCGGTTCCCCCGGTGCTTTCCTTTCCATAAGCGGCGTGGGGAATCAAAGTGTTGCTGCCGCGCACTTTTTCATGGGACAAGTCTTTTTGAAAATTTATATTTCATATAACTGCCACGGGCGGACCGTACTTTGATCCGGCTTTGCCCACAACAAAGCTTACATACGCCCTTGTTTTACGGAGTATTGTTATCGGCGGGCATTTCCTGTGGGACACAACAAATATAGGGTCGTAGACGCGGAGCCAAATGGTATTATACCGCCCCCCCGATGGGCAATGGGCCCGGACCGGAACTGTAGACAGCCCAATTGTCCGGTTCCTATTGCCCATCGGGGGGGCGGCTCTGCCTTAGCTTGCCTTTTCATATAAAAAAGCGCTACAGTCACAGATTTGGTAAAAATTACTTGTCCTGCACCCCCACAGTCATGCGGGTCTTCATATGGGCGTTTACCCAGGAAGCATAGGCTCCGATATCTGCCACAGTTAGTCCGCAGGTATCCAGAATGGGACTAATGGAGTCGTGGGTTCGTCTGGCATCATCAATGTCCAGGGAATTGTTGGCCACACCGGCAAGCCCTTTTTTGGGGGGCACAATGCTTGTGATAACATTGGCACCGGCATCCAATCGGCCCTTTAATCCGTCCAGACCATCCACATCCAGGGAGGCCGGGATTAATCTGTCGGGGAACAAAAGACGCATGACAGCAATGATCATCCGCTCTTTTAAGTTGTTACTGGGGAAGATATCCGACATGGGGGTTCCCTCCTGGGGCACAAAGGTCATCACCCTTACCTGGTGGGCATCCAGTTCTGCCATCATCTCCATGGAAGTGGCCAGATCATCCACAGATTCCCCCACACCGGTGAGAAGTCCCTCTTCAATGAGCATTCCAAGTTTTCCGGCATTTCGTTTTGCATCCATGCGCGCTTCAAAATCCTGACCGGGTCGAAGGCGGCTGTAAAGTTCTTTGGTGTGGGTTTCCTGGTAACAGGCATACCAGGCGACCCCTGCATGGGAAAGCATTTTTAAGGCATTTTCCGGCATAACCCCCGGAGAAATCATCACCGGCAGACCAGTCTCCTGCTGCACCTGCCCGCAAAGATCGGCAAGTCGCTCAAAACCGTTGTCACCGTCAGAAAACAACTCGGGGTCTTCCCCCATGGTCAGATCAATAAGATGGACACCGGTGTCGGCCATCTCCCTTGCGGCGGCCAGAATATCGGATTCATTTTTACGATACCGGGGAAGGGCATGGTTGGCTTCTCTGTACTGACAGAATCGACAATTATTTCGACAAAAGGTGCTGAAATAAAGAAATCCATACAAAAAAACCTTGTCTCCAAAGTGTTTTTCACGAACTTTGCGGGCCGATTCAAACAACTTTTCAATATCGGCATCATGGGAAAGGTTCAACAAAAATTTAATCTGATTTCTGTCGGCTTTACCGCCGCTTACCAGATGTTGTAAAACCTCCGGCAAATAAAAAACATTGGACTCTGTCTGCATGATTTCCTCCATGCCTGCTCTTTTTACCCAATAATCCATTTTGGGGACGGATGCCTTAAAAAACGGAAGCATTGAATTTGACTAAAAAAAATCAGGTTTTTCCAGCATTCTGTTTGCTGAAAAAACCTGATATCAACCCTACAACCATAAACCACAACTTCAGAATCTGAATGCATAATTCAGAAGGAGGTAATTGACTTAACTTACAATGGCACCGGAGCGAACGCCTTTCAGGTAATTTCCACAAAACTGGTCATTTCCAAGGAGCATATCCGCAGTTTTAATACTGGCCATGATTTTTGCATCCAGGGGATCAATGATGGCAGAATCCATACCGGCATCCATCATCAGGGTCACAAAGGTCCTGTTGATAACATGTCGCTGGGGAAGACCATAGGAAATATTGGACAATCCACCAGTGATGTGAACTTCGGGGTATTTGGCTTTAATGGCCCGCACAGCATCCAGAACCATCACACCTTTGTTGCTATCGGTGCTGATGGGCTGAACCAGGGGATCAATGTAAATGGCGTTGGTGGGGATACCGATTTTATTGAGCTCTTCCACCAGTGTTGTGGCCCGGGCAACAATATCGTCGGCAGATTCGGGCATGCCGTTATCATCCATGCAAAGGGCAATGACCTTGCATTCTTTTCCCGTAAGAAAGGGAATCATGGCCTCAAAACGATCTTTTTCCAGGCTGATGGAGTTGATCATGGGGGTTTTTTCCACCATGGCAAAGGCCATTTCAAGCACAGCAGGATCAGGGCTGTCCAATGTCAGGGGAACTGTGGAAATGGGCTGAATGGTGTCCAGCAACCATTTCATGTCTTCGGTTTCATGACCGATGCGGGCACCTGCATTTACATCAATAAAATTGGCACCGGCTTCCAGCTGTTTTTTTACATCATTAATGATATATTCTGCATCTCGCTCTGCCACAGCAGCCTGGACCAATTTCCTGGAAGTGTTAATTCTCTCTCCAATTACTTCAAACATCTTAATTTTTTCCTTTTAATAGTCTAAGGCTTTATATTTTAAGCAACAAAAGATTTGGCCATTTTAGCGGCAGACCCTGCATCAGGGGCAAATCCGTCAGCGCCGATCTCGTCACAGAAAGCCTGGGTAACAGGGGCTCCACCCACCATGATTTTTACCTGATCCCGAAGACCGCTTTCCACAATGGCATCAACGGTTTGTTTCATCATGGGCATGGTGGTGGTCAACAGGGCGGAAAGACAGACAATCTGAGCATTTTTGCTTTTGATTTCAGCAACGAAATCTTCAGGAGCAATATCCACACCCAGGTTGTGAACTGCCATACCGGCACTTTCCATCATCATGGACACCAGGTTCTTTCCAATGTCATGGAGATCGCCTTTTACGGTACCGATAATCACGCTGGCACCCTCTGTGGATTCACCTTCGCCCAGAAGGGGTTTCAGGGTTTCAACACAGCTTCCCATGGCCTGGGCTGCCATCAGTACCTCAGGAATAAACATGTCACCGTTTTCCATTTTCTCACCAACAATATCCATACCGGCAATGAGGCCCTGGTTCAAGATATCTGTTGCAGGAACTTTTTCTGCGATGGCTGCGTCTACCAGCTGGGTTACTTTGTCAGTGTCACAGGCTACCAGTGCTTCGATGATTGCGTTAAAATCTGCCATTTTTTTCTCCTTAGAAATTTTGTTTTTTTGAGGTACTTAACTTTGACATGGGACCTCAATGTTAAATTTTAAATCTTAAGCGTATTCTTAACAAGTTAATGCACATTACATGCCAATATATTTTATATTTCATCGTATCGTGATTTAATGAATATTTTTTTAATGAATTTGATATTTCAAGGCAGTTGTTAAGTGGGGGTGGGGGCAGTAGCTGTCCTAACTTTACCAAAAAATTATTTTACCTTCTCATCAATAATGGTCCAACACCAAATGCCGGATAAAATGGAATATGGATGGTGAAATCTCACACTATCCATAAAAAGATTTTAATTTTTTCTAAAATAATTGAAAATTTATCAGACAAATTCATAAAAAAATTTTAATTTAAAAACAAATCCGGCATATTTTTTCTGTCACTGCTCCTTGTCTTTCAATAGCATGGAACCCTGATGCCGTTTGAAAAGAGTGGTTGAATATTTTTCCAGTTTCCAGTCCGGTACACCGCATTTGGGGCATACCCGGCTGAACCATTTATTTCGTAACCAGCGCGCAGCCCTGCTGTTCAGGGAATTACTGATGGTGAACTCCTTATTACAATGGGTGGTCACCCGGGCGGTGTCACCTGTAATTACAAGAGAGCGCACACCATGGAGCTGTCCCGTGCGAGAGGGCCATAGCTTGATTTTATTAATCAAACTGAAAAGCGGCACCCGCTTTCTATAAAATCTTTTTTTCAAGGCCTTGGGCTGTTTTTCAGCTGCCATTTCGCCATATCTCCTTCCCCGGACAAAGTATTTCCTGTTTTAATTGGGGGTTCATATATGCTTATTCTCATTATTTTTCAAGAATAAACATTGTTTCTGCAAAACTGTTCACACCCGGTCATTCCATGGTCATCCATTGTTTTTATTTCCCACCCTTAAACCAAAAATTTCCATCAGACAAAGGCTCTGTGCCCCCATGGCCGCAAGAGTGTAAGCCGTTACACATATGTAATTGTCAATATAAACAGATGGAAAAATCGTTTTTGCACCAATGGGGACAAAAAGCGCGGAACGCTTCTCGAACCATCTTTAAATCAATTCGGTAAAAAATCTTATAATAACAGACAATTAAGAGTATCATCAAAATCGAATCAACATAACTATTTGAAATAAAAACTTTTTTTAAAAAAACAAATTCAATTCGAACCAGAAGCAATTCAAAAAGAGTTTCAAAGGGGGGGGTATCAGGATAACGCCGTCTTATCTTTCAGGCAACAGGTTGGAATAGCGGTGGCGGAGAGCCCGGGAGTCGCACCCGGCTGCATGGATTTAGAGTCCATGTGATCACATCCGATCCACCCTCCGCATTCTTAAAGATTATCTGAAAGATACATGATTAACATGTCTGTGCAGCAAATACAAGATTTATGCTGGATGATCAAGCTTTTTCCACATCAATTCAAGAAAACGGGTAAAATCATTTTTTTGGCGGCAACTGATCCAACACCACATTTTCACGGCCATGGTAAACCAGAAAACGCGATTGCTTGGCCCGGCCGATGATGGTCATTTTTAAATCCCGGGCCAATTCCAGGGCCATGTTGGTAATCCCGGATTTGGAAATCAATACGGCAATGTCCATCTGGGCCGCCTTTATTACGATTTCCGAGGTAACGCGTCCTGTGGTGTAAAGCATTTTACCGGCACCGGTAATATTTTCAATCCACATTCTGCCGGAAATGGCATCCGTTGCATTGTGCCGCCCCACCTCTTCAATAAAAATCAACACCCTGTCTTTCTCACAAAGGGCACAGGCATGCACAGACCCGGCCCGGCGATACACCTCATTTTTTCTGGCCAATCCTTTTAAAAGGCTGTACACATGGCTTTGCAACACTGTAACCCCGGACAGATCCACCTCGTATAATTTATCAAGGCTACAGCTGAAAAGGGTTCCCTGACCACATCCACTGGTGACAATGCGAGTGGACAATTTACTTTCAATCTCCACAGGGGTGTTATGCCCATGGGTTGTGATCTCTGCGGTTTCATGGGTCCAATCCACATTTACCTCTGCGATATCGCCAATATTTTCCAGAAGTTTCTGATTTCTCAAGTACCCCAGGGCCAACTCTTCTGGATTTGTGCCAATGGTCATCAAAGTGACTATCTCCCGACCATCCACCTTTATGGTCAAGGGATATTCACTGGCCACCCCAACCTCTTTTATCTCACCGGCATGATCCATCACCTCCATGGTACGGGCGGGATTGATACCGGCATTACTCATTTTCATATTCATACAAAAACCCCTTCGATATTTAAGGCTATTTGTGCCAAAGGATATAGCGGTCAACTTATATTTTTATCCATCTTCTGCGTTGGAACGTCCATGCATGGCAAGACCCACTTTTTTTCAAACAAGAATTCTGCGTATCCCGGTTATTATCCCGCCGTTCCCCCAACGCGCTTTCTTACAAAAAGCCACCTCCCAGATTCTCTTTCCAGATCAGATGACAGATATCAACACTAATAATAAACACAATCTTCCCACCTGTGAACAGCATATTTTTCCATTTTATACTTGACAAATAAAGACGTCATCGATAATGAATACTTTATATTTTGCACATTTTGCACATTCCGCATACGCATATTACGCACAAACATAAAAAAGGCTCCCTTTATGTACCAGACATTGTTCCAAAAAAATATTTTGGTGTTTGGCTGTGGAAACCCATTGTTCGGCGATGATGGCTTTGGCCCCGCCGTCATCGCCCACCTGGAAAAACACCACACCATCCCGGAAAACTGCGAAATCATGGATGCCGGAACCTCCATCAGGGATATATTATTTGATATGCTTCTTTTACCGGATCATCCTGAAAAAATCATCATCGTGGATGCGGTGAATTTTGAGGGGCACAAAGCCGGAGAAATTTTTGAAATTGATGTCAACGATATTCCCCGGAACAAGACATCAGATTTTTCCCTGCATCAATTCCCCACCACCAACATGCTAAGGGAACTAAATGAAGGGACCGACATTGATGTCCGGGTGTTTGTGGTACAGACACAACCCCTGCCGAATGAAGTGGCACCGGGATTGAGCATTGCAGTAGAGCAGGCCATATCTAACATGTGCGACAAAATTTTAACAACCATTGCGGGCAAACAGAGAGGAAAAAAACATGTTCGTGTTTAAGGTGGGTAAACTGGCACAGATGCTGAATGTCCACAGAAATACCATCACCAACTGGATCAAAACAGAAAAACTCAAGGCAACCCCTGCGGCAGCCAAACAATACACCATCCCAACCCGGGAATTCATGTCATTTTGCCGGGAGGAAAATATCCCTGACAATGTATGTCAATCCATCCTGAAACATGCCCCGGGTACGGGCCATGTACCCGTTATTGAAGAGGCAAAGGGAAAACTTAAAATACCCAAAAACAGATTCAAACCAGAAAAAAAACTGGGTTCTGTTATGGTTGTGGGGGGCGGTATTGCCGGTATCCAGGCAACTCTCGATCTTGCCGATGCGGGATATTATGTCTACATGATTGAAAAAACAGCGGGCATTGGCGGTGCCATGGCCCAGCTGGACAAAACCTTTCCCACCAATGACTGCTCCATGTGAATCATTGCACCTAAACTGGTTGAGTGCGGTCGGCACTTAAACGTTGAGCTGTTAACCCTGTCCCAGGTGGATCATGTGGAAGGGGATGTGGGCAATTTTTCCGTTAAAATCAAACAAAAACCCCGTTACATTGACATGGACAAATGCATCGCCTGCGGTGTGTGTGCGGAAAAATGCCCAAAAAAAGTGGATGATGAATTCAACATGGGCATCAGCAAAAGAAAAGCTGCCTATATTAAATACGGCCAGTCCGTTCCCCTGAAATATGCCATTGATCCAGATCAGTGCATATATCTTACCCGGGGAAAATGCCGGGCCTGCGAAAAATTCTGTCCCACCGGGGCCATTAACTTTGACGACAAAGAAAGAACCCACACCATTCATGTGGGGGTCGTGATCCTTGCTCCGGGATTTAAGCCTTTTGATCCCTCCATTTACGATGTGTACGGCTACGCCAGGCTAAAAGACGTGGTCACCAGCCTGGACTACGAACGTCTGTTGTCGGCAAGTGGCCCCAACATGGGTCACCTCATTCGTCCGTCTGATAACCGGGAGCCCAAAAAAATTGCCTGGATTCAATGCATTGGCTCCCGAAGCCACAATCGCTGCGACAATACCTTCTGCTCCAGTGTCTGCTGCATGTATGCCATTAAACAGGCCCTGGTCACTGCCGAGCATCTCTCGGGCAATGATATTTCCCAGACCATATTTTTCATGGATCTAAGAAGCCATGGCAAAGATTTTGAACGATACTACAACACTGCCATGGAAAAAGGGATAAGATTCATCCGGGCCCGGCCCCACACCATTGATCCCGGCAAAGACGGCAACGGCGTCTCCATGAGGTACATCACCGAACTGGGTGAAACCGTTGATGAAGCCTTTGACATGGCTGTACTTTCCATTGGCCTTGAAGCGTCACAGGACAGCATTTTCCTTGCCAAAACATTTAATATTGACCTGGATGCCCACCACTTTGCCGCCACCACAAGCTTTACCCCGGTGGAGAGCAATCGTGCCGGGGTCCTTGTCACCGGTGCATTCCAGGCCCCCAAAGCCATACCGCGATCCGTGGCCCAGGCATCGGCGGCGGCGGCATCGGCAGCCACATTGCTGTCCGATGCCCGGGGCACCCTCACCAAAACAAAAACCTATCCCCAGGCAACAGACATCAGTGAACAGGCTCCGGCCATTGGGGTGTTTGTGTGTGCCTGCGGCATTAACATCTCCAATGTGGTGGATGTAAATGCTGTGGCAAACTACGCAAAAACCCTGCCCCATGTGGTGTATGTGGAAAATAATCTCTTTACCTGCTCTGCCGATACCCAGGAACTCATTGCAGAAAAAATCAAAAAGAACAATTTAAACCGCGTTGTCATTGCCGCATGCACCCCCAGAACCCATGAGCCCCTGTTCCAGGAAACCTTAAAGGAGGCAAGCCTGAACGGTTTCATGGTGGAGATGGCCAATATTCGAAACCAGAACGCCTGGGTTCACCAGTCAGATCCGGAAAAAGCCACCCAAAAAGCCATGGATCAGGTGCGCATGGCCGTTGCCAAGATCACCTTTAGCAGCCCCCTTTCCCAGGGAAAGCTCAAGGTCAATCAAAGGGTTTTGATCATCGGCGGCGGGGTGTCGGGCATGACCTCGGCCCTGTCCATGGCAGACCAGGGATTTGACACCCTGATTCTGGAAAAAACAGATACCCTGGGGGGTAATGCCAGGGCCCTTGAGTGTGCATTTAAGGGAGAACCGGTGCAGCCCATGGTGGAACAGCTCATTGATCAAATTGAGTCCCATGAAAATATCACAGTGTATAAACAAAGCACCTTGGAATCTGTTTCCGGGTCTGTGGGTAATTTCAACGGTTCCATCAGTGTGAACAATGCCTCCATGGACATTGATTTTGGCGGTGCCATCCTCACCACCGGGGCCGGGGAAGCCATCCCCCAAAGCTATGGTTACGGTGAGCATTCCCACATCATGACCCATCTTGAGTTTGACCGGGAAGTGATGAAAAATCAAAAAACAGAGCCCAATGACAATGTTGTCTTTATCCAGTGCGTGGGGTCCCGGGAGCCGGAACGCCCCTATTGCAGCAGAATTTGCTGTGTTCACTCTGTTAAAACCGCCATTGCCCTCAAAACCCGAACCCCTGACATCCAGGTGTTTATCCTCTACCGGGACATGAGAACCTACGGAGTATGGGAACAATACTATCAGCAGGCAAGGGAGCTTGGGGTTATTTTCATTCGCTATGATCTGGATTCAAAGCCAAAAGTGACCCTGAAGCAAAAAGAGATCCAGGTGAACATCACCGATCCCATCATCGGAATCCCCCTGGAAATCCAGGCAGATTACCTGGTGCTGGCCTCCGGGGTGGTGGCACATGACAGTGACAAGCTCACATCGCTTTTTAAATGCAGCGTGGATAGTGACGGATTTTTAAATGAGGCCCATCCCAAGCTGCGCCCGGTGGACATGTCTGTCAACGGGCTTTTTCTGGCAGGTATGTGCAACTACCCCAAACCCCTGGATGAATCCATTGAACAGGCAAAGGCGGCGGCCTCCCGGGCCGGGGTGCTGCTCTCCCGGGAATACATGGAGCTTGATGCCATTAAATCCTTTGTCACGGACAAGTGTGACGGGTGTGCCCTGTGCCTGGATGTCTGCCCCTATGATGCCATATTCCTGAAAGAGATCACCACGGAAACCGGGGAAGTCACAAAGCGCGTGGTCACCGATTCTGCCCTTTGCAAGGGGTGTGGTATCTGTTTTGCCACCTGTCCCAAAGAGGGCATCATGGTGCACGGATTTACCATGGATGAACTCAAAGCCCAGGTATCTGCTGCCATGGCATAAGAAAAACAGTGCCCCCAGCACCACAGTTGAAATGATATAACGGGCATTTCCTGTGGAACACAACAAATATAGGGTCGTAGACGCGGAGCCAAATGGTATTATACCGCCGCCCCCCCGACGGGTAATGGGCCCGGACCGGAACTGTAGACAGCTCAATTGTCCGGTTCCTATTACCCGTCGGAGGGGCGGCTCTGCCTTAGCTTGCCTTGGAGGCGGCCCTTTCATATAACATACATGGCTGTAACCACCGGCCACAACGAACAATGAAAAAGCAGTTGCTGTGAACACCCAGTACCCAGTACCTACTTTTTCATAAAAAAATAAGGAAAGAACAATGAGTAGACATTTTGAACCGGTGATTATCGGTTTTTTGTGTAATTGGTGTGCCTATGCCGGAGGCGATCTGGCAGGGGTATCCCGGCTGCAATATCCTCCTAATATGCGTCCGGTGCGGGTGATGTGTTCCGGCATGGTCCACCCCAATCTGGTGACAGATGCCTTTCACAAAGGAGCAGATGGCGTCATTGTCATGGGCTGACACCTGGGCGAATGTCATTACCTGGATGGTAATACCAAAGCAGCGGCCAGAGCCCATGTGATCAGAACTGTTCTGGAAGACAGCGGCATTGATCCCCAACGTTTTGCCCTGGAGTGGGTCTCCTCGGCAGAAGCCCCTCGGTTTGCAAAACTTGTCACACAGTTCACCCAGACCATTGAACAGCTGGGCCCCCAGATCCTGCCGTTGACAACATTGCCAAAGAACAGATAAATTAACGATGATCCCAGAACCCAAGGAGACAACATGAAAACCTTTTTCAACCTTGTCCAGGATGTACAAAAAAAAGGGCTGTGTCATCGTTGCGGCGGCTGTGCAACATTCTGCACCGCCATTAACTATGGCGCATTGAAAATTGACAGCAACGGAAAGCCCATATATGCCGATATGGAAAAATGCATTGAATGCGGTCTCTGCTACTCCATATGCCCGGAAATAAATGATCTTGAAGAAGATACCCGCCGAATAGCCGCATGGAGTGAACCCATGGGCCGGGTCATTGAAACCACTGTGGTACGTGCGGCCGTGGCCCCGGTGAGGGAAAACGCCACAGATGGAGGGGCCGTCACCGCCCTTTTGCTTCATCTTTTTGATCGCAACCGCATTGACGGTGCCATTGTCACCCGGCCTGTGGGAAAATTCCAAAGAGAACCCCACCTTGCCACCACCCGGGAAGAGATCCTCAACTCTGCCGGTCTTTTTTTTGACACCTCCCATGGCATGCAGCAATTCAGCGACCAGTATATGACCTATGCAAGCATCCAGGAATTTGACCCCATGGTGAGGAAAAAACTCAACCGGGTGGCATTGGTGGGAACCCCCTGCCAGATTAAATCCATCAGAAAAATGCAGGCCATGAACCTGGTGCCCTCGGATGCCATCCAGTTCTGCTTTGGTCTGTTCTGCTCGGGTAATTTCACCTTTGGGGAAAAAGAGCGGCAACAACTGGCAGAGGCCGGGGGGTTTTCCTGGGAGGATGCCGTTAAAATAAACCTGAAAGACCGCTTACTGGTCACCCTGAAATCCGGTGAAGAAAAAACCATTTCCATGGAACAGATGTCCTCCATAAAACGATACGCCTGCACCTATTGCCAGGACTATTCTGCGGAATTTGCAGACATCTCCTTTGGGGGCCTTGGTGCCCAAAAAGGATGGACCACGGTGATCAGTCGCACCCCCCTTGGCCGGGCCGTTCTGGCCGATGCCAGGGATCGTAACGCCCTGGAGCAGTACAGCATCAAAGATGACAATGAGTTTGCCACCAAGGCCCTGCAGGCCGTGAGACGCGCCTCGGCCCAGAAAAAGAAAAAAGCCAGACATGCAAGATACGACATGCAAAAGCGACCGGTCCGGGTGAACATATAATGCAGGAGATATAAAATGACTGTAAAAGTTGCAAGTGAATGGCTCAACTCATGTTCAGGGTGTGAAATTTCCATCATTGACATGGGAGAGCGACTGCTGGATGTGCTGAAAGTGGCGGACATTGTCCACCTTCCCGCCCTCATGGACAATAAATATTTCGGCCAGCTGGGGGACGGCACCCATCTGGATATCCCCAAGGCGGATGTGGGTATTATCAGCGGCAGTATCCGCAATGAAGAACACCTGGAAGTGGCCAAAAAAATGAGGGAACAATGCAACATCATCATCGCCCTTGGCACCTGCGCCACCCATGGCGGTATTCCTGCCCTTTCCAACTCCTACACCAATGAAGACTTAATGGACCGGTATTACCACACGGAAACCACGGACGATGATGGAAAAGGGTATCCTGACAAAGAGATCCCGGCCCTGTTGGATGCCTGCCACGCCGTGGATGAAAAAATCAAGGTGGATATTTATCTTCCCGGCTGCCCCCCCCATCCGGATCACATTTTCAAGGCCCTGGTGGCTCTGGTGCAGGGGGATGAAATAAAGCTTCCCGAAAAATCAGTGTGCGACACCTGCCCCACCATCCGGGGAGGCAAGGGTAAAATCACCAAAATAAAACGGTTCCTGGAAGCACCGGAGTATGGCAGCGCCGACGAACCCCTGGATAAGATGCAATGCCTTTTGGAACAGGGCTACCTTTGCATGGGGCCTGTCACCCGGGGGGGATGCGGCGGAGACGGGGTCCTGCCCCGGTGCATTTCAGCCCGGGTACCCTGCCGGGGATGTTATGGCCCGGTGCGACACAACGGCAACCAGCGCCTTGACATGCTCAATGCCCTGGCATCCAACGGCATTAACATTGGCTCATTGCCTGAAAGTGTATCATTACTGAGATTTTCCGGAGGACACGGCATGCTCCGCCCGGGATTTAAAAAAAAGGAGAGTTGATCCATGGGTAAAGTGATCAATATACAACCTGTCACCCGCATTGAAGGACATGCATCCATCAGCATTGAACTGGATGACCAGGGCGATGTGGCCGATGCCAGGGTAAATATAATGTCCCTGAGGGGATTTGAAAAATTTGTGGAGGGAAAACCGGCAGAAGAGCTTCCCCGCATTGTGAACCGCATCTGCGGCATCTGTCCCTGGATGCATCACCTGGCCTCCAACAAGGCTGTGGACGGCTGTTTCGGGGTTACCCCCACCCCCACGGGCCACAAACTGCGGGAACTGATGCAGACCATTTCCCATGCCGAAGACAAGCTGCTGCACTTCTTTTTTCTGGCAGCTGCAGATTTTGTCATCGGACCGGACAGTGACTATGCCGTTCGCAATGTCATCGGCATTGTAAAGGCCAACCCGGAGCTGGCAGGCCAGGTGGTGAAAATGCGGCAGATGGCAAAAATGATTCTGGATAAATTTTCCAGAAAAACCATCCATCCTGTGGCCGGGGTACCCGGTGGATTTGCCAAGCCCCTTCTGGAGGAAGAGAGAAAAGATATACTTGGCAAAATGCGCCAGATCCTTGATTTTGCATTGTTCACCATGGATTTTGCCAAAAAGGATATTTTCCCCAAATACATTGATACCATCACCTCCCTTGGGGTGATCAACACGGGATTCATCGGTACTGTGGACGATGAAGGGGCCTTGAATCTTTACCACGGTAAGCTCAGGCTCATGAAGCCGGACACCTCCCATGTGGAATTTGCACCGGAGGATTATGCCGATTACATTGCCGAAAAGGTGGTGGATCACTCCTATGGGAAATTTCCCTATGCCAAGGTGTGGGATGAGGGTTTTTCCATGGATCTGGACAATCCCAAAGGGATGTACCGGGCCAACACCCTGGCCCGCATCAATGTGGCAGACAGCATTGCCACCCCCCGGGCCCAGGCAGAGCTGGAAGAATTTCGGGATCAGTTTGGCAGACCGGCCCAGGCCACCCTGCTCTATCACTATGCAAGACTCATTGAAGAGATCTATGCCTGTGAGCGGGCCATTGAGATCCTGGAACACCCGGACATCACAGATCCCAATGTAAGGGCCAAAACAGAGCCCAAAGCCGGACGGGGTGTGGGCTGTGTGGAGGCCCCCCGGGGCACGTTGATCCATGATTATTCCACCGATGACAACGGTCTCATCACCCGGGCCAACATGATTGTGGGAACCACCCACAACCTTGGCCCCATCAACATGAGCGTTAACCAGGCAGCCAGACTTCTCATCAAAAAAGGCGAATATGATGAAGGCTCACTGAACAAAATAGAGATGGCGGTGCGCGCCTATGACCCCTGAATCAGCTGCGCCACCCATTGCCTGGACGGCAAGCCGGTTATCAGCGTTGACATTAAAGACAGTAAAGGCAACCTTCTTTACCAGAACCAGTAATTAATTTTTCCGCTCGAGGGCTCTTTCAGGAGTTCCCCGGGCACGGCACAACACCATTTTCAGTCTCTCAGGACATGATCGTTTTATATGAAACACTCCGCAAATCTGTGGAAATATTTCAAGCTTTGTTGTGGGCAGAGCCGGACCAGAATACGCTCTGCCCGTGGCAGTTCTATAAAAAAATCATGTTAGATCTGATATTTTTTAAATCTTTGTTGTGCAGTCCCGAATCAAAACAAAATCTGATCGTGGCAATTTTGATGAAACTCTGTCCCACAATATGGAACCATGAGAGTTTCAATTTCCGTTTTGGCTGGTTTTCACAGCCATGTATGTTACAAGAAACTGTGTGTGGGCATTCATATCCACCATGGGAAAGGGGGCATCATCACCGATCAATGGTTTCAACGCCTGAAAAAAATATTCATATCCCTTAAAATCCGTTATAAATTTCTAATCAGTTTTTCCACAATCTTCTTTTTGTTCATGCTCCTGTGCTGCCTTGTGGTGTATTTTTTTCTTAAAAAGAATATTGAAGAAAACATTGAAAGTGAACTAAACAACACCACCCAGATGATTCACAGCATGGTGAAAACCTCTGCAACGGTTTCCATAAAAAATTATTTGCGGGCCGTGGCGGAAAAAAATAAGGAAATCATTGCCAATATATACCGCCAGACCCTTGAAAACACCCTGAGCACATCCCAGGCAAAGAAAAAGGCAGCCAAGATACTTCTAAGTCAGACCATTGGTACCTCGGGATATATCTATTGTGTTGACAGCACGGGCACGGTACTCACCCACCCCAGAACGGCCCTGCTTGGTGCCAATGTGGCCCACCATGCATTTGTGACCCGGCAGATGACATCCCCCCGGGGGTATCTTGAATATGACTGGAAAAATCCCGGAGAAACGAACTCCCGACCAAAGGCCCTTTACATGGTTTACTTTGAGCCCTGGGACTGGATTATCTCCGTCACCGCCTACCGAACGGAATTTAACAAGTTGATCAATGTGGATGATTTCCAGAAAAGTATTCTGTCCCTTAAATTCGGGGAAACCGGGTACTCTTTTGTTATTGATAATCTTGGCAATGCCATTATTCATCCCAAGCTCCAGGACATTAACATCCTTAACACCAAAGAGCTTTCCAATGAATGCTTTGAGTATATGAAGGAAAAGAAAAAGGGTAAATTAATTTACTATTGGAAAAATCTCGATGAATCCGTTGCCAGGCAAAAGCTGGTGATATTCAACTATATTCCTGAATATCAATGGTTTGTGGCGTCCTCCTGCTATTTAAAAGAATTTTACCGTCCCCTTGAAACCCTGCGCAACTGCATTTTTGGCATCTTTTTCGCCTTTCTCATGCTCATGCTTCCCATCATTTTTAAAATCTGCGCATCCATTACCACGCCCCTTTATGAACTTATGGAACGGTTTGAAAGTGTCCGTGGAGGAGATTTCAGTGTACGCATGGTCACCGAATCCACCGATGAAATCGGACAACTGACCAGTTATTTCAACCGCTCCATGGAACAGCTGGAAACCTACCATGACAATCTCCAGAATCAAATAAAGGAGCGACGCATGGCCCAGGAAGCCCAGAAAGAGAGTCAGCAAAGATATTTCCTGCTCATGGAAGCAGCCCCGGACCCCATTATCACCTATAACAAAGAGGGGGATGTCCTTTACATTAATCCTGTTTTTACAAAGGTTTTTGGATGGCCCCTGGAGGAGTGCATCGGATTGAGAATGGACCATTTTGTTCCAGAGGACAATTGGAGTGAAACCCAGATGATGATCAATGAAATCATTGCAGGCCGGGCCATTAATAATATTGAAACCCGACGGTATGCAAAGGACGGTCAAACAGTTTATGTCAGCATCAGCGGGGCCCCCACCCGGGATCGCAACGGAGATCTTTCCGGCAGCATCATCATACACCGGGACATCACCAAGTCCAAACAACTGGAAAAACAACTGCTCCATGCCGGTGACCGGGAGCGTCAAAAAATAGGACAAGATCTTCACGATGACCTTTGTCCCCATCTCATCGGGGTGGCAGGGTTGGCCACGGTGGTGAAAAATGACCTGGCCCAACAATCCCACGGCTCTGCGGCCCTTGCCGAAAAGATCGTAATGCTCATGGAAGATGCCATCTCCAAAACCCAGACCATGGCAAGGGGGCTGTGCCCAGTCCACCTGGTGGCCCATGGGCTTCAGAATGCACTGGAACAGATCGTAAATACCTTTAAATATACACCGGGGATAAAAATTGGCTTTAAAACCAGTGAAACCGTGATATGTGAAGATAACAACGTGGCAACCCACCTTTACCACATTGCAAGGGAGGCGGTGAACAATGCGGTGAAACACTCCGGCGGCAACTGCATTGAAATTTCATTGTTCAAAAAAAACGGATTTGTGCATTTATGGATTGAAGACAACGGCAAGTGGATAAAAACCACCGGCCCCACAAAGGGAATAGGGTTGCAGATCATGGCATACAGGGCAAAAATAATTGATGGGGGATTTGAAATTAAAACAACCCCCGGCGGGTCTAAAATCAAAGTATGTATAAAATATAAATATTCGGTTTGATAATGTAAATGTTTGGCAGTGCCCCATATTTACTATAAGGTATCCATTATCCAAGAATAACAGGAGGATCTTGTTCCATGAATTCCCGCTTAAAAGAGGGCGTTACCATCATGATTGTGGATGATCATCCCATCTTCTGCCTTGGCATGGCAGAGCTGATCAACAAGGAGCCGGACCTGGAGGTGTGTGCCAGTGAAGATACCGCAGCCGGTGCATGGGGTGCCATCCAAAAAAAACAGCCGGATCTGGTGATTCTTGATATTTCATTAAGGGAGAGCAACGGCATTGATCTGCTGGAAACCATTGCCAGGGAATATCCGAACCTGCCGGTGCTGATGCTTTCCATGTATGATGAATCTTTGTATGCAGAAAGAGCCCTGATTGCCGGTGCCCGGGGATATATCATGAAACAAAGGGCCATTGAACAGGTTGTCAGTGCCATCCGTCAGGTGTTGTCCGGGGATATCTATGCCAGCCCCCAGATTAAAAATAAAGTATTTAACCGTCTGGTATCTGCCAGAAAGCCCGACACCAAGTTGTCCCTGGATATATTAACCAACAGGGAACTTGAAGTTTTCCGGCTCATAGGAGACGGTCTCGAATCCCGGGAAATCGCCCAGCGTCTCAACTTAAGCATCAAAACCGTTGGCAGCCATCGTGAAAATATTAAAGAAAAATTTCATCTCAAGCACTACACAGAGCTTGTGAAATTTGCCGTCCACTGGTCCGGTAAAATTAAAAAATAGGGGCCGTAACCGAGGCTACTCATACCCCAATGCCCAGCCCACAACCCATCCCCCACTCCCCTGCATCCAAAAGTAGGTTAAGCACCTATGACCCGTCAGATCTCCACCAGTTAAAATACCGGACAATAACCGATTGAAACCATTGCATCCTGTTGTTAGATATAAAAACGTTCAAAAAAAATTGAATTTATTAGCTGAGGTCCAGTGAGCTTGTTTGACCTGTCCATGGCAATGGAAATCCAGAAAATTTAGCCAACGCCCCATCACAGAAATCGTACATCACAGTATTTTCGTTATAACGGACATGTCCTGCCGGACACAACGAATATTGAAAATGCCATCATGCCGCCCCCCCGAGGAGCAATGTGCCCGGAACCGTATACGGCCCAATTGGCCGGTTCCTATTGCCCCTCGGTGGGGCTCTGCTGAGATTGGCCAAAAGTTTTATTTTCTAATAAAAAACAGACAGGCCTGAAGTTTTGAGTCATTGCACCTCAACCACAACAAGGATCGCGATTCCAACAGGTGGCATTCCGGTTCAGATACCTGGATAACCGGTGCTGCAAAATTGAAATCGCCCCAGAAAAAGGGACAAAAACATGCCTGAACAAAACGTAAATCTTGATCTGCTCAGCCCCGTCAAATTTCTCAACAGAAGTGCTGAAGTTTTTCCAGACAAGTTAGCTGTCATATACGGAGAACAGCGCTATACTTATCTGGAATTTCAGAAAAGGGTGTTTCGTCTGGCCAGTGCCTTGAAAAAGAACAACATCGGCAAAGGGGATAAGGTAGCTTTTATCTGTCCCAACACCCCCCCCATGCTGGAAGCCCATTTTGCCGTCCCCATGATTGGGGCGGCACTGGTGAGCGTTAATATCAGACTTTCTGCCCCTGAAGTATCATATATAGTTGATCATTCCGATGCAAAGGCCATTTTCGTTGACAATGAATTCGGAGAAATGGTGGCCTCCATTCAATCGTCACTGCCCAAGGTGAAAACCTATGTCAATATCTGCGATGTGGATGACAATATCCCTCTGGACGGGCCGGATTACGAAACATTTCTTACCACAGGCTCAGATGCCCCCCTGGACATTGACATCACCGATGAAAGGGATGTCATTACCATCAACTACACCAGCGGTACCACGGGAAAACCCAAGGGAGTCATGTACCACCATCGCGGCGCGTACATGAATGCCCTGGGTGAACTTCTGGAATTTAAAATCAGACCGGAATCCCTCTATTTGTGGACCCTTCCCATGTTTCACTGCAATGGCTGGTGTTTTACCTGGGGCATCACTGCCATGGGTGCCACCCACGTCTGTCTGCGCAAGGTAATTCCCCAGGAAATTTATGAAATCATCCAATCAGAAGGGGTCACCCATTTATGCGCGGCCCCCACCATTCTTATTGGCATGTCTGTGTATGCCAAGGAGAATAATTTAACCCTGGAAGATGGTTTGGAAATCATGACAGCAGGAGCCCCCCCGGCCCCGGCCATCATCCAGAACATGGAAGGCATCGGCGCCACCATCATGCAGACCTACGGCCTCACAGAAGTGTTTGGCCCCCACAGTGTCTGCCAATGGCAAACCAAATGGGATGAACTTCCCTCCATGGAAAAAGCCCAGCTAAAGGCCCGTCAAGGGGTGCCCATGATCGTTGCCAAATACATGGATGTGGTGGATTCAGCCACCATGGAACCGGTTCCCCGGGATGGAAAAACCATGGGCGAAATTGTCATGCGGGGCAACAATGTCATGCTTGGATACTATAAAGACCCCGATGCCACAGAAGAAGCCTTCCGGGGGGGCTGGTTCCACAGCGGGGACCTTGCGGTGATGCATCCGGACAATTATATCCAGATCATGGATCGGAAAAAAGATATCATTATCAGCGGTGGCGAAAACATCTCCACCGTTGAAATAGAAAACACCCTTTACAACCACCCTGATGTGCTTGAAGTGGCAGTGATTCCGGTACCTGATCCCAAATGGGGGGAAGTGCCCAAGGCATTTGTGGTCACCCAGGCAGGTGCGAAAACTGAACCTGAAGCCCTCATTGCATTTTGCAAAAAAAACCTTGCCCGTTTCAAGGCCCCCAAATACATTGAATTTGGCGAACTGCCCAAAACAGCCACCGGTAAGATTCAAAAATTCAAACTTCGGGAAAAGGAGTGGGAAGGCCACAATCGTATGGTAAATTAATCAATACTACATTGTTATGATAAGCGCCACGGGCGGCCATTTATTTGAAATACTCCGCAAATCAGGAAATATTTCAAACGTCGTTGTGGGCAGAGCCAGATCAAAAGAAGGCCTGCCCATGGCAGTTATTTTAATCTTGGTCCGCCCGCAACAAAAATTAAATCACACAAACCAGCTTTGCCACAGAATACCAAAAGCGACAAAACAACCAGATATTGCCTTGTTCATGGATTATTGCCCTGCTCCAGTTTCCAAAACTCAAAGAGATTTAACAAACCTTGCCGGAAAATTGGTAAAAACCCCGTCCACCCCCATATCTTTTAAATACCTTCCATCTTCCAGCTCATTCACGGTGAATACTAAAAATTTATACCCCTTTTCATGTGCAGACCGGACAAATTCAGAAGTGGTATTATCAATTTTCAAATTCAATGCCCAAAGATCCAATTTATCCGCCGGGATAACATCTGCATAATCCAACGGTGTGTGGGCCATCAGGGCTGCCAGACGGCACTGTTTATTGAATTTTCTAAAATTGAGCAGCTCATGATGATTAAAGGAACTGATCACAAAATCATCAAAGGTATACTTTCCCTTTTGAACATATCGGTTCAAAAGCTCTGCTGTTTTTTCACCGGTCCCTGCACTTTTTAATTCAATGTGAATGTCAATGCGATTATCCACCAGATCAAGCACCTCCCCAAGGGTGGGAATTTTTTCTTTATCTCCGGCATCAAGGAAACGCAGTTGAGATAAACTCATCCCGGAAACCAATCCATGGCCATTTGTGGTGCGATCCACCCGCATGTCATGTATGACAACCGGCTCGCCTGTTTTGCAAACCTGGACATCCAGTTCCAGGGCATCTGCCCCGGACAATACCGCTTCTTCAAAAGACTTAAGGGTGTTTTCCGGTGATGTTCCGGCAGACCCTCTATGACCGATTATCAGCATATCACATCCTTATTGAAGGGATAAGCACGAAATAACATTCCCATCTTAAAATCTACATGTTCCGTGGTTCAACAGATCTGTATTCTGAAATGGGTACGTTATTTAAGACCCATTCCTAAATCAGGCACCATGGCCTTATCTCTGCCATGAACGCACATCGGCATACAGATCATACCGGTAACTCTGCGCCGGGGGGCTTCCTTTTGAATCTTTAATTTAAGGAGGACTCGTAGGTATTGAGTTTTACATCAAAAACACCGCTACCATTGACACAATTAATAATTTAATAATTTAAATCCGTTTGAAAAACAATGTTTTTATAACTATCAAGACAAAAAAACACTTGACAGGCATATTGTGTGTAATATATCACATTCATAAAGCATTAAAAATTAGAGAGCCTTAATATTGCCTTAAAGGCCCGCTTATCTCCAGATTGGAAGAAAAGGCTGTCTCCAAGTTTATCTAAGGGGAGGGGCGGCGGTATAATACCATTTGGCTCCGCGTCTACGACCCTATATTTGTTGTGTCCGACAGTACATGCCCGTTTATATGAAACACGTCGCAGATCAGGAATGTATTTTAAGCTTTGTTGTGGGTAGAACGGGATAAAAATAATTCTGCCTGCGGCAGTTACAAACCGGCAAGGAAAACCCATGCTGAACGTTACGCCTTTAAATCAACCGGAATCCCTTTCAAAAATGGCTTACAATGCCATCCGACGATCCATTTTGTCCGGTGACATTAAAATCGACGAAATATACTATGAAGTTCATATAGCGAAAAACCTGGGCATTTCACGAACTCCTGTACGGGAAGCCCTTTTAGAGTTATCTTCCCAGGGACTGATATCTCTGCTGCCGCGTAAGGGATTTATTGTTAAAACATTTTCCAGAAAAGATATTGAAGAAATATTTGAAATCCGCAGTGCCATTGAACTTGCAACGGTGGAAAAAATCTCTCAAACATCTTCACTCCTTGAATTTAATACCCTGGACGACATTCTGACATCCCAGTGCCGTGCAGCAGCGGATAAAGCCCACAGTAAGTTTGTGAAACTTGATCGCTCATTCCATGTGGCTCTGGGTAAACTGACAAATAACAGCCGCATTGAAATTATCATGCAGAACATCAGAGATTTCATGCATCTCATGGGCTTACACGCAGTGGAACTCAGGGGACGTATGGATGCAGTGGTCAATGAACACAAAATGCTGCTGCACGCTGTTCGACAGGGTATGATCATGGAATCCAGGGTCTTGATGAACTATCATTTACAACAAAGTAGAAATGCTGTGCTGCAGACCTACGTCACTCCGTCTTCCCACAGCAAAGCATGAAAAAAGCAGTGCCTGCTCCACCAAGGGCATTAAACGGGGTACACATTTTAAAAAAGGAGAAGAAAAATGGGAAAATCGATTAAAACTTTTTTGGCAGGTTTATTGATTTTATTTTTCACCATACCGGCATTTGGCGAACATTTCAGAGTGGTGGGGAGCTGGGGTTTTCTTTCCATTCATAAAAATATTGAAGGCCCTTTCTGGTCCCAGGGCATTAAAGACCAAACCGATGGTAAACTGACTGCGGAAATTGTTTCCACCCTGGGGCAGATCAACGTCAACGGTGTTGGTTTGTTACGACAGATGGACAATGGTATTTTTGATGTGGGCCACACCTTAACCAATTATATTGTTTCCGATTGCCCAGAGCTGGCAGGCCTGGATATGCCGGCATTGTCATGGAATCTGGAAACCGCAAATAAGGTGGTCCAGGCGTATACACCGGTTATGGAGGAGGCTTTTAAACGCTGTTTCAATGTAAAATTACTGGGTATTACACCTTTTCCCGCCCAGATGGTTTTTTCCAAAGTCCCCATAAACGGCCTTGCAGATCTCAAGGGAAAAAAGGTGCGCGGCAGTGGTTGGACAACAGCGGCGTTTCTGGATGCACTGGGGGCAACCGGTGTTACTACAGAATTTTCAGAAGTTGTTCAAGCATTGAATCGCGGCGTTATTGATGCTGCCATTGCCGGGAGTTTGCCTGGTTATAATGCCGGATGGGGTGAGGTCACCGAATTTTTACAACCCATTCCTGTTGGCGGTTGGGCCCTCATGGCAGCCGTCATGAACATGGACACCTGGAATGGACTTGGGGATGAAAAACAGAAAATGTTCATGGAAATGTATGAAAAAAGTGTGATTAAACCGGCCTGGGCCGTGGCCGAAGCAGAAACCACAGAAGGCATTGAACGACTCACCGCCACCGGCGCATTTAAAGGAACAACCGCCCAGATGAAGGCCATTGCCGTTTCTGATGAAGACGTGGCCCTTTCCAAAAAAATATTAGAAGATTATGTCCTGCCCAAATATGCTGAACAGGTGGGCCCAAAAGCAGCTGAACGCTGGAACAACACCATTGGAAAGGTGGTTGGATTAAAGGCAGTGCCTAAAAAATAATGTACAAATGACAAATTGAGTTGTTTGTGCTGCAACAGGGTAATGGGGACTATGCAAGAGCCTCAGTTCATTATTGGCCCCCCATTACCCCACACATGCTTTGCAAAGTCCGAATGTGGCGGTTATCAGAAATAGATTGGTCTGCGCTATTTCTGCCCAGGTTATTTCATTTGCAGTTCTAAGAAGCGTAAAAAGGACATTTATGATGGGAATTGTAAAAAATCTTGAAAAAGTGTCGCATGGCTCTGTCATTGTATGCGGTTTTTTGTTGATGGGTATGTCTTTGTTCATTGCCCTTGAGGTTGTTTTAAGAAAATTTTTTTCCGTTTCAACCAAGGGGGCTGACGAATTATCCGCATATACATTTGCCATCATATGCGCATGGTCACTGTCCTATACGCTCATCAAAAAAGGACACATCCGAATTGATTTTTTATACACAAAACTGTCGTTGGGGCTCCAGCGACTTCTTGATGTGATCTCTTTTCTGGCCCTTGCCGCATTTGTATCCCCCATGACGTATTACACATTCAAAACCCTGAAAACATCAATAATAAGGCTCTCCAGGGCCAACACCCCCCTTCAGACCCCCATGTGGATACCCCAGATATTCTGGTTCTCGGGAATTTTGTTCTTTTTCATCGTGGTTATTGTGTTTACGGTGATACTTCTGAAAATGTCCTGGCAGCGACAATTTAAAGAAATTGCTGATTTTGCAGGTTGCCCGGTTCTGGATGAAGAGATCAAAGAAGAAAGCGGAATTGATATTAAAAAAGCTCAAGATCAGGGAGAGAACAAAAAATGATTTGGATTGTTACGCTTACCGTATTGATTCTGTTTTTACTTGCCAGTATGACGGTGGGAGCGGCAATGGGGAACCTGGGTTTTGTACTGACAAAGACATTTTCAACCCTGCCCTTTCATCGAGCCATGGGAGAGGTTATCTGGAATGTCAGCTCAAATTACAACCTTTTTGCCATTCCACTATATATAATGCTGGGACAGCTCCTGGTGAAATCGGGAATTGCCCAGAGAACATACAGAGCCATGGATAAATGGTTGTCATGGTTACCGGGGGGGCTTTTACACGCCAATATTGCATCCTCGGCTATATTTGCAGCCACATCAGGCTCAAGTGTGGCCACCGCTGCCACCATGGGAACCATCTCATTTCCCGAATGCAGACGATTTGGATACAATGAAGGCTTTTTTGCAGCATCCATTGCCGCCGGGGGAACCTTGGGTATTTTAATTCCCCCTTCAATAAATCTCATTGTATACGGTTTCTTGACCAACACCTCCATTCCAAAATTATTCGTGGCCGGAATTGTTCCCGGTGTCCTTCTTGCCGTTCTTTTCATGGTCATTATCTTTGTGGTCTGTATTCTCAACCCTTCCATAGGCAGCGACAGTACAAAAGCCACCATGGCAGAACGTCTGGAAAGCCTTAAAGACCTGATTCCCATTTTCATGGTTTTTATTGTTGTACTGGGCTCCATTTATACAGGACTTGCAACACCCACAGAATCAGCAGCCCTGGGGGTGCTTGTTTCAACCGCCATCACCGCTTATTACAAAAAATTAAATTGGAAAACATTTGTTGAGGCCACCGAAGGTACCGTAAGAACCACCGGTATGATAATGCTGATCTTATTTGCCGCATACTTTTTAAATTTTATTTTTCTCTCCCTTGGGGTCACCAAACAAATTACAGATTTCATTGACGCCCTTGGTTTTTCGCCATCCAACACACTGTTTGCCATTATCTGCATGTACATCATTCTGGGGGTTTTTATTGAAACCCTCTCCATGATGGCATTAACCATTCCTGTGGTTCACCCCATCATTGTAAGCCTGGGATACGATCCCATCTGGTTTGGTGTGGTGATGATTCTTTTGGTTGAAATGGCATTGATTACGCCCCCTGTGGGGTTAAATTTATATGTCACCCAGGGAGTTCGTGCAGGTGGGAGTATTAGAGATATTATTGTGTGGATTGTTCCCTTTGTGGTGGCAATTGTTTTAATGATTATGCTGTTAATTAAATTCCCGGCACTGGCTCTTATCCTGACTTGATTTTCTATTTTTTTTTATAAAATTGCCTTGACAGAGTGTATGTATGTAATATATCACTAATGAATATAATATATCACCAAGTTTTAGATTGGAGATGGCCAGACAGTACAATTTTTCAAGTTCTTTTCCCCAATGGTATAGGAACTGCTCCGCAGAACAGGGGCCTATTTCAAGCTTGGTTGTGGGCAAAATCGGGTCAGAATAAGGTTTGCCCCATGGCAGTTTATATGGAATACTCCGCAGACCCGGGGAATATTTTTGCCTTTTTTTGTGGATGGAACGAGGCCAGAATACGATTCGCCCGTGGCGGTTTATATACAATGCAGCCTCCAAGGCAACCTAAGCCCCCCGGGCAATAGGAACCGGACAATTGAGCTGTGTCCAGTTCCGGTCTGGACCCATTGTCCGTCGGGGGGCGGCGGTATAATACTATTTTCAATATTCGTTGTGTCCACCGGGGCATATGGGTTTATAAAAAAATGAAAAGACGACAAATGATTTTCCAACAATAAAATATAAGCAACGGAGCAACCGTTATGAAACCTTCCATAAGCTACTTGTCGCAAGAGGAAATCCTTTATATTCATAACCAATCCCTTTTAATGCTCAGGGAAATCGGTATGAAAATGCCCCACAAAGAAACATTGGCGCTCTTAAAAAGTGCCGGTGCAGAAATCGTGGACAATGATATCGTAAAAATACCGGAAAAAATGGTTGAGTCGGCCCTTGCCACCGTTCCTAAGCGAAATGAAGTGGTGCTCTATGCACGTGATCCATCACAGGATGTCACCTTTAACAAGCACGAACCCGGCCTTGCCTGCATGACCATGGCGGTGAACGTCATGGACCCCCTCACACAAGAAAAACGACCCGCCACCAATGAAGATCTTGCCGTTCTCACCCGCATGGCAGACCAGCTTGAAAACGTAACTGTAAACGGCGGACTGGTAACCCCCCAGGAAGTTCCCGGAGCCTATAACGACTGGTATACCTGGGCCACCACCATTAAAAATACCACAAAGCACATCACCGGCGGAATGTTTGGTGCAAAATGTGTTCAGGATGCCGCAAAAATGGCTTCCATTGCCGTGGGGGGAGAAGCTGAATTTCGTAAACGTCCCTTTATATCCGGATGGGTACTGACCCTGCCCCCCTTTGGCATCAGCACGGAAACCCTTGACTCCCTGGTGGAAATGAACAAATGGAATATCCCCTCCATCGTCAGTTCCGGTCCCATACTGGGCACCTCCTCTCCCATCACCATTGCCGGGACCGTTGCCCAGGCCCATGCGGAGATCCTGGCATGCATCGTGATCTCCCAGCTTGTGAATCCCGGCTGTCCCATTATCTATACCAGCTTTGCCCGGGGTATTGACATGAAAACCGGTAACATATCCATGGCATGCCCGGAATTTGGCATTCTTAAGGTGGCCATGTCCCAGATGGGCCGTCATTTTGATCTTCCCGTTCGCATGCCGTCTCTATTGAGGGATGCCAAGGTGATGGATGCCCAGGCAGGTTTTGAAACAGGCATGATCGGAACCATGGGGGGCATGGCTGCGGATCTCCTGGACTCCATGCAGCTGGATATGGACATGGTGGTGGACTTTGCAGATCTTGTTTTCTGTGATGACTGCATGGCGGGCATCAAGCGCGCCACAAGAGAACTTGTGGTGGATACGTCAACCATTGCCATGGATGTCATGAAAAATGTGGGACCCGGCGGTAACTTTCTGGCCCAGCCCCACACCTTTCAAAATTTTAGAAAAGAGCTGTGGCTTCCCGGCCTGCTGGAACGCCGCAACTGGGATCTCTGGGAACAGGACGGTGCCAAAGATATTTATACGGTGGCCCGGGAACGCATGCTGGAGATGATCCAGAAAACACCTGAAAATCGCCTCTCCCCATCTGCGGAAAAAGAGATTGATACCATTGTAGAGCAAGCACAGGTTTGAAATTAACTAATCTAAACCATTAAGAATTAATATTTAAAACGGTAAATATTCGTAAATATTCTGCCTGGGAATGTAAATGTTTGGGCAATGTCACATATTTGCCTGTTTGGGACTGCGTAGCATAACTATTGCCAAAACAGGTAAAGATGGGGTAGTGACCGAATATTTACCCCCAATGCGTCCTTTTAGAATGAATCATTTCAGTAAATCATGATTACTTTTGGTAAATTCTCAAGAAATCCGGGTATTCAGTGTTTTTTTGAATACCCAGCGGCGATCAAAGCTTTAAAAAGCTTTGAACACCCCGGATTATTGAAAACTTACTGCTTTTGATCCCTGACAAAAAAATTGTTATGGTCAAAAAAATATTGAACCCAATATAAGGAGGTAACAGTGGCAAACGAACAAAAAACTACATCAACGGGCATTGACTGGCCCGTGTTTGGATGGAGTGGGGGCATTGTGCTGGCATTTGTCGTGGCAGCCCTTGTAAACATTGATTTTGTATCGGGAATGGTCAATAAATCCTTTGGTTTTTCATGTAAATACTTTGGAGCCTACTGGCAGGTGCTGTTACTGCTGACATTTTTGATCAGCGTTGTACTGGCATGCACCAAATACGGCAGCATCAAACTGGGCAAAATTGACGAACCGGAAATGAGCACATTTCGCTGGATCGCCATCATCATGTGTACCCTGCTTGCCGGCGGCGGCGTATTTTGGTCAGCAGCTGAGCCCATGTATCACTTCACTTCCACGCCCCCGCTTTTCCAGGGCGTTGAATCTGCAACAAAAGCTGCTGTGGCACCGGCCCTGGCCCAAAGTTATCTTCACTGGGGTTTTCTTGCCTGGGCCATCCTTGGCACCTTAAGCGCTGTTGTGCTGATGTACAGCCATTACCACAAAGGGGTGGAGTTAAAACCAAGAGCCCTTCTCTATCCCCTTTTCGGTGAAAAAATCATGAACAACGGACTGGGGGTTGCCGTGGATGCCGCGTCCATCATTGCCGTGGCCGCCGGCACCATCGGTCCCATCGGTTTTCTGGGATTGCAGCTGAGTTTTTCCCTTCAGCAGCTTTTTGGTATTCCCGATGTTTACATGACCCAGCTGTGCATCATCATCGGTCTTGTGATCATCTACACCATTTCCGCTGTCAGCGGCCTTCAAAAAGGTATTCAAATATTAAGTCGGTTCAACGTCATTCTCACCATTATCCTCATCGCCATTATTCTGATTCTGGGACCCGGCGGATTTATCATGGACTCCTTTCTTACGGGGTTTGGTACCTATATCAAAGAATTTCCCCTGTTGACCCTTTACCGTGGGGATACGGGCTGGCTTGGCTGGTGGACGGTTTTTTTCTGGGGATGGTTTCTGGGATACGGTCCCATGATGGCTGTGTTCATCTCCCGAATTTCCCGGGGACGCTCCATTCGTGAAATCGTAATGGCCGTGGGTGTCATTGCGCCCATCGTCACCAATTTCTGGTTTTCCGTACTGGGCGGCTCAGGCATTTTTTATGAGCTTGCCAACCCCGGCTCTGTGTCCAAGGCTTTGAGTGATGCCGGTCTGCCAGCTGCCCTTCTTGCCATTGTCCAGCAGCTGCCATTGTCCTTTATCATGGTACCGGCGTTTCTGGTGCTCATTGTGATATTTCTCACCACCACCGGCGATTCCATGGCCCTGACCATCTCCATTGCCGTCACAGGTGAAGATGATCCCCCAACGGGAATGCGGGTATTCTGGGCCATCATGATGGGTGCTGTGGCCGCCGTACTCCTGGCCATCGGTCAGGGGGGCATCTCTGCCCTGCAGTCTTTTATCGTGGTAACGGCCGTGCCCGTTGGCTTTATTCTTCTGCCAAGCCTGTGGCTGGGTCCCCAGGTGGCAGCAAAACTTTATAAAGAACAGTTTCCAACTGAGAAATAACATATTATCATAACATAAACGAATAAAGGCCATGTCACCCCGGGTGACATGGCTTTTTCATCTAAAACGGACATCTCCTCACAAACACAACGAATGTTGAAAATGGAATAAAATTTCTATTTCCCAAATCCACAAATGGGAAATCTGCAATTTTTGCAATTGGAACAATAACCGCCATGGCCCATGCCTGCAATGGTCATGCGATCCACATTTTCCCCTGCCAGGAGCCGCGGCACAATGAGATCAAAAATGCTGGCCCTGTGGTACATGACACACCCGGGAAGACCAATGACGGGTATTTTGTCAAGAAAAGAGATCATGAACATGGCACCCGGAAGCACAGGCGCACCATAGGTGACCACATCTCCCCCGGCTGCACGGATGGAAGCGGGGGTCTGATCATCGGGATCAACGGACATACCGCCGGTGAGAGCAATCATCTGGGCACCATCCGCCACCAGCTCATGGATGGCGTTAACGGTCATTTCACGATCATCTGATACCAGAATTTCACGAAACACATCACTTCCCAGATCCTTGAATTTTTTCTTTACCACCGGACCGAATTTATCTTTTATTCTGCCACTGAACACCTCGCTGCCGGTGATGATCATTCCCACCTTAAGCGGGGCAAAGGGTTTTATTTCAATGATGGGAAAATGAGTCCGGCAGATCTCTTCCACTGCTTTTATTTTTTCATCTTCAATGGCCAGGGGAATAATGCGTGTACCTGCCAGATCCTGTTTTTCTTTAACAGTCTGGAGGGTATGAAGCGTTGCAAACATCACTTCATCAATGGCATTAATTTTTTCAAGGGCTTCAACGTTTATTTTTAAAAGTCCTTGATGCTGTGCCACAAAGGTGACCTTCCCCTCCACGGGTTGTGTCAATTCAATACCGCTTCCACTGGCTGCCAAAGCAATGCGCCGGGCCGCATCGTTTTCGTGTACCCGACCTTCAAAATCAGACACATAAATATGCCGTTTTCCAATATCCAGCATACGGGGAATATCTGCCGCCGTAATTACGTGGCCCTTTTTAAAGGCAGGACCTTTAAAGATATCAGGAACAATCTCCGTGATGTCATGGCACAGAATCATTCCAACTGCCTTTTCAACGGGAATACTTTTCATTTATTTTTTTCCTTTATGGATATCAATGTAACTGCCACGGGCGACCAAGTTCTGACCTTGGTCCACCCGCAACAAATATTGAAAATGCATGATGATCACAGGCAGGTCATATTCAGTTGCCCACAAAAAAATGATAATGGGAAATTACCGGGAATGGGGAACCGCTTGATGACTGACAGCAGCTTTACTTTGACTTAAATGATCTGAAAGAAGGGTTAATGCGGTGTCAACATCCCCTGCTTTAACAGCTTTTAGAATATTTTCATGTTCCAGCACCACCTGGTTCATGCGCCCTTCAACCACAAGGGCATAGCTGCCCATGATGTGAAGAATATCCCTGATGTTATCCATGATGGCAATAAGGCGCCGGTTTCCGGTCTGCCGGGCAAAAGCCATGTGAAAGGCACGATCTATCTCCATGAATTTGGCAATATCAGCGGATTCCATGGCAATACGGCGTTGATCGGCAAGACATTGGTCAATTTCAGTGAAATCAATTGTGGCGGATTGTGTACACACCATTTTAAACGTGTGGGTTTCAATAATTTGACGAAGTTCAAAAATCTCGTTGATATCCTGGGGTTTAAAACTATTTACCACCACCCCTTTTCGGGGGAGAAACTCAATGAGTCCCTGGGAAGAAAGCTCCAGCAGTGCCTCTCTCACCGGGGTTCGGGATATCCCAAGCTGCTGGGCCAGATTTTTTTCATTATAAATTGTACCGCTGGTAAGGGTGTTGGATAAAATTGACCCACGAAGGGCATTGTATGCCATTTTGGCCAGCGGTTCCGGTTTATTTAACTCAGTTAATTCCATCTTGCTCCTGATTCATCTTAATATTTTTTATATAATATATTGCACGTAACTTTAAATAGTGTCAAGACATAAGCCGTCACCGGACACAGAACAAAGCATAATATGGTTTAAAATCAATAGTTTATCGCTCCATCTTACGTTATCTTATACAGACAAATCACGCAACGCCACCCGGTCATCACCGGGCGTATCACTATATATCAGCCATAAAAAACTTGAACAAGCAATTAAAATCACTTGACATGGTTAATTACACATGTAATATATCACATTAAACATGCTAACAAAGGACAAACTCTGATATGGTACTGACAGATTTAGAGGGATTGGCTGAATTAAAAAAACCGGTACCTCTCACAAAAATGGCCTACGATGCCCTTCGCAGATCCATACTGACCAACCAATTGACGTCCGATGTGATTTACAATGAAAAAGGGCTTGCCCAGCAGCTTGGGATATCCCGAACCCCGGTGAGGGAAGCGTTGCTGGAACTTTCTTCCCAGGGACTGGTCTCCTTTTTGCCCCGAAAAGGGGTGGTGGTGAACAAGTTCACCCGGAAAGACATTGAAGAGATTTTTGAGCTTCGTTATCTCATTGAACTGGCATCGGTGAAAAAGATATGCCGCACCTGGACCGCCGACGATCTTTCCGGCATTGAACAATGCCTTGAAAAGCAGAAACAGCTTTTAAACCAGGCGGAAAATCCCATCACTTTCATGGAGATAGATCGTGACTTCCACGTGGCCATCAGCCAACTGACCGGTAACAAACGTCTGGTATCAATCATTCAAAATATCAGAGATATCCTGCAACTCATGGGCATTCGGGCACTTACCACCCGGGGACGAATGGAGAAAGTCATTCTTGAACACGCCAATATCCTTGGGGCAATAAAAAAACGAGATGTTGAAGAGGCACTTTTGCAGATGAGGGTCCACCTGGACCAGAGCAAAGATGCCGTTAAAATAATAAAATCTAAACAATAAAGGAAGGTTGTCATGGCAAAACCGGAAATAGAATTTATTGATTACGACACCGAGTATGAATGGAGACCAGTGGAAGGGGATACATTGGGTATCAAAGAAAAGATTTTAAGTCTTGACCCTGAAACCGGGGATTATACCCGAATGTTAAAATTTCCTCCGGGCATTGAGACCTCTGAAACCCTGGTCCACGAATTCTGGGAAGAGGTCCTTCTCATTGAAGGTACCCTCACCGACATCGCCAAAAAAGAGACCTATCTACCGGGATATTATGCCTGCCGTCCTCCGGGAATGCTCCACGGACCCTACAAAATCCCCAATGGCTGCGTCACCTTTGAGATCAGGTATCATAAAAAATAGACCTGAGCCCATGGCCCGTTTATGAACCGCCGTTCCCACGTTTTTGCCATCTATCCGGGAACGGTGGCAATATCAAGCCTGATTTTGTTGTTCAGGCTATTGAAACAAAAAGATAGCCTTACCTCCGGACATATTTTCATACTTTGTTGTGGGTGGAACCGAATCAAAATACGATCTGCCCGTGGCAGTTATTCAACATGAAATCGCCGGACAAAGATTTTACCGTCCATTGATCTGAATGCGATGGTTATAACTGCCATGGGCAGACCGTATGCTGATCCGGCTCTGCCCGCAACGAAACTTGAAATACGCTCCTGATTTCCGGCGTATTTCATATAAACTCTTTTTCACAGGGAGGACATTAATATTGGAAATAGATCTTACACTTGAAACCAAAGAAGGCACCGGGCCGTTGAAATTCAGCTACACCAAAATGGTCAATGCCGGTTTTACAGGAAAAAACCAGGAAGAAGTACGACACCATCTCACAGAACTTGCAGAAAAAGGTATTGAAGTACCGGACAGCACCCCGACCCTGTATCCGGTGGTGAGCCGTGCATTGTCCACGGAGGATGCCATGGAAGTGTTTGGCGACGAAACCTCCGGAGAACTTGAGTATGTATTGTTCATAAAAAATGAATCAGAAGTGTATGTGGGCGTGGGAAGTGACCACACCGATCGTAATCTGGAAGAATTTCATATTCCCCGATCCAAACAGATATGCCCCAATATCACATCTAAAACCGTGTGGCCCCTGGAAGAAATTAAAGAGCACTGGGACACATTAAGCATGCGATGCTCGGTGGTAAAAGATGGAGACACCATACTATACCAGGAAGGTGAGCTGGGCCTTCTTCTTAATCCGTCTGAATTAATGACCTTTGTTAAAGAAAAAATAGACGGTCCCCTGGACGGCACAGTGATCTATTCCGGTACCTTTAAAATGCTCACCGATGATTTTGTCTTTGCAGACAGTTTCTCAGGGGAGCTGGTGGACAGCAAACTAAATCGCAAGATTGAGTTTGCCTACGATGTCAAGCCCCTTGATTACATGGAAATCTAAATTGATGAAGTAAATATTCGATCAGCACCCCATCTTCACCTGTTTTGGATGACTCACCTGACACGTAGCATGCCACACAACCCACACAGACGAATGTGAGGCATGCCACAGACAGTTGCATTGCAAAACCGAATATTTACTTGATGAATCAGAGGAGAAAAAAATGAAAATCGCCTCCATTCAGATGTCGGTCATTGAAGGAGACAAGGCTGCAACCATTGAAAAGGCGGCAGCCCGGATTCAAACATGTGCAGATGCCGATCTTATCATGCTCCCGGAGATGTGGAATCTGGGTTTTCTAAGCTTTGACGCCTATGCAACAGAAGCCGAGGAAAAAAACGGTCCCACCCTGACCATGCTTTGTTCCATGGCTGAAAAAACAAATTCCTGGCTCCATTCCGGCAGTTTTGTGGAAAAAGAAGGCGCAAATCTTTACAACTCCAGTTATCTCATTTCTCCCCAGGGAAAAATCGCAGGCAGTTATCGTAAAATTCATCTGTTTGGATTCAATTCCAAAGAGACCCAGATTCTCACCCCCGGAGACGCCGTTTCCGTGGTGGATACCCCCCTGGGAAAAATAGGCATGGCCACCTGCTTTGACCTTCGATTTCCCGAACTGTTTCGAAAAATGGTGGACAAAGGAGCAGAACTTTTTCTGGTCTGTTCGGCATGGCCCTATCCAAGACTGGAAGCCTGGCAGATGCTAAACCGGGTCCGGGCCATGGAAAATCAATGTTTCCTTGTCTCCTCCAATTCTGTGGGCATGAACCGGGGTGTTCAATTTGTGGGCCACAGCATGGTGGCCGACCCATGGGGTGTTGTCATGGCTGGCGGCGGAGATGAAGAAACCGTTATCCGCACCGAGATTGATATTAAAAAAGTTGCCGCAGCCAGGGAAACATTCCCCGGTCTTGCTGGCAGGGTGGACTGGCTCAACTGACTCAATTGTCCCCCATTAAACCAGAAATCCAAAATGGAATTTTTTGGTTAAAACCCGACCTGGACAAACCGGAAGCAAAAAAAATTCCCGATTTTTTTGTCCCCAAAGTACAAAAATCGGGAACAAGATACAAAAATAAAAACCAACTATTTTAAGGATTATGAATAATGGCAAATTTAGGAATTGATTTTTGTGGTGTTCACTTTAAAAATCCCGTGGCTGCCGCATCGGCAGAACCCACATTGAACGCTGCAAACATGAAAAAATGTATTGATGCCGGAGCCGGTTCCGTTATAGCAAAAACCATGACAGACTCTTCGGACATGCGGGAGCTCACCACCCGGGCCAAATGGCGATTTCTCAACGAAAAACACGAAGTTTGCCATGGGAAAGTGCCCCGGGCCTTCAGCCTTTACAGCCGCAGCGGCCTTGCCCTGGAAACACCCAAAGAATTCATGAAGGAAATCCGGGAAACGGTGAAATATGCGGAACAAAATGACGCCGTGGTCATCGGCAGCATCGGCTCCACAGAGATAGACGGCTGGGTGGATCTGGGAAAACAGATGGAAGACGGCGGTGTTCCTCTCATTGAGTTGAATTTTGGCTGCCCCCATCCCAAACTGATGCCCGGAGTTCGCACAGGTATGAACGTTGGACAAGATTTCAACTATGCCAGCGAAATCACCAATGCCGTTGCCAATGCCGTAAAGGTTCCCATCATTATTAAGGTCACCCCCCAGGTCACCGATCTGGTCCAATTTTCCGGCATGCTCAAAGACGCCGGTGCCGGCGCTGTTACCCTGACCAACCGATTCATCGGATTTGTACCGGACATTGAAACAGGCAAGCCCCTGATTTACGGCAAAGCAGGCATTGGCGGTCCCTGGGTAAAACCCCTGACCCTGAGATGGATCAACGAAGTGCGCACCGCATTTGGTAAAGAACTTCCCATCACAGGTACCAACGGTGCCTATGACTGGCGCGACATTGTCATGTTCATCATGAGCGGTGCCAGTGTGGTTCAGATCTGTTCCGCCGTCATGTGTTATGGATATGAGTGGCTGGGCAAACAGGTGCGGGGTCTTGAAAAATTCATGGACGAAAAAGGCTATGCCACCATTGACGACATGCTGGGCATTGCCACGGACGCAGCCATTGAATATTCCCAGATGCCCCCGGAAAAAGCCCATGTTAATGAGGATATCTGCAAAGACTGCGGCATGTGCCTCAAAGCCTGTTTTTCCGATGCCATGCAGCAGGGCGACGGCCATGTATATGTTAAACAGGAAAATTGTGTGGGATGCGGCGGCTGTCTCTCTGTGTGCCCTGTGGACGGCTCCATAGAAATTGCACCCAACAAGTAAAATCCTGCAAGTGTGCCCATGGCAATGTTCATGAAAAATTAACAATGCAGGGGCAGAATCTCTTTCTACCCCCAGTTTTGCCCCTTGCCATGGTCACCATACAACCGCCACGGACGGACCGTGTTCTGATCCGGTTCCGCCCGCAACAAATCTTGAAGTACACCCCTGATCTGCGGAGTATTTCATATGAAAAAATGGGCCTTGAAGGGTTCGTTTTTCAATTTGCACAAAGGATGAGGAGGATAGTGTGGAAAACAGAGAAACAAGGTTAATTTCAGGAAAGGGCCAGTATGCCGATGACCTTGATTTTCCCGGCATGGCCCATCTGGTGTTTGTAGGGAGTCCCCACGCCCATGCCGTGATTAAACGGCTGGAAGTGGACAAGGCCCTCAAGGTTCCCGGTGTACTCACCGTGATCACTGGCCAAGAGATGGTGAAATACACCAACCCGCTGCCGGTGCAGGCCAATTTTAAAAGCAAGGGATGGACCTGGCGACTGGCCCATGTCTATGCCATGCCAAAGGATAAGGTCCGCTGGTATGGCGAGCCTGTGGCTGCGGTGGTGGCTGAAGATGAAAAAACAGCCCGGAAAGCCGCAGATCTTGTGGAAGTTGAATATGAACCCCTGGCAGTGACGGGCAATGCCCTGGAAGCCCTGGAACCGGATGCACCCAAACTTTACGATGACTGGGAAGACAACAAGCAGGTGCATCTGAAATTTGATTTTGGAGAGCCGGAGACAGCCTTTGAAGAAGCTGACCAGGTGATGCACATCAAAACACGGGAAGGACGTGTCACAGGTCTTCCCATTGAGGGCCGGGGCTGTGTGGCCAATTATAATCTTAAAAAAGATACCCTGGAAATGTGGGGATCGTTCCAGACCCCTTACCTTGCCCGGCACAACATTGCCGCCACACTGGGCATGCCCGAGGTAAAGGTAAAAATCAATGCCGTGGACATCGGCGGTGCATTTGGCCTTAAAATCCATGCCTGGAAAGAAAATGTGGTGGCCCTGGCATCCAAGCTCACCGGCCGCCATGTGAAATGGTTTGAACCCCAGAAGGATTTCATTGTCACAGGTCCCCACCAGCGGGATGTTTTCTGGGAAGGGGATGTGGCCTTTAAAAATGATGGCACCCTTTTGGGGGTAAAAGCCACTGTCACCCATGACCTGGGGGTGGAAAGTACCAACAAAGGTATTGCCGCATTAAGTATCTTTCCCGCCTGTTCTGCTGTACCCAACATGTACCGTTGGAAGGGGATGCACATTGAAGGGGTGGGCGCTGCCACCAACAAATCCTTTTATTGCGCCTACCGGGGTTATGGCAAAGACAAGGGCATCAAGTTCATTGAGCACGCCCTGAATCAGATCGCCCGGAAGCTTGGCATGACGCCTGAAGCCATTCGCCTGAAAAACTACATCCAGCCCGACGAATTTCCCTATCATCAGATTAACAGTTATGTCTACGACAGCGGCGATTATCCGGGCACCTTGAAAAAGGCCCTGGACATGGCCAATGTGGATGAAGTCCGGGCAAAAAAAGAGCAATATCTTAAAGAAGGAAAATATATCGGCGTGGGTGTCATATCCGCCATAGAACCGGCCGGCGTGGCTGTTCCCAATTGTCAGATGGGCGGCATCACCCAGGCCCGGGTACAGATCACCGCCGACGGCACCATTGAGGTACACAGCGATCGCACTGAAATCGGCCAGGGCAGTGAAGCAAGCCATGCCATTATTGTTTCCAATATTCTGGGATGTAACCGGGAGGATGTGCTTGTCAAACCGGTGACTTCAGATTACATCGGCCAGGGCCCCCTGTCCAGCCGTGGCGCTGTCTATCCGGCCAGTGCCGTTGCCAAGGCAGCCAAAATCTTAAAGAAAAAGGTATCCCAGTGTGCAGCGGCCTTTCTCAAGGTCGATGAAGCCAGCCTTGTTATGGAAGGCGGCTTGATTTTTTCCAGCAACAATCCCGACGAAAAACTCACCTACAAAGAACTTGCGGAAAAATCCTACTTTTTTCCCGGTCCCCGGGGACTTCCTCCGGAAATATTGAAAAACCATGATCATCTTTTGGACGTCACCACCACCTGGTACAGCCCCACCACCCCGGATTCAGGATCATCCTACACCAGTTTCTGCACCTCGGCGGACGTGGCCGTGGTGGAGGTGGACATTGACACCGGTGCCACAAAAATCATCAAATATGCCCATGTCCACGATGCCGGAACCATCATTGACAAACAGATTGTGGACGGACAGATCCACGGCGGTATTGTCCAGGGCATTGGCGAAGCCCTGTCAGAACGGCTGGATTACAACGAAAAAGGACAACTGATGACCTCGTCCTTTTCCACCTATCTCATTCCCACGGCAGTGGAGGCCCCGGACATTGAAGTGGCCCACCTGGAAACCCCGTCACCGTTTACGGAAACGGGCAGCAAAGGCATGGGGGAAGCCCCCATCATTGGCAGCAAAGCCGTGATTCTGGCAGCCATTGAAGATGCTCTGACCCCCTTTAACATAGAAGTAAATGAATCGCCTGCAACACCGGAACGGGTCAGAAGCTGGATTGTGGCAGCCCGCAAGGAACAGGAGGAATCCAAATGAAAATGCCGGTTACATTGAACATAAACAACACCACCTGGAACCTTGACATTGATGCCAATGCCACCCTGCTTGAGGTACTGCGAAACAACGTCCTTAACCAACAAAGTGTCCATAGAAGCTGTGAAGAAGGAGAGTGCGGTGCCTGCACCGTTCTCATGGACGGTAAGCCTGTGAACAGCTGTCTTGTCATGGCGGCATCGGCCCAGGGCTCAACCATTATCACCTCGGAAGGACTCATGAGAGGAGATGAACTGCATCCCCTGATGAAGGCATTTGTGGATGAACTGGGACTTCAATGCGGATTCTGCACCCCGGGTATGGTGATGTCTGCCTATGCCCTGATAAACCAGTGGGAAGACGAGGAACTTTCCGACATGGATATTCGCAAAGCCATTGAGGGGAACCTGTGTCGCTGCACTGGATATGTCAACATCGTTAACTCCATCCGCCGGGCCAAACAAGCCAAAGATGCAGGCAACTGGTGGTAATCCGGAATCCGGGATAAGGGCTTTTACGCAGGGTCAACCATCTTGCGGCGGTTGCCGATAAATGGGTTGAGAATCCCGTGCAAAAGCCCATGATAAAAAAAGGGGTATCACATGAAAAATTTTGTAGGTTCAAGGGCGCTGCCCGACCTGGTATACCATTGTCCTGAAAATATGAACGCGCTCATGGCGCTGTTTGACACCATCCAGGGGGAGTACAAAATCGTTGCCGGATGTACCGATTTTATTCCTGCTGTCCGGGGGGGGAGATGGTCTTTCAACGACGGCTTGTCGCTCATTGATATAAAAAAAATTGATGAATTAAATTTTATTAAAGAAACCGACGGCATCGTCACCATTGGTGCGGTGACCCCATTGTCCACCATCATGTCATCGGATATTGTTCAAAAACATGCCCCCGGGCTTTGCCATGCCATGTCCACCATGGCCTCACCCCAGGTGAGAAATGTGGGCACCATGGGGGGCAACATTGCCATGTCTTCTCCGGCCGGAGATACGGTTCCCTCCCTTCTTGCCCTGGGTGCATCCGTGATCATCAAAGGCAAACAAGAAGAAAAAAAAGTGGCTCTGGATCAATTTTTCACAGGTCCGGGGAAAAATATCATGGCATCCAACGAGGTGCTCAAAGCCATTGAGTTCCCCGCCCTTAAAGCTGATGAATCGGTTCATTTTCAAAAAATCGGTACCCGGGATGCCGTGATCATTTCCATTGTATCGGCAGCATCCTTTCTCAAGGTGGAAAACGGTGTATGTAAAGCGGCCCGCATTGCACTGGGCTCGGTGGCCCCCACACCCATAAGGGTTCCCAAGGCTGAAGCGTTTCTTAAAAATAAACCCGCCACCCGGGAAGTATTGGCACAATGTGCCGAACTGGTGGCCCGGGAAATTTCTCCCATCACCGACTTGAGAGCCAGTGCCGATTATCGAAGGGATCTGTCTGAAACCCTTTCCCGGCGTACACTCATGGCGTGCCTGGATGATTTAAACCCATAACGTCAACCTCTCCTCTTGAATCATGTATTCAAAAGGGGACACACTGATGAAAAACTTTAGCAGACTGTGGTCAGAACACGGTCTGCCCGTGGCAGTTATTTTAATCAACCGCTTTGATAAAGGAGAGTTCTATGAAGTATGCAAAAGCAGTCAAATGTATGATCGTTGCCATATCGTTTATTGCACTTTGCGGATTTATCTCGACCAGTGCAGTGGCCGCAGACAAAGTTTACAAATGGCGTGCCCAGACCTATGCCGTTCCCGGAAGTGTTGGATACAAAGCCCTTGAAACGTCCTTAAAAGATTTAAAAGCGGCATCCAACGGACGACTGGATATCAAACTTTACGGTGTCGGTTCCCTTGTGGGGCCCTTTGAGCAGCTGGATGCCATGGGCATGGGTATTTTTGAATGCGGTTTCAACGCCCCTGCCTATTATGCCGGTAAAGATCCCGCATTTGCCGCATTGTTCAGCCTCATGAGTATCTGGGAAAGTACAAGTGATGTTAAAATCTGGAGTTACTACTTTGGCGGTCTGGAACTTGCCCGGGAACTCTATGGAAAATATAAAGTTCACTATGTGGGACCGGCCCTTGTGGGTGCAGAACCCATCATGTCCAAAGTTCCCCTGAAACAACTGTCCGATTTCAACGGTATTAAAATCAGAACCGCCGGTGGGCTTACCTCGGAACTGTTTAAAAAACTGGGGGCATCTCCGGTAAAAATGGGCGGTGGAGAACTTTACACAGGCCTTGACACAGGGGTTGTGGATGCAGCAGAGTTTGTAAGTCTTGCAGAAAACCATGACATCGGTCTGCAAGAAGTAACAGAATATGTTCTTTATCCCTCCTTCCACGGCAATACTGCCACCTGCGATTTCACCGTTAATCAGAAAGCCTGGAACAAATTACCGGATGACCTTAAAGCCTTAATGGAATCCTGGGTGTTTGAACTGGATGCCCGGTTTGATTATCAGTCCGCAGCAGAAAGCGCCCGGGCACTACAGAAAATGAAAAAGAAAGGACTTGTTCACACCCAGCTTTCCAGTGAAGACATGGCCAAAGCAAGGCAAATTTCCCTTGACGTTGCCAATGAGTGGAAAAAGAAGAGCCCCATGTCTGCAAAAGTCATTGATTCTATCCTGGATTACCTTAAATTAACAGGCTCCATTAAATAAAATAAATCTCATCACAACATCGCCCCAGGGGATGATGTTGTGATGCAATTAAACCTCTCACCGTATCAAGTTTGGATGTGGCAATAATTTAGGCAATTGGCGGATAAAAATATATCGGGATGCGCAGAATTTTTATTCGTATTCAAGGCGGATCTTGCCATGCATAGTGGTTCTATGTATGCCAAAACCCAACGCAGAAAACGGATAAAAACACAAACAGGCCGGTATATTCTTTGACACAAATAGCCTTATGCCATGAACATATTAAGGAGATCTTATGGAGCCAGGATTATTAACCATATTGATGTTCAGTTCTTTTTTCGCGCTGCTGGCCCTGGGAATTCCCCTGGCATGGACCACCGGAAGTCTGGGACTGATATTTGCCTTTTTCCTGTGGGGACCGGATGCCATGTCCGTTGTGGTGCTTCGGGTATGGGATGTCATGGGAAGTTTCAGCATGATCGCCATCCCCCTTTTCGTCTTCATGGGCAACATGCTGCAAAAGTCCGGCATTGCCCATGATCTGTTCAAGGCCATCCAGGTCTGGGTGGGGGGGCTCCGGGGGGGCATTGCCGCAGCCACCATTTTACTTTGTACCGTACTGGCCGCCATGATTGGTACTGTGGGAGCAGATGTGACCATCACCGGCCTCATTGCCCTGCCCTTTATGTTCCAGCGGGGATATGACCGCCACATGGCCCTGGGCTCCATTGTGGCAGGCGGTGCACTGGGGGTATTGGTTCCCCCCAGCATCATGTTCATTGTTTACGGCGTCACCGTGGGAGAATCCATTGGTAAGCTGTTCATGGGCGGTGTGGGACCGGGATTGTTGTTTGGCGGTCTTTACATTGCTTATATCCTTATTAAATGTTATCTGGACCCGTCTGCCGGACCGGCGGCCCCTGAGGAAGAGCGCAATGTGCCGCTGATTCAGAAAATTGCTTTGTTCAAATCCCTTATTCTCCCCATTGGCTTGATTCTCGGGGTGATGGGTTCCATCTTCGGCGGCATTGCCACCCCGGGTGAAGCAGCCGGTGTGGGGGCCCTGGGTGCCATTTTATGTGCAGGCGTAAGAAAACAGTTAGACTGGAACAACTTAAGCGATTCCCTGTATGAAACCATGAAAACCGTGGGATTGATACTATGGATTGTCTTTGGTGCCATGGTGTTCATTGCCACCTATACACTGGGCGGCGGCGCTGAATTTGTAAAAACCGCTCTGGTGGCCCTGCCCCTTAACCCCTGGCTGGTGTTGATCATCATCCAGGTTATTCTGCTTTTCCTTGGCATGGTGCTGGATATTATCGGTATCACCGTTCTTCTGGCCCCGATCTTTGTACCGGTTATCACAGAGCTGGGGTTTGATCCATTATGGTTCGGCGTCATATTTAATCTTAATCTGCAGATTGCCTATCTCTCTCCGCCCTTTGGATACTCCATATTTTATCTCAAGGCTGTGGCACCGCCCGATGTTACCATGGCGGATCTTTATAAATCCGTCCTGCCCTATATGGCGCTTCAGATTGTGGGCATGATTCTGTGCATGGTGTTTCCCCAGATCATTCTCTGGCTTCCCAACCTGATGGTGCAATAAAAGGAGAAAACAATGACACAACAAAACTCTCAAACCATGGCGCAGGAGGCAGAGTTTGCCTACCTTACAAAAATCGCAGACTCCCTGGATCAAATCAGTGAATGGCAGGGCAAGGCTGTTTCTCTGCTGATCCTGGTGGCCACACTTCAAATCTGCTATGAACTGGTGATGCGGTATTTTTTCAATGCACCCACGGTGTGGGGACTTGAAATGACTGTGTACCTTTGCGGTACCACCTATGTGATGTCCGGGGCCTATGCAGAACGGTATGGTGCCCACATCCGGGTGGATGTTTTTTACAACAACTGGCGTCCCCGGACCCAGGCCTGGTTTGATCTTCTGGTGACAGATCTGTTTCTTTTTTTCTTCAGTGGTGCATTGCTGTGGCACGGCAGCATCTGGTTCTGGGAATCAGTGAACCAGGGATTGACCTCGGGCACCATCTGGGACCCCATCATCTGGCCCATGCGTCTTGTCATTGTGCTGGGTGCTCTGATGCTTATGGTATCTGGTATCCCTAAATTTTTGCGGGATCTGACCCGGGCGGTGTGGAACGTTAAGATTTAATTTTTACCGGTGGATTTCCTTGTTCATTTTTTATTCAGGGGGATTCACCGGCTTTTTATCCCTCTTTATTATCCCCATTCATCTATACATCCCAAATAAGATGAAACAGTTACAATCTGCTGGTTATATTCCAACGACCTGTTTTACCCTTCCCAAGACCTGCTGGACCGATAATTTCTATGCACCACAAGTAGAGGTTCAAAAAGCCTTCCAAAGAAAACATGCAAATAATGATGCCGCCCATGCCTTTATTGAAAACCAAAGGCATGAGCAACGGTTATATGAAAAATATAAAGAATACTATGGATATGTCTTTTATATCGTCAAAAAAAGACAATGATCTGAAATCCATGGTTCAGTGTGCCACCAAAAGCTTCCAGCAGCGGTGAATCTGCTTATGCTTTCGTCTGTAATCCTCGGGTATGGTGAAGCTGGTGATCTCCTTATGATTTTCCAGGGGCAGCAGATCCATGCGCGGGGTGAAATCTTGATGGTTGGTGGAAAAATAGATGACTCCCCCGGGGCGCATGACTTTAATCACCAGGTTGAGCAGATCGGGGTGATCCCTGTCAATATCAAAGTGATCCCCCTTACTTCTCCTTGTAAAAAATGAAGGCGGGTCCACCACGCAGATATCAAACATCTGACCTTCCCGGGCCGCCTCTTTTAAAAAATCAAAGGTGTCTGCCTGGATCAGGTGATTGTTCTCCAGGGAAATCTCATTTAAAATCATGTTTTCCCGGGCCCAGTCAATGGTGCTTTGGGAGCGATCCACAGACGTGGTGGTAACTGCCCCACCCCTGGCACCATAACAGGAAAAAGAAGCTGTATAGCAAAACAGATTCAACAACGCTTTTCCCGATACCGCCTCCCTGACCATCATCCGGGTATTTCGATGATCAGAAAAAAGCCCGGTGTCCACATAATCCCACAAATTAATATAAAAATTCAGGTCACGCTCCTGCATCACAATCTTTTTGTTGGTGGTGTCAAAGCGTTGGTAACGCTTGCCGTCCTGGTGTCCTGCCTGTCTCTGTTTTAAATGAATATGCTCCGGTGCCACACCCAGGGCCCGGCCCACGGCATCCCCCATCATGGGCAGCCACCGGGGATTGGAGTCCCTTCGGGTGTATTCGGCCACCACCACATGGCCCCCATACCAGTCCACAGCGGCCCGGATTTCCGGAATATCGCCGTCATAGAGCCGAAACACCTCAATGTTTTGCTTTGCAAAGCGTTTTTTCAGATGTTTATATTGCTTTTTAACACGGTTGGCCAGCATTTCAGCCTGTTTCACATATTTTGAGTCTGACGTTGTATACATTTATATCTAAAAATCCTTTGGATATTGGGTGCCTGGCAGCAGCTTTTGATCGTTGAATTTTTTTTTATATGAAATACCCCGCAAACCCGGGGAATATTTCCACCTTTGTTGTGGGCGGAACGAGGTCAGAATACGGTCCGCCCATTGCCCATCGGGGGGGGGCGGCGGTATAATACCATTTGGCTCCGCGTCTACGACCCTATATTTATTGTGTCCCACAGGGCATGCCCGGCCTTTTTTTACAACCCCTTCAGCACTTCCGGATTCACAACAGTGGGCATGGTACCGTTACGGTAAAATTCAATGATATTGGTGGCTGCCATAATGGACATGGTGTTTCGGGATTCCACAGTGGCAGAGCCGATGTGGGGCAACACACACACATTTTCCATGGACAGCAGCGAATTATCTTTATCCATGGGCTCGGGGTTGGTGACATCCAGCCCTGCCCCCCATATCTGTCCCGTTTCCAGGGCATGGATTAAATCTGTTTCATTGTGAACCATGCCCCTTGCGGTGTTAATAAAAATGGCAGAAGATTTCATCTTTTCAAAGGCTGCCCGGTTAAACATCTCCCTGGTTTCCGGGGTCAAGGCGCAATGAACAGAAACAATATCACTCTTGGCCAGCAACTGGTCAAATCCTGTCAAACGGGCATTAAATCGCTCCTGGGCCACAGGATTGGGGCTGCGGTTATGGTAAAGGATCTCCATGTCATAGGCCCCCCGACACCGTTTGGCCATTTCCATGCCAATGCGGCCCATTCCCACAATACCAAGGGTTTTATTCATCAGCTCCATACCCAAAAACGCCTTGGGTTGAAAGGTTTTCCACTGGTCTTTGGAGATTGTGTTATGGGTATAAAACATTTTCCGGGCCGTGGCGATCATCAAGCCAAAGGCAATATCTGCCGTGGCTTGGTTCATGGCATTGGGGGTGTATCCCACGGGAATCCCCCGGCGGGTGGCTTCAGAAATATCAATATTATCATACCCCACGGCAAACTGGGAAATAATCTCCAAATGCCTGCACTCGTTTAAAAAATGAGCATCAATCTTTTCCGTCATGGTACAGAAAACGGCGTTGTGCTTTTTTGCTTTTTCAATGAGTTCCGGCTGGGTCATGGGGATTTTACTGTCCCACAAGGTTATGCAAAACCCTTGCTCTTCAAGCATCTTAATACCGGCATCGGGAAAATTCCGGGTGATAAGAATTTTTTTACCTTTCATGAAATGGCTCTCTTTTTTAATCATTTAAAAATTCTCAAATAATACGGAGGACAAATATCGTTCTCCGGCATCGGGTAAAATTGTAACAATGAGTTTTCCCTTATTTTCGGGCAATCCCCCCACTTTCAAGGCACCGGCAACGGCGGCTCCGCTGGAGATACCGCAGGTGATCCCCTCTTCCTGATGAAGCCTTTTTGCCATGTCAATGGCTTCATCGCTGCCCACCGTCACCACCCCGTCAAGCAAATCCATATCCAGAATATCGGGTTTAAATCCCGCCCCAATGCCCTGGATTTTATTCACCCCGGGTCCCGGTGTAAAAGGTTGATTTCTCTTAATGGCACTTAAAACAGCGATGTGGACAGGCTCCACTGCAATGGCTCGGACACCTTGTCCTTTCTTTTCCTTTAAATACCTGGCAACCCCGGTGATGGTACCTCCGGTGCCCACACCGGCCACAAAGATATCAACGTCTGCACCGGTGTCTTCCAATATTTCAGGACCGGTGGTTTTATAATGAACGTCCGGATTGGCCGGATTACCAAACTGATTGGCCATGAGATATTTTTCCGGGGCTTTGGAAACGATCTCCCGGGTGCGGGCAATGGCCCCCTTCATTCCCTTGGCCCCATCGGTTAGGATCAACTGGGCCCCAAAGGCCTGAAGCATACGCCGCCGCTCCATGGACATGGTGTCGGGCATGGCAAGTATCAAGGGATATCCCTTTGCCGCACATACATAGGCAAGACCGATGCCGGTGTTTCCGCTGGTGGCTTCAATGACTGTGACATCCCTGGAGCCGGGAACCAGAATTCCCTTTTCTTCGGCATCCCATATGATGGCGGCCCCCACCCGGCACTTCACAGAATAGGCAGGATTGCGCCCTTCAATTTTGACGGCAACGGTGCAATGAAGGTCCTTTGTCACGCGGTTTAAACGCACCAGGGGAGTCCTGCCGATACTCATGCTGTTATCTTCAAAAATATTTTTCATTTTATCTCCTTCAGGATTCACCATGTTATGGAAAAATTATCTAAATCATTGAAGAATAATTATTTTATGTGCTATCCAGATGGAAATCAACTCTTTTCCCCGGCACAGGAAAGAGAACAAATCAAAATCTAAAGAGGATATGATGAAAATTACAATTCAAAAGAATTCAATGAACATATTATTTGACCTGGATGGCACCCTCACCGACTCTTTTGAAGGTATCACAAAATGTATTTTTCATGCCATGACACAACTTGGAAAACCTGTCCCGCCTCCAGAAACCCTTGGCCGATGCATTGGCCCTCCCCTGAAAAAAAGCTTTGCCCGGCTGCTGGATTCCCAGGATGATGGCCTGGCAGAACAGGCCCTTATCCTTTACCGGGAACGGTTTGCCTCTGTGGGGCTTTTTGAAAACAGGGTATATGATCACATCCCCCAGGTACTGGGGACTTTGAAAGGCAAGGGGCATAACCTCTATGTTGCCACAGCAAAACCAGAGATATATGCAAAGCGCATTATCCGCCATTTTGATCTGGATAAATATTTTAAGCACGTTTATGGCAGCGAGTTGGACGGCACCCGCACAGATAAAACAACCCTGATTGCACATATTCTTGACAAGGAAAGCCTTTCAGCTGATGAATCGGTGATGGTGGGGGATCGGGAACATGATATGGTGGGTGCCGGGAATAATGGTTTGCCCGGGCTTGGGGTGCTCTGGGGATATGGTACCCGGGAGGCTCTGGAAAATTCCGGGGCATATGCGTGCCTTGATGATCCCCGGGAATTGGTTGACAAGATCAGCTATATATAACAGAATAAATTCTCAAAAATTCAGATTACCCGGATCTGGGCCTCATATCCGGGGGAAATGTGCTGAAATTCTGTCTTAGAAAGATATTTTTATATAAACCCACATGTCCCGGCGGACACAACAAATATAGGGTCGTAGATGCGAAGCCAAATGGTATTATACCGCCGCCCCCCCCGATGGGCAATGGGCCCGGACCGGAACTGTAGACAGCTCAATTGTCCGGTTCCTATTACCCATCGGAGGGGCGGCTCTGCCTTAGCTTGCCCGGAAGTTTTATTTTCTAATAAAACAGTAGTTGCTGTGAACATCCAGCACCTAATACCCAGTACCCAGTACCGGCTTTTTCATATAAACCGCCACGGGTGTACCATATTCTGGCCTCGGCTCTGCCCACAACGAATATTGAACCAATCTTAATTTTGCCAATTTTTTCTTATTGAATACAAACATTATTAAATCAGAAATATTTACAATTGTTATGAGGGTCTAATGATTTCCAAACGGCATCATGATAATATCAAAACAAACTATCGAGCCGGAGACCAAGAGCCAACCCGGTTAAAAACAGGCATGAACGTTACAATCGGTATTGCTCTGCTTCTGGGCTTACTAATAGTCAGTCGCCACAATTATCTCCTTTTCCACTCCCTGGCAGAATTCTTTTCCATTGCAGTGGCATTTGCCCTTTTTATCGTGGTTTGGAACTCCCGCCAATTTGTTACAAATACGGCCTTTGTCTATATTGGTATTGCCTATCTGTTTATTGGAAGTCTCGATCTGATACATACCATTTCGTATAAAGGGATGGGGGTGATTAGTGAAACATGGGGGGCCAATCCGGCAACTCAATTGTGGATTGCCGCAAGATATATGGAAAGCATATCACTTTTTCTGTTTTTTGCTTTTTTTAAGAAACGTTTCCAGATTTATAAAACAATCATCATCTATTTTTTTATCAGTGCCTTTATTCTGTTTTCGATATTTTATTGGAAAAATTTCCCCGCCTGTTTTGTTGAGGAGACGGGACTGACGGACTTTAAAAAAATCAGTGAATATTTTATCTGCATCATTCTTTTTGTTACCCTGTCGCTGATATTGAAAAACAGATCTAATTTTGATCAGAAAATTTTAAAATTTTTCATAGCTTCCATTGTTTTAACTATTTTTGGAGAACTGGCATTTACCTTTTATGTCAGCGTTTATGGGCTTTCAAATCTCTTTGGCCATTATTTAAAAATTATCTCCTTTTTCCTTATCTATTCAGCCTTGGTTCGCTCCAGTCTAAAGGAGCCCTATAAAATTTTATTCCAGGATCTCAACTTCGAACGACATTGTTTGAAAAAAAGCAAAGATCTCCTTGATGCCGCCAGCCGCATGGCCAGAATAGGAGGATGGGAGTTGGACATCCATACACGGCAGGTGACCTGGTCCGAGGAAACCTACCGTATCCATGAAATGGATATGACTTACAAGCCATCATTACAAGAGGCTATCAACTTCTTTCATGTCAGGGACAGAGAAAGACTCCAGCTGGCCATTCAAAAATCATTGGACCACGGGGAACCGTACGACATGGAAATCCGTTTTATAACTGCCAAGGGAAATCAGCTATGGACACGCACCATATGCAAGCCGCAAATCGTTAATGGGAAAACCGTGAAACTCACCGGGGTCTTTCAGGACATAACCGAGCGTAAAAAGGCAGAGGAAGAACACGACAGATTGATTTCCGCAATCGAACAGGTTGGCGATGTGGTTGTCATTACCGATATTGACGGTGTTATCCAATATACGAATCCTGCGTTTATGGAAATCACCGGTTTCAGCAAAAAAGAGGCGTGGGGTAAAACACCGCGTTTTCTCAAAAGCGGTCAGCATGACAATCACTTTTATAAAACCCTGTGGAATACGATCCTGTCAGGGGAACAGTGGACCGGGCGTATTGTAAACAAGCGAAAAGATGGCACTTTGTACACGGGAGAATGTTCCATCTCCCCGGTGAACAATCAAGATGGTGATATTGCTAATTTTGTTTGGATCTCACGGGACATCACCAAACAACTGGAGATTGAACACCAGTCCCAACAAAACCAGAAACTCGAATCCATCGGCTCACTGGCCGGGGGCATTGCCCACGATTTTAACAATATTTTATCATCTGTCATTGGTTTCACCGAACTGGCCCTGGATGAAGTTGAAAAAGACACAACCATTGAAGACAGCCTTCAGGAGGTCTATGCGGCCGGAAAACGGGCCAAAGATCTTGTTGGACAAATTCTGGCATTTGCACGGCAATCAGAAGAAGAACTGAAACCTGTCCAGGTCAGTTCAATTGTTAAAGAAGTACTGAAATTTATGAGATCCTCCATACCCACAACAATAGAAATTCATCAATCCATTGAAAGTGACTCACTGATTATGGGCAATGCCACCCGGATTCACCAGGTGATGATGAATCTATGTACCAACGCAGCCCATGCAATGGATGAGATGACCGGGGTGTTGGAGATACGTCTGAAAGATGTTGCAATTAATGGAGATGTCAGCACAAAAACCTCAGAATTAAAGCCCGGGGATTACATTCAAATAACGGTTTCAGATACCGGAACGGGCATTGCCCCTGAAATTATTGGATCAATTTTTGAACCCTATTTCACCACCAAAGGCCCAGGAGAAGGAAGCGGCATGGGGCTTGCCATGGTGCATGGCATTATTGAGACATACGACGGTAAAATTACGGTCAACAGCCGTGTAGGCCAGGGAACTACCTTTACAATCTATCTGCCAATTACCGGGAAACGCCATGAGCGTCCCCCATATGAACAGGGGGATCTCCCTTCAGGTACCGAAAAAATACTATTTGTTGACGACGAGATCCCCATAGCCAAAATGGGAAGTCAGGTACTTGAACGCTTAGGGTATCAGGTAACCATCAAGACCAATAGTATTGAAGCTGTGGCGTTGTTTAAATCAAATCCCAATGCCTTTGATCTGGTTATCACAGATATGACCATGCCTGACATGACCGGTGACAGACTGGCCATTGAGTTAATGAAAATCCGACAGGGTATGCCGGTGATTTTATGCACTGGATACAGCAAGAAGATTTCTGATAAAATAAGCTCAGAAATCGGTATCAAAGCGTTTATATACAAACCGGTTGTCAAGGCGGAACTTGCTGAAACTGTGCGAAAAGTACTGGATGAAGCCGGTTAAGGTAAAACTATATATTCAAGATAATCCAACTTCGGCAAAAAACATATGCTTCAAAAATGGCATCCAGAGTATTGATAATTTTCCAAATCAATATTCATGGTTTCAACACCGTCATCCCAATGTTTGAAAAATCATATCTGGCTGGACAGAAGAATTCTTTACCATTTCAATGGTACTCACTCCAGTTAAAACCAATGCAGAACTATAGCCAAAATTCAAGGCTCCTTGAATATCTGACTTAATAAAGTCACCGGTCATCAGTACCCGCTCCCGGGGAATTTTTTTTCCAGATTTTTCCTCAAGTAGGTCGTGGGTTCTTTGAAATATGGGTGCAAAGGGCTTACCAAGATACAATGGTTTAATAAAAATACCGTAACTCCCCAGTACCCGGGAAATGAAGCGACCCACCCCGCCAGCGCCAATGCACAATTGCCCGGCATGGCCGGGATAATATTCATCCGGGTTGGGTACAATGAGCGGTGCCTGGGGTTTTTTCACAAAAAAATTCACCGCTGCATTGATTGTGGTTTCCCAGTCATACCCCCTTTCCCCCACAATAATGCCCTGGCAATCATTGATTTCCTCAAGGTTTCTCGTGGTTTTAAGGCCTGCTTCCCGGGCAAAGCAGGGAGTGCCCAGGTTACCCATGATAAAAAAAGGTCCTTGGGATATTTCATCTTCCGCAAACAAGCCCATCAGACCGTGGGCACAAGAAACAATTTCCCGGGGATGAACATCAATACCTGCGGTGTTGAGAATTTGTGATTTTTCCCGGGTGGAGTGATCTCCGTCATTGGTGAGAAGATAAAATGGGATCTGCTTCTTTCTAAGCATTGCCAACACATCCCGGCTACCCGATGCTGCCTTTCCTTTAACAAGAAGAACCCCGTCAATGTCAAACACAAGGGCATCCAGGCGGAAAGCATGGGATGAAAGCCATTTTTTAAGTGTGGATATTATTTTTATTTTCTGGGACATTTTATTTAAATTCCAAATTTATGCTTGGTGCAGTATAAGGGACTCAGACCTTATTGATTTACCATTTAACCATACCCAAATTGATATGTTTTATGGATGAGATTTCGGGTAAACGGTAAATTGAAAACTGCTGACACCCTAAATTAATACTTTGGCAAACCATCACCTTTTTTTCAACATGTTTTCATAAGAAACTGTAGCCCTAAACTATCCACAGCAGGCCCACGGCAAGACTCTAAAGCCGTTCTTTGTACTTTCGGTAAAGTCCCCGAAGTTGATCATAGCTAATCCCCAATTGATCTGCCGCCTTTTTCTGGTTGTATCGGTTGGATTCAAGGGCATTTCTGAGCATGAAAAGTTCCAGGGCCTTTCTTGCAGCAATCAATGATGTTTCCCCGGAAGGATCGTAATCTGCTTTAGATACCCTGCTAACACCGTCAAACGCCCCCTCCACTGTTTTCTTATGGGGAATGGCCCCATAGGGAGACACAAAGGGATCAAAAACAATGTCATGAATCACCCTGCCCCGGGCCCGGTAAACTGCGCGTTCCACAACATTTTTTAACTCCCGGACATTTCCATACCAGGGATAATGTTCCAGACCTTCCATGGCCGATGCGCTGAATTCGGGAACCGCATCAATGCCAAGTTCATAGGCCATGCGCATGGCAAAATGCCGGGCCAGCAAAGAAATATCCCCTTTTCGCTCCCGCAACGGAGGGACAAACAACACTTCAAAGGATAGGCGATCCAGCAGATCTTCTTTGAACCTGCCCTGGCGGGCCATGGTGGGAAGATCTGCATTGGTGGCACTGATAATGCGAACATCCACCTCCATGGGCAGCGAACCTCCCACCCGCTCAAACACACCATACTCCACCACCCGTAAAATTTTTTCCTGGACCTCCATGGGCACGGTGCCGATTTCATCCAGAAACAACGTTCCCCGGTGTGCCGCCTCAAACCGTCCGGTGCGACGATGGGCAGCCCCTGTGAACGCACCTTTTTCATGACCGAACAATTCTGTTTCCACCAGGGTGGGGGCAAGGGAGGCACAATTGAGGGTAACCAGCGGTTTTTCCCATCGGTGGGACAAAAAATGCAGCCGGGATGCAGCAAGTTCCTTGCCGGTGCCGCGCTCCCCAAGGATGAGAACAGGGCGCTCTATGGGGGCCACCCGGGACAATCGCTCCTGGAAATCGAGAAACACCTCGGACTGCCCCAGGGCTTCAGGTACAATTGAATGTTGGACACAGGGATGTCGAGCCATGGTTATTTTCACCATTATATGGTTAAATTCCTCAATATATCAGATAAAGACCTAACACGCTTATTTTTTAATTTCAAGGGCTCAAATCATAACCATCTGTTAATATTAATTAAAAAGATTATTATGAACATGGCACAGTTTCTGCAATTCATTTTATCAGAATAGGGACGACCCGTTTTTATATAACCGCCACGGGTGGACCGTATTCTGATCCGGCTCTGCCCACAACGAAGTTTGAAATACTCCCCTGATTGGCGGAGTATTTCATATAAACTGCCATATCCTGTGGGACACAACAAATATAGGGTCGTAGACGCGGAGCCAAATGCTATTATACCGCCGCCCCCCGATGGGCAATGGGCCCGGACCGGAACTGTAGACAGCCCAATTGTCCGGTTCCTATTCCCCATCGGGGGGCGGCTCTGCTGAGGTTGCCTTGGAGGCTACCTTTTCATATAAAAACTGCCACGGGCAGAGCAGGCTCAAAATACACTCTGCCCGTGGCAGTTATAAAATACTCACAAAGGAGAATGATCATGGGTATATTCACACGCTTTAAAGATATCATCACAGCCAACATGAATTCCATGCTGGACAAGGCAGAAGATCCGGAAAAAATGATTAAAATGATGATCCGGGAAATAGAAGACACCCTGGTGGAGCTCAAGACCTCCTGTGCCGGAGCCATTGCCAGCCAGAAAAAAGTTCAGCGTAATCTGGACAATGTACGGGAACGCCTCAATCAATGGAACACCCGGGCCGAACTTGCCGTGATCAAGGGGCGGGATGACCTTGCCCGGGAAGCATTAATGGAAAAAAAACGTTTTTCAGGCAAAATTGACATTCTGGAGGAGGAATTCACCCAACACGGTGCCTTGGTGGAACAATATCAGGAAGAGATCAGACAGCTGGAAGACAAACTGAAAACCTCCCGGGAAAAACAACGCATGCTGGTTCAACGCCAGATCCATGCCCGGCGCAAAAAACAGGCAGGAGAGGATATTCGACGCATGGACAACCACGAAACCCTTGCACGCTTTGATAAAATGGAAAGCCGCATTGAACAGATGGAGGCAGAGGCAGACCTGGTGAACTATGGCGTAAAATCAAGCCTTGACGAACAATTTGAAGAGATTATCATGGATGATGACATTGAACAGGAACTGCAACGGTTAAAGTCCGCCCGTACCAAGGGCGACATCCGGCAGGATTAATCCATCAAAGACCCGGGGATAGAAACAATAAAACCCCGCCCCGGGTATTGATATTAAAGGAGATCGGCTTTTGATGAAAAGCGTTTTTATTGCAGGCATTGTTTTCACCGGCATTTTTCTGGTGCTGCTCGTTGTTGCTGCCATTTTTTTCATGATCTTCAAGATGCGCCAGGGAGGTGCACAGGATCGCAGCAAACAAAATGAGGAGGCCACCATGATACAGGAAATATACACAGGACTATCCAGAATGGAACAACGGGTGGAAGCCCTTGAAACCATTCTCATGGAACAAAAAAAAGGGAATAACACATGAGAAAAGGATATAAACAAAGACAATGGCACCGCCAAAGACATCCCCGGGGATTTCGTGCCGGACACTCTTCCAGATTTGGGAAGGCTGCTTCCCAGGGGATATTTCGTTCCCGCCACGGCATCATCATGGGGGTTTGCAAGGGCATCAGTGAATCCTTTAATTTTTCGGTTTTCTGGGTCCGGGTAATTTTTGTGATTACCTTTTTTTTCAGTGGTCTTTGGCCCGTCATCGGTATCTATCTTGCCGGTGCATTTCTCATGAAACCCCGACCGGTGAAACCCCTTGAAACCGAAGAAGAAAAAGATTTCTATAACAATTATGTCAACTCCAGAGCCGGCGCCGTCAGGACATTAAAAAGCCGGTTTGACTCATTGGAAAGGCGCATTCGGCGCATGGAAGATACAGTGACCACCAGAGAATTTGAATGGGACCGAAAAATGTCCGGCGAACAGTATTGATGGAAAAAGCCATAATTGATTCACCATAAAAATACCGGCATCTTTCATACAACTTCAAAAGTAGTTTACACTTTTCCATCAAGTTTTCCCGGGAAATGGGTATATCTTTTTGCAAAATGTAAACTGGAAAATGAAGCATGCCAAAATACCGTTAATTTTCATCATAGTGCATAATCAAAACTAAGATTTAGGATGATACACCTCCCAGACCAGTACTGCTCTTGCCTGTTCAGGAATAGTTATCCTAAAATTAAGCACTGACATTACAATAGTGCCCCATGGCATACCATAGAAAGAATTAACCTCCGGCCAGGGGCCCAAAAACAGTCACTGTTTCATCTTTATCAAGGGTTGTTCGAAGATCAACTTTTTGATTACCGATGCTCACCATGGGGGCAAGCAGGGGATTGATCCTTTCCATCAAGAGCAACTCCCGAATGGTGGTTCCCTTTTTCACTTTCAGGGTGCTGATCTCCGGTTTAATATTATTCACATCTTTTAATATGCACAAAAGACTTGCGGAAAGTTTTAATTTTATATTGATCATCCCGAGAACCTCGTCAGTCCCAAATTTTCTGTATATTTTTTTTATATGACTCAACTTTCGGTGTTCGCATTTCGTGGTGGGGTCAGGCTTTCGTTATTGACATTATCGAGGCTTTTTTCGTTGGCAAAGGCCTTGGTCGATAACATCAATAACAAAAGCCTGACCCCGTCGGTACATTTTAAAATGCCGGCTTTGAAATGAAGCCCGAAAGTTGAGTATATGAAAAGGCAGCCTCCAAGGCAACCTCAGCAGAGCCGCCCCCCCGATGGGTAATAGGAACCGGACAATTGAGCTGTCTACAGTTCCGGTCCGGGCCCATTGCCCATCGGGGGGGGCGGCGGTATCATACCATTTGGCTCCGCGTCTACGACCCTATATTTGTTGTGTCCCACAGGAGATGCCCGTTATATCAAATGCCTCGCAGATCTGGGATGTATTTCAAGCTTTGTTGCGGGCAGACCGAGGCCAGAATAAGGCCTGCCCATGGCAGTTATACGGTCAAATTATGCTTTTCCAGGGTTGCCTGGGTGGGAATACCGTTTTCATCCCAGCCCCTGGCCTCATAATAGGTATCCAGCATTTCTTCGATAACCCCAAGATCCATCACATGGCCTTTATTGGGACCGTTGGGGATTTTTTCCTCATAAAACCGTGCCGGGGGATAATCATATTTTCTGCCGAAATCGGAAATTTCCCTTTTGTTAAACATCCGGTTCAAATGCCATATTTTCTCAGAAAGAAGCAGCAGATCTTTATTAAAATCCATCTTTTTACCTGTGGCATAATAATAAAGTTCTTCGTAATATTCGGTCTCAAGACCGATCTCCATGTACTGGAGCCGACAGGTACCAAGAATATCAAAGGCAGGTCGTAAATGCTGGGATTTCAACACCAGAGGCACCACATTTTTATGATCTGCCTTGGGAATGGTATCAAAGTCAGAATCACCGGAGATCAGATCATGCACCGTGGCATTTTTATCGCCTCCCACGGCCGTTGCCACATCAGATCCCAACACCCAGCAGCGACCGTGGTGGGCACCAATGTCCGATGTCATGTAACCCAACATCATGCCGGGGGCATTACGGGATTCATAACCGGTCCACTCCAGCCCTTTTACATGGATGGCAAATTTACTGCTGTCATATCCAATCTTTTCAGCAGCGCCCTGTACACCCAGGGCCAAAGTATCGCCAATACCTTCTCTCTTGGCAATGATGTTCAAAATATGGACAATGGAGTCAAGATCCCCCCATTTCACATCCATGCCCATCTCTTCTTTTGAAATATAGCCTTTTTCATAACACTCCAGGGCAAAACTGACAACGGCACCGGCAGAGCAGGTGTCAATGCCCACCTCGTCACAGATATAGTTGGTATAGGCGATGCCGTGGATGTCATCCAGCTCACAGTTACTACCCAGAAGAGACAAGGTCTCATACTCCGGACCTTCCACATACACATTGCCCCGTTTTGTTTTGGCATGGCCGTACTTGCCACAGGGGATGGGACAGGCAAAACAGCCCTTATCTGTGATTTTAAGCTCTTTTAAGATGGCTTTCCCGTTGATCTTATCGGCATAGTCGCAGTGGGAGGTCTGGAAGTTCCGGGTGGGAAGGGCACCCACATCATTACACCAGTTGGTGATACCGGCAGTTCCCTCCGGGGTCCAACCTTTAAAACCGGGTTTTTCCCGGCAGGCGGCATAGGTTTCTTTTCCTTTTTTTAAAAGCCCCTTGGGATCAAACACCGGTATGCTCTTGGTTCCCCTTGCCACAATGGCTTTAATATTTTTAGAACCCAGTACCGCCCCAATGCCGATACGACCGGCCTGGCGACCAAAATCATGGGAAATACAGGCAAAATTAACCAGATTTTCACCAGCTTCACCAATGGTCAGAATCTGGTACTCTTCCCCCAGCTCCTCTTTCATGGCGCTTTCCACCTCTGTGGACCCTTTACCCCAATATTGCCCGGCAGGTCTGATTTCCACAGTATCATTGTCTATGAATATATATGAAGGCTCCTTGGCCTTGCCTTTAATAATGGTCACATCGTAACCGGCGTACTTCATGTTAACACCAAAATGCCCCCCCATATTGCTGTCACCATATCCACCGGTGGCCGGAGATTTGGTGCAGAAATGGGTTTTTCCACTGGCAGGTAGAAACAGACCGCTCAAGGGGCCCATGGCAATGATGAATCTATTTTCAGGGTCAAAGGGTTCTACATTGGGGGGATTCTCATCATATAAAATTTTTGATGTGAATCCACGTCCACCGATGAACTCGTCCACCCACTCTTTTTTCAGGGGTTCTTTCTCTACTTTTCCGGCGCTCAAATCAATTCTGAGGGTGTTGCCTGCATATCCGTATAACATGTTATCCTCCAGACTATTTACATGGAACCCTGATCAACATATTGCATATCATAGGGTTTCAAACTTTATTGTAACAAGTGAGCCTGCCATGGCCACTGTTTAAGTGTGGGTTCAATCACCTGTATTCTTATTGATCGTGAATGGATTTAATTTAATCAACACAGGCAATCTATCAAGGCCACTATTCAAATGTTAACGCATCCCTTGGACAGACAGTGACACACTGTTTGCAATTAATGCATTTATAAGGATACCCATCGTCATCAACCTTCACCAGATTCACCGGGCAGGCAGGCACACATGCCATGCACTTGTCGCATTTATCCTTATTGATGCGATAGGTCTGTCCCTTAAGCTCAATGGCGTCCTGGGGGCAGGCCTCGGCACAGGCTCCGCACTGATCACAGATGTCCACATAATATTTGCCAGGGTCTGGAAATTTTCCATATACATGCAACATTGCCTTGGAAGGATTGATTTCCTTCAGGTTCTGCAGGGTACAGACAAGCTCACAGGCCTTGCAGCCTGAGCAGGTTTCATTGTTGAAAATAAGTCCCATGTTTTATTCCTCATACGGTTACTGTTTGTTTTTAACTGTTACCTGTGTAATTCTGCAAATCCACCATCAATACAAAAAAAGAAGCGCAGTTTCAGTTGTTTGAATTGCAAAATCAGTTGTTATTTTTTGTAAGCCATTGGCAGTATTTTTTAGCAAAAATCGTACCACGATATTATATTATTTCATTTTTCAAATATTCAGAATATCAACAGGACATACCCGTTATTAAGGCAATAAAATTCCATTATTGAAAATCAGTATTAAAAGAAAAATTTTTTTAATTTTAAAAAAATTTTTTCATTTTGCGCCATCAAAATAAATACAAAATTGCAACAGGCATACTTTGCATGCTAATGAGATTTTGGATATGCGGGGACACCTTAAAAAAACATCCCTGTCCATATCAAAAAACCGGATACAAACAGGGATGTCATCTGCTTTAAGCTTACGATTTTATTAGATCCGCAAGATCAACTGACTTTTTCTTTCACCGCCTCAAGGGCCGGAATGATATTCTCAAATCCTCCCTTGCTGTCAATGATTTCCATGGCAAGGGCATTGAGCCCGCCAGGGGTCATACACTCTTTTTTCAGGGTGGCAAGATCGCCGTCTGCCCGGGATTGAGCAATCACAGACAATGCACCAAACATGGAGGCGGTGTAGCTGGCGGCATCCTTACGGTCAATGCCCTGTTTTTCACCCCAGTTCACCACCGTTTCCACCATGGCATAATAGGGAGCAAGCAAGGCCGTAATAATGGCCAGGGTTTCCAGCTTGGCTTCCTCATCCACGGCAATTACCGTTCCCAGAGGATCAAAAAGCGAAGAGACCACCTCATGATCCGGAAAAACAGCAATGGGCCCCACATGTATGGCAGTACAGGGCAAAGGAACAGCCCTGACAATACGCCAGGCCGGTTTTACCAGGGGAACCATCTCCGGAATGGTGGTTCCGGCCAGCAGATGCACAACAATGTGATCCTCCCGAAATACCAGCGAGGGCAAAATCTCCTCTTTGTGCTGGGGAAGGATGGCCAGAAACACCACATCGCAGTTATCCAGCACGGTTTGGTTGGCGTTTGCCACATTCACCACACCACGATAATTTGATGCAAGGCTGTCAGCTTTTTCCCTGTTGCGGGGGGAGACCCATATTTCTCCCGGTGGAGTGGATGATGTGCAAAGACCGGTGACAATGGCCTCTGTAATATTTCCTGTCCCAACAAATCCCAAACGCATGTTCACCTCCATTGTCAATAGTTTTCTACGCTCTTATTTCTGCCGTTATGGCTTTTAAAAATGACCAGATCATAAACAACATCAATATCATAAACGGCAGGGAAAAAATAAAAGAAACCGTCTGAACCGCTTTTAATCCACCGGTTAAGAGCAGCATGGCTGCGATGGTACTGCACAAAATCCCCCAGCCCACTTTAAGACCGTTTTTGGGATTAATATCTCCTCCGGAACTCATGACGCCAATAACATACGTGGCTGAATCCGCAGACGTGATAAAAAAGATGCACACAATAATCATGGTTATCAGGGAAATAATGGAACTTAAAGGAAGATAATCATAGAGCTGAAAAACGGCAGATGTAGGATCTGCAAGGGCCGCCGCAGCAATGCCGGGGCTTTCCACCATGGTCATCTCCATGAACAATGCCGTTCCCCCAAGGATACTGAACCAGACAGCACATAACAAAGTGGGTGCAAGCAAAGATCCAAACACAAATTCCCGGATGGTACGGCCCTTGGAAATCCGGGCAATAAACGCCCCCACAAAAGGAGCCCACACCAACCACCATGCCCAGTAAAAAATGGTCCAGCTGCCCATCCAGTCATATCCCACATGCTCTTCCACCACCTTGGTGGTATCCAGAAAAAAACTGAATTTGATAACACTCTGAAAATAATCGCCCAGGCCTTGGATGAGAGACTCCAGAATAAAAATGGTGGGACCGCAAACAAGTATCAACGCCATGAGCCCAAAGGCCATGACCATATTAATGCTGCTCAGGGTTTTAATGCCTTTATCAACACCGGTCACTGCGGAAAAAATATAAAGAACCGTAACCACAACAATAATAAGTATGGCAACGGTGGTACTGTTGGGAACACCGTAAAGTTTATTTAAGCCGGTGCACACCTGCAAAGCCCCCAGCCCCAGGGAATTGGCCACACCAAAAAGGGTCACCACCACAGCCAGTGCATCAATGGTTTTACCAAGTCCGCCTTTAACCCGCTCTGCGCCAACGAGGGGCTCAAGGGTCCAGCTCAACAACCCGGGTTTATCTTTTCTAAATTGAAAATAGGCCAGCACCATTGCCACCACGGCATACCCTGCCCAGGGATGAAGTCCCCAGTGAAAAAAAGCAATGCGCATGGCATCGGCGGCAGCCTGGGGGGATTTGGGTTCTGCAAAGGGAGGGGTTGCATAATGAAACATGGGTTCTGCCACCCCCCAGAACACCAGGCCAATGCCCATTCCTGCAGCAAATAACATGGAAAACCATGCCGGTAAACTGAACTCCGGGGGCTCATCATCCTTTCCCAGGCGAATATCACCAAATCGAGTCAGGGCCATGGTAAAGCAAAACAGTACAAACCCGGCAACTATGAGCAAATAAGCCCATCCGAAATTACCGATAAAAAACTTAAAAACTTTATCAAACACCTCTTTTACCATGTCTGCTGAAAACAGGGTTGCCACAATAAAAATAGAACAGACAACCACTGATCCAATGGTGATTGACTTATCAATTCCGCCTTTGCTTTCCTCCATGCTACCGCTCCTCAAAAAGTTGATTCATTAATAATTATTTCCGTGAATTAAATCACACCAAACCAGATCCCATTTTCGTGGCACAAACTTGAAAATGAAATATTGATCACGACAACTTTAATGCCCCCTTAACACTTGTTTGAAAACAGATAAATCAGCTGCAATCCCATGGAAACAACCCCTATTTTTTCATTTTTTTCAACAAGCTGTTAAAAAGCTTACCCATGGTGTTCTTTACCACTTCCCATATGGATGTAAGGGAATTAGCAGCTTTCAATTTATCGCTTATCCAATATGCCACTCATAAAATATGGTGGTCTGAGTTTTGTAAATGGTAAATCAATAAGATCTGACTCCCTAAGTCAGATTTACCCACAATGGGATATCGTAAAAAATCGATATTCAAACTTTTCGCAGGGGCATCAAATTTAATTCTTCGCAATCTTTATTATATTTACGCAAACATTGTGCCAGGGGAGGCAAAATCAGCGCATGAGTCGGTTAACCACTTGAAAGAATATATTATTTTGATTTCAACCCCAACCTGTGATATTAAATAAAAGAAAAAAACAACGGGATTTTAAAATTTTCTTTATTTTAATTCAGAAAAAAAAGAAAAAACACCAGAAAACATCACCCCGGGGGAAAAACAATATCCCCCGGATCCAATGGAACAAAAGCGCCGGGAGCGTTCACATGGCAGCAACAACACCGTTTTTCATTGAAAAAGCCCTGGAATTCACAGGCATGGATTTTCTGACAACATTGTCCCAGTTGGACGAAGGGGTATTAATCGTGGATGTCAACGGCACCATCATATTTTACAACAGGCTCCACGGCATCATTGACGGGATCTCTCCCCAACAGGTTCTGGGGAAAAAAATCACTGAAGTGTATAACCTTTCCTCTGAAGAGAGTTTAACTTTAAGATGCTTAAAAAACGGTCGTCCCATCCTCCAGGAATATATCATATATAAACCCCGGAAAGGGGTGGTGGTCAACAGCATCAACAGTGTTTATCCAATCAAAAAAAATGAAAAAATTGTCGCCTGCATCAGTTTTTTGAAAGATTATAAAATTTTAAAAACCCTCATATCACCGGAAGAAACGGCATCACAGCAAAACGCCGTCAAAAAAACAAGACATTACACATTCAATCACATTAAAGGCGCTGCCCAAAAACTGCTCATGGCCGTCACAACGGCCAAGAAGTCCAGTAATTCCCCCTCTCCCATCATGCTTTACGGAGAGACAGGAACAGGCAAGGAGATGTTTGCCCAGTCCATTCATCACAGCAGTCACCGCAGTGATAATCCCTATGTGGCCATCAACTGCGCATCCATTCCAGACAATTTATTTGAAAGTATTTTGTTTGGTACCCGCAAAGGCTCTTTCACCGGGGCCATGGATCAGAAAGGCTTATTTGAACAGGCCAGCGGGGGGACACTTTTTCTGGATGAAATTGACTCCATGCCCCCAGCCTTACAGACAAAAATGTTAAGGGCCCTTCAGGAAAAAAAAATTCGTCGGGTGGGAGATCTGGAGGAAATTCCCGTTAACATCAAAGTGATCAGCTCCACCAGCACTTCCCCCCGGCACTTTCTGAAAAATGAATCACAATTTAGAAAGGATCTTTTCTATCGCCTGGCTGTTGTTCTCATTGAGATTCCCCCTTTAAGAAAAAGAGAACAGGATATCAGCCGGTTAACGCAACATTTTTTGAAAAATTTTAACAGCAGCATGAAAAGAAGGGTCCATTCCGTTTCCAGGGAAGTCATGGCGCTTTTTTATAATTATAACTGGCCCGGCAATGTCAGGGAGCTGGAACATGTTATTGAAGGCGCAATGAATATAGTGGAGAACGACAGCATCATTGATATTTACCATATTGCCCCTTATTTCAAAAATATGTGCCCCTTGTTTCTGGCATCCCAGAGACAGCCCACTCCTGTGTCCCTGTCCTGCGCTGAAAAAAAAGAAGGCAACGGAGAACCAAACATCTCCTTAGAGGATACAAAAAGTCCTGAAAATAACAACAATGAAAAAAAAATGATGGAACAGCTTCTGATGGAGTGTAACGGCAAGGTGACAGTGGCCGCAAAAAAAATGGGCATCTCCCGCCAGCTTTTCCACTATCGCATGAAAAAACATGGACTGGTCAGACAAACCATTGTAAAGCAATGCGAAAAACAAGCCCTTGAACAGGCTTTGGATGCATGCCGGGGGAATTTAACACAAACAGCAAAAAAACTGGGAATTTCATTACAGTTGCTTAACTATAAAATGAAAAATTTTCTTTAACAAAGTCACAGCCTGACAGCAGATTGCCATCCGGCCAAATGGAACCATATGTTTAAATTCAAGCAAATGCAAGCACCCTTGCAAAAACGGATACGATCTTTCATATGGGAGCAAAATCCCCTTGAACTGGGCCTTGTCCACCGGATCGTACTGCGACAAATCCAGACTGTCATCGTTGTGATCCGGGATTTTGACACCAATAATTGCCTGTTGCGGGCATCGGCTTTGACCTACTACACCATGCTCTCCCTGGTGCCCCTGCTGGGGCTGACCTTTGCGCTTCTCAAAGCATTTGGGGTACAAAATCTTCTTCAACCCTGGATCATTGAAAAACTCAATGTGGGGGATGAACAAATAAGCAATGCCATTCTGGGCTATATCAACAACACCCAGATGACCCAGATAGGTGCCTTTGGCCTTATTTTTCTCATCATTGCCGTGGTCTCCCTTTTAACCAATGTTGAAAAAACCTTTAACCATATCTGGGGGGTTGAAACGGTGCGGCCCCTGTTGCGACGTTTTTCCGATTATCTGTCCGTGGTACTCATCGGCCCGGTATTGATTATCAGTGCCATTTCCATGACCTCCTCCCTGGCCAGCAACAATGTGGTTCAAAAACTGATGACACTGCAATGGGTGGGCAATTCCATATTTCTTTTTTTTAAGCTGCTTCCCTTTTTGTTCATGTGGCTGGCATTTACCGGACTCTATGTTTTCATGTCCAACATCAAGGTGGAATGGCAGGCTGCTTTTGTGGGAGGTGTTGTGGGGGGGACTTTGTGGCAGCTTGCCCAGGTGGGGTATATCCATTTTCAGGTGGGCGTTGGTCGCTACAATGCCATATACGGCACCATGGCGGCCCTGCCCATTTTCATGGTGTGGCTCTATATTTCCTGGGTCATTGTTCTGTTTGGTTTAGGGGTCTGCTATGCCCGGCAGAACCTTAGAACCACCGGGCGGGACCTGCGGCTGTCCCAGGTCAGCCGCAGCAGCTTTGAACAGATGGCCCTGGCCCTTATGATCACCCTGGCCGATAATTTCCATAGGGGAAAACCGGCACTGAGCCACACACAACTCTCCCAGCGGCTGGGCATTCCCCCCCGGCTGTGCAGACAGATCATTCATATTCTTGAAAAAATCAACTTTGTGTCGGAACACTGCACCACCGGGGGGCAATGTGTCTATCAACCGGCACGCGATTCTGAAACCCTCACCGTTGCTGAAATCTTTACGAAAATGCATCACATGGGAAACGCGGCAACCCACTTGCCTGCCCATGTTCACAACATGACAGCTATGGATATCTGCCGACAAACCGGCATTTTCATGGAAAAGGGTTTAAAGGGAATGACCCTTAAAGATATCGTCTTAAATTCTCAGAACTCCGGGGAAAACCAATCTCGTAAGGTAACGGATGCCACCCATTGAAATTATCTGGAACCGCCCCCTCCCATTCCTCCTCCTTGACCGCCTCCACCCCCCATACCCCGGCCTCCGCCACCGCCCATACCACGACCACCGCCGGCCATCCCCCGTCCTCTTCCACCACCACCCATGCCGCGACCGCCACCGGCCATCCCCCGGCCCCTTGCGCCACCGCCCATGCCGCGACCACCACCGGCAATGCCCCGTCCCAACCGTTGACCCTGCCCGGTGGAAGCCCCTGCAGACCCACCGCTCCGGGCCTGACCATAAATCCCCTGTTTAAATTTGTTCAAGGCTTCCTGCACCGCGTCCTGGGGAGCCGCCCCTTCAATAAGACGCACACCACCTGTTTCAAAGACATCGGTGGCATTGGGCCCGACACTTCCGGTGAGCACAGCATCAACATTTTTATCACACATAAGCTTGGCAGCTGCAATTCCTGCGCCCTGGGCCTGGGTTGCAGCTGTATTTTCAACCGCCTCAATGACAGCACCTGTGTCTGTGTCAATAATCATAAACCAAGGTGCCCTGCCAAATCTGGCATCAAGGATTGCGTCAAGGGTGTTTCCTGTTGCTGTTATACAAAGTTTCATTTCATCCTCCTGTGATGTTGGAACCACGAGCTACATTTTAATATTTGTAACCGGCTCAATTTTAATATCTCATTGCTATTTAATTGTTACGCCTGGAAAGCAAATAAGTCAATGCCCATAAAATCTCAATAAGTCCAATTCGATCAAAACAACACCCCACCCATCAATGCGGGAAGTAACTCCAGGAGTCAATTAGAATGGTCAAGTCAATTTGATGCTCAAGGTCTTCCAGAAGAGGAGGCTCATAACGCCATTACCGGTATTTATCAAATGGGTTTTGACGGCCTATCCAAACTATTCAGGTAGAAATCACATACAACCGTCATTGCCTGAACCATTGGCGGTTGTAAATCTGGCGAGTCCCCGCCAGAGTGATACAATATTTCTCAGATGCTCACCCCCCGGGCCGTCCAGCACAATTCCCCGGGGATGATTTTTAGCAAGGGCTCTAAAGGGATTATCCTGAAGATTGATATCAATGAGAATGGCCTGGGGGTTTTCTGCCACCATACGACCGATTTGCATGGGCAGATTAGTAGCTCCGGCGGTGCCCACCACCATCAGCAAATCTGTTGCCCCGGCCCATTTAAGGGCCGTCTGGGCTTGAAAAAACCTTTCGTCATAATATTCATCAAACCACAACACATGGGGCCGGGCAAGCCCATGGCACCGGGGACATTTAAGAAGATTTTTTTCCATTTCCGAGACCTTCTGATCCCTCTCCTTGTCACCTATCCCGGCGGGAAATGGAAAAAGATCATGGGAACAGCGGTTGGCACATCGCATGAAATGAAGATTGCCGTGGATTTGAAAGGTTCGAAAATTACTGTTTCCCGCCTGAAGATGCAGCCCGTCAACATTCTGGGTAATCAGACGAAATTCATCATTGAACAATGATTCCATTTCCACAACGGCTTTATGCCCATCATTGGGACCGGCATTTCTACAAACGGTACGGCGATACAGATACCAGGCCCACACCTCCCAGGGATTTTTTTCAAACATGGCCCGGGTGGCCATCTCTTCCGGGCGATACTCTGTGGAACCCACTGTCCAGTAACCCTCCGGCCCTCTAAAGGTGGGGATACCGCTTTCCGCCGAGATTCCCGCTCCGGTCAATACCGTTAATCGACCGCCGCTTTCCCTGAACTCTTTTAACAAATTTTCCTGTACCATATAAAAAAACTCCATCCTGATAATTGATTCAACCCCAACGCTCTTTTCCCGTTTAAAGGCCATTCTGGGCATTGACATCAAGGAGATGAAATGCCTTGCCTCCGAAAATTTTTTGATAAACAGAACAAAAAATGAAGTAAGACAAAACCCATTCCACCTCCAATTTAACTGGGGGGGATATCTCCCCGGTTAAATTGATTTCCCAGCAATGCTGCACCAAGTTTCGTTTTGCGGATCTGGGCAGGCATCAGGATTCCACAGCTGAAGAAACTCAAGCACACATGTAAACAAAGTGACACCAAGGCATATGGGAAAAATGGATTTACGATCTGGAAACGCCCGGAAAATCACAAATCACTCAAAAAGTTTGGGTTCCAGAAGCCTCCGCTGGATCTGCCCTCTTGTGACAGGAAATTTTCTCAACAATTTTTCCAAAGTTTTGCGGGATACCATCTGAACCCCATAAGTTTCCGCTTCTTTTAAAACCCTTTTTGAATATCCATCGGCATTGGTCGCAGCGATCAACGTCTGGAAATTTTTATTCATTTTCTCTTCGTAGCCGGGTTTTGAAAAATAGACATCTTTAATGGAATTAAGGCTGTTATATTGTTTCTGGGATGTTGCTTTGCATTGGATCAGCACATTTTCCCGCCCCAGAACAACCACATCCGCACCATGATCTTTTGGGGGAGTCAATGCTGCGGTTCCTTCATAATATTGTCGGTATAATTCTGCACAAAAGGCTTCAAACTCCTGCCAGCTCAAAAGTTTCAGGCTGTTGCCGTCCAAAGGCTCATCACTGCCCCAATCTACGCCGTCAAAGTTGATGAAATTAAATCGGCTCATCTCTTCACCGCTGACTTCCTCGGGGGTTACCACGGCATCTTTTAAAATAGTTTTTTTGGACAATAAGCCATGCAGATTGACATCAAAGGAATTAATCTGTGGATGTTTCAAGATGGGCAGATAAACATTCACATCCCGTTGCTGTCCGATCCTGTACACACGATCCGTGGCCTGATCTTCCTTGGCCGGATTCCAATGCCGTTCCAGATGGATCACATTGTTGGCGGCAACAATGGTAAAGATGGAAGTCCTTCAATATTATCCTCTTTCAATCTTCGCAGCATCAAAGCGCCTGTCTCTTTTCTCAGCTTTCTTCCCACATCAAGTCGTACCTGGAAAACCTCTGACCCAGCTGCCTGTCGAATGGGATTAATATAGGTTTCACGAAAGGACTGATAGGCCCCCAGGGTGCCGGGGCTTGCCGTATCCATGAGACACCAGAAGTCGCCCAGATGATTTTCCACAGGCGTACCCGTGGCCAGCAGTTTAAACTGGGCTTTCAATCCCTTGGCCGCCCGGGTGGCCAAGGTGTTGGGATTCTTGATGTGCTGGGCTTCATCAAAGATCACAAAGGACCAGTCAATGCGACACAAAGAGAACTGATAATCCCTCAATGTCTGGTAGGTGGTGATCACAAGGCACCTGTCCATGTCCAGTCTATGACTGCCAAAGGCGTTCCCCACTTTCAGCGCATATCGGATGCCGTTGTTTTCCTCGTCTTTTTTATCATGGGCATTTTCACAAGCATCCGGGTTATCTGCTGGCAGGGGAGCATCGACATTTTGTCGAATTTCAATGCCGGCTCCCTGTAACTTGAATTCCTGTAGATCTCCTGCGGCCTGTAAAATCACAATATCCCGAAAAGGACTTTCAGCAAATGTTTCATGGACCTCATCCTGCCAGTTTTCCAGAATAGGGCTTGATCACAAGATGGGCAATTCCAGACATCTGTTTGATTTATAAAAGCATCAAACATCATTGGTTAAATACTCGGTGGCCCATGTTATGACCAAACCCCACAAATTTATACCAGGCAATATCATTTGCATGATGTGGGTCGAGACTGATAGGCCTATATCAAGGATGTCATCTTTCTCATGGTGAAACTCATCATGGTTTTCATTAATAATATTGTTGATCTGTCCCGAGGAAATATCAAATCCGATATCACGCAATTGCTCCAACAATATGGGTTGAGTTACATGCCCATGATAATACTGGTAAAGTATAAACCGTTTGAGATTTACATCGAAATGAGATCCTTTCAGCTCAGTAGGAAGTTTTCCAGTAAAAAGGAGGCCATCAGGAGATTCCCATCTTTCCAGGCGGTAGCGGATGTTAAGCGTTCTCATCTCAAGCCCTTGTACAATAAAATCATTATACCCTTTAAATATGCTGCCAGAAGGAAGATCTAAAGGAGGAATCTTGATGGTTTTATGTATCTCAAGAGCTTGGGTTTTAGGGCGTTTGGCTGAACCTGGGCGTTTTTTGAAGAGTCTGGTTTGGTTTTGCGACGACCTTCAAGACTGGATGGCTTAATTTTCGGTTTGGCTTTTTCACCTTTAAGGATGGCAATTTCATCACGGAGGGCCTTATTTTCTTCGGCAAGTGCATTGAGGGATTCCAGTAACGTTAAAACCAGAGGACTCTGCTCTTCTATAGGGATTTCATCAATTTTGGGGATTTTAACAGCCATATCAATCTCCGGCACTCAACGTGATTAAATTGAAATTTACTATAAATTTAAAATAAGAAGAAAAGTGTCTTATTGCAAGGCCCAACTATTTCAAAAATTAACAATCACACTGACTTATTGAGAACTTACCTATTATCTGCTGGGTGCTACCCAAAGTGGGGCAACTTAGAACCAAGTCCATTTTAGGTGTAAACCTCTATTTTGCCCATGGACATAGCATGGACACCATGCTATCATGCACACATGATACGGTCATTTAAAAATCAGGCCACTGAAGATCTTTTCGATGGGAAAAACAGCAAAGCTGCCCGAAAGTCATGTCCACGGCATATATGGAAGATTGTCATCCGAAAGCTTGAACAGATTGATTCTGCAATGGATCTTGACGATTTAAAAATTCCCCCGGGAAATCGTTTGGAAGCGCTGTCCGGCAGTCGAGAAGGACAGCATAGTATTCGAATCAATGATCAGTATCGAGTCTGTTTTGAATGGAATTCTGATAATGCAGACAATGTTGAAATTGTCGATTATCATTAATGATATAGGGAGTACAAGTATTATGGTTAGAGTGCCGAAATTCAGGGAACCTACTCATCCCGGAAAAATGCTGATGGAGGAGTTTTTGATTCCAATGTCAATAACCCAGCGTGATTTGTCCAAGGCAATTCATGTTCCTTACCAGCGAATTAATGAAATTATTAATGGACGACGGGGTATTACTCCCAGTACAGCTTTACGTTTGGCAAAATTCTTTAGTATGTCGGAAGGTTTCTGGATGAATTTGCAACTTCGTTGGGATTTGTATCGTACAAAGTTTTCAGAAGAGCAACAGTTGCAAATGATCAAACCTTACACATCTTCTGAACATAGCGCTCATCTTTAAAAAAATGGAGACAGATCAAACTATTGTTTGGCTTGCTTTTATCTCAATCTTTTGTGAGTTTAAGTTTTTTTTAACCCGGAGTTCAATGATTTACGGGGCAGAAGTTGCTGAGTTCCCTAAAACCATTGAAAAAAATTGTTATTGATCCGTAAAAATTAAAATTTACCATCAATCAAAGATTGCAGGGTGCTGCACCGGTTGGGGTAAGAAGCCAGACAACCCCATCACAAGCCAGAAAAGCAGGCCTCAATCGTGAAAGCCTTTATAAATCACTGTCTGGTGAGGGCAATCCAGCCTTTTCTACCATCAAAAAAATAACCAAGGTTCTTGGTATCCATCTGGTGGCGCAACCCGCACAATAAAATAAGAAACCTCGGGCTTGGTTCTAACTTCGCCCACTGGTTATATACTAAATAGCCAATCCTTAAATATTGTTATAAATTTCAACTATTTAAAGATTGCTATATGGTCGGTTTTACCCAAAGTGGGCCAATTTAGAACCAAGCCTGAAACCTCCTATTTTCTTAAAACAATTTAAAAGATGTAAAGTTTTCAAAATTATGCAAAGTGTGTGATTTTTACTTTGGAGATGCTCGACAATCAGAATCAAATCACAAGGTTTATAAAACGCCATGGAAAGGTGACCCACGTGTCAATATTCAGAAATCCATCGTTCTCTTACCATGAAAGCTGCAGAAGCCGGTGTCAGTCTTATTCGCCTGTAATAATAGCCTGACCGCGCGAGGTAAAAGAAATGCCCTGCCCGGATTTTGCACCAATCATTATTGATTCAACAATGGGGGGATTAACAGATTTGCCAGATTTCCATTTAACTATAAAATTAGCCCCGGAACCGCCTGCTTTATCTTTTTCCGGGATCACATAGCGTATGGCTCCCAACGGTTTTAAAATAACCGGTGTTTCCATAAATTGTGTCAGCAGATTGCCCTGGGTTTCGTAATAATCCACAGACATAATTGTAATAGATTGCCCGGGATCAATATTTCTGATGCTGACGGTTACAGTCAATAAAAAGGGCCTTTCTTGATTTCCACTGTAAATATGGGAATATGCGGGGACATAAATTGTCTGTCCCTTTGATAAACCTGTTGTTTCGCCGGCGTAGACAGAAGTGGGAATTTGGCTCAAGATAAAGCACACAAGCAAAACCGGTGAAAAATATATTTTTTTCATAAAATTCCCCTCCTTGTCAAAACTTTCGGTTTAGAGAAAAGCGTTCTCAAACTTGTGGTAACATAAAAAAAGGTGTTTGCAAAGGCCGACGTATAACCTTTGAAAACACCCTTTTTAATTTTCACGACAACTCTGTTGACGGCATTGGGTTCTATATTCGTGAACACCGGCAACGATAAAGAGACCGGCCCCGCATCTCCCAAAATTTTATTCAAACATGGCCCGGCTGCCCATCTCTTCCGGACGAGATTCCCTGATATACAAAAATGGTCAATGTAACAAAATCAAACACAGGTCGCCCTGTAACTTTCCGAATCCCATGGGCAAAGGGAGGCAAATCCGTACATTCCAATACAAAGGCACCGATATCTGTCTCCTTCATCATTGAGCGTGCAGTGGAGATAACATCTTTTTCCACAATATCCATATCAATATCCTCATCAGGGGAAAAAAATATCTTATTCCACTCCAGACAATCCTCCAGCCCTTTGATCTGAATTGACATCAGGTCATGGATACCGGCATTTTCCAAACAAACCCGCTTGACAGATCCAATATTCACCAAATGGAGCGGTTGAACAGACGCTGTCAGTATGGATCAATCAGAAGAACACTTTTCATGGGCAAGGACGGCCAAAGCCAGATCCAGAACAGAAAAGCCGATACTTTCATAAATGGTAATGTCGCTATCTGATCCCCTGCCCTTTTGCTGCCCCCCCATGATGGCATCAAGGGGTACAATATCACTTTTATCGGCCAGACACACCAGATCTCCGGCCTCAGCAGCTGTATCTTCGGGTATGTCCGTGGCAATAAGTGCCGCTCTTTTAACGGTTTTTTCGTCCAGTTCCTGCATGTCAATCTTGTAAGAACCCATGGCATTGATGTGACAGCCCGGTAACAGATCATCCCCATCAAGCACCGGTCTGGGGCTGGTGGTACAGGTGCAAAGGATGTGGGAATTTCGAACACATTCCCGGCTGGAACCTGCCACCTCACATCTCACATTAAGAGATTTTCTGGCATGGGCTGCAAACGCCTTTGCCTGCTCTTCATTAAGATCAAACACCTTGACCTCTTTTATTTCCCGGACCTGACAAATGGCCGCCAAAACAGATCGGGACAAGGTGCCACTGCCGATGACGCCCACCACATGGGCATGGGGTAAAGCCAGATATTTGGTGGCAATGGCCGCAGCAGCCCCTGTCTTAAAGTTGGTCATGTCCAGGAAATCCATGATGGAAAGCAGCTCTCCTGTGACATTGCTGTAAAGAAGATACTGGCTGAGCACCGTGGGCAGGCCCTTTTGGGTATTTCCGGCAAAGGTGGTGGCCTGTTTGAATCCGTAGTATTGTTTTCCGGTGTGGGTGGCGGGCAAAATCAAAGAAGAGTCCCCGGGTTGTCCACAGGGGGCCGTTAATCGTCCGCCAAGCACAATGTCGCCTTGATTATAATCATAGAAAGCTGCTTCCACGGCCTCAACGGTATTTTTTAAAGTGATGACCCGGGCCAGATCTTCTGCTGAAAAAATTTCCATATTACTCTCCTTTATGCAGGTATGTGTGGGGTGTCAGACCTGGTTGAATGCCCGTAGTGTATTACCTGTGGGGAAAAGTTCAACAACTTTCTTTCCTTCAAGTCCGGCATAATCTTCCGGTGAAAGGTTGATCACCGGTAATAATTGATCATGGAAATGTTTGCTGATCAGGGGGCCCGTTAAAATAACAGGATCCGTTCGAATATTGATGATGGCGGCAGGGGCGGTTTTCAATCGTTCCATCTCCATCAGCACAAGCCCTGCCCCGCTGCTTCCCTTTCCAAAGGGAAAGGCAAAGGCTTTATCGGTCATGGAGTGCTGATAATTACCGTGGCGATAATCCAGGACCCGACCATCGGCGGCATTGACACCGCCAAAAAAACTGATGGGATCATGGGAAAATAAAAGTTCCACCCGCATGGGTTCCCGGGGGGCAATGACGTAGGTACAGGTTAGTTCCACCATGGTTTTTTCTCCCGTATGACTTTACCTTGCACCGCACTTTCGGCACATTCAAAAATAGTTCCCAAAAAAGGGTGACTCTCTGTCAACCCAAAGCAATAGGTGCCAAACTTACCGGAATTTGACATGAATGTTTTGGTTCCCCACTTTTGGGTGGGATGCTGTAGGCAACATCCGTCCACAAACACTTCAACCCCCAGGTTTGACAACCTGTGCAGCTGACCACTGTCTTTGAGCATGGCCCGGGTGGTCCGGCCGGTGAACACCCACAACAGCGTGTTGGCATGTACTTTTCTTCCCCCCAGGGCTTGTTCCAGTTGTAGAAATTCGGCACAGGAAAAATGGGGGCAACCCAGGGTGACAAGATCAAGGTCGCACCCTGTATCCCCGTTGCACAACTGGGTTTCGGCATTTTCAATGCTCTTTCGCGTCAACGTGACAACCTCTTTGGGCTGCTCTCCCTGGAAAGCCATTTCCAATGTTTGGGCTTCCGGTGTAATGCCCACCAGGTGAAAAAGCGCAATACCGCCGGAAGAGGCCATGGTGGCACTCATGTTTTTAAGATTATCCATGCTGATGTAAGGGGGCAAACCATCCATTGCCCACACCCGATCCCCCACAATGTCCCCATAGGCATAGGCTGCAAGGGTATAAAAATCATCAAACTCAAACATATCAGGTGTAATGTCATCACCCAGTGTAATAAGTCCCCGGGCCTTGCGGTTTTCAGTGACATGGAGTCCGAAATAGGGTACCCGCCCGGTAATTCCGGCCAAAAGTTCCAGGGGACCGGCATAGCGATTGGTGCGGGCTCCCACAATGGAGTTGACAAAGGCAATGACATTGGATTCTGCACAGGCCACCTGCTGCCCAAATGCCGGAGAAAATCCCGCCTGATAAGGCGCACAGGTCCAGCTGGCAATGGCCCCCAGGGCCAGATGGGCCGCCTCAATGCGCCGGGTGGCTGTCATCAATCCCACATCGTGTTTTTGCCTGGCAAAACGTTTCATGTCCAATGCACAGGCATTGGTGGTGGTGGGCACACAGAACCGTGCCCCCAATTCCACCAGATGCTCTGCAAAGGCCACCTGGGCTTCTCCCAGATAAACCGTGCTGTCATCATGGCAGGCACTGATTTCCACAAAATGCTCAACACCGTAATGCTTTCCAAGATCGTAAAGAACCCCCATGGCAAGTTGCATGGCATCACCATGGGTACCGTCAAGCAGTTCTTTTTCATAGTCAGTCAGATACATAAACTTCCGCCATTTAAATAATTTAAATTTTAATGATCACACCGTTCCCGGAATATGTTTTCCTGCCGCAGAATCGTTAAGATAAAAGTTGATTCCAAACGAAATGGAATTATTCAAAAATATCGCCCGGGCATCAACGTCTGGACATGGTCACCATTCCCTGGGTCACACGGTCAAAAATAATGGCCAGGATAACGATGGCAAGCCCGGATCTAACCCCCACGCCAATCATCATGCGGGTCAAGCCCCGGACCACTTCTCCCCCCAGACCTCCGGCACCGATCAGACCCGCCAGCACCACCATGGAAAGGGACATCATGATACATTGATTAACACCTGCCATGATGCTGGGCAGGGCCGCCGGAATCTGTATTTTCCAGATCACCTGACTGTGGGAGGCCCCAAAAGCTTTGCCCACCTCCAGCTGATCTGAAGGCACGCCTTTAATTCCAAGACTTGTCAATCGCAAGGCCGGGGGAATGGCAAACACCGCAGTTGCAATAACAGCGGGCGCACGGCCAAGACTGAACAAAATAACTGCAGGAATGAGATATACCCAGGGTGGAAGGGTCTGCATCAAGTCCATGATGGGCCGGGTGATGTTGTCCACGGTCTTGTTTGTGGCCGACCATATTCCCAAAGGAATGGCCACCAAAAGAGCAGCAGCTGTGGAAACCATAACCAGGGCCGTGGTGAGCATGGTCGCCTTCCACAAGTTCATTGCAAAACAGAAAAGAAGCCCCAAAAAAGTTATCCCTGCAACCTTTCCACCGGCAATTTTCCACGCGGCAAGGGAAAAAACAATCATAATGATGGATGCATGGGGAGTAATCAACAACATTTCCAAAAACTTGACACACCCCTCCATGGCGGCGCTTAACAATTCAAAAGGCACCGGATAATTGACGTTGAGCCAGTCCACCAAGGTGGCAATATACTTGCCAATTGAAAAATATGCAGATTCCATGGTTAATTTCCTTCCTTCGTCATCATGTTCACAGCCCCCTGGGAAATACGATCCAGAATAATGGCCAGAATAACAATGCTGATACCGGCATCAAATGCCTTGCCCACCTCCAAAACCCGAATGGCACGATAGACCTCTTTTCCCAATCCCCCGGCACCAATGATACCGGCAATCACAGCCATACTCAAAGCCAGCATAAGACTCTGGTTCACGCCGGCCATGATGGATGGCAAAGCAAAGGGCAGTTTTATCTTAAAAAGAGCCTGGGCCGGAGTGGCACCAAAGGCCTGTCCCACCTCCACATGGGCCAGTGGCACCTGCCGAATGCCAAGACTTGTGAGGCGCACAGCCGGTGCAAAGGCGACAATGGAAGTGGATACAACCGCAGGGCTGGCACCAAACCCCAATATGGCAATGGCAGGAATCAAATAAACATAAGGAGGCATGGTCTGTAGAAAATCCATCAACACCCGGGTCACATCACTGACCTTCCGGTTGGACCCGGCGACAACCCCCAGGGGAATGGCAACAATCAAAGTGAATATCACAGATGTTACTACCAGGGCCATGGTTATCATGGTTTCGTCCCAGAGATTCATGGCATGGCAGAGGTAGAAACCCACCACTGTGAATAAGGCCATTCCTTTGCCTGCTGTCTTCCATGCCAGAATCCCCAAAAAAATAATGAACAGATAAAATGGAGGAAAAAGAAAAAGCGCTTCAATACCGTTGAGGACTCCTTCTATCATATCACTGATCACATTGAATGCAGTATCAAATGTGATGCTTATATACTCGACAAACTGCTCAACCGCATTGTCAAAATTTGCCGCAAGATTTTTCGTTTTCATTGACCAAAGCCCCCTGTCGATTTTCTATTTGAGCCCACCCAGGTATAATCTTCATCAAAATCACATCGTCATTTAAAGTGGTTCCGGCGTATTGATCATAGTCAATTTCACATAACTTGATATTTTTACAGAGTAACAAAACAAGTCGTTTAAATCACCGTCGCAGGAGAACCTTATTTTGACCCGGGTCTACCCACAACAAATCATGAAAGCGTCTTAGAGATATCTACGATTTCATACAATAATAGACTTGTAAACTGTAAATAAGTCATATAAAATATGCTATAATCGCTGCGGGCGGACCACAAATATTGATCTTGGTCCACCCACAACAAAGCTTTAAAAAAACCGAAGACTTGCACGGTTTTTTTCCATTAAAAGGCGATATTAATACATCGGCAACTGCTATTGGCCCAGATTCATCCAACGTTCTGTGACCATCTGATTCTCATCCAGCCACCTTTCAACGGCTTTGTCCGCAGCAAGACCTTCTTTAATATATCCGGTCATCTTCACGTTTTCTTCAAGGGGAACGAAAACACCGGCCATGATTTCCCGGGCTTTGGGGAATTCCTTGGCAAAACCTTTTCGGCCGACCCAGTAGTAGGACTGGGAGGGTTGCTGGATACCTTTGGGATCTTTCAGAAATTTTATGTCAAACGCCTGGGTCATCCAGGAGGGGGTCCACATAACTGTGGCAAACCACTGTTTTTTTGCCATGGAAGATTTCACGGCAGCAGTCATGGCGGCGGTGCTGCCATCCACCAGTTCAAAATCAAGATCATAGGCTTCAATGACCTGATGGGTCTGACGCATGAGGCCGGCACCCGGTTCAATACCGATTATTTTTTTACCAAATTTGTCTTTATTTTCATTGAGTTGATCAATGGAGTCAATGGGAATGTAAGAGGGAACCACGATGCCTTGAAAAAGTCCATGGGATGAAGCGCTGAGTTTTTCAAGTTTTTTGTTGTAGCGCGTCCAGTAATCATGGGCGGCAAAATCAATCTGGGACATTAATAAATCCACATCTCCCTTGGCAAGGGTGGCAAAGGCAATGCCCCATTCAAAGAATTCCACCACTTCGATCTCATAGCCATAATTTTTTTCCATGAGTTTTTTAGTGACAAGACTGGGACAGACCAGATCGTTCCATTGCATCACCCCCATCTTGATAACTTTTTTTTCTTCTGCAAATGTGGCAGTGGAAATACACAACATCATCAAAACACTGATTAACACGGTAAGCTTTAACTTCATAATTTCTCCAGATTGATTACTTGTTATTGTTTATATTTTCACGGTTTTTCACCGGAACCGCCTCTTGTTTTTTTTTCGTGGGATACCGTTTCTCAGTTCATATTTTCCATGGGTTTTCCCTGAATGCCCCGGAGAAGACTTCTGCGCGTCACAACCCCCACGATTTTGCCCTTGGAAATCACGGCAACCCGATCGGCGTCCACATCTGTCATCATTTCCACCAGATGATCCAGATCATCTGTTTCATCCACAGTGGGAAAACTGTCCAGTTTGGCATCTTCAAATCGCTGTAAAAAATCCTCAACAGGATACATGACCGAATGGGCCGTAACAAGGTGCAGTCGGGAGATCCCGGCCACAAAATCAGCCACATAATCATCCGCAGGATTGGTGACGATCTCTTCAGGTGTGCCTGTTTGAACAAGAATGCCATCCTTCATAATGGCAATGTGATCACCGATGCGTATGGCTTCGTCCAGGTCATGGGTTATAAAAAGAGTGGTTTTTTTAAGCTTGGACGAAAGCTCTAAAAACTGGTCCTGGAGCTGGCGTCGAATCAGGGGGTCAAGGGCACTGAAAGGCTCATCCATGAGCAGAATATCCGGATCAGAGGCAAGGGCCCTGGCAAGTCCCACCCGCTGCTGCATTCCACCGGAAAGCTCTTTGGGGAACTGATCGCCCCACCCGTTGAGCTGCACCAATCCCAATGCCCTTTCTGCAGCCTCATTTCTCTCCTTCCTGGGAACCTTTCTTACCTCAAGTCCAAAGGAAACATTGTCTCTTACATTTCTATGGGGCAAAAGGGCCATGTTCTGGAAAACCATGCCGATCTTTTCCGATCGTAACTGTCGCATTTCCGGCTCACTCAAGGCGTTGACATCCTGGCCGTTGATGAGAATCTGGCCGTCGGTGGGCTCTATTAATCGATTGATATGACGCATCAAGGTGGACTTGCCGCTGCCGGAGAGCCCCATGATACAAAAGATTTCACCCCGGTCAACGGAAAAAGAGGCATCCATCACACCCACAACACAGCCATAGGTTTCCAGGCATCTTTCCTTATTGAGATTTTCATTTTTCACCGCTTCATGGGCACGTCGATGGTTTTTCCCATAAATTTTCCACACATTGCGGCACTCAATGGCGGGCACCCCGTCCGGTGTCCCTCCCCGGGATATCGATGAATCGGTGTTCACCGTGGTGTCTGAAGATGATTCACTGTTTTCAAATGTCATAAAAAGCCTCTATTCCTTAATATAACTGCCACGGGCAGACCGTATTTTAAACCGGATCTGCCCACAGCAAAGCATGAAATACGCCCCTGATTTACGGCGTATTTCATATAAAAATCAGCACATTCCCTTTAAAAGGAATGCATTATCCATTACCCCCCAACTCTTACACGCAGCCCCATATCCTTTAACAAATCCACTTTACGGTTCATCTCATCATCCCCTGGAGAGCGTATTCCCTCCAGACCATAGGAAAGAGACAAACGCCGATAGGTTTCAATGCCCAGGCGATGGTAAGGCAGCAGTTGAATTTCTTTTAATTTTTTCAATCCCCGGCAAAACAATCCCAACGCTTTGATGTTGGCATCTTGATCATTTAAGGTGGGAATCACCGGCATACGCACAATAACGGGAAAAGAACGGTGGGTTTCATCTATTTTTTTCAAATTCTCAAGAATCAGCCCGTTGTCCACCCCGGTAATCTGTCTGTGAATATTAGCATCCAGATGTTTAAGATCATAAAACAGAGTATCTATCCAGGGAAGAACGTTCTCAATGTTCTCCCAGGGGACATGACCACTGGTTTCAACAGCAGTATTTATCCCCTGCATCACACATCCTTCCAAAAGCGCCGCCACAAAATCTTTCTGCACAAGGGGTTCCCCCCCACTGACAGTGACGCCGCCACCGGAATGGTAATAAAACACAGAATCCTTACCCAGTTCCCTTAACATCTCATCCACAGTGGCATTGTATCCATAGGCAATGCGGGCACCGGCAGGACAGCCATCAACACATTGCCTGCAATCCTTACAAAGTGTCATATCCGTTGTGAAAATATCCCCTGCATCATCATGGGAAATGGCCCCTTCCGGGCAGGTATCCACACAGGTAAAGCAGTTGGTACATTTATTTTTATGGATTCCAAAATCCGTTGTTTTTTTCTGGGACTCGGGTGTGGAACACCACCGACATCCCAGCGGGCATCCTTTGAGGAAAATCACCGTGCGCAGTCCATCCCCGTCAAAGGTGGACAACTTTTCAATTCTCAATATTCTGCCAACGGTCATATTAACAGCATCCCCCGGCTTTGGCAGGTACAAACTCCTCTTGGACCGTACGATGGATAATCTCATCTTGAACCTCGGGACAGAGCTCCACAAAATAAGCTGTATAACCCGCCACCCGGATCAAAAGATCTTTGTGTTGTTCCGGATGTTTCTGGGCATCCATGAGAACTTTTTTATCCACCACATTAAATTGAGCGTGGAAAACCCCCAGGGAACAAGCACTTTTTAACAGAGACATAAGATTTACCGGTCCCCTTTCATCCTTCATCAATTCATTGGAAAGCTTCATGTTCAAAAGCGTTCCCGAAGAAAAAAGATCATGGGGAATTTTGGCAACGGACTTAAGCACGGCACTTGCGCCATTGACATCGGTGCCGCCGGTGGGGCTCAGGCCGTCCGTGAGGGTGGTCCAGGCCTTTCTGCCCGACGGCAGAGCACCCACCACTTTTCCCAGGGGGACATGGGCTGTGACAGGAAGCACGCCGGACATGAGCTTACCGTATTTACTGTCCTGCTTATTGGTGTTCACAGCAATGTGGGTCATCATTTCTGCTGCCACCCGGTCTGGATTGTCCAGGTCATTGCCGTATTTTTCCGCATCCAGACATTTTTTCTGAATGGCTTCAAAGCCCACAAAATCAGCATCCAATGCCTGGATAAGCTCATCCATGGTCACCATTTTCTTGTCAAACACCAACTCTTTTACAGCGGCAATGCTGTTGATGAAATCGGCAATACCATCATAGATAATACCGTTGCCACACTCGTATTTGGTGCCGCCATGGGCGTAATCCGTGGCCGTATCAATGCAATTTCTAAAAGTCAAAGAGATAAAGGGCACCGGCCGGTCATCCCAAACCTCATCCAGTACATTATTGGCCTCCACCACTTTTTTAATGATGTAGTCGATCTGCTTTTTGGCGGCATCGGCAAACTCTTGGTAGGTGGTGAAACTTCTTGGATCACCGGTGTCAAGACCGAGTTTTTTGCCGCTTTTACGATGAACGCCCCGATTCATGATAAATTCCACAATACTGCCAAGATTCACATCGGCACTGACATATCCCCGGATACGACCGCTAAGATTGGTTTCAACACATCCGCAGGGGTTCCAGTCATAGGCTTCGTGCAGGGGAACGCCTTTGTTCTGCATCATCCGGATGCCGATCTCATCATTGTGAAAGGCAGGAAATCCATTACCGGTGTTGATGCAGTCGGCACATTTTCTAAGAAAAGAATCCGGATTCTTGGCAAGGTTATAACGCACGGACAAAGACGGTTGATAAAGCATGGTATCCATGGATGCCTGGATCACCATGTAAGACAAATCATTTACAGCATCCTGACCGAATTTATCAATACCGCCGGCACACACGTTTTGGAACATGGTGTATCCATTGGCATATTCTGCAGTGACCCCATCCTGGAACAAGCAGGGTTCTGCAAGTTTTACCCAGGTACAGCAAAACAGCTCCTGGGCCTGTTCCGGAGTGATGCGTCCTGCCTCAAGATCTGCTTTATAGTAAGGATAGAGGTATTGATCAATGCGTCCCAAGTTATAGCTTGCAGCATTTTGCTCCATGAAAATGCTGGAATGATACAGATAAACAAACTGAATGGCTTCATGGAAAGTACGGGCCGGTCGGGCCGGGATCCGGGAGAACACTTGGGCAACGGCCTCAAGTTCTCCACGACGGGTGTCATCGGTCTCCAGGGCTGCCAGACGAAGGGCCTCTTGTCTGTATCGCTCTCCCAGTATTTTCATGCCTTCCGCTGCTGTGATCATGGCATTGAGGTAGGCAATTTTGGGATAATGGTTGGGCTTGGACAGATCATATTCAGATTTTTTCTGTTCAATGTAGGCGATGATGCCGTCCATGCCTTCGCTCAAAAGTTCTTCATAATCCGGGGTGAGCTCGCCCGGTCCCCGCACGGCTTTTCTATCAATGTAGATAACGGCATTTTCTTTAAGATCAACAATGTCTTGGGGAGCCTGGGCTTCCCATTTTTCAAAATTGGATCGTCCCAGCCAATAGGGCTTGATCTCCTCTCTGAACAGTTTTTTATCTTCTTCAGAGATGTAAAAAGGATCGTAGGGACGATTGCTGATGGTATCCAGCTCTTTATCAAGCACAGACCAGCACACGTCGGCACACAACACGCCCCCCCGGGCCATCTTGCCGGAGCAGCCCACAATGAGTTCATTATCCCAGATGGTGACGGTTTTTTCTGCACACACATCTTTAAAGGCCTGGGCTTTTCGCATTTCCCTGGGAAGGGCTTCTGTTTTTTTGAAACTTTTGGTCAAGATCAGAGCATTTTCAATGTCCATGGTGGGGGTGGCATTGATAACGCGGTCACGGAGTTTATTTATTCTGTCCATGTATGAAGCTGTTTGATTTTCAGTTCCCATTTCAATATCTCCTTAAAATATAACATTTAATATCGCAACTCTGTAATATATGATAATAAAGCCGCCGCCGGGAACCGGACAAGGGCATTGTATTTTAAAAATTCAGTTGACGGTGTGCGATTTCATACCTTTGCTTTTTCCACCGTTTGTCATGCGAAATGCCGACGAACTTCCCAATATGAGCATTTCCTACATCCATTGTACCAGATGACCGTTGTTGTATCTGTGTATCTAAAACACAATGCAAAGCATGTGCCACAAAATAAAACAACCCAAACCACAACTCATAAATTCTTTATTATTAAATAGTTACGCTAAAAACTCCCACTAAAAACACTGAATAAAACATGAAAATCCCCATTTTTTAACTTTAAACGGATATTGTTAAATTTAAAATTTTATTTAAATAGGTATTCTTTTTTTTAAATGGTGTGATAAAAACAAGAGCTTCGCCAAAGTCAAAATAAATTTAACACTTGGCATTATGTAAAAAGGCAATGTTCAATTACCCGGCAGAGCCCTGGGGGGCCGGCCTGTGTGGAATATTGGAAATTAAAGGAAAGGAATATAATGGGGCTTGGTTCTAACTTGGCCCAGTGCATATGCACAAAACACCCAACAATTTAATATTGCAAATGATTTCAAATAATTAACTCTTTATACCTGATACATACTGCCAACGGTGGGCGAACATGAAACCAAGCACAAATAATGCTTATTCAACAGCCACATGAATACCCAGTTTTTTAATTCTGTATCGAAGGGCCTGGGGGGAAAGATTGAGGAATCTCCCGGCTTTTGAGATATTATAACCGGCTCTTTTAAGGGCTTTTTCAATATAAATTGTTTCAATGCTTTTTAAAGTGGAAGACAGGCATATTTTCCCTGTATCTTCAAATCCGGCCAGAGGGCCCGGAAAAGCCTGATTGTGGGTGGATTTAGATGCAGGAGAAAGCAATTGCCCGTTGATCATCCTTGCATCACTGCTTGTCCCGCCATCGCCCTGGGTCAGGCGACGATAATTATTCACAAAATAAGACGACAGGTGATGTTCATAAATAATACTGCTGCCATGGAGCAGGGTGAGACATGCTTTCAAGGTATGCTCCAGCTCTCGGACATTACCCGGCCATGGATATTTATATAAAATTTCATACACAGCATCGGATATGCGGATGGCGCTCCCCTTGGATCGGGCCACCCACCGTGCCAGAAAATGCCGACACAGCAAAGGGATATCGTCCCTGCGATGTCTCAAAGGCGGAATCTCCAGCACCACCACCCCCAGACGATAAAAAAGATCTGCCCGGATTTTATTTTCTTCCAGGGCCCGGGCCGGGGAGATATTGCAGGTGGAGATAAATCTGACATCCACAGGGATTTCTTTTAGTGCGCCCACCCTGCGGATTTTTCTCTCCTGGATCACCCGAAGCAGTTTGGCCTGGAGCTCCAAAGACATGGAGTTCAACTCATCCAGTAAAAGGGTTCCCCCTTTGGCCTCTTCAAGCAGCCCTGCACGGTCCAGGGCCCCGGTAAAGGCCCCTTTGGAGGTACCAAAAAGGGTGGTTTCAAGAAGATTGTCCGGAATGGCGGCACAATTGATGGCCACAAACGGGTTTTCTTTTCTATGGGAAGCCGTATGAATGGATTGGGCAAACAGTTCTTTACCACAACCGCTTTCCGCCCAGATGAAAACGGAAAAATCTGTGTTGCTGGCGGATTTTGCATAATTAATGGCGTGCTTAAGCTGAGAATCTTCACCAATAATGGAATCAAACCGATACTGTTTTTTTTCCCGGGGAATGGGACTGGGCACCATTTGGGCACTGCCATTTTCATGACGTTCCATGAGCCGCTGGCTCACCTGAAGATTCAGGGAAAAATGAATCACCCCCTCCACCTGCCCCCGGGACATGAGGGGAAAGGTTGAACACAGAGAATTCACCAGCTTTTTCTTATGGGTGTAGTAAACAACCGTCTTTTTGAGAATGGGTTTTTCTGTTTCCATGGCCATGATGGACATGTGGCAGTCCCTTTCCAGGGGATAAAAATCCACCATGGATTTGCCCAGGGCATCTTCATCCTGGAGATCATCGGTCAAGAGAAAAAGACGGTTCATATATCGAAATATACCGTTTTTATCCAACACCATCACCCCAAGCAGTGAATTGTCCCAAATTTCACAATAGGCCGGAGAAAGCACCGTATCCATGTTTAATTCTTTGTCCGGCATCACATGATTCCTATATCTGTTTCAAGATCCTTTAACACTCGATAATCCGTGATATCGCACTGAAGGGGAGTAACAGAAATAAAACCTGCATTGACAGCGGCATCATCTGTGGTTTCAATTTCACTTTCGGGCAACATATTTCCATACCAGAAATAGGAGCGCCCCCGGGGATCATCCCTTTTATCAAACCGTGTGGAGATATTTTCCATGGACTGACAGGTGGTTTTAACGCCCTTGACTTCACTGATTTTTCCTGCCGGGGCATTGATGTTCACAAAAGTGCCCCGGGGCAGGGCATTGTAATTTATTTTCTGAGAAATGGTTTCCGTATACATGGCCATACCTTCAAAATCCATTATTTTGCCGATTTTTATGGACACGGCCAAGGCAGGCAATCCGTTCAAGGTGGCTTCCCTTGCGGCCCCGGCAGTGCCGGAATAATGGATATTCACCCCGGTGTTGGAACCGGCATTGATACCGGAAATTACCAGATCCGGCGGGGTGTCAAAGATATCAAAAAGAGAAAGCTTCACGCAATCCGCAGGCTTACCGCTCACGGCATAGATACAGCTGGCACCATTCTGGGAAATCTTTTGCATGCGCAGGGGTTCATTAATGGTGATACCATGACCCACGGCGCTTCGCTCACCTTCCGGGGCCACCATAATCACTTCATGGTGCTGTTTAAACTGTTTGTAAAGTGCCTGGATTCCAGGCGCTTTGTAACCGTCGTCATTTGTCAGTAATATTCTCATTGCCGTGCCTTTTATGGAATTTTTCATTTAACAATCAAAAGGGAAACAGAGTGCGGTGTGCCCATGGCAGTTATAATCAAAAAAATTTATATTATGCCACTGCCCACGATTTGTCAAAAAAAATGCCCTGCACCGCAAAGAGCTAAAAAAAAGGACAGAATGTCTTTCATTTTTTTAACTTGAGATTTTCTCTTTTTTTAGACACCCCATTAAAATCAACACCCCATATATTTTTATACTTTTATTTACAATGGGTTACAATCAACATTCTCCCATACCCCTTTGGTGGCACTTGTCTTGCTAATATAATAAAAAATACCGATCACACCAAATCATATTTTAAAAGAGGAGCATTCAATGGGTACAGATCAAAACTTAAAAAATCTGCACGAAGCAACAATGGAAGTCATTGAAACTTCAGGGGTAAGGCTTCACCATGACCGGCTGTTGGAAATCGCACAGAGCAAAGGCATTAAAGTTAAAGATAAGAAAGTTTTTTTCACCCGGGAGCAGCTCATGGAATGGGTGGGAAAAGCCCCTTGTGAATTTAAAATTTTTGCCAGAAATCCCGCCAATGACATGACCGTTGGCGGGGATCACATAGAGCATGTTTCCTACAACTCCGGGTTTCCATACATTGCAGACATGGAAGGCACCCGGAGGATGGCCCTTTTCAGCGATTATATGAATTTTGTCAAACTGGTCCATACCACCCCGTTTTTTAATATTAACTGCGGTGTCATGGTCACACCGGATGATATCCCCAATGATGATAACCTTTATCCCAGAATGCTCTATGCCACACTGCTTCATTCAGACAAGTGCATGTTCGGGGGCATGGGCGGCAAAACAGAAAGCCAAGTCACCATGGAAATGCTCAAAATCATGTTTGACACTGACAAAGAGGGCCTGATAAAAAAACCAAGAATCATCAATCTGGTAAGCTCCCTTTCTCCTTTGCAGTTTGATGAAAAAATGCTGGACACGCTTCTGGTCTATGTGGAACACGGTCAGCCTGTTATTATTGCTCCGGCTGTCATGGCAGGCTCCACCGGCCCCATGACCATGGCAGGCGCCATTGTTATTTCCAATGCCGAATCACTGGTGGGGGTTGCCATTACCCAGCTGGTACGACCGGGGACACCGGTTGTTTATGGCTCGGCCACTGCCAACACAGACATGAAATCCGGTGCCTTTACCATTGGCACCCCGGAATCTGCCCTGGCGGTTAAATATTGTGCCCGCCTTGCCAAAATGTATGGGGTTCCCTGCCGGGGGGGCGGTACCTTAAACGATGCCAAAAATCTTTCCGTCCAGGCCGGGTACGAGAGCATGATGGTTCAGTTTGTGGCAAATCAGGAAAAAATCAACTTTAATTTCCACAGTGCCGGGGGGCTGGACAGCTATGGCTCCATGTCCTATGAAAAATTCGTAACGGACCTTGATATTCTGGGACGAATTAAATATTACCTCAACGACTTGAACACAGACACGGATCACCTGGCCGTGGATGTGATCAACCAAGTGGGGGTGGGCGGAGAATACATCACCAACATGCACACGGCCATGAATTGCAGGAAAACGCCTTTTCTGTCTGACATCAGTGTCCAGGGCCCTGCCAAGGCCGGTACCACAGCCAATGAAGCCCTGGTTCAAAAAATGCACAAAAAACTGGATGCCATGTACAGTGCCTACAAACAGCCGGAAATTGATCGAGCCGTGGTGGAAAAGCTGGATGCATTCATGCAGTCCATTGATGTGGATCTTGATCAATTAAAAGAAAAAATTTCATCGTAAATATTCGGGCCCCACCCCATATTCACTCATTTGGGCCTGCTCACCTTAGCAATAATATGCTACGCAGTCCCAACTAAGCAAATATGGGGCACCGGCCAAACATTTACAGAACCAACCCGAATATTTACATTTCATCTTGAGAAAACACAATGGATTCAGTCCCATAAGACGTGTAACTTTCAGGTTCATGGTTGTAATTTTGCCCCAGGCAAAATATAACCATGGACATGACTGAGCTGATCTTAACTGAAAAACATTCTGTGGCCGCTGACTTTGCCAAGGCCCTTGGCGTTAAAACAAAAAAAGACGGTTTTTTTGAAGGGGAAAACTACGTCATCACCTGGGCTGTGGGCCATCTGGTGGAACTGTATGCCCCGGATGATTATGATCCCGGATTAAAAAAATGGCGCATGGAAACATTGCCCCTGATTCCAGACACCTTTAAATACAAGCCCATGGGGAAAACCCTCAAACAGTTTAAAACCATTAAAAATCTGGTTAAACAATCCCGGTTTTCCCGCATCATCATTGCCACGGATGCCGGTCGGGAGGGGGAAGTGATTGCCCGCACCATCCTTCTTCAATCCGGGGTGGTGGACAAAGAACGCATGGTGAGATTCTGGACCAGCCAGGCCCTGGTACCCAAGGTGGTGAGAGCCACCATGGAGCAGCTGCAGCCCCTGACCCATTACGATCGCCTGTGGCGGGCAGGCTACTACCGCCAGGTGGCAGACTGGCTGGTGGGCATGAACCTCACCCGGGCCCTCACCGTGCGCCTGGGGGATCTTTTTTCCGTGGGCCGGGTGCAAACGGCGGTGCTGGCCCTTCTGGCCCAACGGAAACAAGAAAGAGAAACCTTTGTGCCGGAGCTGTTCTGGCTGATAAAAATTCGGTTTAAAAGCGATAAAGGGGAATGGACCGGCCACTGGTTTAAAAACAAACAGACCCGTATTACCCAAAAAGAGACAGCCCGGACGCTTCACCAACATCTTAAACAGGAGACCGATCCCGGCACCGTACTTTCCCTGACAAAAGAGAAGAAAAAAGAGCCACCGCCCCTGCTTTTTTCCCTCACCGACCTCCAGCAGGAGGCCAATGCCCGCATGGGATTTCCTGCAAAAAAGACGCTGGCCGTTGCCCAGTCCCTTTACCAGGATAAAAAATGCCTCTCCTACCCCCGTACGGACTCCAGGGTCCTTGGCACCACAAGCCTTAATCTGGTCCGGGATATTCTTGCAAAATGTCAAACAGCCTACCCCGATATCTTTGCCGGGGTGGACCCGCAACAGGTGGCGCTATCCAACAAACGGGTGTTCAACGATGCCAGACTCACCGACCACCATGCCCTGATTCCCTTTAAACCCATTCCCGCCGGTGCAACCCCTGATGAAAAAAAAATTTTTGACCTGGTGTGCCGACGCTTTGCCGCAGCATTCCACCCCCATTGCCATTTTGAAAACACCCACCTCATCACAGAGTTTGGCAAAGAAACCTTCCAGACCCGGGGCAAAGTGATCCTGGAGCCCGGCTGGCGGCGGGTGTATCACATCAAATCCCGAAACAAAGACGAAGCAGAGCCCATTCCGCCCCTGTGCAAAGGGGACACCGGCACCCCGGAAAAGATATTGTGTGAAGAAAAAAAGACCACCCCGCCCCCGGACTACTCCGATGCGCTGCTGTTAAAGGACATGACCAACCCCGGAAGATATGTGGCCGAAGAAAACATTAAAAAACTGTACCGAGGGGAGATCGGCATCGGGACCCAGTCCACCCGGGCCCAGATCATTGAGACCCTGATCCGGCGCAACTACATTGAACGCACCGGCAAACGCCTGGTGGCCACAGATAAAGGCATCTATCTCATTGAGCAATTAAAAAAATGTGCCACATCTTCGGTGCTCACCTCCCCGGAGGAGACAGCCCGGTGGGAGATGAAGCTCAACGCCATTGCCCTGGGCGAGGCCCCGGACGGTCAGTTTCTAAAAGAGATCAAAACCTTTGTAACCCAGGCGGTGGGTGAACTGCAGACCAAGGTGTTTGATATTAAAAAATTCTCCCAGGCCCTGTCCCGGGCCAATGCAAAGGAGGTGGGCAAATGCCCGGCCTGCGGCAACAGTGTCCGGGAACTTCCCAAACTGTATGCCTGTGACGGAACCGGGTGCGATTTTGTGATTTGGAAACGCATGGCCGGGAAACAGATTTCTCCCAAGATGGCATCCAATTTGTTAAAATTTCGCAAATCAGGTCCATTTAAGGGATTTATTTCCAAAAAGAAAAAACGATTTTCAGCAGGGCTTGTTATCAATAAAGTGGATGGAAAGTGGAAGGTAAATTTTGATTTTAACACATCAAAGGCCCCTGACACCTGCCCACCGGAATCCCCTCTTCATGTTGCCATGGATATGGGTATAATGGATATGAACGAAACGCCTTTTAAAACCCCGCCGGCCCTGTCCCATGAACCATCTTCTTCCGGCACCCCGGACAAAAAGGGCTGCTGCCCCATGTGCAAAGGAAAAATCATTGAGGGGAAAACCGCCTTTGGATGCAGCAACTGGCGACCGGAACACGGCAATTGCCGGTTTGTGATCTGGAAAGAAATTCTTGGTAAACGTCTCACTGAAAAAAATATCGAGACCCTTTTACAGGGTAAAAAAACCCGGGCCTATGTATTTAAACCGTTAAAAGGGGAAAAATTTAAAGCAGCCCTTAAAATGGTGGCAACCCATGGCAATGCCTTTGCCATCCAGATACTTCCTGCTGACATAAAAAACAACACCCTTCACACACAGATTCCCTGCCTCCGGTGAGACATTCAAAGGGCAAAGGACAAAAAAGTTTCGTTATTGACATTACCGAGGCTTTTTTCGTTGGCAAAGGCCTTGGTCGATAACATCAATAACAAAAACCTGACCCCGTCGGCACACTGAGCCCATCGGTACATTTAAAAATACCGGCTTTGAAATGAAGCCCGAAAGTTGAGTTAATAATGGAAGATAAATTGACAATTCACAACACACATCATTATAATACAACCTGTGTTGGAGCCCAACTGAAACCCTCCAATACCTTACTCAACTTTCGGTGTTCGCATTTCCTGGTGGGGTCAGGCTTTCGTTATTGACATTATCGAGGCTTTTTTCGTTGGCAAAGGCCTTGGTCGATAACATCAATAACAAAAGCCTGACCCCGTCGGCACACTGAGTCCATCGGTACATTTAAAAATGCCGGCTTTGAAATGAAGCCCGAAAGTTGAGTTAAAAAATAATTGATTATAAAAAAAACGTCCCAAATCCTTTAAATCAGAAAATTAAAATAAAGGTAAAAATAACACCATTATGCCCAATCCCCCCCAAAGCACTGTTGAGTGGCCCCCGCTTCCTGTGAAGCTGAAAATATTATTTGTTGATGATGAACAAAGCCTTCACAAACTATTCACCCGGATTATAAATAACAGTGCCGTTGAACTTAAAACCGCCCTTAACGGCCTGGAAGCACTGACCATACTGGAAACATTCCCCGCAGACGTAGTCATCACAGACGTTAAAATGCCCCATATGGACGGTATGGAGCTGTTAAAAAAAATACAGGAACACTACCCTGACACCTTTACCATTTTGATCACCGGCTATAGCAATGTCCCGGACGCTGTGACCTCCATCAAAACAGGTGCCTATGATTATCTGAGCAAACCCTTTGACTTTAAAGAGATAAGGGCGCTCATCGAAAACATTGCCCACCACAAAGACCTGTTAGAAGATGAATATCTTGACGTTAATACCACCAATGACCGACGCAAAAATCATCGATTTGAAAACATCATCGGCCGTGACCGTGGTATGTTTGAAATATTTAAAAAGATTCAAGATGTAGCCCCCACCGATGCCACGGTACTGATCACAGGAGAAACAGGGGCAGGCAAAGAACTGGTTGCCAAGGCCATCCACTACAAAAGCTTAAGAAAAGATCAGCCGTTCCTTGCCCTGAATTGCGGTACGGTCAGTGAATCACTCATGGGCAGTGAATTGTTCGGCCATGAAAAAGGCGCCTTTACCGGTGCTGCCACCATGAAAAAAGGCTATTTTGAAATGGCAGACAAAGGCACCCTGTTCCTGGATGAAATTGGTGACGTTCCCCTGCCGGTTCAGGTATCTCTTTTACGCCTTCTGGAGGAAGGCACCTTCCAGCGGGTGGGCAGTACCCGGACCATCAAGGTGGATGTAAGAATTGTCTGTGCCACCAACAAAGCACTCCAAGATCTGGTGCACGAAAATCGCTTTCGGGAAGACCTTTTCTACCGACTTAATGTGGTTCCCATCCATCTGCCGCCGCTGCGGGAAAGGCCATTGGACATTCCTGTTCTGGTGAACCATTTTATTAAAAAATACGCAAAAAAACTCAATAAAAATATATCAGCCATTTCCAGATCAGCCATGGAAAAGCTCAAAACATATCAGTGGCCCGGCAATGTCAGAGAACTGACCAATGTCATTGAGTTCATCGTCATTTTCTGCAAAGGCAGAAAAATTGATGAAAAAGACCTCCCGGCATTGTTTCAAACCGCCTCTTCATCGGAATCTGACAATTTTAATATTCAGCTTAAATCCAGATCCATCAGCCGGGCAGAATCAACACTGATACAAACAGTATTAACAGAAACAGGATGGAACCTGAAACAATCGGCCGAGCTACTGGAGATTGCCCGGGGAACCCTGTACAGTAAAATAAAAAAATACGGTCTCAAAAAACAAGAGGAATAAGGAAATCAATTATTATCAGTATAGAAACGTCTCTTTTTTCTTGTAAAATTCAGATAAGAGATTTAAAAACAACTTAAGCTCCGGTTTGCCAAAGTTCTATTCTTGCATAATGATTTTTATAGATCACTCACCCTCCCTGGATAATGGCGTTTTTGAGTCTGATTTTACAAAAACGGGGTCAGGCCCGGCATCATATGGCCCAAGCCCCATAAAAAGTGAGGAATGAAAATTTTGGGCATTATATCATTCAATTATATTTTCAACCTGCCGGAAAAAAAGCAGATTCACAAAAAAATCCAACTTGATGCCCAGAAACTGAATATCATCAACAACACCCCCAAGACACTTCCGGACTGGACCCGCCTTGACTTCTGCCAATGCCCCCACTGCCCCCTTTCCATGAACACCCACACCCACTGCCCCTTGGCAGTGAATTTGGTGAATATCATCAATGAACTGGATACGCTCTACTCCTACCACAAAATTCATGTAAAGGTGATCATGGAAAACAGGACCATTTCCCAGGAGACAACGGTGCAAAAGGCTCTGGGATCTCTCATGGGGCTGGTAATTGCCACCAGCGGTTGCCCCCACACCCGTTTTTTTAGATCCATGGCCCGGTTTCATCTTCCCCTGGCCGATGAAGAGGAGACCATCAGCCGGGTAACCTCCATGTATTTACTGGGGCAATATTTCACCAAAGAGGAAGGAAATCCTGCGGATTTTCATTTCAAGGGGCTCATGCAGATTTATGAAAATATGCACATCGTCAACAAGGAAACCGCCAAACGGTTGCGGGTGGCAAGCAAGACAGACTCTGCGGTTAATGCCATTATCCTGTTGGATATGTTCACCTATGTTCTTCCCATGTCCATTGACTCCCAGCTCCAGGAGATCCGGCATTTGTTTGACATTGATCCCCAGAACCAACCTGTAAACGATACTACATCCGCAACCCGGATCAGACAAAATCAAGATTAAGCCCCCAATGTTATCCCGGCAAAGAAAATAAGGAAATAACACCATGAAAAAATTGCCCATTGGCGTTCAAACCTTCAGCAAACTGCGGGAAGGTGGCTACTGCTATGTTGATAAAACAGAGTTAATTTATCAATTAACCCACAGGGCCGGTGATTATTATTTTCTTGCACGGCCCCGTCGTTTTGGTAAATCTTTACTGGTAAGTACCTTAAAGGCAGCCTTTTCCGGCCAAAAAACACTTTTTAAAGGGCTTTATCTGGAAAACAACTGGGACTGGGACATTAAATATCCTGTCATTGATATCAGTTTTGGCAGGGGCATTGTTGAAAGCAGGGCCATTCTGGAACAGCGTATCAAAACCATGCTGGAGGAGCATGCCCACGCCTTCGGCATTGAATTAAGGAATGAAAACCTGGCCGACAGATTTGCCGAATTGATTCAAAAGCTTGAACAAAAATACCAACACCGGGTGGTAATCCTTGTGGATGAATATGACAAGCCCATTCTTGATAATATTGATACCCCTGATATTGCCATGGAGATACGGGAGGGTTTAAAAAATTTTTACTCGGTGATCAAGGACAGGGATGCCCACATACGGTTTGCCTTGCTGACAGGTGTGAGCAAATTCAGTAAGGTGAGTATTTTCAGTGGTCTTAATAACCTCAATGATATCAGCCTTGAAAAACGATATGCCACCTTGTGTGGATATACAACCGATGAAATCAAACAAATTTTTGCTGATTATCTGAATGACGTTGATTTTAAAACGCTTGGGAACTGGTATGACGGCTATAATTTTATGGGAGAACATGTTTATAATCCCTATAATGTGCTCCTCTACCTGGATAATCGGACTTTCCGGAACTACTGGTTTGAAACCGGCAGCCCCTCTTTTCTTGTTAAACTGATACAGAAACGGCAGTATGCGGCACCACAATTAGAACAGGTGAAAATCAGTGAACGCATGCTTTCCAGTTTTGATATTGATCACATTGAAATTGAAACCCTTTTATTTCAGACTGGCTATTTGACCATTAAAAAGGTCACTCAACAGGGTCCAAGAAGAATTTTCCAATTAACTTATCCCAACCTGGAAGTAAAAATGAGCCTGGCTGAAAGTCTGCTCACCGGCTTTGTCCGCCACCCTCTGGAACAGGAACAAAATCTGTCTGCCACCTATAAAGCCCTGCAGCAGGGGGACATGAATGCATTAAAATCTGTTTTCCATGCCTTTTTTGCCTCCATTCCCCATGACTGGTATCGTAAAAACCAACTGGCCGGGTATGAAGGGTATTATGCATCCATATTTTACTGCTATTTTACGGCCCTGGGATTGGCGGTGACGGCGGAAGACACCACCAATAAAGGACAAATTGATTTAGCGGTGAGGCTTGATAACAATATTTATGTCATGGAGTTTAAGGTCATCGGTAAAACAGGTGATGCTGGAAGCGCATTAAAGCAAATCAAAGACAAAAACTACCATGATAAATTCCTGGGAACGGGGGTTGTTATTTATATTGTTGGTGTGGCTTTTAATAAAGAGGACAGAAATATTGCCGGGTTTGAGTGGGAACAGATCTCCCACTGAAATGTTCACGCCATGATTAAATCTTGATTGCCCACTCAGCCATTGTCCACCCTCCCCAATCCATAAAGTAGTACGTTATCAGCAATATTCCCCGGTGTGTGCAAAAATCACACACCCTGAATTCAAATCACAAAAAATCATACTACAGAATTTCAAGCAGCCTATCCCACCGTTATTATCTATCATTATCCCATCTCACAACATGCCCAATTCCATAAACGTCCCTTATTCCGGTCGATTCAACTTACCGTGTTGAAATTTGAACACAATCAAATTTCTATGATTTTTATATTTAATATCAATTGGTTAGCAACAGATAAAGCCCATCACCCCTCTTTGAGGTTGAATTTTAAACACTTTGCAGGGTGATTGTGAATAAACCATTTTGAGATTTCATATACAACTCTAAGGTAGTTGAGAAATCAGTATGACAAAATCCTAATAAAAAAGCTGTGATAAGCGCTGTGACTCTATGTTTGAATAAAAACATTTTTTTTATATGGAAATTTACCAAGGATGGCACGGTTGCTGCTAAATAACATAAGCAAGAACAAAAAATGACATAACATGAAAATACACCAACACCGGAAAGTTAAAAGAACCGATTATATTTTAATACAATTTAAAGATAGCAATTCAAACAGCAGAAGTAAGGAGGCACAACATGAAAAAGAGATTTACAGCATTAATGGCAATGATTATGACCGTTGGAACGATCTGCATGGCAACTCAAATTATGGCAGCAGAACCAAGTTCAACAACAAATACCGTGGGGGGTGCGGTAACGTTTACAGCGGATTGGACAATTACTGAGGCGACAGCATGGACACCGTTTCAAGCAATTAGTGTAGAGAATCTAAGACAAGATGAAATGACACAACTAGACTTCATCGCCTGCACAGACTTGGATGTTAATGGAAAATTTAAAATTTCTGCCAAAATGGATAATTGGACTCTTCCTAACACATATAATAGAACCCATACTGATGCAAAATATAAAGATGACACAACCAATACAGGCCTCTCGATAAAAGTAACAGTCGATGCAGGTGGCGAAACAGGAACGGGAATACTGGCAACAACAGGAACTTTTGGTTCGCAATATACAACAATTACTAATTCAGACGCTCAAATCCTTACAGGTGGTAGTTATACTACAGGTCATGTGAGCGGTGTAGAAAACGCACAATTTAGCGTGGATGCAAAAGTTCTCATTGATTATAAGACAACCGTCACGGGAACCTATGGAAACACAATCACCCTGACATTTGCAGAAGATGCAACTGCTGATATTTAAAGTCAATAAAAGATAGCTTAAAAAAGAGGAAGCTTTAAAAGCTTCCTCTTTTTTTGTCATAAAACAAAAAAATACTGTCTATAACCTGTTATTACCCCGGGTTAATACGAACTTACAATATATGATCCCAAGGCGTTGAAAACTTCTGCATAAGCCAGACCCCACATGGTAAAACGCATGACACAGCCCTAAACAAATTGAAAAAGGTACTTGCATATGGTAGGTAAAATTAAATGGAGTTGAGTATGGACCTTTTTTATATATTTACACTTCTTCCAATATTTTTTTAGTATTTACAAAGCCCATCATCACTAAAATGGCCTATAGACTGCTCAGAGGTGCGAATGAAGTCCAGATTAATCGTAGATAGAAAAGGAGCTAAATCATGCCCAAAAACACAATATTTTTTTTATTGTTTATAGCAATCAACATATGGTCCCCTTTGGTCAACGCAAGTTTTGTTACATCTCCTCTGCGCCTTGATTTTAAAATCAAGCCAGGGGAAACAGCCACCCAGCACATCACGATCACCAGCATCGGTAATTCCCCAATTACCGTCAAGACGTTTATAAAAGATTTCAAAATCAATCCAAATGGCAAAGATATAGAGCTATCACCTGGTGAGGTTAATCGTAGTTGTTCCAGTTGGATCGCGTTGCAAAAAGAATTTGAATTAAATCCTGGTGATAAAAATCAAGCTCGCGTCACCATTTCAGTGCCAAAAAACGCCAGCGGTAGCTATTGGTGCGACGTTTTTGCAACTCAAACTTGTGATCCTAAACCCCGTACATTAAAAAAGGGCGAGGTCCAGATGGTTATTGGAATAATACAACGCTGGAAAGTAAGGGTACATGTTGATGTGCCTGTAAACAACGTTAATAATGGTGGTATTACAGATATGCAAATAATACCAGCATCCCAAGATAAGTCACCCAGTATTAATGTTGAGTTTGACAATACTGGGAACACCATCCTGCGATGCAGTGGACGTATTGAACTTAAAAATGAAGAGGGTGAAACCATTAGAGAAATACCATTAGGCAAAAACAAAAAATTTACGGTGTACCCTGAAAGCAAAAAAAATATATTAACTCAAATTACAGAAAAAATATCACCTGGAAATTATGTTGCGCTTGCAGTTATTGATTATGACGGTGATAATTTAATTGCTGGAGAACTGGAATTTGAGGTCAGATAACCGCATCTTACACGTTCCCGTTTACATATCAGAGAGTCAGCAATTTTCAATAGCCCCCTTTATCCTGGGTTTTATCCATGGAATATAACGGCCAGATCTTGTGAAATGGTAAAACAATAATTTCTGACTTCCTCAATAACATATCTCTAAAATGCCGAAAAACATATCGCTATAAATCATAAAGCTGACGTTCCAACCTGAAAAATGGGGCTTCTTCAATAAGGTCGGCCATTTTATGATGGGTTTTTAATGGCAATAATCAAACTCAATCATTACGGTAGGTTGCAACAAACAAGCTTTTATCTCTCGTACGGGGCCCCAGCTTATGCTCAGCCCCGAAAAATGAAAACGTGACATTCAAGCCTACCCCCAAACCAAAGTGGCCGATTTTATGGTCAAATGGTCAAACCCACTACCGCCAATTGAGTTTCTTCATACTGCGTACAAGTTACTTTATTTCTTTTAAAAAAACATATCTCTGCATACGCCCCCGATTACAATAAAAAATCAGTCCCTAAACCATGTACAAGCAAGGACTAAAGATTTTCTATTCTTCCTGAAATGGCATGTATTATGCATTATTTGTTTTAGTATGTTGATAATTAAAAACCATCTTTTGAAAATTACTATAATCTTAGCCATATCCATGCCAATCATATGTCTGGCTGATTATGACACACAAGACAATCAGACAATACAAAAGGTGGGGGGTGCCATACCTGTCATCCAGAAGGTCTATGTTTCCGGCGAGGGCTATCCAGACCTGTTTTCTTCCATTGATGTTAACGATTTTTTACGGGGATTCAAAGAAACCAACACAGGTAAAATCCTTCTTACCGTTATCTCCAACACCCCCTGGAAGGTGTCTGCCCGGGCCGAATTTCAACCAGTAGGAAACTATACCAAACCACCAAGTGATTTTTTTATTAAAATCAAAGATAAAGTTCTGCTCACCAAGGACAATGGTTCCGGTGGAACATTTAATGACGCCTTTGTGGATTTCGGCCCGTTAAAAAATAAAGACCAAGTTATTTGGGCCAACAATAAAGGAGGGGACCATTGCCAGGCCAAAATGGATTACAGGTTACGCCTCAATCCTTCAAAGGATGTTCCAGGGAATTACGCAGCAACAATTACCTATACCATCAGCTCCCCTTAAAATAGCTGATTCATGCCTTGGTTGTTGAAGATTGGGTTTAAATTATGTGTTTATATCAACGATATAAACACATCAGACCAGAACCCGTCAATCACAAAACTCATACCTTTGATGGACTGCCCGCCCATAGGGTGATATGTAGAAATTACCATGACAGAAATTATTTTTCACAAAGCATTACCCAGAGTAAAAACAAATGCATAGTTCAAAAGCATTATCATAAATTTAAAAGGAGCATCCCATGAAAAAAACACTTTACAAATTTCTATCAACCCTTCTGGTAATGGGGGGGGTACCCATGATTGCATGGGCGGATGAAACAGATATAGATGATTTTCAATATGTGGGGGGTACCATTCCCATCATAAGAATCGTTGAAGTTTCCGGCTCAGGGTATGCAAACTTTTTTTCCAGCATTACTGCCGAGGATTATGCAGTGGGTTACAAAGAAACAAACAATGGTGCCACCACATTGACAGTAACCGCAAATACAGAATGGAAAGTGCTGGTAAAAAACGATTCTTTCACCCCCATAGAAGGGTATGTAAAACCAGCATCAGATTTGCATCTAAAGATAAAAAATAAAACCGTTGTTAACGAAGGAGAAGGAGATGGGGGAACCCTGAGTGACGTATTTACAAATTTTGCCCCACTCAGTGAAACTGCCCAGGTGCTCTGGAGCAACACCTCCACCGGAGATAACCGCTGCACCGCTGACATAGATTTTAAAGTCCTTCTCAATGCTGCCAAAGACATTCCAGGTATCTATACCACAACCGTTACCTACACCGTAAGTGCACCATAAAAAATAATTCAATTGCCAAAAGAGACTGGTACAGTTTATCAACAACGATTACGCTTGGCAAATGAACTAATGATCAAATACCGAGTATTGACTTTTCAAAAAATTGCCGATAAAAAATATGATAAATAATCAATGTATTATTAAAAAATTCATACTGACATTAATGCTCCTGTGTCTATCTGTACCTGCCATGGCCGGATACACCGTTGTACCCATGCAGTTCACCCTCCATGCAAAACCGGGGGAAACCATTACCCGCACCATGAATGTCGAAAATATGGGAAACACGCCCATTTCCCTTGAAATCTCCACAAAGGATTTTATCAAGGCGCTCCATGGTGAAGAAAGACAGGTTGAACCTGGAACCGTCCAGCGCGGTTGTGCGCCTTGGATACGGTTTTCACCCAAAAAACTGAATCTGGCCCCCCATGGCATCCAAACCATAAATTTTTCCATGACCATTCCCATGGATGGGAAAGGTACCTATTGGGGAAATATCCTTGTTGCACAGATATCAAAACCCACTCTCAGTAAAACCATCCAACAAGGAAAGACATCTTTTCAGATATTTGCCATGCAGGATATGCTCATCCGTGTCCTTGAAACCGTACCGGGAACAGAAGATAAAAAAGGGACCATCACCGATATTTCCGTAAAAAAACCGCAATCAGGAGGTCAGCCCACCATTGGTGTAATTTTTAAAAATCAAGGAAACTGCCTTCTGAAATGCAGCGGCTACATAGATGTTATGGATGACAATGGCCAAAAAGTTAAAACCGTTCCTCTGGAGTCTGGCCATGCCCCTTTTACGGTCTATCCCGGAGGTCAAAGACAGGTTTATGGACACATTGGAGGAGACCTTCCCCCGGGTGATTATCTGCTTTTAACCGTCATTGACTACGGTGGGGAGGATTTGGTCGCCGGTGAACTGGAAATGGAAATTCAATAACCAGAATAAATTCAACGCTCAAAATAGAAAAGTTAAAAACCGTTCCAATGAAGTGCACACAAAAAAGGTCCAGACAGTGAAGAAAATAAAAAGACAAAACACCTGTTTCATAATAATGGTTGTCATCACCTCCCTGTTTTTCTTCCAACCATCCATTTTGCAGGCAGACGAAACCGCCTCCCCCTCCACCGGGGTGAGTATACCGGTGCTTCAGTCCATACACCTGAGCCCTGGCTCTTTTATTTTCCCCGATGTATCCAGCACAAATCTTGATAAAGGCTTTTTAGAAGCAAGGGATGCGGCCACGGTAACGGTGTCCAGCAATGTGGCCTGGCAACTGACCATCCAATCCGAGGATCCAAACATGGGAAAAGTGAAAAATAATGTAAAACCATTATCGGACTTTCTATGGAAAAAATCCAACGACTCACATTATACGACCATATCCACAGACGGAAAAGTTGTTGATTCCAACTCAGAGTATGCAGATCAGCAAAAAATTAAACTTGATTATAAAATGCTTGTGGGTTGGACAAAAGATGCTCCTGGAACCTATGGCTTGAATCTGAGATTCAGACTCTCCACATTGGAATGAACTCAATTGAAAGTTCCATAATCAAATACTGACAACTCAAGGGAGTCAGCAGTTTTCAATTTACCGTTTATCCAATGTGCCACTTATAAAATTGTGGTGGTCTGAATTTTGTAAATGGTAAATCAATAAGATCTGATTTCCTAATCGTTGAAAACAAATTATTTCAAACTCATAAAACGCCTCCAACAGGGAAATCTTAAGAAAAAAACGGATGGAATGATGAGACAAATCAAAACAATTGTGTTCTTCCTGGCCATGTTGCTTTTTTCATACAATGCCATGGCAGAAGAGCCCACCCTCTCTTTACAGACCTTTTATGCAAGATTTTCCACCCCCACAAAACAAGATCTTAATAGAGGCTATATTGAAAAAGACCGCAGAAATAATATCAATGCTTTTAAAATAACGGTTTATGCCGGAGACGGTCAGGGATGGGAACTCTATGTAAAAGCAAACAGCCACATGTTCTCACCCGGAGCTTACGGCAAAAAATGCGGCGACTTAAAATGGAAATTTGATCATGAAAATAAAAATTCCTACCGGAGAATAAAAACCGGCAATCAACTTGTGGCCACGGGATCCGGCAAAACAGATATCACAAAATATATTGATCTCAAAATGGTGTTAGATTGGTCCGACCCTCCGGCTGATTATAATATCGGTCTCATTTTTTCACTGAAAGTTAAATAATGCTCTTTGAACCCAAATCGTTAATTCTGAGAACAATCGTGCCGGGCAGATACATTCAACCGGCACTGTTAATTGCTATCCTTATTTTTCAAACACCTGTTTTTGCAGCACCCCATGGTGTCACAGTGACACCGCCCGCCTCCAGAACAGTTGAACCCAGAGCATTTACAACCCTGGCTTTTACCATTACAAATACCGGTACCAATAAAGATACCTTTCTTTTATCCCCCCATTTACCACAAGGCTGGAGTACCATCAGCTCCCTTGGTCCCATTACCTTAAAACCCGGTGGGCACAAAAAAAAGCTACTCACTGTTTCGGTTCCCCCCACAGCACTATCCACCATCGCTTACCCCATTGGGCTTACGGTGACATCCAAATTAGATGCCGCAGTCACTGCAACAGCAACGGCCCGGCTGCATATTAAAGACATGCTGGGTCTGCGCCTGACACCAGGCCCCTATCCCGAACTGGTATGGGCCGGTGAAACAGTTCATTATGATTTTGAAATTAAAAATCTTGGCAACAGCAACGATGTTTTTGAAATAAAAGCAACCTCCAGCAGAAAATGGAAATTTAAACTATCAGAAAAGAGAGTGGCACTGGGTCCATATAAAAAGAAAAAAATTCATCTTATTTTAAAAGTACCTTCAGAGGTTCAACAGGATCAATTGCATGTTCTTTCATTCCAGGTGGTCTCAGTGAAAGCAACTCAACAGGGCATGGATATTTCTGATGAAGCAAAAATACGACTAAAAACCATCACCGTGCCGGATAAAGACGGGTCAGTATATCTGGAACTACCGGCGTCCATGGAATTAGAAGTCTCCCAAAGTAATGATCAAAACAATTCCATGCCGGAAACAAGGCTAAGAATTGAAATGGCCGGAGAATTAAGTGAAGAGTACGCCACCCGATTATACTTTAACAATACTTTTTTTGAGGACGACGGCGCAGAAGAGGACTACCGTTTTGATCTGAATAAAAAGGACCAATGGGATCTAAGCATGGGGCATACATTTGCTGACTTTACAAGACTCACCGAAGATTTATCAGGAAGGGGCATCAGCACCAGAACCTACAGCAAACATCTTGAAACCGTTTTCTGGGCAGGCCTCAGCAATGATAATGACAGTGACATTATTATTGATGATGGGGACGAAAAAGATGACAATGACGAATATGATAATGACACGGAAGAGGATGCCTATGCCGTGGGTGCCAGCCTCATAGGATTAATCAATAAAAGGGGAAAAATCAAAGCCACATCCACATTTACCACCCGGAAAGACAATGATTGGAAACGACACTTATACAGCGTTGCAGGTGAATATCAACTTTTTGAACCACTGACAATTTCAGGGGAAATAGCCTATGGGTCTGAGGGCATAAGTGACCGGGAAAAAAAGGACTCTGCCTGGTTCACAAGAAGCGACTTTAGCTGGAATTCAATGGGTTTCAGTGCAGAATACTATCATGGCGGCACCGATTATCCCGGCGGGATCACAGATGAAGAAGGCATTGGTATTTATTCCCAGTATCAGCCCATTGAGCCCCTGACCTTGTGGGTGGATTACCAGAGATATAATGATAATGTGGACAATAATCCTGAAAACATAACAACAAAAACAGAAAAACTCAGATGTGGACCACAGTTCAGATATGGCATATGGCCCACACTTGATATCACATGGGAACTGGAAAAAGAAAAAAACAATAATGAGACCCCCCTGTCCGGAAGGGACAACGTAAAGGAGACCATCTCCCTTGGAATGTACAAAGCCTTCCCGATTTTATCCCTATCCACCAGGGGGAAATGGGGAAGAGACAAAGATAAGCTAAGAGCTAACAGCACACGGACCAGCGAGTACAATGTAATAGTGAGCGGTTACTTCAAGCAATTTAACTGGGAAGTGGGTTATACCAGAGACGAATCCCTGGAAGATGATAGAGACTCTTCTGAAATAAAAGAAAAAATGGAATACAGATTGGGATGTCGCCTGTTCAATCTTCTGGATCTCAATGCAGAGTACACCAATGAGACCTCCCGATGCGACAATGACGAAACAACCAGAGAAGAGACCTTTGATGTTGATTTGACCTTGAGTAAAAAAATAGGCATTGGTAAAAATAATTCCCTTGATATTAAATTTGAAAGTAACAATCTCACGGAAGATAAAGATAAAGAATGGAAAATAGGCCTTATCTGGCGATCAGAATTTGCAGCTCCCATTCCATGGATGAAAACAAAGGGCCGTGTAAAGGGACAACTTTTTCTGGATGAAAACGGTGATGGAAAACGTGGACCAGACGAAAGCGTTTATCCCAAAACCAGGATTACAATGAATAAGATTCATGTGTATACCGATGATAAAGGTATTTTTGAATTTCCTGTGCAAGAGCCGGACACCTATGTTCTGGATATGGATATCTCAAATCTTTCCAGTGGCATTGTGCCGGTGACACCATTGCCAATGAACATTGACCTGAAAAAAGGGGACTCTGTTTTCATGGATATCGCCCTGGAACAGGTTGGCACGATTCAAGGTATGGTCTTTGATGATGTTGACAAAAATCTCACCATCAATGATGACGAGGAAGGATTATCACCCATCAGATTGATTTTATTACGTGGGGACAAAGAGGTCCAGGAAGCGTTCACCGATCAAAAGGGTAAATATGTTCTAAGCGATGTGAAACCCGGTGATTATATCGTCAAAATAGACAAAGCATATCTGCCCCGGAGATATGTCATGACCACACCTGAAACCGTTCCGGTCAAAATCGTGTCCAAAGAACAGCTTTTGGATTTAAATTTTGGAGCCCATGAAAAACCACGCAAAATCATCAAAACCTTTTTCAAAAAGAAAAAATAGCAGAACTGCCATTTTTCTCACACATGTGTTCAATAACTAAACATACCCACCGTTCACTTATTAAACCACTCTGTCCCAAAAAACATTAAGAATTAGCAATTTCCATGCATCATAGCCAAACACATTCACAAAAGCAAAGCGTTCTTAAAAACAAAATCAACAAAAAAAATTAATATTATCAACATATTAACAAGCAATAACAAATCATAAAACCATCGCCGGACATGGTTTGGCACACAGTTTGCTGATGAGGATGAAATACTTTGAATATTAAAAAAACGTTTAAAAGACACCATGGCACATAAAACCGCCATGGAAATCATAAAAAAGGAGTTACAATGCAAAAAACAGATATACTCGTAATCGGTGCAAGTGCCGCCGGATTTGTGGCAGCAACCATGGCAAAAACCATGAATCCCAACAAAGATGTCACCATCATCCGCATAGAAAAGCAGACATTGGTGCCCTGTGGTATTCCCTATTTTGTGAGCCCAGGAGTGAACAGCGATAAAAATGTCATGCCAACGGACAAGGTTTTCCAGGATGCCGGTGTCAACCTTACCATTGGTGAAGTGACAACCATCAACACCGAAGAAAAAAAATGCACCCTTAAAGACGGCCAGGAGATTGCCTATGACAAACTAATCCTTGGCACCGGGTCCACACCGGTGGAGCCCGCCTGGCTTGCCGGTACCCACCTTGACAACGTGTTTTACGTACCCAAAGACAAAGTATATCTGGATAAAATGCAGGGCAAACTTGCCCAGTGCAAAAAAATAGTCACCATTGGTGCGGGCTTCATCGGAGTGGAAGTCTCAGATGAGCTGGTGCAAAATGGCAAAGATGTGACCCTCATTGAAAAACTGCCCCATGCCCTGGCATTGGCCTTTGATGAAGAAATTGCCATTAAGACAGAAGAGGCCATGAAGGCCAGGGGCGTAAAACTCGTCACCGGCATGGGGGTTACGGAAATCCTGGGTAAAAATACTGTCACCGGCGTACGCCTGGAAAATGGAGAAACCATTGAAGCCGATGCCGTGCTTCTGTCCATGGGATATCGTCCCAACATAAATCTTGCCAAGGAAGCCGGTATCACCATCACCCGGGAAGGGTTTATCAAGGTGGATGAATACATGCGAACAGAAACCCCGGATGTCTTTGCCGTGGGTGACTGTGCAGAAAAGATTGACTTTATCACCCGGAAACCCAGCAATATCATGCTGGCCTCCACCGCATGTGCCGAAGCACGGACAGCGGGCATGAACCTGTTTAAACTGTCTGCTGTTAAAACATTTAACGGTACCATTTCCATCTTTTCCACAGCCATTGGCAACCAAGGCTTTGGCGTGGCCGGATTAACGGAACAACGGGCCAAATCCGACGGATTTGATGTAATCTCCGCCAGTTTCCAGGGCGTGGACAAACATCCGGGCACCCTTACGGACACCCACCCGCAGATGGTGAAACTCATTGCCGGCAAAGAAACCGGCATCATACTGGGTGGTGAAGTTGTGGGCGGCCCTTCTGCCGGGGAACTCATTAACACCATTGCCTTTATTATTCAGAACCGCATGACCGTCAATGGTATTTTAACCTCCCAGATTGGCACCCAGCCTCTGTTAACGGCATCACCGGCAGCCTACCCGCTGATGAAAGCCGCAGAAATTCTGGCTAAAAAACGCCTGGGCCTCTAACACGACAACGACATTTTTGGCGACTCACCCCATAATTCGGATAGAGAGTATTGTTCATGGGTTGTTGAAAATTTTTCACAATCAGATGAAATCTAAATGGATTATAAATTCAACTTTCGGTGTTCGCATTTCGTGGTGGGCTCAGGCTTTCGTTATTGACATCATCGAGGCTTTTTTCGTTGGCAAAGGCCTTGGTCGATAACATCAATAACAAAAGCCTGACCCCGTCGGCACACTGACCCCATCGGTACATTTAAAAATGCCGGCTTTGAAATGAAGCCCGAAAGTTGAGTTATAAAATAATCGCCATAGTGCCACGGCCAAGACAAAAAAGGACTGCTGCTTCGCAAATGCATGAAATTCGCGTGTGTCAGCAGTCCTTTTACGCTATTTTCCCCTCCTTATACATTGAATTCCATACCACACATCGGGCTTGATCATAACGTCGACCATTTTTGCAATAAAATTTTAATGGTAAAATAATATCTTTAATTACAAGACATTACGGACTATAAAATCCTATCCACGTATGGTAGCCTAATTGATAATCATCTCCCACGCACCCCACCTTTGATGATTGGCGTCCCCCCCGGATTAACTGTATTGTTTCATCCGCCGCCATGCCTCCAAAAACCGTCAACCATTTTTAGGATCATATGAATTATTTTCTTACAAATTATTGTTTGATTTTACACCGCCACCGGGATATGGTCTTTTTTAAGGCCATTTCCCAAAAGATCCTTTCAAAAAGAGGTGATTTTCATGACCCATCAATGCATTATTTACGAAAAAAAACAAAACATCGGTGTGATAAAACTCAACAGGCCCCGGGTGCTCAATGCCATGAATCGTCAATTGTGGCTGGAGATGCTGGAGGTGCTGGAAGCTGTTCAGCAGGACAGCAAGATCAAGGCACTGATATTCACCGGAGAAGGCCGTGCCTTTTCCTCCGGTGCAGATCTTAAGGATTCCCGGGACAGAACCATTGAAGATTACAGAATTTATCTGGAGTCTCTCCAGGAGGCATCCCGGAAAATCATCCGTTTTGAAAAACCCACCATTGCCGCCATCAACGGATATGCACTGGGTTCGGGGTACGAACTTGCCCTGGCCTGCGATATCCGCATTGCAGCAAAAGATGCCCTTATCGGTTCCCCCGAGGCAAAGGTGACCTCTTCGGTGACCGGAGGGGCCTTTCGCCTGGTTCAGGACCTGGTGGGACCGGGCAAGGCCCGGGAGCTTCTTTTCACTGCAGAAAACATCACAGGAGAGGAGGCGGCCCGCATCGGTCTTGTGAACCTGGCGGTTGCCCCTGAAGTGTTAATGGATGAGGCATTTAAAATGGCCGAAAAAATTGTGGCCAACTCGGCATTTTCTTTAAAATTGATCAAAAAAGGATTGCTCATGGCCCAGGGGGAAACCGGCCTTGAAGCCCTCATGGACTATGAGGTGGAAGCCTGCCTTGCCTGTGTGTCCACCAAAGAACGGGAACAGTCACTGACAAATTTCGAGCAACGTAAAAAAGAATAAAATAACGACATGTTTCATTTTTCAGACAGATGTACCCATTTTCCGGGAAAACTTTATGAAAAAGTGTAAACTACTTTTGAAGCTGTATGAAAGATGCCAAAATAACAAGGGAGTTCAGCCATGCTTGATAAGGTACTCAATGCCAGATCCGTTGCCATTGTCGGCGCCTCAAAAAATAAAACAAAACGAGGATTTCAAGCCATAAAAGCCCTCCAGAACGAAGGATTTGAAGGCGAAATATATCCCATTAATCCCAAGGAAGAGATGATTGCAGGTCTCTGCTGCTACAAGGATATCACCCAGATTGACGGCCCGGTTGACCTTGCCCTGATCACCACGCCGGCCCGCACCATTCCCGGTATTTTAGAACAATGCGGAAAAAAAAAGGTGGCAGGAGCTGTCATCATTGCCGGGGGATTCCGGGAGCTTGGCACCCGGGGAAAAGCCCTGGAAGAGGAAATGATACACACCGCCCAAAAAACAGGGGTTCGCCTCATCGGCCCCAACACCTCGGGTATTATCAACCTTAAATCCCACATGAACCTTGCGGGGATCCCCAATGTTCCCCAGGGGAAAATCGCCCTGGTGTGCCAGAGCGGTAACATGGCCCTAACCCTTATCACCGAAGCCACCGTAAGAAAACACGAAGGATTTACCTATTATGTGGGGGTGGGCAATGAATCTGACATAAAATTCCATGAATACCTTGAATTCTTTAGAAATGACCCCGACACCAAAGCCATCCTCATGTATGTTGAGGGTATGAGTGAAGGGCGAAAGTTTCTCCAGGAAGCCCACAAAACAAGTGTTGAAAAACCCATTATTTTGTTAAAAAGCGGACGATCCGCCACCGGCAAAAAATCAGCAGGCTCCCACACCGGCTCCCTGGCTGGCATGAACGAGGTGGCAAAACCGGCCTATGAACGGGCCGGAATTATTGTCATTGAAAATTCCGATGAACTGTTTCCCGTGGCAAATACCCTGGCCAGCCAGCCGGCCATAAAGAATAACGCCATTGCCATCCTGGCCGACGGTGGCGGACATGCCACCATCGGGGCCGACCTCTTGTCCGATTACGGAATTAGTCTGCCGGAGCTCACAGAGCAGACCCGGAACAAACTGCGTGGCATCCTGCCCCAGGCAGCTTCGGTGGTGAACCCCGTGGATGTGGCAGGGGGTACCGATTCAGATCCCAGCTTGTTTGCCGATTGCGCCCAGATTATTTTAAATGATCCCAATGTGGGGGGGCTTCTCATTGTAGGACTTTTTGGCGGTTATGGTATACGGTTTGAACAAAGTCTTGCCATAGGAGAAGAGGCCGCGGCCCATCAGCTGGGAAACATGGTGAAGAAAAAGAAAAAACCCATTATTGTTCATTCTCTGTACAGCGCCTATGATTCCCATGCCCTGGATCTTTTACGACATTATAATATACCGGTTCACGATTCTTTGGATGTGTCGTGTAAATGCGTGGCCAGTCTTTGTAAATACGGTGCTTATTTAAAATCCTACCATGCTGTCACAAACTTTGTCTTTAACTGGCATGCCCGGGCCAAAAAAACCGGCCAACAGATCATTGCAAAAGCCCTGGAAGAAAATCGCCATGTACTCCTGGAAAACGAAGCCAAAAAACTCATCAAGCTCCACGGTGCCCCCACCTCTGTGGGACATGTGGCAAAGAATGAAACAGAGGCCTGGGATATTGCAAAAAAAATTCCCGGAAAGGCGGTGTTAAAAATTGTTTCACCGGATATTCTCCACAAAAGCGACGCCTGCGGCGTAAAGCTAAACCTGAAAACAGAAACCGAAGTTAAACAGGCATTCCGGGAAATCATTAAAAATGCAGAACACTATCTTTCCGGTGCAGATATCCGGGGAGTCCTTGTCACCCCCATGGCCCAGAAAGGCCTTGAAATCATTATCGGTACCAAAGTTGATGAGCAGTTTGGGCCGGTGATCATGTATGGACTTGGGGGAATTATGGTGGAGATCATGAAAGATGTCACCTTCTGGGTGTTACCTGTTTCTCCCACTTCCTGTAAAAAAATGATTGAAGATACAAGATCTTCTGTGCTTCTGGACGGTGTCCGGGGCCATAAAGGATATGATAAAAAATCATTGAAAAAATTAATTTCCATGTGCTCGGAACTCATTGAAGCCTATCCGGAAATAGAAGAAATGGATCTTAATCCTGTGATTCTTTACGAAGAAGGACTGGATGTGGTGGATGCCAGAATTATTCTGAAAAAACCGCTCCCCGGAACTTGATGTACAGGTAAAACAAATTAACTCTTTACAAAAATAATTTGAACTTGTAACGTTTACGGGCAGTACATTAAAACTGTGTTTCATAAAAAAATGCCCGGTTACCCGGTTTTTTATCATACAAAAGGCAGGGATCTGCCCTGCCATCCACCCCCCAATTATAAAACCGGTTCACGGCATCCATTGTTTGTATCCTTCAAGCAAGGTCAAAAGCACTTTACGCTTTTTACGGCTACCCCGGGTGGTCTTAAAATCCAGGGAGTATTTCAAGTGTCGTTGTGGGCAGACTGAAATCAAAATAAGGTCTGCCCATGGCAGTTATATATGCAATGATGCACAACCTTTTAACTTGGGAGATCAAAATGAAAAAAGCATTTGTTTTAAGCACCGCCATTTTATTTGCAACCATTCTTTTTCTGGGAACCGGTATCACTGAAAGCCATGCAAAAACCACCTTTGTCACCATTGGCACCGGTGGTATCACCGGCGTATATTATCCCACCGGCGGAGCCATTGCTAAGATCGTCAATAAAAAAAGAAAAGAGTACGGCATCAGATGCACTGTGGAATCCACCGGCGGGTCTGTTTTCAATATCAATTCAATTTTATCCGGAGATCTTGATTTCGGCATTGCCCAGTCCGATCGTCAATACCAGGCAGTAAAGGGCATTGCCGACTGGAAGGACAAAGGCCCCCAAAAAGACCTTCGGGCCGTGTTCTCCATCCATGCGGAAACCGTTGACCTCATTGCCGCCGTGGATGCCGACATCAACAGTTTTGCAGATCTTAAGGGAAAAAGGGTTAACATCGGAAACATTGGTTCAGGGCAGCGCCAAAACGCCATTGACGCCCTCGCTGCCAACGGCTTGAACTGGGAAACCGATTTTCATCCAGAAAGCCTCAAGGCAGCCGAAGCACCGGGACTGATCCAGGACGGCAGAATTGATGCTGCTTTTTACACCGTAGGTCACCCTTCCGGATACTATAAAGAAGCCACTTCGGGTGTGCGTAAAGTTAAATTTATCCCCATTTTAAATGTTGAAAGCCTGCTTGCGAAATTTCCCTACTATGCGAAAGCAGCCACCCTGATGAAAAACTACCCAGGGGCAGCCAACAAAGAAGCTTCTGTCCCCACCTTTGGCGTCAAGGCGACTTTTGTAACCTCCGCCGCAGTATCCGAGGATGTGGTGTATGCCATAACCAAGGAGGTATTTGATAATTTTGAAGCCTTTACCAAACTTCATCCCGCCTATGCAGGTCTTACCAAAGAGGCCATGCTCACGGGCCTGTCTGCGCCCTTCCATCCGGGAGCCTTAAAATATTATAAAGAAGTCGGTCTGAAATAACCGCCATGGGCAGGCCTTATTTTATCCCCGGTCTGCCCACAACACCCCATACAACCGGTGAGGTTTGGCAAAGGTTTTTTTAGTTGTCTATATCCTTGATGGTCTCGTAAAAAGTCCAAGGTGCACTCTTTAACCACAACCCATTGAGAGCAATCAAGGCCCAACCCCGCATATGTTGTGGTAAAAAAAATCGTGGACTGACTTTTTAAAGGTCCATCATCCTTAATTTTGGATGAAGAGATATGAGTTATTCCGAAGTTGATACACAAAATAAAGGTCTGGAACTGGCCAGGAAAATGGCCGAGGAAGAAGAAGGCATTGCCCGGCGCCCCCGGGGGGCTGAAAAATGGGTCATCCCCACCATTGCCGTGGGCTGGAGTTTATTTCAACTTTCCATTGCCAGCTGGCTCATCCTGGATTCCACCTATATCCGCTCCATCCATCTGGGGTTTGCCCTGCTCATCGTATTTTTGAATTATCCTGTTCTTTCCAAAAAACGATTTGGCCTGAAATTTCTCTCAGCCACCCACAGAATTCCGCTGTCTGACTATGCCACCGCCATTGTTGCCTGTCTTTGCGCACTCTATATTGTCCTTGATTTTAAAGGTATTACAATGCGTTACGGCGCACCCATTCCACGGGATATTGCGGTGGGAATTCTCTTGACCCTGATGCTTCTGGAGGCTGCAAGAAGAGTCATTGGCCCTGCACTTCCCGTCATTGCTGTCTGTTTTTGCATCTATGCCTTTTTCGGCCCCTACATGCCCGACCTCATTGCCTTTAAAGGAACTTCATTAAATCGATTTGTGGGCCAGATGACCATGTCCACCGAGGGTATTTACGGCATTCCCCTGGATGTATCAGCCACCATTGTCTTTTTATTTGTTCTTTTCGGGGCCATGCTGGACAAGGCCGGAGCCGGGCACTATTTTATCCAGCTGGCCTTAAGCCTTTTGGGGGGATTCAAGGGCGGACCGGCCAAGGCCGCCATCCTGGGAAGCGGGCTCACCGGCATGGTGTCTGGCTCCAGCATTGCCAATATTGTCACCACCGGCACCTTTACCATTCCCATGATGAAAAAAGTGGGATATCCCCCCACCAAGGCGGCAGCCGTTGAGGTGGCCGCAAGCACCGACGGACAGCTGGCACCCCCCATCATGGGAGCGGCGGCCTTTATCATTGCAGAATATGTCAATGTCCCCTATGTGGAAGTGATCAAAGCTGCCGCCATTCCGGCCTTTGCCTCCTATGCTGCCCTGTTTTACATCACCCATATTGAAGCATCCAAATTGGGATTAAAGGGCATGTCCAGAAAAGAGCTGCCGGTATTTTTTAAAACCTTTCTGGGGGGCCTTCATTTCATGCTGCCCATTGGCCTTTTGCTTTATGAACTGGTGGTGGTGCGGCACTCCCCTGAACTTGCCGCATTTCATGCCATCTGGGTGATGACCCTGATCATGCTTTTCCAGGAACCTGTCAAGGCGTACATGGCCAAAGAGCCCGTTGTTCCTGCCATACACCGGGCCGTGAACAACATTTTTTCCGCCATGGCTTCAGGGGCCAGAAACATGGTGTCAGTGGCTTTGGCAACGGCGGCGGCGGGTATCATCGTGGGGGTGGTGGCCCTGGGCCTGGGAGGCTTAATAACGGAAATCATTGATGTGATCTCCATGGGCAATATTTATATCATGCTGGCCATCACCGCCATTGCAAGCCTGATCATCGGCATGGGACTTCCCACAACAGCCACCTACATTGTCATGGCGTCTTTAACAGCCCCTGCCATTGTAACCATTGCAGGTTATCAGGAGTGGTTTGTACCACTGATGTCAGCCCATCTATTCTGCTTTTATTTTGGCATCCTGGCCGATGACACCCCTCCGGTGGGGCTTGCAGCCTATGCTGCGGCAGCCATTGCAAAATCGCCCCCCATTGCCACGGGGCTCCAGGGGTTCATGTATGACATTCGAACAGCCATACTGCCTTTCATGTTTATTTTTAACTCCGATCTCATCCTGCATGAGATTTATTCCTGGCCCCAGGGACTTTTAATTTTTTTCATGGCCTGCATGGGAAACTTTGCCTTTGCATCGGCCACCCAGGGCTGGTTTGTGGCAAAAAACAAAATCTGGGAAGTGCCGTTGTTTTTAAGTGTCACCGTCTGTGCCATGCGGCCCGATGCCATAGCTTCCCTGGTGGGGCTGCCCCATGAACAGCGCTACTATATTTATCCCGTTGCCCTGGCCATTTTCGGTATTATTTACCTGATCCAGAAACCCAGAATGCCCAAAAAACCGGCCATGGCTTCTGTTCTGGAATAACCGGCATGTTCTGTCAGACACAATGAATATTGAAAATGGTATTATGCCGCCGCCCCCCCCCGATGGGCAATGGTCCCGGACCGGAACTGTAGACAGCTCAATTGTCCGGTTCCTATTGCCCATCGGGGGGGGCGGCTCTGCTGAGGTTATCTTGGAGGCTGCCTTTTCTTATAAAAAAACGTCCCAATTAGCACCACGGACAAAGCCACTCTTAACTTAAATGGCTTGCACGAGTTTTTAATTATTAAAATCCTGGACCTTAAGTTGATGGGTCAGGCACTCCAGGTGATCCCTGGGGTCATGACTTACAAAGAGGATGTGGGTGTTACTGTTGGCACTGATGTAATCGATAAGGGCCAGCACCCGGGCCCGGTTGACATTGTCAAGGCCCTGGCAGGGTTCGTCCAGTATCAGGATCAGGGGCAGCTTGACCACGGCCCGGGCAATGAGGGCCAGGCGTTGTTCGCCATAGGACAATGTGGAAAAATATTTTTGCTCTTTTTCCCCAAGCTTTAAAAGCTCAATCCACTTTTTTGCCACATCGATCTGGGTGGCCGTGGGGGTATCATAAAGGCCAATGGTGTCAAAGAATCCGGAAACCACCACCCCGAGCAAGGTGGCACCGGCCCGGTAATCCCGGTGCAGCTCGGCCCCCACAATGCCATAATGGCGCTTTATATCCCAGATACTTTCCCCGCTTCCCCGTTTAATGCCAAACAGGGTCAAGTCCTGACCATAGGCCTTGGTGCTGTCACCGGAAATAAGCTTTAAAAGGGTGGATTTGCCACAGCCGTTGGGCCCCAGGATGTGCCAGTTCTCCCCGGGACGGAATGTCCAGTCAAGGTTGCTGAACACTGGAATGTCATTAAAGGAAACAGAAATATTCTTTGCCCGGACAAAGGGGGCCTCCGGGTCCAGGTGATCGTAGGTAAAACAATCGGGCAGGTGGTGGGGCAAGGAGATATCATGGGCATTGTGCCGTTGCCAGGCCCGGGAAGCTGTCACGGCTTTGCGATCTCCTTTTAAAACGATTTTTCCCTTTTCAAGATAAATCATGTTTTTAATGGCATGGGGAAGATCCGGGTGATAAAAATCCACCAGGATCACGGCAGTACCCTGCCCAATGACCGTGTTGATGATGTGGGTCAACTGTTCCCGGGACCCAATGTCCAGACCGGCATAGGGGGCGTCCAGAACAAGAACATCGGGATCTGCTGCCAGGGCCCGGGCCATTAAAACCTTGCGGATCTCACCGGTGGACAAAATCTTAAAGGGTTTTTCCAAAAGGTTGGCAATGCCCGACAAATTGACGGCAGCGGTGCGGTTGGGACCCTGTCCAATGATTTCTCCGGCGGTGCGGCCCCAGTCAATGCCCCCTTCCATCTCCTCGCTGCAATCCATTTTGCGATCCTGTTCCAGTATCTGATCTTCCAGGGCAAAGCCAAGAAAACCCACCCGGGGGGAAAGCGATACAGTGCCCTGATCCGGGATCTTCTCCCCTGCAAGAATGGCTGCCAGCAGGGATTTTCCACTGCCGTTTCTGCCACACACCAAAAGGGGTTCTCCCGGGGGCAACTCGTAATGATCAATGGTAAGCACAAGGCTGTTGGTCCCGGCACAGCAAAGGTTTTTAATTTTCAAGGCTTTTTCCTCCGGGATAATCAAGAATCACACCTTGGGGGCCGGGATTGATCACACAAACCCCTGAAATGGAGTCCCGGCAATTCCAGGCTTCATGGATATGACCGCACACGGCAAGACCCGGGGAACGGGTTTCTATGAATTCCCGGATGGCCCGGCTGCCAAGATGCTGATTGTTCCCGGCAAGATCCAGGCAATTCAACGGGGGGGAATGGCTGATCAGCACACAATTATCCGGGGCTTTGGCAAGAAGGGTCCGGGCCACGTCTTCAGCCACATCCACGGACCATTCTCCAAAGGGGGTCACCGGTGTGGAGCCCCCAATGCCAAAAAAAGTATGACCATTGATGGTGACCCCGCGGCCATGGAGTATCCGGGCTGCCGGCCATGGGGCACAGGCCCGGGCAAGTTCCTCCGGGCTTTCATGGTTGCCAAACACCAGCAGGGTGGGTGTTTCAATGGCAGAGAGCCGGGCAATGGTTTTATCAAGTCCCTTGCGAAAGGTGGCGTAATCACCGGCTCCGATTACCACATCCACCTGCTTTGACAATTGTACAATATGCTTACACACATTTTCATCACAGTGAACATCACAAAATAATAATAATTTCACAAATCAATCCTGGATGGACGTCTTGCACGTCCGTTTTAATAACTGCCATGGGCAGACCTTATTCTGATCCCGTTCTGCCCACAAAAAAGCTTGAAATACGCCTCTGATTTGCGGAGTATTTCATATAAACTGCCACGGGCAGATCATATAGGGATTTGACCTGCCCACAACGAAAGTTAAAACTTTAATCATTGCAAGGCTTTGGGTGGAGTTTCATATAAAAAAAACACCAGGCCCATCAAGCCCCCACTGTTCCTTTTTTCCAGTTTCGAATCACATCAATAAAGGTGCGGGCCCCCATGCCGGACGGTCCTTTGGGAATGTATGTTTTTTCTGTAAAATTCCAGGCAGTTCCGGCAATATCCAGATGTGCCCAGGGAGTCTTTCCCACAAAATGCTCCAGATAGGCGGCCGCAGTGATGGTTCCGGCGGCTTTTCCCCCAACGTTTTTAATGTCCGCCACCTTGGATTCAATCTGTTTGGTGTATTCTTTACCCAGGGGCAGTCGCCACATGGGTTCTCCGGTGCGTTTTCCCGCGATTTCCAGGCATTGAACCAGGGCATCGTTATTGCTCAAAAGAGAGGTGTAGTGGTGCCCCAGCCCCATGATGGCAGCCCCTGTCAATGTGGCAATATCCACCACACAGGTGGGCTCAAAGGTTTTAATGCCATAGGCCAGGGCATCGGCCAGGATCATGCGACCCTCGGCATCTGTGTTCACGATCTCCGAAGATGTGCCGTCGTAATGACGGATGATATCCCCGGGTTTTACTGCCCCGCCTCCGGCCATGTTGTCCGTGGCCGGAATAATGGCCACCACTCCGAGTTTGGGTTTTTCCCGTCCCACAGCTTCCATGGCAGCCAGCACGGCAGCCCCGCCGCACATGTCATATTTCATCTCTTCCATGCCCGGCCCCGGTTTCAGGCTGACCCCTCCGGAATCAAAGGTGATGCCCTTGCCCACCAGGAGCAGGGTTTCATGTTTTCCAGGGGGATGATATTCCAGAATCACCATCTTAGGCGGCTCTATGGAGCCTTGATTCACAGCCAGAAGTCCCCCCATGCCCATTTGTTTCATGTCCGCCGTATTGAGCACACTGAGCTTAAATTGAAATCGTTCAGCCAATTCACCGGCATGGGTGGCAAAATCAGAAGCAGTCCAGCCATTACCGGGCTCATTGGCCATATTTCTTGCAGAACAGGCTGCCCGGGCTGCAATCCCACCCTTTTTCACCCCTTTTTTCAAATCATTCATGAACTGATCTGAAAAAAATTTAATATCTTTAATACCTTTATAAGCCTCTTCATCCGGCTTTTCTTTTTGATATTTGTCAAAACGATAATCCCCCAGCACAAGGCCTTCTGCCAGGCATTCCCCCATGGTTTCAAGGGAACAGATCTCCAGGTCAGAGGTCCGGACCATGATGCTTTGCGCCTTTATCTTTCCTGCGGTTTTGGCAATGGTTCCCCCGGCCTTTCTAAGGGCCTCCCTCACGGCGAACTCATCTGCCAGGTCCTTTTCCCCACCAAGCCCCACAACCAGCACCCGTCTGGCAGAAAATTCGGGGGTAATTTTGCTCTGCTCCGGATAATAGAGAAGGGTTTGATTTTCTTTACCGGAAAAGTCACCCAGTTCATGGACATGGGTCACCATGGCCATGATTTCATCATCACACAAGGGCACTTGCTTTTCCCGTTTCAGCGCACAAAACACAAGCAGATCGCCTTTAAAGTCATAAATATTTTTCTGGGTCACCGTTAATCGGGTTGATTTCATTATTATAACACCCCCTGTCAAGCAATGTGCGGTTTGATGACGGCACCATTGCATAATTAAAAACAAAAACGTAACCGGAGCCCCACAGAGCCCGATCATGTAAGATTAAAATTCACCTTAATAATTGTATCAGCAATTGTAAAGAACAAAGAACGTAGGCGGAATCATTTTACTTTAATGACTTTCCAGATACGGGGAGCCCAGTAGGGATTTTTCAAGGTGGAAATAATGACCCCTTTTTTTGCAGAGGCGTGGAGAAATTTCTCATTGCCCACATAGATACCCACATGGCGGGATCGGGTGCCGGTTTTGAAAAATACCAGGTGACCGGGCTTTAAATTTTTTCTATTAACTCTCTTACCCACCCTGGCCTGACGGGCCACAGTCCTTGGCAGGCTGATACCAAATTTCTGTAAAAAAATCAGATGAACCAGAGCAGAACAATCCACCCCTTCTTGCCCCATGCCGCCGCTTCGGTATGGGGTGTTTGCCCACTTTTCATATTGATCCATGAGGGCTTGCCTGGTTTTTTCTGCATGGTCCAGCTTTACAATGGATTGTGACGGGGGGGCCGGAGAAATGCTCCCGGCATATCCGGATGAACCGCCGCCACAGGCAGGCAGATACAGCAAAAGCAACATGAAAAAAAGGGCTTTCACGGTATACATCCATCTGGAACATTGGAACTTGGATTGTGATCAGAAAATTTAAACAAACGCATGGCATTGGCAAAAGTTGCATGGGCCAGGGTATCAATGGATTCGTCCCTCAATTGGGCCAGGGTTTTCAAAACCAGATGCACATGGGCCGGTTCATTGAGCCCTTCCGGGGCACCGGTGGGCAAGATATCCGGGGTATCTGTTTCAATGAGAAGCCGCTCCAGGGAAACCACACGGGCCGCCTGTTGAACTTTTTTATTGCGGGGGCGGGTCAATGATCCTGAAAAAGAGATGTATGCCCCTGATTTTTCAAACACCTTTACCATGTCCGCTGACCCGGAATAGGAGTGAATCACACCGCCATGGGGCAGCCCCCCATTTTCTTTTAAAAGGTCTGCCAGCAATCCAAAGGCCTTTCTGCAATGGATATTGACAGGTCGTTTATATTTTTTGGCAAGCGCCAGCTGGGACAGAAATACAGAAATCTGATCCGCCTCATTCCTGGGGGAAATGACCCTGTCCAAACCGATCTCCCCCACGGCAGCACCGGTTGTCTGCAAAAGGTTTTCAAGATTATCCAGCCAATGGGGGGATCTTGGGGCGATGAACCAGGGATGAAGGCCAAAGGCCGGAACAATGCCGGGATATCTGTCTGCCAGGATAACAATATCGTGCCAGTCATGCTCCTGCACCCCGCAGCACACCATGTGGGTCACCCCGGCGGCCATGCTTCTGTGCATCACCCGCTCAATGGTGCTGAAAAGGCGCGAGTCCTGAAGATGGGTATGGGCATCACATAATCTCATGGTAAAATCCTCCTACATCCCATTCTGAAATATGAAATTCCATTTAAAGACAAATATACCAAGGCCGTGCAGTTTCATTTTTTCCACGCTTTTACCAATGATATCAGATTTATGAATGGCTGAATTTCACAGTACCGTTTTGAAATAGGCGGTGTCAAGATTTAACCGGAAACACCGTGTGGTCCATAGTGTAAAATTATCTTCAGCCTGGGTGGGTGATCCTCAACCGGACCGGAAAAGGCACACAGAGTCAATTAAAATCACTGCATTTATTTTTTATGCGGCCAATCTGCCAATTAATCCGGCAAAAGCCAAACCATTAAACCCTTGTTAATTAAAATAATACAAACATATATGGTAGTTTAAACCTATAAATGAACCCCCTTTTCTTAAGCATTGCACTACTGTGGTGAGTGCATAGATTATTTCCAACAAAGAAACACCGCAGCCAAGAAAAATTTCAAATGCTGCAAAACAAAATACCTGCCCCAGAATGGCAGGGATAAACAAAAAATAAAGATTAACATACTAAGGGGTATGTTCGCATATATGGAGGCTACCATGGAAAATACAGAAAAAAATTACATCGAATCTGACAGCGAGAGAGAAGAAGGACACGTAGATACCCGTCACCATAACTTCGAGTGCAACAATCCAGATAAAAATCTGGGATGTGACCCCGGTATTGATGTGGCTGGATAATCAATAAATTTTATTTTCATCAGAGCATCTTTTTAAATCTGAAATGACACTTGAAATATGTTATAAATTTCACAAATCAAACATACAAACTAATCCTTCTGAGCGCATACGGAACTGAGTTAAAAATCTGATGAAATCTTTAAAGGCAAACTCGAAAATTTTGGGTTTGCCTTTTATGTTTTAGAAGGGCCATACCCCTTTTTTTGCATAAAATTTATCAAATGATCTGTTCTCTATTTTTGCACAGATGTCTTTCGTGCCTGAACAACCGGTGCAAGAACGATTGCCAATACAATGAGAATGGCAGCAATCACTTCCCGGGCTCCCATAGTTTCATCAAAGGCCAGCCAGCCGATGATGAACATTGTGGGCAGCTCAAAGGTGCCAGTAGCTGCTGAACGGTTAGGTCCAACACAGGGGCAGGCCCATGTGTACAATAATTGGGGCAACAGCGCAGTAAAAAAAGTGATTCCGGCGATGGCAAACCAGTGGTCTGGTATGGCGTATATAAATTCGGCACCAGTGGATTCAAGCACCAAGGGTATCAGCCCCATGGTAGCGCCAAGGGTTGCGCACGCCAAGCGCTCATAGGTGGTTAGTCTGTGCAGACAACCGCTGATAACAACAATGATAAATCCAAAGCTTATGGGCGCCGGTAATGACCAGAGAAGTGCCTTCACCGACGTTCCGGATAAATTATCCGGTGAAAAAATCAAACAAACGGATACCATCACCAAACCCACGGACATGACCCCGCGCAATGTTGGCCGCTGTCCCACCATTGGCCAAGCAAATAACAGCGTAAAGACCGGATAGGACATATAAACAATGCCTGCTACGGCAATGGATGCCACCTTGATCGCTTCCAGATATCCAATCCAGGACAACCCCATGAATAATCCACTGAATATCAGCAATAATGCTTCACGCCATTTTTCACGGGAAAAGGGAAGAAAAGGAGCCATTAATAAGGCTGTGAATCCATACCGATATAAAGCGATTGCAGCTGAACTTGTTCCGGTTTCCTGAAGGGTTTTGGCAAAAAGCGGCACGATGCCGAAACATACCGCTGTAAAAAGCAGAATCAATGTTGCGCCCAGATGACCCAGATGGGCATAATTCTCAATGATGAAATTCAATTTAAAGACAAATTTACCTGGGTTATCAATCTTCATTTTTCCCACGCTTTTATAAATGATATCAAATTTACGAAAAACTGAATTTGACATTAGCGTTTTGGAAGATGAATTGTCAACATTTAAGCTGAAACACCGACAATTCAAAAGTGAAAGGTGTGAGTGTGAAGTTTAGATTTTCATTCGGATTAACCTGAATATTTAAAAGTCCTGAATGAATGGTCATTTATCCTTGATGCAATATCAATAAGCCCATGGCTTTCCGGAAGTTCCAACAGATCTTTATTCAGTGGACTTTCTCTTTTCAATCGGAATCTATCCAATTTATCTGCATCACTTACAATTTTTGCTTCAAGCGCAGGATACGTCCAAGTAAATGCATCCGATTGACAATGATATCGTATTGTTTTTATAATCAATTCTTCATTGCAATCTATATAATGTGTATTAATAAACCGGCTGGCAATTTCAGCAGATTGATCCGCATGAAAAGGATCTTTTCCATCATTTTCTCTACCATTATCATGCAAAAGTGCTGCAATCGTTATGATACGTAAATCAATCTCTTTATCTGCCTGGAGCATGCCGGAAAGCATGTTAACAAAAAATAAAACCCAATTTGCATGAGCCCTCCCATGAATATCATATCTTATTGTAACAAAAGGAAAAATTTTCAAAACCATTTGAATTATCTGAGTAAGATTGTCATGAGATGAAACTTGACCACTTTTTTCTCCATAACCCGTTTTGGGCTTAGTTCTAACTTCGCCCACTTTGAGTAACACGCATCAGGTAATAATTATTAACTCATTTGAATTTATCATAATTTTTTCATCATTGAGTGTTTGGAGTATATCCACTGGGCGACGTTAGAACCAAGCCCCCCGTTTTCTTTTTCTTTAACATAAATTTATCTCTATCTGTCGTGTTGAACATCTTTGCCGCCACCATAAATTGCCAAGTAATCGTTAACGTTATAAAAGCTCTGCCATGGCGATCCATGATCAATGGTGATGGCTGACATTATATTCAAAATATATAGTCATTCCAATTGTTTGCCCCTTTAATCTCCTTTATCATCATCATCATCATCTTCTTCTTCTTCTTCTTCTTCCTCTTCGTCACTGGTAAGCTCATAAAAATCTGCTGGCAGATCAGAACCTTCATAATAGATAAACAGTTCAATAGCCGTCACAATTTTTTCTGCAGTATCACCTGCTATATTCTGTTGAGAAAAGAAGCACTGCCCAGTTCTTAAACATTTGATTGCGCGATTGAACAAATTTCTGTCCTCTGGATTGTCTCCATCCAGAAAACTTTGATCCACCATTCGAAATCGCAACAAATAAAGAAAAAGCAACGCAGCCTGAAAAAATTTTGGATATTTTTTTTGATTATTGGAAAACTTTTTTGATTCCTGTTCCATTATCTCAACCGTTTTTTCTGTAAATACTTTTGCTTCCTTTCGTTTCATGGCCAGTGGGCTATTCTTTCTCAAAGTCAACAAACGTAAGAGAGCCCTTGAAGAGTTTATGGGAAAAGGGGTTCCATGGTTGGTATTAATCTTTTTTAAAATGGCTGCGTATAAAAACTCAAACTCCTCGGTTGATGTAAATGATCGAGCAGCAGCGTCCACCATATAAAGCCAGTCTCTGCCATCACCCCGTTCACTGCTTAAATATTGTCGAATCCCCCGTTTAAGATTGTCCGGTGTTTTGGCAAAAAGCCAGCTCATTCTACTCAGAAATTTTCTTTCATAATGTATCGGGATGTTATGATAATCATTCTCAACTTTGGTGGCCACACGATCTATGGTTACAGACCCGATTGCATTTCCTGCACAACCGTCCTGATCAATGGGTGGGGACAAAATTATCCGTTCCCCATTGACAAAAATGATTCTTTGTTCTGTTAAGATCTTTTTAACCTCATCCACAGCCCCTTCAAATTCAACAGAAAAAATTCTATCTCCAAAAAGATCTTCCCTGCAAACAGGTGTGTTTAAATACTGTTGAATCTGAATCTTTCCATAATTTAAAAAAGAAGCATCGGGGTCGACTTTAATTAGCTTTAACGGAGGCCAACCCAATTTGGGAGAAGGGGGCGGGTCAGTTATCCGCATCGTGGCATAATCCATCAAAATTCGGCCTCCCCTCAAAAAATTCCTGTCCCCAACATTGCTTGGATACAGTTCAATCCGTGCAAGTCCACTGGCAGGACGAATTTCCAGGTTAAGATCCAGGGAAATATCTTTGTGTGCCACCGATGGGAATGAAAATTCCACCCTGCGAAAAGGATTTCCGAACAAATGATCAGATAATTTTCGGATATAATTTAATACTTCTCCGTCGTGATCTTCTTCTTTGTATTTTTCCCGATAAAGAGTGATGGCAGAGTCATATGACCCGGATAAAGTTATTTTTTGATCAATGCCAGGGAATGGTTCCTGCTCTCCACCATTCTCCCACTCCAGTTCCCTGCCACCATCCAGTTGATCTTTTCTAAGATACACCTGAAGCCTTTTTCCGCCTGCCTTTATGGCGAATTTTCCACAAATGGATTCCGGTTTGTAAGGGACGCCTCCCTTACATGTGGCTGCCTTGACGAGATCCAGCCAGAAATGTTCTCCCCGCCTTTCCACCAGCATGGAAAGGTTAGGCAGCGTATCAACATAAGTTGGCTCTCCCCGGTCAAGGCGAAGGGCATACTCTGCACACCCATGCCCCCATATATTCTGATCATGTGCCAACCAAACACTGTCAATTTGTGGTGATGCTTGCGACGGCTTCTTAATACCTGCCTCACGGAGTTCCTGATCTGCGGAAAATATCCACCCAGGCAACTTCTGAGGACAAAGTGGGCCGGAAATAATAACACCACGCAAGCGACTTCCAGGTATTGCCTGCAACCTATCCTTAAAAAGATTGCTCAGATCATCCTGACTGGATACGGCAGGCCCAATTGATTTGGCATTGAGAATATGACAGGATTTTCCCAGGAGCTTACGCAAACGATGATTGGGGCGAGCCGAAGTCGTTGGCACATGATATCCCATCATTTCGCCGGGATGCCAAAAACGCCACTGATCTTGCCTGGACCAAATTTTTTTTTCGGAAAGGGGACGTTGAGCCATGGATTCCCATATATGCGGAAAATTCATAAAAACCTGCCAGAAAGCCCCTATCTCCAGACCAGGCATGGCCGATTGAAAAATATTGGCAGCCCAGTCAAAACCAGTCAGGGGAATTATCTCACGTGGGCGATCACGCACCGGAATCACAAAAAGACCATTTTCACATTGCTCCCGGTGTAATCGGAACGGGGTCATTTCCACACCATCCGGACCCAGGCAAACCACAAGAATGTGCTCTTTAACATCCATATCCGGTGCAAATGCATTATTTTGATCCACTGCTGACAACCATGAAAGAGCTGCAGCCACAGGTCGCCACAATAATTGAATATTCCCAAAACCGGCTTTACGCAGATCCCGGAGTAACGCATCCTGTCCAAATTCATCCAGCGCATCGGGGATGGCAAGCACCACGGTATCCCGGGGTCTGCAATGGGATTGTGTTAAAAGTTCAGTTACATGTGCCGCAAGAATGGCACTCAAAAAAGAACTTGAGCCTTTTCCCGAATCCCATCGGACGGGACGATCCCCCGCGGCGACCAACCCCCTCCAGGCGCAGGAAACTGGAACACGGGACATCCGTTCATCCTCCTTTATGCGAGCTTGAACGGGCCAATGCAATCCGGAATGTACCCGTTTGTCCTTTGCCTTTTTTCCAGCTTGAATCTCCCCAAAGGAATTATCCGGCAAAACTACGTCAGCAAGGATAAGGGGTTCCTGAATAACGTTGCGCAAAACAAGCGGCAACGTTTCTTGATCTATCTTCAAAACATGATCCTGTAACCCAAAGGCAGAACAGCCCACTATAGTTTTATTATTCATCGCAATCCATTCAGTCTTTCAAGTAAACGCGTGGCAATAAACTCAATGGCGTGGTGTCGCCACTGGAGAACATCCGATGGAATAATAAAAACAGGTGCAGAAGTAGACAAACCTTTCACATCCGCCTCCTGTATCATGGAAAGGGAATTGGCGATAACAAGACCATCCAAGACAAGTTCATTGCACAACCCACGGTCACGTATTGCCTCACCATGTTTTTTCAAGGCAGCTGATGCAGACATGGAGATGTCCGTCCAATTTTTTTCTTGATCAGACCCTGCTGTATTCACTGCCCACACAATAATCACATAGGTTGTACCCAACGCATTTTCCAAAGGCCGGACCACAAGGTAAAGATGTCCTCCGGTGCGACCAAAGTGTTTCACAATATCATGCATATGCCCTTGATCAGGATGCACCACTTCCAGAATGGCAACCGGTACCGCCCGGCCATGGGAAATTCGTTTGACAACATATGGGCCAGGTTCAGATCCACTGGCGGTGCGACATCCAAGAATCTGCTCTCGAATGACATGGAGGGATGAGCCAAAAATCTCTTCAATGCCGAAACCATTTTGAACCATCTTCCCCATACCATCTTCCTTATGCAGCATATCTATGGCAAGATTGACAAACATGCGTACAATATCCGCCCATGTCCGGGCCTGCCAGTCCCACAGGCGATCTTCATCGTCTTCCCGTCTCAACAATTTGGAATACCAGGCCCAAATCTGGCGATATCTGGCATCATTCTGGAGTACATAATTGGGCCTGACACCGGAACCCGGCAACGGCACGGTTTGCAATCCCGGATGATCCAACAAGTTCATGCATAATCTCCGGAATTCAAACACCCTTAATGCCTTTGGTGCACCCTTGAAATTAGGATTAATATCCACCTCATTTATGATGTAACGCATTGATTCCAAAGCACAACGACGCAAAAAATCTTTTAGCACCCGATTTTCAAGTACATCAAAGGACTCCCTGCGGACAACAGCCAAAAGCTCCTGGCGACTGCCGGCCTTTTCCGCATGGGATGCGCCCGGTTGTCTCACAAACCACTGCAGGCACCCAAGGTCCATTTCTTTGATTCTATTAACCCGCTGCATGTCACGAGCCCTTAAAAGAATACGACGCATACGTAAAACGGTTTCAGCAAGGTTTTTCCTTTGGGATTCTGCAATGCTTACAATCAGTGAACGTCGGGGAGCACCACGTTCTTCCTTCTGCTCTTTGATAAGGGCCAGCACCTGTTTCCAGGGGATTTTCTCCCGTTGTCCTCCTGTTTCCGGCTCACAGTCCTTTGTCTTTGCTTTTATCTCCATCATATTGTCAAAAATCTGAGACCAACCCAAAACGATTCTTGCCAGATATGTCTCTTTTTTTCCATCTTCCCTCGTGCGGGGACGGGCACCAATGGCATTGATGGGAAATAATTTCCGTCTGCCATTAGAAAAAATCATTACCTGATTACTTGCCTGCCTACCATGGGACAGTACACCATGGGGGGCTTCGTATACCCTGTTACCATTTGTACAACAGGGGCCAAGGGGAAAAAACCTTTCATATCGTTCGGGAAGCAGAATTTTTGCTTCATGTGGCAGGATAAGAACTGGAGACCCCAGGAAATGAAATTCAACCCCGTCTTCATCCAGAGGATAGGATTCATCTTCAATACCCACTGACCATGGCCAGCGACAAATAGCAGGAATCATTATCAGACCTCTAAGCTACGGGGTACACCATTCCATTGAAACAAGCCTAAATGGTTGTTTTCCATTGCATTTTTAAAAGCGTTGGCAAGTTCCTTATCTTCAAGAGAATTGACGACGTCCTGTATCTTCATCAGACATTCCTGTGAGTGCTGATCCATAAGTTCAAGGCCCCTGACCCTCGGTAAAATTTTTTGTTCAACCTGATCTGCAAAGGCTTGTTTATATACACCTTCAATCTCCCCGGATTCGGGATAATTTGCCACATAGGCCTTGATGGCTGACTCCGTTCTGAACCCAAATGCTCTGCTGACTTTGTGCAGGGCTTTGTTAATTTCATCTGTCCAGACGCCAACCTTATCGGTCCAGGGGAAAATCGCATCATATTTTTTTATCCAATGGTTTTGCCACAGATCGTGGGGCAGAAAACCGCCAGCATCTGGTACATCAATAAAATAATAATCCTGTGGGTTCACTTTCTCGGGCTTACCAAAGCGCAGTACATTGGAACGATCCAGTACCTTATCTGAAAGGCTCAATGTACTTTCATCTTCATTCATAGTACCCACAAAAAGCACATTACTCCCCACCCATAATCTGGACATCTCTTTGAGTCCCGGGCCGACATCAAGAACAATTTCCCCTTTCTGACGATCTGAAAAATCAGAAAAATCCCTGATTTCCCTTCTCAATTCAAGTTTTGATAAAAATTCGCTGAAATAATATTCCGTCCGGGCCAGATTCATTTCATCCATCAAAACCATGAGCATGCGATCTTTACTTGTTCCTCCCACATCTCCAAAAGAATTGTATTCATCCATGCGCACCAAAGCCCGGGAGAGGTCAGTGGCCTTGTATCGGTTTTCCAGATAATTGTAGAATCCAAACATGTCCTGGGGAGAATCCCAGCGGGGCTGCACAGACAGGATCAGCTGATGCATCCCCATAAACTGGGCATATTTAATGGGAAGCAGTGTTTTTCCGGTGCCGGAAATACCTGCCAATACGGTCAAAGGATTAATTCCGACACATTTCAATGAGGTATGAAAGGCATTGATGACGCGGTCGTGAAAAAACAATTTATCGTTTCTCAGGGATTGCTTAAAATTCTGGAGCATCTGAACTTCATCGGTGTGCAAAGATTCAGCTGGAAAAATTGTTGCATCGAAACAAGCGGGCTTTTTAAGGAGATCTTCAATAGAATCGATATTATCCCCCGGCTGCTTCATTTTTTTCATTTTCTTTAATTCATCTTCCAGCCGATTTTTTTCATTTTCCAGTCGATTGATCCCCTTTTCAATTTTGACCAACTCTTCTCTTCTATCCTCAATTTTTGAAATAAGGCTGTCCAAATCAGCCTGACTCTTATTTCTTGTATTGTTCATTTCATCAATGGCCGCCTCATGATCGTTTATTTTAGAGCTCAAGGTTGCCAACAAATCGTTTTTCTGCTGTTCAAGCTCTTTAAGCGTCTCCAAATTCCCCTGTTTTTGAGAACAGTTCGATTCAAGCAATTGCAATCGAACTGTCAAATCAACGATTCTGCTTTCAATTTCCAATAAATCTTTTTTAGCCTGTTGAAGTCTTAATAGCTCCTCTCTCAAGGATTCGATTTGGCTTTCCTTTTTTGTTTTCTCTACTTCCAGCCCATTTATATGGCCTTTAAATTCAGCCACTGCATCATTTTTGTCCATTTCTAATTGTTCAATCATATCAGCGATATTTGAGCACAATGCCTCTTTTTTCTGACAATCCGTATCCAGTTGAAGCTTGGTTTTTTTCAAATCATCAACAATCTGCTTTATATTTGTCAGTTCATTCTGGGCCCCAAGCAGTTCGTTATAGACCTCTTCCAATTCTTTAATTTCCATAAGCAGGCCTTGTATTTTATCTTGAGCATCCGAAATCCATCTTTCCTTATTGCCGCATTCAGTCCCAAGGCTCTGTAGGCGGACTTCTTTTTTATCAATGTTGCTGTTAAGCCCTTGGAGGTGTTCAGAAGCCTCTTGTCTGCGCTGGGTTAAGGCCTCCAATTCATCATTTAATGCTTGTATATTAACTTCCAAGGCAGCTATGGTTTCTTTTTTCTCCAGAATCGGTTTTCTAATTTGCTCTAAAAGTTGCTCAACCCTTTTCTTATGCTCCTCCTCAGCTTCAGTAAACAAACGAGTATTTATATTCTGCTGTTCCTCAAGCGATTTCTCATGCTCCCTCTGAAGTTCTATTAACTGATTTTTATTTTGTTGTTTCTGATCCTGAAACTCGGCGTTGCATTCTTCTATTTTCTCAGTCAGCTCATCACGCCGGGATGCAAGCAAGGATAATTCACTTTGGATTTCATTTTTGTTATCATTTAACAAACGATTTTCGATTTCAAGCGTTGCCACTGTAGCCCTGAGCGAGTCACTTTGAGCCCGATTATCCAATAATTGCCGGGTCATCTCATCCAACTCCGTCCGCAGCTTTGCATGCCTGGCTTGCTCTGTATTCAACCGAAGCAAATCCTGCTTTTGGTTTTGAATGTAATCCTCTACTTTTGATTTATCCTCATTTAACTGCCGAATGTTTTCAATGAGACGTTCTTCCTTGACACTGAGAGACGCAACAGAACCTTGAAGTCCTGTGATCAAGGCCGTCCTTTGACGCTGAAACAAATACAGAAAAAAAATAATCAACAAAAGGGTCATGGACAATGCGATTGCCAGAAGCCATGCAAAGGATGGAATAAGTGGGATGGCGACGTTCATTTTGACTGCTCCTTGTGTTCATTGATTGCTCTATATGAATCTACAATGGAATTTTCAGGTCTGAATATGTACATGGGCGAGTTTTGCTCCATAAGCTCATTTAAATTTTTCACCGCTGTTTTGACGGCTTCAACTTGATGATTCAAAGCCATGGTCGTATCCGTTAATTTTTGACCACCGCTTTCAATTTTAAGGGCACCGGCATGGAGAACGCCTACATCGACATTGGCAGAATCCACGGATTGCTTGAATTTTTCCATCAATTCCCCCACACCCTGCTGCTTTATCTCCATCTGTTGTTGCAAAACACTCAATTCATCAACTACTTTTTGTATAGCCAAGCGCTTTTCTGTAAAATCCAACCCACCCAGATCAAGAGCCGTTTTCTTTAATAATGCCATTGTATTTTCAGCAACATGAACACTGATTTCAAACTCGGAAAGGCTGCCTCCCAAACGTATTTTCTCTTTTTGTAACAAATTAACTTCCTGACCCAAGAAAATTTGAGATGATTCAAGTTTACGGGTAACCGATGTGAAATCCTTTTCACTGCTTGTTATTTTTTCCTGTATCACTGCCAATACGTCAGCATATTCACCAACGGCCTCGGTATGGATGCTCAGTGTTGCAACATCTTTGTTCAAATTTTCAATGGGAGCATTCAGCTGCCTGGATAAACGTTTTACCTGCTTTCCGGCTTCTGTTCCAGCTTCACCTAAATCCGTTATAGCTGTTTTTAATAAATTTTTCTCATTGCCCATACTTTCCATCAGCCCTGACAAATCAGCATCAGCACGTGTCAATCCCTGGACAGTTTTTTCTGTGGTTTGGGCATGTGTTTCCAGACTCACCACAGCATTTTTTGCCTTTGCTGTGGTTTCCTTTAAAACATTCACTGCAGCATCAGCCATTTTTCTTGATTCATCCATGGCTTTTGCAATTTCCACTAAATCGGTATTAACCTTTGCAAGCCGCTTGTTGTCACGGGTCAAACCTTCCAGTTCCAAAAGGTTTTTTTCTTTAGTTCTGTTCAAGATATCTATATCTGTTTGCAAGGATTGCACTTTGGAAGCTAATGTTTCTGCAATGGCTTTTTGCCGAACTTCGTCCTGCCGAAGCTTTTCCACAGTTATTTCCAACGTGCCTTTTTTTGATTCCTTTGCAGATATTTCCGACTGCAGTCGTCCTGTCTCTTTCCGTGCAGACATTGCAGCGGCATCAGCCTGTGACCGTTGTGCAACAGCTGTATGAAGTTCTTTTTTACGGGTTTCAATATTTTGTATCAATTCCGTTTCCCGGCGTATGAGGTCACTTAATTTTCCCTGCAAATTGACAATATGCTTTTTCAATTCACCCCTCTGGGATTCCAGACTGGGAAGTGATTGAAGGATATCGGTGTGCCTTTCAATATCAGCCTGAAGGGCAGTTTCTTTTTGTTTCAATATATTTTTTTCAATTTCCAACGTCATGACTTTGATGATGCAAAAAAAATTTAAGGCAAATATCAGCACAAGACCAGCTACCATTACCCACACCGGAGGCGATAAAAACCATCCCTCCTTCTTACCAGTCCCTTTCCCACGTCCATCCGCCTGTTCCGCCACACGTTGATTTTTTTTTACATCATCTGAATCCGTCATCAGAACCTCTCCATATTTTGAGGATTGAATTCACACATCCGTCCAGATTTTCCTTCAATTGGTACACCCAAAAACGTTTTATATCCCAACCCAATCCTCTGAGCTGATAATCCCGCCAGAGATCTTCCTGTTTCCGGGAACCATCCGGATTCCTATGGTACCTGTCACCGTCCACCTCTATGTCCAGCTTTAATGGGTTGTCACCATTTCGGACCAATGCTATGTCCAGTCTTCTTCCGGCCACCGGGTACTGGGCAATGGGCTCAAGTCCCCTATCCTTCAAGGCGATGTACAGCACTTTTTCCCATGGGGAATCATGGGGAGCCCAGGGGCCCTGAGCACCACCACCTGATTTTTGCCTTGATCGCTCCACAGCAAGCTGTTCAATGTGTTTGATACCGCAGGTGCGTGCCCATGATTGATTCCCTACCACATGAAGCACGGCCCGGGCCCGGCTGACCGCCACATTAAACAAATTCCCTTGCTCCCTTAAAAAATGAAGTGAACCCCGGGGCATATCCGGCCCGGCGCAAAGACTGAAAAACATAATATCCCGCTCATCTCCCTGGAATCCGTGGGAGGTATCCACATGCAGGCGGGTTTCTTCCATAATCTTATGGGAAATCTGTTTTTCATACAGGGCATCATTGATTCTGTTGGCCTGCTGTCGAAAGGGGCTCACCACACCGATACTTCCCCGAAAACCCGTTTCCAGAAGATCAACAATCACCTGAACCACCTTTTCACACTCTTCCGGGCAATGGCATCCACTGGGGCCCCCGCTTAATATTTCAGCTTCCACCCTTGTCCAATGCATCCCGGGACGTGTGCCAGGTGGAATATTCAAACGAGCCGGATCAACTGCCACCCGGAGCCTGTTATGATAAAAAGCGTCATTGGAATATCCGGCAATTTCCCCATGGTTACGATAAGTTTCATTAAGGAACACCGGCTCCACACCTCTGGATTCTGCAAAGAGATCGTAAAGAGAGGTTTGAGCATAGGAAAACCGGTTGTCAGAATAATGGGTAAACCCCGTCCCCTGACGAATCATGGCATCCTGCCCCATGCCGAGATGGGCAATATGCCTGAGCTGAAAGGGATCACCAATGACACCCACCCGGCGTGCCCGGTATAGAATCGGGATGGCCGAGGCCATATCACATTGACTGGCTTCATCCACAATAGCCAGGTCAAACATCCCCGGCACCAGGGGTAAACGTGAACCCACCGATAAATTTGTCACCGCCCAGCAGGGAAAATGTTTGAGTAAAAGCGCAATATCATCTTTCACCTGTTCCAGGGTTTGACGGGAGACAGTCTCCGTCATCATACCACTGGACAATCCTCTCAAAGCAGCCCGAAGGTTTGCCAATCTTTCACGCGCATCCCCCCGGGGCAAGCCACTGCTTCGGGCAGATAGATCAAGTGGTAAAAGCTCCTGGGTGATTGATTGAATCTTTTCTGACAAGACCGCAATTCTTTTATAAAGGACATCCACAGCAGGAAGGGGTCTCAAATTTTTCGCAGCTTTCCTGCCTTTTTGTACGGCATCTGCATAAAGGGCCATTTGACGTAAGGTGGCAAGATCTGCCTCCAGGGCAGTGAGCCCTCCATGCCTGATTGCACAGGAAAATCCGGGTAAACCGGGCAAATCAGATTTCTTGAAATATTTTTTAAAACGCAACAGGGCAAGCTGAAAACGGGCAGAAAGCATCTTCATCCATGGGTCATGTTGCAGAGAAGTCACAATGTTCTCCAATACCTCTGTCCAGACAACCGGAAAAATTTCTGGAAATTTACCTACTTTTTCACAAAAGGACTCGGGCAGACCCAGTGCATGAAAAGCCGCAGCTTCTTCCTGTTTGGCCATGTGGCTTCCAAGCCTGTTAATCTTTCGAGCCATTTTCTCTCTGGCTCCACGAATTTCAAGCTGTTTTTCTACATCTTTCAACAATGCTACACATTTTTTTTCAGCTTCAAAATCATGACCGCCTTCCAGCAAAATTTGAATCACAGTCTGAAACGTAACCTTTAAATTCGGGTCATCCTTGGAATTGGCACGCACCACATAGGGACGACCGTCTTCAACTTTAAGGCGTTCCATAACTGCATCAACGGCCTTGTGATTTTTACTGGCAAATAATACGCTCTCACCCCGTAGTCGCATGCCAGCCATGGTTGTGGCAGCCACCTGACTTTTACCCGTACCGGGTGGCCCGGTGATCACCGTCTGTTTGGCCCGCTGTAAAGCACTAACGGCCCGGCGCTGGGCCGCATTCATGGGAAGAACATCCAGAATAGCAGAATGCTCATCCTGGCTGGACAACACCTCACAGGCCTCATCATTAGGAAAAAGCCCTCCCAATGCCGTGTCTCTTAACTCCGTTTCTGAACATTGTGCAATATGTTGAAGCTCGGAAAGCAGGGTCTTGACATATTTCCCCCTTTTTCCCATCATTAAAACAGCACGATTGTATATACCTGATGCTTTTCCTTTCAAAGATTCGTCCTGCACACGATTCGGAGAAAGGGGTTCTTTAATCAATTGAGGAAACATGACGGAAAGAGTGGACGTCAGATGCCGCAGGGACTGGGAACTGTTTTCTGAATAACTTCCAGACCCTTCATCAATATCCATGAAGCCGCAGGCCGTGAGAAAGGCTTTTTTCTGATCCAAACGTTTTAATCGTTTATTCAGCCAGGAAGAATTCACCTCCGTCACTGGATCATTGCAAAAAAAACACCTGCGAACAGGGTCATAAGATACTTTTACCTGAAACACAGGCTTTACAATGCTACTGGAGAGGATATTTTTGTGAGCCTGGGGAAGGCTCCATACCTCCACAGGATAGCCCAACACCACAGACATTCCCGGGTTTTTGCCAGCCAGGCGATTGAGTAAAGCAGCATGATCCGCCTTTGGTGGAACAAATCCCATAAAGGCCTTCCCTGGATGAGGCATCCAGTTGCCATGCAGGGGAATATAAGTAAATTGCTCTCCCTCCTGATCTTCAAAATGTTGTGCCACGGCTCCCGCTTCCTGTTGGACACATTCAATAAGATAACAAATGAATTTACGAAACCCCTTAAAATCCATAGTTTTATGAAGTGAATTGTGCTGGGAAGATCTGGGGGTTTCCAACCCAAGCAATGTCATTGCCTGGTGGGATAATTGTTGTAGCAGCCTGTTAAAAGATGTTGAGTGTGCAGACAAAGAAGTGCTATCATAAGAAACATCACTGCATGTCGGCTCAATCCCCCGCCATGAAAACAAGGCATGATCATTATCCACAGCATGTCGCACCGTATTCAGAATGTCTATGTATTGATTTTTGGATTGGGAAGGAAATTGCCTTAAAATATCCAGGCAGGAAAATAAAGGGACGTCATTGTCCATGGCGTAATTCAAATCATGGGTATCAAATGACAAAAGCACTTCCCCTTTAATGAGTCAGATATCTGGAAAAAACCCCAACGGCATGATACATTAGCCCAAACCAGAGAAGCATTTCAGTATGATAAAGTTACTTGAAAAACATACATTAAGGGAAAAAATCTGTCAAAGACTATATTTTAAACAATAAAAAGGCAAATCTTGATTTGAAAACCTGGTTTTCATATTTTGTATAATCTGAATAAGTACCATGGTAGACCGTATTTAACGCGGTTCCACCCACAACGAAATCAGAACAAAGTCTGCCCATGGCGGTTTTATATGAAAGTCCGTCAAACCAGGCAGGACTTTCAAGCTTCGTTATGGGCAGAACGGGGTCAGTATGCGGTCCGCCCGTGGCGTTTTATAAGAAAGTAATTTTAAATATCATAATTTCAGACATATACAGAACGGTAGAACCATTCGGATATTTTTATAATAGACTTTCATTATTTGTTGTGATGCAGCGCATCATGGCCGTTATAAAAAAAGGCTGCCTCCAAGCCAACCTCAGCAGAGCCGCCCCCCGATGGGTAATAGGAACCGGACAATTGAGCTGTCTACAGTTCCGGTCCGGGCCCATTGCCCATCGGGGGGCGGCGGTATAATACCATTTGGCTCCGCGTCTACGACCCTATATTTGTTGTGTCCGAAAGGAGATGCCCGTTTATATGAAATACTCCGTTAACCAGGGGGAATATTTCTAACTTTGTTGTGGGCGGAGCGAGGTCAGAATGCGGTCTGCCCGTGGCAGTTATATAAAAACCACCAAAACCAAATTTTACGGTAAAACTTTATCATTGATATGAATCAAATTTTATAATAACCTCAGCCCCATTCAAATAGACATCAAAGCTCCCCGAGAATGCCACACATAACCAAAAGGCACCCTGTAAATTCAAAAAGGATCTAAAAAAAATGCAAAATATTCTGTTTTATCTCTTAACCATTCTCATATGGGGCTCCACCTGGCTTGCCATCAAGTTTCAACTGGGAACAGTGGATCCTCTGGTGTCAGTGGTGTATCGATTCTTCCTGGCTGCTGTGATCCTTCTTGCATGGTGTCGTATCACCCGATTGAACATGCGATTTTCCCTGAAAGATCACAAGTTCATGGCTTTGCAGGGAGCCCTTTTATTTGGATTCAACTACTGGCTTTTTTATGTGGCAGAAATCCATCTCACCAGTGGGTTGGCAGCGGTTATCTTCTCCACCGTCCTGGTCATGAATATGATCAATGGTTTTTTGTTCTTAAAAACGCCCTTTGACACCAAAGTCATTGCCGGCGGCATATTGGGGCTTTTAGGAATTGTCATGGTATTTCGCCCTGAAGTGGCAGGATTTCATCTGGGGGATGGTGGCATCACCGGAGTGATACTGGGTTTTGCCGCAACCTATATGGCTTCCCTTGGCAATATTATTTCTGCCCGGAATCAAAAACAAGGACTTCCTGTCATTCAAACCAATGCCTATGGCATGGCCTATGGCGCATTTTTTATGATGCTGCTGGTCATCCTGACAGGAAAATCCTTTACCTTTGTGATCTCCTTTTCCTACACGACTTCTTTAATCTACCTGGCCGTGTTTGGTTCCATTGTGGCCTTTGGCTGCTATCTATCCCTCATCGGACGTATTGGTGCCGACCGGGCCGCCTATGCCACCTTGATTTTTCCCATTGTGGCGCTTTTGATCTCCACCGTCTGGGAAAACTATCACTGGACCCTGGAGTCTGTGACCGGTGTTATGCTGATTTTAAGCGGAAATCTTTTTATGTTGAAGAAAAAACCGATAAAGGCACTCAAGCTTAACCCCACAAAACAGACAAGCTGATACGTTTATTTACCCACGGGACAGCTTTGTTCGCACACCCGGCAGTATTTAATGATCTTCACCGGTTTATCAAACCCTTGGCCCGATTCCTCTTTGGCAAGGGCAATGTTTTTTTCCATCTGCTGATTGCAGGTGGGGCGTGCATAGGTGCCGTCCCGTGCCGGAAGAACGGTTTGACCGTATTTCCGGGCCGTGTACATTGTTTTCCCAAACGCATTCTGGGGACAGGCATTGCGGCAAATATCGCCACACTGACTACAGGGGTTAAATCCTGTGGGTCCGGTGGATGGAACTGCTATATCCAGGGCCATGGCCCGGAGCCTCACCCGTGGACCAAATTCCGGGGTTACCAGCATATTGTTGCGACCAATGCACCCAAGACCTGCCATGGCTGCGGCATCTTTTAAATAGATGCCACCTTTTTCAACATGGTAGGGAAAATGGAATGGCTTTATTTCAAATGTATTGGGAATCCACTCACACAGCTCGTTGACAATATTCACCAAAATTTTATTGCCCGGCGGAGAGATCCGCCCGAACCACCAGTCCATTTCAGGTTTTTCCCGGGGGTGCTCCACGGCAATGACCAGGATGGATCGGGCATGATCAGGCCAATTTACCTCACCAGGGTTGAGTTCCATGTCACTTTCCCGGGTGCCCACGCCCTGGCCTGCGCCAGGCATTTTCGGGGCAAATGTAAATGCTCCGGCTGTCCTGAGATCATCCACAGCGGCAAACCCTGAAAGATGCGCACCCAAATTTTTTGCTTTTCTGAGAATGGCCGACGATGCGGCAATGATATCACTTTGATTCATGAAAAATCCTTATTTTAAAACGTATTAATGCCGTTGATCATGTGCAGTAATTGATAGACCATAGACCAACGGTATTATTTTTTTATTTTTCCTTTTTTAGAAGTAAAAGGGTGGAAAGCACCATTCCCAGCATAACAAATGCAAAGGGCAGCGCAGCTACAATGGATGCGGTCTGTAACGCTTTTAGTCCACCGGTTATCAGCAGCACCACGGTGATGGAACCAATGAGAAAACCAAAAATAAGCTTTATGGGGGTACTGGGCTCCAGTTCACCGCCTGAGATGATCATGCCCACAAAAAAAGATGCTGAATCAGCAGAGGTGATCAAAAAGATAATCAGATTGAAGAAAACGATGAAACTGATGAGACCCCCCAGGGGGTATTGACTCAAAAGGGTGAATATACCAGACCCGGCATCGGCGGAAATGGCCTTGTACATCTCAAGGGTGCCGTTGATTTCCGCATGAAGGGCTGATCCACCCACCACGTTGAACCAGACAACGGTGATGACAAGGGGAACAAGAATAACACCGAAAATAAATTCGCGGATGGTGCGTCCTTTGGAAATACGGGCCACAAATCCCCCCACAAAGGGTCCCCATGCGATCCACCAGCACCAGTAGAAAATGGTCCACCATCCCATCCATTTACCCTCGCTGGCCTGGGCCATGGGATCGGTCCAGAAGGACATGAAAACCAAGTTGGAAAAATACTGCCCCACGGAATCCACCATGAGATTGAGAAGAAAACGGGTGGGCCCGGCAAAAAGGAAAAACAAAAGTACAAAAAAAGCAAGGATCATGTTTAAATTACTTAAAATCTTGATGCCACGGTTCAAGCCTGAAACCGCTGAGATGGTGTATCCCACAATCAGTATGAGCATCACCGCCACAAGACCTGTGGTGCCAAGTTCTGCCCCAAAAACGTGCTTAATGCCAAATCGAATGGACATAAGCCCCATGCCAAGGGAAGTAGCAATGCCTGCGATGGTGGCAAAAGCCGCCAGAAAATCCACCAGTTTTCCCCACATGGAGCCGGTTTTTTCGCCAAGGATACCATAAAGGGAGTTGGCAATGGACAGCGGCATCTTAAGGCGATAGGTTGTGTAAGCAATGGCAAGACCGGCAACAGCATAGCACACCCATCCATGGATACCCCAGTGAAGCAGGCTGATCTGCATGGCCACAGGTGCTGCTTCAGGCGTGGCACCTTTGGCCAGATAAGGGGGCGACATATAGTGATAAAGGGGCTCTGCAACCCCCCAGAATATAAACCCAATGCCAATACCGCAGCTGAAAAGCATGGCAATCCATGAAGAAAAGGTAAATTCCGGGCTGTCACCATCCTGTCCCAAAGGAATATCTCCATATTTACTCATACCGGCCCATGCCAGAAATATAATAAAAATGGACACACTCAGCATGAAAAACCAGCCAAAATTCACCGATATCCAGCTTTGGGAGCTGGTCATTGCCGTGGAAAATCCTTTAGGCAGAAGAATCCCCCACAGGGTGATGGCAGAACATAGAATCAATGTTCCCCAGAAAAGGGTGGCATCGTATTTTCCCAAAAATCCCCGGGTGTCGGTTGGCGATATGTCTGTTTGAACTGTTTCTTTCATTTTTTTCCCTTTAATAATATGGAACGATTTTCAAGGTTAGCCATGGCCCTGGATCCATGAATCACGGTATTGCAAGGCCGTAAGACCATGGAAATATCGCCCATGGTCATGGGCTGTACATGTTGGAAACGCGTTTTTTATGCTGGCATGTTTAAACAATTGCAATGTACATCAGCAATATACATGCCGGGCTCACCCAAAAAGGTTTAAAAGAGAAAATGCAGGAATAAAGGGGCTGGAACGATTGTCTTTGTGAAGGATATTGAAATAAGGAAAGATAAAATCTTTTACTTGTCAAATTTATTTGACCCATTGTAAAATTTTTATGCGCTGGGAATGGGTCTTTTCTTGCCTATGATTGATTGAGCTTTATCTCATATAATTTTGGACGAAGGTTTAATTTATTAATTTTATAGCTGAGCAGTTGACGGGACAGACCAAGATGCCTTGCAGCCATGGCAATATTACCAGCGCTGTTTTCCAGGGCCTGTAAAATGGTGGACTCCTCAAGCAAACGCTTTTTATGGGCCAGATCCCCGGTGGAAGGGGCAACATGGGCCCCGGTGGACGCCGGAGGAGAATCGCATGGAGCAGTTACTCCCTTTGCAAGCGATGTTTTCCATGGGGAAGGGGGCCATGGAGGGGGAGGGGCCGGTGCCTGTTCAGCGTAGTGTCTGTCAAACAAAGGATCATGTCCGGCGCCCCTGTTCCGGGGCCGGGGGCAAGGAGCATGGGGGGAAGATTCACTGTTTGAAATACCCAGAAGATTGGCAAAATAACAGTGCTCCAGTTTCAGTATTGTTTCTTCTTTTTCTGTCATGTTAACGGCATTTTCAATGACATGCTCCAGCTCCCGGATATTCCCGGGCCAGCTGTAGTTCCAGAAGAAATCAATAACCTCCGGTGCGATATTTTTAATATTTCTGCCCATGCGACAATTGCATTTCTGGAGAAAATGCCGGCCCAGCTCCTCCACATCCACCAGCCGTTCCCGCAGCGGCGGAATGGCAATGTAAATCACCGCCAGTCGGTAAAAAAGATCCATCCTGAAATTGCCACTGCCCACCAGCTCCCGGGGATCTGTATTCACGGAGCTGATCACTTTTATATCCAGATCTATATTGGAAAGGGAGCCCACGCGCCTGACCTTTTCTTCCTGGAGAACGCGCAGCAGCTTGCCCTGCAGGGAAAGGGGCATGGAGTTTATCTCATCCAGAAAAAGAGTGCCCCCGTTTGCCTTTTCAAAGAGCCCGGCCCTGTCCACGGCACCGGTGTAAGCCCCTTTTGTGGTGCCAAACAGGATACCTTCAATGAGGTTTTCTGGAATGGCGGCACAGTTCACATCAATGTATGGCTTTGTTTTTTCGTAATAAAAATTATGGATGGCCTGGGCAAAAAGTTCCTTTCCCGTGCCGGTCTCTCCGTAGAGCATCACCGGAGACGGCGAATTCGCTGCCATTTTGGCACTTTTTACGGCATCCACAAATGCCGGGGCCGATCCAATGATGCTGGCAAATGTAAAGCGGGTGCCTTCGGCAAAGGTATTGTTGTTGTTAGGGGTTAAAAATGAAGGGATGGTTCTTTCAAGGATATTATAATCCTTTACAAAACAGATGGTGGCCACAACCTTGCCGTTTTTACGAAGAGGAAAAACACTGTGGATTGTATTGCCCACATTGGCATTCCGGGAGCGGTAGGAAAGGGCATAATTGATGATGGGCCGACCATGTTCCAGTACCCGCATGCAGGTGCTGCTGTCGTTATTATATTTGTAGACATCGGTTATTTTTCTGCCAATGACATTGGCAGGGTCCAGCTTGTCAATGGTGGCCTGGATGTCGTTATAAAAAATCATCACCCCATTTTCATCTGTCATGAGAATGCCAAGGTCCATGTCACAAAACAGTTCCCAGATATTAATCTGATCAAAGTCAAAATGGCTGGACATGAATTTTTTTAAATTTGAGTCCATGGCGAATGTCCTTAACTCCTCAGTCATAAATTCTGCAGTTTAACGCCACTTAATATGGTTCTTTGAAATTGAACATATCCCATGTGGTATGAAAAATGAGAACTTCGGACTCATGAGTCCTTAAAAACCGTGTATATTTATTTAAACCATATAACATATCCATGGGGTTTTCGTCAAAAAAGTGAAAGGCAGACCTCCCATTTAAAGGCCTGCCCTTCACATTGTTACGCTGGATGTCTGTTGCTGATTTTAGGCTATTTCTGTCAAAAAACATACCGGCTTGCTTGCCTTTAAAAAAGTTACCGCATTTTACTTATCGCTCATATATAGATCCCGAAACTCTGTAACAGCTTCCCGGAGTTTTCCTATATTATCAAGATCTATGGTCTGCTTGCACTTCATGGCATAAATCAGCATTTGATGGAGCAACGCCAGTTTTTTATCGTACAGTTTGGCATCAAATTTTAACCGCTGGGTCATGAAATACTGGGTAACAATGTGCTGGAATTTATCGGCATGCTGCTCCTTGTTCATCACCCACCGAACCAGCTGATTGGCATGGGCATGATCTGCCTTTTCAAGGGTGGCAATCTGGCGCATGGATTTTTCCATGGTGGTGATATGCTCAAACAGCAGGGTGATGCGAAGGGGATCGTCATAAATCCCGCAGGGGATTTCGCAATGGGCCCGGCTGATCTGTGCTGAACAAACAACAACAACAAGGGTCAATAGTGCAGGAATAATACGCTTTGTCATGGTACCTCCTTTATAGAAATAATTATTTCGCAACCCAGATATCCTGACGGATACAACCAAGCATGAAACAGTGTTATCTTTCTGCCATGGCCGCGTTCATGGACCTCCATGTCTCTATTTCCACAGGCAGTTTCTCCTGGCGGATGGCCACCAGATGTTTTTCTCGCAACAGATCATTGATCTCACCATAAACAAGGGCACCTGTTTTACATGCTTCCACACAGGCCGGGAGCTGGTTCTCCAGGATGCGGTCAACACAATTATCACATTTTACGGCCACCACCCGCTGAAAGGGCATGTCAGCCTCGGGATAAAAGCGAATCACCCCAAAGGGACAGGCCATGGCGCACATGGCGCAGTTAATGCATTTTTCCTGATCAATCAGCACAGATTCTGTTTTTTCTTCTCTGAAAATGGCTCCGGACGGACAGGCAGAAAGACACGGAGACGGTTCACAATGTCGGCAGCGATTGGCAAAGGGCTTTTGATCATGGACAATATCCACAAATATCCTGGCCCTTGGCACAGGGGTTTCATTGATGGCACCGAAAATATCGTCACTCTGGGAATGCACCTGGGCACATGCCAAATAGCAATGCTTACACCCCACACATTTTTCAGGATCAAGGACAACTGATTTCATGTTTCCTCCTTTATAATCTATATTTAATCACATTTTCAGCCGATCTTAAAAGAAACACAACGATTCCACAGGGCAAATGGGCGATCAAATTTTTACTCGGTGCTCCATTTATTATCTCAACAACCTGGATAATTCTCGTAAGAACATCCAGGGAAAAACGAAGCATTGAGTTTAATGACTTTGATCATCTCAACCGATTAAAATCAAACCCCGGGGACAGAATATCAACCGGTAAAGCAGACAACTTCTGTTTCCGCTGAATCATGGCAAGGACCTTGCCCGCGGCGGCGGTATCATTGACAAAGGCCATGCCCACAATGCGGTCATTCCGGGTCACCAACCGGTGATGAAACCCCTTTTGCGGGTGGTGATACACATGGATATCGCATCCATCCCCGGAACCGGGATTAAACAGGCCCCCGGTGATGACATAGCTGTCTCCAATGTGAAAGGCATTGCGATTCAGAGCCCCTTCATAAGGGGTCTTTATGCCGCACATATTGCATCCCGCGGTTCTGCCCTGCTCCACTGCCACGGGCCAGATGGCATGTGTTTCTGATATTCCGGTGGCAATGTCCCGGCTTTTGGCCACATCCCCTGCCGCAAAAATATTGGGAACCGAGGTGGTGAGATATCCATCGGTTTCAATACCATCCTGATGGCCGGACCCTGCACCACCACCTGGAAAATCCACAGCAAGTCCGGCATTGGGCACCACCCCCTTGCCAATGACCACCAGATCACAGGAAATGCGCTCCCCGGTGTCCGTAAGAACCCTTTCAACACAATCACCCCGCCCCTGGAATGCCAGGAGAGACACACCGCTTTGCACGGTGAGCCCCCGGGACTTGAGGATGTTTAACACAACATCGGCGGTTTCCGGGTCTGCGGTCTGGGACAACACCTTGTCTGAGGTTACCATCATGCAAACCTTGATACCAAGACTGCAAAGGGCATCGGATACCTTGATGCCCACAAGGCCGCCCCCAATGACAACGGCCCGGGTGGCGTTGGCGGCAATGGCCCGGACACCTTCCATATCTTTTCTGGTCCTGAAATAATAAATGCCTTTTTTATCAAGGCCGGGAATATCAAGCTCCCGGGGCCTGGAACCCGTTGCCAGCAAAAGGGCATCATAATCCAGGCGGGTAGCATCATCCATATGGACCTGGTTTTTCGCAGCATCAATGCCAAGGGCTTTTTTGCCGCATATAAAGGTGATGCCAAGCTCGGTTAAATAGCCCTCCGACGCCATGGAAAGTTTATCCCCGCCAATGGTTCCGGCAAGGACAAAGGAGAGCATCACCCGGAAATAGGGCTTTGTCTTTTCATCGGAAACCATGACGATTTTTGCTGTTTTATCATGACGGCGTATGGATTGTGCTGCGGCAATGCCTGCGGCACTGGCACCGATGATCACATATTGTTTCATGGGCACCCCCTGGAGCAAATGCCATCCTTTTCTTTTATTTTTTTCCCCTGATTGCTTACAATCATATATTTCCTCAAGCCTCCACGGAAAATTTTATATGCCAAGGGCCTTTCGTTTCTGATCAATTTTCTCAATCATGGCATCGGCGGCCTTATCCGGATCGGTCTCCACAAAAAAGCTGGCCTTTACAACAGATTCCAGCCCTTGGGTCAACAACGATGTCACGGCCTTGCTTCCCAAAATTCTCGGGGAAAGTCCCAGATGCACAGTGACCCCGGAGGCCACAAAATAAGAGCCGATGGACACGGCTTTTTCCGAATACCACTCCGGCGCACTGCCAAGCACAGGCAGATCACTGATATCCACATCCAAAGCTTTGGCAAGGGCCGCCACCAGCACCAGTATCCGGCTGCAGTCCACGCAGGAACCCATGTGAAGCACCGGGGGAATTCCCAGGGCCTGGCATACGGCTTTGAGGCCAGGACCTGCTTTTTCTGCGGATTCCGGCATCATAAGCCCTGCTTTACCGGCGGCAATCATGGCGCAGCCCGTGCCCACCACCAGCACATTGTCGGCAATGAGCCGCTCCATGATGCGCACATGGGCAAAATCGTGTTTTACCTTGGGATTATTGCATCCCACAATGCCCACGGCCCCACGAATCTGACCTGATTTTATGGCGTCCAGCAAGGGATCTGTACTGCCCCCCAATGCCTTTAACAGGGCCTCCACGGAAAACCCGGCGGTCCAATCTGCGGGATTATTCGGAATGCACAAACGGTCTTTTTTTCTATTGGGAAAATTTTCAATGGCCTGATCCACAATGGCGGCAGCGGTCTGTACAGCACTGTGGGGTTCAAATTCCATGTGGGTGGCGCCGGGAAATTTTGCCTTGGAAGCAGTGCTGATCACCTGGGTATGAAAACAACCGGCCACATCCACAATGGCCGGAAAGATACACTGATAATCCACCACCATGGCCTCCACCGCACCGGACATGATGGCCAGCTCCTGATTGAGCATGTTACCGGCAATGGGAACCCCCCGGCGCATGAGAAGTTCATTGCCTGTGCAGCACATGCCCGCAAGGTTAATACCTGTGGCTCCCATGGCCTTTGCCTTTGCCACGGCATCTTTATCCATGGCGGCATTGACGATCATTTCTGACAAAATGGGATTGTGGCCATGGAGGATAATGTTCACCTGATCCTGCTTTAACACCGCCAGGTTCACCTGGGAGCTTAAAGGAGACGGGGTACCAAAAAGCACATCAGAGGCTTCTGTGGCCATCATGGAGCCGCCCCAACCATCGGACAGGGCGGTTCTCAATCCATGGGTCAACAGGTTGATGTAATCATTGTCCACCCCCATGTGAACCCGGTGCATGGTCTCCACAATTTCCCTGTCCACACTTCTTGGGGCGATGCCCAGTTTATTTAGCAGGGCCTTTCGCTTTTCCGGCAGTCGTTCATAAAATTGCAATTTTCCCTTGATGGTACCGAACTCTTCCAGGATTTTCAATGACAGGGCCTTGGCAAGATCCTTTGTGGATATCCCGTCAGTGGCAAGACCATATTCATCGGCCAGGGCCTTTAATTTTTCCACATCTGTGATGGTATAGGCATCTGCCTTGTCTGTGGCGGCTTCATAAAGCACCTCCAAAATTTCCCGACCATGGTCGGAATGGGCCGCCGCCCCGGTGGCCAGCATACGTATGAGATTTCTGGCCACAATGGTATCGGCTGTGGCACCGCATACACCTTTTTGGGGATCATTGCCAAAGGGATCAATGCGGCAGGGGCCCATGTCGCAGTTGGTGCAGCAAATGCCCAGCTGCCCGAATCCGCACTGGGGTTTTTGTTTTTCCAGGCGCTCCCAGGCAGTTTCAATGCCCTGTTTCAAACCAGCTTCAATGATGGGCTGGCAGGATTCATCAATACTTCTGTTTTCAGCTTGTTTTCTGAATTCGTTGGCCATTGATTTTCCTCCTTTAAACAAATTTTTTCCATGGCTCTTTATGCAAATATGCATCATTTTTCTCTACAGATATTGTAGTCCCCAGCACAAAACCGGTGACGTATGTGACAATTGAACATGCTTCACTTCCGTTTTACACTTTTTTAGAGCAATGTCCCTATTTTGAAAATCAGTTTTTTAAAAAATGTAATTTTTGAGGTCATATGAAAGATGCCGTCGCATTGTATCTGTTTCTACATTACGCTTCTGTTTTACGCCACTCCCTGGATATTTTCAATGATGTTATCCGGATAAAAACCTGGGATGTGATCTTGGCATTGATGTTGCTGGATAAAATTTCGTCAAAAAAATTCCCGGAAATTAATCAGAACTCACACGCTATCCATTCCGACAGTAACAGAATGAAAAAAAAATATTTATAAATCTCTCCGGCGTATTTTTAAAAATAACGAAAAACTGAAAGGCAGACCTCTGGGTTGAGGGGCTGCTTTTCATCTTTTCTACACCGGGAAAGCCTTTCCCAGATAAATGTGTGTGCTGAAAATGAGCAGTATCACATCATGACAATGGTTTTTAATCGCTCCAAAAGAGAGCCCTTCACAGAACCGGACCCAAGGTCCAGGGAACTTACCTTGACCCCGTTGACCACCCGGATCTGATGGGCCACGTTACCGGTCCCGCCATACCCCCATAAAGAATGAATCACATAAAAGTGCCCCTCAACTTCCCCCAGATAAAGCATGATATGACCGTTGAGATGCAGCAGGGTTGATCCCACTTCAGCCTTATCATGGATAACTTGACCTTTTTCAATGGAGTCTGCATGCTCGCCAAAGGCCCCAAGTGTTACCCCTGCCTTAGCCTGGGCCGATGAATTTCTTGGAAGCTGAATCCCCACCGTGGCAAAGACAGAATTCATAAATCGTGAGCAATCCTGTTCTCCGTGCATGCCGCCCCAGCCATAGGGTGCATTCAGACATTCAAAGGCCTGGGTGATAATGTTCCTGGGGGTATAGGGCAAAAATCCCTTTGACACCTTTTTTGTACACACATACCCCTTGTGTATTTCAAGTCTGCCACGGGCATTTCTAACAGGTATTTTCACCTGAACCACATCCCCGGAAAGGGCTGCCATACCAAGACGGGTTCCCATGCGAACATGATCATAATATTTTGTTAACCGGGGATCACGGTAAATATCTACCTTGGCCCCGGTGACCACCACAAAAGAATCACGATCTTTAAAGGCCCGAAGCTGATTCTGTGAACAAAGTGCCAGGGTCTCTGTTTTCACCCAACCGGCACTCAAGGAAGAAAGTACATATTGCCATTGGCCATCGGCACTGTCATGCAATACGGCAACAGCTGTACCAAGATCAAGGGCGCTGTTCTGAAGTCGATCAAATTCCCGATTTCGGGAATCAGAATACATGCCCCGGCAGGTGGGCAAAACCCGCTGATCTGTGTAAGTGCTGACAACGCCGTAGCGCACCACAACATCATGGGGTATGTTCTTTATATTCATCTGCCGGGTCATATCACGGTAAAAAAGCCTGTCCGCCAATCTGCCGTTTTTTAAATACAGATGTTTAAACCTCTGTTTAACAATTCGTTTTTCCATGGAACGGGCAAGGGCTTTACCATCATATATCGGTTCAACATCCACAATATTACGAATAAACCCAAGGCCCTTTCCCACATGACGGTTAAAATCGTCAATGCCGGTTAAGCCCATCAAGATCTTATCTGGATGGGAGTGGCGGCTGATCCAGAATCCCGGCCGGTTCATATCCCGGGTGATACCGGGAAGCTGGGTGGGGGCCGGCAAATGATTTTGCTGTATTCCCGCACATCCGGTGCCAAAAACAATGAAACCAAAAAGAAAAATCAATACAATATTTTTTTTATAGTGCATGATATATTCCATCATAATCGCCGTCCACATGATCAATGAACTAAATTTTTAAAAATTGCCTTTTCATTTCTATGGCAATTTTTCATCCACCATGGGACATGGACAGCAGATGATAGGCTTCCAGGCGGGCCTGAACCTTTCCGAACACCGTGTCTGAAGGATAGTGCAATGCTTCATCCGCCACCCCGGCCGGTATGCCTGTGAGAAGTTCAATGCCCTCTTCAATACGGCTTATTTTATAGATATGAAACTGTTTTTCTTTTATTGCCTGCATGACATCCTGTCTTAAAACAAGATTATTGGCATTGGCCGCCGGGATCATCACCCCCTGGCTGTCTTCCCTGCCTTTTTTGGTGCACACATCAAAAAATCCCTCTATTTTTTCATTCACCCCGCCAATGGCCTGGATCTCACCTTTTTGATTCACGGAACCGGTGACAGCAATGTCCTGGCGGATAGGAATACCGGAAAGGCTTGACAATACAGCGTAAAGCTCCGTTGACGATGCACTGTCTCCGTCAATGCCATCGTAGCTCTGTTCAAAGGTGATGGAAATGCTGACACTCAAAGGATATCCTTTGGCAAACATCCGTCCCAGATAGCCGGAAACGATCATCATGCCCTTGTCATGGGTCTCTCCGGAAAGGCTGGCCTCCCGTTCCACGTTGATGATGCCGGGGGTCCCCATATAGGATTCTGCCGTAATACGGGTGGGACGCCCAAAGGCAATGTCTCCCATGTCATACACCGCCAGTGCATTCACCTGGCCGATCTCTTTTCCTGACACATCCATCAGCACTGACTGATCGTCAAACTTTTCAAGCATTTTATCTTCATAAAGATTATACCGGAAACGATGCTGGGCCACAGCCCGTTGCACATGTTCCCGGGTGATTCTGTCCGCTTGTTCCTGCCCGGCCCAGTAATCAGCCTCCTTGATCATCCCAAGTATTCGTCCAAACCGAAGTGACAACTTTCGACGATCCGCCACAAGGCGTCGGGCAAACTCAATAACGGCCCACACGCCGTCCCTTGTGAAATGACGAAGATTATTTGCATCACAGGCCCCGGCGATGAAACGGGTATAAAGCTTCAACGTCTCATCCGTGCACCACGCCTCATGGTCAAAATCGGCCCGGACCTTAAAAATTTTATTAAAACCAGAATCCGCACTTTGAAGAAGCCTGAACGGCGCATAGCCCCCCACCAGGATAACCTTTAAATCTATATGAACGGGCTCCGGCTTTAACGAGGGCATGCCCTGGGCAGAGGATTCCGGTCCATCCTCTATCCTTAAAGAGCTGTTGCGAAGTGTGGTTTTAAGGGTTTCCCAGATATAGGGCGAAGTCAGAAGCGGTTCAATCTGAAGGACAAGATATCCGCCGTTGGCCCGGAGAACAGAACCCGCCTGAACCATGGTAAAATCAGCTGCAAAGGCACCCATGACAGGTTTTTTTTCAATGCTGCCAAAAAGATTTTTAAAGGTGGGATGGGATTCAAACACCACAGGAGCACCCTTTTCCCGTTTGCGATCCACCAGCACATTGACCTCATAGGTTTTCAAAATAGCATGGGCCATCTCTTTAAAACGGGGGCCATTTTCAGGTTCTGCATCCTTACCGGTGGAAAACATGGCCATATTTTCAATGATATCGTCCTTGACTGTTTCAAGATAGGTCTGAATCTGGCGGCACTCCCTGAATGAGGAGCGCACCGGGTCAATGTGCTTTGCCACAAGCCCTTCAAGGGCATCTGACATCATCTTTTTCATGGCGGCTTTCATTTGCTCACCACTTTTGCCCACCCCCTGCACAGCCTCATTCAGTGCCGAAGTGACCTTATCGGTGTTTTCCTCAATTTCCTTTAATTTCTCCGGAGATAAGGTGTCATACACCTCCCGGGCCACGGGCTTTCCCGATTCCAGGGGAACAATCTGATATCCCTCTTCAGTCTCGGCAATACCCAGGGAAAGAGACGATGCAAGGGTTTCCACCGTTTCAAATAACTTCTTTTGTACCTTTGCGTGCTCCTGCTGGATCATGCGTTGCTTTTCCTGGAAGGTATCACTGCCCAGAAAAATCGGAATTTTTACCTTGAGAACCTGTATGAATGTCTTCATTTCCCTGCGAAACCTCAAGGCTGTTCCCGGGGGCAGTGCCATTACAATGGGAGAGTAAGAATCTTCAAAATTGTTAACCATGCAAAGATCCGGAGGCGTTTCAAACCCGGCGGCATGCTCCTTTAAAATACGCTTTAGAATGGTGGTTTTACCGGTTCCTTCAACGCCGGTTACAAAGATATTGTACTCACAGCCTTTCATATTCAGGCCAAAGGCAATGGCTTCCACCGCACGTTTCTGCCCAATGACCCCGTCCAGCGGGGGCAGCTGGGATGTGTCTTCAAAGGGCAGCTGGTCAGCAGTATATTCCATGGTCAGATCTTCAGGAAGAATTCGATTGTTCAGAGGCATGATCTATCTCCTTTTTGACAATAAATACTTGTATGTCTCTCTGGTACCACTTAATCGGTGTTGAAGCCAGAGGATTATTTTTTTTAGAGGGGTAATTTTTTGGGCGGAGACATATTTTCCCCAAAAAATAAAAAATTTTGCTATTTATTGACAAAAAATCCAAAAAAACGTTTATTTATTCTTTTATGTAATACTATTCCACATAATGATTAATTTTTATTTTGCAATTCACATATAACACAGCAAATAACTTCAATTAACAATTGGGAGAAAAATGATGAAACTATTTTACAACAAACCTAACCCGATATTTATTTTTTTGTTTTTAATGGTTTTTATGATGGGAATATGCAGCGGCTGTAACGACGGCAGTTCCGACAGCTCAAATAAAGATTCAGATTTTATACCCACGGCAACCCCCAACAGTGGGGAATATTCAATTGATGCTCTGACAATTGATGAAAAACCCGATGATTATCACCCATTAAAATATAAAACCAGTAAGCTCCTTAAAAAAGAAGAAATCGCTTTCATGCTGCCGGACCCGGATGTGAACAATGACAGCGAAGCTTTTATTTTAGATGATGCTGGTGGTGATTATACTAAAATCAGTACATTTTTTAATTCAGATCATTTTTACATGAACCGAAATGGTGCCGTTATACACAAAACAGCGGCCGGAGATGTGACCGGCGACGGCCAGGACGAGCTGTTGATGATCATGAGTCATAAAAATGATAGATATGGAAGCTATGATTTTCAAACCCATCTTTTTATCCTCCACTATAATCCAGATACGGGAAAAACAGAAAAATTCAAGGAATATGTGTTTGACGGCTTCCAAAATGTTGTTCCATATGGCGCGGATCTGGCAGTTGCCGATGTCAATGATGACGGTTATGATGATGTCATCGTCACTGTAGATAACTGGCATTTAAACCCTTACAGTAATGATATCGGCTATGCCGATGGAACTGAGCTTTATGTTTATAAAAAAGTCAGAGAAGATCAAGGTGTCAGCCCTTATATGCTTGCATCCGGCACCTATGATACCCGGGTAGCGGTGGGTAATATTGACAATGATCCCTATGATGAAATCGTACTGGTTTCATCTCAAAGTACGGATAACTACCCTAATTATAAAAAAGTAGTAGAGATCTGGGATGTGGTAACCGGCCCAGATTATTTCTATCACAAAAAATGGAAAGGCTGGGATCTGAAATGGTATCCTTCAACGCAAGGACAGCAGGTCGGGCTTGCAGTGGGAGACTTTAACAATGACCATATTGATGAATTCGCTTTTGGCATGCCCTGTAATAATGAGTCTATGGTTCAAGTGCAAAGCTACCAATACGATGCGACTTCAAAGGATTTTATTACCTATGAAGACTTTAACATCGACGTGAATTATCCTGTCCATCAAAACATCTCACATGTCAAACTGGCTACCGGTGATTTTGATGGAAATGGGGCAGAAGAACTTACCGTTAGTTTTTTGCAAATAGATGACTCTTCGCAGAACTTTTTTTCCCATACGTGGTTTTTTTTCAGCCATGCTTTCACGAATTATGAAATTTATCCCGATCAAAACAAAACCATGTACATCGTTGACATTGGATACGATAGCATTGCCTCAAGTGGTGCCCAAATTAGTACAGGCGATGTGGACGCAGACGGGATGGATGAAATCATCATCGCTGTAAACAGTAGCCACGATATTCAATGGAAGCAATATGATCTAAAAAAAAAAATCGATGGTCCATCCTGGGAGTTTGAGCAAACCAGATCCTCGAATATTAACCATTCCAATTACATAAAGTCCGGTGATTATTCCAGTTCCGGTTCATTCATGACATTGGGCGATTTTGACGGCGACAGTCTCAAGGTAAAATATACGGATGAACACTGGGTCCACATGATCGACCCGGTGATCACCACCGTTTTGGTTGCTCCGCCGGTTGAATTTGGCATTCCCCAGGCCTATCATCACACCCATGTCACCTATGGGAAAATATCTGAAAACACGGTGGAAGAGGGAACAACTTACGAAACCAGTATCGCAGCAGGAATCTCCGCAGAAGCCGAGTTTCTTGACCTGATAAAAGCAAGTGCAAAAACTGGTTTTGAACATGAGTATAAAAGTACTGATGCGACTGCCATCCGGAAGGAAAAAGTTACATCGTTTACCGGAGACTGCTACGGTAATTATGTTATTTTTCTGGGCGCTGCTTTTCATAGTTATAAATACGAAATTATTGCATCCCCGGATCAGAAAATAGTCAAAACGTATATGACCATTGATGTGCCCGTGGGATCTGGTTACTGGAAATGGGAGGTCAATTATTTTAACGATAACAACGGCAATGCCCCGGATATCGGGATTGAAACCATGTCCAACATTCCCGGCCAGATAACGTCCTATCCCCGTCCTTCGGATCGGGATGCCATCATGATCCACAACGAAACAAACGGCTCTTTTAATGCCACAACCATCGGCGGCAGTACGGTACAGCACGTGAACCAGGGGATTTCAGGAAATACCAGTGTAGGTCTGACCATTTCCAATGAAGTATCCCATGAAGAAGAAAAGTCCTGGGGCATTGAAGCAGAAGGAGAATTTAGTGTTTGCGGTATCGGCGGCTGGGTCAGCACATCGATAAAGGATGGTTCCCTGATAAAATTCACATACAGCGAGGGCACAGAGTATGAAGGTGGAGTGGGCGATATCATAACCTGTTTTAATGAAGACGGTTCTGCCGGATGTTATAAAGCATCACTGGTTGAAGATAGTGAAAGCTATGAAGAAAATTATCCTTATTGGAACAGCTATTATTACAACTGGGGGATGTTTGTTTATAACCTTTCTCGACCGGATGAGAATGTAAAATATAACGTTGTTAATTTCTGGGTGGATGGCCTGGGACCTGCCTATGACGGTTCCTGATAATAAGCATATTTTTGTGGTTTAAGATCAAACATTGCACAAAAAGCCCTGAGCTAAAGGCCCAGGGCTTTTCTTACCGATCTTTATATAAACTGCCACGGGCAGACCGTATTCCGATCCGGCTCTGCCCACAACAAAGCTTGAAATACCCCCTTGATTTGGGGAATATTTCATATAAAATGGTATTATTCTATTTTCATTCTTCATAAAAAGAATTTAAACACCTGGGGGCTTTCCCAAGTTGGCACTTCCTTATTAGCTGGAACCCCTCAAAATCATTGCCACCACCTGCCTGAATAAAAATTCATCGAAAATAAGAATTATGAACATGCACCATCAAGTACTTGAAAAAATCCTTGATATTTTAATGTCAATCCGGTATTCACAATATAATTAAATTTAGAATATGTATGCAATTCATTTTTTAACCACAAAAAGTCACTCATCTACTGCCCAGAGCTGTTTACCTCCTCTTACTACTACTGCGAAATAAAGTTTAACCCGATCTTCGGCTCTCCAGCGTTGTCGTCTGGCAATAGCCTTATTTCTAATGCTGTGTGTATGAAATAACACAAATATCCCATCGACAACTGCGGGGTTCTTTACCTGGTACTGGACCTGATGGTTCAGCGCCATATCAAACACCACATTATTTAAGGAGATGTATAGATGAAAAAAGCATTTTTGTTCTCCCTTGTATTGTTCGTTGGATTTTGCCTGGCCACATCCAGTTTCGCAGCTGATAAAAAGGAAATCGAAAAAGCGGTTTCTTCGGTGGTGCTTGCGGGGGTATACAATGACACCGCCTGCAAAGCCAAAGCTCCTGAAGGTCTTTACATTTTTGTGATGAAAACAGATGGGAAACTTCTGGTGCATCCCAGTAAAGATGCCATTAAAGACTTAAGCACTACAAAATACAAAGTAATTTACGATGAATTAATTAAAGCCACCTCCGATGGCCTGTGGGTGCAATACCAGTGGAAAGGAAAAGAAAAAAACACCTTTGTAAAAAAACATGGCGATAAAATCGTCGGGTGCGGTTATTAAAATTCAAACGCTTTGTTAAAAATGTGAACAGAGGCATCAAAAAAAGGCAGACTTGAATCATTAAAGTCTGCCCTTTTTATTCTACATTTTCTTTTATACAGTTCAGATAGCCAAGCCATTACAAAAATCAATCATCCTTTTCCCAGGCAGCATATGCACCAATATGTCAACTCCCTTTTTAAACCATATGCTGTACAGAAATTCGATAACAGCAACTCCAGAAACGCCAATTAACATCATGAAAAAAACTTGGAAAAAATGAATAGCATTAAAGCAACACATCCATCATCCAGCAATATAATGACATCCAATGGATTGTTGATTGCGCATGGCCGCCTTAACAATAATAAAAGCGGTTTCCACACCGTTTCTCAACTCTATGATCTGGCGATTCAAACGAGCGGATCGGTAAAATTTGATGATACGATGGGCATGGTAATTTAAATCCGATCGTGCCCGTTCCAGGCCCCTTCTGCTCCTTACAATTCCGGCATAGTTCCACATGGTCAGCTGGATCACCTTCCAGTCCTGGTGAAAAAGCAGCGGGTCAAAATCCTCCACCTGGCAGGGCTGCTGCCAGTCTGGAATCTGGGCAAGTCGTTTTGCATCAATTTCATTGAATGTTGTATGAATGTGGTCTGCGGCCTGCCTTGCCCACTGCAATCCTTCCAAAAGGGAGGTGGATGCCAGACGATTGGCCCCGTGCACACCGGTGCAGCTGGTTTCGCCAATGGCATAAAGATTGGGAAGGGTGGCGTTACCAAATTGGTCCACCTTTATTCCACCGCAAAAATAGTGTGCTGCCGGCACCACGGGAATGGGTTCCTTTGTTATATCAATTCCTCCCTTGAGGCAGGTGTGATATATTTTAGAAAACCGTTCAGGAATGGGGGTATCCCCTTGATAGTGGGAGGCAATGTCCAAAAGCATGAACTCCTTGCCTGCCCGGGCCATTTCCTCGTAGATTCCCCGGGCCACCACATCCCGGGGTGCCAGATCCCCCAGATCAGAATGCTTTTCCATGAAGTGCTTTCCCTGGTGATCCACAAGCCTTGCCCCCTCCCCCCGGAGGGATTCGGAAATAAGAAATCGTTTAATATCCCGGTGAAACAACGATGTGGGATGAAACTGCATGAATTCAGCATTGATGATGTCTGCACCGGCCCGATAGGCCATACTCAATCCGTCACCTGTGGCGGACATGGGGTTGGTGGTGTGCTGATACACATTGCCCACCCCCCCTGTGGCCAATACTGTCTTATGGGCAAAAAACGTTTCCACCCGGTCTTCCTTACTGTTAAGCACATAAAGCCCCATCACCTCACAGGGACGGTAAAGCTCCTGGGTATCCCGGGAGTGATGGTTGTTGGTGATAAGATCAATGGCCATGTGACCCGTTAAAACGGTCAAATTGATTTTCCGGGCATAGGCAATGAGTGCCCGTTGAATCTCCTCTCCGGTGTGATCTGAAAAATGAAGAATACGTCGCCGGGAATGGGCTGCCTCTTCCGTATAGTCCAAGGCACCTGCCTCGGTTTTTGAAAATTCAATGCCCACCTTGTCAATGAGAAAATCAAACACCAGCTCCGGGCCTTTTTCCGCAATGAGATGGGTTGCAGACCGTTTGTTATATCCACATCCGGCCCGCAAAATGTCCGCTTCCAGCAACCTTGAAGTATCGGTTTCATGCCAGGCAATGATGCCGCCCTGGGCAAGATTGGTTGCCGTATCTTTGGCCTCATCCGCCTTGCTTAACACCACCACGTCATGCCCATGCTCTTTTAGCATGATGGCCGCTGAAAGCCCGGCAATCCCCGTACCCACCACAACCACATCATACACATGTTCCATCATGAGGCCTCTACAATATCGATCATTCGCTGCAATGCTTTTTTGGCATCTTTTTTCAACGATTCAGGGACGGTGACCGGATGAATCAAAGGCCCTTTATCTTTGATGAAACTCTCAACGGATGCCAGGGAGACGGTGAGTTTTTCAAGGGTAATACGGCTCATATCATGGCAGATGGACTCCCTTAAAGGAATGATGGTCTTATCGGAAAACGTGTTGGCCATGCGCGCCACAAAACGGTATTCCGTGCCGATTCCCCAGACGGTCCCCGGGGCTGCGTCTTTGACGGTATTATAAATCATGGCCGTGGAACCGGCATAATCCGAGGCAGTTACCACGGCCTCTTCGCACTCCGGATGCACAATGATCTGGATATCGGGATGGCTTGAGCGTAAACGGGAGATATCGTCCAGGGTAAAGGTTTTATGGACATGGCAAAAGCCATCCCACAAAAATATCCTTGCCGATGAAGGATCAGCACCTTCAAGGGTTCCGTCCCTTCGCACGGTTACCACTTCATGGCCGGGAATACCAAGATCATTGGCCGTATTAATACCCAGATTAAAATCCGGCGAAAAAAACACAGACTTATCTTCGTCCAAAAAGCGTTTAACGATTTTTGAAGCATTGGAGCTGGTACACACCGTACCGTCATGGGCCCCGCAAAAGGCCTTCATATCTGCATGGGAATTCATATATACAATGGGAATAATCTGGCGGTCACAACGGGCAGAAAGGGTTTCATACACTGCTTTGGCCCCCTCCCCTGTAATCATCTGGGCCATGGGACACCCGGCCTGGGGATCGGGTATCAGCACCTTCTGGTCAGAACCTGCCAAAAGGGCAGCCCCTTCGGCCATGAAACTCACCCCGCCAAAAACAATATATTCAGCCCGGGTCTTGGAACAGTCCACGGCCAACTTATATGAATCACCCAGAAAATCCGCCATGTCCACCACTTCATCCAGTTCATAATGGTGGGCAGGAATGACCACGCGATTTCCCAGACGGTTTTTTATTGTTACTACATCATCGTTCATTTTTAAAATCCTCTATACTTCCCGCTTTGATCTTTAAAAGGGGGATATTTGGAGACCTGCCGCAACACCTGTGATCTTACAATGGAATCAGATATATCAAAACGCTGTCCCAAATAACAGATGCGATGACAAGCCCATAATTTTTTAAAGTTATAATTGCTTGATTGAAAAATCAAACACCGTTACAGAGTGGGTCAAAGCCCCCACGGAGATATAATCCACACCGGTACAAGAAACCGGCCCCATGCGGGACAAATCCATATTTCCGGAGGCTTCTGTTTCGGCCCGTCCATTGATCAATGCCACAGCCCGGGTCATGGTGGGGATATCCATATTATCCAGCATAATCACATCAACCCCCGCAGATATGGCCTGGGATACCTCATCAAGGGTGCGGGTTTCCACCTCCACCCTGAATTGATCTCCCCATTTGGCACGAACCTTTTTAACGGCAGCTTCTATGCCCCCTGCCCCGTCAACATGATTGTCCTTTATCATCACCATGTCGTGAAGCCCCATGCGATGGTTGGTTCCTCCCCCGCAGGTGACGGCATATTTTTGCAGACTTCGCCATCCGGGAAGGGTTTTGCGGGTATCCAGAAGTCTGGTTTTTCCGGACAATGCATTAACATACTCCCGGGTCCGTGTGGCAATGCCGCTCAGGTGGGAAAGAAAATTCAAGGCCACCCGCTCCGCCCGCAAAATACTCTGGATGGACCCGGATATCCGGGCCACTTTATCCCCGGATGTCAAAGCATCCCCATCAAAGAAGAACCACTCAATTTTGCAGGTTTCATCAACATGGGCAAAGGCTTTTGTAAAACAGTCCACCCCGCAGAGGATCCCTGCCTGCTTTGCCACAAGCCAATAAACATCGGTGTGATCATCAAAGACAGCATCGCTGGTGACATCTCCCCGGGTACCCAGATCTTCTTCAAAGGCCATTTTTAAAAGGTTATCAAACACGCATTCCTCCTGATGGCAGTTTCTTCTTTTTACCTGCCACCTTTAAATCAGATGATTCTATACAACCATACAAACCTGTATCTGTCTTTACCCATTTATTGCATAAAAATCAACCGGTGAACAATATTTCCAAAAAAACAGATGGTTTATCTTTAAATAAATCAATGAAGAACTGCAATAGACATTGGAAGCGGTGCGGAGATTACGCAGCATCTTACCCATCTGCTCTTTTTGTACAAAGATACAAATTTATGATGGTTATTACGAGCAGGTAGAAAGCGATATCCACAAACACGTGGATATGAATTTCAAAAAATCGCCCACATATTCATTATTACTCAACTTTCGGGCTTCATTTCAAAGCCAGCATTTTTAAATGTACCGATGGGGTCAGTGTGCCGACGGGGTCATGTGCCAACGGGGTCAGGCTTTTGTTATTGATGTTATCGACCAAGGCCTTTGCCAACGAAAAAAGCCTCGATAATGTCAATAACGAAAGCCTGACCCCACCACGAAATGCGAACACCGAAAGTTGAGTTATTATAAACGGATTTGCCTTTAATATGCGAGCCCAATGGGGGAGGGAATGGAAAGGGTTTGTTACCTGTGGTGCATGGGCATATTGTGTCCATGGCCTTGTTATTTACTATATTTTTGGGAAGCAGGATTTGAAGTAATAATAGCCAAAATTTTTCAGTAACGTCAGGCGCTCTTTTTTCCGCACACCATCAAAGGCCCCATCCATAAGTCCCCGGGCATGGGCCGCCACCCGCTCTGCCAGCTCAAATTTTGCAATGGCCCCCACATAAAATGTACTATTCTCCCCTTGGAGTCCTTGTAGTGTCCGGTAAAGGTCGGCATCCTTGAACCGGGGAAAGTAATGCCATTTTTTAATGGCATGCACCTTTACAAGCGCGGCATTGATCTCTTTTAAATCCTTTTCAAGTCCCATGATAATCTCTTCATGGGATCTGTCCCATTTTTTCTCCGGAATATAGCAGACACAAAAGCCCCGGGTGCCCTCCACGGTTTCTTCAATCAAAGCCACATGACCGGGGGAATGGACCCGATGGCGCACCAGCAGGCACACATTATCCACATCCTTGATCTCACAGGCCACAATGGTATAGGGACTCAAATGAATGTGCCGGGTCAGAAAGGCTTCTTTTTCACTGAAATCCACCACCCCTTTTAAAAGAGGTAAAGGAACGGATAGCACCAGGGCATCAAAATCATATTGCAAAAATTCCGGGTGCCCTTCTTTGCAAACAGTTACCCGGACCCCGTTGCTGCGGTCAATGGCCACCACCTCGTGGCGGGTGCGAACATCCAGGTTTGCTGCCATGCGTGTCACCAGATCTTCATATCCCATATCCAGACGACGCACCGGGGGCCGTCCTGCCAGAATCAAAAAAAATGCAATGCCAAGGAAATTCACCGCTGTGATGTAGTTGAACACAAACCAGGTCTCAATTTCGTCAAGGGTGCCGTAGCCAAAGGAGACCACCGGCAGCTCCAGCCACCGGGGGATATACACAAGGTTATGGGTGCGACAAAAATCTGCAAAGGAGACCCGCCATTTTGCAGGGATGTTGCGATATCCGGTTTTATCATCGCAACGCCTAGCAAAGGAGAGCACATGGCAAAGATATACGGCCATTTCTCTGAGAATGGTAAGGGTTGCCCGAAACGGCCAGTACACAGAGCGAAAGGTCTGCTCCCTGCCCCCCGGGGCCACCACCCGAAAGGGCATGCGTTTGCGAAGGGGGGCCTTGTATTTCCGGGCCATTTCAAGGACGGTGGAAAACCCCGGTGCACAGGAGCAGGCACCCATTTCATAGGCTTTACCGTTAATTTTCGGGGAGTGGCATTTACCGCCGATGCCCCGGTCAAACCGGGGAGACGACAGGGGCCGGCCTTTTGCAAAGGTTATGGATCGTCCCCGTTCAAACACCGTGACGCGATGTCCCTTTTCTTTAAGGGTGTGGGCTGCGGTTATGCCGCTGATGCCGGCGCCTACTATGCAGATGTGTTTCTTTTTGGGTTTGTTTTTCATTTTTCAGGGGCCTTTTTTATCGTCAGGGAATTTTATTTTAATCAGCAGTTTGGTTGATTTATGGAACTTTTAACCAAAACAAACTTATGATTTTGTAAAATTTTTAAAACAATAAAAATCAAATAAGCATGTTCTCAATAAAATACCTTATTTTTAATAATTTCAAAAATAGTTACATATCAAAAAGTAATAATAGTTGTCAAAAAAAACATTTATTGTTATGTGTGATTTGGCAACTGAAAAAAACAGTCCACTGCCTTTTAATGTTTAGAATTGTTTAAAAATGTACTGAATAATTTTTTATTTTTTAATGATAGAGATTCATAACAACCAGCAGGGAATGAGTCATTTTTTTGATGAGCATTGAACTTTTTGGGAATTATACAAAAAAACTGAATAAATGCTTGTGAAAAGGACCTGAATTAAGAGTTTCAGATGACTCTTGGTCCAATCTTGTGTTGCAACGTCAATGACGTTTTTGCGAACTTAACACTTATCAAAATAAAAATTAGGAGATCACAAATGCTCGTTGGGGATCTGTTTTTAGGTGACATTGATGGTTCAGAAGAATTTAAAACGAAAGAAAATATAGAGAATTTGTATTTCATGGGAGTTTCCCAAAAAAATATTGATAGTTTAGTTACTGGTAAAAAACGCTATGTACATGGATACAAGGGAACTGGAAAAACTTCTTTATTAAAATTATTGGAAAACTCTTGTATTGAGAGACAAATCCCTTTTATTTCTTTAAGCTATAACAAAGTAAGAGAAGACGCTGAAATCATAGATGAATTTAGGCGTAGATTTAAAGTTTTTAGCGATGTCTTTGAGGAAGAAAATGATAAAGACACCACAACTTTAACTTTCTGGAAATGGTACCTATTAAGTTTGATCGCGAGCAAGTTCATCGACAATGGATTCTCGCAACTTATTTACAATACCAAACAAAGTTTTTTTCGTGCTATCGCATCAGTTTTGGATATGTTGGTAGTAACAGTAGATCCCAATGGCGCTGTTAGTGTCGGTTTGAGAATGCAAAATATATATTCAGAAGAAGAAAGCGAAAGTATAGTACAAGCGGCCAGAAATATAAGGTATCTATCAAATCAAATATCTCAAAAATTAAATAAAAAAGTTGTTGTTTTTATAGATGAAGTCGAATTGACAAAAGCGAGAAGTACATATGGTATCGACAGAACGATGATCAAAAATCTAATTCTCGCCACTAAATACATCAACGGTATCACATCCAATTTGCATGTTCTAATTGCATTGAGAGATGAGGTTATTCATGATCTAAGGGGAGATGAAATAAATAAGTTAATGGATAATTTTGGTGTAAAACTTAGTTGGTGGACAAATCCAAGAATAACAGTGGATCATCCCCTTTGGAGATTGATGTTCAAGAAGATCCGATATTCAATGGTTGGCAAAGAAAATTCCGACTTGATGTCAGATAGCCAGCTCTGGAATCGATGGTTTCCATTCAAGATTGATGGGCGTGATACTTGGAAATTCTTTTTTGAATTAACTTGGGCAAGACCAAGGGATTTTGTTCGTTTACTAAGTCTTATGAAAAATAAATGCGAGCAGGAAAAGAGTTTCACTCGAAGTGCCTATGACAGCGCAATTCGGGCTTACTCAAATAGTGCTTATAGTGAGATCTCTGAAGAAATCTCAACGCTATTTGATGATAGTGCGATGAATAAACTTCAGATTATTATTCAACAATTAGGGCTAAATTTCACATCTCAAGAATTTTACGACGAAGCAAGAATTAGAAACTTAAGTGCCCCTTCCGTAATACTTGATGAAATTTACCGAGTTGGTGTAGTTGGAAATCACTTTTCAGGCGGCAATAGAAAGGGACAATGGCGCTTTTTTTATAGAAATGACTCAGTATCAGATTTTACCAAAGCCTTTGAAATTCATAGAGCTCTGCATGATGCTTTAGGAATAAAAGATACTTTTAGGAAATCGGTTTTCTATTCAAATTAAAAGCGCATAGGGTATCCTATCTAACATAAAAGTTGTGTTAATAATTAAGCAAATAATACAAATCAAATTCAAATCAAAAATCAAATGAAAAATCAAATGGGGTCGGGCCAAGCCAATAGCCTGAATCTATTGAGTAAATCACGAAAAAAACATCCCAAAAACCATCTTAGGTCAACGTTTTTACCACCAAAAACAGCACTTTAAGAATTTAATATGGGTTTGCAAAAATGAGTTGGATAGCCAACTTATAAAACTCGCGCCTCAACTCGGCATTGGGCTGCAAAAAGATCAAAGAGGAGTGGTAAGATGAAGATAAAAAAATATATTGCTGATCCTTTTCTTGAAAAAAGAATTGTCAATTATGATAAATGGCTAAGCAAAGGGCAGATTTCGGCATCTTCAAAAGTCATCCCGGTTTCAGAGTCACTTAACGCAAAACAATGGGTATTGCCGACAGAGCAGGTTATTGAGATACTTGGCATGCTTTCAGGCCTTTTTTTTCTCTCTCTTATGACAATTATGGGGCTGGAAGCATTACTCGAATCCTCAAAAATACTGTTCAAATAGAACTATCTCGGAGTAAATGATGAAAAAAATACTATTCATATTAATCATATCCCTGGCAGCCTACGGGTTTATTTCACAACCCGATACTTCTTTTTCAATCCAATCTATCTTTATCCCTTAAATCGGAAGATTCCACAAGTGACAAAGCCCTGAAAAAGGCTTTTCAAGACAGAATCAGCAACATCCAGGTCGGCGGGTCAGGCAAAGTTATTAAAATTCTGCCGGATGACACCCAGGGAAGCCAACACCAACGATTCATTATTCGGATAAATTCAGGCCAGACCCTGTTAATTGCCCACAACATAGATCTTGCACCAAGAATTAATGCTCTTGAGGTCGGTGATCACATTAACTTTTATGGCGAATATGAATGGAATTCAAAAGGCGGAGTGGTTCACTGGACCCACCATGACCCCAGTGGCCGTCATGAAGACGGGTGGTTAAATCATGCAGGACAACTTTATCAGTAAGCACGGAATATTTTCTTTAAAGCAGAGTCCAAAAAAATACCGGTTTCCCTTAAAAATGTCGATGACTATCACAAAGGGGTGGTAATAAAATCGCCAACAGATAAGAAAAGGGGGTGAATCAAATAGCAGTATACAAAGGCCAAATGCAAAGGAGTAAAATTTGTAAAAAAATAGACATATTTAAACACAAAGGAGTGTTGTAATGCAGAGAATCACAAGTTTTATTGTAGCATTGCTTTTTATCACCGGGCTTTCAACCTTGGCGATGGCTGCCAAGGTTCCAGCCCCTGCCAAAGGTGGAGACGGCTTCAAGGCTGTGACGCTGGAAGAAGCAAAAAAACTTCATGCCGACGGAGTGGTCTTTGTGGCATGTCACAGTCACACCACGGATTTCATGAAAGGTCATCCGGCAGGAACCATACACATCACCTGCCTGGTACCCAAGGATCATAAACGTACAGATCTGCCATTGGATAAGGTGGACTTTGACATAGCCCAGCTTCCCAAGGATAAAAACACCCCCATTCTCACCTATTGTGCGTCGGGCACGTGATGGAAATCCTATCACGCCGCCAGGTTGGCGGTTACTAATGGCTATCAGAATGTATATTGGATGAAAGACGGTATCAAAGGGTGGAAAAAGGCAGGCTTCCCCGTAGTGGGGCAGCTGGAACTCCTGAATGATTTGATTGATGTAAACAAGATTGATTTTGCCGCATTACTTATCAACGAGAAAGATGCAAAAGCATTGAAAAATTACACCTTTGTTGATTTCCGTGATAAATCAAAATACGACAAAGGCCATATCAAGGGTGCCAATCATGTTGATTATGCCAACATGTTTTCCAAGCCCATGATGGAAGAACTGAACAAAAGCAACAGCCTGATTATTATCCATGATGAACCTGCGGTGGCCGGTGTTATTGCTGCCACCCTGAAACTCATGGATTATCCTGATATTTACATTTTTAACTAAATATCAGAAAAATCACTGACCACCCCAAATGCTCCCCCCCTGAGTCACAGATTCAGGAGGGGTCCTATGATATTAAGCCCTGAAGCGTATCCATCCCCATCAAAATCATACTGCCCCCTGCATTGTGATCATGACTTTCAAACCAGTCACATTCCCAAACAAAAATTGTTATTTTGTCTTGAAGATATGCATGAATCTGGTAAATATTCCGTTTAATTATGTAAATATTTGGACAGTGCCCCATGTTCGCCTGTTTGGGGCTGCGTAGCATACTAATGTTATGTGAGCAGACCAAAAGAGGTGAAGATGGGGTGCTGACCGAATATTTACTGAATCTGGTCTGCCGGATTCCAGCGATACAAATACCTGCACATGAAAAATTGAATTTTAAGTGTCAAAATATGGGGACTGATGATATAAAACCACTATTTTGAGGAACTTTTTGATCCGTCATTATGATGGTCATCACCTTGGCTTTCAACATATTTTTTAAGCTCATCCAGTGTGACTTGTGCCACAGATGCAAGAAAGTTAAAACAAATGCAACAAACATTTTGTCTTTTGAAATCAGAGTCGTATATTTTTGGGAAAAAAAATATCATTGAAAAAAGAATTAAAGAAAATGGATTTACCATCACCGAAAGATGGAAGGTTCGCCTCACCTTTGGTGATATCTTTAGGCTGTATCACGGCTGGATACCCCGAATTACCACATTAATGAGATTACCCCCGCTATTTAAACTTGATATGTATCTCCTTGAGGGCCATGATGCTGTAAATCGTATGTACAGACTTAAACACCGGATCCGGCATGAAATCTGGGGCCGGGATTTCAAAAAAGGGGGATTTTTACATACACCTGATTGCATGGAAGAGGCCAGAATTCACAAAGCCATCATATCAAAAAGAAAAATCAAGACATTACAATAATTTAAATAATTCCGCCAAAGTGGAACGACCCAAGACACGGGCTATAAGACGACACCTCTTTTTTGGGCCAGACAGATGATTAAAATTTCCAACTGACCAATTTCTATATTTTTAGCAATTTTTGGAGATGGAAAATGATAGAGCTACAAGGATACACCATAGATGGAAATATTCATAAAGGTACTTCATCTATATACCGGGGAAAAAGGGATAAAGACGCTCTACCTGTAGTCATAAAATGCCTCAATGACAGATACAGCACTCCGGAATCGCTATCAAAAATTGATTTTGAATTCAGCATCATGTCACGGTTAAATCACAAAGGCATTGTAAAAGTCTACACAAAAGAATTTTTCAAAAACGGTTCGGCCATCATAATGGAGGATTTTGGAGCTGTTTCCCTTAAAGAGCTACTCATAAGCACAAAATTTTCCATCAAAACCTATTTGGAAAAAGCCATTCAGCTGGTTAAAATCATCGCTTATATCCATCAAAATCGTATTGTTCACAAAAATATAAACCCCTCAAATATTCTGATCAATCCCAAAAACAAAGACCTTAAAATCATTGATTTCGCCATTGCCTCCGTCATTTCCAGTGAACAGGCAATATCTTCTATTCCCAATGACTTAGAAGGAAATCCGGCCTATATTTCACCGGAACAAACAGGCAGGATGAACAGCAATATTGATTATCGTTCAGATTTTTATTCCCTGGGAATAACCTTCTATGAAATGTTAACGGGTGAATTGCCTTTTAAAGGCCGGGACGCCGTGGAGATGGTCCATTGCCATATTGCAAAAGAGATAGAAACACCGGAGCATAAATTTAAAGAAACGCCCATGGTATTATGGGAAATAATCAAAAAACTCACCGAAAAGGACAAAGAAAATCGTTACCAGAGTATCAGCGCCATCCAATCTGATTTGGAAACGTGTTTAAATCAATTGCTGCAAAATAACAGCATAAAAAATTTTTCCATCGGCTTAAATGATAGTTCAAGGCATTTCAAAATTCCCCAAAAACTCTACGGACGGGAAGAGGAAATAATAAAATTAGAGCAAGGGTTTAAATCCTGTACAAACGGGAATGAAGAATTATGTCTTGTATCAGGTTACTCCGGCATAGGAAAAACCGTCCTGATAAATGAGATCCAAAGGCATGTTTCCACCCAAAGGGGATATTTCATATCCGGCAAATTTCAACAGTTTCAACAAGATGGTCTCTATTTTGCCATTATACAGGCATTGACAGACCTTATGAAACACCTGCTCAGTGAAAGCAATGAACGGCTTGAAAATTGGAAGCAGGCCATATTAAATGCCGTTGGTATCAATGGACGTCTGATTACAAATATCATCCCCGAATTGGAACAGATCATCGGCAGTCAGCCCCAGGTCCGGGAACTGACAGGACAAGAAGCTCAAAACCGTTTTATGATCACTTTTCAAAATTTCGTTCTGGTATTTGCCAGAAAGGAACATCCCCTTGTCATGTTCCTGGATGACATGCAATGGGCAGATCGCGCAACGCTTCGCATGATTGAAATTATGGTAAGCTATAAAAAAATACCATACTTCTATTTTATCGGGGCTTTTCGTGACAATGAAGTGCAAAAGGGCCACCCTTTACTGCTTACCATTGAAGAGATCAACAAAAATAAAGCCGCAACATTCATTCACTTAACGCCTCTCACGGAAAAAAGCATTGACCGGATGCTCTGCGATACCCTCCTGCGTAACCCCCAAGAGGTAAAGGCATTATCTTCCATCCTCAAGAGCAAAACCAATGGAAATCCCTTTTTTTTGAAAAAATTGTTAACATCTCTCCATGCAAATAACCTGATTTGGCTTGATCCTACCAAAAAGCAATGGGAATTTAACTGTGACAAAATCCAAAGAGAAAGTGTAAGTGAAAATGTGGTGGAATATCTGCTGGACAGATTAAAAAAATTCCCTGAAGATTCTCGCAAGATTCTTAACATTGCCTCATGTATAAAAAATCATTTTAACTTGAATACGATTATGGGGCTTACGAAAATATCACCGGACAGGGTCAAACAACTGCTTAAAAAAGCCGTGGAAGAAGAAATTATAATGCCCATGGATCATCAGTACCGGCTGGCCTTTGAAGCACCGCCCAAGGAATCCTCCAGAGTTAATCCGGCCTTTTGCTTTCTCCACGACAGAATACAACAGGCAGCCTATGAATTAAGCGATGAAACCACCCGAAAAAATACCCATCTCACCCATGGACGATTGCTCTGGAAAAAACTGGACCTCTCCAAGGGCATGGATTATCTCAGTGATCTTCTTTATCATTTAAATGAAGGTGTGGATTTGATGGTTGACGGGAATGAAAGATATGAATTGAGTAAATTGAATCTCAAGGCAGGAATTTCAGCACGAAAAGCAGCAGCCTATATAGAAGCGCTCAACTATCTTCAAACCGGTCTGGAACTTCTACCAAAAGATCCATGGAACAAGGCATATGATCTGATTTTACCCCTTTCAATGGAGTACTCGGAGTGTGCCTATTTTTCAGGCAACCATGAAAAGGGAAAACAACAGATCCTGCTCACCTTGAAGCATGTTAGATCAGATCTTGAAAAGGCAAAAGCCATAAAGATTCTGGTGACCCAGTACTCCACCCTGGGAAAAATGGAAGAATCCATTGAGCTGGGCCTGGACGGTCTCCGGCATCTGGGGGTTAACATATCCCAAAACCCCAAAGAATCGGTGATCCTGGAAGAACTCATGCAGATCAAAAGCAATCAAGGCTCACGGAAAATCAGCGAACTGGAAGATGCCCCGGAGATCAAAGATCCAAACATTCTGGCAATTTTTGACCTTATCATGGAAATCATGCCTTCGGCGTATTTAATTGGAAACAAAAATCTTTTTATGATTTTGACATTGACGGTGGTCAATCTGTCCCTGCGCCATGGAAACAGTTCAGTGACTGCCTTTGCCTTTGTCACCTACGGGATATTGTTGTGTTCCGCTTTGGATAACCCCAGGGAAGGGTATCAATTCGGGAAGTTGAGCATGGCATTGTCAGATCGATATCAGGACCCAAGGGTGGATTGCAGGATATACCATCTTTATGTGGATCTTATTTTCCACTGGGCCAACCATTGGTCAAAAATGGAAAAGATACAAAAGGAAGGCATAAAAATAGGATACCAGTCCGGCAATCTTCTCTATATCGCCTACCTTGCCCATCATCGCCACACCTGGGACCCAAGGCTTACGCTGAAGGAATTAATCACAGAAAAAAAGAAAGATCGGGCCATAATTAAAGAAACAGGGTATCAAGACGCGCTCAACGAAACAAATCTTGTGATGCATCTTTATCTAAACTTTCAAGGCAAAACCATTGATAAATACTCTTTTAACACAAAAACCTTTGATGAATCCCAATGCCTGCGGGAAATGCAAAAAAGCCATTTTATCACCGGTATAACAGCCTATCACATTTGGAAAGCTGAAATGTTTGCTTTTTATGGAGATTATGACCGGGCCGTTGAACATGTCACAAAAGCAAAACCCACCATGGGATCTGTAATGGCATTACCCTATGAGGTCCGATTCTGCGTAGTGACATTTTTATCCCATGGGGGGCGTTATACCGCTTTAAATCCACAGGATAAAAAAACCGCATGGAAGCAGATGCAGGAGTGTCATGGCAAAATGAAAACCTGGGCAAATTTTACGCCTGATAATTTTGTGCACCTGCAATTGATGATGGAGGCGGAACTGGCAAAATTGTCGGGGGAACATATCAAAGCGTTAAAACTATACAACAAAGCCATCCAAAAGGCCCATGACCATTTCTGGCTCCGGGATGAGGCCGTCATCAATGAACTGGCAGGACGATTGTATCTGGAATTCAATGATGAAAAGGCCGCTGCCGGATACCTCTACGATGCCTATCACCTCTATTATATATGGGGGGCTGAAAGAAAAATGGCAGACATGGCTCAAAAACACCCCAATATATTTGAGAGACAAAAAGCCATAAAGAAAATGGGACCCGTGGGCAAAGAGAATTTCAGTAAAACCCAGAAGGGGCATTCTTCTGAAATGCCAAAAGAGAACCCGTCCTCCGCCACCTGCGATGATCCCGCTAAATTTGGCTACCTTGACATTGAGACCCTATTAAAATCAACCAGGGCCATATCAAAAGAGATTGTCCTTGAGACACTCATAAAAAACATGATGAAAATTGTCATAGAAAATGCCGGGGCCCAAAAGGGGTATTTTATTGTCCCCAAAGAGAATAATGAGCTCATTATTTTAGCCAATGTCTCTTTTGCCGGTGAAGCTGTGGCCATGGATATGGAACACCCGGTTCAGGGCAGCGGGAAGTTACCTGAAGGATTAATTCATTATGTGGCCAGAACCCATGAACAAGTTGTTCTTTTTAACAGGGATCAATCTGTTTTTTTTCAAAATGACGAGTATTTTAACACCCATCACATCAAGTCTGTTCTTTGCCTCCCTTTAATAGGCCGGAAACAACTTCAAGGAATTTTGTATTTAGAAAACAATCTGACCCCGGGGGCCTTTTCCCCCGACCGGGTGGAAGTTTTAAAAATACTTACATCCCAGATAATCATATCCCTGGAAAATGCCAGACTATACAGATCCCTTGAGAACCAAAAACAGATTCTGGAACAACAGGTGGCAGAACGGACAAAAGAGCTTGAAGAGCTTGCCATGACCGATCCGCTTACAAAATTGATGAATCGTCGAAGCATGAATGAAAAATTAAACTATGAAAAAATACGTTACCAAAGAAGCCGGAAACCCTTTTCCATCCTTCTTGGTGATATTGACAACTTTAAATATTTCAATGACACATACGGCCATGACTTTGGAGACGCTGTTTTACAAACGATATCCAAAGTAATGAAGTCCTCCTTACGGAAACAGGATCTAATTTGTCGCTGGGGAGGGGAAGAGTTTTTGATAGTATTGCCTGAAACAGAATTTAATGGCGCAATGCTGTTGGCGGAACGATTAAGAAAAAACATTTTTACTACAACATTATATTTCAACAACCAACCGGTGAACATCTCCATGACATTCGGCTTAAGTATTTATAACTCTTTGCAAAGCGTTGAGAATACCATTAAAAAGGCTGATGACGGCTTATATGAAGGCAAAAAAAACGGTAAAAACCGCGTGGTGTTTATTCAATAAAAGTTCATCATTGGAAGGAGAATCTTCCCACGACTGAAAATAAGCTTCAAAAAAACTTGCCCAGATCATGCCAGCCCCTTACGAGACACCCCCCCCAATTATTCATTTTATCGGTAACTTGCCTGCCCCCCCGCATGGACGTTCCCATTTCGGACTCTTATTTTTTCCTGGCAATCACCAGCTCACCTTCACCCATACCCAGGCTGAAAGACCCGGTCTCCACCCGCTCAAATCCTGCCTCTCCAAGAAATGTCGCAATTTGGCCCTTTTCAAAAGAAACATCCTGCCCTTCCAGTGCAAGGGAAAGCCGGGGTAAAACAACAGACATGGGTTGGGTACGCTCTTCAGTCAGCCCCTCATGGATACAGATAAAAACACCGGAGGGGGTCATGGCCGCCTTGACCCTGCGAAAAAAAGCAACCGGTTCCTTAACATAATAGAGGTTGTGGCTGGCCCAGATAATATCGTATCCTTCCCCCAGGTCCACCTCATTGTAATCCCCTGCAATAAAGGAAATCCGGGACTCCAGGCCCTCTTTCTTAACCTCTTTTCCGGCCAGACGGATGATCCCGGGAAGATCCATCAGCACCCCGGACAATCCAGAATGCCGCCGGACCATCTCCATACCCATGATCCCGGGTCCGCCGCCCAGGTCCAGCAGCCGGGTGGCTGTGGCATACTCGGGCAGGGATTCCACCAGATCAGCCGCAAGGCGGGCAGCTCCTGCCCGCTGGTAACCGGCAAGATGTGCCACGGCATTTTCCCATTTTACCTCGCTGCTAAGCTCCTGGCCGGGAGCTACCCCGGGGGGACCGTTTCTGACAATATGGGCAATGCTGCCCAGGTTTCTATATTGCATGGCCGTGATATTTTTAACAAAGCCACCCATGTAAACCGGACTTGGGGTGCATAGAAAATGTTTTCCAAAATCGGTGTTTTTATACTGTGTTCCAGATTTTTCAACAAATCCCATGGAAACCATGCTGTCCAGAAAAAATCCAAGCCCTGCAGGGTCAGTCTTAAGATCAAGTACCCTGGCAATATCGGCAAGTTCTGTTGCCTGTTCCAGGATATCGGCGATCTTGAGCTCAAAAGCTGCCTCCAAAACGGCCATCTTAATGGGGCCCAGCAAGATATCATACAATGGATTAATGGAAGGATAATGTTCGTTATTCATGTTTAAAATCTCCATCTAAGTGTTACGCCAAGGGTCATGGGGTCTCCATCCTCCACCATTGTATTTCCCATACTGTCCTTGAGTTTTTTCTGGGCATAGTACTCGTCAAAAATATTCTTTCCCCACACTGAAATATCATAATGATCAAATACGTACCCAAGCTTGAGATTCACCAAGGCATAGCCATTGTCCTCCAGGGTATTGGCCGCATCAAAGAATTGCCGGCCAGCCCAAAACAGATCAGCAATCCCATACCAGCCGTTGTCCAGATAATATCCCACCCCGACATTGGCCGTAAGATCCGGAGCCCAAGGCAGGAGATTGCCACTGTAATTTACAAACTCTCCCCCAGAGGTGCCGGTCCAGTCGTCAATTTCAGCCCGGGCATAGCCGATACCGCCAAAAATTTCCAGATTATGCACTGGCAGAGCATTCACTTCAAACTCAATACCTGTGGTGTGGGCCTTGGCCGCATTGGTTATTTTCCAGGCTGTGAACCCGCTGCCCGGAACCTCTTCTTTCACCTGTTTGTCATCAATCCGGGTATAAAACACAGCCAGGGAGGTTCTCAGACGATTGTTGAAAAAGGCGGTTTTAATTCCCGCCTCGTAATTCATAGTGTATTCGGGATCATAGGCAAAATTATCTTCAGACGTGGCAAAGTAATAGTCATACCCCCCGGCCATCCAGCCCGTGGAAAAAGTGAAATATCCATTGATAGAGTCCGTAAAAGCGTAGGAAAGGGATGCCATGGGCAATAGTTCGGTTTCTGAAATATCTTTTGAATAGGTCACGGCGCCAGCATGGGGGATATAGGTCTGGCTGCCGGAAGCTGCAACATGATCCATCCTCAATCCCACCGTTGCATCCAGTCTATGGGTTAACGCCAAGGTAGACTGACCAAAAAGAGCAAAACTGTCGGTATCAGAATCAGACAGCCGCTGATTGGCCACCATGGCATTGACATGGTTCAAAGCCCAATCATTGTCAACACAATCTCGACCGGCATACAGTCCCAGCAGCCAGGAGGAGAAAAAACCTTCAGAAGAAGAAATGCGAAACTCCTGGCTCCAGCTGTCCTGGTCCAGATCAATTTCAGCAACACCCAGATCCAGAAGCATCCGATCCGCATCCATGACAGCGTTGCGGGTAAAACTTTGATGGGAGGTGATGGAGAGCAAATCCAGGGTACCGAATCGATATTTCCCACGAAGGGACTGTCCCAGGCTGTTTTGTTCGGCCCGGTCTGAATGGTTGCTGTACCCCCGGAACCGATCCGTGGCAGAGGGGCCGTTAAGATAGCGAAGATCGCCGATGCCCATATCCCGATCGGTTCCCACCAACGTAAGGGAAAAATCCAAGTCCGCAGAAGGTGTCCATCTGAGCGTTCCCCTGCCTGAAAAAGCTTGATCATCGCAGAAATCATCAGAACGGTTGATTTGGTTTTCCATATATCCGTCCGTCACATGCCCCATAAAAGAAGCCTCGTAAAAAAGCGTATCCTTTTTTATGGGACCACTGATCATGGCGCCGCCGCTCCAGGTTTGGTAACTGCCCCCCTCCACAAAGGCACCGGCTCGCATTTCATTGCCGGGGGGAGCCCAAACAATGTTTATGACCCCCGAAGAACTGTTCTTTCCATACAGGGTGGACTGGGGCCCCCTGAGGACTTCCACCCGCTGGATGTCAAAAAGAGACTGGGCCTGCATATAACTCAACGGATATGCAACGTCATTTATATAGAGCCCCATGGGGGTATAAATGGATGTGTCCAGAGTGGAAATACCGCGGCTGACAAAAGCATCTCCGGAAGTTGAAGTTTTGTAAAAAATATTGGGAATAAACCGAGTCATCTCCTCGGTTGTACCAGCCTGGTGTTCTTCCATAAACTTGCCATCTGCGATGCTGATGCTGCCGGGGAAATCATCGGCAGCTGCTTTGATTTTTCCGGCCGTAACAATGGTACTCTCCAGTTCAACCGGGGTATCTTCCCCACACAATCCCACATTGACCCAAGCCATGGACAAAATGATCATGAACAACCATGGCAAAAAAAAGGTTAATAAGAACGTTTTAAAAGATATCACCAACGACAACCTCCTTATCTAATGATTATTTTTAAAGCCTTACGATCAACGTTCAGTCTATTCATGATCAAAAAAAAATAATACAATCGCCGGAACAGCTTTGAACATCTGCGGAACAAAAAAGAGTTGATTTCTGCCTGCTGCCCCTCTTCCGGCAGATCATGAAAAGCGGTGGTGATGCAGTTAAAAAACCTTGACATGGATAATCAAATCAATGTAGATGCATAGTAAATATTCGGGCAGCATCCCAGAGTCGCTCATTTTGGCCTGTTCACATAGCAATCGTATGCTACGCAGTCCCAAATAAACGAATATGGAGCACTGGCCAGACATTTACATTACCAACCCGAATATTTACGATGCATATTTAGATTTTTTTTATTGCAATTATTGGCGTCCAAAAGGACTTAATAGGGAATCCTGTGTGAATCAGGAGCGGACCCGCCGCTGTAACTCTCATTTATCACCTGCAAGGGGAAATAAATCTTTTTTAATATTTGTGCCACTGTTCAATCAGATATGAACGGGAAGGCCTTAAAAAAGATGAGAGAAGTCAGAAGACCTGCCTTTAATTCTTTTTTAAGTAAAAATTGTTCGGGGCATAAAAACATTTACTTAAACCCAAAAGCGACCTTACCAGGGATAAAAACGGAATCCCCGCGTCCATTTGTGCGCGGGTTTTTTTTTGAAAAAAAGTAGTTTTTGGCATCCATCATACGGCTCCGACAAAAATTCACGCTTTTTTGAAGAACTTGACCCCAAATGGGCAAATTGCTCTTTAAAGTGTAAAACGGAAATAAAGAGTGCAGAATTTTTTAAAATTTAATTCGCACTGAATGAGGCTGTGATGACTGCAAAAATAGTAATCAAAAATCCCAAGGGTCGTTTTATCCATTTTAATAAACAAGACACACAAGAGCAATCCAGCCAGGCCCGGGAAATTGTGCGCATCCTTCCCAGCGATCTGGGCCGGGGTCGATTTCGTTCCCTGGCATGCCGTCCAGGTATGAACATTTGCCTTAGCCAATGTCGGTTTGATCGGGATTACCATGCAAATATCGCCTGGGCATCCCCTTTGGTCACCTTTGTGTTTGGGCTGTCCGGACTGACCAGCACGAAAAATGCCTGTCATGGGTCACCCATAATCATGGGAGCTGGAGATGCCTATGTCCATTATTTTGAAGATCCCGCCCTGAGCCGGAATACAGCAGGCGGTAAAGAATTGAACGGCCTTGCCGTCCGTATTTCTCCAGATATTCTTACCTCCCTCATAGACCCGGAGGAAGAGTCAAAGGCCGGGAAAATCCTTAGAACATCTCTGGAAAAAGGCTATTTGTTTTCAGCACAAAAAATGAGTCCCGGCATGACAATGATACTTTCCCAGATGTTTAACTGCCCCCACCGGGGTATCATCAAAAACATTTTCCTGGAAAGCAAGGCCATGGAGCTTGTTGCCTGTCAACTGGAACAGTTTTTTGAATGTAAAGGCTCCAAACATATATCCTGCCCCGTTAACGGCGATGAAAAAAAACGAATTTTCAGGGCCCGGGATCTGTTGGTCGACCAGCTCCAGTTCCCGCCCTCCCTTCCTGATCTGGCCCGGCAGGTGGGCATGAGTCATTCCCGGTTAACAAGGGGATTTAAAAAAGTTTTTAACTGCACGGTATTTGAATACTTAAGACAGGAACGTCTGGAATACGCCCGGAGCCTTCTAACGGAAAACAGCATGAACATCACCCAGGTGGCTTTTACCTCGGGATTCTGCAGTTCCAGTCATTTTGCCATGGCCTTTGCAAAACGATTCGGGGTACGGCCGTCAACATACCGAAATGCCAAAGTTCTCAATCCAGCATCTTTGTGATTTTACTTCCAAAAAAGAAAATCTAATCACAATTTGCAGTTCAACCGCACAGAGCAAAATCAGTCCCATATTCCCGGCCTCCACCACTCCTTTTCTATTGGTAACTTTTTTTACCCTGATGCTGTTTTTTCTTTATTTTATTTTTTTTTCAAACTGTTCTGCAAATGACCAAAGTTATTCGGCAAATGATATTAACACGGTAAAATATGGGTTAGCATCATCTGATAAGTTATGACACCTTTTTAAGGAAAACCACCCGAGATTATTAATGGATTGTCAATGGAGGACAAAAATGAAAGGCCGCATAATTTTTCCGATTAATTTAACTGGAAAAAAAACATCACACACTCATCACATATCAATATTTCACTTTACCTATATCATTACAATCGCCTGGATTATCTTCTGTCCGCTTGCATGGGGATTAGATGAACAGGATGAAAAAAAATGTACAAACATTGGCGACACAATAGTTACCGCAACAAAGATGACCACAAAGTTAAATAAGATACCCACCAATATCACCGTAATCCCCCGTAAAGAGATAGAAAAATATCCCGGTCATTACAATGCGATTTCCCTGTTAAGGGATTTAAATATACCGGGATTATATTTTACAGGTACCGACAGGGGGGCTGCAAGTGGTGATGTTTCCATGAGCAGCAGGGGGGGAGAAGTCTCCAACTGGTCAATGAAGGTGATGATCAACGGAATAGAGTTTAACCCGGGAATCGGATATATAAGGTCAGGTCGTCTGGCTGTGCATGACATCGAACGCATTGAGATCACTAAAACTCCGTCGGCCATCTATGGAGATCAGGCCATAGGTGGGGTCATTAATATAATTACCCGAACGGCAAAAAAATCCCTGGAGGCCAAAGCCGGTATTGCCTTTGGCAGCATGGGAGGCGGCAATGCCTATGGTGTAATCAACGGTTCTTCTGACAAATGGGAATACTACCTTGATGCATCTGTAGCACGCGAAGATTCATATCAGGATGAAGGCTATTTAAACAGCGATAATATTTATAGCATGGTGAGATATGGGTTAAACGACGGCGGAGATATTACATTCCATGGCTCATACAAAGATTCAAGCGGTATTTATACCCAGGCCCTGACCAGAGAACAATTTGAAAAAGATTCTTCCCAAAACCCCAATACCGGCGCTGATTATTATAACGAAACAGAAGGACGGCTGGGCGCACTTGTTTATAGACAAAGACTGGGACAGCACGAATTCATGGGCAAAATGGAATTTCAGTCCACAAACTATCAATTATATAAGGGTCTCTATTTTGAGCAGGAAGGATGGCAGGCCCATCCGGAAATGAACATGACCTTTAACCATGACATTGCAGGCATGGCCAACAAGCTGGTTGTGGGTGGAGAGTATCGTTACCACGACATGACGGCAAAAAGATATAAGGCATCAAGCTTTTATGATTTACAAGCCATTGATCAGCATTTTTCACGGGAAGACATAAGCTATGCAGGGTACCTGCAAAATGAACTGCTGATAACCGATGCGCTCACAATGACAGTTGGCCTTCGTTACGATTATTTTGATTTGGAGCAATCCGCCCGTATTGCAAATAGTGATTCCTGGGATCAGAAAAAAGGTGCCTTCAGCCCCAAAATCGGCCTTACCTATCAGCTATGCGACGATGTAAACCTGTTTGCGGGATTGAACAGTGGAATAAAAAGTCCGGTAAGACTGCCAATGTGGTTCACCAATGGAGAACTGGACCCGGAAAATCTCTACGCTTATGAAGTGGGTATTCGCGGTAATGTTTCCAGCTGGCTGGATTATAATATGGCCTTTTTTTGGCAAAATGTAACCGATAAATTTGTCAGATCCGGAGTGGATTGGACAGCAGAGTATGAAAATGCCGGAGAAACCACCTCAAAAGGCCTGGAGTTGGGAGTCCATGCAAGATTACCCCACAATTTCTATGGCTCGACCAGTTTTACCTACCAAAAATCCGAATTTGATAAGTTTATCAGCCGGGGAGTGGACTATTCTGGAAACAAATTAACCGGTGTTCCAGATATAATGTTTGCTTTCAAACTGGGCTATCGCCACAGAACCTTTGGTGATATTTCACTTAATCCTGTGTATACGGGCAAGCGCTATTTTAACTACGCCAACACCAATGAAGAAGAAGACTTCTGGGTGTTAAATGCCCGGTATGCGAAAAAAATCGGTGGGGTTGAACTGTATATTACAGCACGAAACATTTTTGATAAAAACGCTGTTGGCAGCGGCAGTGGTAATCCCGGCAATGAATCCCTCTATCCACTACCGGGATTTAATACAACCCTTGGTTTAAACGTAAACTTTTAATTTACCTATTTTTTCTACACACCGGAAGTAAATATTCGGGTTGGTTTTGTAAATGTTTGTCCAATGCCCCATCTTCGCTTAGTTGGGACTGCGTAGCATACTATTGCTATGTGAGCAGGCCCAAATGAGTGAAGATGGGGTGCTGCCCGAATATTTACCACCGGAAACCTTTGGAAAGGAGCATTTAATGAAAAACAAATTGCCACTCCTGGCGATGATATTGCTATTGGCAGCAATGTTTTTTAATGGCACTGAAACCCGGGCTCAAAAAAGCAGACATCAATCCGGGAATTCAATGAGAACCATTGTAGACCTGGCTGGCAATAAGGTTATTTTGCCACCGGCAAAAAATCTTCGCCGAATTGTGATTATTGCTCCCCCACTGGTTTCCACATTTGCCTCCTTGGGTATTAAAGCCCGCATCGTAGGAGCCCACAAAATCGCCTTTGATGATGCCAATCATGAACTTTTGGACAAAGTCCTGCCCTATTGGAAAGAGATTCCCACAAATTTTATTGCCGGATACACCGCCAATACAGAAGCACTGCTGAATCTTCACCCCGACATCATATTCGTATATGGCAATTTCCAGAAAAAGGGACTTCAAGCAATCGAAATTCCCGTTGTTGATTTTTTCACCATGAACCATGATAACGAATTCTGGTCAGTTGCCATTGAAAAACTCATGAAAACCATTTTTCAAATAAAAAGCAGTCAAAATTCAGTGGAAAAAGAATGGAAAAAAACACATGAACGCATTGAACCGGTTTTAAAAAACGTGATGAAAAAAAAGCCCAAAGGACTCATGATCATGAACAATTCAGCAGGCAAAATAACAGTCCGGGGCAGTGAATCATATGGTGACGACTGGCTGATAAAAAGTGGTCTGATCAATGTTGCCGGTCATTTAAAAGGAGAGGGTAAAGAAGTCGGCATGGAGCAAATTTACCGCTGGAATCCTGACATCATATATATCTTCCGGGGAAGGCCTGCCTCTGACTATCTTGGAAATCGTATAGAAAATCAGGACTGGTCACTTCTAAAAGCGTATAAGGAAAAAGCCATCTATGACTGCCCCCGGGGAATGATTAACTGGGGGGCTCCCAGCGTGGATTCCCCTTTGATGTTACAATGGATGGTATCTAAAAATTATAAAAAAGGGTTTCATGAAACAAAATTGCCTGCCATCATCAAAGAGTACTATCAAAACCTGTTTAATATCTCATTGTCCCATGATCTCATCCAGTCAATTCTCTTTCCCAATGGTAAATAAAAACCCCATTGACGGGAAACACCCTATTATAAGAACGGTTCCCCTGTTACTGATCGTTTTACCGGGTATTATTTTTTTTATTTCCATCTGCCTGGGACGATATGAGGTTTGCCCCAAAAAAGTTTTATCAATCCTCACCTCCGGATGTTTGTATCCCGATATTAATTACAGTGACATAGAGGAGATGGTCATCATCAATGTCAGGTTGCCCCGGGTGCTGCTGGCCATGGTGGTTGGTTCCGGTCTTGCCGTGGCAGGGGCTGCATTTCAAGGACTTTTTGGAAATCCCCTGGTAAGTCCCCATATTCTGGGAGTCACCTCCGGGGCCGGTTTTGGTGCGGCTCTTGGTATTTTAATCTCGGGTCACATGGGAGTTGTCCAGTTTTCTGCCATTGCCTTTGGCATGACAGCAGTTTGCCTGGTTTACACAATCAGTCATTTCAGCAACGGGTCCCGCCTTTTTGTGCTGGTTTTATCCGGAATCATCGTGGGTGCACTTTTTACCGCCTTGATTTCCCTGGTCAAGTTAGCGGCAGATCCCGACGATAAACTACCAAGTATTGTATTTTGGCTGATGGGAAGCTTATCAGGGGCATCATACCGGGATTTGATATTAGGCGCCAGCTTGATTTTGGTGGGTGTTATTATTTTATTATTGCTTCGCTGGCGCATGAATATCTTATCTTTAAGCGAAGAAGAAGCGCAATCCCTGGGTATCAATGTGCAGGGTTTGAGGCTGACGGTCATTGCCACGGCAACCTTGATCACAGCATCGGCTGTTTCGTTGTGCGGCATCATCGGCTGGATCGGTTTAATTATACCCCATGTGGCCAGAATGGTGGTGGGGCCTGATCATAAAAATTTACTTCCGGCCTGTGTTCCCATTGGAGGATTTTATCTTTTACTCATTGATGATATGGCAAGGGCTGCAATGCCAATGGAAATTCCCTTATCCATTCTCACCGCCCTGGTGGGGGCGCCGTTTTTTGCTTATCTGTTAAGAAAAACAGGAGGGGGATGGAAATGAAGCTGGAGGTAAGGGAAGGCAGTTTCCAATATGGGAGCGGAAAGGCTTTGTTTAAAAACATTTCCTTCTCAATCAAAGAAGGGGAAATCCTCACCATACTGGGTCCCAACGGTGTGGGAAAAACAACGCTGCTCAAATGCGTCACCGGAATGATGCCGTGGAAATACGGTAAAACCATCCTTGACGGAACCCCCCTTGATACAATGAAAAAGACATCCATCTGGCAAAAAATCAGCTACATTCCCCAAAGCCACAATGTGGTGTTTCCCTATAAGGTTCTGGAAATGGTACTCATGGGCAGAGCCCCTTATATAAATGTTTTTTCAATGCCCTCCAAAAAGGATATCCGCATGGCAGAGCAAACACTTGAAACCGTGGGTATCGCTCATCTGGCCGGAAAGCCCTGCTCCAAAATAAGTGGGGGAGAACTGCAGTTGGTACTCATTGCAAGGGCTTTGGCTTCAGAGCCCCTTGTGCTCATTCTGGATGAACCTGAATCACACCTGGATTTTCGCAACCAGTTAACAATGTTCAAGCTTTTGCAAACCCTTGCAGAAAAAAAACAACTCAGCTGTATCATCAATACCCATTATCCGGACCATGCATTGAGGATATCCCATAAAACATTGATGCTGGCCCACGGGAATCAACATCTCTTTGGAAAAACCCGGGAAGTGATCAATGAAGCCAATATTGAATCATTTTTCAAGGTAAATACAAAGATAGTTACAATCAAACAAAACGGTAAAGATATCAAAAGTATTGTGGCCCTTTCCCATGAATAAAGTATCAGAGCGTATTTCAAAATCAGGGGATCGAAGTGAGATCCCATGGGAGTAAAAAGCAATTTTTCAAATTGTCTCTTAATCGCCGGTTGATTGACAGAAAAAGTGAAAAATTGGAGCCGTTCTCATGGCTGGAAATGCCCGGGAAAGAAAGTCCGTTGTAAACCACGAAGAACCTTAGCCATTCAAAATTTCAATATTATTCACTTTGCCATTCACACCCCTGTCATATATCGTTATCGAACATACTGAACCAGGGTAAAATCCTCTCCCTGTAATTCCCGGTCAATGATTTTAGAAATAACCTGCCAGTCCCCCCCGGCAAGGCCTGCCCCAATCAAGGGAAACCCAAAACGTTTCCCGGAAAACTGCACCTTTAATTTTCTAAAAACGCTTGTGATGGCATCATAATCGGCAAGCACAGCGTTGCCACTGTAATGAAACTGGGTATACGCGTTGATGACAATGACGGCATGCCCATTTTGCGTAACCATGGCATGGGAAAAACCTCCCAATTTGGTGCGGTCTCCTTTTTTTGTGGCCAGATCGGCCTGAAAAGCTTCTGGAAACTGCGCTTTGATGGATCGGGCAATGCCTGCACCCATGGTACAAAAACAGTTACACCCGTGGATGATCACGTCAAATTCACCATCCACGGCAAGCTTGATCAAATCTCCGTTGACAATTTTCATTTCATGGCCCCCAATGATCATTTACAGTCCATTTTTATATATCCAGAAACGCGAAGGTTTCGTTCGCATGCCGCAAATTTTGTAATGATGGGGACGAGACGTCCGCGCTCCCAGGGTAATCTACTTCGGAAGCATTCCCCCCCTTAGCAATGATGGATTCATAGGACAAGATATCGGTCACACTCAGCCGACATTTCCGCATTCCTGGCCTGGGTGGCAAAATCCTTAAACCCCACCCCGGGTACCTCATCTTCCCGGCCATGAAAACCATGGGCACGAAAACTGACATCACAGACGGCCAGCTTTGCCTTGCCCACCAATTTTATAAAATCAGGCTGTAATCCCAGTTTCACACCATCCCCTGTGAAAAAAATATGTATCTCTTTTTCTTTTTTATGCGCTGCCTCAGTCAAATTGATCACATAATCAAGATGTTTGTCCGAACTCACAAGTATTCCCAATGATTGAGCCATATTTTCACCTTATATATCTTTTCTGATAACCTTTTCAAGTTTGTTAAAAAGCATCTTTCGCACGGTTTCATCCGAGGCATATTTTAAAATCAGCTGATAAACTGCTTCCCGGAGCAGCTCTTCTTGGTTGGATGCCGTGGAACAGCCACTGTTCTGGACAGCCTGAAAAAGCTCAAACACATCCTCACTGACCATGGTTTTAAGTGCGATATTGTTGGGGCCCATATCTTCAAAGGCCTGGGCATCATCGGTGTCAGGACAAGAATCAACACCATGATCGGCATCTGTTAAAAGCGCATAACATTCCAGGGCCTTTTCCATGAATCGCTGTTTAAGGAACTCCTCCCCAAGGGATCTTATGATTTTTCTGGCCATGAATGAATCTTCAGAATCAGTACCACCCTTGTCCAGAACTTTTTTAGCCGCCGCAAGAGACTTGTCGTAACAGCTGCACCTTTCAAGCATCATGGCAGCCGCAAGATCTTTATCCATCTATTTTTCCTCCTGTTTTTGGGATTGAGTCCAATTTCGCACCCCGGGACAATTCGCAGGTAGGCATAATAACACCTAAGTTTTAGCCTTGACGATGCACTACCACCAGGAGATCACTTTATCAGAAGAAAAGATATCGTCCACCAGGGCGTCCCAGTCAACATCAGCCTCATAAAGCGCTGTTTTTTTCTCCTCCTGATCTGAAAACGAAACCATGAGCGAATCCACTGTCTCATCTGGTCTGGATCTGAATATATGAAGAATTTTCATGGGTATCCTCCTAAAATGGTATGACCAGCCTTGCCTGTTTCAGCATTTGTGAAATTTCCGGAAGTGTTGCAAACTCAAAGCCATACTTTTCAACGTTGTCACGATTATTGCTGTAGCGTTCCCCCTCCATCTCATCAATGAACTCCATGTTTTCTGAATATGCCTCATCCATATTCTCAATTTCATGGTTTAAAACAAACATCTTCACTTCAGCCATTTCCAGGAGAAGCCCCAGGCTTGTCCTGAGGCCCTCATATTGTCTATTTCTATCTTTAATTAAAACGGCAATGTTATCTGTCATTTACCTACCCCTTTTTTATAAAATAGCGGGTGGCTCCGTCATCCACATCCACCATTCCCAGAAACTCATTATCTCCTTTGTCGCCCCATTCCGGCAAATCATACTTTGAGCCGGGATCATTGCCCAGAACTTCAAGGATTTCACCGGACTTTAATGCCTTAAGGGCTTTTTTAGTTTTTAAAAGCGGCATGGGGCAGGACAGCCCGCATGTATCCACAACCTGGGTGACTTCAATGTTTGTAAGATCCATATTATTTCTCCTTTTAATTTTTCCATATGAAACTCCGCCCAAAAGTTTGGAATCATGAGAGTTTCAACTTTCGTTGTGGGCAGAGCCGGATCAGAATACGGTCTGCCCGTGGCAGTTAAAAAATAACAAATTTTTCGCTCTCTTCATTCCAGATTGCAACAAAAACCCACACCAGAAAAAAGATAATGAACAAAGGAATGGTCATGCCCCAGGAAAAAAGATCCGGCATAAAAACACCTTTGCCGATTTTTTCAGAAAGATTGTATACAGCGATAAATTTTTGTGTCAGGGCATTTGCAAGGGAAAAACCCATAAGGGTCATCACAAGCTTTACGTGTCCTTCACCAATGCGCCACAGGGTGGAGCTTGCGCACCCTCCGGCCAGAATCATGCCCACACCAAAGATAAGACCTCCCCCCAGACTTCCCAGAAAAAAGGGGTGATAAACGCCCACCATGGGATCTTTGATCCACGCCCATTTTATAACCGCACTTCCCATGCCGTAGATCATGAGACTCATGGCCACCACCTTTACCATGTCCGCCTCCCCTGTCATAAAGGGACACCTGAAGGCCCGGACAAAACAAAAACGGGAACGATGCATGACAAGACCGATGAGAAATCCAAAGAAGAGAATCCCCCCAAGGGTGGATTTATCAATTGAAGAGTAGAGATAAAAAGCAACAACAACAGCGATGAACAGTCCTGCGCCAATGTAAGGCTGCACCTTATCCCAGTTCACCCCCAGAAAAGGAGCGCTTTTTTTCTTCAATACAAGGGGTTTCATGGAGATATTTTCCATTTCCCACAAAAGATATCGCAGTCCAATCCAGGCACCGGCCCCCAGGCCCATCATCATGGCGATTCCCCCCATGGAGAGCATGCCCGTGGCCGTGTAAAAACCGCCCACATTACATCCCCCGGCAAAGGCAGCCCCACATCCCATAAGCACCCCCCCCATGATCCCTTTGGCATATTCCAGGGAAGGTGCTCTCCTTATCTTGAACTGGCGACTCATCAAAGCAGACATCAGGGCACCTGCGAAAATACCAAAATTGGACATGGACATGGGATGTTGCCAGGGCAAAAAGGGTTTTTGGCTGTTAACACCAACGCCATAAAGAAACCAGTCCCCCCAGTTTCGATACCCACCGGCAATGCCCCATGGGGTATCCCAGAGAAAAATAAGAAGGGCCAGAACGGCAAGAAAAATGCCCGCAAGCCAAGCAGGCCAATCCTGCTCAAATATGGCAATATAGTTCTTTCTTGCCTCTTCCTTTACACTTGAAAAAAAATTCTCAGACGTCACAATATCGTCCTCCAAAAATATTTATTTCAGGTTAATTTTAATTTCGCTGGAACGCTTAGAGCCGAGATTAAATGAAATTACACATTTTTTTCATATGAAAGAGTAGATAGATCTAACAATTTTTCTCATTTCATTGTGGGCGGAACCGAATCAGAATGCGGTGCGCCCGTGGCGATTATAAAAGATATTCGCTTGCAGACTTGTCAAACATTTAAAGCAAATTTTGTACCGGGATATAAAAACTAAAATATAAAAAAGGAAATACGCCCAAATCAATCCAAGTCCCGTTGAAGGTCAATGCCATATTTTTTAATACGCTTCCATATGGTTACCCGACTGACACCAATGGCCCGGGCGGCTCTGGATTGATTACCCTTGGCAACTTTCAAGGCTTGTATCAACTGCTTTCTTTCGTCCACAGCCTGATCTGCCCGGGACTCTGCAAGGACCTCCCTGCATTCCCGCACACTTCTCTTGCCGGGTCCAGGACCAACAGTCACCCGCTCAGGAAGATGTTCCGGCCCAACACTGCTGCCATTACAGAGCACAAAAGCATATTCCACGGCATTGCGAAGTTCCCGAACATTTCCCGGCCAGTGATAGGTCATCATTTGACGCATGGCTTCAGGTGTAAACCCCAGTATATTTTTGCCGGTTTTCCGTGCGTTCACATTAATAAAATGCTGGGCAATGAGGGGGATATCATCCAGACGATGAACAAGGGAAGGACAACGGATGGGAAACACATTGATGCGAAAAAAAAGATCCTCTCTAAAGACGTTCTCCTGGATCAGCTGCTCCAGATTGCGGTTGGTGGCAGTGATAATCCTCACATCCACATCAATGGAGACATTATCCCCCACTTTTTCAATCTTCTTTTCCTCCAGGACCCGCAACAGCTTTACCTGGGTGGCCATGGGAATATCCCCGATTTCATCCAGAAATATGGACCCCCCATGGGCCGCCTCAAACCGCCCGATGCGATTGCGATTGGCACCAGTATAGGCCCCTTTGACATGACCGAACAACTCACTTTCCAAAAGACTTTCATTGAGGGAAGCACAATTTACTTTGATAAAAGGCTTGTCTTTTCTTGGGCCGGTTTCATGCACGGCCCTTGCCACCAGCTCTTTACCGGTGCCACTGTCGCCAAGGATCATCACCGGGGTTTCTGTGAGGGCCACATTTTCAATGAGTTCAAACAGAGACTGCATCACCGGACTTTTTCCCACGATGCCATGGAAGCCATCCTCCAACAGATAGGTCTTTTTTAACGAAATCAGTTCATTCTCAAATTTAATATTATCGGAAACATCCTTCAGGGTTTCCACAGCCCCCACAATATCCCCGTTATCATCATAAAAAACCGTTGCGCTTTTAAGAATCTGCACAGAACGATGATCTTTATGGGAAATAAAACACTTTTTGTCCCGAATCAATCCCCGGGAAAAAAGCCCACACCACTCTTTACCCGGACCTTTTCCCACTATTTTACACCCGGTGCAATTTAAAATACGGCACGATTTTCCCAGAAATTCCTCTTTTTTGTAGCCGGTCATTAAAAGTGCCGTTGTGTTGGCAGCCATGATATTGCCGCCGGAGTCCACGATAATAACACCATCCTGAACAGATTCAATGATGGTCTGCCAGTGTTTGCCAATGTCCATTGTTAGCCTCCAGAGTGTTAACGTGTTAATGGTTTATGTTAACACACCCATATGCAGTTAACAACTGTCTCCCCTTTTTAAGACGATTGCCGGCTATTTAATCACTCTTTAATTTTTCCTCCCAACAGCCTGCAACCCGGTAAAAATTTGTTTTTATTTATGAGGAATCAGGCCTTTGACATTAAAAATATGGAGAAAGGTATCACTCCAGGTACCGGCTGGAACAATCAGGCGGCACACTCTTTGCTCAAACAATTAAAAAAAGGATGAAAAACCAATTCATAAAAAATAACACCAAAAAGGAGAGCAAAAAGATGAAACAACAACTTTTATTGCGTTATCTGGTGGTGCTGGCAGTGGCGACCGGCCTCATTGGATGTACAGCTACCCGGAACAACACAGCAGTGTTGTCCCCGCCAGCTGCCCCGGAATGGCAGTTTCACTCCATTGTTGATGTGGAGTTTGTAATGGAGAATGCCACCATCCCCATGCCGGACAATGTTATGATCATTGATGCCAGGCCCTACAAACCAAAGTATGTCAACGGCCACATCCCCGGTGCTGTCAGTATTCCGGACAGCCAGTTTGATAAACAGGTGAATCTGCTTCCCAAGGATAAAAACACTCTGTTGATCTATTATTGTGGAGGCCTTGCCTGTAAACTGAGCCACAAATCTGCCCAAAAAGCGGAAAAACTGGGATATAGCAATGTTAAAGTATTTGCCAAAGGGTTTCCCAAATGGAAAAAAACACCGGGCAACTATGTGTCGGTATCCGTGGACCATGTGGCAGCAGCCCTGGAAAAAAACCAGGCTGTGATTGTGGATGCCCGGCCCAAAAAACCCAAGTTTGACAAAGGACACATTCCCACAGCATTGAGCATCCCCTTTACCTATTTTGATAAATACAAAGGGAAACTCCCCCGGGATACCAATACCCCCCTTATTTTCTATTGCGGCGGACTTACCTGCAAACTGAGCCACAAATCTGCCACGGCTGCCCTTGCCCTGGGATACACCAATGTAAACGTTTTTTCCCAGGGATATCCGGAATGGAAAAAAGCCTTTGGTGCCTCTCCGGCAGCAGCCATCAAGCCCGGCGACACAGAAGGCAGCATGGACATTGCAACCTTTGAAAAGATGCTGTCTGAAACACCCCATAACATGATGATCGTGGATGTCAGGGACAAAGACGAGTTTGACAAAGGCTCCTTTAAATCAGCTGTTCACATCCCGGTGGATGATCTGGAAGATAAAATCAAGGATCTGCCTTCGGATAAACCGGTGGTGTTTATCTGTTCCACAGGTGCCAGAAGCGGTGAAGCCTATTATATGATCCAGGATGTAAGGCCTTCCCTGAAAAATATTTATTATCTTGAAGCAGCCTGTAGTTTTAATAAAGACGGCTCCTTTGAAATCAAAAAAACAGAAGGGTGATATCATGAAAAAAAAATACGTGATTACGATATTTTTGAGCATGAGCCTTTTAATGGGCTTTCAACCGGCCTTTGCATCCAGCGAGACAGAACTTTTAAAACAACAGCTCCAAGAGATGAGCCGCACCATGGAAGCGTTGAAATTAAAAATTGATGCCCTGGAACAAGAGGATCAAAAGGATAAAGAAGAGGTAAAATACCTGGGAAAACGCCTGGACAAGGCAGAACTCCATACTGCCACGGATAAAGTATCCCTGGGCCTTGAACTTAGAGCCAAAGCAGATTCCATCCATTACAACGGCATGCTGTCTGCCCCTTCTTCCCTGGTAAGCGGTTTTTTTACGCCGGCAGCCTCCGGCGGATTTAACGGAGCCACCTTAAATCAGATCCAGCAGGGCATGCAGAACATGGCCATGGCAGGCATGATCCCTCCCCTGGACGAAAATGATGTGGACAACGATATCATCTACACCAATAAATTCCATCTGGACATGAAGGCCAAGGTCAATTCAAACTTAAGTTTTGCCGGTCGTCTTGCCGCATACAAGGTGTGGGGGGATTCTTCAGGGGTAAAATTCAACCAGGGAAGTCTGGGTGATGTAACCATGGACGGCAACACATCCTCCCTGCCCCATGGAGACACCATTCGCATGGAGCGGGCTTATTTCATGTACCGCCAGGATATTAACGATATTCCGGTGAGTTTTTCCCTGGGACGCCGCCCCTCCACCAACGGTCCTCCAATGGAATATGCCGATTATGACATGGTGGGAGGCTCTCCCCTTGCCACCATCATCAACTGGCAATTTGATGGAGCATCCTTAAGCTTTGGACTGGAAGATGCCCTGGATATCCCGGGAGCAGCATTTAAATTCTGTTATGGCGTGGGATTCGAAGGGGACTGGGGCAACTCTTATTCCATCCAGGAAAGCCAATCTGATGTGGAAGATGTTCACATGTTTGGTTTTATTGCCACCTTGTTTGACAATGACTCTTTCAGTGCCGTATTCAACTATGCCCATGCCTGGGATATCACCGACGGGTTCACCGGTTTAACGGTGATGCCCTTTGTTGTAAGCAAATCCGACCAAAACGGTGATGGTACAAATGAATACTATTTTGCCCAAAACAGTGGGGGCTATATTTCCAGAATGCAGCCTTCCACCGAAATCGGTGACTGGGATGCCGCATCCCTGTTATTAAGAAAAAACCTTTACGAAGAGACAGAAAAAGATATTGATCTGTTCCTGGCCGCCTCCTGGAGCCACACAGATCCCTCCCGGATTTCTGCCAATCCCTTTTATGAAATGATGGGAATGGGACTACTCAGCTCCAACGGAGACCTTGAATCCCGCAATGGCTACAGCATTTATGCAGGGGCTCTTTTCCCCATGCCCTTTGACGGCAGGCTGGGCCTTGAATACAACTGGGGTTCCCAATACTGGTTCAACTTCACCGGTGCCGAAGACTCCCTTGTGGGAAGCAAACTGGCCACAAGGGGAAGTGTGTATGAGGGATATTATATCCAACCGGTCTTTGGTAGAAATTTTTTCGTAAAACTGGGTGGTCGGTTCTACGATTACCAGTACACGGGCAGTGGCAATCCCCTGGGTGAGCCCAAAAAGATCTCCCGGGCCAATTCCTTTGACGGCCTTTTCCCCATTGTGGATGAAGTGTGGGACGTCTACGCCTCGGCCACCATGCGTTTCTGATCAGGAGGTCATCATCATGAAAGTTCTGCATATTCTGAAATCCCCCCCCGATGAAAAAATGCGGAAATTATTTGAAAAAATTTCCAAGGACACGGTGGTTTCAGTGGTGGAACTCTATGATGAAAATCTCGATTGGCAGGCCCTGGTCAATGACATGCTGGAACATGATCAGATTGTCTGTTGGGAATGAAATATCGCAAATCTCTTAACGAACACAACGAATATAGGGTCGTAGACGCGGAGCCAAATGGTATTATACCGCCGCCCCCCCGATGGGCAATGCTCCCGGACCGGAACTGTAGACAGCTCAATTGTCCGGTTCCTATTACCCATCGGGGGGCGGCTCTGCCTTAGCTTGCCTTGGAGGCTGCATTGTATATAAAAAATATACATGGCTGTAACCACCAGCCACAACGAAAAATGGAACTCTTATAATTCCAAACCTTTGGACGGAGTTTCATATAAAAAAAATCCCGAAGAATATCAAAATAACGGTGTGCACACAGGGTGCGCCCGGAAATCAAAAAAAGATTAAGGAGAAAAGCAATGTTTAAAAAAATAATCGTTTCAATGCTGATGATTTTGTTTGTCATGGTTTCCACATCTGTGACTTTTGCCGATGACGGTCCCGGAGGCAACAAAAGAAAAGGGAAATATACCTATCGAAAGGTGTACAAGGCCTGTGCCCAAAGGGGTGAGGTCAGTGAAAAAAAGCCCCCCATCAACCCCAGTGATAAAACCATGGCCCAGTGGCAGCGCATTTTTGAAAACAAGGATTTTGCCGATTTCAAGTGTGCACCGGAATGGGCAGCCCTGAGTGATGAAGATATTCTGGATATTTACTCATATCTCTATGGATATGCGGCGGACTCCCCCTCCCCTGCCACCTGTAAATAGCCCCGAATCGCAAAGCATGGCGTTTCAGGACGTCATGCTTTGCATAAAAAACGAAACTGGAGGTCTGAATGACAAAAAAATGCATTCCAGGACTGATAACCATCATGCTGACGGCTTTCTTACTGGTGGGATCTTCTGCCCCGGCAGCCACAAATCCGGGGGGAGATGAGGCCCCGGGAAGAAAGATGGCCAAACAAGCCGTCAAACGGGAAAAACGCTGGATAACCACAGATCATACAAAACATGAAATTTTACAAAAACCGTTCATGTCCGGTGAAGAAGTCACCCAGGCATGTCTTTCCTGTCACTCCGAAGCATCTGCCCAGTTTCATAAAACCATTCACTGGACCTGGCTGGCATCGGGGGATAAAAAAGATATGAAGTATGGCAAGGCCGGGTATTCTGTGAATAACTTCTGTATTTCCGCCAATGCCATGGAAGATAAATCCTGCCTGAAGTGCCATGCGGGCTGGAACGGAGTGGATGAAGGTGTAAACTGTCTTAAATGCCATGGCACAGAAAAGTTCAATTACAAAGAAGCCTTCACCGATATCCAGGCCTTTGCACAGGATGATGACCCGGAAAGCAAGGAGATCATGGAAGAAATCCAGGCCGAAGTCACCAATGCAGTGGGTAAAATCGCTCTTCCCGGTAGAAACAACTGCGGAGAATGTCATTTCAAGGGCGGCGGCGGCGATGGCGTAAAACACGGGGATCTGGATACCTCATTGATGAAGCCCAACAAAATACTGGATGTTCACATGGGCACAGACGGAGAAGATTTTAGCTGTACCCGGTGCCACACCACCACCAACCATAACATTGCAGGCCGGGTGTACACCAACCCCGCCGTGGAGAGCAGCAAAAGTCTTCTGGAAGATGACCTGGCCCCCAAAATAACCTGTATCTCCTGCCACAGCGATGCCCCCCACAAAAACGACTCAAAAATGAATGACCACACCGATAAGGTTTCCTGCCAGGCCTGCCACATTCCAGAGTATGCCAGGGTCAATCCCACTAAGATGAGCTGGGACTGGGCCAAGGCCGGGGATCTTAAGGATGGCAAACCCTACCACACCAAGGGTGAGCTGGGTAAAGACATCTATAAGTCCATTAAAGGGCAGATGACCTGGGAAAAAAATGTTGTTCCGGAATATTTCTGGTCCAACGGCACCCAGACCAGTACCACGGCAGAGGATATCATTGATCCTTCCACAGTGGTGAAAGTCAGCCATCCCGTGGGAGATGCCAAAGATCCTGACTCCCGCATATTTCCCTTTAAGATCCACCGGGGCAACCAACCCTATGACAAGATCAATAAAACACTTCTGGCCCCGCTTCTGTCCGGGGAAAAAGGCTATTGGACAACCTTTAACTGGGAAGAGGCCTTAACCCTTGGCAATGATACCCTTGGATTACCCTTTTCCGGTGAATTTGATTTTGTAAAAACCACCTATGCATTTCCCATCACCCACATGGTGGCTCCCAAAGACAAAGCCCTTGACTGCACCCAGTGCCACCGGAGGGATAACGGTCGCCTTGCCACACTATCGGGATTTTACATGCCCGGAAGGGATAAATCCACCGCCGTGGACTCATTGGGCTGGATAATTATCCTGGGCTCCCTGGGAGGGGTGGGACTCCATGGCCTGGGTCGATTTTTCACCCGGAAAAATGGAAGGAGAAAAAACCATGGATGATAAAAAAATTATCAAAATATATCTTTACACCCGTTTTGAACGATTCTGGCACTGGCTCCAGGCGTTCATGATTGTGGCGCTGATCATCACAGGTCTTGAAATCCATGGAACCTTTTCCCTGCTGGGATTCCAAAGGGCCGTGAATGTTCATAACTTCATCGGGCTTTCATGGCTGGTATTGTTTGCTTTTTTTGTATTCTGGCTTTTCACCACCGGGGAGTGGAAACAATATATCCCCACCACCAAAAAATTATTTTCCGTTGTAATATACTATGGTTTTGGTATTTTCCAGGGCAAACCCCACCCCGTGGAAAAATCCCCCGGTGCCAAGCACAACCCCCTGCAGCGCCTGACCTATCTTGGGTTGTCTGCACTGCTGCTTCCTGTTCAGATGTTTTCAGGACTGCTTTATTATACCTGGAATCTGTGGGCAGGATTTATGATCCCCCTGGCTCCGGTGGCCTGGATTCATACATTGATGGCCTTTATGCTGATCTCTTTTTTGCTGGTTCATGTGTATATGACCACCACAGGACACTCTTTGTTCAGCCATATTTCAGGTATGATCACCGGCTGGGAAGAAATCTATGAAACCACCACAGTGGAAGAGTGGGAGCTTCCGGCAAAACGAAAATAACCCCTCCGGGCAGGCCGAAGTCAAAATGCGGTCTGCCCGTGGCAGTTTTATATACAAGGCAGCCTCCAAGGCAAGCTAAGGCAGAGCCGCCCCCCCCGATGGGCAATAGGAACCGGACAATTGAGCTGTCTACAGTTCCGGTCCGGGCCCATTGCCCATCGGGGGGGGCGGCGGTATAATACCATTTGGCTCCGCGTCTACGACCCTATATTTGTTGTGGATTTTATATGAAACACTCCGCAAATGAGGGGCGTATTTCAAGCTTCGTTGTGGGTGGAACCGGATCAGAATACGGTCCGCCCGTGGCGATTATAAAAAAATCCCCGTCAGCTTCCCAGGAATAATAATATCAAGTCTATCGTCGTAAACACGCCACCAGACGACCGGGGCGTTCCAAATACCCAAACAAATCAAGAATATCCCCCACCACAATATCCGATGCCATAAGACTTTTGGACATCAAGCCTTCCTGTCCCAGCACGGAAACGCCCAAAGCAGATTCCTTGAGCATGAACTCATCATTGGCACCGTTACCGGCAGCAATGGTTTTATCCTTTCCCAATGTTTCAAGATATGCCTGTTTGGCCCGGGCCTGGTCCTGTTCCGGAATCACCTTAAGAGCACATTGAATCCCCCCAAGCTCTTTTTTCACAGAACCAAAGGTATCTGCCGTAATCACATGGAAATCCAAATCCTGGGCCAGATCATTTATTTTTTCCCCAACCCCTTTTATCAATTGGCCATCCACGGCAATGGTGCCGTTGAAATCAAGCAATACGTGCTGAATATTCAGGGTAAAGGCCCCGGGTATTTCAATGCTAACCATATTGTTCCTTTTTTTAAAAAATAATATCCATCTATCCTAACCTGGACAAGCCAGAACCAAAAAGGTTTTGTTGAATCACCATTCGCGGTATAATGATTCCCATAACATACAAATGCGAAAGGAGGTCAAT
>NZ_FWXY01000058.1 GCF_900176365.1 Desulfocicer vacuolatum DSM 3385 | reverse complement strand
TGCTAAGATGCAAATACTATAACGCCTAACCCCCAAATGAGTGACAAAATACTGTAACGCTCATTTTTAACAAACCCCGCCGCCTTATCCCGCCTATTAAAAAGAAAAAATACCCCGCTTATCCCGCCGTTTTTACAATACCCTCCACTAAAGTTATACTCTCCATATAAACCTGAACTCTGGAGGCTATAATGGGTAGACACTCACGGGGAAAAAGGCCCTGTTGTATCTGTCGAAAATGGTTTCAGCCAGATGTTCGCCAGAAGGGCCGACAGAAAACCTGCGGTAATCCTGATTGTATGCGGGAGCAACATCGCAGAAAATGTGGAGAGTGGAATAAAAAGAATAAGGACTATTTTAAAACCAATTATCTGGACAAAAAAATTCAATCTGCCCAAGAAAAAATCAGTAAAGAAGATGAGACACCCACTGCAAACGGTGGCCAAGCCCCCATTTTACCCTATGAAATAATCCTCAATGAATACGGAACAAAAAATTTAATCATACTCCAGTATCTGATTTTTTTAATCACTCGTGATTCCCGGGCTTCCCATGGATATGGTGGAGAAACAGGCAAAATTCCATTGGTTAAACCCGTAACTAATCCCCATGGGAGTTTAAGAGACATGATGGCTCTAAACGATTGAAATATATAAAAATATTAACAGAATGATGGTAGAATGATTTTAAGAGACATGGTGATCATAACTGGTTGAAAATAAATACAATATTCAAAAAGTAATCCGTTTTTATGTTTAAGAGGCAACAGACAGCTATCCACTAAAAATGTATAGTAGATGATAGCGTCAATCTCACCACGGCCACAGAGCATGTGTGGCGGTCAAACCCATAAAAACGGAGATACAGGCCATGCAAAAAAGATTTTCACCCCATGAGTTGTATGAGTTAAGAAACGTCATACCCATTACCCGGCTGATTGCTGAAGAATTACAGATTCCTTCAAAAATCAGTGAGGGTGTTTTTCGTTTTCTGTGCCCTGTCTGCAATGAATTTCAGACGGGGACCCATCCAGTGACCAATCTTGCAAGGTGTTTCCGGTGTGAAAAAAATTTTAACACCATCGACCTTGTAATGACGGTCAAGGGATGGGGTTTTAAAGACAGTGTTTTGTTTTTGCAAAAGACTCTTACCTGCAGGAATAAGCAGAGCGCTCACAACGGTCAGGCACTACAGAGCCTTGCCGTGGGTATTGGATTTGCAATGCCCGGGTCGAGGTAGCCATGGAGCAGGAACGGTTAATTCACCTGGAAAACATTATTGCCGGTAAACGAAGGGGTTTTTATGAACTGGGTAAAGCCCTCAATGAGATAAAACAGAGCCGTTTATACCGGTTGACCCTGCATGACAGTTTTGCGGCCTATGTCAAAGCACGTTGGGATATGGGCAAATCCCAGGCCTACCGGTTTATACATGCCTATCAGGTCATAAAAAATTTGTCCCCAATTGGCGACAGACTTCCTGCCAATGAGTCACAAGTGCGTCCCCTGGCTGGATTAAATCCCCTTGAACAACGGGCCGCATGGAAACGATTTCTGGCCAGCGGCAAGGAACTGAGCGCGTTGAATATCAAAACCTTTATCCGTTCAGACAAGCCTTCACACAAAAATGTTCCCGGGGATCAGACAGGCATCATCAGTAATGAATACATGGCTGCGGTATCAGCCATGATGGAGCAGGTTCGCATTGCGCAAAATGACCAATGGCAGAAGACTTCGCAACAGGCAGCTATCTTGTGGAATCGGGTGATAAGGGAAAAAATTCTGGCAAAGGAGGTCAATCATGAATGAATTGAGCCTTGATGATCGTTTTCATCTGCTGCTGCACAAAAAACTCATGAACAAGAAAGGGGGTGCACTACGCCAGGCAAAAAAATATTATAAAGATCAGTACCGTAAAACCGGCATCATTCCAAGGCCGTTGCTACTTGTGGAGCAAGGTATCATGGAAGGCAGGCGATGCAGTGGCAGACCCCGGTCCCTGGACAATGAAGCCCGCAAACGTTTTATCTCCATGGTCAAGGCATCTTGTGATCCGTCAAGCCGGGAGTTTATTTTCATCACCCGAAAAGCAAGAACCATCAAAAACTACCATCATTGGCTTGAATCTGAGTTAAAGCGTCCAGTCTCCATTGATGCACTGCGACGTCTGGTGAAGCGTGAGAATCTCAAATCGTATTTGACCCGGCCTGATTTTGAGGAGGATGTAACCACCGCTCATTGCTTTAGCCCGGTACCGGTCTTTGATCTCATACAGATGGATGGCTGCCGGTTCCAGTATCTGAAAATAAAGGATGACAACGGATACTGGCAAAAGCCCCAGGTGATTGAATTGTATGATACTGGTTCCCGGTATATGCTTGTCCTGGATGCATTTTTTTCTGAAAGCAGTTTAAACGCGGTGGACCTGTTTACACAATTTTTATTGAGCACACCTTTTCCCCAAAAGCGGTTTCGTATCCGACCTGATAATGCCAAAGGCTTTTTAAACCTTAAGCGGGCCTTTAATGCTGTAAATCTGGAGCATTCAGTTCCCCGGGGATTCCACATGGATGCCGATTTTTCAAGGATACATGCTCCCAAGGACAAAGCGCATCTGGAATCATCCCATAGAAGCCTGCATAATTTTGAAATTCGAATTATCAAAGCTTTTGAAGATCGAATTGTCAAAACGGTCCCAGGTTATATCTTCAAGCCTGGGAAAAAGGAAATAATCACGGTGACCCTTCTTGATATGACTCTCCATGAATTAAGGGCAAGCCAGCTGATACAGGACTACCTTCATGAGCACAACACAACAAAGCATTATTTCAGTGAAAACGGTACAATCAGCGCCTGGATCCCGAAACAAAAATTCAATAAATTCTTTCAGACACAAAAAAATCCAGTGATTTTTGAACCACAACAGGTAAGGTCCTATATGAAATACGGTTTTCGAAAAATTTCGGCAACGGTATCTGCGAAAAAAATGATCCGGTGTGATAACCGGATTTATTGTGTGACGTTGGGTGCTGAGGCTTTCAGCAATCACAAAAGCACACCTGTGAAGATATCCTGCTATCATGATAAACTTTTCATTTTTGAGCCGGCGGATAATGGCATTCTTCTGGGAGAAGCCTTGCTCCAAAAATCACCGGAACAAACTGTAACCTATCCGGCCATGGACTTTGAAAAAAGTGAAATTGAACAGATCATTGCCTTTTTAGAAAATCATTCCATGATCATTGACAGGCCTTTGTTAATTGAGACCCATAATAAGGGGCTGACATTGAATACAGTACAAAATATTGTAAAGCGGAACCACGGCAGATACATGGCTTACCGTAAAAAAATAAGTCTGCCTGATCATGTCAAAGGGGTGGCTGTGTTCAACGCATTTATTTTGGACTGTCAGGCACATCTGCGCCGTGAACCTGTGGCACCCTATGCCATCCATGGGGAGGTATGACATGAGTCAAAAAGAAAATTTCATCAGCGACAAACGCCGGATTTCTTACCTGTCAGCCATTTATAACCGAATATATCGGGGACAGAGCGTGTTGATTGAAGGCGATTATGGCGTTGGAAAAACCCGTTTTTTAAATTTACTGCGCCCTAAAAAACTCCACGCGGTGCGGGTCGAATCATTGTTTAATATCCATGTAACCCTGGCATTGATTTTAAATCAACTGAATTATAATACCACGGCCAGCTACCGCAAAACCCCGGAATACTTAAAAAAGATATGTGATTTGACTAACTGTTTCATTATTATTGACGAGGCAAGTGACCTGGACAATCGTGTCTGGCCTTATTTTAAAAGGATCATTGATGCAGAAATACCCATGGTATTTGCCGGGTTACCCCAGGTCCGGACCTATCTGACAAGCGAGCATCCCGACATACTCAGTCGTTTGAAAACCCTTGTTTTGTATCCCATTGTGGTGGAAGATTTTATTGTTGAGTATAGTGATTTTAAGCAGGAGGCTGTTGAACAGCTTTATATGGCTACCAAGGGCGATATGCGTAAATTTAAAGAAATCTGCACGGACTGCCGGGACAAGGCAAAAGAAATGAATTATTCTTTTGTTGATTTGAACCTTGCCATGGAATTTATCTCGGATCTGCCGGCTCAATAAAAGCCATTATCTCAAACCTGTTGTTACATGGGCCGCCCAGTTACACTGGAGTGGCCTATTTTTTTGCCTGATATCCACGTAAATTTATGACTACATGTTCTTGCACTATGCACACCCCAAAAGGCAAATGACTCAAATTTGGAATTTATTTCTTCCGTTATAGTATTTTGCCAATTGCCCATAAAATCACAATCATATTAAGTTGTTGATTTCAAATAAAATACAAACAAAACGATGAGGTTAAAGTGTTTTGAAAAGCGTTATAGTATTTGCATCTTATCA
>NZ_FWXY01000013.1 GCF_900176365.1 Desulfocicer vacuolatum DSM 3385 | reverse complement strand
TTTTTCTTGTTTTTTTCAATTATGCTACAAAGGTATCCTTTTAAGAATATCGAAGCTGTCCGCGATCGAACTTTAATGAACACGCTTGTTTTAGGACTAAAACAATTTTGTATTCTTATCATTATTTACCTCCTGTAAGGTTAAAGCGGTTAAGATAAAAATCGAACCGTTCTTTTTCCAGGTCCGGTTCCATTCCCAGTTCAGATGCATTACAGAAGTGGCTGCCGAATTTTGAACGGGGATTGTCCCGCAGCCAGACCTGCATCCGTTTTTGGACCGTTCGGCTGAAGGGGATATTAAAGTGTTTGTATATCTTTTTCATGGATCCTATCGGATCCTGGCTCAGATCTGTGTGAAACACATCAAAAACCTGTTCCTCCCTCAATTTTTCCCGAACCTCTACGGCCCGCTCAAGCCCCTTGGCCCAAAGGGCAGGATACCAGTCCGCTATGGCCGGAATATTCACCTGACCAGTGGTGAGTTGCGTCCAACGGGAAACCAAGCTGACACCGGACACCATGGCTTCAAATGGATCCCGGTGTGTAAATATGATTCTGGCGTCGGGATAGGTCTTCAAAAGGGGCTCCAGGCCGAACAGGTGAATGGGTGCCTTGAGCACCCAGTGCTCATTGGGTAGTTTCCACTGGAACACCTGGAGCAGGCGTTTGTGCCAGTCATAGGCCTGGGTCATGTCGCATTCCCCCACCCAAGTGCCATGACCGAACAGGCTGGACCCGGCACTCCAGCCCGCATGGACAAATTCATGGGCCATGAGGTTCTGGCATTCTGCGGTGCCCAGGGCCATGAAATTAATGCCGTTGATGCCCCGCAGCTCAGGTCCCATTGAGAACAACCCTTCCATGGCATCGTAACTTGATTGGATCCTTGGATCAGGCACGTGGGGCAACAAGGGGGGCGGCGGACAGATAGCACCTGCTGATTCAAAATTTCTCAGGAACCGGGACAATGGATCCAAAGCCATCAGGGTCTGGGTAATGGTGGTGCCGGTCCTGGGCAGTCCCACGATAATAATGGGGGCCTTAATTTCTTCATCCTGAATTTCAGGATGATCTTTTATCAACTGGGTAACCTGCAGCCGGTTGACAAGGATCTGGGTGATCATCTGCTGAAAATACCCGGCAGTGCCTTCAGCCAGGTCCAGGTCATTGTTCAGGGAATTGATCAGCACTTCCAGGCCCTGTTCAAAGGTATCCCCCCCGAAATCCTCCAGGCCGGATGTCTTAACAGCATTCTCTATAAACGGCTGTGATACAAGCTTAATCCCCATGGGTGTTCTCCTCTTTTTTAAAAATGTTATTTCGTACCGCCTCAATGCCTCCCAAAGAAAATTCATATACATGGGCAGCCCATTGTTCATATCTCTCATCCGCAGAATAATCTGGAAACAGCCGGGAAAAAACCGGCCATGCAAAACTGTAGTAAAGCAGTTGCCCGGCCACAGACACCAGGCAGTCCCGGGCCATGTCATCTGTCGCATCCTCTCCCAAAAGGTCCCGGAACATTTTTAAATGCCGCTTGATCCGGGGCCGGTTATAGGTATCCACCAGCTCCTCTATGAACGGGGAGGGCTGGATCATCTCGGAGATAAAAATGGATGTAATGTCCGAGGCAAAAGCATTGTTTTTATAAAGCATGGCGCAGAAGTTTGAAATCATTGACCTGAGCTGCTCCTGGGGTGTTTTTCGGTCCCAGTCCTCCCGGTCAAACCGATCATAAGCGGAAAAAATGGCATCCAGAATCTCACGGTACAGTTTTTCCTTGGATCCGAAATAATAATTAACCGCATTAATGTTGGCGGTCCCTGCTTTTTTGCAGATTTCCCTAATAGTTGCGTCCCGATATCCCTTTTCCGCGAATACCTTGATGCCTGCTTCAAATAATTCTTTTTGAGTGTTTTTTGATTTAATTTCCGGCATAGATGATCCTTTTAAATAAATTTCAATACAAGCGTATTAATCAATTTAATTAATACACTTGTATTAACTTGTCAAGCCGTAAATCAATTTTATGAATATGTAAAAACCAAAAATAGTATAATCTCTCGTTCATGTTGATTTCGAAAAAGGCAGGACTATAAGAGATCATGTTAGGGGGGATTGCCGGACTTGCCAACAACTATCCTATACATAAGTTTCAAAAGTTAAGAAAAAATTAAAATATCGGATCAACCCTGCGGGCTGTCCTCCGGACAGTCGTCTCGTTCCTCGACCCTGCCCTGTCACCAGACAAGTTACCTTGAAAGGCGCAAAGAAGTTTCTTTTGCAGATGCTGCCCGTTGTTTGTATCTCATCACCGTCAGCAACAGCCGGTGATGCCTGGACCTTGGTATCCCGGTATGGTCCTGCCCGGGCAGTTATTGCAAAGGAAAATCAATGCATGCAAGACAGATCTCCCCGGACTCTTTTCAGTACCCCCTTGAGGGGTGAAAGAACGTGAACTGTCACCACACAACCGCAGCATTTACCCTGTCTCCTGAATCCTGGGCTTCCATTCAATACCCGTATCATGTCCGCTTAGTTAAATATCTTGGAAAAGCTATTCAAGATACCAGAAAAAAGCAAAACATGAGGCAATCAGACTTAGCAGATATTACAGGGACAAGTGTGAAATTCATTAGTGATGTAGAAAGAGGGAAAGAGACAATTCAGATGGATAAAACGTTTGTGCTGCTCCGCGCTTTAGGTCTAAAATTATATGTGACACCAGATTTGATAGAGACTAAAAATGACAAATCGATTACAAGTTATGCGGCAAATGAACTTTACAAAATTTTAAAAGTACCAGTTCGTGGTAAAATAAATCAATTTTTTATTGAAACTTTAGAATCTGCTCTTGCCGTAACACGATCCTAATTTAAACAAAATCCCCCAGGAAAATTTGTAATCTAAAGGAATTATGCTGGACACCTTTAAAATGACTGCTTTTGACCATTAAAATTAGACCTTAAAAAAGTATAATGGGCTCACACCTATTTTCCGCAGCTCATACCGCCATCCATGGTAAGATTCACCCCGTTAAAGGCAATGCCCGTGTCCGACAAAAAGAAAAGCAAGGTTTTGGCAACATTTGCCTCTGAAATAAAACAGCCTCCGGGAATTTTTTTCAAAAGCGCTTGCCCACTTTTTTCAATAAACGTCTCACCCCGCCCCGACGTCACATATCCTGGCCTCAGACTCATGGTGGTGATACCCCTTGCTGCAAGTTCAAGCCCGACATTCCGATAAATGCCCTCGGCCGCAAGCTTGGAAGATGCATACAAACCCTGCCCCTTTCCCGGCATGCCTGCCGCAACAGAGGAGACAAAAATCATCCGACCGAAACGCTTTGTAACCATGGACCGTGAGACAAGGCGAACCAGTTGTGCCCGGGCTGTAATATTGTCGGCCATGTACCGGGAGAGCGTATCTGGATTTGCCGAGGCCACCAGGGTTTCATAATCCCCCTGGGCCAAATCCACCATATAGTTGATTTCTGTTCTTTTTGAAAAAATTTCCCCAATCTTTCCAGGGAGGGCAAGATCAAAAAAGGTGGTGTCATATCGGCCCTCCCATCCAGACAGGCTCTCTTTAATTTTATTTTTTCCCTTGCTGTCTCTGAATGTCAGGATGGGGAAAAGATCTTCACTGATCAAAAGGGAGGCAAGGGAAAGGGCAATGCCGCAGCTGCCGCCGGTTATCAACACATTTTTTCCGGCAAAATTCAAATTCATAAGAGAAGATTCCCGGTGACCAGTGTCAAACTTTTATCAAAAAGTCTGCACCTGATCACGTTATCGTTTTTCGCCATTTCATATTGGTACTCCCCGGGGGAGACAAAATGTCTGAACCTGAAATTCTCAACCTGAACCGGATTTTCTGGAAGCATTAACTCCCCATAGATCTGGAGAAAAGCGTGAATAATCAAGCTTCCAGGAACCACTGGATTTCCCGGGAAATGGTCCAGATATATCCTGTCATCAGGGTCAAAAAAAAGAGTCCCGCTATGGTGGAAAGCATTTTTCATCTAAGCCGATACCCTGAGACCAAGATCTTTGATCATCTCCATATCCGTTTTGATACTCCTGCCCCTGGTGGTGAGATAATCTCCACTCATAAGGGCGTTGGCCCCTGCCGCAAAGATCCAGGACTGAAACTCCTTCAGGGTCTTTTCCCGGCCGCCGCAAATGGTGATATTTTTGCTGGGATTTATAAACCTGAAAAGGGCAATGCTTTTCAAGGCATCCATGGGCGTAACCAAGGGTCTTGCTTCCATGGGAGTACCGGGAATGGGGTTTAAAAAATTCAAAGGAACTGTATCAACATCCAGATCACGCAGGGTAAAAGCAAGTTCCACCCTCTGTTCCCAGGTCTCCCCAAGTCCAAGAATTCCGCCGCTGCACGGGGATAACCCGGCTTCTTTGGCAATTTTTACGGTGGTGATATCGCAGCTGTACTCATGGGTGGTGCAAATTTTATAAAAATGGCTTTCCGCTGTTTCCAGGTTGTGGTGGTAGTTACTGATGCCCGCAGATTTTAAACGCTTTGCCATGGACAGGGTCAACTCCCCAAGGGAGGCGCAAACCTTGAGTCGGGTGGTGTTTCTGATGGACTCCGCAGCCCGGCAAATGGTATCCAGGTCACGGCTTTTTGGCATAAATCCGCTTGCCACCATGGAAAAATGGGTTGCACCGGCATCTTCCATGCGAAGGGCACTTTGGGTCATCTCCTCCACCCCCAGCATGGGATAGGTGGTGATACCGGTGTTGTAAAAGGAAGACTGGGCGCAATAGGCGCAGTCTTGGGAACAGCGCCCGGATTTGGCATTGATGATGGCACATGAAAAGACCCGGTTATCCATCTGTTTTTCCCGAATCTTTCCTGCAAAGGCTATCATATCAAACAGGTCTGCCCCGGAGATGGAGGTAAGCATTAAAGCCTCTTCCCGGGTGATCTCACCGTCGGCCAGTATCTTTTTTGCAAAACCTGCAATGGTTGTATTAAACATAGTCCCTCTTAAAATTTCGTTTTTTGTTTGGTGTGCAGTGAATCAAAAACGGCCCTTATTGTCAACTCTATTTTTTATATGGGTTGACAATTATAAATAAAGCAAGATATTCTTTTCACAGCTCGGCTTTCCTGGAGCTATAAACAACAGGGATATTTACCAGTTATGACAGGCCTGATGTAGAATTGTCTGATGTTTCAAATGTTAGAAACAAGCGCTGATTTTCTTTTTTTTACTTGATGCGGAGGAACAAATATGCTCTATATTGTCAACCTGATTTAAAAAATAGAGGTGGCAATACAAGCTGGGAGAAAACATGGGAAATAGAGAAACACTGCTTGAGCTTCTTAAATCTGAAAAAAACTGCTGGATATCCGGGGAGATCATGCGCCAGACCCTGGGCATCAGCCGCAATGCCGTATCCAAACATATCCGCGTCCTTCGGGACAAGGGGTATGAAATTGAATCCTCCACAAAAAAAGGCTATCGCCTTGAATCACCCCAGGATCTTATTATTCCCGAAGAAATTTTGGATGGACTTAATACAAAGGTTTTTGGCAGGCAGGAAATCATCTGTTTCAAGGAAACGGATTCCACCAACAGCCAGGCCAGAGCCCTTGCAGATGGTGGGGCCGGGGAAGGCAGCCTTGTCCTGGCGGAAAGCCAGACCCTGGGGCGGGGAAGAAAGGGTCGGACCTGGTTCTCTCCCAAGGGTGAAGGGCTTTTTATCTCAATGATTTTAAGACCCTTGATGTCCCCCATGGACTCATCAAGGCTAACATTGCTGGCAGCGGTGGCCCTTGCCGAGGCCATTATGGATTCAACCGGATTGGAAATCAAAATAAAATGGCCCAACGATCTTTTATGCAATGGGCGCAAGGTGGCTGGAATCCTCACCGAACTCAGCACTGATATGGATGCGGTCAATCATGTGATCATCGGGCTGGGGCTCAATGTCAATACTCCCCGGAAATCTTTTCCTATGGATCTTAGGAAAAAAGCCTCCTCCCTTTTGGTGGAATCGGAGCAGCCCCATTCCCGTTGCAAAATAACCCAACTCTTCCTGGAACGATTTGAAAACCATTATAATACCCTGGTGGATCACGGTTTCCCCAAACTCCTTTCCCGGTGGAAAACCATGTCCGACAGCATCGGCCAGAAGGTGCGTGTGGAGATGATCGACAAAACCCTTACCGGTACCATCCAGGATGTGGATTCCAATGGCTTCCTGATTCTTGAAGACAAAAACGGCGTGCGCCACAGCATTCTTTCCGGAGATGTTATTCCATTTACAGGTAAAAAATCATGAATGTAAACGAAATATTAGAAACAGACCGGGATCTTCTTTGGCACCCTTACACATCCATGGTAAATCCCCTGGAAGTTTATCCTGTGGTGGGGGCCTCTGGAGTCAGGATCGAGCTTGCCAACGGTACCCGACTCATTGACGGCATGTCCTCCTGGTGGGCGGCAATCCACGGTTACAACCATCCTGTTTTAAATAAGGCGGCCCATGGGCAGATTGACGATTTTTCCCATGTTATGTTTGGGGGAATCACCCACAAACCGGCAGCAGAACTTGGAAAACTTCTTGTTGAAATTACCCCAAAGGGCCTTGAACAGGTTTTTCTGGCTGATTCAGGATCAGTATCCGTGGAGGTGGCCATCAAAATGGCAATCCAGTACTGGTATGCACTGGGACGGCCTGAAAAAAACCGGCTTTTAACCATTTGCAAAGGATATCACGGAGACACTTCAGGGGCCATGTCTGTGTGCGACCCTGTTAACGGCATGCATGAAATGTTCACCGGTATCCTGCCAAAGCAGTTGTTTGCAAATGCTCCGGCCATTCCCTTTGGAGAAGCCTTCCAGGAGGAGGATATCCAGAGTATGAAAACGCTTTTGGAAAACCACCATCAAGAGATAGCTGCCGTAATCCTGGAACCCATTGTCCAGGGGGCCGGCGGAATGAGGTTTTATTCCGTTGGTTACTTGAAACGGGTGCGTGAGCTTTGCCATCAGTACGAGGTGCTTTTGATCTGTGATGAAATTGCCACTGGATTTGGCAGAACCGGGGAGCTGTTTGCCTGTAATCATGCAGGGATTTCCCCTGATATCATCTGTCTTGGCAAGGGAATCACCGGGGGATACATGACCCTGGCTGCCACCATAACCACCCGCAGGATCAGTCACGCCATTTCCAGGAACAAAAAATCTGTGTTCATGCACGGACCAACCTTTATGGGCAATCCCCTTGCCTGTGCCGTGGCCTGTGCAAGCATTGGTCTTCTGCTGGATAGCCCATGGAAGAAAACCATTGCCAAAATTGAAACACAGCTGAAAAAAGAGCTTGCCCCATGCAGGGATCTTCCCCAGGTGCAGGAGGTGCGCGTTCTGGGTGCCATTGGTGTGGTGGAGATGAAAAACCCGGTAAATATGGGAGAAATCCAGAAACGATTTGTCAAAAAAGGGGTGTGGGTAAGACCATTTGGAAAGCTTGTATACATCATGCCGCCCTATGTGATCTCACCTGAAGATTTGAGAATTCTGACCCGTGCCCTGTTTGAAGTGGTCAGGGAGGAAGGTTGATCTATAGTATTAAAACCGATAACGACATAAGGAGAAAATCATGATCTTCATGCATTGCAAAGTTCGATTCACCGACTATTCCAGATGGAAAGCCAGCATGGATGCTGATGCTCAAGCCCAATCTGAGGCCGGTTTACATCTCAAGCATTTGTGGCGGGGGGTGGAAGATCCCAACATGGCTTTCTTTGTTCTTGAAGTCGAGGATGTCCATCGCGCAAGGGCGTTTCTTGAACCGAAAAATGTGGAAAAGGCGGAAACCGCAGCAGGCGCATCAGATTTTGAGTGGCACTTTGTCGAGAACATTGCCGTGCCGAGCGAACGAAAAAATAGCTAAGCGTTGATGTCAAATATGGCCAAGGGGGGGCAGGCTTGGATTATGACAGGGTTTCTGCTTTACTGGCTTACTTAGAGCTGAATTAATAACGTCCATAAGACAAGTCTGCCCCGTCAGTCATCGAGTTATTCAACTTTTGAACAGGAATCTGAATTTCAACCAGATATTGCGTTTCATCGGACACGGCAAAGGTATCCAAAAGCACCTTTTCAATAATTTCACCGGAAACCTGATACTTTGACTTTTCAATATATTCCTGCAAAAGTGATCGAGACCGTCCCAGATCTTCATATGGCCCCTGGTGATATAAATAACCATATTCCCCTGCCGCAATACAGTCCGGGGCGTCATGATCAATCTCCAGAGCCACTTTCCTATATATTTCCTGTCCATCTTCATCGTTATCGACATAAACCATATAACCACTCATCACAATTTCCTCTTGTCTGGAGCAGGCAATCAATTTTTTAATGGCCATTTCCAAATCATACCATTCAAAGGGAGGCTGCACCGGTTCAATCAAGATATAGCGTTTTTTTAGAAATTTAATCCCAATCTCAAATGGTGTAATCTCCATGCCTTGTTTCAGGGCAGTTAGAAAAGACGTTAAGCGCCGTCCGGTTCTTTCAAGCTGTTCAATTTTTTCCCGAATGAGCAAGTCCTGGAGTTTCAGCTGCTCCATGCGATCACTGAGTGAGGCTTTACTCAGATAATGTTTGATCTCTTTGAGCGTCATTCCCAAACTTTTCAAACTGAGAATAACATCCAAAGTCTCAAATTGATCCAGGGTGTAGTAACGATAATTGTTAATTTCATCAACCTCTTTGGGTTTCAACAGGCCGATTTTGTCATAATAAAGTAAAGTTTGCCTTGAAATACCGTGCAGTTTTGCCATTTCACCCGTTAAAAAATTTATTTTCATTTTTTCCCCCAATCAGTATTGACTGTATAGTTGCTATATACTTTAGACTCCATTTTTAACAATGTGAGGAGTGCCCGGTCAAATGAATTTTCATTTAATCTTTGATAAGCTGCATGCCAGATGGGCCTAACCACAATGAAGATTGAAACTCTGATAATATCAGTATTTTTGGACATAATTTCAGATATTAATGGGTGTTGTCCCAAACCTTTTAAATAATCAATCTCAACTTTCGGGCTTCATTTCAAAGCCAGCATTTTAAAATGTACCGATGGGCTCAGTGTGCCGACGGGGTCAGGCTTTTGTTATTGATGTTATCGACCAAGGCCTTTGCCAACGAAAAAAGCCTCGATAATGTCAATAACGAAAGCCTGACCCCACCACGAAATGCGAACACCGAAAGTTGAGTAATCAATATTACCGGATGTCACTATGAAAGCATTATTTGCCAGACCTTGGTCCAGAAAAGAATTTATAAAGTTCATCACCCCATCTGCACTAAGCATTCTTTCCATCTCCCTTTACATGGCGGTGGATGCCATATTCATCTCCCGGTTTTTAGGCACCCTTGCCATGGCATCGGTGAACATCATCATGCCGCTTTATTGTTTCTCACTGGGAATTGGAATCATGGTCGCCTCGGGATCAAGTGCCATTATCGGCATCGAACTGGGAGAAGAAAAACATGACATTGCCAACGGTCACTTTTCCTTTATCTTCTCTTTTCTCTTTGCCGTTTTTTCAGGCATCATTATATCCGGTTACTTGATTGGGGTGGAAAGGTTGTCTCTCTGGCTTGGAGCAACGGAGAAGCTATTGCCTTATTGCGTGGATTATTTGAATATTTTCCTGCTGGGAATTGCTGCGCTGACCCTTCAGATGTTCTTTGAATTCACCATCCGACTTGATGGAAAACCATCCTGGGCATTTTATACGTCTCTGGTGGGCGGTGGCATCAATGTAATTTTGGATTATCTGTTAATCGTAAAATTTAATATGGGCATTCAAGGTGCGGCCATTGCCTCAGTTTCCGGTATTCTTGCATCTTGTCTGTTTGGAGCGAGCTATTTTCTATTCACCCGCTCTACTTTAAGGCCTGTTAGACCCCTTATGGATTTCAGGTTTCTTTTCAACGCCATGATCAATGGATCTTCGGAAATGATTTCTGAAATTTCATCCGGAGTGAAAACCCTGGTATTCAACTATATTATCATCCGATATGCCGGAGAGGCCGGTGTTGCTGCCATGTCCATCGTGATGTACATGTTTTTCCTGTTATCTTCCTTGTATATCGGCCTGAGCATGGGTGTTGCCCCGGTAATCAGTTTTAATTTCGGCAGTAAAAATTTTGAAAAAATCAGGGAACTTCTCTCCATGTCCATGCAATTGACGCTTTTCATCGCCGTCCTTTCGTTTAGCATCGGGGTGCTTTATGGAGACGTTCTGGTGCAGCTCTTTGCCAGGGGGCAAGATCAAGTAATTCCCCTTGCGGAAAACGGAGTGATGATTGTTGCCGCCTCATTTCTCATCAACGGAATCAATATTTTGGGGTCGGCTTTTTTCACATCCGTAAACAATGGAAAAATATCCGCGTTGATGTCGGCATTGCGAACCTTTGTCTTTACCCTTGGGTTTGTGGCTGTTCTGCCCCTTTTTATGGGGATGGATGGAGTGTGGCTTTCCATTCCGGCTGCAGAAGCTGTAACTCTCTTGGTGACATTTTATTTCATGATGAAATATAAAGGAGTGTATCTGGGTATAAAAAAAATTACCCCGTCCACTGTGAACTCTTTAATCTAAAAAATGTCTATTTTGCAAATCTGTTCAATCTTCATGAATCCTACGCTTTTTGAAAATTTTAAAAATAGCGTGACATCTGAAAGTTATGAGGGCATTTTGTAATTTACAACATTTTATCACAATCAGGAGAAGACAGCCAATGGACTACACACCGCCATGGGGCATGAAAAACGGCCATATACAGACAATGTTTGCTTCCATGTGCAGAAAAAACAATTGTAAGGACCTTTACCAACGAGAACGCATAGATACGCCGGACGGAGATTTCCTGGATCTGGACTGGGCCGTTAACAAAAGCGGCACCCTTGTTATCATTTCCCACGGCCTTGAAGGAAATACCAACAGGCCCTATGTCACCGGCATGGTAAAGGCCATTAAGCAGATGGGCTGGGATGCCCTGGCATGGAACTACCGAGCCTGTAGCGAAACACCTAACCGCTACCTGCGTTTTTATCATAACGGGGCAACAGAGGATCTTTCCTGTGTTATTAATCACGCCCTGAACCGGGGGCGTTACCGGAAAATTTATCTGGTGGGATTCAGCCTGGGGGGCAATCTCACCCTGGTGCATCTGGGACGTGATTGTGTTCATCCGGCTGTAAAAAAGGCCGTGGTTTTCTCCGTACCATGCCATCTGGCCAGCAGTGCAAAAGTTCTGGCCCGCCCTGGCAACCGTCTCTATATGGAACGTTTTTTGCGTAAACTGAGAAAAAAAATAAAAGTCAAGATGGCCATGATGCCGGGTAAAATTGATGATAAAGGATATGAACAAATAAAAGATTTCAAAGGGTTTGATGATCGGTACACAGCCCCTTTGCATGGATTCCAGGATGCAAAAGACTATTGGGAGAAATGCAGCAGCCGTCAGTTTATCCCCCATATCAAGGTGCCCACATTAATTATCAGCGCTTTGAATGACCCGTTTTTATCACCGGAATGTTATCCTGTGACAGCGGTCCTTGAAAATCCCCATGTCACAATGGAGACGCCTCGTTCCGGGGGACATGTGGGGTTTGTGGCTTTTAATAAAGCCGGTGAATACTGGTCCGAAAAAAGAGCCATGGCATTTTTCAAAGAATTCAATGAAATCAGAAATATGTCATGTACCCCGATTTCGAGTTTCCAATCGAATCAAGTAGATACCGCTGGTGAGAATAATCAGGATGCCGGTTAGACTCCCAAAGGATGGCGTTTCATTCCATAGAAAAAATCCCCACATAACCGCTGGCAGCATCCCTGTATATTCAAACGGGGCTATGGTGGACGATTTTGCAACACAGTAAGCCTGGGTCAATGAATAAAATCCAATGGAGACAAAGATGCCAATTCCGATCATGATCCCCATGTCCTTAGTGCTTGGATAGATCCAGGCCCGCGTTAAAAAATCAAGATTTAAACTTGAATTTGAAATGGCAAGCCCTTTTCCCATAAACAACCCCAGCCCTCCTGATATGAAAATAGAAAAGATCACCAGGCTGAATCCCAATGTTGAAGCACTTTCACTGCCGGCAACACGACGAATCATCAAAACACTCAGGGCATAAGTTAATGCAGATAAAATGGGGAAAATAGCCGCTGTAACCATCGTGCCGCTACCCGGATGCAGTATGATCAATACACCGGTGAAACAAGTGATAAGAGAAATCCAGCGTTTGACGGTGATTTGTTCTTTAAAAAAAAGAATGGATAAAATAACAACAAAAAAAGGTGACGTATAGAACAAGGCCACCGCATCTGCAAGGGGTATCACTGCAATGCCAAGGTAATAAAACGAGTAGGATAAAAACATCAAGGCAGACCGAACAATATGAGCGCCCATCCGTTTTGTTTTCAAGCTACCAAGACCTGAATCAAAATGGACGATGACCAAACATGGAACAACGGCCGCAAGACTTCTGATAAACATAATTTCAAACAACGGATACCCACTGCTTAAATATTTTATCAATACATCCTGTGTTGAAAATACAAAAACCCCACCGATTAAATAAAATATACCTTTTATGGGCGTATCTTGCTGATTTGTCATGGCTCTCATTTCATTATAACCGCCACGGGCGGATCGCATTCTGACCTCGCTCCGCCCACAACAAAGTTAGAAATACTCCCCTGGTTAACGGAGTATTTCATATAAACGGGCATGCCCTTTCGGACACAACAAATATAGGGTCGTAGGCGCGGAGCCAAATGGTATTACACCGCCGCCCCCCGACGGGCAATGGGCCCGGCCCGGAACTGTAGACAGCTCAATTGTCCGGTTTCTATTACCCGTCGGGGGGCGGCTCTGCCTTAGCTTGCCATGGAGGCTGCCTTTTCATACAAAAAAATAAATATTCAATTTGGTAATGTACATGCTTGGCCAGCCCCCACATTTGAATATAGTTTTGGGCACATGGGTTGGCACCGACACAAACCCTTAACGCTGTGAAATCAAAAATTTACGGTTTCAAAGTGGTGTTATAATTAAAGCTGCTCAGCATACTAATACCACCGTCAAAACTCAACAAAAAAACTCAAATTCGGTGGATATCAAGGCTGCATGGCAGATGGTACTTGCAATCATAAAGCTTGTATGGTTTAATTTTTTGCTCTTGTTCATTGAAATTCTCCTTTGTGGAGTTGTTTATCTGCACGAGAACAATGGACCCACCCTGCCGGTAATGCTTCCTTGGCCATGGTAAAAAAGAGCAAAAAATAAGCGATGATCCAGATTTCAGGTCACGTTCAACGGACATGGACATAAAGAATAGCAACCCGTGAAAAAATTTTAAAAAATAAAGGAGAACTGGCGCATGCCGAAACGAAGCGATTTTAAAAAAGTACTGATCATCGGCTCAGGCCCAATTGTTATTGGTCAGGCTGGAGAATTTGATTATTCCGGGTCCCAGGCGTGTAAGGCACTGAGGAGCCTGGGCTACCAGATTGTACTGGTCAATTCAAATCCTGCCACCATCATGACCGATCCAATTTATGCAGATGCCACATATATTGAGCCCTTGAATGTGGAGACCATTACACAGATTATTGAAAAGGAACGCCCAGATGCAATTTTACCCAATCTGGGGGGCCAAACCGGCCTTAACCTCACCTCCTCACTCCATGAAGAAGGAGTCCTTGACAAATTCAATGTAAAAGTCATCGGTGTTCAGGTGGATGTGATAAAACGGGGTGAAGATCGCATTTCTTTTAAACAGACCATGGATCAGGTGGGTGTTGAAATGCCCAGAAGTCAACCGGCCCATACGTTAAAAGAAGCCGTTGAAATTGCCGAAGATATGGGATTTCCTCTGGTAATCAGACCGGCATACACCATGGGGGGAACCGGCGGGGGCCATGTCTATAATATGGAAGAATTAAGAACCATTGCCCAGCGGGGTCTCCAGGCCAGCCGTGTGCATCAGGTTCTGGTGGAAGAGTCGGTGATAGGATGGGAAGAGCTTGAACTTGAAGTGGTGCGGGACTCAAAGGGACAGAAAATCACTGTCTGCTTTATTGAAAATGTGGATGCCATGGGCGTTCACACCGGCGACTCCTTTTGTGTTGCCCCCATGCTGACCATCAGCCAGGAGCTGCAGGACCGACTCCAAAAATACTCCTATGATATTGTGGACGCCATCGGTGTTATCGGCGGAACCAATGTTCAATTTGCCCACGATCCAAAAACCGACCGTGTGGTGGTCATTGAAATCAACCCGAGAACATCCCGATCATCAGCACTGGCATCCAAAGCCACAGGCTTCCCCATTGCCCTGATTTCCTCTTTACTGGCCTGCGGATTAACCATGGATGAAATTCCATACTGGCGGGATGGCACCCTGGAAAAATACACACCCGGCGGTGATTATGTTGTGGTGAAATTTCCCAGGTGGGCCTTTGAAAAATTCAAAGGTGTTGAAGATAAGCTTGGTACTCAAATGCGTGCTGTGGGTGAAGTAATGAGTATCGGTAAAACCTACAAAGAAGCATTTCACAAAGCCATCCGAAGCCTGGAAAACGGCCGTCACGGACTGGGTTTTGCAAAGGATTTCAATGAAAAGACATTGGATGAGCTCATGCGGCTTCTGGCCTGTGAAGCCAGCAGCGAACGTCAATACATCCTTTATGAAGCAATGCGCAAAGGAGCTGACCTTGATGAACTCCACCAGCGTACCCATATTAAAATGTGGTTTTTAGAACAGATGAAGGAACTTGTTGAAACAGAAGAAAAAGTTCTTGCTTTTAAAGGCAAAGACATACCTTCCGATGTGCTCACCCAGGCGAAGAAAGATGGATTTCCAGATCGTTATTTAAGTCAGATCCTGGATATTTCCGAAAAAGAAATCCGTGACATGAGGCTTGATATCGGACTTGCCCAGGCCTGGGATGCAGTGCCTGTAAGTGGTGTTGAAGATGCTGCATATTACTATTCAACATATAATGCTGAAAATAAAATTTCCGTAACAGACAATAAAAAAATCATTGTTCTGGGTGGGGGGCCATACAGAATCGGCCAGGGTATCGAATTTGACTATTGCTGCGTCCATGCGGCCCTTACTTTAAAAGATGCCGGTTATGAAACAATCATGATCAATTGCAATCCTGAAACCGTTTCCACCGATTATGACACTTCAGACAAGCTCTATTTTGAACCCCTCACATTGGAAGATGTGCTCAGTATTTATGAAAAAGAAAAACCAGAGGGCATTCTGATTCAATTTGGCGGCCAGACACCGTTAAATATTGCCAAAGAGCTTAAAGAAGCCGGTGTTAATATTATCGGGACCAGCCCTGAAACAATTGATTTAGCAGAAGATCGAGAACGTTTCCGTGACATAATGACAGAACTTGACATCCCAATGCCGGCATCGGGTATTGCAAGGAGCGCAGAAGAAGCCATTCAAATTGCCACTGAAATCGGTTACCCCATCATTGTTCGCCCCTCCTATGTTCTGGGTGGACGGGGTATGGAGATCGTTTTTGATGAAAAATCACTTCGCCACTATGTAACACAGGCCGAAGAGATCAGCCCTAAGATGCCCATTTTGGTGGACCGTTTTCTTGAAAATGCCGTGGAGGCTGAGGCAGATGCGCTGTCAGACGGTGTAACGGCATATGTGCCTTCCATTATGCAGCATGTGGAATTTGCCGGTATCCATTCAGGTGATTCCGCCTGTGTTATTCCACCGGTGATGATCTCAGAAAAACATATGGATACCATTAATGAATATACACGAAAAATCGCCATTAAGTTTGGTGTTGTGGGCTTGTTGAATATTCAATATGCCATTGGCAACGATGACAAGGTTTATATTTTGGAAGCCAACCCAAGGGCATCCAGAACCGTTCCACTGGTTTCAAAGGTATGTGGATTTTCCATGGCCCGCACTGCTGCAGAGTTGGCCCTTGGGAAAAACTTAAAAGATATGAACTTGAAAAAAAGAGAATATTCCCATTTTGGCGTCAAAGAAGCTGTTTTCCCATTTAATATGTTTCCGGAAGTTGATCCGCTGCTGGGTCCTGAGATGCGATCCACGGGTGAAGTTCTTGCCATGGCTGATTCATTTCCCCAGGCTTTTTTCAAAGCCCAGGAAGCCGTGCAACAGACGCTGCCGACTTCCGGCACCGTATTGATCACTGTTGCACAAAGGGATAAGGAAGAAATACTTGAGGCAGCACGGGAATTCATGGGCATTGATTTTGCCATCCGCGCCACCGAAGGTACGGCAAAATTTTTAAAGGAAAATAACATCCCATGTGAAACCGTCCTGAAAATTCATGAAGGACGGCCCAATATTCTTGATGAAATTAAAAACGGCTCCATTGACCTTCTGGTCAACACCCCCCACGGATCAAAATCTGAATATGATGATTCTGAAATCCGTAAAGCCGCCATTCGCCACAATGTTACTTACATCACAACAACGGCAGCTGCCACCGCCGCTGCCGTGGGTATTAAACTATTCCTGAAAGAAGGTTCGGATATTAAATCTGTTCAGGAACGGCACGCGCTTATTCGTTAATCTTCGTTATGGGCGGACCAGGGTCAAAATAAGGTCCGCCCGTGACGGTTTATATACAATGCAACCTCCAAGGCAACCTCAGCAGAGCCGCCCCCCCGACGGGCAATAGGAACCGGACAATTGAGCTGTCTACAGTTCCGGTCCGGGCCCATTGCCCGTCGGGGGGGGCGGCGGTATAATACCATTTCCTATATTTGATGACCGTTTATAAAAAATACTCCGCAAACCAGGAGCGTATTTCAAGCTGTGTTGTGGGCAGAACCGGATCAAAATACGGTCCGCCCGTGGCGGTTATATGAAAAAGCCGGATTATTTTATCAATTTTCTTAAAACATAGGGTAAAATACCGCCATTGTGAAAATATTTCACGTCAATGTCTGTATTTAACCGGGCCAACACTTCAAATGTGATCTTTTTCTCACCCTTCACTGCTGTCACTGCAAGCATTTTCTGGGGGGCAATATCTTTAATTCCCTGGATGGAGAAAGTCTCAGATCCATCCAGCCCAAGAGTTTCCCAGGAATCGGATGCCTTGAACTGCAGGGGAAGTACCCCCATACCCACAAGATTACTTCTGTGTATTCGCTCGTAGGAGCGTGCAATCACCGCCTTGACCCCCAGAAGATTACTGCCCTTGGCAGCCCAGTCCCTGGAAGATCCCGTGCCGTATTCCTTACCGCCCAATACCACAAGCGGTGTTTTTTCCTGCCCATACCGGGCCGCTGCATCAAACACAAACATCTTCTCATCTTCGGGAAACTTGCGGGTAAAACTACCCTCTTCCGGTGTTACCAGATTATTTTTAATGCGGATATTACCAAAGGTTCCCCGCATCATCACCTCATGGTTGCCCCGGCGGGACCCATAGGAATTAAAATCCTCCTTTGCCACATTCCGTTCAATGAGATATTTACCGGCGGGATATTTTTCAGGAATGGCACCGGCCGGAGAAATGTGATCAGTGGTTACAGAATCGCCCACGACAAGCAGAGCCTTTGCACCTTCAATGTCCCGGGACGGAGAAAGTTCAGGGGAAAAACCTTCAAAATAGGGAGGATTTTTAATATAGGTGGAGTCTGGTTTCCAGTCAAAAGTAAGGGAATCAGCAATTTTCAACTCCTGCCAAAAGGTGTCTCCCTCAAAAATGGTGGCATACCGGGCTGCAAACTGTTCGGATTTCACATGTTTTTCAACAAGTGCATCAATCTCATTCTGTTTGGGCCAGATATCCTCAAGATAAACAGGATTGCCATTGGGATCCATGGCAATGGGGCGGTTCACCAAATTGACATCAATGCGACCGGCCATGGCAAAGGCCACCACCAGCATGGGGGAGGCCAGAAAATTACCCTTGATGCTCTGGTGAATTCTTGCCTCAAAATTACGATTTCCAGAAAGGACGGAAGCCACGGTGAGGTCATTATCCTGGATGGCATGCTCAATGGCCGGTGCCAGAGGGCCACTGTTACCGATACAGGTGGTGCACCCAAACCCTGCCACATGGAATCCCAGTGCCTCAAAATAGGGCATCAATCCGGCGGACTCAAGATAATCCAGCACCACCTTTGATCCCGGTGCCAGGGAGGTTTTCACATGGGCCGGTGTGGTCAAACCCATTTTCACGGCATTTCTGGCCAGCAACCCTGCACCTATAAGACCTGCCGGGTTGGAAGTATTGGTGCAGGAGGTGATGGCTGCAATGACGATACTGCCATCACCCAGTTTTACCTCCCGGCCGTTCATGTTCACGGTTACCAGACGTTTTCCCGTGGGTTCACAGCTGGTTTCCCGGCTGGAAACGCAACCGGACTCATCCAGAAACTGGGAAATATGATCCATGTGGGTATCCCGCTCATGGTCACAGTTTAACAAAGCATTAAAGGCATCTTCAATTTCATCAAGGACAATGCGATCCTGGGGCCGGGCCGGGCCCGCAAGGCAGGGAACCACAGTTGACAGATCCACCTCCACCACATTGGAGTATTCAATATTCTCATCGCCGGTGTAAAACAATCCATTGGCCCGGGCGCAGGCTTCTGTGATATCTGCCTGTTCTTCCCTGTTGGTCATCCTTAAATATTCAATGGTTTTTTCATCCACCGGGAAAAATCCCATGGTGGCCCCATATTCCGGTCCCATATTGGCAATGGTGGCGCGATCCGTGGCACCCAATGCCTTCATCCCCGGTCCAAAAAATTCCACAAATTTTTCCACCACATTGAGTTCCCTTAGCTTCTGGGTGATGGTGAGAACCAGATCTGTGGCTGAGACACCGGGTTTCAGGGCATTGACAAGTTTTACACCGATCACCTCGGGAATGGACATCACATAGGGCTGCCCCAACATCACCGCTTCAGCCTCAATGCCGCCAACCCCCCACCCCATGACACCAATGCCGTTGATCATGGTGGTGTGGGAATCCGTGCCCACAAGGGAATCCGGGTATAAAAGGGTGCTCTCTTTTTCTTTGGCCTGGACCATTACCCGGGCAAGGTACTCCAGATTGACCTGATGACAAATACCGGAGTTGGGGGGCACCACTTTAAAATTATCAAAACTTTTCTGGGCCCATTTTAAGAGTTCATATCGCTCAATATTTCGCTGGTATTCTTTGGCAACATTTTGGGTCAATGCATTTTGGGTACCGTGATAATCCAGCTGCACTGAATGGTCAACAATGAGCTCCACAGGAATCAACGGGTTGATGGCAGACGGGTCGCCACCGGCGACTTTTACCGCATCCCGCATGGCAGCGAGATCCACCACCGCAGGTACACCTGTAAAATCCTGCATCAGCACCCGGGCCGGATGGTGGGGAATCTCCACAGGGTCTTCATAGGTGGGTTGCCAGTTACAGATATTTAATAAATCTAATTCCTTCACCACATCGTCATCCATCTTGCGCAATAAATTTTCCACAAGCACACGGATGGAAAAAGGAAGCCTGGAAATATTGGCAATTCCCTGGGATTCAAGTTGAGTAATATCGTAATACTGGAATGTTTTTCCCTGGATATCAATTGTTTTTAAAAACTCTGATCGTTTCATTTTGCACCTTTCAATGGAAAAGGTCACCACGGTCAACGTAAGCGCCCCCCGAGTGGTCGGGTGATTTTAATATTGTTTAAGTTTTTTATATGAAATACTACAAAAAAATTAACGAAAATATACAATCCTGGCTGTTAAGTATCACAATAGAATAACCAATTGAAGGCAAATTTTTTCAGATTAACTTGACCAAAATCAAAAAATATCAGATTAAATACCCTGGCCCTTTGGACAAGCGAGCGTGATGTAAACGTTCTTCAAATGAAACCAGGCTTAACGCCGGGTCATTCCCGTCAACACATTGCCCCCCTGATTTTCATATCCGACACATCAGGGGAATTACCTGTTTAAACCCATAATAGATAAGGAAACAAGTTAATTATGATCTGGAATATTCTCATCCTCACTGTAGCAGTTTTTATTGTTGCCAATATTCTCCCCGGCATTTACATGAAAAGTTTTTTCACAGCCCTTGTGGTGGCAGTGGTCTATTCTCTTGTGAGCTTTTTCCTGGGATGGCTTCTGGTTTTCCTGGCCCTTCCTTTTATGATCATCACCTTTGGACTCTTTAAATTGGTTATCAATGCATTTTTATTATTTATCACAGATAAACTTATTGATGATTTTAAAATCAAAGACGCCTTAACCACAATGATAGCAGCCTTGCTGATCACCCTGGTGGATTCGGGGCTCCATCTTCTTTTATAAGCAAAGAGGTGCAATCAATTCATTGGCAATTGAGGATACGTTCTGGAGTTTGATTTCAAATAACCGCCACGGGTGGACCGTATTATCATTTCGATCCGCCACAACAAAGCTTGAAAAACCGAGGATCAAAAAACAGTTTTGGTGGAGGAGGCGGGGGATTTTTTCGGATCCTGTGTTTTCCCCTGCTCTCTTTCCAGCATGGCCTTAAGGTGGCGGACAAAATAAATAGTGACCCGGTATTCGGGATTTCCAAACTGATTGGGAACACAGGAATAGAACAAAATATCGCCGTTTTTCTCCCAGCACAAGGATTTTCCATTCTTCTGTTTCCAGGGTAATTCCCTGGGAGCACCATACTTATTTTTCAGTGAATCCAGGATATTAAGATGATCTTCCTCAAAGAAAACCCGTATCACCATGGGCATGCGGGAATGCTTGGAAAAAAGCAGCTCAACATATTCAAAAGGAAGGGCCTTTTTAACGGCATAACGGTAAGTAAGGGTTGTGGTGTCATGTTCCACCCGTTCTCCCGGGGGAAAGTTCAACGCATCATTCAGGGCATGGAGACTGGGATAATACCTTGACAAAAACCCATCGGTATTGATGTGCAGATCAATGGTGTTACGGGAGGAAACAGCATCGTCGCCCAGGATATCCTGCAATGATTTTCTAAGTTTGTGTGAAAAAGGTGTGTTCACCCCCACATCAAAAAAACTGAAACTGGGAGCCAGCCGGGAGGGTGCAGGAATATTTTGATCATCGTTACCACAGGCAGAGCATAGCATGAGTACAACGACGAACAAGAAGCCATAAAAACAGATTGGTGTGTGAGATAAACGTTTCATAGCTTATTTTTTACACCACTGATTTTTTTTATGCAAGAAGGGAAATGAGAATCACAACATCGGCACCCCAAGGCACCGATGTTGTGATCTATTTTCTACAATTAGCCTTTTTTTCTATCTTCCACGTACTGAATCAACTTTTTTTCAATTTCAGGATCAATGTCAGGTTTTGCATAGGAGGCCAGACGCTGGGTGACCTTATCTTCTGCCACCTGGTCAATGCGCTGTTTACCGGCTTTAACCCAGCTGTCTGAATTCATGCGGCTCATGAGGCCCGGGGTGTAAAATTCCGTACGACACAGCTTAAAGGTTTTGGGATGTGTCAGGTATTGACCGCCGATACCCACCTCTTTGATGATATCAAGATCAATGGAATCATCGGTCAGTGCCAGGGGTTTAATCATGTTTTGCACCATGCCGCAGATCTCTTCATCCACAATAAATTTTTCAAAATTCATGGCAATGTAAGACCCAAGAATACCACAGGAATGAAGCATGAAATTAATACCGCTGCGCACGGCTGTGGAAAGTGCAAGGGCAGACTCTGCACCAGCCTGGGCATCGGTGAAAAGGGCATCGGTCAAACCACCCCCGGCCCGGCTGGGAAGGCCGTAATACCGGGCAATCTGCCCCACATAATGGATATTCTTGGAAAGCTCAGGCGCGCCAATGGAAAGGGCACCGGTTTTCATGTCCATGGCCGAAGAGGTGGAACCGTACACCACAGGTGCACCGGGTTTCACCAGCTGAGCCAGGGTAATGCCGGCCAGAATTTCGGCATTTTGAAGCGCCAGTACGCCATCCAGGGTCACAGGACCGGAGCCACCGGCCATGATAAGAGATGCCACCACACAGGCTTGACCATGGCGAACCAGTTCAATGAGAGCCCCCACCATTTCATCGGAGAATTGTAACGGAGACAGGGAGTTAATCAAAGACACAGACACCGTCTTATTCATGATATTTTCCTTGCCCCCCCAGAGGATACCGGCCATTTCAATGCCGTCCAGGGCACCTTGGCGGGAGACAGGGCTTCCCATAAAGGGTTTGTCACAAAGGAGCATGTTGGACAAATTCAGATCCAGATGAACAGTGTCGTGGGGCATGTCCGCCGGTTCCACCATCATCCACCCATTCATGTTTATGTATTTGGATGTCTGAACCAGTTTGCAGAACTTATCATAATCTTCCATGGTGGCCTGGCGCTGATCACCCTGGGCATCAATGACAAAGGGAGCGCCATAACCGGGCACAAAAACAAAATCATCCTCACCTATTTCAACATTTTTTTCCGGATTTCGGGCATGGACAGTGAAGCGCTTGGGAGCCGATTCAAGGGCTTTTTTGATATCAGACTCTTCAAAAAATACCGTGGTTCCCTCCACCCTGTGGCCGTTTTGTTTAAAAATCTCCAGGGCCTCATCATCATTAAAGGCAACACCGGTATTTTTTAAAAGGTTCATGGATGCGGCATGGATTTTTTCCAGATTTTCTGTATTGAGTTCCTGCATTCTATCGTACATGTGACATGTCTCCCCCGGGGAATTGAAGCATAACCCCGCGTTTAAGGTTCATGGCGGCGGCATAATATTATTTAAAATATTTTTTAACCGCCATATGATAAAAATTTAAAAATTGATGGCATCTCTTATTTTTATTTTACACTTTCACAGGGAGAACACCCGGCTTTCGGTGATCTTCTTTAAAAAGTATAAATTACTTTTAAAGGTATATGTAAGGATGCCAAATTGATTTATTGATTGTTCTCTTTCTTATATCTGGCAAGGCCTCTGAATGTACCAAAAAGGACAAACAAAAGAAGAAACATCAAAGGAAATGCCGTTGCAATGGAGGCCGTCTGAATGGCCTTTAAACTACCGGTTCCGGCCAGAACAGCAGCCACAGCACCCAGGGCAATACCCCAGAAAGCCCGAAGATTTTTTCCGGGATTTTCATGGCCTGATACAAACATGGCAAGGGAAATGGCGGCAGAATTGGCACTGGTCAGGAAAAAGGTACCAATGAGAAAAATCAGGGCAATGGATAAAATACCGGTCATGGGAAGATTCTGAGCAATGGCAAAAATAGCACTTTCCACCCCATGCTCTTTTAAGGTGGCAGTAACATCAAAACGGATACCGGCCCCCCCAATAACACCATACCACAGGAAATTTCCCAAAGTGGGCAGAATAAGGGTGGCTGCAACGGTCTCCCGGATGCTCCTGCCCTTGGAAATTCTGGCAATGAACACAGCCACAAAGGGTGCCCAGCTCATCCACCAGGCCCAGTAAAAAACAGTCCAACTGCCGATCCAGTTGCCTTCATAGCCCGGTGCTGTAAAAAGACTCATGGGGATAAAATGAAGCAGATACTGACCAATGGCATTGGTGGTGAGATTGATAAGAAAAATGGTGGGTCCAAAAATCAGGATAAAAAACCACACAGCCACAAACACCCACATGTTGACATCGCCAATGATTTTCACTCCTTTTTCAAGCCCTGTATAAACGGAAAAAGTGAAAATGGCGGTGAGCACACCGATGATGATATAGGTGCTGCCGGGGCCAAGGGTCAGGCCATACTGAAATTTCAGTCCACTGGAAAGTTGAAGCGCCACAAGACCCGTTGTGGTGGCAAGCCCTCCCAAAGTGGCAAAAACAGCAAAAATATCCAGAACTTTTCCCCAGGTACCATGGATTTTTTCGCCAATAACATAGTAAAAGGCACTGGAGAATTTCAGTGGAAGATTTTTGGTAAAGCAGGCATGGGCAATGGCAACGGTGAGCATGGCATAGATGGACCACGCACTGAGCCCCCAATGAAAAAAGGAGTAGGTCATGGCATTGGCTCCGGCTGCCGGACTAAGGGCCTCTCCACCAAAATAAGGCGGCGGGGTCATGTAGTGATATGCAGGTTCCGCAGGTCCCCAGAAGACAATACCGGCGGCAATGGCCGATCCAAACAACATGGCAAACCAGGAAAAATTGGAAAACTCCGGTTTATCATGGGCAAGCCCCAACTTTAGACTGCCATACCCCGGCCCCATGAGTACAAAACATCCCATGACCAGGAGAAATGCTGTTAAAAGATAAAGCCATGCCCAGTTGGTGGTGGTCCAGCTAAATACAGCGTTGATGGTTTTACCCATGTTTTCGGGAAAAACAATGGACCAGAGAACAAATAAAATCGTTAATGAGGCAGACACCCAGAAAACCATGGGGTCAAAGGGTTTGGTTGGAATCTTGGGTTGTGACACGTGACGCTCCTTATAAAAGTGTGCTCCCGGGCTCTTGGCCCAGGGGGATTAAAAAATTTCAGAATCCGGTGATATGTTCAACCGTCTGAAAAACGGCGAAATTTAAAACCGGTATCCATGATATCTTTACTAAAGCAGGTTACGTGCCACACCGACAAAAAGAGCTTAAAAAAACAACAAAACATCTAAAAAATTGATATAATTTACAAAATCGAAAATATCAACTTAACAAATTAATGGAAATAATAAAATTTATGATAGGCGAGAAAGAAAACTTTTTCAGGAGAAAATTTAAATGGAGTAAATATTTTCAGAAGAAAAATATTTGTCACTCCTTGAACTCAACGATCCATGAAATCAACCCGGCTCAAACCATGTTTTTTAATTTTATAATGCAGCAATTGGCGTGAAATGCCCAGAATAGAAGATGCCCGGGTCACATTTCCCCGGGAAGCGGTGAGGGCCTCCTTTATGGATAACTTCTCCTGCTCGGCCTGATTCCGGGCCAGGGGAATTTTCACATCACCGGATTCCGATGATAACCCAGGCTCCGATGGCAGTGTCCGGGAAAATCCATCACAGGGAGCATTGCCTTTTCCAGAAAAAGGGCCGTCAGAAGAATAATTCTGAAATTCAGGCAGCACCCTTCCCATTTCCGGCCTGGAAGATGAGGCAGACGGTGTTGCATTGAATCTAATATTTTCACCGGGTGTACGGGGGGAATCCCCAAGGCCCTCCCAGCTTTCCATACCGGTTGAAAAATGGTTAATTTTTAAAACGTTCTCATGCCCTGTCATGTTCATGGCTCCCTCAATGAGATGCTCCAGTTCGCGGATATTCCCGGGCCAGCCATAGGTCATGAAAAGATCCATCACTTCAGGGGAAACTTCTTCCACACGGGTACCCAAAAGGGTATTTATTTTCTCAATAAAATGGAATACAAGTTCTGTCATATCCTTTCTCCGATCCCTCAAGGGAGGCAATTTAAGCAGCACAACCCCCAGGCGATAAAAAAGATCCATTCTTAACAAATTATTATTGACAGCTTGACGGGGATCATTGCTGACAGAACTGATTATTTTGATATCCACCGGGCTTTCCTTTGTGGATCCCACACGACGTACAGACTTTTCCTGGATCACCCGCAGCAATTTGGTCTGGAGGGCAATGGGCATGGAGAGTAATTCATCCAGAAAAAGAGTTCCTCCATTGGCCATTTCAAACAATCCGGCCTTATCAAGGGCACCGGTGAATGCCCCTTTGGTTGTTCCAAACAGCAACCCCTCCAGCAAATCCTGTGGAATGGCAGCACAATTCACCGCCACAAACTTTTTTTTATTTCGCCAGCTGTGGTTATGGATGGATTGGGCAAACAGTTCTTTACCGGTACCGGTTTCTCCCTGGATCATAATGGGAGAAGACGATGACGACGCCTTTCTGGCGGCACACACCATTCTCTGGAAATCGGGACTGTTGCCAATGAGGTCGGCAAAGGTATAGTGGGTACCGTTTCCCAGATCTGTGCGGCTTTGTGTAATGGAAGCCATGGGGGTGGATGCCTGAAGCAATTCATAATCTTTCACAAAGCAGATGACGCCGTTTACGTCATCACCTTTTAAAAGGGGGTATACACTGGTGATGGTGTTGGCCACCTTACCGGAACAGGTACGATAAAAAAAAGTTCTGTTTTTAATGGAGGCCCGGCGATGAACACATTGCATGACCATACTGGTGTGATTGTTCAGCTCATAGATATCCGTGACTTTCAGCCCCACAACATCCCGGGGATTTAGACCGTCTATTTTGGACTGGGCATAATTGTAAAAAGCGATGGTTCCCTTGGTATCTGTAATAAGGACCCCGTCATCCAGACGATCCAATACAGATAAAAAATCAATTTCTCCCATTTCCAATGGAAAACGAAATCCTCGATCATGATGTTGACTGGTCATTCTTTAATCCTTGTCAGCATTGAATCAACTTTCCTGAAGACATGGCAATATCAATCATGCGATGATTCAATGGAACAACCCTCACCATCACATCCCCCTAAAAGCTGTCAACTTTGAAAGCAAAATCCATTTTAAATGAACCGAATTGTAAGAATGTTCGTCATAAAAGTCAATGCTCAATATTTTATTCAATGACTGTTCAGCCATGAATTAGCAGTGGACTTTAAACTTCAAGGCACTATAGAATCAGCACTGTTTTTTTCCATGGGTTGTGTACCCGCACCCATAGCATCGAGCCGCCTCGGCAAGGGCAGACGGGGTATCAAAAGTTTGCTCCATCATTTTTTTACCATCATCAACAAAACCACTTTCTACATAAAGGGGATCCACCCTCACAGCAGAGGGAAACCCTGTGCAGTCGATATCACTTTCCGCCACCACACAGGAACTTGCCCGGCTCCGTTCTCCCAACAAATAAATATCCATGGACTGGGCCGTTCCATTACCCACCCGGGAAATTTCCACAGATTCGCGGATGGCACTGCTGCCTGTATCAAAATAGGCATATAAGCTAATGGCCGCTGTTTTACCGGAAGCCACTGCATGGGAAATGCTCTGGATACCGTTGTACCACCCTCCCCCGTATAACACAGGAATTTTCCCCAATTCCACGGTCACATTTCCCAGTTCAATGCGCCGGGGATGCTTCCGGGTCTGGAGCGCTCCATGGAGAGTGGTGTTTCCATTGCCAAGACATTGGGAAAAGGTCATGGACTGGGAAATACCCGAGCCCACCACCACAGCGTGATATTGGGACACCAGGGCATTGGCAAAATCCGGAGACAATGAATGTCCACATTTAATCTTCACCCCCATCTCACGAATTCTGTTAATTTCCATGTTAAGAATTGTTTTCGGCAGGCGTGACTCCGGGATGCACCATTGGGACGAATGGGCAGGTGACGGCGCGGAATCATACACATCACATGAGAATCCAAAAATCGTAAGAAAATAAGCTGCAGACAACCCGGAAGGCCCTGTCCCCAGAATTGCAACACGTTTCCCATTTAATGGAAGTTTCTTAATTGACGGAAGAAACTCGCGGTTCAGCGCAAGATCCCCCACAAACCGCTCCATGCAGTGAATGGCGATGGCATCGTCCTGGACTGTACGATGGCAGGCGGTTTCACAGGAGTGAAAACAGATGCGACCGCAGGTGGATGGGAAAGGATTTTCCAGCGTAAGGGTTTCAAAGGCGCTTAAAAATTCCCCCTGGCATACATGATGCTGCACTTTTGGAATATCAATCCCGGCGGGACAGGCGGCACTGCACGGTGCAACACTATGCTGAACAATGGTTTTAACGGCGTGGAGGTTATAACGCTTTGTGGTGCTCATCGATGGCTCATCGTATACGGCATCAAGCATGGTGCACATCCCCCAAATCAAAATTTAATTCAATTAATATATAACCTAAATTTTTTGAACTATATTTAGTAAGGCTAAACTTTGTTTGCTTAAAGTTAATATTGCCCATACTAATGCCATGTCATGACAAATATTGCAATAGGATTTTTTGAGATTTGGGCTTGATTTTTATGTACGTCACAGCGTTTAAATGGCTCTTCACTTTTCCGCTCCTTGCAGGTCGCTCCAAAACCTGATATTACAAACAAAAATAACGAATTGAGGGTATGCTTCATTTCCAGTTTACATTTCTCTGGAAAACATTCTCGTTTTTCAGGGGAAATTGATCAAAAAGTGTAAACCGCTTCTAAGAGTGTATGAAAGATGCCGAATTGAGCATACTTCACCCACATTTAACAAAGGAGTCCCGTGACAATAAAAGGCATGATTTTTTATTTATATTCCTCTAAAATTCAGTGGGTTCCAAATAAAAAGAAAAGTCATTTATTTCCATGCGGCTTCTAAGGGAGAAAAAATGAGTAAGTATATAAATATGTTTGAAGGTGACTACAATCCCTTTGATGCCCTGTTCAACCTGCTCACCCAGGAAAAAACACGGGTTGAAAAGGCCATCCAGACCCGGGGACAATTTAACCCCGTTGCTTTGAGTTCCAAACGACCGCTTAAAATCGGATTCGCCCCGGGGGACGGCATTGGCCCCATTGTGGCAGAGGCGGCCCGCACCATCCTTGAATCGCTTCTTTCCAAAGAGATTGCATCTGGAGATATTTCTGTGGTGGAGATTCCGGATCTTACCATAGAAAAAAGGCTGGAGCTGGACGTGGTGGCCCCTGAGACTTCCATTGATGTCATTGATCAGTGCGACGTGATTTTAAAAATGCCCCTGGAAACCCCGGACAGTTCCAAATATCCCAATGTGCCCAGTGCCAATGTGTGGATGCGCCAGTACATGGATCTGTTTGCCTGCCAGCGAAATATCAAAAATGATGACATGGGAATTAATTTCACCGTGTTCCGGTGTAACCTGGGCACTCCCTACCAGGATGCAAAATCCGCCGGAGTTTCAAGTATCAACGGCCGGGAAGAGTATGCCATGTGCTTCTGGCCCCAGGCAAGAATTGATATTGAGCGTCTCACCCACATGGCCTGCCTTCATGCCGTGGAAAGAAAATCAGGGGGGGTGGTGCTGAATTTTAAAGACAATGTGATTAAGCCGGATGCCGCCGCTCTTAACTGGGCCAAGGCCTACATTGATGCCAATTTCCCGGATCTTGACTATTTAAGCGTAAAACCCGATGATTTTTCCTACACCTTGACCCAGACGGAAAAACTCAATGCCATGAAGGGCGAAAAAACAGGAAAGGAATTTCCCCTGACAACCTTGGTGTGCAACAATATCGTGGGGGACATGGCAGGGGATGAGGCCGGAATGTATGTGGGGGGGATCGGCGGCGTTGGATCTGCCAATTTGTCCTTTACCCAGGGAATGTTTGAGGCAGGCGGCGGCACCGGTACCCGCATGATGCAGGAGAATAGAGGGCATTTTTCTTCCCCTGTGGCCGTGGTGAAAGCCACAGGTGAATTGCTTGAGTTCATTGGGTATCCTGATCTGATGACCGCAGTATTTAAGGCAGTGGATGCCTTGACTGCGGCCGATCTGGTTCCCAATGGCGGTAAAAACGGCATTACCTGTCAGGAGGCCACGGCGTTTTTACTGAAACAATTGAAAAACTAAGAAGTAACCCATATATAATACCTTGGCAGGTTTTGTTTTAGAGCTCATTGCGTTCTATATCTTGGGAACATATGATGTTGCAATCACAATATATGCCAATAAATCAGGATGGCTTTAAACCGATTTCAAATTTGGCGAAGGTGTTGATATAGCACCCCCGGGTAAAATCCAATCCACCCGGGGGTTTTCGATAATACCCTTCCCTGCTACACCTCAGGACGGGGATAAAGCCCGCTGCGCTCCACAATTTCAGGCACTTTCTCCTCCCACTCAATGGCCATGACATGGAAACCTGCGATGCCCTCCACCTCTTTTAACCGTTGAATATGCTCAACGCAGATATCAATGCCTTCCTGGGCCTGTTTTTTCTTTTCCACCCCGGCAAGGCGGTCAATGATTTCATCGGGCACATCCATGCCAGGCACCCTGTTTTTCATGAATTTTGCCATGGGAGCTGACTTCATGGGGGTCATGCCGGCCATGATAAAAACCTTTTCATGGAGCCCGCGCTCTCTCACCCGTCGCATCCACTCCTCAAACTTAGCAATATTATAAATACATTGGGTTTGGATAAATTCCGCGCCGCAGGCAATTTTTTTGGCAAGACGGGGCACCCTTATTTCAAAGGGATCGGCAAAGGGGTTGGCTGCGGCCCCCACAAACATATTGGGTGGTCGTTTGATGTCATCTCCCCCCAGAAATTTTCCTTCATCCCTCATGTGCCTGACGGTCTGAACCAGTTGCATGGAATCCAGATCATGGACATTCTGGCCCTGGGCGCAATCACCAAAACTCTGGTGATCGCCGGAAAGACACAGCACATTGTTAATATCAAATGAGGCGGCCCCCAAGATATCACTCTGAAGGGCCACCCGATTGCGGTCCCTTGTTACCATCTGAAGAATGGGCTCAAGCCCCATCTGTTTTAAATGAATACAAGCGGCAAGTGAACTCATGCGGGTCATGGCGGTCTGGTTATCCGTGATGTTCACCGCGTCCACGTGATCTTTGATCATAGCGCCTTTGGAGGTAACTGCTTCAGGGTCACTTCCCCGGGGGGGACCGCATTCTGAGGTAACAGCGATGTGCCCCGATTTAAAAACCTTTTCCAGCTTACTTGGTGTGTTCATGCTCATACCTGTACATCCTCCCTTGCCACTGTTCTGGGCCCACCGGCCCGCTCCGTTGACCAGTCTTTGATGGGGGTGACAATCTCATACTCATCCATGCGATCAAGATCCCTTAACCGATCAATGATCAACTGCCAGGCACAGTCCACATCCTTGTTGATCTCACACTTACCGCCGGTGGATCCACCACAGGGGCCGTTCATCACCCTTTTGGCGCACCGGGATATGGGGCATATACCGGCGGTGTGGGCCAAGACACAGGAACCACAGGCCTGGCATCGTTCCGTCCACAATCCTCTTTTTTCCGTGGCCCCCAAAAAGCAGGTATTAACCCCGGGAATCAACGGGGTTGTATGATATTTTTCTGCCATGAACTGTACCCCCACGCCACAGGCAAGGGAGAGCACAGCATCGTAATTATCCATGATATCACGAATCTCTTCCAGATATTCATGATCACACTGCCGTTCCAGGGTTCTTTCATCAAAGTTTTTTTTACTGCCCTGCTGGATAAAATGCATTCTAAGGGCAGATGCCAGGACCTCCACCTCTTTTTTACCTCCGGCCTCGCACACGGTGACACATTCATTGCACCCCAATACCAGAATCCGGTCATAGGGTTTGACCGTTTCTATGATCTCTTCAATCGGCTTTTTATCAGCTACTATCATAATATAGAACCTCATTTAACAGGGTTATGTAAATTTCATGCAGCAGTCATTTGGGCTTTAAGGGCCGTTCCCACCGGACTTGGGCCAAGGGCCCTTATATGAGCATCCATTTCAATGGCGTACTGGGCAAACAAGGGCCCTTCACCGGAGGAGAGATTGTACATCCTGACCCTTTCTCCCCCGACCCCCACGGTATCCAGAATGGCTGCCACCTGCTCCACCCGTTTTCTTGCCCTGAAATTCCCGGTCTTAAAATGACAATCACCCTCCATGCACCCCACCACAAACACGCCATCAGCCCCTTTTTCAAAGGCTCTAAGCATATGAATCACATCCACCTTTCCTGTGCAGGGAAGCCGGATAATTCTAAAATTGGTGGGGCATTTTAATCTCATGGAACCTGCCAGGTCCGCAGCTGAGTACCCTCAGTAGTTACAGCAAAATGCCAGGATGACCGGTTCAAAATCAGTACTCATATTCCCCCCTCCAGCAAAGCTTCCACCTTGCTGAGCAATTGATTGTCTTCGTACCAGTTGAGCTTGATGGTTTTGGCAGGGCATTCAGACACACACACACCACAGCCCTGGCACAGGGCCGGATCAATATAGCTTTTTCCCTCCTCATTGATGCGGGGAACGGAAAATGGACAGGAACGAACGCAGATAAGGCATGAAGCGCAATGGTCCGGGTCCACCAATGCCGTCACCGCAGACAGGGTCAAATGATCCTGGGACAGATAGGTGGTGGCCCGGGAAGCAGCGGCCATGGCCTGGGCAATGGTTTCTGTGATGAGTTTGGGACTGTGGGCCGTTCCGCAAATAAATACGCCTTCTGTGGCCGCATCCACGGGTCTTAATTTCACATGGGCCTCAATAAAAAAACCCTCTGAGTTTCGACCAGTCTTAATGATGGTGGATAGCTCTTCCGTGTCCGCCGCCGTTACCCCGGCACTTAAGGCCACAAGATCTGCATCCACGGCAAGTTTTCGCCCCAACACATGGTCGGTAAAGGTAACGGTGATACCGTCTTCTCCTTTTTCCACCACCGGTGGATCTTCCCGGTCAAATCGGAAGAAGAGCACCCCTTTGTTCCGGGCGTCGGTGTAATATTGTTCCAGCATGGAATACATACGAATATCCCGGTAAAGGATAAACACATCAGCCTCGGGGTTAAGTTCTTTGATGTGCAGGGCGTTTTTAATGGCTCCCTGGCAGCACACCCGGGAACAATTGGGATTTTTCTCGTTCCTTGATCCCACACACTGGATCATCACCACCTGTTCCAGGTGACCTGCCCCCTTTTCTTCCAATAAATCCCCAAGTTCCAGCTGGGTGACAATGTCATCACTGTCTGCATACCCATACTCAGTTGGCACATATTCATTGGCACCGGTGGCCACAATCATGACCCCATGCTCAATTTTACGTTCATACATCCCCGGCCCCACCAGCACCTCTGTGGTGAAGTTACCTTTATATCCGGTGAAATCCACAATGAGTGCCTGCTTGAGCACCTGGATTTTATCGTGCTGTTCCACTTTCTGGGCAAGTTCACCCACAAATTTATGGATATCAGCCCCTTCAATGGTGTGATGCAATTTATTGCCAAGGCCCCCAAGGGTAGCCTCTTTTTCAAGGAGCACCACTTCAAATCCCTGGTCGGCAAGACCCAGGGCCGATGTCATGCCGGCAATGCCGCCGCCTATCACAAGGGCTCTCACCGTTACGGTGATTCTCTTTTCATGCAACGGTGTCAAGGTGGCGGCCCTGGCCACAGCCATTTTCACCAGATCCTTGGCCTTTTCCGTGGCCTTTTCCGGCTCATGGAAATGCATCCATGAATTTTGATTACGAATGTTAGCCATCTCAAACAGATATTTGTTCAAACCGCTCTTTTCAAGGGTATCCATGAAAATACCCTCGTGGGTCTTTGGGGTGCATGACGCCACCACCACCCGATTCAAACGGTGCTCCTGGATAATTTCCTTCATGATATCCTGGGCATCCTGGGAACAGGTGAATAGATTTTCACCGGTGTAAACCACCCCGGGTAATTGGTCTGCATACTGGGCCACGGCATCCACATCCACAATCCCGGCGATGTTAATCCCGCATTTACACACAAACACACCGATGCGGGGCTCTTCTCCTGTGATGTCCCTTTCTTCCACCACCTCCACACTGCGGGTGCAGGTATCCCTTGCCGCCACCAGGGCCATGCCTGCGGCACAGGCAGCCCCGCTTGCCTCGGTCACCGAAGAAGGAATATCCTTGGGTCCCTGGAAAACACCGGAAACAAATACGCCCGGCCGGGTGGTCTCAAGGGGATGAAATGGAGAAGTTCTGGCAAATCCGTAAGCATCGGTTTCAACACCCATGCGGGCGGCAAGCGCCCTGTTTTCTTCGGGTATTTCAAGGCCCACTGAAAGGATAACCATGTCAAAGGTCTCTTTTTGCATGGTTCCTGCTTCATCCACATAGTTTAAAATAAGATTTCCTGTGGTGCGATCCTCGTCCACACTATGGACCCGGGATTTCACAAACCTTACATTTTCCTCATCTTTTGCCCTGAGATAATATTTTTCATAATCTTTACCAAAGGTTCTCATGTCCATATTAAAAATAGCGCAATCCAGGGGTTTTTCCGAATGTTCCTTGGCAATCATGGCATCTTTGATGGCGTACATGCAGCACACCGACGAGCAATAACCATTGCCGCAACGGTTGGTATCCCTGGAACCAATGCACTGGAGCCAGGCAATTTTTTCCGGCTCTTTTTCGTCGGACGGACGCACCAGATGCCCCATGGTGGGGCCACCGGCACTTAAAATCCGTTCAAACTCCAGGCTGGTCATCACATTGGGCGAACGTTTGTACATGTAAATGTCGTCAAGCCCTGAGGGATCAAAGGGTTTACTGCCCGAGGTCATGATCACCGATCCCACATCAAGTTCCCGGAAATGCACTTGCTGACAATGGTCAATGGCCCCTGCCAGGCAGGCATCTACACATTGATAACATTCAGAACAGATACCGCAGGAAAGACACCGGGTGACCTCCTGGAGCACATCGCCTTCGTCAAGTCCCATGGCCACTTCTTTAAAATTCCCTTCGCGCTGTTCAACGGAGAGTTTTGAGGCCTGGACCCGGGGCATCTTTGGTTCATTTGCCACATCGGGTTTTTCAAATTCAAAGGTCTGCTCCCTGTCCAGGGCCAGATCTTCCCCCTGGATATAGCGATGGATACTTTTGGCTGCTTCTTTTCCACAGGCCACGGCATCCACCACAGATTTGGGACCATAAAACACATCCCCCCCGGCAAACACCCAGGGGATGGGGGTTTGAAGCGTTACAGGGTCAGCCTCAATACCCCCCGGAGGTGTCAAGGCAATGGACTCTTTTTCAGCAAAGGGCAGCTCTGCCATCTGACCAATGGCAATGATCACATGGTCAGCATCCAGGGAGATGAGATCTGTGGCATCATACTGGGGATTGAATCGACGATTTTCGTCAAAAACAGCCGTGCAGCGTTTAAACTCTGCCCCAGATACCCGGCCGTCCGTTTCAATGAACCGCACCGGCCCCCGGCTGTTGACAATCTCAACTTTTTCTTCCAGGGCCTCTTCCACCTCATAATCCCAGGCTGGCATTTCATCCCGGGCCTCCAGGCACACCATGGTGACATCCCGGGAACCCAGACGCCGGGCCGTCAACGCCACGTCCACGGCCACGTTACCGCCACCGATGACAACCACTTTTCCATCCAGTTCTGCGGCTGTTTTCAGGGCAGATTCCTGTAGAAAAGTAACCCCTTTCTGCACACCGTTAAGAGATTCCCCCTCAATGCCAAGACCCCGGCTGCCATGAAGTCCCGTGCCCAGAAAAAGGGCCTGATATCCATCGTTTTTAAGGCTTTCCAGGGTGATATCCTTTCCAAATTCCACCCCGGTTTTAATCTTAACTCCCATTTTTTCTATGACATCAATTTCCCGGTTTAATTCCCCATTGGGTAACCGGTACTCGGGAATGCCCACAGCCATCATACCGCCCTTCACCGGCAATTTTTCAAACACCGTTACCCCATACCCTTTTTGGGCCAGATAATAGGCGGTGGTCAATCCCGCAGGGCCTGAACCCACCACAGCAATTTTTTCATCCCTTTTTTCTTCTATTTCCGGGATATAAGGATCATCCGATGCAAAATCTTCATCAGCAAGAAAGCGATGGAGATATTGAATGGCCACAGGCGATTCCACATCCCCCCTTGTACATTCAGATTCGCAGGGGTGATGACACACCCGGCCACAGGAGCCGGGAAAAGGGTGTTCATCTTTAAACAGCTTTAACGCTTCTCTGTATTTGCCCTCGTTGATCAACGCCACAAACCCCTGGATACTCACATGGGCCGGACAGGTGGCCTTGCAAGGCGCTGTGGATCGTTTGGAAATGCCATAGGCGCCTGGGATGGCCTGTTCATATTGTTTAAATATGGCTTTTCTGGTGGCAAGTCCCTGGTTGTGCTCACTGGGAAAATCCACGGGGCATACCTTGGTACACTCACCGCAACTGGTACATTTTGAAATATCAATATATCTGGGATTTTCTTTGATACGGGCGGTGAAGTTACCCTGCTCGCCCTCAAGATCAATGAGTTCCGTGTTGGTTAACAATTCTATGTTCAGATGCCGGCCGACCTCGACCAGTTTAGGGGAAATCACTCACATGGTACAGTCATTGGTGGGAAATGTTTTGTCCAGCTGGGCCATCATACCGCCAATGGCCCAGGTTTTTTCCAAAAGGTAGACATAATAACCGGAATTTGCCAGATCAATGGCAGACTGCATGCCAGCGATACCGCCCCCCACAACCATGACTGATCCTGCAGGACTTCTTTTTCCATTTGCCTTATCCAACATGAGATTTCCTCCTAACCCTTCAAACCGTCCATGACACCCAGCACCTCGGGAAGCTTGTGCTCCCATCCCAATGTGGAAACATTCACACCGGCAAAACCTTCTTTTTTAACAGCTTCAATGGTTTCCCGGGCCATGCGGGTGCACTCTCTTACCTTGTCCGATGCCTTTAACACCCGATGCACAATGGCATCCGGCATATTCACATAATTCACATTTCTGGCCATATATCGGGCCATGCCAAGGGATTTTAACAGCAGCACCGTGGGAATTATTTTCGCGCCATAATTATCTGCGGTTTTAAAAAAGGGCTGGGTCATACTGAATTCAAACAAAGGCTGGGTGATGAAAAACTTAACACCTGCATCCACCATTTCTTTCATTCGGTCCAGCTCAACCTCCCGATCGGCTCCCCGCAAACAGGTATTAAGGGTGGCACCCTTTAAAAAATCAGGGGCACCGCTGAGTTCCACACCTGCCATGTCACGTCCCTTTTCCATTGATGAGATGCCCTTGAGAAGTGTCCCAAGGTCCACATCATACACCGCCTTTGCCGTGTGATGATCGCCAAAGCTTGGATCTTCTCCGGTGACCACCATCATTGCATTGATACCACAGGCTGCCGCTGCAAGAAGATCTCCCTGGAGGGCCAGTCGATTTCGATCGCGGCAACTGACCTGCATCACTGCGTCAACGCCATTGTTTCTAAGTACAACAGAGGCCCCAAGCGAGCTCATGCGCATCACTGCATTGGCCATTTCCGGAACAATAAATGCGTCGGCGATTCCTTTCACCCCCATGGCGCCATCAACCATTGTGGAAACATCTGTTCCTTTGGGAGGGTCAATCTGAACCAGACAGGTGAATTCACCCGCTTCAAACCTTCTTCTAAACTGCATACACACCTCCGAAAAAGTGGACCGAGTTAAAGAAAACAAAATTAAATTGTATGTTTTGCGAAATAACGACCATGACGAATCCACTGCCATGATGAGAAAATGAAATTCTGGATATATCTTTATGGTATTGTTTTTTTTATAAGAAAACCCCGATAAATCGAGAAATTTTCCATGCTATGTTGTGGCAAACTGAACTAAGAATAAGGTCTGCCATGACGATTATAGGGGAAACGGGGACTATCAACGCGGCAGGTACAATGCATCAGAGGAAAAAACGTTGAAATCAAGGCAGGAGATTCGCGAATCACCCATTTCCTAAGGGGGTTTTGGCACAATGACAATCAATTACTTATATTGATATTTTTATGCCTATTTATTAGTTGAACAAAGCCCTATTTGTCAAGAATTATTTAATGAATGAATTAAATTTTGCTCACTACACGTCAAAATTATCGTCAAATCATTAACAGGAAAACCCAGGTGAACCATGAGACCAGCCTCTTTCGGGTGAGGCATAACATGAGTGAGATGAAATAAAATGCTATTATGCCGATCCTGCGATGGGATAAAAATGAGATTAATTGCGCTTTAAAGTAATAAGTCGTTGATAAATTTCTTTGCGGGGACAATTTAATTTTCGCGACAGATGTTTGGCAATGCGGGCCGGGGATTCATCACTATCGGCAAGGGCCTGGGAAATAATATGATCCATGTCCCGGCCGGTGGGTACTGCCACAGGCTCTGGTGGTTCCCAGGCCACAAAGATGGCACATTCTCCCTTAACAGAGGGGCGGCTTTTAAGAATTTCAATTATTTGAGACAATGTCCCCCGGAGAAATTCCTCATGAATTTTGGTGATTTCCCTTGCCACCATGGCCGGTCGATCCCCCAGTATTGCCATCAATTCCTCCAGAAGAATAATAATTCGCCGGGGGGACTCGTAAAAAATCAAGGTGGCTTTTTCATTCTTTATGCCTTCCAGAGCACTTTGCCGTCGTCCTTTTTTTCGATGGAGAAAGCCCATGAACAAAAACGAATCAGATGGAAGACCGGATACGCTTAATCCGGCTATGGCCGCCGATGGGCCGGGAACGGGAACCACCCGGAACCCCTGGCGGGCCACTTTTTTAACCAATTGGTACCCGGGATCAGAAATGGTGGGAGTACCGGCATCGGAAACCAGAGCAATGCTTTGTCCCTGGGAAAGTTTTTCCAGAAAAAGATCAAGCCGTTGCAATTCATTGTGCTCATGGCATGAAATCACACTGTTTTTAATATTGTAATGGGAAAGAAGTCTGGCGGTGTGACGGGTATCTTCAGCAGCAATGAGATCCACTTCTTTTAGTACCCGGACGGCCCGAAAGGTGATATCTTCAAGATTGCCAACAGGAGTGGCCACCACAAAAAGAGTGCCGGTTTTTAATTGCATGGGTGTATTCATACATTCACCTGAAAGGCATTGGGGATAAGCTCAAAGGACGCATGACCATTTTTCTCCATCATGGCCACCACATCAAATCGAATGCGTGTGTCATGGAGGCGGTGCTGCTTGAGATAATGGGTGGCAGTGCCTATTATTTTTTGCTGTTTGGCAATATTAACAGCTTCCCGGGGAAGGCCATACCGGGTGTTTCGCCTGGCTTTTACTTCAATAAAAACCAAGGTATCTCCATGGGAGGCAATAATATCGATTTCACCAAAACGGGTGGCATAATTTTGCTCCAGTATGGTGTATCCCCTGGAACAAAGAAAGTCTGCCGCTTCAATCTCAGCCTGCTGTCCAAATAATTGTCTTTTGTTGTTTACCATGGGGATGCCTCCATATTGCTGCTCAGAACAAAAATTCTTTAACCCCCTTAAATGTCTTTCGATGAACCGGACAAGGCCCAAATTCCATGACAGCCTTTTTGTGCAGAGCTGTTGGATATCCTTTGTGACGGTCAAACCCATATTGGGGGTATTGTACATGGAGTTTTTTCATGATTCGATCCCGGGTCACCTTGGCAATGATGGATGCCGCTGCAATGGAGATGCTTTTGGAATCCCCTTTGATCACCGCCTGCTGGGGAAGAGAACTCTCTATGGTGAATTTTCCATCTATGAGAAGAAAGTCCGGTTTAAGGCAAAGCCCATTGGCAGCCCGAAGCATGGATAAAAGTGAGGCCTTCAAAATATTGACATCATCAATTTCTTCCACAGTGGCAATACCGGTGGAAACGGCAAGGGCCTGATCCATGATGATGTCAAACATTAAATCCCGCTTGCGGGGAGTCAGTTTTTTGGAATCATTGACACCGGAAGCCGTAAACCCCGGGGGAAGGATCACCGCTGCAGAAACAACGGGACCGGCAAGGGGTCCCCTGCCGGCCTCATCAATACCTGCCACAGACCGGTATCCGGCCTGCAGCGCTTTTTTTTCAAATGCCCACATGGCAGTCAAAATTAAACAGTACGTCTTTCTTTAATTCTGGCAGCCTTGCCCCGCAGATTTCTCAGATAGTAAATCTTGGAGCGCCGAACACGACCGCGGGTTACCACTTCAATTTTATCAATGGCAGGTGAATTCAGAGGGAAAATTCTCTCCACACCCACCCCGCCTGAAATTTTTCTCACAGTGAAACGGGCACCGGCCATTCCTTTGGTTTTTTTAATAACAACACCCTGGAATATCTGAATACGTTCCTTCTCGCCCTCTTTTATTTTTGCATGAACCTTGATGGTGTCCCCTGCTCTAAAATCAGGCATATCAAGACGCAACTGTTCCATTTCCAAACGTTGTAATACATCCATTTTTAAACTATCCTCCAAACACGATTTCTATTTTTTTATATGAAATACTCCTCAAATCAGGAGCGTATTTCAAGCTTTGTTGTGGGCTGACCAAGGTCAGAATACGGTCCGCCCGTGGCGGTTATATGAAACTCTCTGTAAATCCAGAGAAAGTTTCTATCTTTGTTGTGGGCAGAACCGGATCAAAATAAGGTTTGCCCGTGGTATTCATCCAGGCTCTTATGAACCCAGACATTGTCTATCATGGCAGATCCGATCCAGAATAATGGAAACCGCAGATCGCACCGAAAGATGATTATAGCCATTGATACCCTGCACCGGCTCCATGACAAAATCACAATTTTCTATGAACTCCAATGACATTCCCCAGGCAGTACCAAAGGCAATGACATGGGATGCATCACTTTCAAGCCGGTGGGCCATTTGCTTGATAGTTACGGCATTTTCATGGGAAGCTGCCGTGGTGGCAATGGTTACCACCTGGGCACGACGCTCATTTTTAATCTCTTCCACAGCATCTTCAAAGGTTGAAACCACCCGAATTAATTCCAGGGCCTGTTTCCGAAAGGGATTTAAAACACCCCCCATCCCCTCGGTCCAGTGAGCAATGACTTCGTGGGCCAGTACCTGCTGGTCCATCAGCGGCGTCACCACATAAAAACCCCTGACCCCAAAGGTAATGGCGGCCCTTGCAATGTCATGCATATCAATGGTGGTCAGGGCCGAGGCAATGGTATTACCTTTTTTATTGGATACCGGATAATGAATCAGTGCCAGATATAGATTATTCTTTGACAAGTGCTTCAAGCTCCCTGCACCATATTTTTAAACACGCTTTTTCCTCTGCTGATAACGTCTCTTTATGAAAAAGATCAGGTCTTTTAATAAACGTTCGCTTCAAAGAAGAAGAGCGACGCCATTTTTCTATCTCACCATGATTTCCGGACAAAAGTACCTCAGGCACCGTCATTCCCTCAAACTCAAAAGGACGGGTGTAATGGGCATGCTCCAGGCGATGGTTCTCAAAGGAATCCAGCTCGGCTGAAGATTCCCCCCCAAGCACACCGGGGAGAAGTCTTGTCACTGCATCCACAATAACCATGGCGGCAAGCTCCCCACCTGTCATCACATAATCGCCGATGGAAATTTCCTCGTCCACCTCACCGTGGTAGACACGCTCATCTATACCTTCATATCTCCCACACACAAAAATAAGATTTTCACCGGCGGCGGCAAACTCCCGGGCTCGACTTTGATCAAAGGGCTTCCCCTGGGGAGACATCAGCAATACCCGTGCATTACCGCGTCTGCTTCTGGCTTCATCAATGGCCCGGAACAGCGGTTCCGGTGTCATGACCATACCGCATCCACCACCATAGGGTTTGTCATCCACACTCTTGTGACGATCCAGGGTAAAGTCCCGAATATTAATGGTATCTCCGACAATTAGCTTTTTTTCCATGGCCCGGCCAATGATACCGTGATTGAAAAAAGAGGTAATAAGCTCCGGAAACAGGGTCAATACAGTGAACCCCATGCCATTGGGAATTCCGGTTTTTTTTTCTTGTTTCACAGCACTATTATCCAGAACCATCACAGACCTTCGGGAAGATCAACGGTCATGGTACGGCTTTCAAGGTCCACAGAAAGCACCACATGGGCAAGGGAAGGCACCAGCACTTCCCGGGTGCCTCCGGTGACCACAAACACATCATTACTTCCTGTTGCCATGACATGTTCAATGGTTCCAAGAACACCCTGGTTAATATCGTTGACTGTCATGCCAATGAGATCATTCCAGTAATAGGTATCATCGTCCAGATCCGGCAGATCTGCCCTTGGAATGAAAATATCCATGCCCACAAGGGTTTGCGCCGCATTGATATCCACATCCGCCAGCAACATGCGAAGTCCCTTTTTGTGGGAAGCTGTTTTAACAATAGTATGCCATTTTCCCCGGGACACCGACGGGCCCACAAAAATACGGACACCGCTGTCAAATGTATTGCTGGACGCTGCATGGGATTTTACCTTGATATACCCCTTTAACCCGTGGACACCGGTAACATGTCCCATGATCAGCAGATCCGCCTTATCCATTACTTACTCCACAATTTCCAGCACGGTACGTTTTTTGAGTTTTGCCGAGGCCGCACTTAAAATTGTCCTCATGGCCCGGGCAGATCTGCCCTGTTTTCCAATCACCTTTCCCAAATCCTCTTTTGCCACCTTCAACTCCAGAACAGATGTTTTGGTCCCCTCTACCTCAGAAACTTCCACAGCCTCAGGATTATCAACCAGCGCCTTTGCAATGTATTCAATCAGATCCTTCATAAATCCATCTCCTTTATTGGGGTGTTGAGAATTTGGGCGATTCACACAACTTATCAGGCAGGATTGGAACCAAAACCCTGTTTTTTCAACAGGCTTTTTACGGTGGTTGTGGGCTGTGCGCCTTCTCCCATCCAGTATTTGATTCTATCTTCCTTCAAAGTAACCGCAGCAGGCTCCACCATGGGATCATAGGTTCCAAGCATTTCAAGGAATCTACCGTCTCTGGGAAACTCGGAATCTGCTGCCACAATTCTGTAAAAAGGCTTCTTTTTTGCACCACGCCTTGCCAATCTAATCTTTACCGACATATCTTTCTTTTCTCCTTAAAACGGCAGCATGTTCTTTAATGAGCGCATGCCGCCTTTATTAAACTTCTTCACCATTTTCATTGTTTGGGTATAACTTTTGAGAAGCTTGTTCACATCCTGCACCGTGACCCCGCTTCCCTTTGCAATTCGTTTTTTTCTGCTACTCTTGATAATGCCATGATTTCTTCGTTCATCCGGGGTCATGGAATTGATAATAGCTTCAATTCTCACAAACTCCCGCTCATCAATGTTCATATCTTTGAGCTGCTTGGTATTCACACCGGGAAGCATACCAATGAGATCTTTGATGGAACCCATTTTTTTAACAGAAGCCATCTGATCCCGGAAATCTTCCAGGGTAAACTGATTTTTTCTCAACTTTTTTTCAAGGGCCTCGGCACCCTTGATATCCACAGCTTCCTGGGCCTTTTCAATGAAAGAAAGTGTATCTCCCATGCCCAGAATCCGTGACGCCATTCGCTCGGGATGAAAGGGTTCCAGGTCTGTTGATTTTTCACCCATACCGATGAATTTCAGCGGTTTTCCTGTCACCGCCTTGATGGAAAGTGCCGCACCGCCCCTGGCATCCCCATCCATTTTGGTTAAAACAATACCGTCCAATCCCACGGTTTCATCAAAGGAACCGGCAATATTAACGGCATCCTGACCAGTCATGGCATCTGCCACCAACAGAATTTCCGACGGATGAACCCCTTTTCTTATCCCTTGAAGTTCCGCCATGAGGGCCTCATCCACATGAAGCCGTCCGGCAGTATCCAGAATAAGGGTATCATACCCTTTTTCCCTGCCCATGGCAACGGCCTGTTCGCAAATGGCAAGGGGCTCCATATCCGTGGTTGAGGGAAACACGGGAAGATCCAGCTGTTTACCAATTTTTTTCAATTGATCGATGGCAGCGGGTCTGTATACATCCACAGGCACAAGAAAAGGTTTTTTACCCTTTTTTCTAAGATAAAGCCCAAGCTTACCGGCAGTGGTGGTTTTACCCGACCCCTGTAGTCCCACAAGCATGACAGCAGCAGGCTTACGACCTTCAAGATTAAGCCCCTTGTGTGAATCCCCCATCATCCGGGTGAACTCATCAAACACAATCTTGATAACCTGCTGCCCGGGAGTGAGGCTGTCCATCACCTCCTGCCCCAGAGCTCTCTCTTTTATATCGGATATAACTTTTTTTGCAACCCTGTAATTAACATCTGCCTCAAGAAGCGCCATGCGGACCTGCTTTAACCCCTCCTCAATATTCTTCTCGGTCAGGGTCCCGCGACCTTTGAGCTTCTTGAACGCCGAATTCAACTTGTCACTTAAGTTGTCAAACATGAATTAAAGTCACACCTCAAGCATTGATTAAAAATTCTTGAATTTAGTATGAATCCCGTGATAAGTCAAGGGAAAATCAGTACACAATAAATGAAAGGGATAAAACAATACATTATGGAAGATATAAAAAATTACAGTCGCAAAGCCCTGGAAAAATGGTTTGAAAACCAGGGCATGCGATCTTTTCGGGCAGGTCAGATTTTTAAATGGATTTATCTTCGCCAGGCAGACTCGTTTGAGGAGATGACCGACCTTGGCAAGGTATTGAGACAAACCCTTGCCTCTCATTTCTCCATCCCCCGCCTGGAACTTGAACGATCCGAAGTGTCAAAGGACGGCACAGAAAAACTGTTGTTCCGTCTGACAGACGGAAATTACATTGAATCGGTGCTTATTCCCCAGAAGGATCATTACACCCTGTGCATTTCCTCCCAGGCAGGCTGCCGCCAGGCATGCAAATTCTGCCTCACGGCCAAAGGCGGATTTCACCGAAATCTCACCTGTGCCGAGATTGTCTCCCAGGTGCGGGATGCCAGACAACACCTGGCATTGAAAAATGGCACAGCCCCGCTGTCCAATATTGTTTTCATGGGCATGGGGGAACCCCTGGATAACTATGAAGCTGTGATCAAAGCCCTTTCAATCATCACAGACAGTGATTACGGCTTGAAATTTTCCCCCCGCCGGGTGACCGTATCCACCTGTGGTCTGGTGCCGGAAATCCTTCGTCTGGGCCTTGACACCGAGGCCAATCTGGCCATATCACTCAATGCCACCCAAGACAGCACCCGAACAGCCCTCATGCCTGTAAACCGTCGATATCCCATGGCAAAATTGCTGGATGCCTGTGGCCGCTACCACATGAAACCCCGCAATAAAATCACATTTGAATATATTCTCATCAAAGGAATCAACGATTCAGATGCCGATGCCCATCGCTTGGTGCGACTGCTGGCACCCATCAAGGCCAAGGTGAATTTAATTCCCTTCAATCCCCATGAAAAGAGTGAATTTCAGCGCCCTTCCCCCGGGGATGTCAGCCGATTCATGCAGATTCTTCTGGACCGCCAGGTCACTGCCATTGTGCGAAAAAGCAAAGGTGATGACATCTCTGCGGCCTGTGGCCAATTAAAAGCCAAAATGGGTGAGTGCTGTCAAAGATAAGAAATCCGATCTTTCAAATCTACGGCCTTTAACACGGGAACCGTGATTATCTCCTCTTTTTTCCGGAACTGCACCACCACCTGGGTGGGCAGCCCCGGATCAGCCTTGGTGTATCCAGCACAGATGGAGGCAGCCAGACGTACCATCTCCTCATTCCCTCCGCCGGGCATGATGGTCAAAGGCCCCGGCAAACGGGCATGGCGCAGTCGGATATCCTTTTGGGAATCATACAGTTTGGAAATTTCATGATTTTCAGCCTTTGTTCTGCCCACAACAATACGGGTATCCGGAGCCAGGCGCAGATGGCGGCCATGGCTTAGCAGATAAAGATCCCGGGTGTCATACTTTTTTTGCACATCCATCAAATCCCTGAGCCGTTTGGAGAATCCTTTATCTGTCAACAGACACCCCCCGGCCGGGGCCGGATATCTGGTGACTCCCATTTTTTCTGCCAGGGCAATTTGTGTTTTTCTGGAACGGCCGGAGATGTCCAGTAATCTTTCCCGGTCCACCAGCCCTTCTTTTTCCATGGGGGTTTCCGGAAAAAGCCGGGCACTTAACGGACGAAGGATATGGCCCTTAAATCCGGAATTTTTTGCCACATAATTCATGGAATTTTTGGTCTGTGACATGGGCCGTTGCCCTGCCACCTCACCGCTGAACAGAAAATCAAAGCCCTCTTTTTCCATGACAGCGCCAGCCTGGGCGAACATCAATGCATGGCAATCCATACAGGGATTCATGTTTTTACCATAGCCTGCCGGTGGATTTTTCAACATTTCCATGTAAATATCCGTGATGTCTTCAACCTGAATGGGAATATTGTTCTGTTTTGATGCCTGTATGGCTGATTTTGGGGAAAAGAAAGGGGTTTTAAACGTTATCCAGGTCACATCAATTCCCTGATCTTTTAAAATCAGGGCCGCAAGGATGCTGTCAAGCCCACCGCTGGACAGCCCCAATGCACGCACACACTTATTTGTCATAACTTACAACTCATCCATTTATTTTTTGGCGCATTACTCATTAATAAATTTATTTTAGAAAATCGAATTCAGGGTTATCCCCAACTGAATGTTAACACTTTTTTCGTGACATCATAAACCGCACCAGGGCCTGGCACGCCATATTCAGGGAGTCAAGGTCTTCATCAACTGTGGTAAAATCACCTGATTTACCGGCAAGCTCAAGACGCTTTACCACATCCACAGCGGGCATTGCAGCCAGATATTGCAAGGTTCCCTTAAAGCTGTGGGCTGCTCGGTCAAGGGCAGTTGCATCCCGTGCCAGCACAGCTGACTCTATCTCCTTAAAAAACTCAGACCAAGTCTCAACAAAAACAGCAAAGCAGTCGTCCAAAAGCGCCATGTCGTTGTCCATAATTTCCATGAGCTCTTTTATATCAATCACATCAGATGCACCACACTGCCATTTTTCCATATATCCCCCACGGGCCACCCCTATTCTGAGACCGGATTACACCCAACAAAACATAAAGGTAAGCTTAGGCATACCATATTACAAAAGATTGTGTTTTGAGACCGCCAATATCCAAAGCCACCGGAGAACTTATTTTTTATCTTCCCAAAAAGCGCCGCGTTCATCTGTCTGCTCATCAAATTCTTCATCATCCACCTTATCCTTAAAAAACAAGGTTTCAAGATCCACATCGTCCCCATCGTCATCGGCCCAACCTTCCTTTTTGATGACAGAAGAAGAGGTATCTTGTTCTGGAGGCAACTCATCTAAAAGATCGTTAAGCTCCAAAACACCAGTATTATTAGCATCAAACTCTTCCTCAATGGAAGAAACCGTCGAATCTGGTTTCTTCATGTCTTGTTTCATTTTAGACTCTCTGGAAGAGGGCTGTGCCATGTATTTTTTTTCTGTTTCAATTATAGTTTTGGTCGAAGCGGCGATAGTGGAAGAATCAATCGGCTCCTTTTCACCAGACACCATATTTCCGTTTCGATCAACCAGAATGCTCACATCCATGGCACAGTGTAAATTTATTTTAAAGGCCACACTGTTCTCATGGAAAACAATCTCTCCGTCCTTTGACTCGATGGAGCAATGTTTCATTTTCTTTGTCACCACCTCCCTGATGGCATTCCAGTCAAGGTGGTCCTTGACAGCATCAAAAAATGCTTTTTCTCCGGACTGTATCACCTTTGTATCCGTAATTTTCATGCAGTACCTCTTTTAATCCACAACATTAACCCAAGTTTATCCCACGAAAAAAATTCTTACACATTATCTGCAAAATACTCAACAATCCATTTTTTATAAAAACATACAACCACAGGCACATGTTTCATTTTTCAACCAAACGAGCCAAGCTTACTCAAAATTCCTAATCTATCATACCCCATTGACACCACTAATCCCTACAAAATTAAAATTTTAAAATCCATATAATGCAGGGCATTCAGAAATTATTTTAAATAGCATTCAGCGTTTAAAGTTTTAACTGGTTTTATGACCCCAGGTCATTGAGAACTTATATGTATAGACAAAACAGATATATAGACAAAACAGACAGAGAACTTATGACTGACAAAAAGCTTAAGAATATAGTTTTATTGTAGCCATCCTTAGCCAATCTGAATCATCAAGGATTAAATATGTCTACATTTTTTGTGACCCTTTGTCCAGTGCATTATACCATAACTCAACTTTCGAGCTTCATTTCAAAGCCGGCATTTTTAAATGTACCGATGGGCTCAGTGTGCCAACGGGGTCAGACTTTTGTTATTGATGTTATCGACCAAGGCCTTTGCCAACGAAAAAAGCCTCGATAATGTCAATAACGAAAGTCTGACCCCATCACGAAATGCGAACACCGAAAGTTGAGACCATAAAAAACCCGACGCCTTCCTGAGACAAGGAAGGCATCGGGCAATTTATTTAAAAATGATATTATTGTTTTTTACTAAAAAAGAGTAGAAAAGTTCAACACTCTTTCATGTTTCATTATGGGCAAAACCGAATCAGAAGACGGTCTGCCCATGGCAGTTATTTGGAACCAAAAGAGGCTTCATGCATGTCTTCAACGCTGGTGTCAGCCTCGGCAATGGCATCCATTTTTGCCAGGGCTGAAGGCAGCAACGTGTTAATGAAAAAAGCCGCTGTCTGAATTTGTCCGGCATAATAAGCAGCATCTTTATTCTTTCCGGCTTTGGCAGCAACCACTTCAGGATCAAGCCCCCCTGCTTTTTTTGCAAGTTTGGGAGCAGCCACACAGGCCCGCCATAAAAGCATCCATGCCATGGTGAGATCACCGGTGATTTCCAGGAAGGGATGGGCAAAGGAATAGGCGTTCAAAACCTCACTGGAGCGGGCTCTTTTGCCAATAATTTCCGCTGTGGATGTATACTTTTCCATGGCAGCTTCCACCTTGAGGGCCAACGCTTCAACACCTTCAGTTGCCTTTGCTTCCTTTACGGTGTCTGCCATCATCTCAAGGAAATATCCAAAGGATTTACCCTTTTTCATGGCCAGTTTCCGCCCCAGAAGATCCATGGCCTGAATACCGTTGGTCCCTTCATAGATCATAAAAATTCTGGAATCTCGCATGAGCTGTTCCACGGGCAGCTCTTTGATATAACCATATCCACCAAACACCTGGACCCCATGACTGCATACTTCCAGGGCCTTGTCAGTGACATACCCCTTTACAATGGGGGTTAATACTTCAATGAGGTCGCTGTATTTCTCACGGTCTTCATCCGAAGTGGCAGTGGCTTTAAGATCAGCGCACTTGGCATTGAGGTACAGCAGGCTTCTCATGCCCTCCACCAGGGATTTCATGTTCAGCAATTGACGACGGACATCCGGGTGCTGGATGATGGGTACATTTTTTGCCCCGGGTTCCCGACCGGAGACCATATTTCTTCCCTGAACCCTGGTGCGGGCATAATCAAGTGCGTACATATAGGAGGCTGTGGCCACACCAAAGGCCTGGAGTCCCACAAAGGCCCTGGCTTCGTTCATCATGCGGAACATTTCCGGCATTCCTTTGTTAACTTCTCCCAAAAGAGTGCCGATGCTTTCGCCCTTTTCACCCAGTGTAAGGGTACAGGTGGCATTGCCGTGGATACCCATTTTTTCTTCAATACCGGTGCACACCACATTGTTGAAATCCCCAAGGCTGCCGTCCTTGTTGACAAAATATTTGGGAACCAGAAACAGAGAGATACCCTTTGTACCCTCTGGAGAGCCTTCAATTCTGGCCAATACCGGATGAATAATATTATCAACCAGGTCATGCTCCCCTGCGGATATAAATATTTTGGTGCCCTTGATGCTGTATGTCCCATCTTCATTAAGGGTGGCTGTGGATGTCAAGGCCCCCACATCGGAGCCAGCTTCAGGTTCGGTGAGCAGCATGGTACCGCCCCATTCACCGGAAAACATTTTTTCCATGTAAAGGGCTTTTTGCTCATCTGTTCCAAACTCTTCCACCAGCTTGGCTGCACCGTGGGTCATGCCGCTGTAAAGCATGAACGAAGGATTTGCACCCACCAGATATTCATTGGCAGCCAATCCCACCAGCTTGGGCATTCCCTGTCCACCCACTTCCGGATCATCGCACATGGCCAGCCATTCCCCTTCACAATAAAGCTTCCAGGGCCGTTTAAAGCATTCCGGTACGGTTACTTTGCCGTCTTCCAGGACACACCCTTCTTCATCTCCCGGTTTCTGTGTGGGAAGAATTTCCTTTATCGCAAGATTTCTTGCCTCAGACACAATGAGATCCACGGTTTTCTTATTAAATTCCGCAAACAATTCATCTTCAACCAAACCAAGTTGTTCATGGAGTACAAAATCAATGTCTCTACGGTCTGAAATCAACTGCGCCATAAGTTCATCTCCCTTTTTTTACATTTTTCTCGTTTATTTTTTTCACTACTGATAGTAATGTCCTAAGCCAAGAAAAGCGGAATGTCAACATATGGTTGATTCATTTTTTTATGGACTATAAGAGTATGATGTGATAGCCAAATATTAAGGTCCAATGTCAATTTTTGAATAGGAAATTAGCATGAAGATTAAATGCTGGGGATCCAGAGGATCCATCGCCGTTGCCGGCAATGAATACTGTAAATTTGGAGGGGAAACCACCTGTATTCAGGTCATTGCCGGATCTGGGGAAAATTTAATCATAGATGCGGGTACCGGTATACGAAAACTGGGAATTGATCTTGTTGCAGCCCCCCGGCAGGAACTGTATCTTTTTCTTACCCATGCCCACTGGGATCATATTTCCGGTTTTACTTTCTTTAAGCCCCTGCAGGACCCCGGGGTAACCCTGACAGTTCAAAACAGCTCATTTTCAAACACCACTGTTGAAGAAATTTTTAAAAGTCTCATCCAACCGCCTTTTTTCCCCATCACCATGAAGGACCTTGAAGCCAACATCCGGTACAAAGACCACATGAAAGATCAGTTTACCATTGGGTCTCTTTCCATCTCCACCATTGCCCTGAATCACCCCGGGGGCGGACTGGGCTATAAATTTACGGAAAATGGAAAATCCTTTGTGTTTCTCACAGATAACGAATTGGGTTACCGGCACCCTAAGGGGTTGGAAAATGAAGCGTATGAACGTTTTTGCAGCAATGCAGATCTTCTTTTCCATGATGCAGAGTTCACCCCCGACGAATACCCTTCAAAAACAGGATGGGGACACTCTGCATATACAGATGTGATTGAGCTTGCCATAAAAGCCCGGGTAAAAGAACTGGGATTATTTCACCTTAACCAGGAAAGAACAGACATCCAGATGGATAAAATCGTGGACCATTGCCGCCGGATCATAAAGGATCGTGGAGAGAGCATGGCATGTCTGGGTGTTGCCTGCAACATGGAATTTAATCTTTAATTTTTTCAAATCATTCACCAATGAAAAAATGGGTGGCCATCAATTCCGGCTCAATGTCCATTTCCATCACACCGCCGTACTCATCCTCAAGTTCATCAAATAAAACGGTTACCGCATCTTTGATATTTTCACTCAACGTTTTTTCCCCTGCGGTCCGGGCCAGCCACAAAAGAAAATCAGCTCTTTTGTCAAGGGTAATGCATCTTTTCTTTATGTTCTTATCATCCTTTGAAAACAGTGCCTGAAAAAAAGGCTGGAAACCGGGCAAAGGAATGGATTTAACCACCATATCCATCCCCAGACAGGATCGGGCCCACAAGGTCAACAAAAGCGATTTCCAGGTAAGCAGACCTGAAGTATCAAGGGCTATTTCCGGATCCATGACGGCCATGAGTGCATCCACTTCCTGGATGATTGCCAGCTGCCGGGCACTTTCCATCAAATCAGACAAACCGGCAAAAGGTCGATACAATACACCTGTAACATAATTATCAAAATATAACGGTCTTGCCAGGAAAAGCCCTCCGGCGACACCCAGCCAGTTCTCCCCGAGAAAGGACAAGGAAAGATCCCGGGAAGAAATCCAGCTTGTCTCATACCATTGTCTTGCAGCGGTTTTAAGCCGAATACCGGCACCTGAAGCCATGTGGAAAATCGTTTCAAGGGAATAGGTCATAATAATACCCACCCCATGGGGGGCAAGGCACGTGTCCGTCTGTCCATGGATTATTTCCATCCCCAGGGAAAGATACGCACAGGTTTTTTTAACCGCACCCTCCATATCTTTCCGGGATCGAATGGTTACTTGATCAGCAGAAATGACATGATTTACTAATGAAGCCAGTTCAGCCTGGAGGTTCATCAGAGCCGTCTCGTCCGCCACGCCCGCAAGCGCCCTGGCAAAAAGGCTTTCCCTGGGCATGAGGCTGTCTGTAAAGCAGGGGAAAATCGGTAAATCCGTTCCCAGCCAGGGACGTGTGAGCCATGACGATGCCCGGGGTTTGATATCCTTCAGCGCCATGGGTTGATACACACCAACGGCTTCGTAATGGGGTAAAAATCCCTTTTCAGCCAGCCTTACATTTCTTAAACGATATTGCTCTTCTTCTGTTTCAGAGGGGATAACAGCCGTACTTTCCATGAGCACAGCCTGGCATATTGAAAGGTCCATCTGTGCCAGGGCATTGAGCATTCCGGTGATCAGAGACTCTGCCCGTTCCCGGTTTTTTTCCAGCTCACCTGCGGGATCGGCATCTCCTTCATCCCCTATTGCCAGAAGCGATACTTCATTGACCACATCTTTGACCTCCAGAGAAATTTCAGGAAATCTAAAATAAAACTGATGGTCCAATGTGGTGAAATCATCTCCAAAGTCCGATGGATTCTCATCATGTTCAAGGATACGGATTTCCATGCTCTTAAAAAAATAGTATTCCAGAAAATCCGGTTTTTCCTTGATGATCCATCGAAGCAGACGCTGGGGATCGGCTTTAAAAAGCATCTCCAGTGTCCGGGTCATGCAGGGAAGATCCAGTCTGTCCCCCTGCCACACATCCATATCCAGGAAGTACTCCCATTGTCGGGAGGTTGCAAGGGAAAGAACAGGAATAAAATCGTCCACACCGATGTGATGCATGAGATAATAAAGATCCTGATCAGGAAAGGATTGAATCAATGTGGCCGGTTGATTTGAACTCAGTATATCATCAAGGGCCTGCTGGGAGTCCCCGGCAAGGATCTGTGACCTTTCTTTTAAAAGCGCTTTTTCTTTTCTAATGGCATTTGCCAGCTGGTAATCTGTCATTTGCATGCGTACTTCCTATTTACAACCAAGGGAATAAATGGGACATATAAACCGCCACGGGGGGATCGAATTCTGATCCGGCTCCATCCACAACAAAGCTTGAAAGATAGAACAGGGTTTCACAGTGTCAATGCCTTGCACCGTTCCAGGGCGCACATTTCATCAAAAGCAACATACCGGGCAGGGCCGCAAGTGTGCAGCAGATAAAAAAACTTTCCCATCCCAGGTGCTTTGCAAAAAATCCCGTGGGGGCCGCAGCCAGCACCCTGGGAATTCCCATGAGGCTGGAGAGCAGTGCATACTGGGTGGCAGTGAAGCGTTTATCGGTTAAGGCCGCCATAAATGCCACATAGGCAGCCGTTCCCATGCCGGAAGACAGATTTTCAAAGGCAATCACCCCGGAGAGCCATCCAATGCTGTGTCCCACCACGGCAAGCCAGGCAAACCCTGCGGTGGAAAGGGCCTGGAGAAAACCAAATACCCACAAACTTCTGTTAATGCCTATTTTCAGCATCAATATTCCACCGGAAAAGGTACCGAGCAAGGTGGCCCAGAAGCCAAAAATTTTAACCACCGCCCCCACCTCGGTCATGGAAAAACCCACATCCAGGTAAAAAGGGGTGGTCATGGCCGAAGCCATGGTGTCCCCGATTTTATAGAACATGACAAACAAAAGAATGAGCAAAGCACCTTCCCGGGAAAAATATTCCCGCAGGGGTTCAACAACAGCCTGGGCAAGGGTGTCAGGCTGTCCAGACACTTTTTCCGGCTCCGGTGTCATCACGGTTGCCACCATGCCGGGAATAAGGGAAGCTGCCATGATCAGATACACCATGGAAAAGGAGATGTGATCCGCAAGGATAAGGCCGCCCCCCGATGCCAGCAACATGCCAGCCCGGTATCCGTAAATATACAAAGATGAGCCCAATCCCAGCTCTTTGTCAGTGAGGTCCTCCCGGCGGTAGGCATCCACCACAATATCCTGGGAGGCGCTGCAAAAGGTAACCAGAAATGCAGCAAAGGCAACCATCCATGGGGATTTGGCAGGATTCATTAAACCCAAAAGAACAATGGAGAGTAGCAGGGCCACCTGGGCCACTAAAAGCCACCCCTTTCTTCTGCCCAGAAACGGCAGGGTAAAACGATCAAACAGAGGCGCCCAGACAAATTTCAAGGTATAGGGCAGCCCCACCAGGGAAAAGGTGCCAATCACGGTTAAATCAACCCCGGCTTTTTTCATCCAGGCCTGGAGCACAGAAATGGTTAGCAGCAGGGGTACACCACAGGAAAATCCCATGATCAGGGCCACCGTCATTTTTCGGCTGAGAATCTGCTTTATTATGGGTACATCAGTGGGTTGAGATTCATCTGGGACCATATTTAAAGGCTCCTTTGACATTCATGATTTTTTATAACCGCCACGGGCAGACCGTATTCTGGCCTCGGCCTGCCCACAGCAAAGCTTGAAATACACCCCTGATTTGCGGAATATTTCATATAACCGCCACGGGCGGATCTTATTCTGATCTCGTTCCGCCCACAACAAAAGTAGAAATACTCCAACAGATTGATGGAGTATTTCATATCAACGGGCATCTCCCGGCGGACACAACAAATATAGGGTCGTAGACGCGAAGCCAAATGGTAATATACCGCCGCCCCCCGACGGGCAATGGGCCGGACCGGAACTGTAGACAACTCAATTGTCCGGTTCCTATTGCCCGTCGGGGGGCGGCTCTGCTGAGGTTGCCTTATATATAAAAACTACCATGGCAGATCAGCCTGAGCTTTTGGACTATAATTTGGATTTACAGGCATTAACATAGGGCTGAATATCATCATGGGATTTAAATTTTTCAAGAAAGGACAGGGCATCACTGAAGCGGCCAAGATTCATCAAACTCACAGCCATGCAGATATTCAAAGATTTATCATTTCCAAAATGAATCAAGGCTTTTTCCATCAATGCCACAGCCCTGTCAAAACGGCGCTGTTTCTGATGAAGCATGCCAAGTCCCAGATACGCCCTGGCATCCGGTGCATAGGAAAGGGAACGTTCATAAAGCAAAGCCGCTGTTTTTAAAGGTTCTTTCACCCGGGGATGGTTGCTGTAATCCCCATGACTGAAGGTCATGGCCAGTCTGGACAGAAAATCGGCATGAAAAGGATAAAGCGCCCTGTTGTCCACCAACGCTATTTCAAGGGCATATTGCTCAATCCGGGAAAAAAATGTATTCCGAATTTTTTTTCCAAAATCGGTCACCTGTTCAAGAGTAAGATTCGGGTCCAGCTGGAACCAGGGAATATCCTCTATTTTCTGTTTCCAGACATGGGGAGAGATTTTTTTCCGGGACAGAAGATCATTGTACAGCCCGGTGCCGGGAAAGAGGACCAAAATGTAAGAAACAAGACTCAAAGGTTTAATTTTTTCAATGAGATCAACTGTTTCCTGGATGGTGGCCGTGGTTTCTCCGGGGGAACCGTATATGATGTAAGCCCGGGGCAGAATACCAAAAGAACGTGTCATCTCAAACGCTTTGACAATACGACCGGTTTTAAAAGGTTTACCAAGGGTTTTTCGAATGGTTTCAGATCCGCTTTCCACCCCGAAACTGATTTGAATGCACCCTGCCCTTCGCATGTAAAAAAGAATCTCTTCATCCAGAAAATCCATCCGGGAAATGGCCACCCAGGTGCATGCCAGTTTTCGTTGGACAATTTCACGACATACCCCCATCACCCGGGCCTTATCCATGGTAAAGGTATCATCGGAAATAAAAAAATGGGTTATGCCCCGCTGGATGAGTAATGCCATTTCATCCACAAACCAGGTCACCGAGTGAAACCTCACACGGGATTTACCCCAAAATTGGGGAGACCCGCAAAATCGACACCGGCCGGGGCATCCCCGGGAAAGACTGATGTGCTGATAATCAAAATAGCGGGCAGGATGGGCAAGTGAATCCAGATCCTCAATAAGAACGGAATCTCCGGTGTCCACAATATTTTTATCACGGAAAAAGACAAGCCCCTTGATGTGATGGGGGGGGCTGATATTTGTGGAAATAATATGATCCACCAGTTCACAAAAACTGCGCTCCCCCTCCCCTTTCACAATATAATCAAGGGCCGGGCACACCGAAAACAGATGCCCGGCAAGAAAGGTGGCACCCGGGCCGCCAAACACCACCGTGACATGGGGATTTATTTTTTTTGCCAGGGCGGCACCGTCCATGGCACAATGGCGGCTGGCATTGAGCAGAGAAAAACCCACAATATCGGGTTGATGCTGTTTTAAAAGATTTTCCAGATGGGCCAGGGGCTCTGGTACAGCGGCAAGGTTCACCAGGGTAACTTCAATCCCCTTATCCTTCAGAAGCGCCCCCAGATAATAAAGTCCCATGGGAACGGCCAAGGCATCCTCATCGGTGATGCGACGGTCCAGGCAGGCGGGATTGATCAGAAAAATATGCAATGAATTTATTCCTTTTAAGAGCTTATTTAAAAATCAGGAAATCGAAGTGCAATCTCATGAGATTGCAGGCGATTGATCTATTTTTAAACAGGCTTTAAGAATTTGTCCGGTCTGAAAAAATCCGGCTAACAACCATATTGATTGGATCACAACCTTTCAATGGGCTGCCACAATGATCTCTTCAAGTTTGCGTTTGGGCACATGGTGCACCGATTCCCGGTCACGCCAATAACGTATGTTGCCATCTTCGCCCACCTGCTCCAGAACCACATTTTCCACAGGTTTTCCCAGGGCAATCACCAGCAACACTTCATGGCTTGGGGAAATGGATAAATATTGTCGAATTTTTTTATGATTAATGGCCGCAAAAATACATCCGCCAAGTCCCTGCTCCCTGGCTCCCAAAAGGATGGTCTGGGCCGCAATGCCATGGTCACAGCGAAAATTTTCAGTGATATTTTTATCGCCCATGATCACAATGTAGCCACTGGGACGCTCCCCGGGTTCCGGTCCTTTCCACTTTGGAAGATAAGCGGCCCAGGCAAGACAGGAAAAAATTTCCCTGTTTTTCTCTTCAGAGGCAGAAAGAATGTATTTCAACGGCTGGAGATTTCCTGCCGAAGCAGTGTTCCTTGCCAGATCAACAAGTCCCTTTAATGTCTTTATTTCCACTCTCATGGAAGCATCAAAGCGCCTGTAGCTTCGATTTCCCATGACCAGCTCATGGACTGATTTTTTTTCCATTATTTTACCCTGTTTTATTTTTTTATATGAAATACTCCGTAAATCTGTGGAGTATTTCTACCTTTGTTGTGGGCAGAGCCGGATCAGAATACGGTCCGCCCGTGGCGGTTATATGTAATACTCCGCAAACCGGGGGTGTATTTCAAATTTTGTTGTGGGTAGGCCGAGGTCAAAATAAGGTCTACCTGTGGCAATTATTCAAGCAAAAGATAAAGGATACCAGCAAGCTGATAAGAAAAACCACAGGGCTGTTGATCAAGATTTACAGGTAAATGTCTCCATGCGTGGCATGTTGATATCCAGCCAGTCCAATATCTTGTCAAATTCCTGGGCCACCTCCTGCAAAGCTTTTCCACGGTGGCTTACCCGGCTTTTTTCCGCCATGGAGACTTCTGCAAAACTTTTCCCAAACTCTGGAAAAAAGAAAAGCGGATCATACCCGAAACCGTTCTCTCCCTGGGGAGATTCAAGGATCTCCCCTTCACATCGACCTTCATAGGTCAGGGCCGCCCCCGTTGGAATGGCAATGGATATGACGCATTCAAAAGCAGCACTTCTATCCTCTTTTCCCTTCATTTCCCTGAGAAGTTTTTCACAGTTGTCAGCATCGGTGGCTGTTTCTCCCGCATAACGGGCCGAACGCACCCCGGGTTTTCCCCCAAGGGCTGTGACCACCAGTCCCGAGTCATCGGACATGGCCGGATACCCCAATACTCTGGCTGCAAATGCCGCTTTTTTGTAGGCATTGTCATCAAAGGTTTCTCCGTCTTCCTCCACTTCTGGAATGGGGCCAAAGTCATCCAAGTTTTTAATCTCAATGGGAAATGATTTTAACAACTCCCGAATTTCCCTGGTTTTACCCTTATTTCTTGTTGCAAGAACAATAATATTCATAAAATAACCTCTCTATTTCAGATATATATTTTTTTATATGAAATACTCCTCAAATCAGGGGTATATTTCAAGTTTTGTTGTGGGCGGAACCGGGTCAAAATAAGGTCCGCCCGTGGCGATTATATGAAATACTCCCCAAATCAGGGGTGTATTTCAAGCTTCGTTATGGGTAAAAAACAGAAAATTTACCCAATTCAAATTCCCCCAAAAGATATACGCCACGGCTAACCATTTGTAAAGTTCTTGCTGTTTTCCATATTTATTCCTTGATAAAACCCACAGCAACAATTAGAGTTATCAAAAGAGGTGCGGATGCAATTTATCTCTTATTTTTAATGAGATTGCATTGTTTGCCATCCATACGTATGCCTAAAAGCAGTTTGCACTTTTTTTAAAGTTGTCCGAAAACGGAAATATGGATCGACAAAGTGCAAACCGGCAATGAGGCGTAATTATTGCTTATTAAAAAATTCAGGAGTTTAACATGAAAAAAATGCGATTAACTGTTCTCATCACCCTTTCTCTTTTCATCGTATCCTGCGCAGGAACCACAAACCAAGAGAGTAAAACCAAAGAAGGGGCCATGGTGGGGGCCGGGGTGGGGGCTATTTTGGGCCAGGTCATTGGCGGGGATACCGAAGGAACCCTGATCGGTGCAGGCATTGGCGCTGCACTGGGTGGCATTGCCGGAAATCAGATTGGTGCCTACATGGACCGCCAGGAGGCTGACCTGAGAAATGTGGTGTCAGCATCCCAGGCAGCCAGTGTGTCAAGATCCCAAAACGTTCTCACAGCAACCTTTAAATCCAATATGTTCTTTGACACCAACTCATCTACATTAAAACCCGGGGCCTATTCAGAGCTTGACCGGGTGGCAAAGGTTCTCCGGGATTACCCCCAGACCAGAATCCGCGTGGAAGGACACACCGACAGCAAAGGGGCCGCAGCATACAACATGACCCTTTCGGAAAGAAGAGCCCAGGCCGTTGCCGATGCCCTGGTCCAGCGCAATGTTGATCCCGCACGGATGCAGGTCATGGGATTTGGGGAATCTCAACCGGTCTCTTCCAGCGATGCAGACAACAGAAGGGTGAACATAGTTATCATTCCTTTGGAAGCTTAAGCCAAGGCCTTTTTAAACAGGCAAAATGCGCCTGCCCACCCCTGTCATAAATCAAAACGGTTCAGGAGATTGCAAAATTTTTTTTGCAATCTCCTCCTGTTCATCCAGCACCTCATTTAGAATATCCATGTCTGTCATGGGATTCATGATCACCGCCCGCAACACCACCTGCCCTTCCGTGTCTTTGGTGCCCTGACGGATGCGGGTCCTTGACACAAAACTTTTGCCGGCTTCCCTCTGTTCCCGCTGAACTTTAATGTTGAGCTGATTTACCCTGTCCTCCAGTTTTTCCTTCTCCCCTGGGGAGGCGGAAAGGATCTGTTCCTTAATTTTGGGGGGCAAAATTCTGTAGGTTAAAATATTAAGTTCTGGCTCTGTGACCATTTCAAACAATTCCCGGGCATGGATGGCCCGGCTGAAGCCCTGGGCCGTTTCAATGCCATGATCCACCATTAAGCCATACCCACGGGTTCCCATGATTTTCAGGGAACTGTCCAGAATCAAAGAGTTGGCCTCCCTGGAACCTTCCAAAGTTTTAATACCAAGGTCCACACTGCCCTCTCTGTTCACATAGTTGGCATGGTAGGCGATGGCGTCCATGGCCAGGGGATCTCTAAAATAAACCATACCGCAGGTCATGGGCATAAAAAACTGTTTATGCCCGTCAATGGTCACAGAATCCCCCCGTTCAATACCCTTTAATTTAAAGGCATACCGTTCAGACAGCATCACCGGGCCTCCCCATGCCGCATCCACATGGAAATGAAGGCCATGATCTTCACACACATCGGCAATGGCATCCAGGGGATCCACAATGCCTGTTTCTGTGGCACCGGCAATTCCCACCACCGCCATAATACCGATTTTACCGTTTTTCTTAAGATCAACAATCCTCCGGTTCAGTTTTAACACATCCACACGATGGTGGGCATCCACATCAACGGGAATGACATTTTTATGCCCGATGCCAAGAATCCCCCCGGCCTTTTTCAGGGAAAAATGCCCCCTGGGGGATGCCAGGATAACTGCTTTATCCAAAGAATAGGCTTTGAGAGCCTCTGCCATGCCCTGGGCCTCCACCCCTTGAAAACGGTCAAATGGTTTCAATAAAAGGTTCCGTGCCACCCACAGGGCTGTTAAGTTGGCCGTTGTCCCACCGGTTGTGAAAGAACCAAGTGTGGTATCTGTGCTCTGGACGTGGGTATGATAAAAAATTTCGCTGTTTTTATAAATCAAACGATGAATCTTTGCCAGAACCTGTTTTTCCAGCACAGACAAAACCTTGGAGGTTTCAAGCTTGATAACGTTCTGGTTCAAGGCCGCCACTATGGCCTTTAAATGAACCATGAAAAAAGGAATGGCAGCTGTCATATGTCCCACGAAATAGGGTGATGCCACATTAACAGCCCGGGGGGCGATGCCCTGGATAATGTCTGAGATAACATCAGCCAGTTTTTTTTCAGGATGGGGACTGATCACGGTCTCTTTATAAAGATCGGTTAACGCCTTGAGACTGATGGCCTCGGTGACCCCCACATTTTTATTTAAAAAATCATGAAGTCCAAAAAGAATCTGCTCCATATATTTAATCAGGGTTTCACGCGAAGCGTCGTCTTCGGGTCTTATAAATATTCGCTGCAATGATTCCCAGTCAGCCACCAGATCTTTTTTTATATATTGTTTTTCCATATTTTATTTCACGCTCAAATTTAGATTCATCATTTGAAAAACATCCACCGCACTCAATGCTTCCCTTGTTCATGGTGAAGCCTTCTTTGTATCCACTGATAAGGGACTCAGACCTTATTGGTTTACCATTTAACAATCTCTGCTTACTATTTTCCATTAATGAGACCCCGAATAAACGGTAGATTGAAAATTGCTGACGCCCTGAAGTACAGCACTCAACACAATCCCCCATCTAACCAACCCAGATTTCCCGGAAATCCAGTCAGTGAAAAATATTAATCAATAACAAGGAAATCCATACAGATCATTTTTCACCAAAAAACTCAACTCAATTATTTACTCCAAATCATAATCATTAACTGCCGGAAATACAAAATCATGAAATCTTTTGCCATCCCTTTATTTTTTTCTTGACAATTTGCCCCAGCGCTTTACAATTATTAACATTATTTAAAAAGATTCAGCGTTCTTCACAACTACTTTACATTTTTTAAAACCATATCGCCGTTTTTCAAGGGATTCCTCCAAAAAAATGTGGCCCCCTGCATGGTCAAGGTTAATATTTAGGATTGAACATGCCACAAAGCATTACATCTTGGTATATTTGAAAACCGGCAATCCTGAGATTAAGTGATGACAATGCACTGCTTTTGTGGTGATATGAAAGACGCTAAAAATCCTTAATATTTTAATTCAAATCCTCTTTACATAACAGTTCAGCTCATTATTCTAACAACCGTTCGCATGATGTCAGAAAGATAATTTTGGACAAATTGTTTCTCAAACAGAGAAGACTTACCCCAAAACATAAAATTGTTCTTAATAATACTTTTCTTACCAACACATTGCATAATTTTTAGACTATCCCGTGTCCACATTGGTGCACCAGACGAAATAACGATTCCATATCCATTTCGTACATGTGCCAGAAATTGCAACATTAAAAAGGAGGCGTAATATGAAAAAATTTATCAGGATGGTGTGCTTCTTAGCCGGTGTTCTCATTGTATTTGCCCTTGGTGGTTGTGCATCTCAAATGACATCTACTCCGGATCAAGTCAAATCACTTCAAACTCAACTGGCGGAAAAAGACAAAACAATATCCAGCCTTAACACCGAACTTGAAACAGCAGAAAAAAAACTGTCCATGACAGAAAAAAGCGCTGAACAGATTCAATTTGAACTGGAAGAACAGCAACGAAAGGCTGATGAAGCAAGATTAATGAGCACAGCCCCCCTTCTTCCGCCCAACCCAAAGGTGGGGGAATGTTATGCAAGGGTCTTTGTAAACCCCACCTATCAAAAAACAAAGGAAACGGTACTCAAAAAACAAGCATCCGAATATGTAAAAATCATACCCGCAGAATATGGATACAAGGAAAAAGAGGTGCTTGTTAAAGAATCGTCTGAAAGGCTCCAGGTCATACCAGCCCAATATGGATGGGAAACAGAAAAGGTGTTGGTAAAAGAAGCCTCTTACAAAATGGTTAATGTTCCTGCACAATACACCTGGGAGGAAGAAACCATTTTGTTAAAACCTGCCCACACTATCTGGAAAAAAGGTGAGGGTTTGGTGGAAAAGGTGGACAATAATACCGGTGAAATCATGTGCCTTGTGGAGGTGCCCGCAACTTATAAAACCGTTAAAAAGAAGACCCTTAAAACAGCGGCAACCTCCAAGAGAATTGAAATCCCAGCCCAATACAAAACAGTGAAAAGAAAAGTCCTGATATCACCTGCCACAGTGAAAAAAATTGTCATTCCTGCGGAGTACAAAACTGTGAAAGTAAAAGAAATGATTACCCCTCCAAGAGAGGAACGCATCACTATACCCGCTGAATACACCACCATTGAACGGACAGAAAAACTCACCGACGGTAAGCTGGAATGGCGCAGGGTGTTGTGCGAGACCAATATGGGTGAGGACATTATTACAAGATTACAAACCGCATTAAGAAATAATGGACATGATCCTGTTTTTATAGATGGTGTCATGGGGTGGAGAACCACAAAAGCATTGAAAGCGTATCAAAAAGAGAAAGGTCTGGCCGTGGGTAACATAACCTACGAGACCCTGGAAAGTCTCAAAATAGTACGAAACATGTAGTTTTTTCCCATCCCGGCAAGGGTGGCAAACATAAAATCATATGATACTTTGACTTTAATAGTACTGACTGGAGCCTGCTTCGTTATATGGTAAATATTCGGCTTGGCAATGTAAAGGTTTAGGCAGAGCCTCATATTTGCCTGTTTGGGACTGCGTAGCATACAATTGCTATGTGAGCAGGCCAAAACAGGCGATGAGGGGGCTCACCGAATATTTACCCTTTAAGGGGTTCCAGTCTTATCTTATCAATACGTTTTTTATCAATAGGTTGGAAGGAATCGCTGCGCTCACCTTCCAACCAAAAGTTGCAACAAACACGCCTCGCATGCAGATGAACTTTTGGTTATCCCGTTAAAATGCTAAGAACAATCGCACAGCCAGGAAGCCAGGTAAAATTTACTCAACAAACGCATTTTTCCAATAAAGAAAAAGCATCAACATTCCCCCTGACATGGCAATGCCGCTGCTTGCCAGAAAAAGGTATCCCTTCCAGGCATCGTAAAACATGCCACTGAAAAAAAATCCCACCATCATGCCCGCCCCATAGGTCACGGCATTGTTCACTGCCTGTCCAACGGTTTTGCCCCCCCGGGGTGAGAGCTTTTCAATGGCAAGAATACTTGCCACATGAAAGGCTCCATAGGTAAAGGCATGGAGCAACTGGGAAAATAGAATCACCAAGGCAGATGAGGTCATAAACAATATCCACCAGCGGAGCATGGCGACGATAAAGGAAAAAAGCAGAACAGTGCGAATTTTAAAATGCCTGAAAATGCGATCCGAGCCAGCCATGACACCAATCTCGGCAAAGGATGCCAGCCCCCATGCCATACCGATAAAACCCGTGGAAAGCCCCATCTCTTCCAGATAGATGGAAAAAAAACCATAATAGGCCCCATGGCTCACCAACATGAAAAAGGCTGCCAAAAGAAACAAACCGGTATTAAGCGAAAAAAAAGAAATTAACCCTGATTCAGAGGGGGCTTTTCGCATTTTTTTCTTTGCCTTTGGCATGCCCAGTCCCAGAACAAACTGAAGACAGCTACCGCCAAGAATCAGGGGAATGATAAACATTGTTGAGGTATCAGACAATATGCGGCCCAGCCCCACAGCCATTAAGATAAAGGCAAAGGATCCCCAGGCCCGGGAAGCGCCGTATTTTTTCTTTTCAGGGCCCAGAATATCCATGGCAGAGGCTTCTATAAAAGAAATAATGGGTGAATAAAAAATGGAATGAAGGGCAAGGATTATGAGGATGGGAATAAATTCCCGGGAAAAGAAAAGAAGGGACCACACAAGGGCACTGGCAAGGGAACAGAACAGCAAAATGGATTTGCGGGCATTGAGCCTGTCCGCAGCCATGGCCCATAACACAGGAAAAACCACCACCCCGGCTGTTTTCACGGTGGAGAGAACACCAATCTCCAGGCCTGAAAAACCAAGGTGATGGCAAAACAGGTTAAAATAGGGAAGAAAAATTCCCAGGGTCCCAAAATAGACAAAATAATGGGACCCCAATATTAATTTTAAGGGATTCAAACCGCTCGCAGGGCGCCAAGATCCATGCCAAGATCCAGGGCTTTCCGGTTCATCTCAATGAAATCCTCGGGAACCCGAGATTTAAGGACATCCATCACTGACGGTGGCTTGAGAATTTCAGTCACCCCGAGCACGGCCCCCAGCATGCATACATTAAACACAATGGGCTTACCGATTTTATCCATCACGGTCTGGTACATGGGCAGTTCAATCTGCTTGGCATCCACTTTTTTGGTGGTTGTCACAAAACGGGAATCTGTGATGACGATACCCCCCGGTCGAACCAGCTCTTTATAAGTATTGTAAGACTCCTGGGTGAGGCACACCAGGGTATTGGCCTGATTCACTTCAGGAAACATAATATCTTCATCGGATATGATCACATCACTCCGGGTGGAACCGCCCCTGGCTGCAGCCCCATAGGACTGGGACTGTGTGGCGTTCTTTCCTTCGTGGATCACGGCGGCTTCGGCCAGAATAATGGCGGCGGTGATCACCCCCTGCCCTCCGGACCCTGAAAAAATCAGTCTGGTTCGTTTCATGCTTTTCTCCCCTTCATGGCTCTTTCAATCACTTCATCATAGGCCTGGCAATATTCAGGCACGTCATTATCCACAAAAATACCCCGGGGAATCAGCAAAGGATTTTTTTCCAGGGCCTTGGAACCGATTTTTGCCGTGGTATCTTTCTGAAATTTCAGCATCTGGGAGGCATTGCCCTCCTTGTTTTTACGCCCATAATGGGTGGGGCACTGGGAAAGAATTTCCACCACGGAAAACCCTTTGTGATTAATGGCCTTTTTCAGGATATCAATGGTCTCAAGAACGTGATAAGCCGTGGATCGCGCCACAAAAGAAGCACCGGCAGCCGTTGCCAGTTTCACCACATCAAATGCGCTGTCAATGGTGGAATAGGGGGCTGTGGTGGCTTTTTTACCGGCTCCGGACAATGGGGAAAACTGTCCGCCTGTCATACCATAAATCCGATTGTTCATGACAATGGCAGTGATGTCAATATTTCGTCTTGCCGCATGGATAAAATGGTTACCGCCAATGGCCAGGGCATCTCCGTCCCCCATGGGAACGATGAGCTTCAGTTCCGGCTTGCTCAGCTTGACTCCCGTGGCAAAGGCAAGGGCCCGTCCATGTATTGTGTGCAGGGAATGAAAATCCACATATCCTGAAATCCGGGCAGAACAACCAATACCGGAAGTCATGACCAGATCTTTTTTGTCCAGCTGCAGTTGATCAACAGCATGCAAAAGGGAATTTAAAATGGTTCCATGTCCACATCCGGGACACCACATATGGGGAAAATACCGTTCCCTGATATACTCTTTTACACTCATCTTATACCCCCCTTCCCTGGATAACCCGAAGGAGTGATTTAATATCCGTCGGTGTGATCAATTTTCCGTCTATGCGGTTCACAAGAAATACATTTTCAGGGCGGTCCACGGCGGCCTTCACATGGCGCATCACCTGCCCCATGTTCATCTCCACCACCAGGACTGCTTTGGCATTGGCACATTTTTCCCTGATCATGGCTTCGGGAAAGGGCCACAGGGACTGTAACTCCAGAACCCCCATTTTTTCCCCCCGGGCACGGCGGTTGGTGGCAATGTGAATGGCAGACCGGGCAGAGGAGCCATAGGAGATGAGGATATACTCGGCATCATCCATGAAATGCTCTTTGTACCGGGTGATATTGTGCACATTATTTTCAATTTTATCGTTGAGATGGTGGAGTAATCCGCTGACCACCTTGGGATTGTTGGAGGGAAATCCCCACATGTCATGGAAAAGCCCTGTGACGTTGTATCGATGATCCCCACCAAAATCAGACATGGGAAGACGTCCGTCTTCCCGGGGAAGATAGGGATGATAATCAACGCCCTTGCCCAGGGAAGTTCTCAGGCGGTCCACCCGGGCAATCTCACCGGCTTCGGGAACAATGAGTTTCTCTCGCATGTGGCCCACCGCCTCATCAAAGAGGAGAACCACAGGGGTTCGATAGGTTTCCGCCAGGTTAAATGCATCCACGGTCATGGCAAACACATCCTGGTGGTTTGAGGCAGTCAGGGCAATGATGGAGTGATCCCCGTGGGTTCCCCATCTGGCCTGATTTATGTCTCCCTGGCTGACATGGGTGGGATTACCCGTGGATGGTCCCCCCCGCTGGACATTGACAATGACGCAGGGAATTTCTGCCATGCAGGCATAACCAAGGGCTTCCTGTTTCAGGGAAAACCCGGGCCCACTGGTGGCGGTCATGACCTTGTGTCCGGTTAAAGATGCGCCGATGATGGCGCACATGGAGGCAATTTCATCCTCCATCTGGATAAATTTTCCCCCTTTTTCCGGAAGACGCTTGGATAACACTTCGGCAATCTCCGTGGACGGGGTAATGGGGTAGCCTGCAAAAAAATCAACACCTGCATACAAAGCCCCTTCTACACATGCCTCATTTCCCTGGACAAATTTTATTTTTTCAGTCATTTTTATCATCCCGGTCTGTAAGCACCTCAATTGCAAGATCAGGGCACCTTAGTTCACATAATTTACAGCAGATGCAATCCTCTGGTCTTGCTGCAATAACTTTTTCCTTGGAATCAAGTTCAAGAACCTGTTTGGGGCAGAAATCCACGCATATTCCGCAGCCCTTGCACCAGTCTCTATTTATGACATGTTCCTTTAGTTTAAGCCTTGCCATACACTCCTCTTAGTGTCTGTCCATGCCCTTTTAAGGCATTAATAGGTATGAAAGCCGGAACCACGCTGTTCCCGAAATCCCACTCAACCGTTTGAACGGGATCACCATAAAAATGCTTTCACACTGAATTTAAAAATACCGAAAAAGGCTGAATCAAAAACCGTGCCCACAATGGTGATATTCAACCTTTTTTTCGGCCAGAAAAAAAATATGATTCATAAAATAAATAATCACATTTTCCACTTTTTGTGATGCATATTTTATTTTAGTTACCAAGTCAAGGATTACCTGAATTTATTGGAAAAAGTATACGATTTGTGATAGGACAAGGACCATGAAACCCATAAAAAAAACACCCCTTGTCACCGCCATCATACCCACATTTAACAGGGGATGGTGCCTTGCCGAGGCAGTGACTTCAGTGATAAATCAAAAGTACCCTGCCATGGAAATTATTGTGGTGGATGACGGTTCAACGGACAATACTTTAAAGCTCCTGGAACCTTACATGGACAGCATCACCCTCCTGCACCAGGAAAACAAAGGGGTCAGTGCGGCACGAAACCTTGGAATCAAACACAGCACCGGTGATTTTCTGGCTTTTCTGGACTCCGATGATCTCTGGACACCGGATAAAACAGCATGCCAGGTGGATTTTTTCCAACACCACTCCCGGGCCATGATCTGCCAGACCGAGGAGATATGGATACGCAAAGGCAAAAGGGTCAATCCCAAATTCAAACACAAAAAACCGTCGGGAATGATATTTGAGCCTTCTCTTAAATTGTGCCTTGTAAGCCCTTCGGCGGTGATGATGCGGCGGGATTTTTTTGAGATTAAAGGGTATTTTGATGAAACCCTGCCCGCCTGTGAAGATTATGACCTCTGGTTGAGAACAGCTACGGATATGCCCATTTACCTGGTTGATCAGCCTTGCACCATCAAGCATGGGGGACATGGTGACCAACTGTCATCGTCCCATTCCTTGGACAAATACAGAATACAGTCCATTGAGGGGCTTTTAAAAACCCATGCTCTCACCCCTTCCCAGCAAAGAGCCGCTGTTGCGGTACTCCGGAAAAAATATCTCATTTACGGCCAGGGATGTATCAAGAGGGGAAAACTGGATGAGGGTCAACATTGTTTTGAACGGGAAACGGCCCTGGCAAAGCGATATCCACATTAAATCTTCTCTTTGGAACTGCCATGGGCAGACCTTATTTTGATCCGACTCTGCCCATAACGAAGCTTGAAAAATGGTATGATGCCGCCCCCCCCGAGGGGTAATGGTCCCGGCCCGGAACTGTGGACAGCTCGATGGGCCGGGGGCTCTGCCGAGGTAAACTTGGAGACTGCCTTTTCATAATAAAAACCGCCACGGGCAGACAATATTCTGACCGTGGCAGTTTACACCATAAGGGATATGGCCCGGCACCGCTCCTCCAGCCGTTTGGGGGATATTTTCACCGGGGTTTTCAATTCCTGGGCAAACTGGGAGACCTTATACTCCTCGATCATCCAGAAAAATTCCTCAATGGCATCGGCCTTTTCCCGGGAAGAATCCACGGAAAGCGAGTTGAGCATTTCGTTCAACCGGGTGGTGTATTTCTCCACAGCAGCGGCCTTTTGCTGATCCCGGTTAAAGTCCACCATTCCCCGCTGGGCACGGATACCAATGGCCATGACATATCGCCTGAGATGGGGAATTCTTTCCAGGGTGTAGATTTCCAGAAATCCATTGGGAATAAGCGCTGTGACAGCAGATTCAAGTCGGCCCACCCATTGTGATATCTGGGGACGACTTATATTTTTTAACTGAATCTGTTTTAATGTTTCCATTGTTTTATCATGGGCTTCACACAATTGTTCCACCCCGGAAACCAGTTTTTGACCAATGTCATACAGCTGGGGAATGGTATCCCCGGCATGGCTTTCAAAATCGTGCCGGGTACGAATTTCTTTTAAAAACAGATGCCGCATCACACAGTTAAACAATGCCCTGTCAAAGGAAAGTTCCCCACCCACCAAAACAGCGTATTTTTTAAGCTTTCGGGTACGCTTTAAATCTTTTTTAAGGGCATTGATATCTGACTCATAGACGAGTTCATAAAGCTTTTTCACCCCCTCCCGGTGGGATGCCCGGGCCGCACCTTGTTTTTTAAAAAGACGAAGATCCACCCGGTCTCCCTCCCGGGTCAGTGCCGGGTAAACACCATAGGTATAGCCTTCTGCGGCCTCAACAGGTACAGAAACCGGCAGATCCCCCAGGGTCCAGGAGACAATATTTTCCTTTTCATATGCGGCGCACACCTTTTCAAAGGCATCTTCCCTGGGAAACATGGTGTCAGAAAAATTCTTTAAAACCCCTTTGTCCCGGGAAGCTGCAATTTCCCGGTCCTTTTCATCCCGGATGGATATGCGCATCTTTAAATGGTCTTCAAGCCCCTTATCGGACCAGGCAGAGGCCGGTACATTCACACCAAACCGGCGGTTAATAAATTGACTGAGTTCAGAAAAAAGAGGCCGGTCCCGGTGGGACATCTCTTTTACGATGATCTGGGCTTTGGTGGACACCGGCATGAGCAGCACCCGGTATTTTTTGGGAAGATTTTTGATCAGTGCCGTTATTTTTTCTTTGAAAAGGCCCGGTACTAAATATTCAAGGGAAGCATTTTTCACTGACCCTGCAGACATGGCCGGCACCTTTAAAGTAACACCGTCATGTTCGGCACCGGGGTCAAAACCATATTCAAGATCAAAACGGGTCATCCCCATTTCAAGACTGTCAGGTAAGGATGCAAGATGATCTTCATCCGGCTGATTTTTTTGAAGATCCCCAAGGGTCATGCGCAAAAAGGTATCTTCCCGACGTTTCTTAAGATACCTGGCAAAGGTTTTCAAATTATAAAAGGGCATTTCCAGGCGTTCTTTATAAAAGAAAAAAATTTCATCATCCGAGGCCAGAATATCACGTTTTCGTATCTTTTCCTCCAGTTTACTCAATCCATCCATGAGTTCCTGGTTGTGGTCCATGAAAGGAAACCGCCGGGGTACTTCCCCCTCCACCAGGGCAGATCTTATAAAAATATCACCGGCTTCTTCGGGATTTATGGCGCCATAGGAAACCCTTCTTTCCGGAACAATGACCAGACCAAAAAGAGACACCTGCTCCGTTGCCACCACCTCCCCCCGTTTCTTTTCCCAATGGGGAGACGCATGGGTGCGGGTGCAAAGGGGGCCTGCCAGCTCTTCCAGCCAGTCAGGATCAATATTGGCGGCGGTTCTGGCAAAGAGCTGGCTGGTTTCCACAAACTCAGCCGCCACGATCCAGTTACCGGCCTTGTTAAAAATCCCGGACCCCGGAAAAATCATGGCCTTTTGCCCCTTGGCCGCCTGGAAGATATGTTTCTCTTTTTTATGGGCAATGTTGGCAAGATAACCGCATAAAAGGGATTTATGAAGTTCAATGTACAAAGGCCCCCCAATATCAAATTCTTTGGCTTTAAGTCCCTTGGTACCCGTTGTTAATGATATTTTATTTTTCCCGGTGATGCCGTGTTCCCGGAGTACGGACATGATTTGTCCATGGATATCCTTCCACTCCCGAAGACGCTTAAAGGAAAGATAGTGTTCTTTGCAGAACTTTCTAAGACCATTGCGGGACTTTAATCTCTTTTCCGCCCCGTGACACGCCTTCCAGATATTTAACAATGTGATAAAATCCGATGCCGGATCCTTGAAAAGGGCGTGTTTCTGGTCTGCCTGCTGGGTTTTATCCTGGGGCCGCTGCCTTAAATCTGCAATGGACAGGGCCGAGGCAATAACGGATGCCTCTTCAAGGCAGCCCCTTTCTTCAGCTTCAATGAGAATTCTGGAAAGCTTGGGGTCCACAGGGATACCCGCCATGACCCGCCCTTTCCGGGTCAATGTGTAGCTCTTTTTCCCTCTTTTTTGGGTGGTACAGATGGCCCCGAGCTCCATCAAGGTATCAAATCCGTCCTTGATGGATTTAGACGCAGGTGCATCAATAAAGGGAAATGATGCAACATCCCCCAGTCCCAGGGATATCATCCGCAAAATAACCTCGGCAAGGTTGCTCCTTAAAATTTCAGGGGAAGTAAACAATGCCCTTGCCCCATAATCGGCCTCATCATAAAGCCGAATACACACTCCGTTGGACACCCGGCCGCAACGCCCCTTTCTCTGGTCTGCACTGCTGCGTGAAATGGGGGACACCGGCAAGGCTGTGGTGCGGGTTCTGGGGGAGTAATGGGGGATTCTTGCAAGGCCGGAATCCACCACATATTTAATACCGGGAATGGTCAAAGATGTTTCAGCCACATTGGTGGAAACAATAATTTTACGTCCCGGTCCCCGGGAAAATACCTTGGCCTGTTCATGGGCCGACAGCCTGGCATATAATGGTAACACCGTTACTCCAGGGTATTGGCGACCCCGCAACAACTCTATGGCCTCGGTGATATCCTGCTCCGTGGGCATGAACATGAGGATATCACCCTGGCGTGACTCCCTGTGGATCATATCCACAGCATCCACAGCGGCCTCCACATACCCTTGGTCATCCTGGTCTGGATCATCATGGTTTTGCACCGGCATATAGCGCAGCTCCACCGGGTACATTCTGCCGGACACCTCTATCACCGGCGCGCCATCAAAGGCTTTGGAAAATTTTTCCGTGTCAATGGTGGCAGAGGTGATGACAAGTTTTAAATCCCGGCGTTTTTGCACCAGATCCCGAAGAATTCCCAGGGTAAAATCAATGTTGAGGCTCCGTTCATGGGCCTCATCCACAATGAGTGTATCATACTCATTTAAAAAGGGATCTTTCTGGGTTTCGGCCAAAAGGATTCCATCAGTCATCACTTTAATAATGGACTTTTGGCTGGAGCGATCATCAAAACGAATTTTATACCCCACGCTCCTTCCCAGCTCTTCTCTCAGCTCTTCTGCCAGACGTTTGGCCACAGTGATAGCTGCAATACGCCGGGGCTGGGTGCACCCGATCCTGCCGGCAGCCCCCCTGCCCGCCTCCATGCAGAATTTGGGAATCTGGGTGGTTTTACCGGAACCGGTCTCCCCGGCAATGATCACCACCCGATGATGCTTCAGAGCATGGATAATTTCATCTTTTTTATGGGTGATGGGCAGATCAGGAAAATCTACAATCCTGGGTATAGATTTGGCCCGGGCTGTGCGAAGAGCAGCGGAACGAAGGGCTCTGTTATAAAGCCGGGCTGCCTGTTTTTCCTTTTCCCCGGCATCTCTTTTCCCGGCATTTCCGGCCCCTTTTTTTTTCAAACCGCGAAGCCCCCGGATTAAGTGGGGCCGGTCCACGCACATCACCCGATTCAGTAATTTTTCTATTTTTTTTATCTCTTTCATAGGGAAGAAATATTAAGGGCACCTTGATAAAATGTCAAACCTTAGACAAGCCAAAATCAAAAAGGCTTTTTGCTTCTCTTCCCCAAATAACGTAAAAATCAGAGTCAGGAGTCTGAATATAGAGTATAAGCTCAAAAAGAGTGCATAAATACAGTTTTTTCTTAAATAGGTTGACAACATGCTGTCAATAAGAGAAAAATAATACGATATACTTATGGCACTCATGAGTCCGAAATTCTCATTTTTCATACCACATGGGATATGTTCAATTTCAAAGAATCACATTATGTGGCATCAAACTGGAGAACTTATGAGTGACGAGTTATAGCAGAAACAAATTAATTATTAACTGAAAGCTGTGGACATGGCGCCCAAAGGGTTCATTGATTTTAATCCCTTACCATACATGCGTCTGTAAGGATTGATATCAAGGATAATTTGCATAACCACTTTATACGGTTATGCTATTTCCCCAAAAGCCCGACCATGAATACCCCTTTCAAAAATCATAAAAATGCCCAAGGAAAAAGTGTCGTCAAACGCCCAAACTTTTGACCCACTTGAATGACAAATAGGATACGGAGGAACGTAAAGCATGGGTGAAGCAGCGGTTAAAATTGGAAGAAAACACAAAAGTGTTTTCAAAAACAAGGTCATGGAGATTCTGCCTGACGGTGGCAATCTCAATGCCTGTCTCACATGCGGTGCATGTGCTTCGGGGTGTCCGGCCACGGGCCTTGAAGGCATGGATCCCAGAAAATTTCTGAGAATGGCGGCCCTGGGAATGGATGAAGAGATCCTGACATCGGACTGGGTCTGGATGTGTTCCATGTGTCAGCGATGCATATATGTCTGCCCCATGGAAATCAATATTCCCCAGCTGGTGTTTTATGCCAGACAGTCCTGGGCCAGGGAAGACAAACCCAAGGGTATTGTGGGTTCCTGTGATATGGCCCTTCGAAATGACACCTGCAGCGCCATGGGTGCCACAGAAGAGGATTTTGAATTTGTGGTGGAGGATGTCCTGGAAGAGTACCAGGAGGCCCAGCCTGAGTTTGCTGAAATGACAGCCGACGTCAACCGGGAAGGGGCCATGTATGTATTAAACCAGAACTCCAGGGAACCGGTGACCGAGCCCGATGAGATGGTGCCCCTGTGGAAAATCCTCCACCTTGCAGGTGCTGACTGGACATACAGCTCCAAAGGTTTTGCCGCAGAAAACTACTGCATGTTCATGGCCGAAGATGAGACCTGGGAAAAAATTGTCCGCACCAAAGCCAAGGCAGTGGACGATCTGGGGGCCAAGTACTGGCTCAACACCGAGTGAGGGCACGAACTATTCGCAGTCCTGGCAGGACTGAAAAAATTCAAGATTGAGCACAAGTTTGAAATCCTGAGCATTATTCAACTCTACGCAAAATGGATCAAAGAAGGAAAACTCAAACCCAGTAGTGACTGGAACAAGGACAGAAAAATTAAATTCACTGTCCAGGATCCATGTCAGCTGGTAAGAAAAACATTGGGAGATCCCGTTGCCGATGACCTGAGATTTGTGGTCAAGGCCGTGGTGGGGGAAGAGAACTTCATTGACATGACCCCCAACAAATCCAACAACTTCTGCTGCGGCGGCGGCGGTGGTTTTCTCCAGTCTGGCTTCACCGAGGCGCGACGATCCTATGGCCAGACAAAGACAAACCAGATCCTGGCAACAAAGGCAGACTATTGCATCACCCCCTGCCACAATTGCCATGCCCAGGTGCATGACCTGAGCGATGTCAATGACCATGCATGGCAAACTGTCCATCTCTGGACCATGCTGTGCCTCTCCCTTGGTATTCTGGGTCCCAATGAGCGGGAATATCTGGGAGACGATTTAAAAGAAGTGGATGTGTTCCATCCGGAATCAGCCATGTAATTTTAAATTATATAGCATTTACTAACCATAAAAAAAACCGCTGCGAAATACAATAATTTTGCAGCGGTTTTTTACTCTACAAAACCTTAAAAGGCCACACAAAAAATTGAGTGGCCTTTTATTTTTTGTCAAATCATGATGGTTATGTAAAAAAAATCGAATTTCAATCCAAAAGCATTAAAGCCTCTCAAAAACAGCAGCAGATCCCATACCACCGCCAATGCACATGGAAACCACCCCATATTTACCATTGACTTCTTTAAGGTTGGCAAGGCAGGTGGCAGTCAATTTGGCACCGGTGCATCCCAGGGGATGCCCCAATGCAATGGCACCGCCATGGATGTTAATTTTATCCATGTACTGTTCAAGATTGAGTTCTTTTATGCAATAAAGGGCCTGGGAGGCAAAGGCTTCGTTGATCTCATAAATATCAATGTCATCAATGGTGAGACCGGCAAGCTCCAAAGCTTTGGGAATGGCATACCGGGGTCCCACACCCATTTCATCTGATTTACAACCAACACTGGTGTAAGCCACCAGACGGGCAATGGGTTTTAACCCCAGTTCCTCACATTTTTCCTTGGAAGCAATGATGGTGGCGGCAGCGCCATCCGTGGTCTGGGAAGAGTTGCCAGCTGTAACAGATCCGTTCACGGCAAAAACGGTTCTAAGCTTTCCAAGCCCCTCTGGCGTGGACTCACGAATGCCGTCATCATGCTCAACCATAAAGGTTTCTTTTTTCATGGTGCCATCGGCCTGGGGAACAAATTTATAGGCAGGAGTGGGTACAATTTCTGTAAATAGACCATTGTCCCGGGCCTTGGCTGCCTTGGCTTGGGATTTGGAAGCAAAAATATCCTGCTCCTCCCTGCTGATGTTGTAGCGATTGGCCACATTTTCTGCAGTGATACCCATGGAAATATAATTTTCAGGATTGGTTTTTGAATATTCAGGATGGGGTCGGGGCACATTGCCGCCCATGGGCACAAAGGTCATGGATTCCACACCGGCTCCCATGGTGATCTCGGACCACCCCATCTGCACCCGGGCCGATGCCAGGGCAATGGCTTCCAGACCTGAAGCACAAAATCGATTCACCGTGGCACCGGATACATGGTCGGGAAATCCAGCCATCTTGGATGCCACCCGACCAATGTTCAATCCTTGCTCTGCCTCGGGAAAGGCACATCCGCACATCACATCTTCAAGGTCTTGGGCCTTTAAATTATCTGTTCTGTCCACAGCCTCTTTCATGATAAAAGAAAGGAGCTCTTCGGGCCGGGTCTCTTTAAACAGTCCCCTTCTCTGTTTGCAGCCGGGGGTTCTTACAGATTGTACTATATATGCGTCTTTCATGGATATTCCTCTCTATTCCTGTGATCTGTATATCATTTTGACCGATTCACACTTTTTTAGAATTTTCTAAAAAAATTTATTTTAAAAAATGCGAACCGGCAAATTAAGAGTACACGGTTAGTTTTAGTTTCTCAGGGGTTTACCGGTTTTAAGCATGTGGTCAATCCTGGCAAGTGATTTTTCCTCTTTAACAAGATCCACAAAGGTGTCTCTTTCCAGTTTAAGAATAGCTTCTTCAGGCAGCATGCTGTTTTTATTGGCTTCCCCACCGCTCATGACATAGGCTATGCGTTTGGCCAGAAACGCATCATACTCACTCATGAATTTACCATTGAGCATATTATAAATTTCCGCATTGATCATACCCTGGGCAGCATTTCCCATAACCCGCAGGGGCTTTTTCATGGGGGGAGCATAGGCATCATCCACCATTTTCAAGACCTCTTTTTTGGCTTCACCCACCAGGTTATCCCGGTTAAATACGATGCGATCAGCAAGCCCCAAAAATCCATTGGCCCGGGCCTCGGCTGCGGACATGGAAACCTTGGCCATGGCCACATTCATAAAAGCGGGAATAAAGAGTTTAGCAAGATCCGTATCTTTGGCAACCCCTGCCGGAAGGGCATCAATAAATTTTTTCCAGATATTCATGCAACCGCCACCGGCGGGCAACAGCCCCACACCGATTTCCACAAGCCCCATGTAAAGCTCTGCATGGGCCACAATGCGGTCGGCACCCAGGCAGGTTTCACATCCACCGCCCAAGGTCATGCCATAGGGCGCTGCCACCACAGGAAAGGGAGCGTATTTTGCCTTCTGGATACCGGTCTGGGCTCTTTCAAGGAAAGTGGTTAATTCTGCATATTTTTTATCATGGGCCAGACGGGACACCAGGGAAAGATCAGCACCGGCAGAAAAAGCACCGGGCATGCCACCGGCCTGGTTACCAATAACAAGCCCTGCCCCATTGGCATCCACGTAGTCAAGTGCTCCGTCAATGGAGTCAATGATTTCAGCGTTCAAAGCGTTCATTTTGGTGTGAAACTCAAGACAGAACACACCGTCCCCAATGTCAATGAGGCTTGCAGAACTGTTTTCCTGAACCACTTTATCGTTACCCCGGGCAGCGGCAAGGGAAACCATGGTGTCACTCATGGGAACCACTTTGTAGGCGGCTGATGCAAAATCATAAAAGTAATTTTTACCCTGTTCCAGTTTGTAAAAACAGGTATGACCCGCAGCCAGCATGGCAGCGACATTTTCCGGAACATCATAGCCTTCGGCCTTCATTCTCTCAACAGCCTCTGCAACGCCATAGGTATCCCACATTTCAAAGGGACCCATTTCAAAATTATATCCCCATTTCATGGAGTTATCAATTTCTATGACGGTGTCGGAAATTTCAGGGATTCTGTTGGCCGCATACTGAAAGCTTTTCACTGCCATTTTCCAGGCAAATTTTGCCCCCTTGTCATCCCCTGTAAGAACACATTTAATTTTTTCGGGAAGGGTGGGCAGTTTTTTGGCGGCATCCAGACAGGGAAAGGTGGGACGGATGAGATCTTCATATTCCAATGTGGCAGGATTGAGCACTTTTCGAACTTTTTTCCACTCCGGTGTCAGATCTGTTTTATAAAAACCGGCCTTTGTTTTATTGCCAAGAAGTTTTTTGTCAATCATCTGTTTGACGAACTCAGGAACCACAAAGGCATCCCGCTGTTCATCATCAGGACAAAGGTCATAGGAGTTTTGACACACATGGGCCATGGTATCCAGACCCACAAGATCTGTGGTTTTAAAAATAGCTGTCTTGGGCCGACCCAGGGCCGGACCAAACAGGGCATCCACTTCAGGAATGCTCAATCCATCTTCCAGCATGGAGGACATCACGGCCCCGATACCATGGACACCGATGCGATTTCCCACAAAATTGGGGGTATCCTTGGCCCAGACAATACCCTTACCCAGATTCTTCTCACCAAAACCGGCAATAAAATTAAGAACTTCAGGAAGGGTTTCCTCTCCGGGGATGAGCTCCAGAAGATGCATATAGCGAACGGGGTTAAAAAAATGGGTCCCCAGAAAATGTTGTTTAAAATCAGAACTCAAGCCCTGGGACATGTCTTTTAAAGGGATACCGGAAGTGTTAGAACTGATAATGGCGCCTGGCTTTCTGACGCCTTCAATGCGACCGAAAAGATCTTGTTTGATTTTAAGATTCTCAACCACCACCTCAACAATCCAGTCACACTCTGCCAATTTATCAAAATCATCATCAAGGTTACCGATTTTAATCAATGTGGCATCTTTTTTGGTCATGAACAGGGATGGAAAAGAAGCAAGGGCCGCATCCATGCCCGCTTTAACCATGCGATTTCGTGCTGTGGGATCTTTTTTTTCTTCATCCGTCAAATCAAACGGAACAATATCCAGCAAAAGCACATCCACGCCGGCACCGGCAAGAAGAGCGGCAATACCTCCACCCATTATACCGGAACCGATCACCGCTGCCTTTCTGATCTTTCTACTCATGACGACCTCCTATATATATTATTTATCACATAATCCGCTAACTATGAATATCTATTCATTTCTAAGTAACAGAGAAGCCCGCTGAATGTCAAGGAATTTAATAATTTTTTTCCAAGAAAGATTATTTTATTATATACAATAATTATAATTATTTAAACTAAGACAGCAACACACATAACAACAATCCGACCTTTTAAATATCCAATGCAAATATCATGAATATAAATTCATAAATGTTTTTAAGCTTACCTCCTTGCCAATCCATGCCCGTTCTGATAAAAGAAGTTTATTCAAAAAGGTCAAACGCTTATTTAACATAACAATGCATTACACTTCAAATGTAATGGGAGAATTGAATGGATTTTAAAAACCGCGGCCCACGCCCAAGCCTATCTATGAACATAGACTCAGTGGCACGGTTCATCAGCCGGTTACAATATCAATCTGGAGAAATCCCCTGGCACATTGACGGCAAAACAGACCCCTGGGACCTTGTGGAGTCTGCCATGGGGTTGAACATCGGCGGTTTTTACGACCCCTCAAAACAGGCATTTGAATGGATGGCCAGAAACCAAAACAGCAATGGCTCCTGGTACTCATCTTATATAAAAGGTATTCCCAAAGATCGAACCATGGAAACCAACATGGCGGCCTATATTGCAACGGGATTGCTGCACACCTGGCTCATCACCCGGGACACCCCGTTCCTTAAAAAAATGTGGAACTGCCTGGAAAAGGCCATGGATTTCAGCATCAGCCTCCAGACGGACAGCGGCGAAATATACTGGGCAAAAAGTCCCGAAGGAAAGGTTGATCCCATGGCCCTTTTAACCGGGTGCAGCTCCATTTACATGAGTTTAAAATGTGCACTGACCATTGCCCGACTTCTCAACAAAAAAAAGCCACTGTGGGAAAAGGCTTTTCACAAGCTGGGCCGCTCCCTGAAAGAAGACATCTCCATTTATAATATCAGTAAATCCCGGTTTTCCATGTACTGGTTTTACCCGGTTTTAAGTGGGGCGCTCACCGGAGACGCTGCCACCCGGCGCATAGAAAAATATTGGAAAAAATATATTATTGAGGGACAGGGCGTGCGGTGCGTGTCAGACCGTCCCTGGGTCACCATGGCCGAGACATCGGAATTTGTGCTCACCTTGTTTGCCATGGGCAATGTAAATCTTGCCCGCATTGTTTTTTCCTGGATACAGGAACGCACCTATGAAGACGGCACCTTCTGGTGCGGGTATACATTTCCGGATATGACCATCTGGCCCGAAGAAAAAATCTCCTGGACCAACGGGGTGGTGCTCATGGCGGCAGATGCCCTTTATGGACTGACCCCGGCGGCCCGGCTCTTTGATCACAACGCCTGGGACGGCTTTCTTTTTAAAGAATGCACCGGGGAAACCCCGGCATGAGAAGAGATCACAGACCCTATTTCATCAAAAAAATCTGGTTTGGTATCCAGAAATTTCATCTCAGCCATTTTCTAAAACCCCAGATGGAATATCTGGGAAAAAACGCCTTTGTGGTAAAACCCTGGCATGTGGAGGTGTTTGGGGGGCCGGTGAGCATTGGTGACAACATCACCCTTCTGGCCTCATCGGACAAAAAAACCCGGCTCACCGTATGGACAGATAAAAAAGATATTCCCGGCATCACCATTGGCGATCATGTGCTCATCTCCCCGGGGGTTCGCATCAGTGCGGCCCAGGGCATTACCATCGGGGATAATTGCATGATTGCAAGCAATGCCTATATCACGGACTCGGACTGGCATGGTATTTATGACCGCAGTCTGCCACCGACCACAGCCCACCCTGTAACCCTTGCCCCCAATGTATGGATCGGTGACAGTGCCATTGTGTGCAAAGGGGTAAATATTGGTAAAAACAGTGTTATCGGAGCCGGCAGTGTGGTCACAGGAGATATCCCTGCCAATGTCATTGCTGCGGGCAATCCGGCAAAAATCATCAAATCCCTTGATCCTGACAGAAAAATCATCACACGCAAAGACAGATTTGGAGATACTGACACCATTTCCATGAACCTTGATCTCCATGAGCAGGCACTTCTCAAGGGCAATACCGTGTTTGGCTGGCTGCGTCATCTTTTAATGCCCTCCAGAAACGATTAGATTTATGTTTTTAATTTGTTCTTCCTCCTCCCAACTGATATATAACCGCCATGGGCGGAACTCATTCTGACCTTGCTCCACCCACAACAAAACCTGAAAGACACCCCCCTGATTTGCGGAACATTTTATACAACCGCCACGGGCAGGCCTTATTCTGATCTCGTTTTATCCAAGACAAAGCACAAAAGAATGGGGGGGGGCCATAACGTGGGCCATTTTGTGATAAAATCCTATCCACAAAAGTTAATATCTATAATTACAGCATTTTGCGGATAATAAAATTTTATCTCACCTATAATAGCCCAGCTTATGACCAAGTCCCAAAAATGGTTCAGCCCCATATTATAAAATGGGTGGGAGATGTTGAATTCAACCAGCCAAAACATTAGCTACACACAAAATAGGGCTTTGATATAAAACCCAGGAGGAACAATAAAATTTGATTTTTAAGCTGAAACTCAATTTTAAAGAACGCATCGGCATTGTGGCGGACATTTCCACCCTGCTTGCCAATCATAAATTCAATATCATCTCCATGGATGTGATCAGAAGTTCCAAAGAAGCCCATGTATACCTGGAAATCGAAAATCGAGAAACGCCCCTGGCAAAAAAAAAAATTTTAAATTTCATGGGAACCATTAAAGATTTAAAGGATGCCCAATTCATAGATTCCCTGCCCCAGGAGGAACGGGCAAACCGTTTCCGGGTGGTTCTGGATAATATGCGTGACGGCGTTATATCCATAGACCGGGAAGGACGCATCACCACCATCAATGAGGTGGCCTGCCAGGTTTTCAACTGTGTGGCAGAAAAAGTTCTTGGAAAAAGCATTCAACAGCTGGATCTGCCGGACTATGCCATTCTTAAATGCCTGAAAGGAACCACCCTGGACAATGTGAAACAAAGCATCATCACTCCGGGGGGACGACGATACCAGTATATTTCCACGTGCAAACCCATTCGGGATTCTTCGGATCACATTGTGGGGGCCGTTGAAATTGCCAAAGACATGCAGGAAATAAAAAAACTTGCCCAGACATTATCCGAACCCGGCCACACCTCTTTTAGTGACATCATAGGTGATCATCCCACCATTAAAGAGGCCATTGCCTTTGCCCAGAAAATTGCCGTCAGCGATGTCACCGTTGCCATCCAGGGAGCCAGCGGCACAGGTAAAGAACTCTTTGCCCAGGCCATCCACACCGCATCCAACTGCCAGGGCCCTTACATCCCCATCAATTGCGCAGCCCTGCCGGAACACCTTCTGGAAAGCGAGCTGTTCGGATACCTGGGGGGCAGTTTCACAGGTGGAAAAAGAAAAGGGAAAACCGGCCTGTTTGAAAAGGCATCCCAGGGAACAGTCTTTCTGGATGAAATTGCTGAAATGCCTTTGGGATCCCAGGCCAAATTATTAAGACTTCTCCAAGAAAAGGCGGTGCGACCCATTGGGGGGGCAACGGAAATCCCCATTAACACCAGAATCATAACTGCCACCAACAAGAACCTGGTGAAACTTGTTGAAAAAAAAACCTTCAGAGAAGACCTATACTACCGTATAAATGTATTGCCCATCCACATCCCCCCCCTGCGCCAACGGGTCAGCGACATTCCCATCCTGGCAGAACATTTTTTATTTCAGCTGTTGATCAAATTAAAAAAGAAAATGGCCCAGCTGAGCCCTGATGCCTTGGAAAAACTGATCCTCCATGACTGGCCGGGGAATGTCCGGGAGTTGAAAAATGTCATTGAACGGGCCGCTTTTTTAAGCACCGGGGAAACCATTGACAAGGACAGTATTCTTTTCAGCCATGAAATGCACCAGCCTGGGGAATATACCACCATGCATGCTGGCGGAAAATCCATCCGTCCCATCCGGGAACAAGTGGCAGACCTTGAAAACAAAATTGTCAAGCAGGCACTGGAGCAAATGGGGACTGTAAGAAAAGCAGCCATGATCCTTGGAATTTCCCACCCTGCCCTGTTAAAAAAAATGAAAAAATACGATATTATTTTTAATAAAAAAGTTACCAGTGGTAACTAAAGTTAAAACAATTATCTTATACAATTATTTTAGCATATTAAGAAATAAAACGCTCTTTTTGGTAACCCAGAATACCAAAAAGAGCGTTTTAAATCTTCATTGAATAAAATTCATTCCTCCATAACGGGGTGAAAAAGCCCCTATAAATCAGATACATCAGATATCACATTTTTTTATTTTTTTTATTAACATGTTGGCAAGAATATTGCTTTAGTATAAAATCAAATTTATTAATACTGCCTGCTGCCCAATTCTTTTAATTTGGAAAACAGGCAGTATGAATCAAAAAAATGATGAAACACATTTTTTATTTAAATAATAACAAGGAGCACTAAAAAATGATCGTAGGTATCCTCAAAGAAATCAAAGTACTGGAAAGAAGAGTTTGCATGACCCCCGCTGGCGTTGTTGCCATGGTACAGAACGGACACGAAGTAGTTGTGGAAAAAGATGCCGGTGCCGGCAGTGGTTTTGAAGATGCACTTTACGTTGAAGCCGGAGCCACAATTCTGGACACCCCTGCAGAGGTTTATGCCAAAGCAGATATGGTAATGCATGTAAAAGAGCCCCAGCCTTCTGAGTATGACATGATCCGGGAAGGACAGATTGTTTTTACTTACCTTCACCTGGCAGCTGATGAGCCCCAGACCATGGGTCTGATGAAAAGCAAATCCATCTGCATCGCCTACGAGACAGTGGAAAAAGCCGACGGTTCCCTGCCCCTCCTGCTTCCCATGAGTGAAGTGGCAGGTCGCATGGCCACCCAGGAAGGTGCCAAATATCTTGAAATGCCCATGGGCGGTCGTGGTGTGCTTCTGGGCGGCGTTACCGGTGTTGAGCCCGCAACTGTTGTTGTTATCGGCGGTGGTGTGGTCGGTGTTAATGCAGCTAAAATGGCCTGTGGTCTTGGTGCAAAGGTTTACATCCTGGATACCAACCTTGACAGACTGCGATACCTTGATGACATCATGCCTGCCAACTGCTACCCTGTCATGTCCAATCCTTCAGTTCTTCGTGAACTGGTTCTCCAGGCAGACGTGGTTATCGGTGCTGTTCTTATTGCCGGTGCCAAGGCTCCCAAACTGCTGACAAAAGATATGCTCAAAGACATGAAAGACGGTTCTGTAATCGTGGACGTTGCCATTGACCAGGGCGGTTGTTTTGAAACATCCAAAGCCACCACCCACGAAGATCCCACATTTGTTGTGGACGGTGTAACCCACTACTGCGTGGCCAACATGCCCGGTGCTGTATCCCGTACATCCACCATGGCACTGACCAACGCCACCCTCCCATATGCCCTGGAAATCGCCAACAAGGGTTGGAAAAAAGCTGTTCAGGAAAATGAAGCCCTGAAAAAAGGTGTCAATGTTGTGGATGGCAAAATCACCTTTAAGGGTGTTTCCGATGCCTGGAACCTTGACTACACAGATATCAACGAGCTGATCTAATCTTTATTCAGTTTTACTGATATACGTATAATTTAAATGCACCACGGAAAGAGAATGTTTCTATTCCGTGGTGCATTTTTTTTGACTTATGTGCGTTTTAGAGGCATCAACCTCAGCAAAGCCCCCACGGAGCAATAGGAACCGGCCACTTGGACCGCCTACAGTTCCGGGCGGGCCCAATGCCAATCGGAGGGGCATGCTACCATTTTTAATATTGGTTGTGTCCGGCAGGCCATGCCCACTATATAAAAAAACAAACGCCCCGGAAACCTGCTGCAACGTCAAATCTTAATTTTAAGATTGCTATTTTTCAAATATCCCATGGTTGTCATTTGCTGGTGGTGTTCAACCCTGAATATTAGTCTTGACAGCGCACTACAAAGGCAAAATATGTTTTTCCGTCTGGGTGGGATGATGCCCCAGTAGCACCAGTCCACTTCGGCCGTCAATGGACAGGCGATCCCCAAAAGCAATGCGATGCCCCATGATTTCGCAATATTGACGGGATTCATGCACTTTAAGATCCCGCAAGCCCACCACACAGGTTTTTTCCAGACGCACCGCCACCACAGAGGCATGGGAGGTTTGCCCCCCCCGGGAGGTGAGAAGCCCTTCGGCCTTATCAATCACCTTGATATCTTCCGGAACCGTATCCGGACGAATGAGAATCAGCGGCATGCCGGGATCCTCCCGGCGTAATTGTTTAATATTTCCCTCGGAAAAAACCACCCGGCCGGACAATGCAGAGCCAGATACCCCGATGCCTTTGCCCAGCCCCTCGGTGTTCAGGGCATCGGAATGAACAAACACGTCAAACTGTTCTTGTTTTTTAATGGTGATCATGTCCCGGGTCTGAAGGAGGTAAAGATCAGCGGCCCGGGGTCCTTCAAAGGTAAACTCCATCTCCTGGGGATTCCAGCGCTTTTCGTACACCAGATCCCTTGCAATGGAGAGCAGCTCATTGTAAATGTGGGGAAAACTTTTTTCCAGACTCTTTTCCACAGATCGGCCATCAATCTGGGCCTGTTCCACGGAAATGGGATAGCTTGTCACAAGTCCTGCCACAATATCTTCTCCCTGGTCCCCATAAGCATAATCCCCCCACAGGGCCACCCGCCGCACCTTGCGATAGGGGTGGGCCGTGAACAAAACACCGGAACCGGACTGGCTGCTTTTATTGCCAAACACCATACTTTGCACAATAACAGCCGTCCCCCAACTGTCCGACAGATCCATAATCTCACGGTAATCCACGGCTTTTAGGGTATTCCAGGAATCAAAAATCATTTCAACAGCATGGGAGAGCTGCAACCAGGGATCATCGGGAATACTGATACCCTGCCGCCGGGCCAGCTTCTGATAATCAAGGGCCAGTTCCCGCATCTGATCCGGGGAAAACTTCCACTTGAACTTCACATTGTGGCGTTTTTTGGCATCATCCATCAACTCCTGGAACTTCTCCCGATCCACCCCGGAAATCATGGCCCAGGCCTGGACAAACCGTCGATAATTATCCCATGCCAGGTAACCATGGCCGTGATTCTTGACATAGGCCTCCACCAGTTCATCATTGAGCCCCACGTTATGAATGGTGGCCATCATACCGGGCATGGAAAGGGCAGCCCCGCTCCTCACCGAAAGAAGTAATGGATTTTCAGGATCACCAAACACCTTTCCGGTGAGTCCTTCCAAACGGGTAAGGGCCATGCGAACCCGGCGTATGAACTCCACTTTTGCCTTGTTGAACCCATGGATCACCTCCCGACAGCGGAACACCTCGGTGGTGATAATAAATGCCGGGGGCACTGGCAAATTCAAACCGGTAAGTGTCACCAGGTTATAGCCTTTATTGCTCAAATGAATAAGATCATGGGTGTGGACATTCACATCGTGGAGCATGGAAACTGTTTTCTCCGGATTATAGGACATGAGCAGATCCAGGAGACGCTCATCCAGAACATCCCGCTGGCGCTCCAGGGTCTGTATGATCCGGGTGATGAAATTATCCAGGTGCTGAAGTCCAAAGGTGGAGGAGATAAGATCCCGGAAAAAATCTTCGGAAAGACGGTGGGTGGTGTTCACCATATCATCGTCACTCCATTTGGAACGATATCGTCCCAAAAGATTGTCCCGGCCTATCTGGGGAATGATGATGGACAGATTATTCTGGTGGATATTGGTATAGTGGGCATAGATAACATCCTTTACCCCTTCGGACAGTCCCCGGAAAATATCCAGGTACTGGGTGTAGGAAAAACGCCGGATCTTCAGGGAACTTTGCAAAATGGAAAGATAGGTGTCCAGACGTCGGGAAGTGATGCCGTCCACGGCCAGGGCCCGCATGAACAGTTTCAGACAGGAGACAATGCGAAAAAAAGTGGCTTGGGTGATAAAAGACAAGTTCACCGTGGCCGGTAATTTTTCAAGGAGCACACCGGCCAGATTTTCCATGCGAAAGGTGAGGCTCAGGCTGTCAAATTTTCGTTCCTGGTACCGCCCGTACACCGAAGGAATATCCACGGCAATGTGGCGCTTGTGATAAATGGCCTCCTTGGCAGGAAAGGTTTCAGAGGAAAGAATAATCTCTTTAAGATCTTCCAGGCATGTTAACAAGGCTTTTAAGGATTTTTCCGTATTCCCGTTTTCAAGGGTATCAGCCAGGGACGACATCCCGTCAAAGCCCTCTTTCTGGGCATCCATAAGCTCCGAACGAAGTTCCTGGAAACTTAAATTATATTTTTGATGAAGCAGCTTGTACATTTGAACCATGAGGTCAAATCGCCGCCGTTCCCCCGGGGAAATATCCTTTTGAAGGTCAAGGTATTTTTTTCGATCCTTCTTTTGCCATGCCAGAAGGTCTTCAACGGTATTAAATTTAAATTCTTTTTGAATACGACCAACCAGTAGATGCTGTTCGTCAATAAAGGGGCCGGTGACGGCCACCTCCTCCAGCACCTCCTGGGGAAGGATGGGTTCCAGCCGCGCCTTGTCCCGGGTTCTCCAGAAAATGAATATTTCCTGGATAAAATCCACAATGAGATTGGAACTTTCCACATGACTCTGTTTTCGCAGAAAATGGATAAGGCGATCCTTACGTTTATGAATCTCATCCAGCTCCGTGGAAACATAACGCAACTCCCCTTCAGCACCGATTTCATTGTAAAAAACAGGCATTAATTTGGCAAACTGCTTCACCAGGTTATACACCGGTTCAATGGGATGATTTAACAGATGAGAAATATCGCGCTGGAACAGATCTGTATCTTTCACACAGGTACCGGCAAGCTTGAGATGAATGATCAATGCAGAAAAAAGGGTGGCACACCATTTGGGCTCCCGGGTGATCAGGTGCAACCACACCCGGATATTGGTCAAATGGGCCGGATTGGTTATGGGTTGCCAGTCTTCGTCAATGCCGGTGACACCGGCATGTTGGAATCCAAAGCGCACAGCCTCCCACAAAAAAGCCTCCACCATGCGGGAATTTCCCCGTTTAAAAACCTCTTCTCCCAAAATTTCAATGCATTTTAAGGAGGTGTGGGGAAATTTTCTGACATTAACCTTTAACAACTGAAAAGTGGTGAGCAAAAAAGCTTCAATATCCTCAAAGGGCTGTTGCCGGATTAACCTCACAAGGCCTTGATTAATGGTCCTCAGAGTCTCTTCATGGATGAGATAAAGACCGCTTGTGTCCATGATTCTGAACAAAAACATGAGCTTCTGGTGTTCGTACACCATGGTTGTATCCGGAACAATTTCCCCATGGGAAGACTGTTCTTCACATGGGGATCCGGCAGGTTTTGTCCGGGTAATGCGGGTGGAAATCTCCTTGTAAACCTTGACAAAATCCACATGGGCAGGCAGGTCCATCAACCGGTTCAAATCGTTATTGTCATTGGATTCCGGGTCAATGTCTGCAAGGGATGTACGATATTTTACCAGGGCTTCATGGGATATGGCTTCAAACAATTCCATGGTGGGAATATCATGGCAAAGATCCCGGCACTCGGCATGGAACCACAACATGGGGTCCTCTTCTTCCAGCCAGTAACGGTAATTATTGTCCAGAATAAAGGTCATAAGCCGCGCAAGGGAACAATGATCAAGGGTGGGGGATATCTCTTTTTGCAATGCCAGCAGGCGACGGGCCACCCGCTGCATGGGTATCCGGCCCTGTACCATGAAAATTATAAGCCCGTCATGGGCCTTACCAAGGCTGATCAAATCATCAAACAGACCACTGAGAACGGTTTGATATTCTCTTAAGTCTTCCCCGGAAAAAAGAGTGATAAATTTATCCACCCAGGCAAAGAGGGATTCCATTAAACGGGAGGGCAGCCCCTCTTTTCTGATGGATTCTTTCAAGGCATCCAGATAGATGCTGCTGAAAATCCCAAAGGCTTCAGGCCCTTTGGGATGTCGCTTGTAGTAATTGCTGTTTTTAAGGGTAAAATTTCTCAACTGGGGTAACAGCAACTCCCAATTTCGATACGTATGACACACCTCTGTGAGCAGCAGCTCAAGCTGATTATGGATACCGCGAAAATCCGCCACAATATCCAGAAGAAGTTGATACTCCCTGCGAACAACCACCTCCTGGGCGGTCTCCATTAAATTGGCCCGGAGGGCATCCGATGATTCAACAAACTGAGAAAATGACACCCGCTCCATCACACCCTCCCGCAAAATACCATCATAAAGGCTTCATGGCTTCCATGTATAGAATCAAATCCAGCATCCGGTTGGAGTAGCCCCATTCATTGTCATACCAGCTCATCACCTTCACCGTGGTTCCAATGACCTTTGTGGAGTCCGCATCCACCACAGATGAATGGGGGTCTCCCTGATAATCCATGGAAACCAGGGGAAGATCAGAGTATCCCAGATATCGCCCGGATGCCGCCTTCAGTGCCTGGTTCACCTCCTGCACCGTTGTCTCTTTTTCCACCTCCATCACCGCATCCACCAAGGATACATTGGGGGTTGGAACCCGCACGGCAAGGCCGTCAAATTTATTTTTCAACTCCGGAATAACCAGGGAAACGGCAGCGGCCGCACCGGTTTTGGTGGGAATCATGGAAAGTCCTGCAGCTCTTGCCCGCCTTAAATCACTGTGGGGAAAATCAAGAAGGCGCTGATCCCCGGTGTAGGCATGGATGGTGGTCATCAAGCCCCGTTTTATACCAAAATTATCCAGAATCACCCGGGCCACCGGTGCCAGGCAATTGGTGGTACAGGAGGCATTGGACACCACATGGTGCCGAGTGGGGTCATACTCTTCCTCGTTCACCCCCATGACCAGGGTTTTAACCCCTCCCTTGGCCGGGGCAGAAATCACCACCTTTTTGGCCCCGGCATCCAGATGGGCCTGGGCCGACTCACCATCCCGGAAAATACCGGTACACTCCGCCACATACGCCACCCCAAGATCCCCCCAGGGAATATCACCGGGGGAGCGATGGCCGGACACGGCAATGTGACGTCCATCCACGGTGATACCGGTGTCGTCACCGGTGATCTCTCCTTCAAAGGTTCCCATGACCGAATCATACTTAAGCAGATGTGCCAGGGTTTTATTATCTGTTAAATCATTGATGGCAACCACTTCCACATCAGCAAAGGCTTTATCTTTACCAATGGCACGAAAAATGTTTCTGCCGATTCTGCCGAAACCGTTAATACCAATTTTTATGGTCATACCCACCTCCTGTGGTTTTTGGATTCTCACACCTTGTGTTATAAACCCAACATTGAGCATAATCAATTAATTAATAAGAAATTTCGGCATGCTTCATTTTTAAGTTCACACTTTTCAGAAAAACACACCCATTTCCCGGGAAAACTTGATCAAAAAATACAGACCACTGCATGGTCAAGGCTAAAATTTAGGATAGTGCATACCGCACAACATTACACCACGGCATCTCTAAAAATCGGCGATTCTAAGTATTAAAAATGACAAAGCACTACTTTTGAAGTTGTATGAAAGGTGTTGAAAATTCCGGAAAAGGCTCAACGAACCAAGCGGGCCATCCACATGGTGACTGGAGAATAAAAGGTAATGATAAGAAGATCAATGATCAAGACGAGCAAAAAAGGCAATACCCGTCGACTCACAGCCCCCAGGGAGTCCCCGGAAATACTGCACGACACAATGAGGCAAATGCCCATGGGCGGGGTGAGCATGCCAATGGAGAGGTTGGTCACCACAATGACCCCCAGTTGAACCATGTCAATACCCAGAGAAGGCAGCATGGCCGTAATCATGGGTACCAGCAGAATTAAGGCGGCCGTGGTTTCCACAAAGGTACCGGCCACAAGAAGCACTCCATTGATTAAAAGCAGAAGAAGCACCGGATTATCGGTTATTTCCATGAGACTGCCTGCCAGGGCACCGGGAAGATCCTCCATGGCGGCGATCCAGCTGAACACCGAGGCGGTGGCAATGATAAACATGACGATGGAGGCGGTGACAGACCCATCCCTGAAAAGATGAAACAGATCGCCTATACTAATTTTTCTGTAAATCACCATGGAAACAAACAGGGCATAGGCCACGGCCACGGCCGCCGATTCTGTGGCTGTAAACACGCCGGTTAAAATTCCGCCCAGGATGATCAAAGGCGCCCCCAGGGCCAGAAAGGCGCGCCTGAAGGTAATAAAAATATTTTTCAACGAAAACCGGGTGTCCGGGGCATACCCCCTGCGCCGGGAAACAAAGGTGGAAACACCAATCAGCGTGACAGCAATGAGCAGGCCCGGCAAAATACCGGCGGCAAAAAGCTGACCAATGGAGGCACCGGTGAGGAATCCAAAGATAATCATGGGAATGGAGGGGGGAATCACCACCCCCAATGAGCCCCCTGAAGCCTGCACTGCCGCTGCAAAATCAGAGTCATACCCGGAACGCTTCATGGCTGGAATCAATACAGCCCCCACAGCAGCGGCATCAGCAGCAGCCGAACCGGAAATTCCGGCAAAAAACATGGCAGAAACAATGGTGACAGCAGCCAGCCCCCCGGGCAGCCAGCCAGCCAAAGCATTGGCAAAATCAATGAGTCTCTGGCTGATGCCGCCGGCCTCCATGATCACCCCGGCATACATGAACAACGGCACCGCCATGAGATGAAAGGAATCGGTACCCGACACCATGCGCTGGATCATCACCATCAGGGGATAGTCCCCTTGAACCAGAATGCTCACCAGGGATGAAACCCCAATGGCAATGGCAATGGGGGTGTTCATGGCAAAAAGAAAAAACAGGGTTATAATCAACAGCGGCGCAGTCACAATACCATCCTAATCCATCAAATCTTGGCCATGGAGGGCCTCCAGCAGAAATCGCACACCATGTATCATAAGCACCACTCCGGCCAGGGGAACAATACCCATGAGAATCCATTTGGGAAGGGAGAGTGCCGGAGAAATCTGAAGCCTTATAAACCAGGCAAAGCTGATTCCTTTGATCACCATCACCCCAAACAGCAACAGAGAAGCCAGATGAATTCCCACCATGGCCCATTGTTGCCCCCGGGGGGAAAATCTTTTAAAGCAGACATCCACACCGGGATGCACACCCTTGTGATACCCCACACAAGCCCCCATAAAGGTCAGCCACACCAGAAGAAAACGGGCCAACTCTTCGGACCAGAATAGAGAGTGATTAAGAACATATCTGGAAAACACCTGTACCACCACAATCAAGGTCATGGTGCCCCCCATGACAAAAAGCAGTGCTTCCACCCTGCGGTTTATGCCATCGCTGAGAGTTTGAAAAAATCTTATCATATTTTGATTCCAGCCATTCCCGGCTTATCGGGTGGCCTCAATCATTTTTATCAGCAGGGCATTCACCCGGGGATCACTGTAAAGGTCCATGTTTTTCAAATCCGCCACCCGGGCCCTGAAGGCGGTTACATCAGGATGCTGTTCAATGATCATCCCCTTTTTTCCAAGCAAAGCCATGCGACCGGCATTCTTGGCCCGGTTATCTGTCCGTTGAAAAATTGCTGCGTCTTTTATTGCGCCGGCAATGAGGGCCCGGTTGTCATCAGAAAGGGCATTCCACCATTTCAGTCCAGCCACATCAATGTGGGACGAATAGACATGACGGGTCATGGTCATGTACTTTTGAATCTCATAAAACTTGTACACCTCCATCACCCACAAAGGATTTTCCTGACCGTCAATGACGCTTTGTTCAAGCTCCGTGTAAATGGGCCAGGGCATGGGCGTGGGGTTGGCACCCAATGTCTGCCAGATGGTTTTATGAAGCGCAGATGCCATGACCCGGATTTTAAGCCCTTTGATGTCATCGGGGGTTTTCACCGCTTTTTTACTATTGGTCAAATTCCGAAATCCGTTTTCTGAAAAATGCAGCCCCTTAAACCCTGATGTTTCAAGACTTTTAAGGATTTCCTGCCCCAAAGGGCCATCCAGAATCAAGTCTGCCTGGTCATTGTCTTTAAATAAAAAAGGATAATTCACAACCCGGACAATGGGGTCAAAGGTATCAAAAGGGCCTGCGGTGATGATGCCCATTTCCACAGTTCCCATCTGAATCTGTTGAAGAATTTCTGTTTCATTGCCCAGTGAGGCAGAGTGAAACACCTTAACTGTTATTTCTCCCTGGGAACGGGCTTCAATGAGTTCTTTAAATTTATCTGCCACAATATTCTGGGCAGAACCCGGTTTTGTCACAACAGCCAGCTTGATTTTCATACTTGCCGAAGCTGTGGTGGCAAAAAATAATACAATCAACAAAAATACCAATGTTTTTTTCAAAATAGATCATCCTTTTTTTTTCACTCAACTTTCGGGCTTCATTTCAAAGCCAGCATTTTTAAATGTACCGATGGGCTCAGTGTGCCCACGGGGTCAGGCTTTTGTTATTGATGTTATCGACCAAGGCCTTTGCCAACGGAAAAAGCCTCGATAATGTCAATAACGAAAGCCTGACCCCACCACGAAATGCGAACACCGAAAGTTGAGTTTTTCATAAAAACGGCTACAAACGCCATTATTTTTCTTTCTCTATGAGTCCCTTAACAAACCAGCGTTGCATAAAAAGTACCACAAGCACCGGTGGCAGCATAACCAGAATGGCCGCCCCCAGGGCCAGGTTCCACTCTGGTAAATCATCTGCCTGGGGAATAAGATTTTGAAGCCCAATGACCGCTGTTGTCATTTTGGGGTTGGTGGTGATGAGAAGGGGCCATAGATACTGATTATAACCATACACAAATTCAATAACCACCAGGGCTGCTATATTGGTTTTGGACAAGGGCAATAAAATTTTTCTAAAAAAAGTCATGGGGGAGGCTCCATCCATCTTTGCCGCCTCACACAGTTCCTCTGGCACCGTTAAAAAAAATTGTCGGAATAAAAAAGTACAGGTGGCTGATGCAATCAGAGGGAGAATTAATCCTGTATAGCTGTCCAGCAAACTCCAATCCAGAGCCAGTTCAAATTCATTGGCGGTAAACCAGGAAACCACGGCATTAAGGTGTAAAAAATCCCACAGAGCCTGCAACGGCCCTAACACATTGGCAGCCACCTCATAGGTGGGCATGATTCTTACTTCCACCGGCAGCATCAAGGTGCAGAAAACCGAGGCAAAGGCCACAGCCCGGAATCGGTAATCAAAGTAAACAATGGAAAATGCGCCCAAAATTGAAATGGTAATCTTTCCCATGGTGATGCCCGTTGCCATGATAAAGGAGTTCATGATCTGGGTTCCAAGATCCCCCCGTGACCAGGCCTCCTGCATATTCACCCAAAATTGATCCCCAGGAATCAGGGGCATGGGCACCTTTGAAACATCTTCCAGGGTTTGAGTGGCGGCAATGAGGCTGTAAATAATGGGAAACCCGACTATGAGAATACCTGCCATTAAAAACAAATAGGTAAAAATATCCAGAAGCGGCGTGCGTTCAACCATAATATTAACCTGTATATTGTACTTTTTTTTCAACAAATTTAAACTGAATCACAGTGATGAGGATGATAAGAGACATGAGCACCACGGATTGAGCAGAGGACGCCCCCATGTTTAAGCCCACAAATCCATCCTGATACACCTTGTATACCATTATATTGGTGGACCCTCCGGGCCCTCCCTGGGTGACGGTGTGAATAATACCAAATGTTTCAAAAAAGGAGTAGATAATGTTCATCACCGACAAAAAGAAAAAAGTGGGCGATAAAAGGGGAAAGGTGATGGACCAGAACCTGCGAAGGGGACTTGCTCCGTCAATGGCAGCTGCCTCTATCAGGGATTTTGGAATGGCCTGCATACCTGCCACAAAAAAAACAAAATTATAACTGATCTGCTTCCAGGCACTGGCCAGGGTAACCATGATCATGGCATCACTTCCCTTGAGCACGGGATTCCAGTCAATTCCCAGCCAGTTTTTAATACCAAGAGCCACAATGCCATAGGAAGGGTGTAAAAGGAAAAGCCACAATATACCGGATATGGCAGGAGCCACTGCGTAGGGCCAAATGAGCAAAGTTCGCACCACCGCTTTGGCTTTAAGCGCTCGATTGGCCATAGTGGCAATGAACAGGCCCAAAAAAAGTGAGACCCCAGCCACCAGCACACTGAAAATCAATGTGATCATGATGGATTTTAAATACAGAGGATCTGTGAACAGCTCAATATAATTATAAAACCATACAAAGGTACTGCGTCTGCCAAAGGGGTCGCTGAGAAGAAAGGACTGGATTAAACCCTGGATGGCAGGCCAATAAAAAAAAGTAAGTGTAATGAGCAGCTGAGGTAAAATCAACAGATAAGGAATGTATTTTGATTTAAAAAAAGATCGTTTAATCATTGGTAAAAAATTTTCCACCTGCTTCATTAGATTGAAACAAATGCCAGTTTTTCTCGCAAAGGTTATTGATAAAAAAACATGATCACAACATCGCTCATTGAGCCAAAAAAATGTAACATGCACCATCTCCCATCTTACACTTTTCAAAAAACATACCCAATTTTCCAGAATTCCTTCATCAAAAAGTGCAGCCTGTTTTTAATAGTGTATGAAAGATGGCGCAAATTTTAAATTAATTTGGTAAAATTATTGTCGCAGTTAATTAATCATTTGTAGGTCTTCTCAAAAGTTCTCAACTGAATATTACTTCTGGCAACGGCATTATCCATGGCTTCCTGGGGGGTTTTATCGCCATTCCACACCTGTTCCAGCTCTTCATTTATAATGTTTCGGATCTGGACAAAATAACCCAAACGCAATCCCCGGGAAATTTCTGTGGGTACGGCACGATTTAATTGTTTAATACCCACTTCCTGGAGGGGATTTTCAGTATAATAGCCTTTGGATTTAAGGTCATCATAGGCATTTAAGGTAATTGGGAAGTAGCCGGTTTCTTTGTGCCAGTATTCCTGCATCTCATTACTGGCCAAAAATTTTAAAAATGTGGCAACCCCTTTATATTCTTTTTTGCTGTGCCCCTGGAGCACCCACAAAGAAGCCCCGCCAATGATGCTGTTCTGGGGAGTTTTCATCCATACCTCCACAGGAAGGGGAGCCGCATCCCAGGTAAAATCATTCACAGCTTTTTTCAACTTTGCAATGCCACTGATGGAATCAATGTAAAAGGCGGCATTCTGCGCAATGAATTCAGCCTTGGGACCTTGATATTTCTGACCGCCATACATAAAGCGTTTGTCGGAAATCCAGGTTTTTAAACGTCTGATGTGGTCCACCACTTTGGAGTTATTGATTTTCAATTCACAATCAAGCCCTTTGTACCCATTGGCCTTATCTGCAAACTCAAGATTATGAATGGCACTATAATTTTCAATTTGAGTCCAGGACTGCCAGGCAGTTACCATTCCTGCTGGTGCAATACCCTGATCCACCAATTTTTTGGTGATCTCCCCCAGTTGATCCCAGGTAATGGGCTCCGACTTTGACAAAGGGACAATGCCAGCTGTTTTTAACATATCCACATTGTAATACATAATAGGTGTAGAAGAATTAAAGGGCATGGACATCAATTTTCCATCGGCGTTCATGTAATAGGAAAGAACCGCCTGGAGATAATTGTCCCAGTCAATGTCAAACCCAGCTTTGGCCATGAGCTCATGCACCGGATAAATGGCTCCAGAAAGCATCATGGTTTGAGTACCCACCTCAAACACCTGGAGAAGGTGTGGTTGTTTTTTTGCCCTGAAAGCTGCCACACCGGCATTCATGGTTTCATCATAATTACCTTTATTGGTCCCCACCACCACATAGTCAGACTGGGAGGCATTAAATTTTTCAATCATGGTATCCACCACCTTGCCCCGGGCACTTCTCATGGCATGCCACCAATTAATGGTCACCGGTTTAGCAAAGGTAGATGCTGGGAATATCAAGCAGATGCCCACAATGGCCAGAATCAAACTTTTTCTCATTTCCATGTTTCCCCCTTTTTATTAAAACTATTTTATGCTTCAAAGCATTACCACAGAACGCGTCAATGGCAAAAAAGCACAACACCGACAACTTCCATGGACAGCCATGGTATTTTTGCGCCACCTATGACTATCCATAAATAGTATAAAACTTCTTAAAAAAAAACACCTCTTCATGATTTAATGCTTTAACCAATACCCGTCAAGATTATTATGAAAAATCCAAGAAAAGAGTTGCATAATTAATTGATTTATTGTTTTTTTATGCACATAGGGAAGCTATTAGGGAATCAGCAGTTTTCAATTTACCGTTTACCCGAAATTTCATCCATAAAACATATCAATTTTGGTATGGTTAAATGGTAAATCAATAAGATCTGAGTCCCTCATTAATCGAAATTTTGCTTTGAGAATAAAAAAACAAAAAATTTTACCTGATAAAGATCACAGCACCACCACCTAAACGTTAAACGGAAAACTTTAATGACAGAACTTAAACTTGATCAAGTTGTAAAAAAATATGGAAAAACAGAGGTGGTACATGGCATCAATCTGGATATAAAAGACAAGGAATTTCTGGTTCTGGTGGGTCCTTCTGGATGCGGAAAGTCAACACTTCTACGCATGGTGGCAGGCCTTGAAGTTATTTCAGAAGGAACCATTTCCATTGGTGGAAAGGTGGTTAATGACCTGGCTCCCAAAGACCGCGGCCTTGCCATGGTATTCCAGAACTATGCCCTGTATCCCCACATGAATGTATTTAACAATATGTCCTTTGGTCTAAAATTGAACAAAACACCCAAAACCGAAATCCAGGAAAGAGTCCAGGAAGTGGCTCAAATATTAGGCCTTGAAAATCTGCTGGACCGAAAACCCCATGAATTATCAGGAGGCCAGAGGCAACGGGTGGCCATGGGCCGGGCCATGGTACGCAAACCATCGGTTTTTCTATTTGACGAGCCCCTTTCCAATCTGGATGCCAAGCTGCGCATTCAAATGCGGGCGGAAATCAAGCGCCTCCACCATAGAGTAAACGCCACCATTATCTATGTAACCCATGACCAGGTGGAGGCCATGACACTGGCTGACCGCATTGTGGTTTTAAGGGATGGTTACATTGAACAAGTGGGAACTCCCATGGAGCTTTTCTCCCAACCGGCCAACACATTTGTGGCAGGATTCATTGGAACCCCTCCCATGAATCTTTTACCCTGTAAAGCTGCAAAAAAAGAAAACGATTTTGTGCTGCTCTTTGAAAAGGGGCTTGAGATCCCGGTCCCCCCAAGGGAGGGAGGAAACATAACGGATGGCCAGAATCTTGTCATGGGAATTCGAACTGAAGAAATTCATCCCACCGAGGGAACGACGCTGGCTCCGGGGGAGGCCCGGTTCCAGGGGACCGTGGATGTAGTGGAGCCGCTGGGCAATGAAACCCACATCCATGTGGATTTAAAAGGTGTGAAATTCATTGCCCGGTGTGAAAGCCGCCTGGTGGTTAACCACCAGGACACCATTGAGATTACCATGAATCTTAACCAGATGCATATTTTTGATGCCAAGTCCACCCGGGTGGTCTATTAATTTCCAGTACCATCAGCACCACAGTGGACTTTGGCTTCAAACCTTTATACCAACTGATTTCTTAGGGAATGAGCTGATTTAAACTTACCGTATGCTCAAGATAATCTCAAAAAAACAGCTGCATGGAATTATAAACGATAAATCAACAACTCTCGACTTTTTTATGGCTGAATCACTATTAATTGTTGGTAAAACACTCTGTAATTTCATGCAAGACACAAGGTGTCTCTACAGGGTTAAGTCAAGGGGACATTGGTTTCCAGGATGGTGAGGATTTCACGGATATTGCCAGGCGCAAAATCACTTTTCATACTGCAGCCACCGGCGCCAGCATGCCCCCCACCACCATATCGTGAAAGCAAGTGCCCGATATTCACCTTTAGCCCTTTTTTGAAGATGCTCTGCCCTATGCTGACAATGGTGGTATCCCGATCCTGCTCATGGTATCGTATTTTAACGCTGGCCATGATATCTGGATAAATACAATAAACAGAAAAACGATTTCCCGAAGGAACAATGTCAAGCTCCCGGAAATCCGTCACAGAGACATCCCCCTTCACAACAGTGTGGGCTTTTAAAATATCCACATAGGTCCGATTCTCTTGCACCACCTGTTCACATCTGACTTTTACCTGCGGGTCTTCCATCACAAATTCAATGGGATGATTTCTAAGCAATTGAACCAGATGATCCCAATATGAAGCATCTGCTCCATTTCGATTTTTGATGGTCATGGAAAGCAAAAGATAAGGGTATTTTTCAGGATAAAGCACATGGTCCTTTTCCAGCAGGGCTGCATCAATGATGTCCGTCCACCTCACAAGTTCATCAAAATCCTTATCCAGCTTTCCTTTTTTTTTATAATACTCATGGACCAGACCGGCGGCAGAAGGGGCAATTCGAAAAAGGCCATGGGGCATCTTTTCCATGGAATTGGACACATGGTGATCAAACCACAGGGAGCAGCGGGGATCATAGGGTAAATTAGCCAAAACATCTCCAGACCGAATCTCAATGGAACTATTTTGTATTTGACTGGGTTCCACCCATTTTATGGGTTCATTTATTTTTTCTGCCTCACAAAGAAAAACAGCACATACCACCCCGTCAAAATCGGGCCGGGTTACAATTCTCATGGATTTAAAATCCCTTCATTTTTTGACATCTTTCATGCAACTTCAACAGTAGTTTACACTTTTCGATCAAATTTTTTTGGGGAATGGGTATCTCTTTCTAAAAAGTGTAAACTGAAAAATGAAACATGCCCATTTTTTATGGTTTACTTCCAACGGAAGTAAGGTCAGAACGATGTAATTTCAAGTGTTAATTTAACACAGTTTTACCCGTTGAACAACTTCATCCTTTTCCTCCTTTTGCTTTAACCCAAAGGAACAACCAAAATAAACGAAAAAACAGTATTAATTTTATTTAAATTCAGAAACAATTCTTCCTCAATTTTAGTTGAATTTCATTTATATTTTTACACTCATGGGCTTTACAGATCTGCCTTTCTCGCCTATAATGCAAAATATTTGTGCGTTGTGGTTTTTAACGGTTTGATTTTTCAAAAGTCAACCCATTTCTTGCAAGAAAAATATTTTTTTCAAACCCGCTACTTCATCAACCCGAAAAATATTAATGTAATTGTCGTGTATACACACATTACCAATGCAACTGCCCGTTTGCACCCTCTCTGTTTAAATCAGGTGTGCCCGGCATGGGACAAAAAGGAGTTAAAATGAGTAAAATTCTTAGAATAAACACAGAAAAGCTTACCTTTAATTTTGAAGACATTCCAGCAGAACTGGCGGGCCTGGGGGGCAGAGCCCTGACCTCCAAAATGGTACTCAATGAAGTACCTGCCACCTGTCATCCCCTGGGGGCTGCCAACAAGCTGATCATGGCCCCGGGCATTCTTTCAGGCTCACCCGCCGCCAACTCCGGCAGATTGTCCGTGGGCGCCAAATCCCCCCTCACCGGCGGAATTAAAGAAAGTAACTCCGGTGGATTTGTTTCCCAGAAGCTGGCCCGACTGGGAATTGCAGCTGTGGTACTGGAAGGCAAACCCGCAGGAGATGCCTACAGCATGATCGTCATTAAAAAAGACTCTGTGGAAATTCTACCGGCTGATGAATATGTGGGTATGGGCAATTACGAAGCCATTGAAAAACTATGGACCACCTATGGTGCCAAAACCGGCGTCATGTGTATTGGCCAGGCAGGAGAACAACGTCTCAAAGCCGCCAGCATCCAGCAGGCAGATCTCAAGGGAACCCCGGGACGTGCCGTGGGCCGTGGTGGGCTGGGCGCAGTAATGGGGTCTAAAAAAATAAAGGCCATTGTGGTGGATGATAAAGGATGCGATCGACTCACCATGGCAGACCCGGACGCCTTCAAAGCTGCCAATAAAAAATGGGTAAAAATGCTTAACGACCACCCGGTCACCGGCCAGGGCCTGCCTGGATTGGGAACAGCCGTACTGGTCAATGTTATCAATGAATCCGGTTCTTTGCCCACCAAAAATTTTAGAGATGGACGATTTGAGCACGCCCAGGATATCAGCGGCGAAAAAATGGTGGAAAACATAGAAGCAAGGGGCGGTATTGTTGCTGAAGGCTGCCACCCGGGCTGTGTTATCAAATGTTCCCAGGTGTACAACAGTGCAGATGGAAAGCAGTTAACCGCCGGATTTGAATATGAAACCCTCTGGGCCTTTGGTGCCCACACCACCATAAAGGATATAGATGACATTGCCATGATGGATCGCCTGTGTGATGATTATGGGTTAGATACCATAGACACCGGCGTGGCCATCGGTATTGCCATGGAAGGCGGACTTCTGGAATGGGGTGACGGCAAGGCTGCCATTGAGCTGATAAAAGAAGTTGCCAAGGGCACAGGCAACGGCAAAATTCTGGGCAATGGCGCAGCATTTGTGGGTGACGCCCTGGGCGTGGATAGACTTCCCGTGGTCAAACGGCAGGCATTTCCCGCCTATGATCCCCGGGCCGTCAAGGGTGTCGGGGTCACCTACGCCACCACCCCCATGGGCGCAGATCACACCGCAGGTTATGGTGTAACCGCCAATATCCTCAAGGTGGGGGGCGACATTGATCCCCTGAAAAAAGAAGGAAACATTGAGCTGTCACAAAATCTACAGATTGCCACCGCAGCCATTGATGCCGCAGGGTTATGTTTATTTGTAGCCTTTGCAGTTCTGGACAATGAAGACGGGGTTCAGACCATTGTGGATTTGATCAATGCCCAATACGGATTGAGCCTGACCCCCGATGATGTGGTGAGTCTTGGCAAATCCATCCTCAATGATGAAAAAGAGTTCAATAAACGGGCCGGCTTTACCAAGGCAGATGACCAGCTCCCAGATATGTTTGATGAGAAACTACCCCCACACAATGTGGACTGGGGTTTTTCCACAGATGAGCTCCAGGAAACCCTCAATTTCTGAAACTTTGGCATATTAGCCATATTTTAATCTAAAAAAATCGGGGATAAAAGGCAGCTTCTGTCTTTTGTCCCTACCCTTTTAAACACCCATTTTGACCTGCAATCCTAAAACAATGGGCCTCTTTCATACAGCTTCAAAAGTAGTTTACACTTTTTGATCAAGTTTTCCCGGAAAATGGGGATCTCTTTCTAAAAAGTGCAAACTGGAAAATGAAGCATGGCAAAAATGCACCTTACAAGTTCAATCGAATGCCATTTATCCAGGAAACACTTTTACCCCATTTGCCAATGCTTTGGGAATCCTGGGCCACCATGACCAGACGTTCCAGACCAAAACCAAGCCCCACCCAGGAGTCGGTGATTCGCCATGCAGCATCCAGTGGATGTGGTCCCATGGCACCCGAGGCCACTTCAATGCCGTCACTGCCTGCCACCACATCCAGGGTTTCTCCATACACCACGGATTCTTCGGTTTCAAATTCATACTCCTTCAAACCTGCGGCATCGGCCACGACCTTGGCCAACTGCTTTAAACGTTTTTGCCGCTGATCCATGGGAACCCCCATTTCCACCAGATTGAGCATGGTAAATTCGCTGTTATGCCTGGCACCGTCGGATTCTTTTCTAAAACAGGAGCCAATCTCAAAAAATCGGATGGGTCGAGCCTTCAAGCGCCCCAGGCTCACCATATATTGATATAAATTAGGGGCCAGCATGGGACGCAGACAATGCTTATCATCCAGCCAATAGACCTGCTTTGAAAGGGGATGATCCCTGTCCACGGTCATTCTGTCAAGGGCCTCCCGGGAAATAATCACAGGGGTGGTTACCCGGGAAAATCCCAGTTCATTAAGAACTGCGGTGAGGCGTTCTTCCAGCTCAATCAAGCGTGGTTTCAAATCAACGGTGAGAAATTGTCTTAACTTTTGCTGCTGTTGCTTCACCAAACGCTTTTCAATGCGCTGGAAACATTGATTTCTCTCTTCCATGGCGGCACAGGGACAAATTAAATCGTTTTCCCCTGCCTCCAGCTCTTTGAGTCGGGACAGCTGGGTATCTGTCCATGTTACTATCTCATTCAAATTAGAATCCTTATTCTGGGCCCGCCTAAACGGGGGATCCCCCCCAAAGACAGGGCCGGACTGTTTTAAAAACCAAACTACAGCATTGACACAGCCATGGTGGCAACACCGATCTCCAGTTTATCATGAATCAAACGACTGGAAATCCTCTCACACCCGTTTTTTGAAACCCCCAGAGGAACCCCCGGGGCAGCTACATAAGTATTGTCAAAAAGAGCATTTCCAGGAATGGAATTCTCCACAGGGGTGGCCTCAACAACATACCTTACCCGGTGAAGCAAAACTTCCAGGGTTTGATCTGCCATACTCACCCTACCCGGGCCAATTGCGGCATCGTTACACAACGTATTTTTCAAATCCAGAGCAGTACCGGGATCAACATCGTACAATACCACATGGGCACCGGTATGTTTCAACCATGTGGCGGCTCCGGTTCCCACGGGGCCACATCCCACCACCACCACGGATTGCTCTTTTAAGCCCCCTGCCATGAGATCCAGAGCAGCCGCATACCCTCTGCCCGTGGACTCAGAATTATCTGCCACCTGTTGAAGTGTAAGGTTTAAACCCACAAAACGGTTATCATCGGACATCATGATACCATGGGCCTTGTTTTCAAAGGCTTCTGCCACCCCTGCGGTGTCCGTTGCTGTGGTTACAGACACTTGAAACCCAAGGTAATTCATGATAGCCGCCACAGTATCGGAAAATGTGGTTATAATACCCTGACCCGCCGTGACAGGAACCACACTGACTGCAAAATCATCAATTAGTTTAAGAATTTCAGCTTTTTTCCGACCACAAGCATGGCAGGCAATTCCCAAAAGAGAATGCCCTGTTTTTTCAATCAATTCTCTGTTGTAATTATCTAAATTTTTAACAATAGTATTAATATCACACGTTTTTAAACGAGTCATGGTCTTCAGCTCCATGGGGAAACAGCAAATTTGAGGTGATTTTGCAAAATGCCTGATAATATTTTATGGTTACAAATTTCAACATTGAGCACACCACCAATGCACCCCTCCACATCATAATATTGGCTTTAATCCCAATTTACACACATAAATTGTGGTTAAAAAACGAACTCAAAACTTTTTACAAGCTTAGCAAATTTTTATTTTGTTCTATATTTTTTCAGAGTCATAAGTTATCAGAACTGCCCGCAATCATCATGCTGGCTCCAATGATTTTTTTAAAAAAAATCCAATAACATCAATTAGTTACGCAAAACCTTAATAAGCAATAATGAAAATATATGACTAACAAGTCATATTTAAAACAAATCAATATGTTCAGCTATGGATTTTAAAACGCCTTTTCTTTTCTTTTCAAGTTCTTGTTCAGAGGAAGCTTTTATAATCAATGTGGCCACAAATTCCCTGCGTCCCTGCTGATAATTGGTGATTACTTCATCGGCTCCAAATAAATTCCGTATCAATTTCAGCGGTTCAGAGATGCTCATGATATGTTCTCCCTGGAACAACAAGCCTTGGTTGGATACAGCAACATGCTCATAACTCACCCAGGCAGGGCGTTGGCATATATGAGGTGGGTTAAGGAGTTTATGAACAAAAATATCCCCCAACAGAGCAACCATGTTGATACCGGTGGAATGGAAAACCGCCGTGGGCGTCTGACTGGGCAGCCGGGCATCAATTTCCAGAACCTTCAGGCATCCTTTATGCTGAATAACCTCCACGTCCATAATGCCTTCTAAATCAATTGCCCGGGCAAGCTCCAAAGAAACGTTCACAAGCTCATCATCGACCTCTTGAAAAAGGGGCACGGGTGCTGTAACGCGGCAGCAATCATGGATATCATCCATGAATAATTGTGTACTCTGCAAAGCAATATAGTTTCCAGACATTCCCATAACTTCCATGGAATAGGATGGTCCCTCTACATACTCCTGCAGGACATCTGGCCGCTTCCCAAATTTTTCCAAAAATTGCTCATACTGCTTCGGGGTATAAAATAAAGTAACACCTTGACTGCCGCTGTCATTGTCTGGTTTTCCAACAGCAGGAAATCCGCACCGGGGCCATGGTAAGGGCGCAGGGATATTTTTTTTCTTGAAAAGAGCGTCCGATGTTACTTTAGAAGATGAAATGGCATAAGCTCTGGCATCAAAAGCCAAGGGTATCTCATATTTTTGGGAAAAACAGACCAAAGCATTAAGAGCGGACTGGTTTTCCAAAGCAGGCAAAATAAAATCTGCTCCCCTCACAGCATCGAGTAATGCGGCCTCATTGTGAACATCAAGGTGAAAAAAATGGTCACAAAGGCCTGATGCCGGAACCAAGGCACGTTTATCCATCACAAGTGTGGTCCAACCTGCCTTTGATGCCAAATATGTGGCTTCAACCCCCTGAAGATTCCCCCCTGCAATGGCAACTATCATAACCCCCCTCCCAAATTACTCCTCATCAAATGATGATATATCTAAAAAATCACCGTTGAGTTTACCGACAGCGATTGTTCACAGATGAAAATCAAAAACCCCAAGAATCATATCTGAACATCTTTTATTAAATGGGGTATTTCCCCTTTTTCTTTCTGCTCCCGAACCAACATCAAGGCTGACCATCCTCCGGCAAGCAATACAAGTGCACCGCTGATATATAAGGTGTATGGCACTCCAGAAATGTCCGCCTGCCACCCGATCACAGGACCGACAAATACAAAAGAAAGACGGATGGCAAGGCTTCTGACAGAAAGTACGGTGGCTCTGATCTCTGACGGCGTTATTTCATTGATATAATTTCTCAATACAGGGGTGGCAATGCCCCGGAAAACATAAAAAAAACAAAGCGCCAAAACCCCCCAGGCGGTGTGACAAAGACCAAGCCCTATATACCCACACCCAATGGAAGCAGCAATAAAAAAAACCGTCCACGTCATTCCCATTTTTTTTTCCAAACGATGGGCATGCATGGCAGTAATTCCGGTGGTCATGTTCAAAATAGGTATAATAACACCATATAAAGCAAGGGGAATAGAAATAAACACAAGGTAGGGCTGAACAAACCATGCCATGGTTAAAGTTGCCGTGCCCATAACAGATGAAAAAATAATATTCCATTTGAGAGCTCTATTTTGAACCAGTGCATAATTAATAATAGAAAAAATATGCCCCACTGCCCTTTGTTGAGATTTTTTTATTTTATGGGGTTCAAACAGATACAACGCCGCAGGAATGGCAGAAAAAGCAACCAAGGTCTGGCAATAAAAAGTAGTTCGAAGGGAAACGGCTGCAAGAAGCACCCCAATGGGGGCTGCAATGGCTTCGGCAAAATTTCCCAGAGAAATGAGTCTTCCCTCAATTTTTAAATACTGCTTTTCTTTGTCTGCCCACAACAGGGTGTCATACAAAATAGCAGAATCAGATCCTGAAATAAAGCTTTGCCCCACCCCAAGCACAATTTCACACAGCAGAAAGCCCCAAAAACCAGAGGAGAAGCTATAAAGCAAAAAGCCCAAAAATCCCAGGCAACTCCCCAGAATCAAGGATTTTTTACGGCCCCACATGTCTCCAAAATATCCCGATGGCACCTCCATGATGACAATGGAAGCAGAGTATACTGCCTTAAGGACAAACAGATCCTGGGTAGCCAAACCGTTTTCCCGGTAAAAAAGAAAAACAATGGGCATGGTGAGCATGAGCCATTTGGATATTTTTATAATATAAAGCCTTAATATATTAGACTTTACTTGCTTCATCATAGACATATGATGTTCATTTTTCCTTCCACTGGATATATTTATATATATGGCATTGTTGGAACAATATAAAATAGCATGGATATCAATGGAAAAACTTGAAGTCAAACTAAAAACATAATTCCCATGCATAAAGCCCTAAAACCATGGAGAGCAACCAATCCTTGGATTGCACTTTTCCCATTAATGGGATATGTAACTTATTAAAGTAGACTCAAAATCAAAGCCACAAGAATTTGATTTACAAGTTCCATTTATCCCCCGACCTTTAAAGATAGCTTAAAAAGACCCATAAAAAAACATACAATTTAGGAGGCTGCCATGACAGAGAGTAACACCTTAAACATCTTAAAAAAAGCCATAATTCTGGAACAACGCGGCCACGCCTTTTATAAAAAAGTGGCAGAACAAGCTGAAAATAAAGAAGTAAAATATTTTTTTGAATCCATGGCCCAGGAAGAAATTCTGCATTTAAAGGTATTGTCAGCCCAGTTCAAGGCCTTTAACAAAGGGGGCACTTTTGACCCGGGAACCTTTGAAGCTGCACAAAGCAGCGCGCTTCCCCAAAAAGTGCTGAATCCAGAAACCATGAAACAAATTGCATCGGCAGGTTTTGAAGCCTCTGCCATCTCAGCTGCCATCGCCATGGAACAAAGGGCTGTGAACATTTATGCAGACCAAGCGGATGCCACCAATGATCCTGAAGAAAAAAAACTGTATAACTGGTTGTCCACATGGGAACGAGAGCATCTAAATATGCTCATGGAAATGGATCAAGCATTGATGGATCAGGTATGGGGCGATAACAACTTCTGGCCCATGTAATCATACGGTCCGCCCATAGCGGTTTACATGAAATACTCCACCATTTAAGGGTGTGTTCCAAGCTGAGTTGTGGGCAGAACCGGATCAGAATGAGGTCTGCTTGCGGCAGTTACAAAAAGCCCTTGCCCAGATTTTTCAGGACGGAGTATATCCAATGATACCAGATTATCCAGACAGTGTTGAAATTTCCATTGATCATAGAGAAGTGCTGCACCCCATGTTCCAAAAACTTGAACAGGGTATTTCAGAATTCACCTTTGCCAATATTTATCTTTTTCGCCAGCAGCACAACTATCGCCTCACCAGGGTGGATCAAAAACATCTGGTAATTCTGGGAGATGACAATGGTGCTTCCTTTTTCATGTGCCCCTTTGGCTTACCCTCCCAGGCAGCCGTCAATAACTTGTTTGACACCCATGTTACCTTGAAATGTGCCACCAGACTCCAGGCAAATCACTTTGAAGAAAGAGGATTTATCGTCACCCGGGATCGGGACAACTTTGATTATCTCTATTCCCGGAAGAGCCTTGCTGAACTTTCCGGTAGAAAATACCACAAAAAACGAAATCTCATAAAAGCATTTGTTAATAATTACGCCTATGAAGGCCGGCCGCTTCTGGATGAACATATTCCCCAGGCTGTGAGTGTACTGGATGAATGGCAAAAAAACCGCCGGGACCACGGAGATTATCTCGCGGCCCGGGAAGCCCTTGAAAAATGTGATCCACTACAGTTATGCGGCGGCATCTACTATGTGGACAATCGTCCCGTGGCTTACACCCTGGGTGAAGAGCTTGCCCGTGGCACCAGCTTTGTGATTCATTTTGAAAAGGCCCTGAACCAATACAAAGGTATTTATCAATTTGTCAATCAGGCCTTTGCAGCCATCATCACAGACCACTATGAAACCATCAACAGGGAACAGGATCTGGGAAACCCGGGACTCAGGCAGGCCAAAATGAGCTATAAACCCAGTGGATTTGTGGAAAAATTTAAAATCACCCGGCCCGGGAATATGGTTGCTATCTCCCCGGAGTATGAAAACATGGGGGAATAACTGCCACGGGCAGATCTTATTCTGACCTCGGTCTGCCCGCAACAAAGCTTGAAATATTCCCCGGGTTTGCGGAGTATTTCATATAACCGCCACGGGCGGACCGTATTCTGATCCGGCTCTGCCCACAACAAAGATAGAAATTCTCCACATATTTACGGAGTATTTCATATAAAAAAATCAGCAATGACCGTCATTTTCAACAAAGTTCACGGCGCAATCGTTCCAAAGCCATGGCCGCAAACATTTTTTTATTCATCCCCCTGTCCCCATAGGAAAAATTATAGGTAAAGGCCTTTGCCGTGTCCGGCCCTGCCACACCAATGCATACCATTCCCACGGGGCGGGATTCGGAACCGCCCCCCGGACCGGCAACACCTGAGGTGGAAACCCCCCAGTCAGCCCCAGATCTTTCTCTCACCCCCAGTGCCATCTCCAGGGCAGTTTGTTCATGCACGGCCCCATGGAACGCCAGGGTTTCTTTTTTTACCCCCAGCACCGCCATCTTGGCGTCATTGGCATAGGTAACGGCGGAGAGAAGAAAATAGTCCGAACTTCCGGCAACATCAGTGAGTTGACTGGCAATGAGCCCACCGGTACAGCTTTCCGCCACGGCAAGGGTCTGCCCCTTTTGTTTTAAAAGCTCCCCCACCCGGGCTTCCAGGGAAATTCCTGCTGTGGAAATCACATATCTTCCCAGCTGTTCCAGCACCCATGCCTTGGCCGCTGCCATGTCATCAGAAGTCACCCGGCCCGCATCCCCGGCAAAGGGATCACTGCCGAACTTCACCTGGATAAAGGGAAAGGACGCCCTGAACCCCAGCCGCATACCGGGGAAATGTGCGTAAAAGTCCCTGAGCTTGTGGCCGGTCTTGGATTCAGGAAGTCCAAACAATGTCAGGCGACACAATGTTGCTTTTTGCCGGGACGGGTAGCGTGCATCAAGCTCCGGAAGGATGTGACGGTTAAACATGGCCTTCATCTCCCGGGGTACACCGGGCATGAAATAAAAACGTGCCTGGCCGTGCTCCAGGCAAAACCCCGGGGCTGTGCCGCACACATTGTCCATCATCACAGCCTTTGAAGGCAGCATGGCCTGTTTTTCATTGCCCTTGGTCATATCCCAACCCTTAAGGGCAAAATAATCAGCCATGGACTCAAAAGCCCCTTTATTGAGAATCAGGTCATCCCCTGTGGCCACGGCCGCAGCCTGGGCCGACAGGTCATCACCGGTGGGGCCAAGTCCCCCTGTCACCAGCACCATGTCACAACGGGAGGAGGTTTCTGCCATGACAGAACTGATGGTGGCGATGTCATCTCCAACGCAGCTTACCCGGGTGACATCAACCCCGCACTCCCGCAGACGCCGGGCAAGCCAGCTGGCATTGGAATCATCAATTTCTCCCCAAAGTACTTCATCACCTGTGGATAATATTTCAGCTTTCATTAAAATAACCTTTCAATTTTTTACCTTGGAAATACACGCCCCATCCGGCCGGGCATGCAAAACACCGGGTAGATTACTTATATTGTGAATCATTGGAATCAACTTTGGGCACAGAAGATGAATTTGATTCAGTGCCAAACCAGCGCCCCACAACAGTCGCCAGCTTTTTAATGCCCCGCCACAATTTTGGCATTAGCCAGATAAGAATCAATACAAACATCACCAGCAATACAATAAATAGCCCGGGGTGGGTCAGGGAAGTCCAAATTCCTCCCACCACCACCACATCTTCCAGAATGGAGGCGATCCAGTTGGAAAAAGGTTCAGGAGAAGCGTTGATCAATACCCGGGACCCGGCCTTGGCAGCATGGGAACCCGCAGCAAGTCCACCCCCCAAAAGGGCCGCTGCAACGGCAACCCCGGGATCTACATCCCCCACGGCACCGGCGGCCAGCATCACCCCTGCCGGAATACGGACAAAGGTATGAATCGTGTCCCACCCGGTATCCACCCCCGGCGTTTTATCTGCAATGAATTCAATAAAATACATAATCCCTGCGGCACCCAGAACCATGGGGTCCATGAGGATATGAAGGCTTTCAGGTAATACAATATTCCCCGTTGTTCCCATGATTCCCAACACCAGAAGGGTGGCATAAAGGTTAATACCACTGGCCCAGGCAGCCCCCATGGTCATGGATAAGGTTTTAACAAGTTCATCATAATGTTCCATAATCACCTCTTTCCGGGGTTAAACAGCTCATTGACCAAAGGAAAAATTTTTCAACAAATCCTTGGCTTTGTCCTCGATATTTTTCAATTGCTCTTTGGAATCTCCCTTGTTCTCAATGAGGGACTTCACCTCTTTTTTAATCTCTTTAACCTGGGGAATGGATGTTTTCACAAGGGCTTCCATGTCCGGTCTAAACTCAGGCTTATCGAAAGTCCCAGTCACAAGAACCGGCACTGTTAATCCGGAACGCTCTTTGGTATCCCCCTGACCCTTGAGGGTGGCAACAAATTTGGGCTGTACTTTTAAATCAAGGGTTTCTTGAACCAAATCGGCACGACCCAGCACCAGTAGCCGAATCAAAGGAGACATCATGGTTATCCCCGGGGTGTGAAACAGCCCCTGGGTGAGGATGAAGGGGGCCTTGAGTTCTGCAAAATCCGTTCGTGGTTTTGTGGCTGTTTTTTCCCCCAGACCCAAATTAGCTTTAACATTTCTCACCATGCCTGCCAGATCCACCCCCACAATGGCCCCATCCGTGAAAACAAGGGTTCCCTTGCCATTGAGATTTTGTTTTATTACATCTGGATCATCACCTGTAAAGGTCAAATTCACATGGGCATTCAATGCCCCTTCAAGAAAATCTTTCCGGCTAAGGGCCTGGATAACGGGTCCCACCCGGACCTTGTCTGTTTTCAATTTTAACGACCCTTTGGGGGTATTTTTCTGAACATTGACAATGGCAGCAGAGGCCATCTGCCCCCCATAAAGATCCATTGTAAAGGGATCCAGGTTAAAAATCCCCTTGTCAGCATCAATGCCCATCTCCACGTTACGAAGTACCATTTCCTTTACTTTCAGGTTTTTCACAGCGGCACGGCCGTTTAAGACAAGTTTGCGCAACGGGGTGTAGTCCATTTTCCTTTGTGGGGAAATTCCAACGGTTTTTAATTTTTCCCCACTGCCGGAAGCGGCCCCGGGACTTTCTTTATCGCTGCTCTCTTTTACCAATGGCGCTGTGGCGGTTTTGGAAGGAGGTAAGTATTGATCCAGATCAAGTTCATCAATGGTGATATCAAACCTGATATCCGGTTTTGAAAAGGCTTTAATACCCCCTGAAAAAGCCATGGTGGATTCATCCAGGACCAGGATCCCATTGACAATGGAAAGAGCCGATAAATCACCGGACAGATCCGCCTTAACTGAGAAACGGTTAAAACTGTTTCCATGGGAGGACGGCAAAAGATCTGATTTTCCCAGCCGCGTTACAAGGGACCGGGGGGAAAAATTTGCCAGATCAAGGGCCAGTTCAAACCGGGGGGCAGCGGTGACATCCACAATTGTCCCTTTCACAGCCAGGGTAATATCTTCCAATAATTTCACAGTTACATCCAGGGGAAGACTCCCTTTTCCCGGAGGATTTCCCACAGGTCCCACCTGTCCGCTGAGGGAAACAGGTTCATTGTCCACCCGGGCGGAAAAATCCACAGCCACCGGTGCATCAAGGGAAATGTCTGTTAATTGCAAATCAATGTCTGACACCACATTGGAAGTTTGCCGTGCCCTGTCATGCCACTCCACAACCCCATTGATAACGGCAAATCGTTCCACGGCCAGGGCGTTCACCGGAAGGGCTGTGGGAATGCCACTGTCTTGCTTTGCAATTGTTTCCGGGGAAGACGGCTTTTTTGTTTTTCCGGCATTGCCGTCATGGGTCGGGGGTGATCCCATGTTTTCCCAGTTACCAATGCCGTTTGTTCTTTTTATTAACACCACCCGGGGCCCATCCAACACAAACTCCTTTACCTGGATATCCCGGGATAACAACGGGAGCAGCTTTACCTTGACATCAAAGGAGCCCACCGTCAAAAAGGGTTTTTCTTTATCAAACCCTTCCGGATTGCCCAGTGTCAAATCAGACAAAGAGATTCCCACCCAGGGAAACAAGGACAATTCAACATCCCCCCCCATGAGAAATGGCCGGCCTGTGGCATGGCTGACCATCTGCTCCATGCGGGGTTTGTATTTCTGAACATCCACCAGCCGGGGAACCAGAAAAACAGCTGCCACCGACAAAATAATAGTGAAACCCAGGATCACCGACATCCACTTAAATATTTTTACCATGGAACACCTCCTAAGATAGATACTCATTGGGTCAGAATTTCTCATTATAGTAAAGCTCCAGACCATGAGCTTATTATCATGGCTGCATAAAACGGTGTCAAGAAAAAGCAAGGGGATGCGCCCATGCCAATGAATCTTAACTTGAAAAGAACACCATTGTCTGATACCATCTTTTTTTTAACTCAACCCATTATAATAATGGGTATTATTCATCTTTTTCACAATGGAAACACTATGATTAAAACATGCATTGCAGGGGCGACCGGCTACACCGGCGCAGAGCTTGTCAAATTAATTTCAGGGCATCCCAACGCAGAGATAACCGCAGTGACCTCCCGTTCCTATGCCGGTCAAAAGCTGACAGATATTTTCCCGGCCCTGGGTGGAATGGTGGATATCACCTGTGAACCCATGGATATGGAATCCCTTAAAGGACGCATTGACTGCGTTTTCCTGGCCCTTCCCCACAAAGTATCCATGAGCTATGCCCCTTTTTTCATTGAAAACAATATCAAAGTCATTGATCTTTCTGCAGACTTCAGGTTTAAAGATCCCAAAGCCTATGAAGCGGCTTATCAGCCCCACAGTGCACCGGATCTTCTAAAAAATGCCGTTTACGGACTAAGTGAAATCTATGGGGATGCCATCAAAAAAGCCGATCTTGTGGGCAATCCGGGATGCTATCCCACAAGCCTGCTATTGCCCCTCATTCCCTTGATCAAAGAGGGGATGGTGAGCACCCGGGGCATTGTATCTGATTCCAAGTCCGGGGTGAGCGGTGCCGGTCGTGCCCTTTCCCTCTCCTCCCATTTCTGCGAGGTTAATGAATCCTTTAAGCCTTACAAGGTCGGCAACCATCGCCATGTGCCTGAAATGGAAGAAATTCTTTCCTTTCATGCCAAAGAGCCTGTAAAAATAACCTTTGTTCCCCATTTAATCCCCCTGACCCGGGGAATGGTGTCCACCATCTATGCAGAGGTAACAGCACCCACCACCCATGACGCGGTGATGAACACATTAAAACAATATTATGGTTCAGACGCCTTTGTAAGGCTCCTGCCCCAGGGAAAATTCCCAGACAGTGCCCATGTCCGGGGAACCAATTTTTGTGACATCGGTGTCCATGTGGATAACGACAGCCAAAGAATCATCCTGGTTTCTGCCATTGACAATATTTTAAAAGGAGCCGCCGGCCAGGCTGTTCAAAACATGAATCTTATGTTTGGCATGGAGCAGAGGTTGGGACTTGAACTGATTCCCGGAGCCATATAACAGGCATCCCCTGTTGGACACAACAAATATAGAGTCGTAGACGCGGAGCCAAATGGTATTATACCGCCACACCCGACGGGCAATGGACCCGGACCGGAACTGTAGACAGTTCAATTGTCCGATTCCTATTGCCCGTCGGGGGCGGCTCTGCCTTAGGTTGCCTTGGAGGTCATATGATGGATACCCCCCAAAAAAACAATTCAGGAGCAAAGGGCATTGACTCAAAAACGTTTCTTCCCCAAAAAATCCAAAATTTATGAAAAACATCCCATTGTTTTTCAATACCCTCCTGTTTTATACAAAAAATATAGATTTTTTTTATGGGAAAAGATCTCCTCCTTTCCCTGGTCCACCCTGTTGAAAAGCACTCCCTTTTTATTGGCATTGCTTTTATTTTTTTATTGCGGCCACCAGCACAGACAGTTAAAGCAAATGATTTCCATCAACAACTCGCTGATAAATACCATTTACACACAACACACCACCCTTTCTGACCAAAAACAGAAAATAACAATCCAGGATCGCAAGGCCCGGGAACAAAACAATGAGCTCGTCAAAAAGAATCTGGCATTGGAAGAAGTAAAACATAGATTTGAAACCATGTCACAACAGCTCACAGAACTTCACCGTCAAGCCACCCGACTTGCAGCCCTGGGTGAGCAGGTCAGCCTCCTTACCAACATGGAAGGATCCGCCCCTTCCCGGGAAAATACGGGAATCGGAGGTAATGCCCGGGATCTTTCCCCCATGGTTTCCATTTCCCTTGATGACTCCCGGGATGACAGCAAAATCAAGGACCCTGTCCAAGGGCAGATAGATGCCACCCGACAGCTTCTTGACCGACAAACCAAAATCTTTGCCATTCTTAAAAAAGAGCTGGAAATAAAAAACGAACTTCTGGCCTGTACCCCTTCCATTAAACCCACTTCCGGTGTTGTCACCTGTAAATTCGGTTCCAGACTGTCACCATTTTCAGGAAAACGGGAATTTCACACTGGCATGGACATTGCCAATAAAAGAGGAACCAAGGTATATGCCACGGCCCGGGGAAAGGTCATTTTTGCAAAAAAGAAATGGCTCATCGGGAATCTTGTCACCATTGATCATGGAAATAATATTATCACCAAATATGGGCATCTGAATAAATTTCTGGTAAAAAAAGGAGATATGGTCAATCGTGGAGATGTCATCGGACTCATGGGCAGTACAGGTAAAAGCACCGGCCCCCACGTCCATTATGAAGTGGTGGTCAATGGTAAGCCTGAAAACCCGGCAAACTATTTTCCAGGCAAGTTTGCCATCTCAAAAAAACAATAACAGCCAATAAAGAATGCCAAAAAACATTTCATTTTTTTCAATTCGTGCTTATATATTGTTAACATAAAATTTTTTTCAACTTTTGAAGGTAATTTAATCATATGGTATTCAGTTTACTCACTAAAATATTTGGCTCCAGCAATGACCGGGCAATCAAAAAAATTCAACCCATTGTGGAAACGATAAATTCACTTGAACCCGATTTTCAGCAGCTTGAAGACCTGGAACTCACAAAAAAAACAGCTGAATTCCAGCAGCGCCACCAGGGAGGAGAATCCCTGGACACCCTTTTGCCCGAAGCCTTTGCCCTGGTGCGGGAGGCTTCCTGGCGCAAATTGAACATGCGTCACTTTGATGTGCAGCTCATCGGCGGCATCGCCCTGCACCAGGGTATCATTGCAGAGATGAAAACCGGTGAGGGAAAAACCCTGATGTCCACCCTTCCCGCCTATCTCAATGCATTGTCCGGTAAAGGTGTCCATGTGGTTACAGTGAATGACTACCTTGCAAAAAGGGATGCCGAGTGGATGGCCCAGATTTACAATTTTCTGGGTCTTGAGGTGGGGGTGGTTGTCCATGACATGGATGATCAGGAACGAAAAAAAGCCTACAATGCTGATATCACCTATGGAACCAACAATGAATTTGGGTTTGATTATCTCAGGGATAACATGAAATTTGACAGGGAATCCCTGGCCCAGAGGGAATTAAACTTTGCCATTGTGGATGAGGTGGACAGTATTCTCATTGATGAGGCCAGAACCCCGTTAATTATTTCAGGCCCGGCGGAAAAATCCACCCATCTCTACCAACAATCAAACACCATCATCCCGGCCTTTAAAAAGGAAGAAGATTATACCATTGATGAAGAGGCAAAAAGTGTCATGCTCACCGAGGCAGGCATTGCCAAGGGGGAAAAACTTCTGGGGGTGGACAATATTTATGATCCTGCCAACATTGAAATCCTTCATCATCTGAACCAGGCATTAAAGGCACACACCCTGTTCAAGCGGGATGTTGACTACATTGTTAAAAATGATGAGGTGGTCATTGTTGATGAATTCACCGGCAGATTAATGGCCGGCAGGCGCTACAGCGAAGGACTTCACCAGGCCCTGGAAGCCAAGGAAAAGGTTAAGATTGCCAATGAAAACCAGACCCTTGCCTCCATCACCTTTCAGAATTATTTTCGCATGTACGACAAACTGAGCGGTATGACCGGTACAGCGGAAACAGAAGCTGCGGAGTTCAAGAAAATTTATGACTTGGATGTACTTGTGATCCCCACCCATCGCCCCATGATTCGAAAGGATTTCCCGGATCTTATTTATAAAACCCAGAAAGAAAAATACAATGCCGCCATCCAGGAGATCATCACGCTTCATCGCAAGGGGCAGCCGGTGCTGGTGGGTACCATTTCCATTGATGTATCTGAAGATTTGAGTAAAAAATTAAAAAAAATGGGGGTCAAACACACCGTTCTCAATGCCAAGCATCACCAGGCCGAAGCAGAAATTGTGGCCAATGCCGGTCAAAAGGGGGCGGTGACCATATCCACCAATATGGCTGGCCGTGGTACTGATATCGTACTTGGGGAAGGGGTAAAAGAACTTGGCGGACTTCATATTCTGGGGACCTCCCGCCACGAATCCCGGCGTATTGACAACCAGCTCCGGGGTCGATCCGGCCGTCAGGGAGATGAGGGTTCTTCCCGTTTCTATCTTTCCCTGGAAGATGATCTGTTGCGAATTTTCGGTGGAGACCGCATCACCGCCATCATGGATCGTCTGGGCATTGATGAAGGGGAACCCATTGAACACAAGCTCATCAGCCGGGCCATTGAAAATGCACAGTCCAAGGTGGAAGGTCACAACTTTGAGATCAGAAAGCAGCTCATTGAGTACGATGATGTCATGAACCAGCAAAGGGAAGTGATCTATCGCCAGCGACGCCAGGCGCTCAAGGAAGGAGATCTTAAATCTGAAATCATTGAAATGATTGAAGAAAAAGCCATGGATATTGTGCATCGCTTTCAAGATGACAAACTTCCCCTGGAAGAGTGGGACTGGGAGGGTATCTCCGATGCCGTGAAGCGCCAGTTTGACTTCACCATTGATGTTGAGACCCTTAAAACAGAAACTGACAATAAGGAAAATGCTTCCCAGCACATTGCAGACCACGCCATGGCTCTGTATGCGGCCAAAGAAGCGTTGATCGGAGAAGAAGATACCCGCCAGCTGGAACGATACATCATGCTGCAGACCGTGGATACCCTGTGGAAAGAACATCTTCTTAATATGGATCATCTCAAGGAGGGCATCGGCCTTCGAAGCTATGCCCAGCAAAATCCCTTGATTATTTACAAAAAAGAGGGGTATGAAATGTTCCAGGGCCTCATTGATCGGATTCGGGAAGAGACCCTTGCCATTCTCTTCAGAATTCAAATTGCCCCCAGTGCCGAGGCACCGGTCATGAAAAAACCCCAAAATGACAACTTGATTCTGTCGGGGTCAGATAACTCTTTGCCCCGCCAACCTGTTAAGCGGTCCTCGGCAAAAATAGGCAGAAATGATCCTTGCCACTGTGGCAGCGGGAAGAAATATAAAAAATGCTGTGGAGCCTGATATTCATATGAGTACCATTGAACCGGACATCCGGGAAGAAACCACATCACACACCTCCCAAAGGGAAAAAGACCCCCCCATGTATAAGGTGTTTTTGCACAACGATGACTATACCACCATGGAATTTGTTGTTGAAATATTGGTAACTGTTTTTGGGAAATCCCTTGAAAAAGCAACCCGGATAATGCTTAATATACATGAAAAAGGGATAGGTCTTTGCGGTATTTATACCCGTGAGGTTGCAGAAACAAAAGTAAACACCGTGCACAACCTTGCAAGGGAACAGGGATTCCCCTTAAAAAGCACAATGGAGAAGGAGTAAGCCATGATAAGCAAAGAGTTAAGCATAACATTGGGTGCGGCAGTGAAAGAGGCCAAAAAAAGACGCCACGAGTATGTTTGCGTGGAACATGTCCTCTATGCCATCCTGAAACATGGCAAAGGTGCTGAAACCGTCAAAGAGTGTGGCGGCAACACTGAAAATATAAAGAAAAATCTGGACATTTTTTTTCAGGAAAAAATGGAAGCCATGGACGAGGACAAAGAGTATGTTCTCCAGCAGACCATCGGTTTCCAGCGCATGATCCAACGGGCCATTAACCATGCCCGCTCTGCGGAAAAATCAGAGGTGAATCTGGGGGATATCCTGGCTTCAATTTTCCAGGAAAAGGACTCCCATGCCGCCTTTTACCTGGAGGCCGAAGGGATCACCCGTCTGGATGTACTGAATTACATCTCCCATAGATCCCCACCGGGACCCACCTCCTCCGGCCCTGGATTGAAACCCATCAGACCGGCGGGCAAACCCGGCCAGCAAACCAAAAAAGAAACCCCCCTTGAGATGTTCACCGTTGATCTGCTCAAAAAAGCGGCAGACGGTAAAATTGATCCCCTCATCGGTCGGCAGAATGAAACAGACAGGGCCATGCAGGTGCTGTGCAGAAGACGAAAAAACAACCCCATATTTGTGGGGGACCCCGGCGTTGGTAAAACCGCCCTTGCCGAAGGCCTTGCCCTGAAGGCCTTTAAAAAAAAGGTGCCGGACTTTTTAAAAGACGCTGAAATGTTTGCCCTGGACATGGGAGCACTTCTTGCCGGTACCAAGTACCGGGGGGATTTTGAGCAACGTTTAAAGGATGTTATCACAGCCCTTGAAAATAAAGACAATGCCCTGTTGTTCATTGACGAAATCCACACAGTGGTGGGGGCCGGTGCCACCAGCAGCGGCTCCATGGATGCCTCCAATATTTTAAAGCCTGCTCTGACCACGGGCAGCATTCGCTGTGTGGGGTCCACCACCTATGAAGAGTATAAAAACCACTTTGAAAAGGACCGGGCTCTTTCCCGGAGATTTGAAAAAATTGAAGTACCCGAACCCTCGGTGGAAGAGACCGTAGATATCTTAAAAGGTCTTAAAGGCTGCTATGAGGACCACCACGGCTTGAGCTACACCGATGAATCGTTGGAAGCGGCGGCCAAACTGTCTGCCAAACATATCAACGACCGGTTCCTGCCGGACAAGGCCATTGATGTTATTGACGAAACCGGTTCTTTGATTCGTCTGTCAGACAATGCCCGGCGGAAAAACATCCTGGTGGGGGACATTGAAAAAACCATTGCAAAAATGGCCAAGATACCTGCCTCCAGTATAACGGCAACGGACAAATCCAACCTGGAAAATCTGGACAAAAAACTGTGCCAGGTAATTTTTGGCCAGGACAAGGCCGTTGATACCCTGACCACAGCCATTAAACGATCCCGGGCCGGGCTTTCGGCCCCGGACAGACCCATTGGGTCATTTTTATTCACCGGTCCCACTGGGGTGGGAAAAACCGAAGTGGCCCGTCAACTGGCCTTTAACATGGGAATCAACTTCCTGCGGTTTGACATGAGTGAATACATGGAAAAACATGCCGTGTCCCGACTCATTGGCGCACCTCCCGGCTATGTGGGATTTGAACAGGGGGGAATTTTAACCGATAATATCCGAAAGCATCCCCATTCGGTGCTGCTGCTGGATGAAATTGAAAAGGCCCACCAGGATCTGTTTAATATCCTGCTCCAGGTGATGGACTATGCCACATTGACGGACAACAACGGAAAGTCCGCTGATTTCAGAAATGTGGTGATCATCATGACCTCCAATGCCGGAGCCCGGGATATGACTGTCAACAAAATTGGATTTGGTGATCAGATGGAGGACGTCAAGGCCAAGGGGTCCCGGGCCGTTGAACGCACCTTCAGCCCGGAATTCAGAAACCGCCTGGATGCCATGATCCAGTTCAATGCCCTGTCCCAGGAAATCATGGAATGCATTGTTGACAAGGGCATGAAGGCCCTGCGGGAATTGTTAAAACCCAAGAATGTCACCCTGAAATACAATGCCAAAGTAAGATCCTGGCTGGCCCGGGAAGGGTATGACCCCAAATTTGGTGCCCGTCCCCTGGATCGGGTGATCCAAACCCGGATCAAAGACAGGCTCACCGATGAGATTCTTTTTGGTCAGCTGGAAAAAGGAGGAACCGTTTCTCTGGGACTTCGCAACAACGAACTTTCTTTTAATTATAAGAAAATATAGATATGGCTGATTTAAATTTCATGATTTGTTGTGGGCAGAACCGGATCACAATATGCTCTGTCCGCAGCAATTTATATGAAATACTCCGCAAATCAGGGGCGTATTTCAACCTTCGTTATGGGCAGCACCGAATCAGAATGCGGTCCGCCCGTGGCGGTTATAAAAAATAAATGCCGGTTTTCAGATTATCCAAGGCTCTTATTTTTCCACCGGCCCACCTGGCAAGGGAAGACGGTTTATTGGGCGTTGGGGGAGATCTTTCTTCCCGGCGCCTGATTCTTGCTTATGAAAATGGTATTTTCCCATGGTTTTCCCAGGGAGAGCCCCTTTTGTGGTGGTCCCCGGACCCCCGCATGGTTCTCTATCCCCGGAACATCAACATATCCAGAAGTCTTAATAAATGCATCCGCCAAAAAAAATTCACCATCACCATGGATCAAAGCTTTAAGGCTGTGATTACGGCATGTGCCCATTCGCGCACAGAAAATGGCCAGGATACCTGGCTTGTGGATGGCATGATAGCGGCATATACCCGCCTCCATGAAAAGGGGGTGGCCCATTCCGTGGAGGCGTGGCAGGACGACAAACTGGTGGGGGGACTTTATGGGGTATCTCTGGGACGCACCTTTTTTGGGGAATCCATGTTTTCCCTTAAGAGCAACAGCTCCAAGGTGGCCCTGGCAGCACTATGCCGCCATCTCACAGCCCTTAAGTTTGATCTCATTGACTGCCAGGTGGCCACAGACCATCTGGCATCCATGGGAGCCGTGGAAATCCCAAGGAGCCTGTTTCTGCAAAAACTCACCCGCTCTTTAAATAAAAAACCCGTTAAAGGCTCCTGGACCTTTAACGGGTTTATGTAAAAAAATCAAATTTTACTCTTCATGGGGAAGGCGTACCACTAAAACCGGGATATCAGAACGCCGGAGCACCCTTTTGGTAATACTTCCCATCATCACATCTGCCAGGGTGGAATGGCCCCGGCTTCCCATGACAATAAGATCACAGTTTCGCTCTTTACTTTGTTTTAAAATTTCCTTTACCGGGTTTCCCCGCTCAATGATGATTTCATCGGCAAGGGATGAGGTATCATTTTCCTTGCGAACATCCTGGGAGAACTGATCCAGTACTTCCCGGATGAGGACATGATCCCGCTTTTTTGCAATCAATGATTCCCGGGTCTGGTTGTAATGGGTGTTTTTAATTTCATCCCACTTTTCCTGCTTGATATAACCGGAAACATTGGCTTCCATGATGCTCTGTTCTTCGGGCATCACATGAAGAATGGTGATTTTTGCCTGGTAAAGCTCGGCAAGGCTCACGGCATAGGCAAAAGCATACCGGGCATTGTCTGACAGATCTGTGGGATATAAAATATTGGATACGTTTACCTGGGGTAATTTCATCTTAACCTCATATTTTGAAAATGGATACCGGGTGCCCGGCTTTGGCATTGCTTTGTTGTGGGCAGACCGAGGTCAGAGCAAGGCCTGCCCATGGCAGTTATTGAGAAGTTAGACAGCTTTCTTTTGAAACAATCCCTTGATGTAATCAATCCAAATAAAACTGAAAAACCAGGAGTAAGCCCAGGTACCCAAAACAATGAAAATAAAAGCCTTGGTGATATCCATGGTGGAGCCGTCCAGGGAAAAACCGGGAACATAACCAAAAAGCAAGGGACCAAGATAAAGAAATTTTGCAAATTTAAAGGCTGTAAAGGCTGTTTTCCACATATTGGCCTTGGCAATGGTGGCCCCGGCAAAGGCGGCAATGCACACCGGCGGCGTAATGTTGGAATCCTGGGAAAGCCAGTAAACAATCATGTGGGCCGCAAGTTCATTGACCCCGAGATGGGTCAGGGCTGGCACCGCCACAACAGCAGTGATAAGGTATGCTGCTGTCACAGGCACCCCCATCCCCAATACCAGGGAGGCCATGGCCACCATCATGATGGTCATTAAAAGGGATCCGCTGGCAAGTTCAATCATGATGTCAGCAAAGGTCAATACCAGGCCGGAAAAGGTCAACACACCGATGATGATACCGATGATTCCCACCGTGGCCCCCACCTTGAGGCTGTTTTCCGTTCCTTCCCGGGAGGCTTCAACAAATCTCTTAAACCCAATGCGGGTATCTTTTCTCACCCAGCTGATGGCAATGCAGGAAATAAGACCGATGATGGCAGAATATCCCGGAGAAAAACCTGCCAGCATGAAAATCGTTATCAACACCAGGGGAAGGGTATAAAACCACTCTTTTTTAAATATTTCCATGGCACTGTGTTCTGATTTTTCACCCACAATGTTGAAGCGTTTGGCTTCGTAGTGCACCATGACAAACACCGAGAAAAAATACATGAAAGCCGGGAAAATGGCCACCAGCATGATTCTGGAATAGGGAAGCCCGGTGAGCTCTGCCATGATAAATCCCCCGGCTCCCATGATGGGGGGCATGAACATGCCGCCAATGGAAGCAGCCGGTTCAATGGCGCCGGCCACATGGGGTTTAAAGCCTGCTTTTTTCATCATGGGGATGGTAAAAGCGCCGGTGGAAACAGTGTTGGCAATGGCGCTTCCGGAAATGGAACCAAAAAGACCGCTGGCAATAACAGAAACCTTGGCAGGCCCCCCCAGTTTGTGGCCCACAGCTGCCAGGGGCCAGTCAATGAAAAATCGTTGGGCCCCGCATTTTTCCAGAAAGGCACCAAAAAGAACAAACAAGATCACATAGGTGGCAAGTACATTGGCCATGATGCCAAACACACCGTCACTCTTATAAAAAATACTGGTGCAAAGCTCAATAAAGGGGGCTCCTGCATGGGAAACCAGATCCGGAGCCAGGTATCCATATACCCCGTAAACCAGCATGACAATCCCGATGAGAACAAACACATTCCCCACCACCCGGCGGGCCAGTTCAATACCAATGAGAACCCCGACAATGGCCACCATCATGTCAAACTGGGTTTCTGCCCCGGTGCGATAATTGATGGCTTCAAAATTCAAAATCCAATAGCCCACACAAAAAATGGACAAAAATATTAACAGATAATCCACCATTCGCATGATTTTCGATTTTGATTTATACAGCAAAAAAATCAGAACATAGGTGATGATAACATATATGCCCCTGTGATACTGGGTGGATGCCGGCTGTATGACCGCGGCATAGGAGTAAAACAGTACAAGAATCACCGAGCACACATCAAATACTATCTTTTCAAATTGATTTAATTTTTCGTACACTGTTGGCCGCCTGTTGTTATGCAGCAATTCAAATTCTGGTTGTTAATTGATTTATGGGTGTGTCAGTTTTTGAAAGCACGTTGATGAAAACACTCATCTTTTTGATTCCAAACGCAGATCAGTCCAAAATTAGAATGGCTGGTTGTTATGGTTCTTTTTTCAGTTCAGAAAACCGGCTGGTGGGAAGTTCAAAGAAAAAGATGCAGACGAAATTGTCATCACAACAATTTCATCTGCATCATGGGGGATGATGAATTACAAGAGACCTTTTTCTTTCCAGAACTTTTCAGCACCGGGATGAAGCGGGGTTACAATACCTTTAATACCGGTTTCCACTGCCATCTCTTTAAAAGTCTTTTTCTGGCTGATCATGTGCTTAAGGCCTTCATCGCTGTAAATAATGGAAAGCATCTCATATACCACGTCATCAGAAACCTTTGCATTGGCAACCCACAGGGCTGAATCCTGGAAGGAAGGAGAGTCATAATCAGCGCCTTTGTAGGTACCGGCAGGGATGATAAGTTTTGAAAAGTAGGGATATTCTTTATAAAATCCGGAAGCTTCAGCATCTGCACCCAGGTTTACCATTTCAATGTCATTGGTCTGGGCCGCCATGATAACGGCACCGCTTGGGAATGCAGTAAACAGCCAGAAAGCATCCAGTTGTTTATTACCAAAGGCCTGGGCTGCATCATTGTAACCCATGGCATTTCTTTCAATCTTATCCCATACACCCATGTAGGAAAAGAAAAGCTCGCAATTGGCAAAGGCACCGGAACCGGCATTGCCCACGCCCACTTTTTTACCCACAAGATCTTTTACACTTTTGATGCCGGAACCGGCACGGACAACCAGCTGACCGGGTGCGCCATAAAGATAAGATACCGCCTTAACATTTTCATATACCTTGGTATCGTTTTTCATTTTACCTTTGCTGCCCAGCCATACATGACCGGAGTAAACAACGCTCATGTGCTGTCGACCTGCATTGGTTTTTCGTAAATTCTCCACAGATCCGGCCGAAGACTGGGCCTGCACCTTGAAGTTTTCAGCTGCTTTAATGGGTTTAAAAACCTGAACGGCATTGGCCACCACCTGGAATGTACCGCCTGCAGGACCGCCGCCAAAAATAATTCTTTCTTTTTTGGCAAAGGCAGATCCTGAAAAAATTAATGTCATGGCAGAAAAAAGACAAATTCCCGTAATAAGAGCAATGTGTTTGCTTTTCATGAAATTCTCCTTGGATTAAATGCGTTGTTTTAAATAAATTTCGGGTGTGGATCGTAAAATACTACATGGTAATTGTCTAACAGTGCAAAAAAGAAATATCAATGCGGGTATTTCTGATTATAATGTAGGTATTTTTCTTACAAATCAAGATAACTAACTAATATAATTAAAATAAATAACAAATGTAGTATTTTTACCTACATGACAATACAAAATTCTCTGATTGCCTCACTCATCCTTTGATTGTAAAATCCGAATCATCATAAATCATATTTTTTTTATATGAAATACTCCGCAAAGCCGATGAGTATTTCTATCTTTGTTGTGGGCGGAACCGGGGCAGAATACGGTCCGCCCGTGGCGGTTTATATGAAAGACTCCGCGAATCAGGGGTGTATTTGAATCTTTGTTGTGGGTGGAATCGGATCAGAATAAGGTCTTCCCGTGGCAGTTATTTCAGAATCAAAGGGAAAAAATCATTGAGAAATAAATATGGATTTTTTTTATTGAGTCTAATGATTTTCATCGTAATATTGGGAAAATCACTGGCATCGAATGCCCCCATTGTCATCCGGTTTTCCCATGTGGTTGCCCCCAATACCCCCAAAGGCTGGGGGGCCAAGGAATTTGCACGACGTGTTAACCGGGAATTGAATGGAAAGGTGCGGGTGGAGGTTTTTGCCAATGGAACCCTTTACCGGGATAATGAAGCCATTGAAGCCCTGGCCGCAGGAGATCTTGAAATGGCAGCACCTTCGTCTGCTAAACTCATGGGTATTGTCCCGGCACTGCAGCTGTTTGACATGCCCTTTCTCTTTTCTGACATCCAATCTGTCCACAATGCCATGGACGGTGCCATTGGAGAGGAAATGAAAGAAATTTTCCTCAACCGAAACCTGGGTATCCGGCTTCTCACTTTCTGGGACAATGCCTTTAAACAATTTACTTGTAATGTTCATCCCCTTTTATCTCCAGATGATTTCAAGGGACTTAAATTCAGAATCATGAGTTCCGATGTTCTGGAAACCCAGATGAAATCCCTGGGGGCAACAGGGCTTCGTCTCCCTTTCCAGGAGGTGTACGAGGTTCTTAAAAAAGGGATTGTGGATGGCCAGGAAAATACGGCGTCCAATATCTACACGGGCAATTTCCACAAAGTACAGCAATATCTTACATTTTCAAATCATGGATACCTTGGGTATCTGGTGATCATCAATGAGGCATTTTGGGAAAAACTACCCGGCCACATTCAAAACAAACTGACCGCTATATTGGAAGATGTAACAAAAAACGTCAGAAAAAAGGCCCAAGAACTTGACAGACAGCAATCAGAACAAATCAAAATATACGCAAAAACCCATGATCGTCCCGGCATCAGCACTTTAAATGAATACCAGAAAAAAAACCTGCAAAAAGCCATGCTGCCTGTTTATAAAAAATTTTCCACCATCGTACCCGAACGATGGGTTTCAAGCATAAAAAACATGTAACACAAACACCCATGGATCTAAATCTCTCATTTTCATACCACATGAGATGTGTTTAAATTCAAAAAAACACACATTATACGGTGACAAATTGGAAAATTTATGACTGACGGGCACAAACAGTTGTCAGTATTTGGGGAGTCAGCAGTTTTTAATTTACCGTTTATCCAATATGCCACCTATAAAATATGGCGGTCTGAGTTTTGTAAATGGTAAATCAATAAGATCTGACTCCCTTAAATCTGAATAATTTTATTCTGCATGGCAAACCGTGACAGCTCTGCATTGTTACGAAGGTTGAGTTTTTTTAAAATGCGGGATCGATAGGTATCCACGGTTTTAACACTGAGATGATAGCTGTCTGCAATTTCGTGGTTGGTCTGGCCCAATGCAAGTTTCCTGAGCACCTGGAGTTCGCGCATGGAAAGGGACTCTGCATCGGATTTGGCCTTATCGCCCCGGATAACCCTTAATGCCAGGGCTTCACTGGCTTTTTCCGTGAGATAGAGACCTCCTGCATACAATTTTTTCACCGCATCCACCAACTGTTCCGGGGCCGACTGTTTGGTTACATAGCCCATGGCACCGGATTCCACAGCCCGCACCACATACTGCTCTTCATCATGCATGGTGAGAATCAGCAGCGGCATGGAGGGTGCCAGGGTCTTTAACTGAGAAACCACTTCAAGCCCATCCATGCCCGGCATGGAGATATCCACCACAGCCACATCAGGCCGGGTTTCCAAGGCCCGGGAAATGGCCTCATTGCCATCGGCGGCCTCGGCCACCACTTCCATTTCTCCGCTTTCTTCTATTATCCGGCGCAACCCCTCTCTTACAATTTTATGATCGTCGGCCAGCAGCACTTTGATCATCATAATTTATAGCTCCTGTTTTTTTGTTCAGTTCAATTGAGCTTCCCCATGAATTTTCACATGGCAGCACACCCGGGTTCCCCCACTGGGGTAACTGTCAATGCAAAGCTCTCCCCCCACCAGAGAGGCCCGTTCTTTCATGCCCGTGAGTCCCAGACCTTCAGAACCGTTTCCATTTTGATCCCCCGGAGAAAATCCACACCCGTTATCTGTGACACAGAGCACAAGAACACCACGGTTTAAATTTAATGCCACTTTAATTGCAGTGGCATTGGCGTGCCTTGCCGTATTGGTCATGGCTTCCTGGGCAATGCGGTAAAAAGCTGTGGCCAGGGTATCGTCCACCTCTGGTACATTGTCATGGAGAAAAATGCAGGAAATCTCCGATCGGTCCTCAAAATCCCGGGTCAAAATTTCCAGGGCCGCCACCAACCCCAGATCATCCAATACACCGGGACGGAGCTGGAAGGCCATGCGTCTGACATCTTCAATGGTATCATCAATCAGGGATGAAATGCGCCGGGCACGCAGGGCCGCTGTTTCATTGGATGTCATAAGATTCTTTTCCAGCCACACCGTGTCCATTTTAAGGGCAGTTAAAATCTGCCCCAGATGATCGTGGAGCTCCCGGGCCACCTTGCGTCTTTCATTTTCATGGGCAGCCATGATTTTACCGGACAACTGCCGCAGGGTATTATGTACCTTTTTTAACTCTAATGTGCGGGTCTCCACCTGCTGCTCCAGATCCTGGGAGTACCTGGACAATTGTTCCTTGGCCTGCTCAAGATCTTTTTGCACCTGATTTTTCTCCGTGACATCCACACTCACGGCCAGGGATCTTACCACCTTCCCGTCATCATCCCTCACCCCGAAACAGGAGAGTAGAATCTCAATGTGTCCCCCGTTTTTTTTCACATAGGTATAGGGCACATCTTTGCAGAAGCCTGTTTTAAAAAACACAGGGAAAATAACCTCTTCTGCAATTTTTCGGGATTCCCGGGTGTAAAAACCGGTGAGGGGTTTGTTAATCACTTCATGGCGTTCATACCCCATTTTATCCAGCCAGTAATCACTGACCCGGATGATGGTGCCACTGGTATCAATGGAGTGGAGCATCACCGGCGTATGGTTGTAGATATGCCGATACCGCTCCTCACTGTAGCGTAACTCTTTTTCCGCTTTTTTCCGCCGGACAATCTCCTTTGAGGCCATGTTATATAAAATAAAAACCGCAATACCGATGAAAATGGAAACCACCACAATCACAGGTCCGATGACCCGGACAAAGGGGTCAGCCAAGTGTTTTCCAATATTTTCCCAGCTCATTAAGTGGACAATTTTCCATCCCGGAAACCCATCAAGCGCCATGTCTGAATATAAAAAACGGGCCTGACTTCGATCCATTACATGGAGCTCATTTTCCCTTTTAAAACCGGTCCACAGCCAGGGCCCGTCCCCGAACTGCCGGGATTCATTGATGGCACGGATGCGATCCCTGGACAGTTTCCATAAGAGCATGAACCGCAATTCCTGTTTGCTTGAAATAAAAATCACGCCATTGGCATCTGCCACCAGCAGGACCCCTTCAGAACCGGCAAACAATTTGGATTCAATGCGCTCCACAGAGGCTTTGATCACGGCCACCCCCAGGACCACATGGCCATGGCGGTCATAAACGGGGTGGGTATAATAGATACCACGCTTTCTGGAGGTGGTTCCCTGGGCAAGATAGACCGCAGGTGTGCCGTTGACAGCCTTTTTAAAATAGGGTCTGAAGGAAAAATTCTTTCCCACAAAACTATCGTATTTGCTGCGGTTACTGGAAGCAATGGTCTCTCCATGGGCATCCATGAGATAACACACCTCAACATTCAAGGATTTCACAAAATTATCCAGAATGCTGTCCACATTGGCCTGGTATACCGCATCTTTTTTTTCCAGAATCATCCTGAGTTCTTTAAGGCCTGCCAGTATTTTCACAGGGCGAATGTGTTCCGACAAAAAGGTGGTAAGTTGGCGTTGAAGCAGCTCAAGACGTGTCTCTGCATAATCTTCCGCCTGGCTGAACACCGTTTTTCTCAAAGAAAGATAATAAAGCCCCCCACCGGTGGACACCGAAAGAAAGGCCAGAATGGCAAGTACAAGAACAATAACCCTTAACCGCATGCATGAACTCCTTAAAAATTCAGATTGTCAAATGTGGAGCAAGGGACCTGGATTTTTTTAATTTATTGTTTTTATTCACGCTTTAGATCTTTTTTAAGAATTTTTCCCACCGTGGATTTAGGCAGTTCCTCCCGGATCTCAACGGCCACAGGAAGTTTGTATGTTGCCAATTTTCCTTTGCAAAAGTCAATGACTTCTTTGGGGGTCAAATGCGCCCCTTTTTTTAATACCAGAAATGCTTTAATGGACTCCCCCCGGGTTTCATGGGGAATCCCCACACAACCGGCATCCACCACATCGGGATGCCGGTAAAGCACCTCTTCAATTTCCCGGGGGTAAACATTATATCCCCCGGACAACACCACATCCTTAATGCGGTCCACAATATAAAAATACCCTTCATCATCCATTCTGGCCACATCTCCTGTGTGGAGCCAGCCATCTGCAGTGAGTACTTTCCGGGTTTCATCGGGCCGGTTAAGATACTCTTTCATCACCTGGGGCCCCCGGATGAGCAACTCCCCGCTTTCCCCCGGGGGCAGATCAATATCCCCTTTTTCCATATCCACAATGCGGCATTCCACATCGGTGATGGGTAAGCCGATGCTGCCGGGTTTTCGCTTACCATGGAAGGGATTCACATGGGTCACCGGGGTGGTTTCTGTTAATCCATATCCCTCCACAATGATGGAACCGGTGCAGTCCTGGAACTGATTGATCACATCCATGGGAAGGGGGGCACTTCCGGAAAAACACCCTTTAAGACTGGTCAAATCGCTCCGGGCAAGATCCGGATGGTTAAGAATACCAATATACATGGTGGGTACCAGGGGGGCAAAGGTGGGTTTGAACCGGGTAATGGTCTCCAGAAGGGCATCCGGCCGGGGCTTGGGAACCAGAATATTGCCCAGGCCCATATAGATGGCAAAATTCATGGAAGTGGACATGCCAAATACGTGAAAAAAAGGCAGAGCGCCCAGTATAACCTCTTTTCCCCTCTGGAAATGAGGAAACCATGCTTCAAGCTGCTGAACCTGACAGCTCAGGTTTGCATGGGTGAGCACCACGCCCTTGGACACTCCGGTGGTTCCCCCGGTGTATTGATACATGGCAGTATCCTCAAACCCAATATCCGCCATGGTATGATCCGGTTCATGGCGGGAAAGAAGGTCCTTGAACTTAAAGAGGTCTTTTGCCGGTTTAACATCTGCAACCAATCCCCTTTTCTTTGCCACCAGAGGAAAAAGCAGCCGCTTGGCAAAGGGAAGATAATCACCAATGGAAGTATAGACAATTTTTTGAACCGTTGTTTTTTTCCGGAGTTTTACCATGCGATGGGCAAGCAGATCCAGGGTGATCAACACCTTAGAATTGGAATCATTAAATTGATGGGTCAATTCCCGATCCGAATACAAGGGATTGTTCATCACCACAACAGCGCCCAGTTTAAGGGCTGCATGGTACGCCACCACACAGGGAATTACATTGGGAAGCAAAATGGCCACACTGTCGCCTTTTTTAATTCCCAACTGTTTCAAAGCCGCGGCAAAACGCCCCACAGCTTCATGAAGTTCAGCATAGGTCATTTTATACCCTTGAAAAATAAGGGCAATATTGCCGGGAAACTCCGCCACTGTATTGTCCAGAAATTCCGGCATGATAAGGTGCTTGTAATTCAGTGTTTCAACCACCTCCGGTTCATAAAAATCCAGCCATTTTTTTTGTCCATACAACTTTTTGTTATTCAATTAAGTGTTCTCCAGTCCGATTTTTTTATAAAAAATAATTTTAAATGTCACAATTTCAGATATATACAGAATAGTAGAACCATTCAGATATTTTTATGGCATCTTTCATACAACTTCAAAAGTAGTTTACACTTTTTTATCAAGTTTTTCCGGGAAATGGATATATCTGTCTGGAAAGTGTAAACTGGAAAATGAAACATGCCATTTTTATAATAGACTTTCATTATTTATTGTGATGCAGCGCATTATGGCCGTTTATTAGAAACTCAACTTTCGGGCTTCATTTTAAAGCCGGCATTTTTAAATGTACCGATGGGGCCAATGTGCCGACGGGGTCAGGCTTTTGTTATTGATGTTATCGACCAAGGCCTTTGCCAACGAAAAAAGCCTCGATAATGTCAATAACGAAAGCCTGACCCCACCACGAAATGCGAACACCGAAAGTTGAGTTAGAAAATAAAACTTCCGGGCAACCTCAGCAGAACCGGATCAAAATACGGTCCTCCCGTGACAATTATAAGAAAAGAATAGGTTCAAAGATTCCGCTATGTCAAGATAATTCCCCCCTTTATTGTGCCATAATATTTTTTTACCTTGACATATATTTTTGCCTACTGTAGGGAATTAAGTTATCCATAGGTATGGATGATATTAAATATCCATGGCGATTGAACAGCTTTTTGTTCAACAGAATTTAAAAGTACTGAAGCAGGCAAATCCCATTTTATGACGGGCATGCCCGCAGCAGAAAGAATATTTTCCGATTCATCGGAATTCCCCCTTAGAGAAAAAGAAAAAACATGATCAATATATTTATTCTTAACGTGCTACTATCTGTCATTCTTGTGGAGGTGATTATTATCACCCGGCAAAGAAAGGGCTGACTGTGGCATAAGCATTAAGAATTATTAAAAAAGCCGTTATCAGCCCCAGCGCTGATAACGGCTTTTTTTAGTTTTATCAAACTTAATTTGGTCCCGGAGATCCAAAGAGACCTGAACAGATTCAAAAATGTTTTAAAGGAGAAAGCATATAATGAGAAGTGACATAGCAAAAAAAGGCATTGCCAGGGCACCCCATAGAAGTCTGATGAAAGCAGTGGGGTTCACAGATGAAGAAATTAAAAGACCCCTGGTGGGTATTGCAAACTCTGCCAACGAGCTGATCCCCGGGCATATGCACCTTGACACCATTGTTGAAGCTGTTAAGGCCGGCATCCGCATGGCCGGGGGAACTCCCATGGAATTTTCCACCATTGGGGTGTGTGACGGTATTGCCATGAACCACGCGGGTATGCATTACTCCCTGGCCAGCCGGGAACTCATTGCCGATTCCATAGAGGTCTCAGCCACGGCCCACCCCTTTGATGCCATTGTCATGGTACCCAACTGTGACAAAATTGTTCCAGGCATGCTCATGGCCGCAGCCCGGCTGAACATTCCCGCCATCTGCGTCAGCGGCGGTCCCATGCTGCCGGGAAAACACCCCCATGATCATAATAAGAAAATAGACCTCATCTCCGTGTTTGAAGCCGTGGGAGCGGTGAGTGCCGATAAAATGGCAGAAGAAGAACTCACCCTCATTGAAGATGCCGCCTGCCCCACCTGCGGATCCTGTGCAGGAATGTTCACCGCCAATTCCATGAATTGTCTCACCGAAGCCATTGGCATGGGGCTGCCCGGTAACGGCACCATTCCCGGTCCCATGTCCGAAAGAATCCGACTGGCCAAACAGGCGGGCATGGCCGTGATGGAATTATATCAACAAGATATAAAACCCCTTGATATTTTAACGGAAAAAGCATTTAAAAACTCCCTGGCCGTGGACATGGCTTTGGGCTGTTCCACCAACACAGTGCTTCATTTAAAGGCCATTGCCCATGAAGCAGGGCTTAATATTGAGCTTGATCTCATCAACGAGATCAGTAAAATCACCCCCCATCTATGCTCATTAAGCCCCGGGGGCAAAGACCACATTGTGGATCTTTACAATGCCGGCGGCATTGGCGCTGTCATGAAAATACTGCTGGAACAGGGCCTGGTTCAAGGGGACTGCATCACTGCCACGGGAAAATCCCTTGCTGATAATCTTAAAGGGGTCACCGTAAAAGATAAAAATATAATCCGCCCCTTTGATGATCCCTATCACAAAGAGGGGGGACTTGCCGTTCTTTTTGGCAACATTGCCCCGGAAGGATGTGTGGTGAAACAATCGGCCGTGAAACAAGAGATGCTCACCCACCAGGGTCCGGCCCGGGTGTTTGATTCCGAAGAAGCTGGCACAGAAGCCATCCTCTCCAACAGCATTAACAAAGGTGATGTCATTGTCATCCGCTATGAAGGCCCTGCAGGGGGACCCGGCATGAGGGAAATGCTCACCCCCACCTCGGCCATTGCCGGCATGGGGCTTGACGGTGATGTGGCATTGATCACCGACGGTCGATTTTCCGGCGGGTCCAAGGGCGCATCCATTGGCCACATTTCTCCGGAGGCCATGCAGGGAGGAACACTGGCTGCGGTGATGGAAAATGACCAGATTAAAATTGATATTCCGGGAAAATCCATTGAGCTTCTGGTGTCAGAAGAAGAAATCAATCATCGTCTTTCCCAATGGAAAAAACCGGAACCCAAAATTAAAAAGGGATACATGGCAAGGTATGCACGGCAGGTCAGTTCCGCCGGCAACGGTGCCATCTTAAAGGAGCAATAAAATGAAACTCACAGGCGCACAGATCCTGATAAAAATGATTAAAGAACAGGGCGTGGACACCATTTTCGGATATCCCGGAGGGGCTGTCATTGATATTTATGATGAACTGGAAAACCACAATGATCTCCGTCACATCCTTGTCCGCCATGAACAGGCAGCGGTTCACATGGCAGATGCCTATGCAAGGGCCAAGGGCGGCGTCGGGGTGGCCCTGGTGACGTCCGGCCCCGGTGCCACCAACACCATCACCGGCATTGCATCGGCTTACATGGATTCCATCCCTGTTGTGATTTTCACAGGTCAGGTTCCCACGGCCCTCATCGGCAATGACGCCTTCCAGGAAGTGGACATTGTGGGCATCACCCGGCCCTGCACAAAGCACAACTATCTGGTAAAAGATATCAAAAAGCTGGCCAAAATCATTAATGATGCCTTTTACATTGCCACATCAGGCAGACCCGGACCGGTGCTTGTGGATCTTCCCAAGGATATCATGGCAGCCACCATTGAATTTGAAGACCCGGGAAAGGCAAAACTGCGCTCCTACAAACCCACCTATGATCCCAATAAAAAACAGCTGGCCAAGGTGGTGAAACTCATTAAAAAGGCAAAAAAACCGGTGATCTTTGCCGGAGGAGGGGTGGTGCTGTCCAAAGCGTCCCCGGAACTCACCCAGCTTGCCCGCACCACCCAAATGCCGGTGACAGCCTCCCTCATGGGGCTGGGGGCCTTTCCCGGATCTGATCCTCTGTGGATGGGCATGCCCGGCATGCATGGCACCTACCGGGCCAACATGGCTGTTACCAACTGTGATCTCATGATCTCTGCCGGGGTTCGATTTGATGACCGGGTAACGGGCAGAACCGATAAATTTGCCGCCGGTGCCACCATTGTTCAAATTGACATTGATCCCACGTCCATCCATAAAAATGTTGAAGCCACCTGCCCCATTGTGGGGGATTGCAAAATCAGCCTGGCCTTGCTCAATGAACTTCTGGCCAAAGAAGATCCGGAAGAAATTAACGGAAGCACCATGAACCGACAAGAATGGATTGACCAGATTGCCCAGTGGAAGGCCACCTCTCCCCAGCGGTTCACCCAGGGACCTGATGTGATCAAACCTCAATTTGTCATTGACACCCTTCACGAACTGGCCGGCCCCAACGCAATCATCACCACAGAGGTGGGTCAAAACCAGATGTGGACGGCCCAGTATTATCACTTTGACCATCCCAACCATTTTATCACCTCCGGCGGACTTGGCGTCATGGGCTTTGGTCTGCCCGCCGCCATTGGTGCCAAGGCCGCCTGCCCGGATCAAACAGTGGTGTGCGTGGCAGGGGACGGCAGCATTCAGATGAACAGTCAGGAACTCATGACGGCCATTGCTGCGGACCTGCCCGTTAAGATTGTCATTCTCAACAACCGATACCTTGGCATGGTGCGCCAGTGGCAGGAACTGTTCTACGACAAACGCTACGCCTCCACCAACATGGAAATGACCCCGGACTTTGTAAAACTTGCCCAGGCCTATGGAGCCACCGGATTAAAAACCGACAAACCCGAAGATGTGGCATCCATCCTCAAAGAAGGATTAAATCTGCCGGGCACCGTGATCATGGAGTTTTTGGTGGAACGGGAAGAACTGGTATATCCCATGGTACCCGCCGGTGGTGCCATCAACGAGATGCTTCTGGTGTAAAAGCATTTAACATATATGAAAAATGGTATTATACCGCCCCGACGTCTGCTCTGTCCGGAATGAAAATGTCGGGGAAGATTTTTACATTTCCAGGCTAAATTGCAAAGACAAAAGGCTTAACCAATGAAAATTGAAAAACATCTACTCTCCATCCTTGTGGACAATGAGCCGGGGGTTCTCTCCAGAATTGCCGGACTGTTCAGTGGCAGAGGATACAATATTGAAAGTTTAAGTGTGGCCCAGACAGCCGAGAACCAGAAATTGTCCAGGGTCACCATGGTCACCAACGGTGATGAGCATATCATTGAGCAAATAAAAAAACAGCTCCATAAATTAATCAACGTCATCACGGTGAGTGATCTCACAGAAAAAAAATATGTCCAAAGGGAACTGATTCTTATAAAGGTCCATGCAAGACCGGAACTCCGGGCGGAAATACTCAGAATCGTTGATATCTTTCGATGCCGGGTGGTGGATGTGGGGCCGGACCACTACACCATTGAAATGTCAGGAGACGAGGGCAAGCTTGAGGCGTTCATTGATCTTTTAAAGCCCATGGGAATCATTGAAACCGCCCGCACAGGCTCCATTGCACTGGGCAGAGAAAAGAAAAAACTTTAATGGTTCAAGTTGTTTCTGTCAAAGAATATACCGGTTGATGGTTTTGTTTTCCGGTATATTCTTTTCCGTCAACGGCCTTAACACAAGCATGGCAGATACGATTGAAAACCCCAAGGAGACCTGCCATAAAAAGCAGGAAAAAAAGAGTCCCATGAAAACAGTAAATTTATACGACACCACCCTCCGGGACGGCATGCAGGGGGAAAATATCTTTTTCTCCCCTGAAGATAAGATCAAAATTGCCCTTCGACTTGACGATATGGCAATTCCCTATATTGAAGGCGGATGGCCCGGTGCCAATCCCAATGCCATGCGTTTTTTTGAACTGGTGTCCCAGACCCAATTTAAAAACAGTAAAATCACAGCCTTCGGCTCCACCCGGAGGCCCCATACCCCTGTGGAGAAAGACGACACTCTTAAAGCGTTGATAAGCTGCGGTGTGGGAACAGTGACCATTTTCGGCAAATCATGGGATCTGCATGTAAACATCATGGAAATTACCCTTGAGGAAAATCTTGCCATGATCCGGGAAAGCGTTGCCTTTTTGATGGATCATGACCGGGAAGTTTTTTATGATGCAGAACATTTTTACGATGGGTATCTGGACAATCCGGAATATGCCATGAAAACCCTCAAATCTGCTGTGGACGGCGGTTGCCGCACCTTGATCCTTTGTGATACCAACGGCGGCACCCTGCCCCATGATATTGAAAAAATCACCCGGGATGTGGATAAAGCCCTCCAGAAAAGCTTTCAGGAACCCATTGCCCTTGGCATCCATGCCCACAATGACTGCGGCATGGCCGTTGCCAATTCCGTCACAGCTGTTCGATGCGGGGCCACCATGGTCCAGGGTACCATCAACGGATATGGAGAACGGTGCGGCAACGCAGATTTGACAGCCGTCATGCCCATACTTCGATTAAAACTCCAGATGAACTGCTGCTCCCTGGACAATTTAAAAAAACTGAGACCGCTGTCCCGATTTGTCAGTGAAACTGCCAACATGACCCCCTTGAACAGCCGTCCCTTTGTGGGACACAGCGCCTTTGCACACAAAGGAGGCATCCATGTCAGTGCGGTGATGAAAGAGGCCAGGGCTTACGAACACATGGACCCCGTCCTGGTGGGCAACGCAAGGCGGGTACTGGTGTCGGAACAGTCGGGAAAAAGCAACATCAAATATAAAGCCCGGGAAATGGGCGTGGCCATTGACGGAGACAGTCGAAAACACCATGGCATTGTCTCCAACATCAAGGAACTTGAGGATGAAGGGTACCAGTTTGACGTGGCAGAGGGCTCTTTAAAAATCCTCATGGAAAAACTCACTGGACAATTCCAGCCCCATTTTGATCTTGAATCCTTTCGGGTGACCATTGAAAAGGATAAAGAAAGGCCATGCTATGCCCATGCCATGATTAAAATACGGGTGGGGGATACCGTTGAAATCACGGCCGCCGAAGGAGACGGGCCTGTGAGTGCCCTGGATAATGCCCTTCGTAAAGCCTTGACCAATATATTTCCTGATCTTAATGCCATGCATCTGGTTGACTTTAAGGTGCGTGTACTGGAGGGAGATGCAGGTACCAATGCAAAGGTCCGCGTCATTATCTCATCCAGGGATGAAAACGATATTTTTAACACCATCGGGGTTTCCGAGGATATCATTGAAGCCAGCTGGCAGGCCCTGGCCGACAGTTTTCAATATAAGCTTTCTTTACAAAACCAACCAACTGACAACTTAAATACATAGAGGTAATCATGACTAAGGACAATAGAATCATTATTTTTGACACCACCCTCAGGGATGGTGAACAATCCCCCGGTGCCAGCATGAACGAAGCGGAAAAACTGCGCATTGCCACCCAGCTTGAAGCGCTGGGGGTGGATGTCATTGAAGCCGGTTTTCCAGCAGCATCCGAAGGCGATTTCAAAGCTGTTGAAATGGTGGCCAAGGCCTTGAAAAAGACCCAGGTTGCCGCCCTTTGCCGGGCCACGGAACATGATATCAACATGGCCTGGGATGCCGTACGCCAGGCCGTTAATCCCCGCATCCACACCTTTATTGCCACCTCGGACATCCACATGGAGTATAAACTTAAAATGTCCAGGGATGAAGTGGTGGCAGCGGCCGTAAAGGCTGTTTCCCATGCAGCATCCCTCACCCCCAACGTGGAATTTTCCGCCGAAGACGGCTCCCGCAGTAATCCTGATTTTTTGTGTAAAATTTTCGGGGCTGCCATAGAGGCCGGAGCCACCACACTGAACCTGCCTGACACCGTGGGATATGCCATCCCGGGAGAGTTCAGCGATCTGGTGAAATACATAATGAAGAACACCCCCAATATGGATAAAGCTGTTTTAAGTGTTCATTGTCACAATGATCTCGGGCTTGCCACGGCCAATACCCTGGCCGCCATCCGGGCCGGTGCCCGCCAGGCAGAAGTAACCATCAACGGCATTGGGGAGCGGGCAGGCAACACCTCCATGGAAGAGGTGGTGATGTCCCTGAACACCCGTCCCAATTTTTTCCCGGAAACCACCTCCATTGATACCACACGGATCTACCCCACCAGCCGTCTGGTGAGCATGATCACCGGTATTCTGGTGCAGCCCAACCGCGCCATTGTGGGGGCCAACGCCTTTGCCCATGAAGCCGGAATTCACCAGGACGGGGTGTTAAAAAATCCCATGACCTATGAGATCATGAAGCCTGAAACCATCGGCCTGAACAAAAACTCCCTGGTTCTTGGAAAACATTCCGGTCGCCATGCGTTAAATTCCCACATTGAAGACATGGGTTACAATCTCTCCGACGAAGAGCTGGAGATGGTTTTTAAAAAATTCAAGCACCTTTGTGACAGAAAAAAAAGCATCCAGGATGAGGATATTGAGGCCCTGGTAAATGAAGGCGTTTTAAGAAGTTCCCAGGTATTTCAACTGGAATATCTCCATGTATCCACAGGTACAACAGTGTATCCCTGTGCCACAGTACACATGAAAATACATAATCGTACGGTGAAAGGTACCACCGAAGGAAACGGCCCCATTGATGCCGTGTTTGCCACCATTTCAGAACTGACACATACCCAGTCGGAACTGCTGCGCTTTTCCATCAGCGCCCTCACCGCAGGTACCGATGCCCAGGGTGAAGTAACAGTCCGTCTCAGTGAAGACGGCATGGTGGCCCTGGGTAAAGGGGCAGACCCTGACATTCTCACTGCCAGCGCCCTGGCTTATATCAATGGGCTGAACCGACTGGAATACCTCAAAGAAAATCCCACCTCCGTGCGAAAACAGAGTCTGTAAAAACATAAAAAAACCGTTTCCGGAAATAATTTTAATTATCCCGAAACGGTTTTCATATAACTGCCACGGGCAGATCATATTGGGGTTTGACCTGCCCACAATGAAAAATGAAAACCCTAATTATTACAGGGCTTTGGCTGGAGTTTCATATAAACCCACATCTCCTTACGAACACAACGAATATAGGGTCGTAGACGCGGAGCCAAATGGTATTATACCGCCGCCCCCCGATGGGCAATGGTCCCGGACCGGAACTGTAGACAGCTCAATTGTCCGGTTCCTATTGCCCATCGGGGGGTGGCTCTGCTGAGGTTGCCCGGAAGTTTTATTTTCTAATAAAAAAAAAAGTAAAATTACAAGCCCAGATACCCTTTTCTCAATTTTTTATCGGCTTTTTTGCCCAGGCTGTAACGGTAATACATCCGGGCAAAGGAGACATCGCTGATGGTTCCCTTTGTCTTACCGTTCACAATCAGGGTCAGCCCTTTTCCCGGGACATAGATTGATTCTGAAGTGCTGCCGGGCTTCATGTCCTGATCCAGCCAGGAAGCATAAAGCTCAATATTTTTCTGCTGGGCCGCAACCAATTCAGGGGGGTTGGCCTTTGTAATACTTTTAAGAAACCCGTCCTGGAGCTTTTTTGCCGTGGCCTTACTGGTAAGATATTCCAGATAAAAATATTTCACCTGTTCCGATTCAATGGCAGTTTTATAATCGGTGGTGGGGGTTTCCAGATAAAATCCTCCGGCAAACACCTTGATTATGCCCAGGGCCTTTCGCAAAGCCACTCCGTTAAGGGTCAAGGTTTTTCCGTCAACAATTTTTTCTTGGGGAAACGACACCCCCTGGAGCTCTTTTGCCTGAATACCGGGGGTAAAAACAAAGCAAAGCCCTGCCAGCAATAGGATAAATATTCTTTTGGCCACGATACCTTCCTCCTGGTTATAAAATAATAGGTTTAACATCATGAACACCGTTTATCCTATAGCAATTTATAGCAGAGGTGGCCAGTATTATTTACCGGATTTAAGCACTGACAGAAAAGCGGACTGGGGAATCTCCACAGCGCCCACCATTTTCATGCGCTTTTTTCCTTTTTTCTGTTTTTCCAAAAGTTTTCGCTTTCTGGAAATATCGCCGCCATAACATTTGGCTGTAACATCCTTTCGATATGCAGACACGGTCTCCCGGGAGATAATTTTTCCTCCGATGGCCCCTTGGATGGCAATTTTAAACATCTGACGGGGAATCTCCTCCCTGAGCTGTTTACAGGCATTTCTGGCACGGTCCACAGCCTTGTCCCGGTGCACCAGCTGGGACAGGGCATCCACACGTTCCCCATTGACCAGAAAATCCAATTTTACAAGATCAGTCTCCTGGTATCCTGCAATTTCATAGTCAAAGGAGCCGTATCCCTGGGTGACACTTTTCAGGCGGTCATAAAATTCATACACCACCTCGGCCAGGGGAAGATCAAATTTCATCTCAATGCGGTTGCTGGTGAGATATTGATAATTGGTACTTACCCCACGATGTTCCAAACACACCTGCATCACTGCTCCCATGTATCTGTCCGGAATAATAATGGCGGCCTTGATAAAAGGCTCCCGGGTCTTCTCTATTTCCATGGGATCGGGATAAAGGGCCGGATTATCAATGATTTCAACGGTGCCGTCACTGCGGGTGATCTCATACTGCACCGACGGTGAGGTAAGGATCAAAGATATATCATACTCCCGTTCCAGCCTCTCCTGGACCACTTCCAGGTGAAGCAGCCCCAGAAAACCGCACCGGTAACCAAATCCCAAGGCAGCAGAAGCATCTTTTTCAAATATCAAAGAGGCATCATTGAGCTTTAATTTTTCCAGGGCCTCGGTGAGTTCCGCATAATCATCGGAAGCCACAGGATACATGGATGAAAAAACCACGGGATTGGGTTCTCTGAATCCGGGCATGGGCTGGACACAGGGGTTTTCCGCAAGGGTGACGGTATCGCCGCAGCTCACATCTCGGATGGTCTTGATACCGGCAATGATATATCCCACCTGCCCGGCTTCAAGTTTATCCATGGGTTTTCTCACAATTTGAAACAGCCCCACCTCCTCCACTTTATACTGGGAGTTGTTGGATAAAAAGCTTATTTTATCCCCTTTTTTGATGGTACCGTGGAAAATACGAACATGGACAATGGTACCGCGGTAGGGGTCGTAGTGGGAATCAAATATCAATGCCTGCAAAGGGGCATTACTGTCCCCTTCAGGGGAGGGCATTAAATTTACGGCAGCCTCAAACACCGCTTCCACGCCCTGCCCTGTTTTGGCAGAAACCTGGAGAGCTGAGTCCCCGTCAAGGCCTAAATCTTCATCAATTTGATCCTTGGCCCACTCAATTTCAGCCGAAGGCAGATCAATTTTATTGATCACCGGCACAATCTCCAAATCATGCTCCATGGCAAGGTAGATATTGGCCAGGGTCTGGGCCTCCACCCCCTGGCTGGCATCCACCAGCAGGAAGGCCCCTTCACAGGAGGCCAGGGCCCGGGAAACCTCATAGGAAAAATCCACATGCCCCGGGGTGTCAATAAGGTTCAACAGATAGGTTTCACCATCCGCTGCGGTGTAAGGCAAGGTCACCGTCTGGCTTTTAATGGTGATCCCCCGTTCCCGTTCAATGTCCATGGAATCGAGCATCTGGTCTTTAAAGTCTCGGTCTGACACAATTTCTGCCAGCTGAATCAATCTATCAGACAGGGTGGATTTACCATGGTCAATGTGGGCAATAATACTGAAATTTCTAATATTTTCTATCTTTACAGACAAGTTAACCTCAAATAAAACATTGATATTATTGGGGGTTTGCATCAACAAGATATTGACACCGGAAGATCATACAAAACAAAATATTAATGGATTCTGTGGCACTGATTTTACATCTTGGTTCATTTTTAACAGGTGCGTTAATTGGTGTCAAGAAGGATGCAGATCCCCCGGGAACTCAAATGGGCAATTTTATATGAAATACTCCACAAACCGGGGGGTATTTCAAACTTTGTTGTGGGCGGAGCCGGATCAGAATACGGTCTGCCCGTGGCGGTTATATGAAATACTCCGCAAATCAGAGGGGTATTTCAAGCTTTGTTGTGGGCAGAACCGGGTCAGAATACGGTCTGCCCGTGGCAGTTATATCAAAAAGGCGGCCGGGAATAAGTTAACATCCCCGACCGCCTTGTGATATTTAAACTGCCTGACATTGGTGTTAAAAGCCCTGGAAACCCCAGCTCCGGGGGGGGCAGAACCTATCCCACCGTTTATCCGGCTATTTTATTAATTCGATCCAGATTTTCCCTGAGTTTGTCGTTCTTTTCTTCCAGACCCTGCTGAATTCCCTTGACCTTTTCCACCACATCTTCCGGGGCTTTTTCAAGAAAGCTCTCATTGTTCAGGCGTTTGGAAACAGCAACAAGCTCCTTGGTTACTTTGGCAATCTCTTTGTCCAGACGGGCTGCTTCTTTGTCAAAATCAATGACCCCCATGAGGGAAACATAGATGGATGTTCCGTTCACCACGGCGGTGGCAGATGAGGGTGGGGCCTCTCCCGGTTCTGTAACTTCAAGGGAATCAAGCCGTGCCAGATTTTCGATCATGGCATGGTTCTCTTCAATGATGCGACGTTCACGGGCATCCATGGTCTGCATGCTCACACCCAGCTGCATGGATGGTGGAATATTCATGGTGCTTCGAATGTTCCTGATGCCAGAAATCACACCAAAGACATGCTCCATGTCGCCTTCCACAGCTTCATCTCTTACCAGAAGTTCATTGTCCTCAATCCCGGGGAACCGGGCAGACATGACAGAACCGGATGTGGTGGGAAGTTTTTCCCAGATTTCTTCGGTGACAAAGGGCATAAAGGGGTGAAGCATAACCAATGTGTTTTCCAACACTTCAGAAATAACCGCTCTTACCACCCGGCATCGTTTTTCGCCTTCCTTGCCGTAGAGGGCCGGTTTGGCAGCCTCCACATACCAGTCACAGAACTCATGCCAGGTGAACTGATAGGCCGCACTTGCCGCTTCATTGAACTTAAAGGTTTCAATGCTCTGGTGTACGGCATCTGCCGTGGCCTTGGATCGTGACAATATCCATTTTTCAGGCAGAGACAAAAGGGAGACATCCATTTCACCGGGACCTTTTTCAAGGTGCATCAGGGTAAACCGGGCCGCATTCCACAATTTGTTCACAAAATTGCGATATCCCTCCACCCGGTCCTCGGACATTTTCACATCCCGCCCCTGGGCAGCAAAGGCGGCCAGAGTGAACCTGAAGGCATCGGCACCATACTGGTCAATCACCTTTAACGGATCAATCACATTGCCCTTGGATTTACTCATTTTTTTGCCATGCTCATCCCGGACCAATGCATGGATATAAACATCTTTAAAGGGGACTTCATCCATGAAATGAATGCCCATCATCATCATCCGGGCCACCCAGAAAAAGAGGATATCAAATCCGGTGACCAGGGCATTGGTGGGATAAAAGGTCTTTAAAAGCTGAGTCTGTTCAGGCCATCCCATGGTGGAAAAGGGCCACAGGGCACTGCTGAACCAGGTGTCCAGCACATCGGTTTCCTGGACAAGCTCTTTGGAACCGCAGCTGTCACAGGCGGTGGGATCAACTTCTTCCACCATGATTTTACCACAATCCTTACATGTCCACACCGGAATGCGGTGTCCCCACCAGATCTGCCGGGAGATGCACCAGTCCTGGATATTGTCCATCCACTCAAAATAAGTTTTGGACCAATTTTCAGGGATGATACGGGTTTTTCCCTCCCTTACGGCATCTGCCGCCTCCTTGGCCAAGGGTCCCACCTTTACAAACCATTGCTTGGAAAGGGACGGCTCCACCACGGTTTTACAACGATAACAATGGCCCACGGAATTCTTAAGGGGCTCTTTTTTCACCAGAAACCCTTCGGCTTCCAGGGCCTCAAGGGCTTGTTTACGGCACTCAAATCGTTCCTGGCCGTTAAACCGCCCTGCCCCGTCGGTCATGATACCGTCATCGTCAATGACTTTAATACTTTCCAGATTATGGCGATTGCCCAGATGAAAGTCATTGGGATCATGGGCCGGGGTCACTTTCAGGGCACCGGTGCCAAATTCTGTGTCCACATAGTCATCCCGGATAATGGGAATCTTACGGTCTGTGAGGGGCAGACACACATGGGTTTCTGTGAGATCCTGATAGCGTTGATCATTGGGATTAAGAGCCACTGCCGTATCCCCGAACATGGTTTCCGGCCGGGTGGTGGCCACCACAAGCCCACCTTCACCACTTTCAAAGGGATAGCGGATGTGATAAAGAAAGCTGTCCTGCTCTTCATGATCCACTTCAAGGTCGGACAAAGCGGTTTTACACCGAGGACACCAGTTGATGATATAAAGGCCCTGGTAGATGAGTTCTTCCTTGTACAGCCTTACAAAAACTTTTCTCACGGCATCGGACAGGCCCTCGTCCATGGTGAATCGCTCACGATCCCAGTCACAGGACGCCCCCAGACGTTTCAGCTGATTGATGATGGCACCGCCGGAATGCTCCTTCCACTTCCACACCTCGTCAATGAATTCTTCTCTCTTGAGCTGATCCCGGGTCACCCCTTTTTTTGCCAGATTCTTCTCCACAATATTCTGGGTGGCAATACCGGCATGGTCTGTCCCCGGCATCCACAGGACATTATCTCCACAAAGTCGTCTGTGACGGCACATGATATCCTGTACGGTATTGTTCAGGGCATGACCCATGTGAAGCACACCTGTAATATTCGGAGGGGGGATCACAATGGCATAGGGCTTTTGATCACTTTCTTCATTGGCTTTAAAAAAACCGTTGTCCACCCAGTATTTATACCATTTTTCCTCAATTCCAGAAGGATCATATCCTTTGTCAAGAGAATCAGAACTCATACACTAACTCCTAAAAACGTATTAATAAAAAAAGGGGATACATAGAGTCCCCCTCAAAATCCATTTCATCACGCCATGTACCGCATCAATATACAAACCCGCCGGCAAAACGCTTTATGGGAAACGTACCCCACATCCGTGGGGAGTTTCCATCTTTGCGCACAGATCAAGGTCAAAATACGGCCCTGTAAAAAAACGGCAAAAAAGCCCATGAACCCCATTGCCCAAGGAATGAACTGCCGGGTACGGCATATTTTTTTCAACCCGTGTATTTTAAAAAAAGTACTCCTTACAAGGGGCCTTAACCTCCTGGGTCTTCAGCCCAGGGGGATTGTTTTTTCTGTAAGGACCTTTAATAAACTATTTTTAATGGCATCCATCTCTTTTGTCACCACTTTTTCAATCACCTCGGAAAACAGCGCATCCATGCGATGGCCATATTTTTCCTCAATGATTTTTTCCAGTGCCCGGCAAACCTGTTCATGGGAAACCGCTTCATCACCGGTAACGGTTTTCTCAATGACAGGTGCTGATGGGTCATCGTCCTGAATGGGCTCAGTCAATTCAATGACATCATCAAGAGATTCGTCTTCGTCAACAATCTGGGTCAATTCAATGATTTCCCCATCAGGGTCAAAATCTTGAACATCATCCAATTTCAGGTCTTCCGGATTTACCATGAAAACTCCTGACAAGCTGTTGACACCAGCTCATTTTAAAATTATTGTTCACTCCAAAACATAATAGAAATATCAAAGGCGCGTTTTTGTGTCAAGTCCTGTCAGTGAACCTGAATCAACCGGACAATGCAAAGGCACACCCCGGGGCAAAGCCCACCCAGGCTATCACCTGGGTTGTTGCCCCCAAATCAGGTTAAAAGGAAAGCCCATGCATCGATTTTACATCCCCCGGCAAAATATCTCACAAAACACCGCTTTCATAGAAGGACAGGATGCCAGACACCTGACCCAGGTCCTTCGGCAAAACATTGGAGACCGTGTGGAACTTGTCCATGGGGACGGCACCTGCTGGGAAGCCTGCATTGTATCCATGGATGCCGGGAAAGTTGAACTGTCCCTCTTATCCCGGACAATTTCCCGGGGGGAATCCCCTGTGTCCATCACCGTGGCCCAGGGAATGCTCAAGGATAAAAAAATGGATATGATTATCCGCCATCTCACAGAGCTTGGTATTACCCAATGGATTCCCTTTTTTGCCCACCGCTCCATCCCCCGGCCGGATCCCAAAAAGCTTTCAGCCCGGGTGGAAAGGTGGCAAAGAATCTCCAGGGAAGCCATGAAACAATGCAAAAGAAGCCAATTGCCCCTTATTGCCCCCCCTGTCTCCTTTGATGCTCTGCTTGGTATGAGCCAAGACCATGATGAAAAAATTGCCTTTTGGGAAAAGGAATCTGTTCCCTTTGGCAACATTGCTATTTCCAAAACGTCTCCCCCCAAAAAAATCATGGTGCTCATCGGCCCCGAGGGTGGATTCCCGGAATCTGAAATTGAAGCGGCCAGGGCTGCCGGTTTTTCAGCCTTTTCCCTTGGTTCCAGAATACTGCGGGCCGAAACCGCTTCTTTGACGGCCTGTGCCCTTGTGCAGCACTATTTTGGAGATCTTGGCAAAAAAGCCCTTGACACATAGGGGCCATTCAACTATAACGTCATTGTTTTTGACGGGCCCAGGTAGCTCAGTCGGTAGAGCAGGGGACTGAAAATCCCCGTGTCAGCAGTTCGATTCTGTTCCTGGGCACCACAAAAAAAGAGTTGTCATCCTTAAAGGGTGCAACTCTTTTTTTGTTTGTGCTGTTAAATCACCATGGTTGGCTGAGCTTGTTTATAATATCCCTGCGGGAAAGGACTTTTGCACATCGTTCCCAGAGATGGGTTTCGGGATTAAGGCTCGATTGATATTTTATGGAAAAAGCATTCTGAGCTTTTCTTCTTTCGTGCATATACGCATCCATTCTTTCTTTTAACTTTTCTTCCTCATCTATCCAATCGTCGTCTATGGTGTCTGGAATACTCCCAAAAATGTCGTAGGTATCTTTTAAACGTTCGGAAAGGACATTATAAATTTTTTCGTCCTGGGTGCCGCTATAAACCAAGTTTACCATATCCACAAATTTTCTGGCCTAACCAAACCGTTTAATTCTCCCCAGACGCTGTTCAAGCCGGGATGGATTCCAGGGCAGATCGATATTAATCAAGGTACCAAGGGTTTGAAGATTCAATCCTTCACAAGCAGCATCAGTGGCCACAACAATTCGGATATCTCGACTCTTTATTGCTGCTTTTCATGGTGGATCAGACCATTTAAATCAATATGGACCAAAATTGTTTTTGACATCAGGTACTTCTTTTTTTATCCCGGACTCTTTTGGGCATATTTTCATCGTCCAGCATACGGCCCATGGTATCATTTTCAATGGATGCCAATTTCATCCACTCCACCCCAAGACCCAATCCGAAAATAACAGCCGCATATTTACCCATTCCGACCCCGGGATGTCCCTTTTGAATTTTGGACAATGTCTCAAGACTGATGCCGGCCCTGTCCGCCAAAACGCTCATTTTAAGGCCTCTTCTTAAGCGGGCTCTCCTGATATCATCCCCCAATTTTTTTAACCCTGACCGGACCGGCAAAGGTAATTGTCTTTTCATTTTAAACACCATAATATTAGTTTTTAATAGTGCTAAAACCTAATAATATAAGTTTTAAATTCATTTTTCACAACAAATAAAATGAAATTCTATGAAAGTAGGCCTTTTCCCACTGCCTTGCGTTTAATGCTCAATACTTTGGGCCGAGCCCCGCTTTTAAATTTAAATCCCAGGCCAAGGCGGTAAATCTCGGGAATATAAAACCGAAATTCCTCACCGGAATCACTGATATCTTCGTAAACAACACCCAGCTTTTTCAATTCTCTGCTGTCCTCAGGGAGCAATGATTTAGAAAAAGGAATGACAAGCTCCTCTTTTTGGGATTCCAGAGACTCGGTCCACTTCCGGAACACTTTTGATTCTTGTTTCAATTCTTTAACACGATCCGTACTGCACCCATTGATGGCCTTTCGTATTGCAGCAGGGGGAAGCAATCGACCTTTCCATTGGCCCGTTGCAAGTATTTCAGATTCTTTTGCTGCTTCTGCAAGAAAACGAACCACATCCCTGGCCTGGAGGTACCCTTTAAAATCGGATAAAGCCCCATATACCCAGTTAATGGTATAAGCTTCTTTGGACTTGTCCTGCCCCAGTTTGAGACCCCAGAGTTTTTTCAGTTGCCGGTTCAACTGTTCTTTGCCCATGGCAGACGGGTCCAGCGCCCTCTCTGTTTCAAGGGCTCCTGAAGTTATAGCAAGCCAGAACACCAGACGTAAAAAAGCGGTTTCATCCCATAAAAGCTTATAATTTTCATATTTCTTTTCAAGCTGACCGCTGTTCTGTCTTTTGGCACTGTCAAGATAATCCTGACGCAGGAAAATGATCAAGCCCATATGACGCTCCCGTATTTCGCTGAGCCGGCCTGGAATATTGAGCAATGCGGAAATGGCATTTTGCTGTTTTTCACTTGAATGAATATCCGGAAAAAAATTCTCCAATCCGTCAATGAGGAGAACAAGAGGCTTATCTTTCAAGGTCTCATTCAGTTGTCTGAAGCTCGTTATATTATCATTGTTCCCGGATACTGCCTGAATGATCTTTTTTCCCCAGAAATCTTTCCACTCAGATTCAGAATGTTCCTCATCCCGAAACCGTTCTATGCTTGTTGTAAAGTCATCATAATCAAAGGCGTCAAACAAGGGCAGGCCTGATTTCAGTTGCTGTATAATATCGGATTCCCCATCAATTTCACTGGATCGCAATATTGGAAAAAAATCTGCGTTGATCTCAACCTTATCGGGTTCAATGCTGTCGCAAAATTTTTTATAGGCCATTAACTGTGTCATGCGCATAAAATGGAAAGTTTTTCCGGCACCTTTCGTGCCCAGAGACACGACCAAAGGCAGGGTCCGAAAATATTGCCTTGGGAACTCTTTAAAAAAACCGGTTTTTAAAAAACTGCCCGATTGAACATTTTCAGCAAAAACATGGTTTGAGCAAAAATCTTTCAATTTTTTCAACTGCTCATCATGATCCCCGCCACCAGGCAAGCTGTCCTCATCCTCAGATTCTTCAAGGCCTTCAAAATAATCCGTAAATGTTTGAATTAAAGAACCGCCGTTCTGCCAGACATCTTCCCATGATCTAACTCCGAGCAATTCACTCTTGAATGGGGTTTGCTTTATTGCAATTGGATCTGATAATAACTCCCCTTCCGTATCCGGATCGGTTCCAGCCGCATTTTCAATACCGAAAATCGTTTTGTCAAACCGGGCTTTGGCCTCTATTAAACGTTTATCATCCTGATCCGGCGATACCATGGAAATAAGAATTTCAGGTAGCAATGTTTTTTTAACTTTATTTTCCGTCATATTTATTTTTGCCATTTCTTTCAAAATGAGTTCCGTTCCTGAAATGGACTGTTCCGATAATGTTGTGACAAGAAAACGGTCAATATACGGATCAAGAAGAAAGGGTGCACTCAGTTCACTGATTCCGGCACGCAGGTCAATGAACACATAATCGGCATTGATCTCGCCGGCAAGCCTGTCAATGCACTCCCTGAGTTTCCATGGGCGGTCATGGTGTGAAAGATGTTCGGGCTTGACGTTGATATGGAACAGGTCCGCAGGGTCGCTGAACGCCGGCAAAACATATAGTTTGGTAGTTTCAACAACCTGCTCGAACCGTTGAATTTCTTCGGCAAAATACTGGGTTATGGCCTCCATGGTGTAATCGGTATCCGGGTCAGCATATTGGACAGCATCCAGAAACTGTGTAAATCCAATGTTGGCAGTTCCACCGACTTTATTTTTTTCCCAGAAGGTAATGCCCGGTGCTTCAAGATCCCCGTCAATGATCAACACCTTTTTTTCCATTCCTTTTTTTTTAACTACATCGCTCAGGGATTTGATCATTGCCGCAAGGTGAAGCGTTCTTCCCACGCCGCCTTTAAAGGAATGGAATGCAATGATTTTATGCCGAGGTTTAGGAGTTTGCTTTAATGCATCATCGGAAAGAAACACCTTTGAAAAATAAAGTTGATCAAATCTTGGTCTTTCTGCAAGCCCCATACGGCCTTCAGAATTCGTTTCAATGGAAATCTCCATACTTGAACGGGCAATATCCAGATAGATTCTTTGATCTTCAGCAGCATAAGTGTCCGGATTTGGAAACCATTTTTCAAAGGCCGCCTTTACGGTATCAGCATTTTCTTCTTTCTGTTCAACGATAATTTCATCCGGATAAAAATGAAGATTTTTAATCCCTTGGGGCAAAATTCTGAAGTTATCGGTTTCTTTTCTGATTTTATTCTTAATATCCAGCCAGCTGATATATTTCATGATTCCAACTCCTCCTGCAACCAGGAATCTATTTTTTGTAATTTGGCGTTGAGTGTTTCTTTGTCAATGGAATCGACAAAGGTTCCCCCGTATCTCAGGGCTTGGTGCAAATCTGCCAGTGATACAGTTTCAGGTTTCCGGGATCGGTTTAGAAATTTAAAATTTTCAGGAAGCGGTCTGGGACCAGGATAAGAGGCATTAATTAAAAGCATCCTCAGATTATGGGTTAAATTTTCTGACTCCTCTTTATCTTTTGAGAGTTTATATGTGTCAGTTATATGCTTTTTTTTTAGCAATAGAGCTTTTACACCGGACTCAATGGCATAGATAAACAATAATAGTTTAGCATTTGAGCCGGGAGTATTCTTTTCACACTCCTGTCTCAGGTGGCGATAGGATTTATCCAATTTTTTCTGGCTGACATGAATCATGATTTCTTTCCAGGGGTGCCAACAGTTATTATTTCCGGCATCTCTTTTTTAAAATCCATTGTACACCATTTTACATTATTGGGCTTGGTCATAACGTGGGCCATTTTGCAAAAAAGCCTTAACGATAAAAAAATAACACCTTTAATTGCAGCATCTTATGGCTAATAAAATTTAATCTCACGTATAGTGCCCCAGCTTATGATCACCCCCGAATCGGACAATTGAGCCGTATGCGGTTCCGGCCGGGAGCATTCACCGTCGGGGGGGGCGGCATGATACCATTTTTTATATTCGTTGTTTTCGTCAGAACATGACCGTTATAAACCGCCACGGGCGGATTTTATTATGAGCCCGTCGGTTCGCCGGTTATGACAAACGGCCACATCAAGACCAACCCCATGGAATACATTAAGGATTTAATAATCAAACAGATCACTCAAAAAGACATTGCAGCAAAATATCCTCATCCAGTTCAGAAGTAACTTTGTAGGGCAAAGTTTTAAATAATTTCACCATTTTGGTATTTCCGGGAGAGGTGACGGCAAAAAGCCCTTTTATGCCAAGATCCCGGGCGGCCTCGGCAAGTTTTCGAATTAAAATGCGGCCAAGCCCCATGCTCTGGTGATCTTTGCTCACGGAAAACGCCACCTCTGCCATGTTGGTGGAAGGTTCCAGATAATAACTGCCAATACCCACAACCGTATCAAAACCGGCCTCCCCCACCAGGGCAATGATGGTGAGGTTTCGCTTGTAATCAATGTGGCTCATCACCTCCACATCATCCCTTAAAAAATGGGTCCTTTCATTGAAAAACCGGGAGACCACATCTTTTTTATCAAGATGATAAAAGTGCTCCTGGATTCTTCTTTCATCCACCAGTTTTGCCGGCCGAAAGGTCACAGAGTGATCTTTGATGGTCAATACCTCTTCAAGCTTAACCGGATAGATACCGTACACAGACTCACCAAGGTGCCGATCCTGCCCAATCATGCCAAGCTCTTTTGCGCTGTTTAACAAATCATCCCGGAATTTCGGATGGGCAATGCTGATAAGTGCCAGGGCTCTTTCCTGGGTGCTTTTTCCAAAAAGATTCACAGCCCCATACTCTGTTACCACATATCTGACATCCTCCCTGGGAACGGTGATCACCGTATTATTCATAAAGGGAACAATGCGGCTTTCACTGCCGTCATCTGTGGTGGAGTTGACCATGATAATGGATTTACCCCCCTTGGACCGGTTGGCCCCCCGGATAAAATCAGAAATACCGGACACCCCGGCAAAATGGGTATGTTCCTGGGCTTCACAGCTCACCTGGCCTGCCAGATCCACCCCCACGGCCACATTCATTGAAACCATTTTATTATGCCTTGCAATCACCTCAATATCATTAACATCCTCCGATGACATGAACTCAACGGCAGGGTTGAGATGAAGAAATTCATAAAGCGCATGGCTTCCCACGGAGCAGCTGGCCACAAGTTTGCCGTTTTTGTATCCTTTTTTATGGTTGTTCACCACCCCCATGGCATAAAGATGCATGATATCATCGGTGAGAAACTGGGAATGAATTCCCAGATCTTTTTTATTGGAAAGGGCCTGGGTGGTTGCCTGGGAGGCGGCATCAAGGCCAATCTGCAATGTGGAGCCGTCTTCAATGAGCCGGGCAATGTTCTGGCCAATGCTCAATGCCACCTCAGAAGGGGGTGAGGAAGAGACTGCCATGAGATCTTCGTCGTAGGGCACGATGGCATCCACATCATTGACATGAATAAAACTTTCACCCAATACCATGGGCATTTTGGCGTTCACCTGGACAATGACCACATCGGCTGCCATGGCCGCAGCCAGGGTGACATCCACGGACACCCCAAGACTCATCCATCCAAAATCATCCGGACGACTTACCTGGATCAATGCCACATCAATGGGGATTCTACGGCTGGAAAAAAGTTCCGGTATGGCCGCCATGTTCACCGGGGTATAAAAACGCTTATTTTGTGCCAATGCCTCGCACTTGGCAGATCCCAGATAAATGGAACGGATATTCATGTTCTTATCCAGTGTTTCATCGGCAATGCGGGTAAGGGGGGTAATCTCCCGGGACATGAGCCGAATGATATCCACATCGGTGAGTCGTCGATGGGCATCGGCAAGGCCTTTGACAAGGGCCTGGGGCTCTCCACAGTATGAACCGATGAATACCCGGTGCCCTGATTTGATCATCCCGATGGCCTGTTCAACGGTTCTTTTTTTTGTGACAATATCATCCGCCCAATAGCTGGTGTTTGGCATGAAAAGCTCCTTAGTTCGAGGAATATTAAAAAAATAGATATTCAATTTTCGGATTCAGAACTCAAAATCATGAACGTAACTTTATGACAACAGATAAAACGAGTTTATAACCGCCACGGATGGAGCGTATTCTGACCTTGTCCACCCGGAACAAATCTTAAAAAAATTTTGAAAAACAGATGGCAGGTCATTGGGGGGGAAGGCCATAGAACACGCCTTGCCCCTGTCTTTCTCACCCCATAATGCCGGATAAAAACAATGCAATGGGAGGAAAAACAGTAACCAGCGTCACCACCACTGCAATGGCCAGGAGAAAGGGAACAGTCCCTTTAAAAACAACCTCCATGGGAACATCTGCCACCCCGGCGATTACAAATATATTCAATCCCAGTGGAGGGGTGATCAAACCTGCCTCCATCATGAGAACCGATATCACACCAAACCAGATGGGATTAAACCCCAGGGCCACGATGGTGGGAAAAATCACCGGCAGGGTAAGCACCATCATGGCAGTGGCATCCAAAAAACACCCAAGTAACAGATAGATCAACAAAATAATGGTTAAAATTAAATAACGGGACAAAGAGATATTTGAAAGCCACACGGAAAGATCCATGGGGATCATGGTCAGGGCCATGAAATAGGTAAAGACATAGGCACCGGCAAGGATCATGAAAATCATCACAGACACTTTTGTGGTGGTGGTCATGGCAGTCACAAGGGATTTCCATGTCAATTTTCTTCGGAGCAGGGTCACCACAAATAGAAAAAAGGCCCCCAGGGCACCGGCTTCGGTGGGGGTAAACATCCCAAGATAAATGCCCCCCATGACAAGAAAAAAAACCACAATCAGCTCCCACACCTTTAAAAGTGAGGCCATTTTATCCCGGAACAAAACACCTTGGGAATTTTTGGGGGCCGCTGCCGGAGAGACGCCAACCCAGACAACAATGATGGCAACATAGGTCAAGGCCAGAAGAAACCCCGGCACAACCCCTGAAATAAGAAGTTTTCCAATGGATTGTTCCGTTAAGATACCATACACCACAAACCCGATGCTGGGGGGAATTAAAAACCCAAGGGTTCCCCCGGCAGCCACACTTCCCGTGGCAAGGTGTATGTCGTAATTATATTTTTTCATTTCAGGAAGGGCCACCCGTCCCAGGGTGGCGGCCGTGGCCACAGATGATCCGCAGATCGCAGCAAACCCGGAACAGGCACCAATGGTGGCAATGGCAAGTCCTCCGGGCAATCTTCGAAGCCACTTGTCAGCCACATCATAGATTCCCCGGCTCAGACCGGACACCGTGGCAAGTTCCCCCATGATCACAAACAAAGGAATCACGGTGAATGAGTATGTGGTAAAAGTGCCAAAAAAAGATCTTACCATGGCAGGCAGGGCAACGGAAATATCCGTTAAAAAACTGATCCCCCAAAAACCCACAAAGGCCAGGGAAAACCCAATGGGCATGCCCAGAAGCAACAAACAAAACAATACAACAATTCCAATCAATCCAACGGTCTGAGGATCCATTCCAGCTTAAACTTACCCTTTTATTTTTAAGCGAAAAGTTCCCTCCCAAAATCTGTGATCCGGGAGATGAACCATCACAACATCATTGAAGCGTTATCTCTTTTCCCCTGACAGCACTGACAAAAGAAACAATCATGTCCACCATAATTTCCAGGGCCAGCAGAAAAGCCCCCGCACATAGCAATACATACAAGGGATACACAGGAATGGCCAGGGTGTCTGTGGTGGTGCCGCTGTGGAACTCCTCCAGCACCATGACCCCGGCATACCATGCCAGCATGGAAATAATCTGAAAGGCCAAAAAATCAGTAAAGGCCGTTAAAAATAAAACAATGCGCCGGGGAAGCTTATCAATGAGCAGGGTCACTCGAACATTGGCACCACTTTCATGGGTATATGCAATGCCAAGGATGCCAAAAACGGCCAGCATGAACTCACTGAGCTCAATGGTCCCGGGAACAGGGGACGACATGAAATGACGACCGGCCACATCCAGAGTGGTCAGGCACATCATGACCAGAACCCATCCCATGCCAAGTGCCAAGGCCCAGCGATTCAGCTGACGGGTGACGGTTTTACACCTGGACAGAAATAATTCCAGGCCGAAATCAGTAGGGGCAGGCATCAAAATGAACATCCACCTTTTCAAGTTCATCCTTAAACATGGTCAACGCTTTTTTTGCAGGCAGTCCCTTTGTTTCCAGTTCCGATGCCCAGTTTGACAGCATGGCACTGAGTTTTGCATCCCACACTTTCTGCTCTTCCGGGGTTAAAGGAACAATATTGATTTTTTCTTTAAATCCGGACATGGTATTTTCATACCAGTGCTCATCAAAGATACCGGCAACGGCATAGGCGTTGCGGCCCACATCTTCAATGATCTCCTTTAAATCATCAGGCACCCTTTTCCAGAATCGTTTATTCACAAAAAGACCTTCAGACACACATCCAAAGGAGGTGGGAACCCCGAATTCTGCCACTTCATAAAGTTTAAATGCCTTAACAAGGGCAGGACAGGTGACCACCCCGTCAATGACACCGGTCTCCATGGAAAGATACACATCCCCCAACGGCATGAATATGGGGGTGGCACCCAGGGCTTCAATGGCTTTGGTCTGCAGCCCCCCGGGACTTCTTATTTTCATACCCTTTAAATCTTCAAGGCTTGTCACCTTTCGGGTGGTCCACAGATGGGCCATGACACAATTATTAATGTGAAGCACTTTCACATCCTTGAACTCACTGTGCAGCAGTTTATCATGCATGGCCATGCCTGCTTCCACCCCTTTCCATTTTGCCGGGCACACAATGGGGGAAGAGAGCACGTCAGTTAAAGGAAAGCGACCCGGGGTCCAGCTCAGGGTGGCATACCCCATGTCAGACAGCCCTGTTTTTACAATATCATAATGTTGGGGTCCTTTGCCCAGTGCCCCCCCTGCGTACATGGTGTAAGTAATGCGGCCGTCACTTCTTTTTTTCATCTCTTCGAGCATGGGTATCCACAACTTCTGCACATCAGCACCTGCAGGTACATGCCAAGTGCTGAAACGAATATTGATTTTTCCATCCCCCGCCTTAGTGTCCGGCACCAAGAACAATACCCCTGTCAAGAGCAACGCCATGATGATAAAAACAATCTTTTTGATCATTTTCGATTTTTCCTTTTTTTCTTTTTATTTTTCAGAAATGATTCATTCTCTTCAATCATTTCTTGAATATCCATTGTTTCCAGGGGCTTTTCAATCACCGTTTCATACTCTCTTCGGGTGAGATGAAATACCTCAATTTTTTTCTGCAAAAATCCTTCTATTTCGGTAAGGCGTTGTTTTTCCCCTTCACTGCAAAAGGAAAGTGCCGTGCCCTTTTGCACCCCCCGGCCGGTTCTTCCCACCCGATGGACATAATTTTCATTTTTTTCAGGCATATCATAATTAATCACATAATCCACATCCGGCACATCAATGCCCCGGGCAGAGACATCCGTTGCAATGAGAACATTAAATTCACCTTTTTTAAATCGGTCCATGGCCTGGGTGCGCAGGGCCTGTTCCCGGCCCCCATGGATATTGCAGGAAACAATGTTCTCCCGGGCCAGGGCCTTTTCCACCCGCTCTGCCCGGACACGGGTTCTCACAAACACAATGATTCGACTCTGGGAATGCTGTTTGATAAAACCGGCAAGGAAAAATCGCTTGTCATCCATCTCTACAAACACCACGCCATGGGTGACATTCTTTGACACAGGATCTTCCGGGGAAATTTCAATGCGAATGGCAGAGGTTCTCACCTGGGAATAGGCAAGTTTTTTAATTTCTTTGTTGATGGTGGCGGAAAAGAAAAGGGTCTGGTGTTTTTTGGTGAGCATTTTTTTCACAGAGCGGATATCCTGGATAAATCCCAGGTCCAGCATGTGATCCGCCTCGTCCAGCACCAGGGTCTGGATGTTTGAAAGGCGAATATATCCCTGATGGATGAGATCAAACATGCGACCCGGGGTGGCAATGAGAATATCAATACCGTCCTGGAGTTTTTTGATCTGGGCATCCTGCTCCACACCGCCAAACAAAGCAAAGGCTTTTACCTTTGTATGTCTGGCAATGTCATTGAATACATCTCCGATCTGCAATGCAAGCTCCCGGGTGGGCACCATTACAATGCATTTTATTCCAAGGGAGCGTTTACTGGATTTTCTTTTATGAATACCGTCAATGATGGGAATGGCAAAGGCTGCTGTTTTACCGGTGCCTGTCTGGGCGATGGCCAGGACATCTTCCCCCCTTAAAATGGCAGGTATGGATTTAAACTGAATATCTGTGGGACGTTTAAATCCTAAGACGGCAAGATTGTCTTTAATGGCACTTGATATGTGATACTTTTCGAACTTCATATTACCTCAATGGGTTTTGGGTCAATCACTGCGTATGAAGTTCTAAAGTACCTTTAAATTTCCAAAAAAACAACCGATTTCAATCCTAACCCATAATTCTACTCCCCGAGATAGGCTTTTCGAATTTCCGGATTGTGCAAAAGGGCATCGGCTTTATCTTCCAGGGTAATTTCACCGGTTTCCAATACATATCCCCGGGTGGCAGCCTGGAGGGCCAGGTTGGCATTTTGCTCCACCAACAAAATGGTGGTGCCGTTTTTTTCATTGATATCTTTAATGATATCAAAAATCTGCTGAATAATGATGGGGGCAAGCCCCAGGGAGGGTTCATCCAGCAGCAGAACCTTGGGCTGGGTCATCAATGCCCTTGCAATGGCAAGCATCTGCTGTTCTCCACCGGAAAGGGTTCCCCCGTGCTGTTTACATCGCTCCCCCAGAATGGGGAAAAGTGAGTACATATACTCAATGTCCTTATTAATCCCTTCCTGGTCTTTTCGGTGAAAGGCCCCCAGGATCAAATTTTCTTCCACAGAGAGCCGGGGAAATATACGCCGCCCCTCGGGTACCTGGCACAACCCCTTTATGGGCAGCTTTTCCGGGGAAACCTTATTAATCTTTTTGCCATCATACAGCACCTCCCCTTTTTCTGCTGCAATAATGCCGCATATGGTCATAAGAGTGGTGGATTTACCGGCACCATTGGCACCGATGATGGCAACCACCTCACCCGGATATACCTTAAGTGATACCCCTTTGAGCGCTTTAATGGTTCCGTAACCGGAATGAACATTTCTTAATTCAAGGATGGGTTCAGCCGACATATTTTGCATCACTCCTTCTCTTCAGATCTTTTTCCAACGCGTTGGGCAGGGATCAGTCCAGCGGGCCTGAACAGCATCATTATAATCATGGTGGCACCAAAAATAAGCATTCGATAGGATTCAAAATCCCGCAGCACCTCGGGAAGTGCAATCAGAGCAACCACCCCCAGCATAATTCCGGGAATGGAACCCATCCCACCGAGCACCACCATGCACAACACCATGGCAGATTCAAGGAAAGTAAAGCTCTCCGGGCTGACAAATCGCATTCTGGCGGCAAAAAAAGCACCGGCAAGACCGGCAAAAAAAGCGCCCATGGCATAGGCCAGCAGTTTATAAATAAAAGTGTTAACCCCCATGAGTTCTGCTGCGGTTTCATCCTCTCTGATGGATTCCCAGGCCCTGCCGATTCTGGAATAATTCAACCGATGTACGCCAATAATAACCAAAATAGCCAGAGCCAGTGCAAAATAGTAAAAAAACTGGAGTTTTTTCACCCAGAAAATCTCAAAGGAGAATCCATTTTCAAACACCGGAATTAAAATGGACACCGGCTTAACTCCCAGAATACCGTTGGGACCATTGGTCAATTCCATCCAGTTGTTGAGAACAATGCGCACAATTTCGCCAAATCCCAATGTAACGATGGCAAGATAATCCCCGCGCATCCTCAAAGTGGGATATCCAACAATACAACCGGCAATGGTGGCAAAGACAGCAGCCAGGGGCAGACAGAACCAGAATCCCACACCATAGGTAACGTTGAGCACCGCATAGGTATAGGCTCCCACACCATAAAATGCGATATAGCCCAGATCCAGCATACCGGCAAGGCCCACCACCACGTTAAGCCCCAGCCCCAGACAGATATAAAGAAGCACATTAATGGCCACATCCGTGGCATACCGACCGGTGATCTGGGGATAAATAACGGCCAGGACAAAGATAACAACAAACCACACCCACCTGGGAAAGGGCTTCACAAAAAGAGATATGCTCTTTTTAACACCGTCAACGGGGGTTGTGATGAACCGAAGCTGTCCCCCCTGGTTGGCCACATAAACAAACAGGCACACCAGGGTTCCTGCCAGAATATAGAGCCACACGGTGAAGGTTTTTTGAAAGGTAAGAGTTCCGTCCGGGTGTATTCCCAATAAAGGCCATAAGAGCCCCAGCAGCCAAAGCATGCCAATGGCATACTGTTTCCAGATTTTTTTAAACTCTTGTATCATCGATATTCTCGCCCATAATTCCAGTCGGTTTAAAATAGAGAACCGCAATCAAAATAATAAATGCAAATACATCCTTATACTCTCCAGAAAGATACCCGGCACCAAAAATTTCCACCATGCCGATGATCAGGCCCCCCACCATGGCACCGGTGATATTACCGATTCCCCCCAGTACGGCGGCGGCAAAGGCCTTAATACCCGGCACAAACCCCATATCATACCGCACAGAACCATAATAAAGCCCCACCATGATACCTGCCGCTGCCGCAAGTCCGGCACCAATGGCAAAGGTAAGAGATATGATCCGGTTACTGCTGATGGAGACCAGGGCAGACATGGTTTTGTCCTGGGCCGTGGCCCGCATGGCCATACCGATTTTGGTCTTAAACACCAGAATATTGAGTCCCACCAATAACGCCCCGGTGAGGCATACAATGAGCATTTGCAGATAGCTGACGGTTACCAGACCAAAACTGAGCCCCCCCTGGAACAGCTCACTGGGATAAGCCTTGTCATATACTCCCTGGGTGAGCATGAGCCCGTTGGATAAAAAAATTGACATACCAAGGGCTGACAGCAACGCAGCAAGACGCGATTCTTTTCGCAGGGGTTTGTAAGCAATTTTTTCCACACCAATGGCCAGATAGGCACAAAATGCCATGGACAGGGCAAAGGAAGCAGTGAGACAAAAAACAGGATGGGTTTCCATGTAACCGAGACCTGCAAAATAACTCAAAACAATGACACCCATGTAGCCACCTGCGGCAAAAAATTCACCATGGGCAAAGTTAATGAGCTGGATGACACCGTAAACCATGGTGTAACCCAGTGCAATCAGGGCATATACACCACCCAGGGTGAGTCCGTTGATCAATTGCTGAATAAAATATTCCATAGTATTTACTTTTTATCATCTAACTGCCACGGACAGACCTCGTATTGCACCCGGGTTTATCCACAACAAAGCTTGAAAATCCCCCCGAAGAATCTTTTCCGGTGAGAAAAAGATCTCCGGGGACGGCATCCTATCATTGTGCCGGATATGCCCACCCCTGCACTGCCGGTGGACATATCAATGGAAAATCCGTTACTTTAACAATCCTTTTTCAGGATCCCAGTAGGGAACAAATTTGCCGTCAATGATCTTAAATGCAATGTAGGATGATCCGGTATCACCATTGGCTTTAAATTTTACGTGTTTGGAAACACCGGCAAATTCCATTTTCATTAATTCTGCTTTTATTTTAGCAGGATCTGTGGATCCGGCAGCTTTAATGGCTTTTAACAGTGCTGTGGCAGAATCGTAGGCATAGGTGGCATAGGCGGCAATGGCCCCGTATTTGGGAACATATCTTTTTTCAAATGCTTTATATTCCGGGGTGGTGGGGTCTGTGAAACCATAGGTAAGGTAAATGCCTTCGGCAGCATCTTTGGCAACTTCCATGAACTTGGGCTGAAACATGGCATCCTGAGTTACGATCTGGGATTTCACTCCCAGGCGTTTGGCCTGGATGGCCATCATGGAACCCGGGGAAAATCCCTGGAGAGACATGTAGAGCACATCTGCATTTGCGGTTTTTGCCATGGTTAAAATGGCAGAGAAATCTTTATCTCCCTGATTCACATGCTCATGGGCCAGAACCTTAATACCCAATTCGTTACAGCTTTTTTTAACTCCGTCAGCAAGGCCCTGGGAGTAAGTGGTTTTATCATCCACAATAAAAATGGACTTGGCCTGAAGAGACTCTTTCATGAACTTTGCTGATGCCGGTGCCTGATCATCATCCCTGCCGCACATCCTGAACATGTATTCAAGGCCTCTGTCTGTCACTTTTTCATTGGTGGAAGCAGGGGTGATCATGGGAATACTTTCTTCATCCAGTGTGGTGGATGCAGGAATAGTTGAAGATGAGCAATAAGCACCGATGACACCTGCCACTTCCAGATTAATCAGTTTGTTGGCAGAGGCAACGGCCTGCCTGGGATCGCATGCTGTATCCTGGGCATGCAGTTCAATTTTATCATAACCGGGGACTCCGCCTGCTTCTTCAAACACCTCAATGGCGGTGAGTACCCCATTTTTAATATCCGTACCATCCGAGGCATAGGGACCGGTCAAAGGACTCATGGAGCCGATGTGAAGGGTTTTGGCAGCAGCCATGGTCACCAGAAAAGGCACAATCATCAATCCCATGATTAACAGTGTAATGCTTTTTTTCCTCATCTTAATTCTCCTTAGGGTTTAGTTGTTCACTCAACTTTCAGCAATTCTGAATTTAATTATGGTTATCAACCGAATTTGCTGATGGGTAAGATGCTTCAATAACATTGGTAATGCCTGTTTATTCAGGATCTCATTCACGAAAGAGAATAACCAGATACTATTAAATCTCAACTTTCGGGCTTCATTTCAAAGCCAGCATTTTTAAATGTACCGATGGGCTCAGTGTGCCGACGGGGTCAGGCTTTTGTTATTGATGTTATCGACCAAGGCCTTTGCCAACGAAAAAAGCCTCGATAATGTCAATAACGAAAGCCTGACCCCACCACGAAATGCCAACACCGAAAGTTGAGTATTAAATGTTAAATCAATAAGGCCTGAGTCCCTTAAAAACATATAACGCGCAATTAATTTTTTCTCAGCAGTGGGTTTAATCGGCAGCGGCAGGTTGCCCCAGGTACGCTTCAATCACATTGGGATCATTCTGGATATCCTGTGATGACCCTTCAGCAATTTTAACGCCATGATCAACGCAAACAATACGATTGCACACCCCCATGACCACCTTCATGTCATGCTCCACAAGGAGTATATCTATGCCAAGATCTGATATGCGTGAAATATCCTTCATTAATTCTGAACTTTCAGAAGGGTTCATTCCGGCAGCAGGTTCATCCAGAAGCAACACCTTGGGTTCCGATGCGATGGCTCTGGCGATTTCAAGTCGTCTCTGTAGCCCATAAGGCAAATTTGACGCCACAGTGTCTGCGAATTTGCCCACCCCCATAAAATCAAGGGCTTCTTGCCCTTTTTCCCGAATAAATCGCTCTTCTTCCTGCTGGGAACGGGTTTTGAATAGCGCACTGACAATCCCCCGTCTGGAACGGCAATGCCTTGCAACCATGGTGTTTTCCACAGCTGTCATATTGGCAAAAAGGCGAATATTCTGAAAAGTTCTTGCCACTCCCTTGGAAAATATTTCATAGGGACGATGCCCCAGAATACTTTCTCCCTGAAACAAGACATCGCCATTGGTCGCCTGATAAACACCTGTTAATACGTTAAAAACTGTTGTTTTTCCTGCACCGTTAGGTCCAATTAACCCCAGCACTTCCCCGGAATTAATGGAAAAACTCAAATTAGAAAGGGCAGACAGCCCACCAAATTTTACGGTGATATTTCTTAATTCCAATTCTGCCATAGTATAAAGCCATTCACCATATAAAGATTAAGCCACAATGCTTGAATCGTGCATTGTGATAAGATTAAAGGACCAGGGGTTGATCCACCGTATAGTCAGATTAAAAATTAAAATGTGTGGCCACTTTTTTTTATAAAAAAGCAATTTTAAATGTCATAATTTCAGACACATACAAAATGGTAGAACCATTTGGGTGTTTTTATAATAGACTTTCATTATTTGTTGTGATGCAGCGCATCATGACCATTATATGAAGAGGCAACCTCCAGGGCAACCTCAGCAGAGCCGCCTCCCCGATGGGTAATAGGAACCGGACAATTGAGCCGTCTACAGTTCCGGTCCGGGTCCATTGCCCATCGGGGGGGGGGGGGGGCGGCGGTATAATACCATTTGGCTCCGCGTCTACGACCCTATATTTGTTGTATCCGCCGGGAGAGGCCCGTTATATTAAAGACTTCGCTGGTCACGAGCGTATGTAAGCTTTGTTGTGGGCGGAACGAGGTCAGAATAAAGATCCGCCCGTGGCGGTGATATAATTATGATGGAATTCATCGCAGCATATCGGTGTTTATCTAACCATTGCGATACATTATAGGCAATAAAAAATACAGTTTTGATATAATGATGATTATTTCCTTCATTGGCAATGCACGACGAAAGGTTGAGCCAACGTTTTTATCAATGTAAGTGGTTACGAAAAAAGTTAAAACGAAATCCGCCCGTTGCGGAGATGAAGCACCTTACATCGCACAGCCCTGACAAAACAAAATAAACGCCAAAAAACCAAACCAAAACTTAAAAACTGAATTGTATATAATAAAATTTTGTATCTGCTTTTTTAAAATGTGTCAATGAAAATTTTCCATACCGCAAGTATTTCAATGTCGTATTTATTTATTGACCACTGAAATTTTAATTTATATACTGAAAAATCAAAATAAAGATTGAAACTCTTATCATTGCAGCAGTCCGGTCAGGGTTTCATACAAAAATCAAGGATATTCTTAATGAACCAAAACATGTATGAAACCATCAAAGAACGAATATTATTTCTGGAATATACCCCGGGATTCATTCTCAACGAAAGTACATTGTGCAAAGAATTCAATGTGAGCAGAACCCCGCTTCGTGAGGTGCTCAATCAACTTAAAAATGAAAATCTGGTTCGAATTTTTCCACGCATGGGAACCATGGTGACTGAGCTGGAATTTCAGCAAATGATGAATGCACTTCAGGTGCGAGGAGAAATTGAAGGGCTCCTGGGTAAACTTGCCGCCGAAGAGATGACCGAAAAGCACCTTGCAGCGCTTAGAAAGATACAAAAAAAGTGTGCCAATCTGGAGAACAATAAAGACAAAAAGAAACTGGTCCGACTGGACACACAATTCAGAAAAATTTTATATTCAGCGTCCAGAAACAGTGTGTTGGAAAATATTGCCCAGTCATTGTATGAGCTGACCCTGAGATTATGGGTGGTCACCATGGATAAGGGAACCTGGAAAGAGGAAGTGCGTTTTATCTCCAGGGAAATGGAGGCATTGATTGCAGCACTGGCCCAGAAAGATCCCATAAAATCTGCAAAACTTAAAAAAAATTTTTTAAGTTTCCACTACGACAGAATCAGTAAAAAATTCATGGGACAAGCCTGATTTTCATATAACCGCCACGGGCGGACCGTATTTTGATCCCGCTCCGCCCACAACAAAGATAGAAATTTTCCACAGATTTGCGGAGTATTTCATATAAAACTGCCATGGGCCAGTGATGTCCGGTTAGGTTTTTGCAGACTTCTTTTTCTTTTTTTTGGTCCTTTTTTTGACAGCCCTATCGCCTGATAAAGGGTATCTGAGCTCATTTTGTATATCATTTCTCAGTTGGCGGATTCTTTTGATGGAAACTTTTTCATTGAATTTATCATGACAATATATGGCCATGAGTAGATATGAAATAAGCCCACCAAGGATTTGTACCATGACTCCATACTCACTGCGAGCAATTAAGTGATACACTTTGAGATGTTTTTTCCACCATTTGAAAAAAGACTCAATGTCCCACCTGAGCTTGTAGATTTTTGCCACTTGCTCGGCAGTCAGATCATGTCGATCAGTTGCCACGTAAAATGTTGAGCCTGCAATTTTATATCCAACGACTCGGACTGGTGTCTCTGATTGATTTACCCCTGGAGTTCCAAGTAGGACTTCTGCATCATAAAAAATATGAGTGTCCTCCGGCACAAAGTTCTGTTTGATGATAGTTCGCGTAGTTTTGATTTTGATTCGGCATACAAAATGTTTTCCCTCAGCCTGTAGCAAATCAAAATCTTTATGGGATT
>NZ_FWXY01000079.1 GCF_900176365.1 Desulfocicer vacuolatum DSM 3385 | reverse complement strand
AATCCCATAAAGATTTTGATTTGCTACAGGCTGAGGGAAAACATTTTGTATGCCGAATCAAAATCAAAACTACGCGAACTATCATCAAACAGAACTTTGTGCCGGAGGACACTCATATTTTTTATGATGCAGAAGTCCTACTTGGAACTCCAGGGGTAAATCAATCAGAGACACCAGTCCGAGTCGTTGGATATAAAATTGCAGGCTCAACATTTTACGTGGCAACTGATCGACATGATCTGACTGCCGAGCAAGTGGCAAAAATCTACAAGCTCAGGTGGGACATTGAGTCTTTTTTCAAATGGTGGAAAAAACATCTCAAAGTGTATCACTTAATTGCTCGCAGTGAGTATGGAGTCATGGTACAAATCCTTGGTGGGCTTATTTCATATCTACTCATGGCCATATATTGTCATGATAAATTCAATGAAAAAGTTTCCATCAAAAGAATCCGCCAACTGAGAAATGATATACAAAATGAGCTCAGATACCCTTTATCAGGCGATAGGGCTGTCAAAAAAAGGACCAAAAAAAAGAAAAAGAAGTCTGCAAAAACCTAACCGGACATCACTGAACACAAATATTTCTTAGGGAGAGTTGCGCTCTTTTTTTTCTTGTTTTTTTCAACTTCGTTTCAAAAGTATCTATATGGAATTATCGAAAATGTCCACGATCGAACCTTAATGAACACGCTTGTTTTAGGGCTAACGCTTGAGCTGAGGGGCCGGGCATTTAACCCGGAGACTCAGCAATAAGTTTTTATTTCCTTGAACCACGGGCTTCTGCAAAAAGTACGCAGTACGCCCGGTCCCACTCCAGCGACTGGTTACATCTATCCTGATATATATTCAAGAAGCTCAGCTACCGCAGCATTTTTCATCAATCGGGCTCTTGCAGGTCCAACATTATATATTTTTTCAATTAAGTTCTTTTCAGTACTCTTATGAAGTTGTCCAATTGTATTAATTCCAGCACCTTTTAATTTTCCTTTTTGCCATTGAGTAAGGAGGAATGCTAAGATGCAAATACTATAACGCCTAACCCCCAAATGAGTGACAAAATACTGTAACGCTCATTTTTAACAAACCCCGCCGCCTTATCCCGCCT
>NZ_FWXY01000016.1 GCF_900176365.1 Desulfocicer vacuolatum DSM 3385 | reverse complement strand
CACGGGCAGCTGTGTGGGAGAGTAGGACGCTGCCGAATTAATTTTTTATAAAGGCCCTGACCATTATTTAATAATGGTCAGGGCCTTTTTTTTTGTCTTGAATTTCATAATTACCACCTAAATTTTTTCTAACTGCCATGGTCAGACCTTATCATGACCTCGTTCCGCCCACAGCAAAGCTTGAAATACGCCCCAGATCTGGGAGGCATTTGATATAACGGGCATCTCCTATGGGATACAACAAATATAGGGTCGTAGACGCGGAGCCAAATGGTGTCATGACGCCGCCCCCCCGATGGACAATGGTCCCGGCCCGGAACTGTAGACAGCTCAATTGTCCGGTTCCTATTGTCCATCGGAGGGGCGGCTCTGCTGAGGTAAACTTGAACATTGAGTTTACAATTGAATTTTGAAATGAAAATTATATTCTATAACGGGTAGTTACAGATTTTTCCCTGATAGTTTTCAACCTGGATTGTTTTTGGGGAACGGGATTTGACATAATCTGGTAACATGGGAACTTTGCCTTCTCCTCCTGGAAGATCAATCATATACTGGGGAATGCACATGCCGGACAAGCGTCCCCGCATATGTTTCATGATATCAAACCCCACATTGATATCCGGGCGGAAATGGGCCGTTCCTGCAACGGGGTCCGGGTGGTGAAGATAATATGGTTTTACCCGAATTTCAAGAAGTCGGGTCATGAGTTCTCCCATGATGTCGGCATCATCATTCACTCCCTTTAAAAGCACTGTCTGGCATCCCAAGGAAATACCGGCATTGGCAAGTTTTTCGCAGGCCTTTGTCGATTCAGGCGTGATTTCCCGGGGATGGTTGAAATGGGTGTTTATATAAAGGGGTTGATATTTTTTCAACATCATTACAAGATTATCGGTGATGCGGCAAGGCAGGGTGCAAAGGGTTCTTGTGTGAATTCGGATGATGCGCACATGGTCAAAGGTTTTCAAGGTGGACAATATCCTGTCCAGCTGCTCTGTCCCCAGAAGCAGTGGATCTCCCCCGGATAGAATCACTTCGTTGACGGCGGTGTTGCTCTGGATGTATTGAAGTCCCTCCTCAATTTTCTTACTGCTTTTTTTTCCAAAATGCAGATCTTCTTCCCCCACTTTTCGTTTTCGCATGCAATGACGGCAGTACATGGCACAGCGATTGGATACCAGAAAAATAACCCGTCCCGGATAGCGATGAATAACCGCCGGTACAGGGGACTGGGGCTCTTCCGCCAGAGGATCTTCCATATTTTGTTCATCTTCAAGCTCCCTCACATCGGGAACGGCCTGTTTCCACAAGGGATCTTGTTCATTTTCAATCAAAGACAGATAATAGGGAGATATCAGCATGGGATATTGCCGGGTTACTTTTGTGAGGGCTTTGATATCCACATTAAACCCCTTGGGAAGTTGTGCCGGTGAGGTAATGGCTTGTCCAACCTGATTTTGCCATGGGGATTTTTCTGTGTGGGTTTGGTTTGGTTTCAATTTACTGTTTTCCAATTCTTGTTTCCTTAGCGCCGGTTTAATAAATATACACATTGTGCTTGGGGAATATTTCATAAGGGGGTGATCTGGCCATGGGACAGACATCTCTATAGCTCTGCCCAGATCGGTTAAACTCATCCCTTGAAAATAATTTTTTTAACAGGCTCTTAAAAGAAGAGTATCAAAATTCTGGATGACCCTATTCTTTTTGATTTTGGGTGTCAATTTGTTTTTTATAAGATTCGCCGTGGCAACAGCGGTTTTCATTGATTCCGGCACTTTGTTTTTTTTTATGTTAGATGCTATGGTATTTCTACCTTTGTTGTGGGCGTAACCGGATCAAAATACGGCCTGCCCGTGGCAGTTATATTGTTTTTTTGAGAAATGTTTAAAATTAGGAATCACACCATTCACCAGGGAGACACAAAATGAAAATTATCTGCCTGTTTCTGTTTTCTCTGTTAATTTGTCCTGGATGTGGAGATGACGAGCCCGCAATAAAGGTGGATCTTAAAATCAAAGAGCAGGTGATCCGGCCCCATGAGCCCGATGTGATCACCTATGCTTATCTTCCCCAGTATTCCCATACAGTGTCTTACACCCGACACCATCTTCTTGTTTCATATCTTCGAAAAAAAACAGGTTTAAATATCAAGCAGATATTTCCTGACACCTTTGATCATCATATGTGCATGGTGGGTGAAAATAAAATTGATATTTCATTTTCCAACCCCTTTGTTTATGTCAAGATGGCCCGGAAATACGGTGCAAAGGCCTTTGCCAGAAGTATTGAAGCCAGTGGACGGGAAAATTTTCGGGGACAGATTATCTGTAGAAAAGACAATGTTGCCATTAAAAATTTGTCCCATTGTGTTCAAAAGCGATGGATTGCCGTTGATTCAACTTCGGCAGCGGGATTTCTTTACCCTTTGGGTTTTTTTCTGGATCATGGCATTGAAAAATCCGATTTTAAAGAAATTGCCTTTGCCCCGGGGCCCGGAGGAAAACAGGAAAAGGTGATCCTTGCCGTTTATGCAGGTAAATATGATATCGGTACCATTCGTGAAGGTGCCTTGGATGTGGTGGTGGGTAAAATTGACTTGCAACAGATACGAATTCTGGCCATGACAGCTCCCTATCCCGGCTGGGTGTATGCTGCCCGCAAAGATTTGGACACATCGGTTGTGGAAAAAATACAACAGGCTTTTAAGGCACTTGACATGAAAAATGCCACCCATGAAAGAATTTTGAAAGCAGCTCATTTTGCCGCTGTAATTTCCTCCACAGACTCGAATTTTGATTCAGTGAGGGAACTTGTCACTAAAACTGATATAAATCTTACCCAGTAGCCGTATGGTTGTGGGCGCGTTTAATAAATAACTCAACGTTCGGTGTTCGCATTTCGTGGTGGGGTCAGGCTTTCGTTATTGACATTATCGAGGCTTTTTTCGTTGGCAAAGGCCTTGGTCGATAACATCAATAACAAAAGCCTGACCCCGTCGGCACACTGACCCCATCGGTACATTTAAAAATACCGGCTTTGAAATGAAGCCCGAAAGTTGAGTAAATAAAAGGAAATAAATGAAACCGGGATTCAGAAAAAAAATATATGCAGGTTTTTTTTCTTTGCTTTTAATACAGGGACTGGTCCTTTTTTTCTGGGTGAGCCATGTCATGAAAAGCTCTTTACTACAGGAAATAAAAAATCGGGGTATTTCCATTGGAACTATCTTGTCGGCCCGCATGGTGGAGCCCATGCTGGCCATGGATTTTTTGAGAATGCGAGTCCTGCTGGATGAAACTGTGCAGCTGGAGCAGGATATTTTTTATACCTTTGTTCTGGATAAGGAGGGGCGCCCCCTGATTCATACATTTGACCGAGGGTTTCCCACCGCATTAAAGCATCTGAACAGTGTTTCAGATGACCACAATGGTTCCATGAAGTTATTGGATACCGGAGATAAATTGTTCTATGATTATGCCCTGCCCGTTGCGATAGATACCCATCGCCTGGGTACTTTGAGACTGGGGCTTTTAAGAACCCGGGCTGAAAAGGCTGTGGCCAAGATCATGGTGTCTGCAGTGGTTTCCATTGTTTTTACCATATTTATTGCCGGAATTGTGGGGACCATACTTTTAAATCCCATCACAAAAAGTATTAAAAAACTGCATGAATCTTCAGAACAGGCATTAAGGGGGAATCTTGATGTAAAAACGGCTCCCATGCTGGGAAAGAATTGCTGGGATATTATGAATTGCCATAAAAACCAGTGTCCGGCATATAAAAATTATCATCATCGATGCTGGTACATGGCCGGTACCCTTTGCCCCACCTGCGTTGAGGGTGAGTATGCCAAAAAAATAGATTCCTGTCGCCAGTGTCAGGTCTATCGAAAATGCTCCGGGGATGAAATCCAGAGCCTGGCGGAAAGTTTTGATGCCATGACCCTTTCCCTAAAGGGAAATTTGTCCAGTCTTAAGGATGCCGAAGCTGTTTTAAATGAACAAAAAGCACGCCTCCAGACCATATTGGATGCCATTCCTGATTTTATCTCCCTCCAGGATGACAAAGGGCGATATATTTCGGTGAACAAAGCTTTTTGTGACATGTTAAATAAGGAAAAAGAAGACATTGTGGGAAAATTCAATGATGATCTCTTTCCTCCGGGGCTTACCCGGCAATATAATAAAGAGGATAGACAGTTATTTACATCTGGATTACCCTTGATCAAAGAAAATAAAATTATGGACGAAAAGGGAATTTCATGGCTGCATGTTGTTAAAATTGCCGTTATGGATGGCAGTGACAAGGTGGCGGGGCTTGTGTGCAGCGGCAGGGATATTACCCAGCTCAAGGCGGTGCAGGAGCAACTGACCCATGCCCAGAAGATGGAATCTGTGGGTCGGCTGGCCGCCGGGGTTGCCCATGAAATTAATACCCCTTTGGGAATTATTCTCGGGTATGCCCAGATTCTTCTGGAAGATGTGGAACAAGAGGGGCAGATCCATGACGATGTGGCCACCATTGTCAAGCAGACCCGGATCTGTTCCAGGATTGTGGCGGATTTGTTAAGTTTTTCCCGGTCCAGGGAAAATATCATCAGTGAGTTTGATATGAACGGGGCCATTGATGAAGTTTTGGATGTGGTGGTGCATACGTTTGGGTTGCACCATGTGGATATACATCGCTCCTATTACCCCGGACCCTTGAAAATAAGAGGGGATAAGGAGAAATTAAAGCAGGTGTGTATAAATCTTTTGAACAATGCTTTTGATGCCATTGAACAAGACGGTGTTATCTCCATCCATACGGATCTGGAAGCAACTGCCCGGGAGATAACCATTTCCATATCTGACACAGGCCATGGCATTAGCAGGGAAAATATTGTAAAAATATTTGAACCTTTTTATACCACAAAAGGGCCGGATAAGGGGACCGGGCTGGGGTTATCCGTGACCTTTGGCATTATAAAGGAGCACAATGGGAGTATTGATGTGTTCTCTCCCCCGCTCTCATTTCTGGAAACAGGCACCCATGGGCAGGGCACACAATTTGTGGTCACTTTACCCACGGGGTTGGATTGAATAAAGGAGACGTGATATATGGCAATCATTCTTGCACTGGATGATGTTTCAGATGCGGTTCAGTTGATAAAGAGAATTCTTGAACGAAAGGGACACACAGTGGTTCCGTTTACAGAGGAAGAAGAGGCGGTTCTATATGTGGAATCCAATGACGTTGATCTGGCCATTCTGGATATCAAATTGAAAAAGATGAGTGGGGTTGAAGTGCTGGAAGAGTTGAAAAAAAGATCTCCGGCCCTGGGGGTGATCATGCTCACAGGGTATCCCACCATGGAAACGGCCCGGGAATGTTTAAGTCTTGGGGCTGTAGAGTATTGTGTGAAACCCATTGATAAGGACGAGCTGGAAGAAAAAGTGAATGCGGTTCTGGGGGAAAATGTTTAAAATAGTTCTTTTGATGTATGGACATTTCTGTTTAAGAATCATATTATATACATAATTAGCATTGGATGATTCCCATTTTGATCCAGTCTTTTTTATAAGAAATACTCCGCAAACCGGGGGTGTATTTCAAGTTTTGTTGTGGGCAGAACGGGATCGGCCTGTACGTGGCAGGCAGTTATATTCAATGCAGCCTCAAAATTTACCTAAGGCTGCGCCTCCCCGAAGGGCAATAGGAACCGGTCTACAGTTTCGGGCCGGGCCCATTGCCCCTCGGAGGGGCGGCATAATACCATTTTCAATATTCGTTGTGTTCGGCAGGACATGTTCGTTATATTAGAATCAGTCGTTATTAATTTACCGTTTCTTCGATGTTTCACCCACAGAATAGAATAATTTAGTTTACTAAGGTGGATCGAATAAAATTTGATTTTCTGAATATGGTTGAAATATTTGAGCCGTAATAATTATCAAGGGGGGTATGACCATGAAAAAACATTTTGTCGTCCATTTAATGGTATCAATGTTGTTTTTGGTTTTCTTTTTTTCATCCAGCGTATTTGCATATAATTATGGGTTTGAGAATATCACAAATAATAATGCCGGGGATGCGGCCATTGGTGAAGCCCAGCTGTCTTTTTCAGTAACGAAATATTCAGATACACAGGTTCAATTTTTATTTCAGAATATAGGGCCGGAAGATTCCAGTATTGCAGATATCTATTTTGATGATGATGTTCCTTTGATGACTTGGAGTTCATTTTCTTTGATGGGAGACGGTGTCTCTTTCAGCGAAGGTGCCAAGCCGGGCAATCTTCCCGGGGGAAAAGCTTTTAGCTTTTCATCGGATTACAGCTATGATTCCGATAGTCCCGTCCAACCCAATGGTATAAATCCCGGAGAAGTGCTGGGGATTGTTTTTGATTACACCGACGGGTACGGTTTAGATCAGATCATTGCCGCCTTGAATGATGGCTCCATGAGTGTGGGCATTCATGTACAGGGGTTTGCCTCGGGTGGGAGTGAAGGTTTTGTAAACACCCCCACCAACCCCGTTCCGGAACCGGCATCCATGGTTTTACTTGGCATCGGTTTATTGGGCGTTGCCGGGGTTTCACGAAAGAAGATATTGAATAAATAACTCAACTTTCGGGCTTCATTTTAAAGCCGGCATTTTTAAATGTACCGATGGGGTCAGGCTTTTGTTATTGATGTTATCGACCAAGGCCTTTGCCAACAAAAAAAGCCTCGATAATGTCAATAACGAAAGCCTGACCCCACCACCATGACCCCACCACCAAATGCGAACACCGAAAGTTGAGTAAATAAATTCTCATTGATTTTATGGGAATAAGGGTGGATTGGCTTTGTGATTCCGGGAAAGATGTGTAGTTTTATATGTTACCGTTTTCCATCATGATGTGGAAATATTTTTGAACAAATTTGCCGGAAATTGTTTCGGCCACAGAAAAGGTAACGTCTTTTGGGGGCATAAATTGCCCTGACAACGCCAGGAACAGTGTGCGGGAAAGCTCCGTCAGCATTCCATTAATTTTATCATGAAGTGCTGGCACACCCATTTCATAAAATTGACATCTTGCCGGTCTTATATCGTAAATTTCACACCCGTTGCCATTGTTCAACGGACATAAACGATCCTTTTCTTTTGATGCGGTCACTGCTCTTTGTATTAAGCTTTCCCGCTGTGTCGAGGTAAAAATCCGATTTGTTGTGGAATAGAGGTAAACCGCTTCCATGAAAGAAATTTCAAAAAATTTTCGGCAGCAGCTATCTACGCTTTCACCGCAGGAGGATTGATTGGTTTCATATTCTCTGTTTTGCGCTTTCACTTTTCCTGTCATTTCTTTAAGCAAATCCTCGTAATCTGCAAAAAAACGGCTTAAATCCACCCGTTTTTTCATTTCCAAAGACGCCTCTCTGATTTTCAAGGTGCCGGATTTTTTTCCATATTGGCGTAACATTTTCCATTGGCAATAGTTGGATGGATTGGCCCGGGAGCTTTTTAATTTTTTTTTTGCAGCCTTAAGGCCAAGCCCCCTGCGGATCATATAAGAGGTGATAAATGTTCCGGTGCGGCCGATGCCATGGCGGCAGTGCACCAATACTTTTTTTTCCAGATAGATGGCTTCATCCAGCCAGGCCAGGGCCTTTTCCATATCTTTCATTTCTGGGATATCTTCATCCCATATGGGGAGGTAATAGACTTCAAATCCAGCAGCCTCTTCAATTTCATGGAGATCACTGAATTCTGCGCAAAGATTTACAATGGCATTGATTTTTTGGGCTTTAATGTCATCCAGTTCGGCATAGGAGGTGGGGGCATATCCCACGGCAAGACTGTCTGTGATCCATGTTAATTGATATTGTGACATTCAATGGCCTTCCTTGGGGGCTTTGTTTTATATGAAAAGGCAGCCTCCAAGGCAACCTCAGCAGAGCCGCCCCCCGATGGGCAATAGGAACCGGACAATTGAGCTGTCTACAGTTCCGGTCCGGGCCCATTGCCCATCGGGGGGCGGCGGCATAGTACCATTTCCAATATTTGTTGTGTTCGTGAGGAGATGTCCGTTTATATGAAACACTCCGCAAATCAGGGATATATGTAAGCTTTGTTGTGGGCAGATCCAGATCAGAATTGGCTTTGCCCGTTGGGCTTATTGCACCTGTCTGAAATCATATCGTCCTGCCATGAACCCATCAATGAGAAAATCCATATCCTGTTCTTTTTTAATATACATATCCATGAGTTTACTTGCCCCCAGAAGTTTTCCAATGATTTCAAGGATGGTTTTCATTTCTGACAAGGTGCCATGTTTAAATTCGCCATCCACCAGGTCGGATTGAACCGTAACTTCAAACCCCAATCGGGTTAGAATACCTTCAATAAAAGCGGCCCGAAGTTGTCGCCCCTTGGGCTCTCCTCCCCCTCCGGAAAACCTGAAGAGAATATAATTGTCCCCGGCCCGGGTGGTGCAGATGGTATCCAGGATAACAAAATGATAGCCAAACCGAAAGTTGATATTCACATACTCCTTTGAGACCACGGCATAACTGCCAAACCGGGGGGAATCCGCCGGAATAATTCCCCCTGACATCACAATTTTATCATGGGTTTCCCAATCAAAATGGGTGGCTTCAGACCAGTGAATGCCGGGGGTTAAAAGTCCCTTTAAAATCCATTTCATGGGAAGACTTTCAATGTCATCCGGGGTGAGGGTGGCCCTGTCCATTACCTCGGTCTTAAAGGCGTTTCCCACATCCATAAGATAAAAAAGCATGGGGATGGACCAGATCAGTTTTTTGGCCCCCCGGGTGGGGCGGCCTTTTCTACTGCCGGAGAAAAACATCTCTTTCACCGCAGTTTCATGGGCAAAGCGGACAATATCATGCAGGGATCGACATCCCCCCGGGGTGAAATGGGGAGATCCCGGGTCAATGAGTTTTAATTTTGCTGCAAAATCCATTACATATCTTAGTTTGAGCATGAATGAACTGTTTTTAAAGGCGATGCCGTTTCCAGAACGGCTTTGGGAAGATTTGAAGGGGAGTGACGGTAATATGCCGTCATACACCATACCGGTGTCTGCATCCACAGTAACCCCATGCCCATGGATAAGCTTGTCAAAACCGTGGCGGACATTAACCATGGCCGGTACCCCAAATTCCCGGGCAATGGATGAAAAATGGCTGGCACTGCTGCCGGAGGCCATGATCACAGCAGCCATTTTATCAATGGCTGTGACCAGTCGGGGGGATGCGTGTCGAACCACTAACACAGATCCCCAGGGCATTTTTTCCAGCCGGGCGTCTTTCTCATCAAGTTTGTAAACAACCCCCGAGGCAATGCCGGAACACACTCGTTGCCCTCCAGAGCACAGGATTGTGTAAGATTTTTTGGGATGGGGAAGGGATGTTTTTTGCTCTTTGCGGGTGTTGTCCTTTATCTTTTTGTTCACATGAAGTGGCCTGGACTGGAGGATAAACAGGACACCTGAGATATCCTTGCACCACTCTATGTCCTGGGGATGATTGAAATGTTTTTCAAGGGATATTCCCCACCGGGCAAGGGTGAGGATGTCAGGCTCTTCAAGGGAAAGCAAGTTTTTTTTATGTGGAGGTATTTTTATGGTGCAGGTTCCGTACCCGGTGTTGTGCCGGGTATTGGGCACCAGGCCCATTTGATTTTGCTTTTCTTGGCAAAAGGTATGAAAAGGGGAATTGGGATTCTTTCGTGATATGCGAATAATATCTGGAGATATTTTTCCGTTCACAAGGAGCTCCCCCTGTCCCCACACCGAATGGATCACCATATGATCCAGGGTTAAGTCTGCAATATCCCGGGTGTACATCACACCCGAGGCCACGGCATCCTTCATTTCAAGTATCAGCACTGCCATGGGGGTTTCACTGTCCAGTATGCCATGGTTGATTCTGTAAAAAAGTGCCTGGGAAGCGTATTTGCCGGCAATGATTTTTTTATAGGATTCCTGGATATCCATGGCATTGACATTTAAAAGAGTGAGGTACTGACCGGCAAAGGAGGCTTGACCGTCTTCTTTTACCGCACTGCTTCGAAGGGCCATACAGATATCTGTTGGGAGCTGTTTTTGTAGTTCTTCCACGGCAGTGTTCATGGCCGTGCTGATTTCACAGGGCAGGTGTGCATTTAAAATAAGGGCTTTAATGTCTGCGGCAGTACGTTCCAGACTTTGGGCATCATTGATATCCAGGGCCGCCAGTTTTTCATTAATGGGTTTTTCCAAATGGTTGCAGGCCATAAAATAATGAAAGGCGTGGGTGGTGACCACAAATCCATTGGGGGTGGGCAGGTGAAGTTCCGCTGCCAGGCATGAAAGATTAAAAGTTTTTTTACCCACAGTGGCTTCATCAAAGGAGGCGGCCCGGTTAAATGGGATGGTGAACGGAGGGGAACAATCAACCGCCGGTGGCGCCAACATGAACCGTATATAAAAGTCAAATTTTTTAAAATAGGCACCAAGTTCCCTGCTGCCCGAAGGGCACATGGTAAAAAGGGATTGAACCATGCCTGACACAGCCCGGGAAAATTGTTCATAGACCTTTATAACGGCCTGGAAATCATGTCGTTTGTCATGATAATAAAGCTCTTCCAGGGCTGCCAGATGTTCATGGGCAGCTTTATCATGGGCCAGCAGGCTTTTAAAGGCATCATATTTTTCTTTTAAAACCGTTTCAGGAGAAAATAATTGATAGGTCCAGTATCTGAATAGATTTTTGATCAACATTTTCCCTCCTTTTGTGCCATGATTTTGATGGTGTGTAAGAATCTTGCAAGTAATGGGATAATGCTTTTAAAACTTAACATTGACGCAGAGGAAATACAAGTTTGCCGGAAAGAAAGGGGTCTAAGTGTTATTTTCCCTGTCTTTGTCCAGATATTGGAAATTAGAAATGCAGGATGTGTGGACTATTCAGGTTCAAAATGATAAGTAGTGGCAGTTTTTTACATGAAATACCCCTCAAATCAGAGGCGTATTTCAAGCTTTGTTGTGGGCAGGACCGGATCAGAATACGGTTCGTCCGTGGCGGTTTATATGAAAAGATAGTGTTCAACTACCCTCAGCAGAGCCGCGCCCCGATGGGCAATAGGAACCGGACAATTGAGCTGTCTACAGTTCCGGTCCGGGCCCATTGCCCATCGGGGGCGCGGCGGCATAATACCATTTTCTATATTCGTTGTGGCTGAAGATTACAGCCATGTGGGTTATAAAAAAACAAACTGGATTGAGACAATAAAATGGAAAGATTCTTAGTTATTCTTGTGTCTGCTGCTGTGGGAATTGCTTTTTTTGCATGGTTTTCCCAGGCTGTGAAAAAACAATATATGCGTGACTATATTATGTCCCATCAATGGTTGCTGCACCCCAACGCCATTTGTTATTGGCGCACCGCCATGGCGATTTTTGGATTTTCCCTGTACTTTTTTTCCTCCCATCAGTCCATTGCCATATTTATATTTACCTTTGCCGCCATCCTGGATGGTGCAGACGGTGTGGTGGCAAGGGGATGCAATCTGGGCTCCCATTGGGGGGAGTGGCTGGATCCCATGTGTGACAAGTTGACCTATCTGCCACCCTTGATGGGGTTTGCCTATGGGGGGATTATTTCCGTTAAACTGGTGTGGATACTTGTGGTCATTGAATTGTTGGGTCAATTTTTTGCCAGACGGATTTTATCATGGCTTAACGTTTCTGTGGCTGCCAACAATTTTGGTAAAATAAAAGCCATCATCTGTTTTGGCCTTGTTATTTTATGTGCATTGATGGATAAAAATCCCCATATTATTAATATTGGGGACGGCGTGCTCATGGCGTGCATCATTCTTTCTGCGGCATCGGTGGTGTTTAAGTTTATCCCCAATCGTCTCTATGCGGATATCCTGTCCTCCCTTAATTTCTGTTGTGGAGTGGCAAGCCTTGTTTTAACCCATAATCATCATTTTGCCTGGGCCATCTGCATTATCATTGCCGGGCAGTTGTTTGACTTGTTTGATGGACGCATGGCCTTAAAGCATGGGGGGACAAAATATGGTCCTTACCTGGATGATATTGCCGATTTTGTCAGCTTTGGACTGGCCCCTGCCTATGTGATTGTTCAAAAAGAGGGATCTCTGGCATGGGTGGTGGGAGCTCTTTTTATTGTTGGGGTGGCCTTTCGTCTTTATCGGTTTGTTGCCCGGGATAAAAAACGCACCGACTTGCCTGAAGGTATATTCAACGGGCTTCCAAGCCCGGCAGGGGCCTTGATTGTTCTGGGGGCATCTCTCATTGCTCCTCCGGTGGTATTGTGGGGTCTCACCGGCTTTTCCATGGGCTTAATGGTGAGTCATATTCGTTTTGCCCATTTTGGACGGGTGATCCTCAAGCAGATTCCCAAACCTCTGTTTTTCACCATATGTTCCTCCATCATTATTTCCCTGGCTTTTATTTTTAAGACAAAAAATGCACCCATGTTTGGGTATTTGATTTTGAGTTCTGTTATTATTTATATGATTGTGGGTAGAAAATGGGTGAAATAACGGGGGCAGGGGGCCCCGGTATTTTTTAGAACGGATTGATGTGTGGATTTTTTTTATCAGAAAATAAAATTTCCGGGAAACCCCGGCAGAGCCGTCCCCCGACGGGCAATGGGAACCGGACAATTGAGCTGTCTACAGTTCCGGGCCGTCGGGGGGGCGGCGGTATAATACCATTTGGCTCCGCGTCTACGACCCTATATTTGTTGTGTCCGACAGGAGATGCCCTTTTATATGAAAAACTCCTGTGAACCACCGGTCTCCAAACTTTGTTGTGGGCAGAGCCGGATCAGAATATGGTGGTCTGCCCGTGGCGGTTAAAAAATATCTTTGTAGGATTCCCGCATGTCCCGTTTTAAGATTTTGCCTGTGGGGGTCTTGGGCAGTTCATCCACAAAAATGATCTGTTTGGGAATTTTAAATGAAGACAAATGGGCCTTGCAATGGTCCATTATTTCATCCTGGGTGGTTGTTTTGCCTGCACGCAGTTTTACCACCACCACCACGGCTTCCACCCATTTGGGATGATATACGCCAAGGGCCGCCACCTCTTCCACATCCGGATGCAGATACACAGCCTCCTCCACCTCCCGGGAGGCAACGTTTTCTCCACCGGTTTTGATCATGTCCTTTTTACGATCCACCACGGTGATATACCGATCTTCGTCCAGCACACCCAGGTCGCCGGAGTGGAACCACCCACCTTCCATGGCTGCCTCTGTTTTGTCTGCTTCCTTAAAATACATGGTCATGACATGGGGACCCCGGCCACAGATTTCGCCGGGTACATTGATATCCACAATTTCGTCACCGTCATTGTCTTCAATTTTCGATTCCATGTGCAGTCCCCCCATGCCGGCTGAACCGATTTTTTCCAGGGCGTCTTCGGCTTTGAGAATGGTGTGGTAGGGGGCAAGTTCTGTCTGGCCGTAATAATTGTAAATTCCGGCTTTGGGGAATTTTTCAAGGAGCTCTCTTAATATCTCCCGGGGCATGATGGAGGCCCCATAGTAACATTTTACCATGCTTGACAGATCATATTTGTCAAAATCAGGGTGACGCAGCATACCGATCCACACCGTGGGCGGGGCAAAGAACATGGTGGCTTTATATTTGGCAATGTTTTTTAAAATCATGCCAATGTCCGGACCCATGAAGATATTGGTACCCCCCACCCAGAAAATGGGATTCATGAACACGTCCCGCTGGGCACAATGGTAAATGGGAAGGGCGTTGATATTGACATCACAGCTTTCATATCTGCCGTCTATGATGGCACCCATGTATTCGGCAATAAGCGCCTGGTTGCTGATGATGACCCCCTTGGGAAGGGATTCCGTGCCGCTGGTGTAGGTCATTTGTGCGGGATCTTCAATGCGCAAAATTACATCCGGTTCCGTATCAGGGTAGGGGGCAAACCAGTCATCAAAATTGATAAATTTATCTGTGGGAGCGTCTTCTCCTGCCCCCTGGTTGGACCAGATCAGGGTTTTCACCGACGGCATTTGATCCAGCACATCCTTGATCTGGGGGTATAAACTGTCTTCCACAATAAATACCTTGCTTTCTGAATGATTTATGCAGTAGGCAATGTCATCTCCCTTTAACAGGTAATTCACAGCAAGGTATATGGCACCGATTTTGGCACTGCCCATCCAGGTCAATACATGGTGGTGGGTGTTGTGGGCCAGAATAGCCACTCTGTCATATTTTTTGACCCCCAGGTCAGCAAGGGCATTGGCCACCTGGTTGCACTCTTTTTCCAGTTCTTTGTAGGTGCGGGTGATCTGATCAAACACCAGGGCCGGTTTATCTGGAAAATGATAGGCGGTTCTTCTGAGCATGTCGGCAATGACCCATCTGTTGGTGCGGTTATTGCGCTCCATGATGAACTCAATGTTTTCTTTGTTGATGAGGTTGTATTTCTCTTTTTCTGCTTGTGAAAGGGGTGATGTTGTACCTGCCATGGTATTGATGCCTCCTTTTTTTACTGCCTCATTGAATCCAGGCAGACACCGGGGTGTTTTATGGATGCCTGCCTGGACATATACGCTTTTGTAAGAAAAAGTAGATAAATCGAACACTCTTCCGTATTTTTTTGTGGGCAGAACCGGATCAGAATACGGTTCGCCCGTGGCGGTTATTTACAGCATTTCAATGGCACACGCCATGGAAACGCCGCCGCCGCCGCACAGGGTGGCAAGACCCAGGGATTTTTTCCGGTGTTTCATGCCGTAAATCAATGTGGTCATGATACGGGCCCCGGTGGAACCCACAGGATGGCCAAGGCCAATGCCTGAGCCGTTGATGTTGGTGATTTCCCGGTTGAGCCCCAGTTCTTTTTCACATCCAAGATATTGACCGGCAAAGGCTTCATTCACCTCCAGAAGTTCAAAATCATCAAGGGCAAGTCCGCTGTTTTTTAAAAGATTCTTAACGGCCGGTACCGGTGAGAGTCCCATGACAGAAGGATGACAGGCCCCCCTTCCCACAGCTTTTATGCGGGCCAGGGGAGTGAGTCCCAGTTCCTTTGCTTTGTCTGCGGACATGATGATCATGCCGGTGGCACCGTCATTGATGCCGCTGGAATTGCCTGCGGTGACCTTACCGATTTTGGGAACAAAGGCCGGGGGCAGGGCTGCCAGTTTTTCCATGGTCATGCCGGGCCGGAAATGTTCATCCCGGTCAAATATCAGGGGATCTTTTCGTTTTTGGGGCACTTCCACGGGTACGATTTCCTCTTTGAACCGACCCTCAAGGGTGGCTTTTTCAGCGGCATTGTGGCTTCTTAAGGCCACTTCATCCATCTCTTGTCTTGTGATGCCAAGGTGCTGGGCAATGAATTCCGTGGTGTGGCCCATGATGTAGGGTTTGCCCACAAACATGCTCAACGGCGCTTTTGTTTCATCCACCGGCCCATCTTCGGGGTGGGGAATGATGTGGGAACCGCAGTGCAGGGCATGGATCATGTTATCCACAAATGTCTGGTCCTGGAGCCTGCAGCCCCACCGGGCCGCCGGTACGGAATAGGGCACACTGGACATATGTTCGGTGCCGCCGGCCAGGATGACATCTGCCATGCCTGCCTGGATCATGGCCATGCCGGAAATGGCTGCCTCCATGCCGGAAATGCACACCCGGTTCACTGTAACAGCGGTGACGGTGTCTGGAATACCTGCCAAAAGGGCTGCCACCCGGGTGGTGTTCAGGGTTTCTGAAGATTCAATACAGCATCCGTAACGGACATCGTCAATGACGGCCGGATCAATGTTGGCTCTTTTAATGGCTTCCTTCATGGTGACGGCGGCCAGGTGGGCACCGCTGAGATTTTTCAGGGTGCCGCCAAAAGCGCCGATGGCGGTTCTACAGGCTGAAACGATTACAACATCTTTCATTTTCTATTCTCCTTGTATCTGTATGAATTTCAGATCTGGTATGATCACGATCTTTCATCGTTTAAGGGAGTCATATTTTATTGATTTACCATTTACAAAACTCAGACAAGCATAATTCATAAGTGGAATATTAGATAAACGGTAAATTAAAAACTGCTGACTCCCTAAGTATGTGTCTCTTTATTGTTTAAAAGGCATTTTCCTGGATGGTAACGGCCGGGTTGTTGTCTGTACACAAGGCATCCAGTTTTCCCAGGGTCACAGGTAGCAGGGTCTCCATGAAAAATCGGGCTGCCATGAGCTTTCCATGGTAGAAGGCTGCGGTTTTGTCCCGGGCCACCACCTCATCCATGGATTTTCCCTTGAGGCGTTTTTCCAGTGCAGGCAGGGCTGCTGTGGCCCGCCACAGAAGCATCCAGGCCATTATCACGTCACCTGCAGCATCCATTAAGGGGTGTGCCACGGCAAAGGCGGATTTAAAGGCCGGTGATTGAATGCTGCCGGCGATGTCCATGGCGGTTTTATGAAATTTATCTGCGGCAGCTTCCAGTTGATCAGCCATATCCCCTAAGAGTTCATGGGTTCTTGCCCGGGCTATGGTTTTTTTCATTTCCCCCATCAGAGAATCAAGATAAGCGCCTTTGTTCATGGCGATTTTTCTCCCCAGGAAGTCCATGGCCTGGATGCCGTTTGCGCCCTCGTAAATGGAGCATATTTTACAATCCCTTGTCAGCTGTTCCATGGGATACTCTTTGGTGTAGCCGTATCCACCAAATATCTGCATACCGTCAACGCACACATCAAAACCTTTTTCACTACAGTATGCCTTGACCACAGGGGTTAATATCTCGATGAGTCCGCCATACTGCTCCCGTTCTTCCGGAGTGGCTGCGCAGCTTTTTTTGTCAAAACAAAAGGCTGTAAAGAGGGTAAGGCTTCTCATTCCTTCCACATAGGCCTTCATTTTTAAAAGCATGCGTCGCACATCCGGGTGTTGGATAATGGGCACCTGGGGGGCACCGGGTTTTGCGCTGTCTTCCAGTGCCCGTCCCTGGAGACGGCCTGTGGCATAGTCCAGGGCATGGAGATAGGCGCAGGATGCATGGGTAAATGCCTGGGTTCCCACCTCCAGACGTACGTCATTCATCATGTGAAACATGATGGCCATGCCCTGGTTTTCTTCTCCTAATAGCCATCCCCGGCATTTTCCCTTGCTGCCCAGGGAGAGACTGCATGTGGGGCTGCCGTGGATACCCATTTTGTCTTCAACGCCGGTGCACACCACATCGTTGTCTTCCCCCAGGGTGCCGTCCGGGTTCACCCATATTTTAGGAACCAGAAAAATTGATATGCCCTTGGTGCCCTCTGGAGCACCTTCTATCCTGGCCAGCACCGGGTGGATAATATTCTCCGTGAGATCCTGCTGGCCGTTGGTGATAAAAATTTTACCGCCGGTGATACTGTAAGTTCTGTCATCGTTTTTCACTGCCGATGTGGTCAAGGCTCCCAGGTCCGATCCTGCCTGGGGTTCGGTGAGCAACATTGTGGAACCCCACTCACAGGTATACATTTTTTTTAAGAAAAGCTGTTTTTGTTCCGGTGTGCCGAAAATGTCCACCATTTTTCCGGCTCCATGTCCCAAAATGGCATAGGTCATGAACGTGTAATTGGCCCCTATCATATACTCCAGGGCTGCCTGGGCCACAATGTGGGGAAGCCCCTGTCCCCCGAATTCAGGGGCTTCGGTGAGGGCGCCCCATTCACCTTCCACCAGAAGTTTGTGCACCGGGCGGAAACACTCCGGTACACGAACTTCGCCCCTGTCAAAAACCACCCCTTCTTTGTCGCCAAGGGTGTAGGTGGGCAGTATTTCTTTGACGGCAAGGTTTCTGGCTTCTTTTATGACCATATCCGCCATTTTTTTATTCACGTCATCAAAGGCTCCAGAGTCAAGGATGCTCTGGGTGTCCAGCTGTTCGTAAAGAACAAAATCAATGTCCCTTCTGTCTGAAATTACTTCTGCCATGCGTATTCCTCCCGAATGGTTCCATGTGTGCCCCTGGGGCCGTTTCTATGAATTGGTTGGGTAAATAATATTTACTTACCTTGGCGTGGCATGTCAAGGGAAATGTCATTAAGGCTTGTATTAGGTTTCCTTTTTTTTTATATTGATCACACCACCTGACCCCTCCCATGGGGACAGATGGTGTGATTAATTTAATTTCGTGCTCATTCCTTAACATCTCATGAGTCCGAAGTTCTCATTTCTCATACCACATGGAATATGCTCAACTTCAAAAAAACACATTAGTGGTGTCAAATTGGAAAACTTATGACTGACGAGTTAACATCAAAAAAAGGATAAAACCGCCCATGGACAGAGTTTCCCCCCCCAGAATCCAGGGATTGATGAACCATTCCCTGGATTTTTGTGCGTTCCTGGATGATCTACCCCTGGGCATTGTCATCCTGGATCTTAATTTTAGAATTGTTTTTGTTAACCATGTGTTTGAGGCCCTCACCGGCTATTCTGCTTCCGATGCCCGGGGGATCCCCTGTTGCCATATTGTCCGAAGCCGGGAGTGCGGCAACGGCTGTCCCGGATTATTGACCACCCATGGCAAATCCTCTTCCTGCGTTGAAAGTGATATCATCAGCCGGGATCGTCGGCGCCTTCCTGTGCGCATCTCCCTTGCCCCACTGTTGGATGAATCCGGCCATTCCACAGGCTACATTGAAACCATAGAAAATATTCGTGCCATAAAAGAAGATGTGGTGAAAAGAAATAAGGCCTACAGTTTTTCTGACATAGTGGGAAGAAGTCCCCAGATGGAAAGAATTTTCCAGACCGTTCCCATTCTTGCCCAGAGTGACACCTCCATTCTCATCACCGGGGAGACCGGCACCGGTAAAGACCTGGTGGCCGAAGCCATCCACCAGACATCCACCCGGGCCGCAGGACCTTTTATTAAGATCAATTGCGGTGCCCTGCCTGAAACCTTGTTGGAATCTGAAATTTTCGGACATCTCAAGGGGGCCTTCACCGGTGCCGTGGAAAATAAGCCCGGGCGGTTCCAGCTGGCCCACAACGGCACCATTTTTTTAACGGAGATTGGAGATCTGCCCATTCCTTTACAGGTGAAGCTTTTGACCTTTCTGGATGACAAAGTGATTTATCCCCTGGGCAGCACCAAAGGGTTTAATGCCGATGTCAGGATGATTGCCGCCACCCACCGGGATCTTGAAACCATGGTCACAGAGAAGCGGTTTCGCCAGGATCTTTTTTTCCGGCTCAACGTGGCCCGCATACATCTGCCCCCCCTGCGGGAAAGGGAGGGCGATGTCCGGCTGTTGCTGGACCATTTTGTCAACCTGTTTTCCATAAAACTCAATAAAAAAAACAACCGTTTTACTTCTGAAGCCCTGGCCATATTGGGCGGATATGCCTATGCCGGAAATATCCGGGAACTTCGCAATATTGTGGAATATGCCGTTAACATGGCAGGAGAAAAACCCATTGAACCGGAGCATCTTCCGGCCTATCTCTTTGATGAGCCGCCCAGCATCGTCCTGCAGGGCCATGGAGACCCGCCCCCCCCCTCTTTACCTCCCACCGGGGGAGGGGCCGCGGGCAACCCCGGGAGAACGTGGGCCAATGCAGAAAGGGAGATGATCCTGGATGCCATGGTCCGGGCCAAGGGCCGTAAACAGGTGGCTGCCGATCTTCTGGGCTGGGGAAGAAGTACCCTGTGGCGGAAAATGAAACAATATGAAATACAATAGGCTGTTTTCGGGGATGAGACATGGTGAAACTATTTGACATGTTTTCACACCAACGATATACTTGCTCAATTTAAAAGCTAAGGGCAACTGCCATGATTAAAAAAATCCTCATTCCCATTTCCGGTGACGATGTGGCCCCGCGGTTTGATCTTGCCACAGAGGTTCTTGTTATTATTGTTTCCTCAAAAAACAACGAAATTGAAGAAGAGCGAACCATCGTGCTTCCCAGGGCCTCCGCAGAAAAATTATGTCATCTTATTTTAACGGAAAATATCCAGGTGGTGATTTGCGGTGCCATTGAAGATGAGTTTTATCAATTTCTTCGCTGGAAACAGGTCACCGTTTTTGATACGGTCATTGCCACCTGGCAGGACGCCTTTGACGGGTTTCTTGGAAACAGATTGACGTCTGGCGACATTCTTTATACTCGGATGGTTGAGGGGGAATATGTTTAAAAAATGTAGAATAGGTGTTTTTCTGGACCGTATTTACAACTCCAAAAAGGGGGCGCCGGAGTATTACATTGTACTTCGTAGAATCATTATCACCACCATGATGGTTCTGACAACCCTTCCATTGGCGATGATGATCATTGTTAATCATTTTCAGTATCGCAGCCATCTGAGAGCAGAACTTGTCAGCCCCATCATCACCATGGCCAATAAGACAAAACACTCCTTTGAACTTCTGCTGGAGGCCCGGCTTTCCACGGTGCGTTTCATTGCCACGGCCTACACCTATGAGGAACTCAAGGATGCCCATAATATCAAGCGTATTTTATCTTTTTTGAAAAATGAATTTGGTGGATTTGTGGATCTGGGGCTCATCGGTTCCGACGGAATTCTGGAAAGTTATGCCGGCCCGTACCCATTGTTAGGCAAAAATTATGCTGAGCAGATCTCCTTTCAGGAAACCCTGATCAAAGGAAAATATATCAGTAATGTGTTTCTGGGGCATCGAAAATTTCCCCACATTGTGGTGGCGGTACAACACCTCACCGATGACGGTCAGACATGGATATTAAGGGCCACCATAGACACAGATCAATTTGACAATCTCATCCACAGCATGGGGCTTGAATCCAAAAGTGATGCTTTTCTGGTGGATAATCAGAACGTGTTCCAGACCAACTCAAAATTGTATGGAAACACCTTGGAAAAATGTCCCTTTGAAATCCCTGCCAATCGGTTTGATTCCCATATTGTTGAAACCAAAGACCCGGATGGTCAGAATGTCCTCATTGCCAGTGCAGGATTTCGTGTGGCAAATTATACGCTGGTGCTGGTCAAGCCCCGCTCCGTGGTGCTTCAATCGTGGTATGCCCTTAAAACAGAATTGTTTGTGGTGTTTGCCATTGGATTTACCTTGATTCTTTTAACCATTATTCAGATCACCAACAGCCTGGTGAAACGGTTAAGGGAGTCCGATGAAAAACGGGAAAAGGTGATGGATGAACTCCAGCACAGCCAGAAGCTGTCATCCATTGGCCGCCTGGCCGCCGGAGTGGCCCACGAAATTAATAATCCCCTGGCCATCATCAATGAAAAAGCAGGGTTGATCAATGATCTTCTTGATTACTCCGAGGCTTTCAAGAACCAGGCAAAATTTCGGCTTTTGATTGCATCTGTTCTTCAATCCGTTGACCGGTGTCGCACCATCACCCACAGACTTCTGGGATTTGCCAAGCGCATAGATCTCAAGATTGAGCCCATGGAAACCAACATCGTTGTCAAGGAGGTTCTGGGGTTTCTGGAACGCGAAGCCCTGTATCGAAAAATAGATGTCCGTTTGAAACTGTTTGAGGAGCTCAACACCATTAACTCGGACAAGGGCCAGATTCAACAGGTGTTGCTCAATCTTTTGACCAATGCCTTTGCTGCTGTGGAAGATGGCGGGGTGATTCGTATTAGAACGGAAAATTTCAGGGTAAGCGGCGTGAGAATAACGGTGAGTGATGATGGAAGCGGTATTCCTGAAGATATTATTCAACATATTTTTGATCCGTTTTTTTCCACCAAAAAGGAAAAGGGTACCGGGCTTGGTCTTTCCATTTCCTATGGTATTATTGATAAACTGGGGGGCACCATAAGTGTTTCCAGTAAAGTGGGACAGGGCAGTGATTTTGTCATTACCCTTCCTAAAACCCCGGAACATTCACCGGAGGATGAGCATGAACAAGAAGCGCATTAGAGTATTGTTGATTGATGATGAAGAAGAGTTTGCCAACACTCTGGCAGAACGTCTGGAGCTAAGGGGGTATGACACCAAAACCGCTGTATCCGGTGAAGACGGGTTAAACCTTATGAACGGTGAGTCCTTTGACATTGCAGTGCTGGATTTGATGATGCCCGGCATGAACGGGCTTGACACCCTGCGTCGCATTAAATCCCAGACACCGGATCTGCCGGTGGTACTGCTCACAGGCCACGGCTCCACCAAGGAGGGCATGGAAGGCATGCGCCTGGGAGCCTTTGATTATCTTATGAAACCCCTTGATATCAAGGATTTGACCCTTAAAATTCTCAGCGCAGTGGATGCATCGGATGGAAACGAAAAATGAATGAACAAGATTTTTTAAAAGCCCGGCTGTTGGGCAAGTTGACAGCTTCTGCCACCCATGAGTTTCAAAATGTTCTGGCCATCATAAAAGAGAGTGCCGGGCTCATGGAAGATGTACTGGCCTTTACCCCCATGGAAGATGCTGAGGTTCTGGAGCAGCGCCTGGGGATGCCCCTTTCCACCATAAAAAAACAAGTGGCACGGGGGGTGGATCTGGTTTCGTGCTTAAATGGATTTGCCCACTCCACGGATCATGTCCGGTGCAAAGTGGATGTGCAGGTGTTAGTGAACAATCTGCTTGCATTGAGTCGACGTCTGGCAGCCAATACCGGCGTGGATCTGGCCCTGGAAGAGAAAGAGACGCCTTTGTATATGGAAACCGACGCAGTTCAGTTTCAGCTTTGCATCTACTATGCTCTGGAATCTCTTTTTTCGGCACTTCCGGCCCGTTCTCTCATTACCCTGAGCCTTGAAGGCTCGGCAACGTTGTCAGCTGTGACATTGTGTGCAACCCATCCAGATCAACCCGTTCCCGATGATCTGTCCCGGATCATTTGCCGGGAAAAAGCTTGGGAGGTTCTGCTGGAAGCCGCACGGGCCATCCAGGTACGTCCCAAAGCCAATGACACCGGGGTGACATTGTTTATGGATTCGTAACGGGCCCGGACCGGAACTGTAGACAGCTCAATTGTCCGGTTCCTATTGCCCGCCGGGGGGGGGCTCTGCTGGGGTTGCCTTGGAGGCTGCATTGTATATAACGGTCATGATGCGCTGCATCACAACAAATAATGAAAGTCTATTATAAAAATATCCGAATGGTTCTACCGTTCTGTATGTGTCTGAAATTATGATATTTAAAATTACTTTCTTATAAACTGCCATGGGCAGACCTTCTTCTGACCTCGGTCAGCCCACAACAAAGCTTGAAATATACCTCTTATTCACGGAGTATTTCATATAACCGCCACGGGCGGACCGTATTTTGATCCCGCTCCGCCCACAACAAAGATAGAAATTTTCCACAGATTTGCGGAGTATTTCATATAAAAAAAATATATTCCCCGCAAATGGGCTGAATTCTTTTTGAATCCGGCCCCCATAACAAACCTTTCCTGCCCAAATTCATTCCATAAAAATTTTCGTTCCAATGACGACATGATTCATTTCTGTTTTGCATTTTTCCGGGTAATTTTGCTTTCAAAAAAGTGTACGCTACTTTTTGGGCAATATGAGGGCTGCCATAACGACTATGTTTTATTTTGTTTCAAAATGACTTGATTGCAAAACTTCGTTGTGTTTTATAATGTTTCATTGCGTTCTTGTGTGATTGTGTTTGTTTTTTTAAATATTTGATTTTATTGGAATAATAATTTTGGCATGGGTCTTGCTAAGAATATAAGTAAGAAAACAAATATAGATTAAAATGTTGAGAACAGATATGGCCCATGCCACCTTGCAGTGCCATGATAAAAAATAAGACTTTATCTGTTCCAACCCGGCGCCGGGTAACCGGGCCACATTGCCGCTGAATGATAAAAAATGTTTTTAATGGAAAATAATAAGGAGGATATCATGGCTGTTATCTCAATAACCGGAGCATTGTTTACCCACTCAGATCAGACTGTTATAGAACTTTCATCCGCACTGGGATACAAGGTGCTCACAGATGAAAAAATCATGGAAGAGACGGCCTTGAACCAGGGTGTCAGTCTGGACAATATTCAAAAGGTTTTGGATTCCAAGCAGATTCCCTTTAATGATTTTACCCATGAAAAAGAAAAAATCATTGCAGGGTTGAAAAAAACCATGGCCGAGCATGTTTTACAGGGCGATGTTATTTTTCACGGCATTTTGGGACATCTCATCCCCCGATGGGCCACCCACGTACTCCGGGTGCTTGTCGTGACAGATAAAGAGACCCGCATACTGAACGGTACCTCCCTTTCGGGCAAATCTGAAAAAGAGATAACCCAGGCCGTTAACCTGGCGGATAAGCAGGCCATCCTATGGGTCAACGGACTCACCGGTAAAAAAGCCTGGGATGACTCCTTGTATGACATCGTTGCCCCTTCGGATAAACTTTCCGTGTCTGACACAGTTGCCTTGATTTCTGAGCACCATGCCACCCTTGCATCCATGTCCGAAGAATTTGTGAAAAAAGAGGCCCGGGATTTTGTCCTGGCAGCCCAGGTGGAGGTGGCTCTGTCCACCACCGGTGGTGGACTCAAAGTGTATGCCAATAACGGTGAGATTGTTGTAACCATAGATAAAAATGTACTTTTGCTTTCTAAATTTAAACAGAAAATCACCGATCTTGCCAAAAAAGTGGATGGGGTCACATCCGTGGAGACAAAGATCGGTAAAAATTATTATAAGTCAGACAGCACCTATAGTTTTGAGTTTGAGACCCCGCTCCATGTATTGCTGGTGGACGATGAAAAAGAGTTTGTACAGACCCTTTCCCAGCGGCTCCAGATTCGTCAGATCAACAGCAATGTGGTGTACAGCGGCGAAGATGCCCTGGAAACCGTTAATCGCGATGGTGCCGAAGTGATGGTTCTTGATCTTAAGATGCCCGGAATTGACGGATTCCAGGTGCTTCGGGAGATTAAAAAAACCAAGCCCGAGATTGAGGTGATTATTCTCACCGGCCATGGCACGGAAAAGGATAAAGAGACCTGCATGGAGCTTGGTGCCTTTGCCTATCTCCAGAAACCCGCAGACATTGATCTTTTGGCAGAGACCATGAAAAAAGCCTACGAAAAGATAAATCGCAATAAGGAATTGTCCGGTGGTGATGCCGGTGAAAATAAAAGCAGTAAATAGTAATAACCATAAATTTGATATCCTTTATATGCCTTGAAATTGTGTTACAGCCTTGGGGATGGGTGCCTGAAAATGGGGTTCTCATCCCGGCAAGTGCAAGCCGGTCAATAAAGGGTGTCATAAATCCAATGGAGAAGAAAATGAAAATTAAAGTGTTGATTGTGGATGATGAGGTTGATTTCGCCCAAACCCTGGCCCAGCGGCTGGAGCTCAGAGAATTCTCTGTGACACCGGTGTTTTCCGGGAAGGCTGCTTTGGAAATAGTTGAAGAGATCGATTTTGATGTGGTGGTACTGGATGTTCAAATGCCGGAGATTGACGGTCTTGAAATACTGGAAAAAATCAGAAAATGCCTTCCCCTCACCGAGGTGATTATGCTCACTGGTCAGGCAACGGTGGATAATGCCATCAAGGGAATGAAACTGGGTGCTTTTGATTTTCTTTTGAAGCCGGCGGACACCGATGTGCTGGAAGAAAAAATAAGAGAGGCCCACGGTATTAAAATGAGGCATGAGGATCGAATTCGAAAGGCAGAAATTGAAAATATTATTAAACAGCGGGGCTGGTGAAGATTATGACAACAGAAACCTTGGTCCAAAATGACTCAACCATAGACTGGAAGCGGTGGTTCTTTCTGATACTGGGGCTGGTTCTCTTTTTTGGTGTGAATTTCAGTCCGGCATGGCCCGATGCCGTGGACCCCACAGGTAAACATTTTCTGCTCAGTCCCCAGGCCAAAGGGGCCCTTGCGGTTTTTCTTCTGGCAGGCATCTGGTGGGTGTTTGAAGTGGTTCCCATTGGGGTTACAAGCCTCACCATCGGGGTTTTACAGGTCCTTTTCATGGTGCGTCCTGCAAGTAAGGCGTTCAAGGATTTCATGGACCCGTCGGTGCTTTTTATCTTTGCATCCCTTGTTATTGGCATGGTGTTTACAAAGACGGGTTTGACAAAACGTCTGGCCTATAAAATGCTGTCCATTGTGGGGGAAAGAACCTCCATGATTTACCTGGGCTGCTTTGTGGTCACCGCAGCCCTGACCCACATAATGGCCCACACCGCCGTGGCCGCCACCATGTATCCTTTGCTTCTCACCATTTACCATATGTATGCAGATGATGATACCCCCACAAAATTTGGTAAAGGGCTCTTCATCGGCATGGCCTATGTGGCAGGAGCAGGCTCCATTGTCACCCTTTTGGGGGCGGCCCGGGGGGCTGTTGCTCTGGGGTTTTATAAAGATATCGTGGGAACGGAAATTTCCTTTTTTGATCTTAGTTATTATATGTTTCCCATCGGCTGGGTCATGGTGTTTATCCTTTGGGGGTTTTTCATGATCTTTTTTAAACCGGAAAAGAAAAGCATTCCCGGGCTTAGAGAAAAAGCCGTACGCCTCAATTCAGAAATGGGATCTTTAACGAAAAATGAAATTTTGGCGGCTGTTATTATTTTTTCCTGCATTGCCGTCATGTCCCTTCGCTCTTTTATTCCCATGCTAAAACCAGTGGATAAGACAGCCATTATTCTGATTTCAACCATTTTGTTTTTTGTTCTGGGTATTCTTGATCTTAAAGATCTTGAATCCATTCCCTGGAACATTATTCTTTTGTTCGGCGGTGCCATGAGTATCGGTTTTTGTCTCTGGGAGACCGGTGCGGCGGAATGGCTGGCCATTAACTGGCTCACCATGTTTCAAAATTCCCATTGGTTTGTGTTTGTCATGAGTATTGCCTTTTTTGTCATGATGATGACCAATTTTATCATGAATGTTGCAGCCATTGCCATATCACTGCCCGTGGCCCTTGTCATTGCGCCTTATCTCGGGGTTTCCCCCGAGGTGATTGTGTTTGCTTCCCTTGTCACAGCCGGTATGCCCTTTTTGCTTCTGGTGGGGGCGGCTCCCAATGCCATTGCCTATGATTCCAAACAATTCACCACCGGTGAGTTTTTTAAATACGGTATCCCGGCCAGTGTTATCCTTATGCTCATTGTGGGGATTGCCGTGGCCGTTATCTGGCCCCTCATGGGTATGCCTGTTCTCACCCATTGATCCAGATGATTTTGTAAAAAAACAACGGTCATGCTTTTGGCATGGCCGTTATTTTTTTGAATTTATTTGACATTGTATGTGATAGGTGTATAAATGAAAGGTTTGCTTTTTAAAAAAGCTCGTAATGGGCTCGGGTCTTGGCAAGCTAAAATCAAAGTAGTGGTTTTTGTGGGTATCGCGCATTTATGGGCGGTGGATATCCTACCCTCCCGGCTTCCAATATGAGTGCTACAATTAAGCCATGGAATTTAAAATGAAATATGACGTTATTATTGTGGGCGGCGGTCCGGCAGGCTTGTTTTCAGCATATTATCTCATGGAGCATGCCAATCTCAAGGTGTTGATGATTGAAAAGGGAAAAGCGCCCCTGGCCCGGAAGTGCCCCAATCACACCACCCAGAAGTGTGTCCAGTGCAGTCCTTGCAATATCTTGTCCGGGGTGGGGGGGGCAGGGCTGTACTCCGATGGAAAGCTGAACTTTATTCCCCGCCTTGGTAAAACAGATCTCACCCAGTTTCTGTCCCGGGGGGCGGCCCAGGAACTCATTGATGAAACCGAAGTTATCTTTACCCGTTTTGGCATGGATGGTCCGGTGTACCCCACCAATCTGGAGCAGGCCCGGGAGATTCGAAAGGATGCCAAGCGTTTTGGGATTGATTTGCTGCTCATTAAACAAAAACACCTGGGAAGTAATAATTTACCTGAATATATTGCCCGGATGGCAGACTATATTCAAAACAGGGGCCTGACCATACACACCTCGGAGGAGGTCATGGATGTGGGGGTTGAAAACGGGCGGGTGAACCGGGTGATCACGGACAAGGGTGAATACCTCACTGACAATGTGATCCTGGCACCTGGCCGTATAGGAGCCAACTGGGTGGGAAATCTGGCCCAGAAACACGGTATCCCCCTTTCCCAGCGGGGCATTGAAGTGGGGGTCCGGGTGGAGGTTCACAACGATATCATGGATGATCTTTGCAATATTATCTATGACCCCACTTTTTTTGTACAGACCACCACCTATGATGATCAGACAAGGACCTTTTGTACCAACCAGGGGGGATTTATTTCCCTGGAAAATTACAAGGATTTTGTGTGTGTCAACGGCCATGCCTACACCAATAAAAAGTCCAGCAACACCAATTTTGCCTTTCTTTCCAAGGTGGTACTCACCGAGCCTGTGACCGATAATCAGGCCTATGGAGAATCCATTGGACGCCTGGCAAGCATTATCGGCGGAGGCAAACCCATTCTCCAGCGTTTCGGGGATCTTAAAAGGGGGCGGCGTTCCACCTGGAACCGTATAAAAAAAGGATATCTTGAACCCACCATGACCAACGTGGTGTGTGGAGACATTGCCATGGCCCTTCCCGAGCGCATTTTATCCAATCTCATTGAAGGGCTTGAAACTTTGAATCTGGTGGTGCCGGGGGTTTCCAATGACGAGACCCTGCTCTATGCGCCGGAAATTAAATTTTTTGCCACCCAAATGAAAACAGATGCCCACCTGGAAACCCCTGTAAAGGGGATTTATGTGGCAGGAGACGGTCCCGGTGTGGCCGGTAACATTGTCTCTGCTGCGGCCACAGGCCTTATTCCTGCCAAAAAAATAATCCAAGGTTCTGCTTGACCCTGAAAGGGTCCCATAATATCCTTGGAGCAGGTTGATAAATGAAATCTTAGCTTCCCCTTATTTTGGGGATGTTCTTTTAAATCATGTAAGAAAACTGGCCTTAATTGGACCAAAGAAGAGGCCCGGGAAAAGAATATGGATGTGACAAAATACTGTCCAGAAAAAATATTTACACCGGAAGAGGCTGTTCAGAAAATTAAAAATGGAAGCAGGGTTTTTGTGGGTACGGGCTGTGGAGAGCCCCAGCAACTTATCAAAGCCATGGTGGATGACCCGCACATACAGGATATAATTATATATCAGATGCTCTCCTCCACACTTGCCAGATATGTGGAAGATCCCAATTTTTTGAATCGTTTCAGTCTCAAGCTTTTTTTTATCAGTGTTTCCATGCGGCAGGCCGCCTTTGAGGGAAAAATTGATTATATACCTGTCTATCTTTCCCAGATTCCCCAGATTTTTTATTCCCAGGAAATCGGTCTGGATGTGGCCCTCATCCAGGTGAGTCCCCCGGATCGTTTTGGATTCTGCAGTCTTGGCATATCCGTTGATATCACACTTGCAGGTATGCAAAGTGCCATGACGGTGATTGCCCAGATAAACCCTGAGATGCCAAGAACCTGGGGGGACAGCCTTGTCCATGTGGATGAGATTGACTTTCTGGTGCTCCATGAAGAATCTGTGGTGGAAATGCAGCATCGGGAAAAAAATAATTATGTGGCAGAACGCATTGGCCACTATATTAATCAGATGGTGGATGACGGTGCCACCATCCAGGTGGGGTTCGGGCATTTACCCAATGCCGTGGTCTCCTACCTGGACGACAAAAAGGATCTGGGACTTCACACCCAGGTGATCACCGACGGGTTGTTGCCGCTTTTCAAAAAAAAGGTAATTAATAATCGCAATAAATCTTATCTTCCCGGCCGGGCCGTGGCGTCATTGTGCATGGGGTCAAGGGAGCTTTATGATTATGTCAATGACAATCCCATGTTTTATTTCAGATCATCGGAATTTGTTAACGATCCCAATGTGATTGCGAAAAATGATAATTTTATTTCCATCAGTTCAGCCCTGGAACTGGACCTCACCGGTCAGATCTGCACCGATTCAAAGGACTATCTTTTTTACAGCGGTATTGGCGATCAGGTGGATTTTATCCGGGGAAGCGCGTTGAGTAAAGGGGGCTTTTCCATCATTGTCATTCCCTCCACGGCCCAGAATGGAAAAGTGTCCCGCATTGTTCCCCACCTCAGTGAAGGGGCCGGTGTGGCCACCACCCGGGGGGATATTGACATTGTGATCACTGAATACGGCATTGCAGAATTACGGCGTAAAAGCATTTATCAACGTGTTATCGAACTTGCCCAGGTGGCCCATCCAAGATTTCGCAATCAGCTCATTGAAGAGGCAAAAAAGCGGCGTTATATCTTTCCGGATCAACTGCCCCCCACCAGCCAGGACCTGCTTTTTCTCGATAATTACCACTCCACCATGTCCCTGCCCATGGGGAAAAGCATCAGTTTCAGGCCGTTGTTGCCGTCGGATGAGTTTGAATCCCGGCATTTTTTCTATTCCCTCCAGGAAAACACCATTTATTATCGTTTTTTTCACAAAAGAAAAGTTTTTTCCAGAAAAATGCTCCAGGGCCAGTGGGCCAGTGTGGATTATCGCAGGAATATGTCCATCATTGGATTTCGTCAACTGGGTAAACGAAAACAGATCGTCGCCATTGGTTCCTATGCTGAAATTGACAGGGAAACCGCAGAAGTTGCATTTGTGGTAAAGGAAGAGATACACAGCATGGGCATTGGTTCCCATCTTCTGGATCTTCTGGAAAACATTGCCAAGGAAAATCAATACAAACGATTTACAGCCACAGTGCTTGCGGAAAACAGGAAAATGATCCGTGTGTTCCAGAAGCGCTATCCCCACGCAAAAATGGCACGCAGTGGCGGCAGTGAAGTGGAAATCGAAATGCCCTTTGATCCTGAACCTGAGTTTTGAGTCCGGTTTTTAATGTGTGCCGTTTCATATAACTGCCATGGGCAGATCATATTGGGGGTTGACTTGCCGCAATAAAATTTAAACTCTAATTATTACAGATCTTTGGCTGGAGTTTTATATAACCGCCACGGGCGGACCGTATGTTGATATGGGTCCGCCCGTAACGATTTTTAAAAGGTATCACACCCCTTGATTCCAGGGGTATGATATGGAGATAGACTTATTTCTTTTTGGAACTCAGTTCCGGAAAGTCCCAGTAGAAATATTCTTCGCTGGCAGGACCTTCGCCCTTTTCTTTACGGGCAACTTCATTTTCCCGCAGCTCAATACGTCTGATTTTACCACTGATGGTTTTGGGAACCTCTGTAACAAATTCAATGATTCTTGGAATTTTGAATTTGGCAAGGATGTTGATGGTGTGCTGGAAAATTTCCAGGGCAAGCTCCCTTGAGGGTTCAAATCCTGCATTGAGAATTACATAGGCCTTGACCAGCTGATGGCGTTTGGGATCAGGGGATCCGATGACCGCAGCTTCACCCACAGAGGGATGCTCCACAAGGGCGCTTTCCACCTCAAAGGGACCCACACGGAAATCAGAGGATTTGATCACATCGTCGGCCCGGCCCACAAACCACCAGTATCCGTCGGTATCAATGGATGCCCGGTCGCCGGTGTAATAATAGTTGTCCACAAAAACCGATGCCATTTTTTCCGGGCTGCCGATGTATTCGGTGAAAAGGCCGATGGCCCGCCATTTGTCAAGCTTTACCACAATGTGACCGGGCTCATCCGGTACAGTGATCTCTTTTCCTTCATCGTCAACCAGGGCCACATCGTACATGAATGAGGGATATCCAAAGGAACCGGATTTCATTTTGCCTTTCATCCACGGGGGATTACCGATCATGGCTGTGGATTCAGTCTGGCCGTAAAAATCACGGATTTCAGTGCCTGTGGCTTCTTTCCACTGGGTGATAACCTCCGGGTTCAGGGGTTCTCCTGCACCAATGGACTGACGCAGGGAAGATAGATCATATTTGGACATGTCCATGTTGATGAACATTCTCCAGGCAGTGGGGGGCGCACAAAAGATAGAAACTTTATGTTTTTCAATGGCCTCAAGATATTGTTTGCCGTCAAGAACTGTGAAGTTAAACCCTGCAACGGTGGCACCCACATTCAAGGGGCCAAAAAAGCTGCTCCAGGCCCATTTGGCCCAGCCCGGGGCACTTAAGTTGTGGTGAATATCCGTGGGTTGGATGCCGGTGAGAACCGAGGTGGACAGATGGCCTATGGGATATGATCCTGCAGTGTGTCCCACACGTTTGGGCAGCCCGGTGGTGCCGGAGGTGAAAAAGCAGAAAATGACATCGTCTGATTTTGTTTTGGCCGCTTCTGCGGTTTCTGCCTGTTTTTCAAGTTCAGTATAGCTGACCCATCCCTCTTTGGCACCCAGTACGATTTTGATTTTAGGAGCGGTGCCGGTCTCTTTCAGGGCTTCATCCATGAGCTCTGTGAATTCTTCAGCACATACGATGCAATCCGGTGCATAGGCTTCAAAACGAAATTGCAGCTCACGCATGGTCATGCTGGTGGCCGTGGGAACATTGACAAGCCCGCCCTTGACACAGGCATAGTGGGAAAACCAGGTTTCAGGAACAATGGGGTTCATCATGTACATATTGTCCCCTTTTTCAATTCCTGCACCGCGAAGGGCATTGAGACATTGATTACCCCTGGCAGCAAATTGGGAATAAGTAAAAGAGGCTTCTTCCTTGGTTGCGATATCCGTCCACACCAAAGCTGTGTGATCGCCACGCTCCTTGACATGGAGGCCTTCAAAAATTTCTTCAGCCCAGTTGAAGTATTCAGGAAGTTCCATGAAGTTCAATTTCTCAAAGAATGCCTTGGCAGCAGCTTCTTTATTGTCGTTGTCTTCCATCATGTTAATTTCCATGACTTCTTTGTACAGATTTTCCATGGCCATAGGTTCTCTCCTTGGGATACCGGTTTCGACGGGATGTCGTTAAAATGAATATTGCCTGTGTGATTATGATTTATTAATTGATGATAACTTTTGGGAAACTGATGTTATATGCCAACACAAAAAATATATCATCAATCAGGGAGCCAGCAGATTTTAATCCACCGTCTAATTAAGCTGATATTTTTAAATAATTACTTTCCAGACGCTATAAATGGTAAATTAATATGTTCTGAGTCCCTTGTTTGGGTCAGACAACGGGGATGACCGCCACCTGTTTTTTACTTCTTTTTAGATTCCAGATTCAGGAATTTAGGAATGAGTTTTTGTTAAGAAAAGAATAAAAGATTAATTGAAATCAAGCTTTTTGATTTTCCTAACGAGCGCTCAGTCTATTTATAATTAAGATGTATAAATGAATCTTCTTTATTTTGTCAAAGACTTTTTTTAGGTTGCACTATTTATTAAATGAATGAAATTCAAAAAAGGCGGTGAAAAAGGGGGGGATTTTAATACGCAGAGTGGGTTTATATGACTTGTTTCGGTTCTTTTTATTAACCTGAAATAACCGTCCCGGGCGGATCGAAATCAAAATACGGTCCAGCCGGAGCCGTTTGATATGAAAAGGGGAACTTCAATTCCCCTCAGCAGAGCCCCCCGGGGGGTAATAGGAATCGGCCAATTGAGCTGTCCACAGTTCCGGCCGGGCCCATTGCCCTCGGGGGGCGGCATAATGCCATTTTCTATAACCGCCACGGGCGGACCTTATTCTGATCCGGATCTGCCCGCAACAAAGCATGAAGTACGCCTCTTATTTACGGAGTATTTCATATAACTGCCACGGGCAGACCTTATTCTGATGCGGTTCTGCCCACAACACAACTTGAAATACGCCCCCGGTTTGCGGAGTATTTCATATAAAAAAAATGAAATTTATCCGATGAAAGCCGCCTCGGGCATTTCCATGACCGGTGTATAATTGGTGGTCAGTCCATTCATTTTACCCAAAGTGGTGGGAAGCTGGCAGGTGATGAAATAATCGGCAGTGGACACCTGACCCTGGTAATAGGCCACATCTTTTTTCTTGGCTTTTTCAATTTTCGGGGCAGCCACCACGGCCCGCCAGAGATGAAACCATGCCATGACCACATCACCGGTGACATCCAGGAAGGGGTGGGCCGCAGCAAAGGCATTGAGCACCTGTTCTGACATGGCGGTCATCCCCATGTGCATGGCCACTTCGCCCAGACGGTTCACAGCGGTTTCAAATTTTTCCGCCATGGGCACAAGGGTTTCGATTTCCTTTGCCGCTGCCATGGTTTTATTCATTTCACCCAGAAGATCCATAAACGGTTTGCCTTTGTTCATGCCAAGTTTTCTGCCCAGAAGATCCATGGCCTGGATGCCGTTGGTCCCTTCATAGATGCTGGTGATTTTGCAATCCCGGAGCAGTTGTTCCTGGGGATATTCCCGGATATATCCATATCCGCCATATACCTGGATACCCTGGGCGCACACTTCAAAGGATCGGTCCGTGCAATAGGCTTTTAAGATGGGGGTCAAAAGTTCAATAAGCCCTTTGTAACGGGCTTTTTCCTTTTCATCTTCAGCCAGGTTCACCTTGTCAAATAAAAGGCCGGTGTAATAAAGCAGGGTGCGCATGCCTTCCACATAGGCCTTCATGGAGATGAGCTGCCTTCTCACATCAGGATGCTTGATAATGGACACGGATTGGGGATTTTTATCAAACATTTTTAAAAGATCTGTTCCCTGGACCCGTTCTTTTGCATAATTTACGGCATTTATGTAAGATGCCGTGGCAAAGCCGAATCCCTGCATGCCGGTGCCCAGCCGGGCCTCATTCATCATGACAAACATGGCTTTCATGCCTTTGTTTTCTTCCCCCAGAAGCTCCCCAATACAGGTCCCTTTAGCACCAAAGGACAGTGATGCCGTGGTGTTGCCGTGGATGCCCATTTTCTTTTCAATGCCGGTGCACTCCACATTGTTGGGTTCCCCGGGGGTGCCGTCTTCATTTATTTTGTATTTGGGAACCAGAAAAAGGGAAATCCCCTTGGTGCCGGCCGGGGCACCTTCAATGCGGGCCAATACCGGATGAACGATGTTTTCCGTTAAATCTTGATCGCCACCGGAGATAAATATTTTATTTCCGGTGATGGAGAAGGTACCGTCATCATTTCTGACAGCGGTGGTGCTCAAGGCCCCCACATCGGAACCGGCTTCAGGTTCGGTGAGGCACATGGTCCCCCCCCATTTGCCTGTGTAAAGGTTGGCAAGGTAGGTTTTTTTCTGGGCATCGGTGCCAAACTCTTCCACAAGCTTACCGGCTCCATGGGTCAGTCCCGGGTACATCATAAAAGAACAATTGGCACCGGTGAACATTTCCCCTGCTGCCATGGCAAGGGCTTTGGGCATGCCCTGCCCTCCATATTCCGGGTCATCACACATGGCCACCCACTCCCCCTCACAAAAAAGGCGGTAGGGTTTATGAAAGCCTTCGGGCACATGAACCTGACCATCTTTGAGAATACAACCGACTTCATCTCCCTCTGCCTGGGTGGGGAGAATTTCCTTAATGGCCAGATTCCGGGCTTCGGTGATGACCATGTCAATGGTTTTTTTGTTGAAATCTTCAAACCGTTCATGTTTTGAAAGATCTGCAAGATTGAGCATCTCATGAAGTACAAAGTCCTGGTCCCGTCTGTCAGCAATGTGTTGTGCCATGGTTAATTCTCCTGTGAAGTTTGATTTTTGGCAACGCCGTTTAAAAATATATTGAAAATCAATTCAAGTCGTTTGTGATGGATTTTGTCATCTTGTTCTTCAAACAGGGAGGACCAAGACACGGAATGGGCAATGTCCGTAAACAAAAGGGCCATTTCCCGGGGGGGATAGGATTTAAATTCATTGTCCCGGCCTTGTTCAAAGGTTTTTTGAAACAGGGATACCATTTTATCATTCATGCGGTTTACCTTTTGATTCAGTTTGGGCAGGAGTACCGAATCAATGGTGCTGCGCTCGGATATATAAATACGAATAAATTCACTGTTTGTGCGGTAAAATTTTGATTTGGCAAATAAAAATTGTTTTAATTTTTCCGTGGGGGAAAGGTCTGGTTGAATGCTGATTTCATAGAGAATATCCCCTAACTGGTGGACCCGCTCCATGACAAGATCATGGTAAATCTGTTTCTTGCTGGAGAAATATTTATATATGGTTCCAAGGGGGTATTGGGCAACTTCACTGATCTGGGCCATGGTGGTGCCATGAAATCCCTGGGCTGCAAATATGGAAAGGGCCGCTTCCATGATTTCCCGTTGTCGTCTTAAATCATCTCGTTCTTTTCTTGAAATATCCATTATATATTCTCCATTAGTATTTCAATGTTAGAATATATATTCTATTTTTAGATCCAATTGTCAAGTGTTTTTAATTGTCACCCCGGATTGCCTGTGAAAAAAACTGATTACTGCAAAAAAATGGAACGAAAATATTGCCTTCCATGGTCCCGGACTTGTATTATCGGCAGGGCTGGGATAAAAAACATCAATACGATAATGTTAACTTGATCCCAGGCACAGGGGCTGAAAAATAAATTAAATTTTTGATGAAAAATGTCCTGTTGTGTCTGGATTTATATGAGACTCCATCCAAAGAGTTGTAATAATTAGGGTTTCATCTTTCATTGTGGGCAGAGCCGGATCAAAATAAGGTTTGCCCATGGCAGTTTTATATGAAATACTCCGCAAACCGGGGATGTATTTCAAGTTTTGTTGTGGGCGGAACGGGATCAGAATACGGTCCGTCCGTGGCGGTTATAAGGAAAAATATGGACGTAAAATTGATATTGGCGCCGTTACAGGGCTATACAGATGCAGTTTTCAGAGAAATTTATACCAACCATTTTTCAGGGGTGGATGAGGCCCTGGCACCCTTTGTTTCCACCATGGGGGAGCAGCGCCTTAAGCCCGCCCGCATCAAAGATCTTTTGCCCGAAAACAACCCCAACCTTCCCGTGGTTCCCCAGATTCTTGGCAATGTGGGGGGGGATTTTATCTTCATGGCACAGCACCTCAGTCAATACGGATACGACACCATGAACTGGAACATGGGGTGCCCCCATTCCAAGATAGCCAAGAAAAGACGCGGATCAGGCATATTGCCCTGGCCGGATATGGTGGAGACACTTTTGGAGGAGGTGTTTGCCAGCGGGGTGTGCAGGTTATCCGTAAAGGTGAGACTGGGCAGAAAGGATAAGGACGAAATTTTTAAGCTCTTGCCGGTGTTTGAAAAATATCCCCTGGAAGAGATCATTGTTCATCCCAGAACCGGCGTGCAGATGTACGAGGGTGAGGCTGATGTTGACGCCTTTGAACGGGTGAGCCGACACACCGATCACTGCCTGGTGTACAATGGAGATATCACCTCTTTGGAAAAATTTAAAACCATCCAGGCCCGATTTCCCAAAATTGGTAAATTCATGATAGGCAGGGGAATATTGGCGGATCCGTTTCTGCCCGCCAGAATTAAAGGCCTTTCCTGGGATCATTCCCGGGAGCTTGAGATCATCAAAGCCTTCCATGATGAGCTGTTTTACACCTATTCGGAAAAATTTTTTGGTCCTGTGCATGTCACAGGCCGCATGAAGGGGTTCTGGGCTTATATCGGTCCTTCCTTTAAAAACAGCAGAAAGCCTTTAAAAAAATTGTTAAAGGCCCGGGACAGAGAGGCATACAAGCAGGCGGCAGATGCTTACTTTGCATCGTCTCCCCAATATTGCCCCTGCAGCCATGGCTCTTGTTAAAAAAAAATTGACCCTTTTTGCAGTTTGGGTTATGCTTTCTTCACTAATAATGTAAAATTCGTCCAGGATATATGATAACCTGTAGACACATCTGAAGTTTTAGTTGTCAGTCTCCCCATTTGCCCACAGTAGAAATATAGTCAATATCCCCTGAACTAAAAATTCAGGGGCTTGCAAATTAAATTGCAGATTCGGTTGCCCTTTCGGGCGTTAAAAATTGCGGATATAACTGCCGCGGGCAGACCTTATTCTGGCCTGGGCCTGCCCACAACAAAGCTTGAAATACACCCTTGGTTTGCGGAGTATTTCATATAAAAAAAACTTAAAAGGAGTTAGCATGACGGATGAAAAGGCAGTACCCATTTTTCTCCAGCGGGCACGGGTGGGAATTTTTCTTCGCAGGCTCATGTTTTTTTTATTTGTTTTTGCCACCCTTTACAGCCTTGTGGCCATCATTTATTCCACCCGGGTGATTTACAAGGTGAAACTCAACTATGCCATGGTCATAGAGCAGCTCAACGGCACAAGAAAGGCTGTGACCAAGGTGGGATGGCACGCCAGGCTTCCTTTTTTTACGCGCATAGAGCAGGATGTGCCCCTGATGAACCAGAGCCTTTATCTTGGTAACACCATGGAACCCATGCGCATTATTTCCAAAGAAAATGTTGCCTTGTGGACCTCGGCGGTGCTCACCTACCGCATTAACAATCTCAAGGTGTGGGCCATAGAAAATCTTTTTCCCCGGGATCTGCTCCAGGGCGATTTTGACGGTATTGTCAAGGATATTCTCCAGGCCCAGAAGGTGGACAGCCTCATCAGTGACCGGGAACAGATTAAGGAAAAAATTTTTAATGCATTAAAATCCCGACCCATTAATGAAAACGGTCCCACCCTGGAAGAAAAATACGGTATGGAGGTGGTCAGTTTTGTGCTCCGGGAAACCCGATTCGGCGATAAGTTGGTGGAGGCCACAGAGGAGAAAAAACGAAGGGAGCTCATTGCCGAGGCCGCCAATTATGCCGCAGATCAGGAGGCTGACCGCATTCGTAAACTGTATAAGGCCTATCTTGACAGTATCAGCTCTCTCCAGGATGCTTTGGGGGGAGAAGAACAGGGGATCAGTACGGATCTTTTGCAGTTTTTAACCCAGCAGAAATGGGCCACGGCCTATGCCAACCAGACCGGACAAAAAACCTTTGTGATGCATGACAGCGGGATAGTTCCAGCCCTGACCCTTCCACCTGATCCCGTGAAATGCACCCCGGTGAAACAAGAAAACAAGGTGTTGGATAAATAAGCATTCCAACAAAGGATTTCACCCATGGTATTTTATTGTTTGGGTAACTGTTACCTGCATGTTGTAATCACGGATTCAGATTGTATTTGCTTCAATAGGGGATGCACGTGTCGGGTATGACACCCACAATACTTTCCGGAGGTATTCCATGCCAAGACGGCTGACCAAAGAGAAAACCCACATTCGTCTCCCTGAAACACAAATAGAACGCATTGATCGTCTGGTGGATTCCTGGTCCCATGAAACCCGGGCCTTTATGAGGGCTCGGTTGAATCAATATCAGCCCGGTTCCCGGATATTTAAATGGATAAAGGCGGCTTTTTTCCGGTTGTTTTTTTTACGGCGGAAAAACAGGCGTATGCATGTGTTAAATGATCCTGATATCCTCACTGACTGGAAAAAACGTTTCAGGTATTCCGGCGAAACCCATCCGGGAAAATCGTGGAATAAAATCATTGAAAAAGAGTTAAGTTCGGCGGAACGTCAATATTTGCTGGCCATCCTTGACAGCCATCTCACCGATATCCATGTGCCGGTGGAGGTGGAAGAGATCATTGAAAAAATATACCGGGCCCACATTCGAAAGGAATATCTCACCGGGCAGGACGTTCCCAAGGCTCCCTTGCTGTTGGTGGAAGGTGCCAGCGGCAGTGGTAAAACCGCCACTGTTCAGGAGGGTATTGATGAGGTTATTTTTAAAGATGAGGTGATTCCCACCATTGACTGGCGGGTGAAACGGGATGAAATCCTGGCCAAAGAAGGACTTTTTACCAATTTGGAAGATGTGGACCCCGAATTTGCCATGGCACTTGCCATGGGACGGGTCCGGCGATTTTACCGACGGCTTTCCAGAATTCCCCTGGTGAACCGCATGTTTAAAAAAAGAATTCTGGAGAACCTTACCCAATTTGAAGAGCGGGGAATTGTGGTGGATTACGCCACCATCACCCCCAATGATTATCAGACCGCCTATGCCGGGGAACCGGGCAATCTTTTTCGAAAGGCCATGGGACATCCCCGGGTCACGGCCATTCGCCATGTGGAAGAGGCCCACAGCGCCTTTGGCAAGGCTGAGAGCAGGGAGATGGGGGCTTCGGGTCAGCAGCGTTCCCTCATTGACACCGCCAATATTGTACTTGATGAGATCATGAACGGCACCCGGGACTGTTTTATTGTGGCCACCACAGACCAGGCCCATCGGTTTGATCCGTCCATTTATCGGCGTTTTGTGGAAAAGGGTCGGATCATTGATGTGTCTGAATACTGGATGAACCCTTTAAATTTAAAGCAGATTGTGCTGCTGGAGCTGAGACGGCATAATCTTACCATGGAAGATGACGGAGACCACAGCCCCCTGAATCTCACAGTGGAAAAAATTTATGGTGTTTTCCGGGAGCGCAGTCTCAAGGTAACCCCTGCCTATGTTCGAAAACTGGTGGAGTCGGTGATAGACATGAAAGAGCGTTTTGAACCGGACATGCTGGAAGATCCTTTTCTGGTGCGCAATGCCTTTCAACTGGTGGCCCGGAATGTGTACGGGGAATTGTATAAAAAAGTGGTGGATCGCATGGATCGCAATGCCCCCTGGGAGGAATATGTGGGCAATATCAAAGATAAATTCAGCGAGATGGCCAACAATTGTTTCACCTATGGAGTGAGTGAAGACAAAGGCGTGGTGCTTACAGGGCCCCCGGGGAGCGGTAAAACTTTTCTGGTGCGCACCTGGCTGAGTGAAAGTGACCATGTTCATGACATTGCCACAAGCCCTGCAGCCCTCCAGGATCCCACCAATCCCATCCATGGGGTGGTGGCGAACCTGGACCGGGTGTATGACATTGCCAAGATGATTGCGCCGGCTGTGGTGTTTTTTGATGAAGGCGATTCCCTGGCACCCCGGAGAAGCCCGTCAGGGGGCGCTCCCTCCGATGCGGTGACCAATAAATTTTTAAACATCATTGATGGTGAAATTCCATTGAACAAGGTGTTCACCGTTCTCACCACCAACCGTCTGGATATTCTGGACCCGGCCCTTATCCGCTCCAAACGGCTTAAGGTTCTTGAGGTCTCCGGACATCTGCGTCAAAAGGACATTGCCGATATCATCAAAAAACAATTTGCCGCCATTGCCCATGGACGTCAGATCTCCGTGGAGCGGATCATTGAAACGGCCCAGGGGATCTGCAACAGTCCTGCTGATTTCTCAGCTTTTACGGAAAAGGCCATTGCCCTTTGTTCCACGGAGTATAAAGTCCTTCTTAACCTCAGAGAGCTTAAGGATTCTTCGGAAACAGATAAGATCAATTTCATTAAATTTAATTTTAAAACCCTCATGGGAATTCTGGATGCCATGAATGCCCCTCCTTTGCTCAAGGCGGAAATCCAGGGAGACCCCATTCATTTTGTCCGCCGCTATGCCACCATTCTTAAATTGGCAAAGCGCATCAACAATGAAAAAGAGTACCCCATTGGCCAGACCCATCTGGAGTCCGCCCGTAAGGAAATTTCCAAAAGTCCTGTGCGTAAAGGACATGTGCAGCTCAATGAATTTCTGGAGGCAGAGTTGAGTCAGGAAGCCCAGGTGGGCTTTATCATCGGGGTGGGGGCCAATGAAATGACGGGGATTTTGCTTCCCATCGCAACCAGTCTCACCAGCCGTTTAAAACAGGAACATATTCTGGTTACAGGGGCCGTGTCCTCTCCGGCGGACAGTGCGGCCCAGATGGATCTGGCCGTGCAGATGACCCGGCAGTCGGCAAGGGAGGCCTTGACCATGGTGAAAAATTATCTCCAGGAGCTTTCCGGGGACATTAACATTGCCGGCCTTTTTGAAGATTTTTTAAAACGGTATGCCATTCACCATCAGCTGTTGTCTGCCTCTTACAATGTGGGGGGGCCGTCGGCGGGATATGCCCTGGCCTTAAACACCCTGTCGGCGTTGTTGAGAATTCCGCTGTGCAACGATTTTGGCATCACCGGAGCCCCCTGGACCAAGGGGGTTAGAAAGGCTGAGGTGGGGGGATCGGTGATCATTGGCGGGCATCGTAAAAAAACGGAAAAAGTGCTGCTTCATTTGCGGCGCATGTACATGCCCCTGCAGAATTACAAGGATCTGGAACCGGAGTTTTTAATGGGATACTGGGCCGCAGGAAAAGATATCATTGCTGTGACCCATTTTGCAGATCTCATTCCTGAAGTGGCATCCCTTGGCGGGGAACACGATGAAAAACGCAATAAATTGGTGGAAATGCGCATTCGCATCAAATCCCAGGCCTACCATGGGGTGAAACGAAATCATAAAAAATTGAAACAAGAGATTGTCCAGGTGAAGCAAGAACTTCAACAGATACTGGAGGCAGAAATTTTAAGTCGACTTGATGCCATTAAGCGATATCTTCTGGATAAGGAGCGGGACCGCTATCTGGCCCATGAGCGAATTTTTGAAATTTATAAGGAAACTGCCACCCCCTGATTGTTCCGGGGGCGACAGTGATGAGACATAAAGTTAGTTGACCATGCGTGAGCGACCTTTCCACTCTCTGTCCCGGAGTTTAAATTTCTGAATTTTACCGGTGGCAGTTTTGGGCAATTCCCCAAACTCTATGGCCTTGGGAGCCTTAAACCGGGCGATGTTGTCTTTGCAAAAGGCAATGATATCTTCGGCTGTGGGATTGGTCCCCGGCATGGGAACCACAAAGGCCTTGGGAACTTCACCCCACTTTTCATCCGGGATGGGCACCACTGCCACCTCCATGATTTCAGGATGCTGGTACAGGACATTTTCCACTTCCACAGTGGAAATATTTTCCCCGCCACTGATGATGATATCTTTTTTGCGATCCATGATCTGTGCATAGTTGTTGGGGTGCATTACGGCAAGATCACCACTGTGGAACCACCCCCCCTTGAACGCTTCTTCAGTGGCTTCGGGATCTTTGTAATAACCGAGCATGACATTGTTCCCCCGCATGACAATTTCACCAATGGTCTTTCCATCCTTGGGAACCGGTTCCATGGTTTCGGGATTTACAACATCCATGTACATGGCCACAATATATGGAACCCCTTGGCGGGCCTTGAGTTTTGCCCTTTCTTCCAGGGGCAGATTATCCCACTTGGATTGCCACTGGCAGACGCTGTGGGGGCCGAACACCTCGGTTAAGCCATAGGTCTGGGTGATATTGGCACCAATGTTTTCCATGTTCTGGATCACTGTGGGGGCCGGGGGGGCACCTGCTGTCATTATTTCCAGGCGGTGGTCCAGGGTGATATTTTGCTGGGTGGCATAGGTGGACATGCCAATGAGAATGGTGGGGGCTGCGCAAAGATGGGTGACCTTTTTAACATCAATCAGGCGATAGATCTCTTCGGGGACCACTTTTCTAAGACAGAGGTTGGTGCCGCCCATGGCCGTGATACCCCAGGTAAAACACCAGCCGTTGCAATGGAACATGGGAAGGGTCCATAAATAGGTGGAATGGCTGTTGACACCGAATTCCAGCTGTTCACCCAGGGCATTCATGTAAGCGCCACGGTGATGATACATGACTCCCTTGGGCCGTCCGGTGGTGCCGGAGGTGTAGTTCATGCTGATGACCTGGTATTCATCGTCAATGTCGGGAACCATGGGGTCTGGGGAACCTGTGGCCAGAAACTCTTCGTATTCCACGCCGTTAAGGGGGCGATCATCACTGATATCGCATATGTTAACGCACGCTTTGAGTTTTGGCATCTCCTCCATCATGGAAGAGATACTTTTGGAAAATTCATTGTCTGCAAAAAGAGCTTTGGCATCGGAATGATCAATAATATAGGTCAATTCACCCGGGGAAAGGCGTATGTTTATACTCACAAGAACAGCGCCGATCATGGGGACCGCAAAATGGGCTTCCAGCATGGGGGGCGTGTTGGGGCAGATAAAGGCAACTTTATCTCCCTTGCCCACGCCTATTTTTTTCAGGGCACTTGCCAGGCGATTTACCCGTTGGTAAAATTCTGTGTATGAATATTCCTTGTCTTCATAGATCACCGCAATTTTATCATCATATACGGCTGCGGCTCGGCTGATGAAATGGACCGGTGTCAGGATATCAAAATAGGCACTGTTATTGGACATATGTGTGTTTCCTTTATCGGGAGAAAATGTGAACTAAAGTACCCTTCATTTGTCAGCTTTACATTATTGGGGCAATGGGCCCGTTTTCAGGGAATCATTTCCACAAACTGTAAGCTGAATTTTTGTGATAATATGAGAATATCAGAAATAAGACGAATTTTTTCAGGGGGAAGGAACCGCCGGCTGGGAATAATTCCAACCGGCGGCGTGAGTCATCTGCTGGTTAAATTGTTATGGTATCAATGCTCATGGACATAAAAGGGCCATTTGTGAAAGAACCATTCATTCCACAACAGTGGAATAATCCACCAGAAATTCCATACCAGGGATTCTCCATGGGTGAATTTATGATCCCAGTGCGGATTACCAAGACCCCAGTCTCCCCAGCCAACATAGTAGAATACCACGTAGTTAATGGCACAAAGAATGAGAACACCCACGGTCCTGAAACCAAAGGCACCCCAGGAGTCCTTGTCGGCCATGGGAACCATATCGTCAAAATAGTGGTGCCAGATAAGAAAGGGAATAAGGGTGAATCCTGCGATTTCTGCGGCGTGATACCATAAGAATCGCAAAAGTTCTGCATTTTCAGGTTTGGCTTCCTGCAGGTGGTGGATAACATCATGGGGCAGCCACAAAGGAGCAATGGCAACGCAGATCAGAGCAATGATATAAGCTGCAACTACATTGATAATGAATGAAATAAGGCCTTTCCATGGTTGGGGAAGGGCAATGAGGCTCCAGGGTTTCATGCGCCATACATTGGGGGTCATGAAAAGAATAACGATCATCCATTCCCACCAGCCAAATACCCAGTGAAGATGATTAAAATTGGCAATGCCGCCCCACCAGGGAGTGTTCAGACCAAAGGATGCACCCAGGGCCTTGCCATATACCAGTCCCCAGAAGGGTACGATAAGTGTGGTGTAGAAAATCAGGGTCCAGAATGAGCACCAGGTGATTTCCAGAAGCCCTGCCTGGGGCTGGGAAAGATCACTTGGTTGTACCGGCCACTTGCCAAATAAGATGGTGACAAAGGGATAGCTGTAAAAACCGATGAGTACAAAACAGACCACAGCACTTTCTGCAAAATGTTTCGCCTGCATGGTGGCCAAGTCTAATTTGCCTGCCTGGCCTGCGGCGGCAAGTGCTTCTAAGTTGTCCTGGCTTAAAAAATTAAAACCTAAACCTAAAATTTTATAAAAGACAATGTGGATGACAAACCACACCAGGCCCAGATTAACAATGGTCTCCACAATTCCCCGGGCCGGTTGGGGTAACTTGGCAAAGGGCCAGTCTCCCAGAAACATATGTTGATAAAGTCCCACCAAAATCATCATGGCCAGGTACATGACAAAGGGATAGGGAAATGCCTTAACAATTCCTCTGGGGTCACTTAAAAGATACCATAATCCCCAAGCAATCAGGGTAAAACAGATCAGCGAAATAATTCCGGTCAAGGGCTGTCCCCATCGGGCCGTCAATTCCCCCGGGGCCGCCGCTTTTTTTTCTTCTGCCTTGATTGAACTACCGGGTTGAACAACACCTGCTTCTGCCATACTTTTCTTCCTCCGTTGAATGTTAATCTGAGCCTTCACTTTTCCCCAACCTGTGAAGTGCTCCCTTTCATCGACGAAAACAACAAACTAAAATTACATTTTTGGGCATCCGTCATATGCCATTGAAAATGATTTACGCATTTTTTAAAAAAACGTGTCAGAAAATGAAAACATTATTATGTATGTACAAAATAGAAACAAAAGTTCCTTTTTTGGGGTGCAAACATCAAAAACGATTTTATTCACAGACTGAACTTAATATTATAGTCTAAATATGCGTTAAACGAAATTTTATGTAAATAATTTGATGGAATTTCTTAAATAACAATGACTGTGGTTACAACGGATGTAAATAATATATTAAATTTGTTACTTGAGTATTTTGGCTGACTGCCACGGGCAGACCTTGTTCTGATTTTGTTTTGCCCACAACAAAGCAGAAAAAATTTCCCGATTTATCGAAAATTTTTATAAAAAGTAAAAATATCCATTTGGGGAAAACATTTAAATAAATGCAGATGGATAAATTTCGATCAATCGCTGAACGAGCGCTCAATCTTAATTAATGGATTTTACTTTAACCGCTTGAAACGACCTTGTCAATAAAATTTTAATGATTTAGGAGAATTGTATGGAATCTTATTTAAGATACTGTAATTTGTATTGATATTGCCATGAGGTACGGTTGGGTCAAGGAAAAACAATCCAATTCTCAAATGTTTTGTTGTTTTTTTTAGAGAACTCATGGGGCTGAATCTCTCATTTTCCATGGCTTTTTGGGGGGCAATTACATTGCCAATCCCAATGCTTACAACAGGGCATGATCGCATTTTTAATATTGGAGAATTTATAATTGATGGGTAAAGGAATATACCAAAATGTTATTTTGACACACTCCGGTATATTCCCCTTGGAAAGCGGTTTTATTGGTTTTCCCGGACAAGATAATTATGGAAAAGGTCTGGATGAACCCGGGAAAATTGATCAAAATCTCCCATGATTTCCATGCCGGGCACAATGGCCCGGACCACCGGTATCTTCATGTCTTTCCGGGTAAGCTCAACATAAACAGGGGTTTTGTTCTGGGAAATGAGTAGATTTTCCAGCAAGTTAAGGTCAGATTTCGGGCTGCCGGTGGTAAAATCAGGAAGGTTTTCATATCCCACAAGGGTGAAATTTTCATTAAAGGGCAGTGACGGCGGACCCTGGGGGAAAGGGTAGGGGGTCTCTGTCAAGGCGGATACAATGGCTTTGCGGGCATTGAGATGGGCTGCGGTGCCCTTGTGGATGACGCCGTTCACATCCTTGACAAAACATTTACAGCAGGGGATCCCCGAGGGGGGGGTGATATCCTGGAACAACACATCAATGCCAAGGTTTTTTTGGGAATCCAGAAGAGCTGCCAGACGTTCCTCCCGGGCCACCAAGCGAAAACAACTGGCAGGGTCAAAGGGTACAGTGCCCTCCTGGTGCCTTTCCACCACCTCAAGAAGTGCTGAAACCTTTGCCTGGGCAAGGGTATTGCCCGAGGCAAGTCCCGTGGAGCCAAGTCCTGAGAATAGATCGATTTCATCAAGGTTCAGGAAAAGAAACAGGGCCTGCACCGGCAGCCATATTTTTTGGGGACCCGGGATGCCGGGCTGCTCCCCTTCTATCCAGTGGAGGGGTTCATCCCGGTAGGTAATTTCCTGGGTAATTTCCTGGGGATTAATGGCTTTTTTACCTTGTTTAATGAGGGTAGACCAGGGGCCCTGGATCAAGGGATATTGTTTTCGGGTTCCCAGTACTTGCATATTTGATACAGAAGCAAAGGAGGCGCATCGTTCCACAATCTCCATGGAAAGAGATGCCCTGGCATCTTCCAGGGTCAGGCCTTTGCCGTAACTGGTCTGGGTTCCGCCCAGGTAAAAAGAGTGGCGTTTATTTTCTATGCTGGTCTTGAAACGCCATTTTCTAAGCAGGGCAATGGGACTTAAGCTTGATTGATGGCGCATTTCCTGTTCCAGGAAAACACCGGCAGATGCCAGCCTCTCCAAAGCTGTTTCCGTGGTTTTTTCAGCACTGAATCGCGGGGTATCATTCTTGGAATAAAGATGATTTTTGTGAATTTTTTTTATTTCCAGCCCAGTGGAAACAATGGGGCGACACTCTCCAGAACAGATGGGGGGCAGCCCTGATGCCCCAAGGGAGGGAAGGTCGGCATGCTCCATGATATTTTCCCGGAACAGTCGAATCCACTGGGTGTGCAGTCGTCTATTGGGTTCAAGAACAGATCTGAGATGAATCAGTGGGGAATGGGTGCTAAGTTCCTTTACTTCTTGATCAGAAAAATAATCTCTGATTTTTCCTCTGCCCCGGGAGAGAAGAAGATGCTCGCAGATCAGGCTCAATAAAATAAAATTATTATTTTTTGTTGCTTGAAGGATATGATTGTCAAGGGTTTCCGGGGCGAGTTCGGCCACAAGGTCCAAAGCACATTTGTGGAGAAAACTGTCCATGGGGGCGTGTTGCAGAGCAGCCAGCATCTCATCCAGGTGGGAAAAATTTTCCGGTACAGCCTGGAAATAACCGGCGGCGGCTTTAGTCTTTTTCAATGTCAGTGTATAGGATAATGGCTGGGCCATGGCATTCCTTTTTCATCATGGTGTAAAAAATCTGCCAACGGGCAGGTTCGTATGAATTCAACCGCTTTTTATCTTACTCAACTTTCGGGCTTCATTTCAAAGCCGGCATTTTTAAATGTACCGATGGGGGTCAGTGTGCCGACGGGGTCAGGCTTTTGTTATTGATGTTATCGACCAAGGCCTTTGCCAACGAAAAAAGCCTCGATAATGTCAATAACGAAAGCCTGACCCCAACACGAAATGCGAACACCGAAAGTTGAGTTATCTTATATGCTCCACAAATCTGTGGAGATTTTTCATCTTTAGTTGTGGGTAAAACCGCATTAAACTAAGGTCTATCTGTGGCAGTTATACCACCATGTCGTGCCACAATTCAAATTTTATATTTGGGTTTGAGATTTATTTTTCAGAATGAATATGTTATTTTACGCATTTACCCTTGCTTGATCATGATCGTATTTCAAGCGTTGTTGTGGGCAGGCCGAGGTCAGAATACGGGCTGCCCGTGGCAGTTATAGAAATTAAGAATCAGGAATGGTCCCAATGCCAATGGAAAATGATGTTGTATTAATATATGTTGAAGATGAACCCACATCCTTTGCCCGCATAGAAGAAATAAGGCCCGATGTGAAAAAAGACTGGTTTATCATTAAAATACTGATGCTCCAGGTGCCTTTGCAATCGGTGAGCTGGATTTTAAAAGCAGATTACATTAATGGTGATCCTTTTTATATGGGAGGTAAGTCTGTTCGCATGGAAAAAGTGGTGTGTCCCCCGGATGAACGGGACTGGGAAGAGGATGAACCCCCGGGGGAATCAGAAAAACAGCAAGAGACGGAAAATAATACCACGCCCCCCGGGGGAGAAGTCATTTCTTTTACCCGGCATCGGCGGTTAAAGAAATAGGACCGGTTTTTGAATAACTGCCACGGGCAGTCCTTATTCTGATCCGGTTCTGCCCACAACAAAGATAGAAAAGCTCCACAGGTTTGCGGAGTATTTCATATAAACCGCCACGGGCGGACCGTATTCTGACCTCGTTCCGCCCACAACAAAGGTAGAAATATTCCCCGGGTTTGCGGGGTATTTCATATAAATTGTTTTTGATATGGAAATTTTGTTATGAAAATAGGTTCCCTGCCCCTGGAAGGCCACACCATTCTTGCCCCTCTGGCCGGAGTAACCCATCTTCCCTTTCGTCGTATTGTAAAAGAGTGCGGGGTTTCACTGGTCTGCTCAGAAATGGTCAGTGCCAAGGGGCTTTTGTATAATTCTGCCAAGACTGAAACACTTCTTCGATCTTCCCGGGATGAACGCCCCCTTTCTGTTCAGATTTTTGGCGCAGAGGCCCATGCCATGGCCCATGCCGCTGAAAAGATTTCCCACAGGGGGGATGTGGATATCATTGATATCAATTTTGGATGCAGTGTTCGCAAAGTTGTGAAAACCGGCGCAGGGGTGGCATTGATGAAAGATTGGGAAAATGCCCGCCATATCTTGCAAGCCGTGCGAAAAGTGCTTACTATTCCACTGACCATAAAAATTCGTTCCGGTTGGGATGCTTCCGGGCAGCAGGCCATTGATATTGCATCCATGGCCCAGGACTGCGGTGTGGACGCTGTTACACTGCATCCCAGGACGGCTGTCCAGGGATTTCGTGGGTGCGCAGACTGGGATCTGATTCGTCTTTTAAAACAACACCTCACCATTCCTGTGATTGGTAATGGAGATATTCTCACGGCCCATGACGGTGTTCGCATGATGGAAAAGACCGGGTGTGATGCTGTTATGGTGGGGCGAGCCGCCATGGGAAATCCATACATATTCAGTCAGATTGATGCCCTTCTTGATGGGAAAGAGATGATGTGCCCCACCAAGGAGCAACAATTTAATCTCATGCGTAACTTGGTGGATGTCTGTGTGGATGGTTTTGGCGAAGTCCCTGCCTGCAGGATGATGCGAAGTCGACTGGTTTGGTTTGTGAAAGGCTGGGAAGGATGCAGCCGTTTCAGGAGAGCAATCACCGGGATTGGTTCCCGTCGTGAGGCTTTGGAAATTATTGATACCTATGAACAGGAACTTTGTTCGAGGACCCGGTGATGGACAGGTGTTTTGAATGCGTTCCATGTGTGGTTTTTTGACGGCTTGATTTTAATGGACAACGGTTCCATGGCAGCATCATTTGCCACTTTCGGGAATGGCCCTTCTGTCTTGTGCATTGGCAGAAAAAGATCCAGAATGCATGGGTGTCGGTGATGACCAATATCTGCTTTCCTGAAAAAATTGAGCCCGGTCTGGAAATGTTATGATGGGATAAAAAATCTTGACAGAATTGTTTAAATTATAGATAAAGATAGATTTGAGTTTGTTGAGTATATTTTTTTGTAAAGTTTGTTGCTTTGTTTCCCATAGATAAAAATCCTGTAAATCTTAGATATTTAAATTAACATAAAAAAACGGCGTATTGCCGCGTGTACAAAAAGACGTAAGGAGAGTTTTCATATGAACGACTTTCTTCAGAGCCTCAGGGGAGGACAGAAAGATAAGCGGACACCCAAAACCCGAAGGGGTTTTGATAATAATTCCAATCCCCATTATAATCAGAACCCCAATTATTCATCTGGTGGATATCAAAATGTTCGGGGGGGGAATGTAAAGCGTGTCACCAGAAGTAATTCCCCTGCAAAATATCCGGCACAGGACATTGAAATGTCTGCCGGGTACGATGAGTTTCTGGAAAGGGCCCTGGATGTTCTGGACGGGTTTTTGAAAAATCAGGAACGGCTTGTGGATATAGAGCAACGACGCGTTCTCATTGAAGAGAGAAAAGCTGATGCCCTGGAAGAGATTGTGGCGCATCTTCAAATGAATGCCCAACCTGGAGAATTAATGGAAGGGTATCCAGCTCCAGAAGATGATATGATGCCGGAACAGGACGTGGCCCCGGATGTGATGGATGGAGATTTCCACGCTAAGGACGGGATGGAAGATCCAAATCCCATGGTGCACCACAATTTTCAGGAAAGCACCCACCGCCAGGGACGAATGGTGGATCCTCTGTCATATGCCAGCGGCGCTTCGGTGACCGACCAGCCCGGCCGGTTTGACGGTGATTTGTTTTCATCTGGAAACGCTGTTCCTTCCCGGGAGAAAAAAGAATCACCTGTCAAAACCTCCCATAAAAAAGTTGAGCCTTCCAGTGCTCCGGGGAAAAAACGTATTTCCAGATCCACTGAAAAAAAAGAAGTAAAGGTGATTAAACGCTCCCGGGCAGATAAAGCCAAAGGGGGCCAGGGCAAGGTGAAAGTCGCTGATTCCAAGGGAAGCTCCGCTTCGCTGGAGGGTGTTCTGCCCCGGGAGGAGGTGATGAAAATCATTGAAACCATGCGCGAGAAAGGGGCCACCTTTGATCAGGTGGCAACATACCTGGTGAGTATTAATCAGCCCACCTTTTCCGGTCGTGGAGAATGGCATGCCCAGACAGTTCATCGCCTGTGCAATCGAAAAAAATAAATTTTTAATATAAACTGCCGCGGGCGGACCGTATAATGAAAAAGTAGTTGCTGTGAGCACCCAGAACCTAATATTCAGTACCCAGCACCCACTTTTTAACTGCCATGGGCAGACCTTATTTTGACCTCGGTCAGCCCACAACAAAACTTGAAATACGCCTCTGATTGGCGGAGTGTTTCATATAACCGCCACGGGCGGACTGTATTTTGATCCCGCTCCGCCCACAACAAAGATAGAAATTTTCCACAGATTTGCGGAGTATTTCATATAAAAAAACAAGAATGTATAAAAAAGGTGCCTTTCCATGAAAATGGGGCACCTTTTTTTGGGTTTTCTGACCGAAGCTGTCTGGTGGTATGATTTACTCCCGGGGGGAGGCGGATAATGTTTCCATGTAGGCCGTCCACTCCAGGGGTAAAAGCTGTTTCTTTTTGGAATTACACTCCTTGCAGCATGGTACGACATTGTTTTTAACAGATTTTCCTCCCCGGGCCATGGGTACGATGTGGTCCATGGTCAGGGTTTTGGGGGGGAAGGATCCACGGCAGTAGTAACAGATACCCTGGGATCGCTTTCGCTTCCACCACTGGCTGTTTCGCAACTCCCTTGCTTTTTTTTTCTCTTTTTTTAAAAGGGCGTCATCCTGGGAAAAATAGTATTCCATGCTCATCCTTTTTGTTTTAAACAGACTCTTGAATGCATGGCCTTTAAAAAGAATTACAGCTTAATAACCAAATTCTTTCATGGCCTTTTCATTCTGGCTCCAGTTTTTGTTTACTTTGACAAAAAGTTTGAGCAACACTTTTAAGCCGGTCATTCTCTCAATGTCTTTCCGGGCCTGGGTGCCGATTTTTTTGAGCATGCTTCCCCCTTTGCCAATGATGATACCCTTTTGGGAGTTTCGATCCACATGGATACTGGCATGGATTTCGATCAATCGTTTTTCCACCTTAAATGAATCCACTGAAACTGCGATGGAATATGGGATTTCCATTCCAGTGAGGCGAAATACCTTTTCCCGGATCATCTCAGCTGCGATGAATTTTTCCGATACGTCGGTCAAGGTATCTTCGGGGAAGAGTCTGGGGCCCCGGGGGAGGTATCCCTGGATTTCATCGAGCAAGGTATCTGTGTGGGTGCCGTTTTTGGCAGAGATGGGAACAATGGACTTGAAATCCATCAGGGCTGAATATGTTTCAATGAGGGGCAGGACCCTGTTTTTTTCAACCCGATCAATTTTATTCAGGGCCAGAAGAACCGGTTTACCAGTTTTGGCCAGTTGTTCCATGATGATGGCTTGGGCATCTTTTTTGCCGGAGGTGACATCCACCAGAAGCAGTATGGCATCCACATCCTGAACTGCGGAAAGGGCCTGGTCCACAATTTTACGATTCAGCAGAGAGTCGGCTTTATGTATTCCCGGGGTGTCAATGAAAACCAGCTGGGACAGCGGGCGTTCCACCACCCCAAGAATTCTGTCCCGGGTGGTCTGGGGTTTTTTGGAGGTGATGGATATCTTTTGTCCGATAATCCGGTTGAGAAGGGTGGATTTCCCGGCATTGGGTGCGCCGATGATGGCAATAAAGCCCGATGTGAAATCGCTGTTTTCAGTTGTTTCCATTTGTGTTTCCTTGTGTCAGGAGGGCATATCCCCAGGTGCATGGGATGGTAAAAGGGCTGCTATTTCGCCCAGAACCATCTCCCTGCCTTGGCGGGTTTTGGATGAAAAGAGGATCAAATCCTCTTTCCGTCGCTCCAACGTTTTTGTCAGGATTGCCAGCCGTTTTTGCTGTTTTGTCCGGGACAGTTTATCTGCCTTGGTCAGCACCGTTAAAAAAGGAATGCGACGTTTGGCAAACCAGTCCATAAGTTCAAACTCTTCTTTTCCGGGATCCCTTCGGATATCAATGAGCAGAATGACTCCCATGAGGTTTTTTCGAACAGAGAGGTAGCGATCCACCATGGGGGCCCATTGTGTCCGAATGGTTTTTGACACCTTGGCATACCCATACCCGGGTAGATCCACAAAGGAAATTTCATCATTGATGGTGAAAAAATTGATCAATTGTGTACATCCGGGCTTGGAGCTGGTTTTCACCAGATTCTTCCGATTGACCAGGGTGTTGATCAAAGAGGATTTACCCACGTTGGATCTTCCGGCAAAGGCGATTTCCGGAAAAACAGGATCGGTGAACTGGGCCGGTTTGGTGGCGCTTTTTATAAATTCAGCCTGTTTAATGATCATGGCGGTTCCTGAAATAGGCCTCCAGGCGATCCAGTCCGATTTTAAGGTTTTCCATGGAGTTGGCATAGGAAAAACGAAGATATCCTTCGCCATTGGCCCCAAAGTCAATGCCCGGGGTTACCCCCACATGGGCCTTGTCAAGGATGTCAAAGGCCAGGGCATAGGAGTCCATGGAGATGTGCTTTGCATTGGCAAACACATAAAAAGCGCCGGTGGGCTCCACAGATATGCCAAGTCCCATGGCTTTGATGCGCCGGATCATATATTTGCGGCGTTCATCATAGGCTGTTTTCATGGCCTGGGTTTCCTGGTGGGCATCCTTTAATGCGGCTGTGCCGGCGATCTGCATCAGTGAATTGGCTGAGATGAAGAAATTCTGCTGGAGCACCTGCAACGGTCGGATGAAATGGTCCGGTGCAATGAGGTACCCCAATCGAAGTCCGGTCATGGCATATTTTTTGGAAAAACCATTGAATACAAAGGCATCATCCGTGACCTCCAGAATGGAATGTTCACCCCCCTCGTACACCAGTCCGTGATAGATCTCATCGGAGATAATACAGATGTCCCGGGAGTCTGCCAGCTCATGGATCTCCTTCATGCGTTCAAGGCTGATAACCTGGCCTGTGGGGTTGGACGGGGAGTTGATGAGGATGGCCCGGGTTTTGTCGGTGATTTTTTGTTCAATGGCCTCGGGGGTGTATTGAAACCCTTCTGCTTCAAACACCGGTACATTCACCGGCACCCCCTGGGCAAATCGGATGAAATTGGGGTAACAGGCGTAGTGGGGATCGGAAATGATCACCTCATCCCCGGGGTCCAGCATGGCGGTGAAAAGCATGAGCATGGCAGGGGATGTGCCCGACGATATAATGATTCTTCCAGGGTCCACGGTGACACCGTATTGTTCCCGGTAATGTTCGCCAATGGCCCGGCGTAACCGGATGTCCCCCAGGCTGTGGGTGTAACCGGTTTCATTGCAGGAAAATCCCTGGGCTGTGGCTGTCTGCACACATTGGGGAATGTTGCAGTCAGGTTCTCCCACTTCCATGTGTATCACATCAATTCCCCTGGATTCCATTTCATGAATTTTTTCAAGAATTTCCATGACAATGAACGGGGTTATTTTCCGGGTTCGCCCGGCAGCCTTTATGGGTTTCATAGTTTACAACACCTTGTTCAGGGGATATTCAATGATGCCTTCGGCCCCCTCCCGGATCAGTTCGGGAATGAGGTCCCGGGTGACACCGGCATCCACAATGCTTTCAACGGAGAACCAGTCGGACTGGTAAATGGATGCCACTGTGGGACCGTTGAGGCTGGGCAGCAGGGCAACCACCTTTTCCATTTTGCTTTCAGGCACATTCATCTTCAGGCCCACCAGTTTGTCGGCCACAAGAGCGCTCTGGAGAAGCAGGGCAATTTGCTCAATTTTTTCTCGTTTCACCGGATTCTCCCACGCCTTTTTATTGGCAATGAGCTGGGTGTTGGTCTGCATGATTTCGTGAATCACCTTGAGATTGTGGGCACGAATGGTGCTTTCGGTTTCGGTGATCTCCACAATGGCATCGGCAAGGCCGGATACAATTTTTGCCTCGGTGGCCCCCCAGGAGAATTTCACATTGACATCAATGTTGCGTTCTTTGAAAAAACGGCGGGTGAACTGGACAAGCTCCGTGGAAATGGTTTTTCCCCGGAGATCTTCCAGGCAATTCATGGGGGAGTCTCCGGCAACGGCAACCACCCATCTGGCAGGTCTGGCACTGACCTTGGAATAGACCAGGTCCGAGACCACATGGACATCTGACTGGTGTTCGGCAATCCAGTCTTTTCCGGTGAGACCGGCATCAATGACACCGCTTTCCACATTGATGGACATCTCCTGGGCGCGGCACAGGGCGCATTCAATGGCGTCGTCATTGATGTCTGGAAAATAGCTTCTGCCGTTGATGTTGATTTTCCAGCCACTGCGACGGAAAAGGGCCACGGTGGCTTCCTGGAGGCTTCCCTTGGGAACGCCCAGTTTTAAAATGTTTTCCATTATTTATACACCTCTTTGGGATCAAATATTTTGGGTTCAACAATTTCTATGCTGTTTTCATCAATGATTTTTTTGTAAAAACAGCTGCGGTATCCTTTGTGGCATGCGGCGCCGCCACGCTGCTCCACCTTGAGCAGCACAGTATCATTGTCACAGTCCACGCGAATTTCTTTGACAATCTGCTGGTTTCCGGAGGTTTCCCCCTTTTTCCACAGAGACTGGCGTGATCGACTGAAATAGGTGGCCATTCCCGAAGCAAGGGTTTCCTTCCAGGCTGCCTCGTTCATATATGCCAGCATCAACACATCACCTGTTTCAAAATCCTGGGCAATGGCCGGAATGAGCCCGCCGGTTTTTTTGAAATCAAGATCTGTCATTATGAAGTCTCCTTTATTAAATTTATAAAACCTTTATTTATAACAATTCAGGTCAAAGATGTCAATTATTTTCGAACTTTACCCTTGGAGAGCCGGGGCTTTGGAAAACCGGGGAATGAACCTGTTCCCCCGGAGAAAAGCCAGGTGCCCCTGCTTGCCATGGGCTTTTTTATCTGATAAGTACTCCATGATCAAGCTTTTTGAAAAAACATTGAAACAACAGGTTCCCATGACATCTACCACACATACACAGAACAAGTCGACATCAAAGATCCGTAAACAGCGGGTGAAAAAAGGCAGGCCAAGTATTTTTGCCACATTGCTGAAATGGATGGTGGTTTTTTTCTTCACCGGCATTGTATTACTGGGTGCCGGTGTCACCGGGTTTTATTTTTATATCAGTAAAGATCTTCCCCACATTAACAGTTTAAATGATTATCGCCCTGCCACGGTGAGCACTGTTTTTTCCGATGACGGCAGAAAAATCGGTGAGTTCTTCAGGGAGCGGCGTATTGTTATCCCCCTTGATCAGATGCCGGATCATTTGAAAAACGCCTTTATTGCGGCTGAGGATTCACGGTTTCGTGAGCATGCCGGAGTCGATTTTGCCGGTATATTAAGGGCGTTTATAAAAAATATTCGGGCAGGTGCCATTGTACAGGGGGGCAGCACCATCACCCAGCAGGTGACCAAATCTTTTTTTCTTTCTCCGGAAAGAACCTATGAGCGAAAGATAAAGGAAGTTATCCTGGCCCATCGCATTGATCGGCGTTTTTCCAAAAATGAGATTTTATTTCTTTATCTCAATCAAATATACCTGGGACATGGGGCCTATGGGGTGGAAGCTGCGGCGGAAAATTATTTTGGCAAACATGCAAAGGATCTTTCCCTTGCTGAATGCTCCATGCTGGCCGGACTTCCCCAGGCTCCCAGCAAATATTCTCCCTTCCGCCACTATGACCGGGCCCGCCAGCGACAGATTTATGTGCTCAATCGCATGAAAGAAGATGGCTACATTGATAATCTGGCTGTCACAGAAGCCATCAGCACAGCCTTGGATATCAAGCCCCGGAAAAACTGGTTCATTGAAAAAGTTCCCTGCTACACCGAGCACGTTCGTCGGTATGTGGTTAAAAAATATGGCGAAAACGCCCTTTACGAGCAGGGCCTTCAGATTCACACCGCCGTGGACATTGAGTATCAGAAAATCGCCCGCAAAGAAGTACTTAAAGGCGTTGTGGATCTTGACAGACGTCAGGGCTTCCGGGGGCCTGTGAAAACCCTTTCCCCGGATGAAATCCAGGAATTTTCCCAAGCTGCCGCCAATGATGTGACAATGAAAAAGTTAACATCGGGTGAAATTTGTCAGGGAGTGGTTGTGGGGTTTGAAAAGAAAAGTAGAAATACCCGTGTCCGGGTGGGAAATATTAATGGTATTATCTCCATTAAAGATATCCGCTGGGCAAGAAAACCCAATATCAAGGTGGCTCCTGGACAGAAAAAAATTACCCGTCCCACCCAGGTGTTTTCGCCCGGGGATGTGATCCGTGTCCGGGCTGTCTCCTTTGATGAAAAAAAAGATCAGTGGCTGTTTTCCCTGGAACAGGACCCCCTTGCCCAGTCGGCCCTTTTGAGCATAGAGACCGGCACCGGACTTGTGAAGGCCATGATTGGGGGCAGGGATTACAAAAATTCCCAGTTCAACCGGGCCATTCAGTCCCGACGCCAGCCGGGGTCAAGTTTTAAACCCATCATTTACGCGGCTGCCCTGGACAAGGGGTACACCGCAGCCAGCGTGATTATTGACTCCCCTGTGGTATTCACCGGTGCTAAAAAAGATTTTACCTGGAAACCCCATAATTACAAGGATACTTTCCATGGTCCCACATTGTTTCGCCATGCCCTGGTGAAGTCCCGCAATGTGATCACCGTGAAAATTCTCCAGGACATCGGCATTGATTATGTTTTGGATTATGCCAAAAAGCTTGGTATCACCTCTCCCATTGCCAGGGATCTTTCCATATCCCTTGGATCATCCGGTGCTTCGTTGCTGGAAATTGTGGGTGCCTACACTGTGTTTGCCAACCAGGGGTATCGCATTGAGCCCGTTTTTATTACAAAAATTCTGGACCGGGACGGTAATGTCATTGAGCAGGCAGAGCTTAAAAGGAAAAAAGTCATTGACATGAGCACCGCCTATATTATGACCAGTATTTTGGAAAGTGCCGTGACTTCAGGTACGGGATGGCGGGTCAAGGCTTTGAAGAGACCGGCCGCCGGAAAGACCGGGACCACCAATAATCTTCATGATGCCTGGTTTCTGGGATATACCCCGGAATATGTCACAGGCGTGTGGGTGGGGTTTGACAGTGAGGCGTCACTGGGCCGGGGAGAAACCGGTTCCCGAACGGCAAGTCCCATCTGGCTGGGCTATATGGCCGGGGTCCTGGATGGGAAACCTGTTCGCACCTTTAATGCCCCGGAGGGGGTGGTGTTCGCCAAAATTGATGCCAAAACCGGTCTGTTGCCCAATGACGCTTCATCAGAAACCTTGTTTGAGTGTTTTAAGGAAGGCACGGTTCCCACAAAGGTCACCCCCAGTCCCAAGGTATTTACAGAATCGGAGGATCTTTTTAAATCTGATATTTAACCAATACCTTCGCCAAACTCAGAACCGATTTAAAATTCGGCAACAATAATACCATTTATTGGGGCTTGCTCATAACATGGGCCATTTTGTAATAAAATTTTAGAGGTGGGAATTAGTAGTTGTAATTACAGCACTTTGAAGTCAATAAAATTTTATTTCACGTATGGTGACCCAGCTTATGATCAACCCCATTTATTGTATTGATGGGCCCATTGTGAATTACAATATATATCTTAAAATTCCAGCCAACATAAAATTGGCCAAGGTATTATTAATACACACCGGTTTTATGGCAATGCCGTACCCACCGCTGGAGGGGCATGCCAAACGGTTGCCCCGTTGACAATACCGTCCCAGGGTCTTACCTTCCCAATTGAATCTGAAATACCGGATTCATATTGAAAACGGTATTATGCCGCCCGGCGGCTGAGAAGAGTAATGATAATTTTGTCGGTCATGGTGTATTTGACCGGTTTGTGCCGATATTTGCCAATGGCTTGACTTTTTTTGATGGTAAGTATTCAATCATCCAAGCGCCCCCGTGACTCTGGAGTTACAACTAAGGAGATTTAATATGGCTTTTGAAACCAAAGAGGAAGTGTTCCAGAAAATACTGGATATGGATAAACCCCATTGCCCCCACTGCAATCTTGAAATGAGCATCTGGGAAGTTCCGGAAATTAATTTCAGTGATGGACTGGGCTGGGGAACCCCCTATTTATTTGTCTGTTTTAATGATGAATGCCCCAGTTATAAAAAAGGGTGGGATGATTTAAAGGAAACCATGGAATTCAGCGCTTCCTATCGCTGTATCAACCAGCCGGGAAATGACCATTTTGATTATATGCCCGTTTTCAGCCCCATCGGCGGGATGGGGCAGAAACTGGATGACGAGGAAATGGTGGCCAGGGAGGCCCGCAAGGAAGCCCTGAAGGTGGGATTTTCCATGCTTACGGATTTTTATGTTGCAAAGGAGTGGGATGAAATTTTAAAAATTCTCCTGGACCCCATGAAACCGGCCAGGGTAAGGCTCAAAGCTGCTGAAATGGTGGGCGAGCTGGCAGATACTGATGCCATCGAGCACATGACCAACCATAAGTTTCCATCACCGTTACTTCAAAAAGCAGTGGCTGATGCTGTCAAGTCCATTCATAAGCGTCATTACACAAGGGAATGCCCCTTTTGCGCCGAGATTATTAAAAATCGCGCAAGTATTTGTAAACATTGCGGCAAAGAAGTTCCCAAGGCGTAGATTAAGTAGGAGAAGCAATGTTTGCTTCCACGGGCAGACCTCATTTTGCCCCGGTTCTACCCACAAAAAACTTGAAATACGCCCTTGTTTTGCGGCGTATTTCATATAACCGCCACGGGCGGACCGTATTCTGATTCGGTTCCGCCCACAACAAAGGCAGAAATATTCCCCGGGTTTGCGGAGTATTTCATATAAACTGCCACGGGCAGACCTTGTTCTGATCTCGCTCTGCCCATAACAAAGTTTGAAATACGTCCCTGATTGGCGGAGTATTTCATATAAAAGTCCATTTCCCATGGGGTATGTGGGTTATTCAAGACAGGCTACCAAATATTTACGTCAGTCCATCACATTCGTTTTCATATTTTTCCATATTATAGGACCGGAAAAGAATCATTTCCCGTTCTTTTTTACCTTCTGGAAAAGGGATTTTTTTCATTTCCTTTATCTGTTCTTTGGCCCATTCCCGGGTGGGAACCGTGTCCATGCCTTCTCCGTGCGGTTTTCCTGTGATCACGTTTCGCACCAGGGCGTCCTTGCCGTTGGTGGCAACAGAAAAGGGAATTTGATGATCATAAATCAATCGTGCCCCTGCAAGGATTTCCCTTTCATAGGACCCCAGGGAGCCTGCAATGCATCTTACAGCCATGAAGGGACGCTCATCACAAAACACCACCAGGTCCAGGGTGGACTCATAGGTCTGGTTTTGAAACATCACGGTGATGGGTTCATCCACCCGAATTTCTTTTTTGGAAAAGCCCTTGGTTTCCACCAGAATCTTCTCAAACAGCTGACGGCTTCCTTCAGGGCCCACATTGGGAACGGGCTTTCCAGTGACATAATCAATAAGGATATCTTCCATGGTGGTTGCTCCTTTTATCTAAGGCTATTGATGGACAAAGATCGAAATACGGTCCGCCCGTGGGGGTTATTCTGAAAACAGAGGGGTGCCGGTCATCTCTTTGGGGATGGGCAGGTCCATAACTTTCAAGGCCGTGGGGGCAATGTCGCCGAGGATACCCTCTTGTAATTTTACGTTTTGAAATTTTTTTCCTGCCAGGATGAATTTCACAGGGTTCAGGGTGTGTGCCGTATGGGGAGATCCATCAACATTTAACATCTGCTCTGCATTGCCATGGTCTGCGGTGACCATGGCGGTTCCTCCGGAGTTCCAAATTTCCTGCACCACTTTTTTTACACATGTATCAACGGTTTCGCAGGCTTTTACGGCGGCGGGCAAAATACCGGTGTGTCCCACCATGTCCATGTTGGCAAAATTTAATACCATGAACTGAATATTGCCGGATTTAATTTTTTCACAGGCTTTCCGGGCCACGGCCCGGGCGCTCATTTCCGGTTTTTCATCATAGGTTTCCACCTCCCGGGGGGAGGGGACCAGGATTCTTTCTTCACCGGGGAAAACGGTTTCATCCCCTCCATTGAAAAAATAGGTCACATGGGCGTATTTTTCCGTTTCGGCAATGCGGAGTTGCTTTAATCCGTGGCGACTGACCTCTTCCCCCAGAATGTGATCCAGATGCTGGGGGCCAAATGCAGTCTCCAGTGAAAAGTGTTCATCGTATTGGGTCATGCAGATAAAAGGATCAATGGCGGGAAAAATTTCCCGGGGAAATTGTGTGAAATCCGGCTCAGTGAGTGCCCGGGTGATCTCCCGGGCCCGGTCGGCCCTGAAATTGAAAAAGATAAGGCTGTCACCGTCCCGGATGATGCTTTGGGAGGCATCCCTGCCCGGGGGGATGATATGAACGGGTCGGACAAATTCATCGGTGTACTCCCCGTTGTAGGAAGCTTCCATGGCCGCCACCGGATCTTCAAAATTTTCTCCTTCTGCGTTTGTGTAAAGTTTGTACGCCTTTTCCACGCGTTCCCAGCGGGTATCCCGATCCATGGCATAGAATCGACCGCAAAGGGAGGCAATGTGCCCCAGCCCTGTTTGGGCAAGGTGGGCATTGAGTTGTTTTACATAGGTGATGCCGCTTTTTGGAGGGGTGTCCCTGCCGTCAAGTATGGCATGGACGGCAAGATTCTGTACCCCTTTTTGCCGGGCCATGTCAGTGAGGGCAAAGAGATGATTGATATGGCTGTGAACCCCTCCGTCGGAAAGTAACCCCATTAAATGAACGGTTTTTCCCCGTTTTTTTGCTGTTTCCATTGCCGTGGAAAGGCCATGGTTGGAAAAAAAGGTGTTATCTGTCATGGCACGGTTGATGCGCACAAGGTCCTGAAACACTTTTCTGCCGGCGCCAATGTTCATGTGGCCCACCTCTGAGTTTCCCATGACCCCATGGGGCAGCCCCACGGCATCTCCGGAGCAGGCAAGGCGGGTTGTGGGATATCGGGTTTCCAGTTCTTTGAGAAATGGCATGTCAGCCAGGGCAACGGCGTTTGCTTCGTTGCCGGGCCATGCCCCCCATCCATCCAGAATGATTAATGCATCCACATTTTTTTTTATTTCCATTGGAGCTCTATTCCTTTTTTGTGATCGCGTCTATCCATTTAAAAATGGGCATGCTTCATTTTATTGCATAAAAATGTTATGTGCACCGGTCAAACCAAGTGAAGCTGGGGTACCGGTGGAATATGTACGTGGTCTGAATCAGATGTCAAGGCTTTCAAAGGATGAGATGTCAAGCCTGGGGGCGTCGGCCCAAAGTCCTTCAAGATCGTAGAATGCATTGGATTCTCGATCAAAGACATGGATCAGTACATCGGAAAAATCAAGCAGTGCCCAGGTGCCTTCCTTGATACCTTCGGTTCCCAGGGGCATGATTTTTTGTTTTTTCATCTCAATGTAGATATGTTCGGCAATGGCTGTGACCTGCCGGGCCGAGGTGGCAGTGATGATAATAATGGTATCGGCATAGGCGGTCAAGCCCCGAACGTCAAGGGCCACAACTTTTTCAGGCTTTCTTTGAAATGCAGCGGCAAGAAATTGCTCCGGATTTCCGGCGGCATTGGGGTCTTGAATCATAAATAGAGTCCTTTTTTTATAATGATATTTTCCACCGGTTCAGGAACCAGGGAATCAATGGATTGATTGTTTTTTACACGGTGTCGAATGGCTGTGGAGGAGATTTGAATTTCCGGGGGGTTGCACAGGTGCACCGCTTTTAATTCAGGATGGGAAAAGGTCATGGAGGCCCTGTCAAAGTCATAGTTACAGGGCACCTGGGATGCCAGAAAATCAGCAATATCCCTGAGTTTTCGCCTTTCTCCTGCCCGGGTCATGATAATGATATTTGTTTTTTCAAATATCTCACAGGTTTGTTTCCAGGTATCCATATCAAAGAATGCATCGGTACCCAGGATGAAATAAGGATCTGTGTCATGATCCGTTGTATTGATAAATTGAGTGACGGTGTCAATGGTAAAGGAGGGGCCGGTGCGTCTGATCTCCAGATCCGAGGCGCAAAGCCCGGGGATGGATGCCACGGTTTTTTGTATCATTTCAAGGCGATCCCGGGCCGGTGCCAGGTTTTCAATGGGCTTATGGGGGGGGACGGCAGAGGGGATCAGATGAATCCGGTCAATGGCAAAGGCTTTCTTTACGTGGGTGATCACCTTTATGTGGCCATTGTGAAGGGGATTGAATGTGCCCCCGAATAAGCCCTCTTTCATAAATACCTTCTATTGTCTGGTGTGTCCTTGACCCATGACCACAAATTTAGTGGCCGTGAGCTCTTCCAGCCCCATGGGACCAAAGGCGTGGAGTTTTGAAGTGGAAATACCGATTTCAGCCCCCAGGCCCAGTTGGCCCCCATCGTTGAACCGGGTGGATGCATTGACCCCCACCATGGAGGAATCCACCCGGCGGATGAACTCTTTGGCGCGGTTGTCATGGGTGGTGACAATGACATCTGTGTGATTTGATCCATGGGCTGCAATGTGATCCATGGCTGCTGTCATGTCAGGCACCACTTTGACACTTAGAGTAAGATCCAGATATTCAGCATCCCAGTCGGTTTCCTCAGCAGGCAAAGCCTGGGAAAAGAGTTTGCAGGTCTGTTCGCATCCCCTGATTTCAACCCCGGCGTCATGGTATTTTTCCAGCATGGCCGGTAAGAAATCAGGGGCAGCTTTTTCATGGACCAAAAGGGTTTCCAGGGCATTGCACACCCCGGGGCGGTGGACTTTTGAATTAAAGCAGATCTCAAGGGCCTTGTCCATGTCAAAGGTCTCATCCACATACACGTGGCAAACGCCCTTGTAGTGCTTAAGCACCGGCATGGTGGCGTGGTTTACCACATATCGGATCAAGGTTTCTCCCCCCCGGGGAATCACCACGTCAATGTATGCTTCCTGTTTTAAAAGATGGGTCACCGCTTCCCTGTCAGTAACCGGTAATACCTGGACGATTTCTCTGGTAAGGCCGGATTCAAAAAGGGCCGCCTGGATGATGTCAGCCAGAATTTTATTGGAGTGAAATGCCTCGGACCCCCCCCGTAAGATAGTGGCGTTGCCTGCCTTGAGGCACAAGGCTGCGGCATCAACGGTGACATTGGGACGGGATTCGTAAATCATGGCAATGACACCCAGGGGAATCCGCATTTTGGATACCTTAAGACCGTTGGGACGGGTCCAGTTCCGGGTGATGGCCCCCACAGGATCGGTGAGTTGTGCCACCTCTTTTAACCCTTGAACCATCTGGTCAATGGTCTGGTCTGTGATTTTCAATCGATCCAGCATGGCAGGGGAGAGCCCCTTTTCCTTTGCAGCCGTGAGATCCCGGGCATTTTCTTTAAAAATATCCCGGGCTTGTTGGATCAGCTTTTTTCCAATGAGGTCAAGCACCTTGTTTTTTGTGTCTGTGTCTGCTGCGGCAATCTGTCTGGCTGCCTTTCTTGCATTGATGGAAATGTCCATCACCGTTGATTCGTAGTTCATGATGCGTCGTCCTGTTCATAGGTAATTGCAAGGTTGTCCCGGTGTATCACCTCTGCATAGGGCCGTGACAGTTGCAGTACATTGCAGATGGTATCACTTCTGTGCCCCATGATGCAGGTGACATCTTCGGAAGAATAATTGACAAGGCCTTTACCAAGGGTTTGATTGGTGTCTGACTTGATTTCCACAGATGCGCCTTTGCTGAAGGTACCGTTCACCGAGGTGATGCCGATGGGAAGAATACTTTTTCCCCGGGAGAGAATGGCACGGGTGGCCCCCTTGTCCAGATGAATCTCTCCCTGGGGTTTTAAACTGTAGGCAATCCAGCATTTTCGACTGTTCAGCCTTTTTTTGCCGGGGACAAAATAGGTGCCGTCGGGTTCTCCCCTGAAAATTCGAAGAAGAATATCCGACTTTCGGCCCGGGGCGATGATCATGGGAATTCCTGCCCGGGCCAGCCGCTTGGCCGCCTGGAGTTTTGTCAGCATGCCTCCGGTCCCCAGAGTTCCCGGAGCTCCGGCAGCGGCTTTTTCCATTTTGCGGGTGATTTTGGTTACCATGGGAATTAGCCGGGCATCGGCATGTTCCCGGGGATCTTTATCATAAAGGCCGTCGGTGTCGGTGAGATTGATCATGAGGTCCGCATCCATGAGCAGGGTAATCATGGCGCCGAGATTGTCATTGCCCCCCAGTTTCATTTCTTCTGTTACAATGGTATCGTTTTCATTGATGATGGGAACAATGCGCCAGTCCAACAAGGTGTTGATGGTATTCCTGGCGTTGAGATAGCGTCTTCTGTTGGCAAGATCATCCCGGGTGAGCAGCAGCTGGGCCACCTTGCAGCCCACGGTTTCAAAGGCATTTTCATAGGCAAGTATCAGGCCTGCCTGCCCCACAGCAGAGGCTGCCTGACGTCCTTTGACATCATCGGGCTTTTGCTGAAAACCGATTTTTTTTACCCCACACGCCAGGGCCCCCGAGGAGATGAGAATCACCTGGGTGCCCTGGGTGGTCAAATTTCCAATGGCGTGGCTTAAGCTTTCAATGAGCTTAAGATTGAGGCCATGGTCAAGGGATAACACCCCACTGCCCACTTTGATAACAATGCGTCGACTGTTTTCAAGGGTCGACTGTCTGACTCTATCCATCTGTTTTTCCGAGTTTTTCTGCAAGGATCTGTTTGAGCCTGTCCGTGCCTTTTCCCGTGGCCGCAGACAGGGTGATCACATCGTTATTTCCCAGTGCTTCAATAAAGGCATCTGCCTTTTCCCGGGCCCCGGTGAGATCTATTTTATTTAATACTAACAGCTGGGGTTTTTGGCCCAGTGCTTTGCTGTATTGTTCCAACTCTTTGTTGATCAGGTGATAGGCTTCCAGAGGGGTATCAGGATCAATGGCAGACACATCAATAATATGGACCAGAATACCGGTGCGTTCAATGTGTTTTAAGAATTGAATGCCAAGCCCCACACCCTGGTGGGCACCTTCTATGAGGCCTGGAATGTCAGCCACGGCAAAGGGCTCGCCATATCCCGGTTGAACCATTCCAAGGGAGGGTGCAAGGGTGGTGAAGGGGTAGTCTGCAATTTTAGGACGGGCCGAAGAAAGTCGACTCACCAATGTGGACTTCCCGGCATTGGGAAGGCCCACCAGCCCCACATCTGCAAGGAGTTTGAGCTCCAGGCGAAGATTGAATTCTTCCCCCGGCATACCGGGCTGGGCATGTCTGGGCGCTCGGTTTGTGGCGGTGGAAAATCGCTTGTTTCCCCGCCCACCAATGCCTCCTTTGGCCAGAACAAACTGCTGGTCCGGCTGGGTGAGATCTGCAATGGTTTCACCGGTGTCTTCATTTATGACCAAGGTGCCGGGGGGAACAGGGATGATCTGGTGGGGGGCATTTTTCCCGTGCCGCAGTCGGCCCATGCCCGGGCTGCCGTTTTTGGCTCGGATAATGCGCTGGCGACGGAGATCAAAAAGCGTTCTTTTGCTTTTATCTGTTTTTAAAATAATGCTTCCGCCGTTACCGCCGTCACCTCCGTCAGGCCCGCCCCGTTCAATGAACCGCTCTCTCCGGAAGCTTACGCAGCCGGGACCGCCGTTGCCGGACCTGACGAAAATGGTTGCTTCATCTATGAACTTCACGCTTCATAAACGCAGACTCTCTTTTTGTCACGGCCTTTTCGCTCATAGGCCACAACACCGTCAATCTTTGAAAAGAGAGTGTAATCTTTACCCATGCCCACATTCTGACCGGGATGGATTTTGGTTCCAAGTTGTCTTACCAGAATATTGCCTGCAACAACGGTCTGCCCACCATATACTTTTATGCCCCGGCGTTGGGCATTACTGTCGCGACCGTTTTTTGAACTTCCGCCTGCTTTTTTATGTGACATCTCTATCTCCTTATTGTCTATGCCTGGATGGAATCGATTTTCACAGCGGTGTAGGCCTGTCGATGACCCCTCATTTTTCGGTATCCCTTCCGCCGTTTGTATTTAAAAACAAGGACTTTTTTCCCTCGGCCCTGTTCCACAATGTGACCCTTTACGGCAACGCTGTCAAGTTCACCGCCGTTCAGGGTCACGTTCTCACCGTCAGAGTACATGAGAACATCGTCAAAGTTGATTTCAGCCCCTTCGGTTCCCTCAAGTTTTTCCACCCGAAGCAGATCCCCTTCTTCAACCTTGTACTGCTTGCCGCCGGTTTTTATAACTGCATACATACGCTTTGTCTCCTTTATGTATCTATCTTATGTAACGATTACACTAAAATCCCAAATAATAGGGTACCCCCCCTGTTTTGTCAAGATAAAAAAATGAAATCCCGTGTCAATCTTCCCTGCTTCGGGGGCGGTTTCCCGGAGTCGGTTCCAGCCGGGTAAGACTATGGAATGGCCGTATTTGGGGTGTTATTATGCGGGGGGGCTTTCATCGGGGGTATATATGGGTTCAGGGCGGCTCAGAGAGATTAGTTCAAACACTCTGAGTCCTTCCACCTTGGGGGTATCCGGGGGGGTTGCCATTTCATTGACTTTCACAGAGTAGCGCATGGCTTTCATTGTTTTTTCGGAAATCAAAATACTGTCTGGGATCTGTTTTGTCATCTCCTGGATGCCGAACGCTGAATTCACTGCATCCCCAATGACCGTGTAGTCCATTTTTTTGTCAAACCCGATGTTGCCCACAACCACCTCGCCGGTGTGGATACTGATACCTGTGTTCAGGGTTACACCGATTTTTTCTCTTAGGTAGGTATTGATGTCACCCAATGCCTTTTTCATTTCAACGGCCGCGAAAACGGCATTGTCAGCATCGGAAATGGTGGCAAGGGGGGCGCCGAACAAGGCCAGAAAGCCGTCTCCCAGGTATTTATCCACAATGCCGTGGTTGGAAAAGATGATTTCCCCCATGATTGAGAAAAAATGGTTCAAAGCAAAAACAGTTTTTTGGGGGCCAATGCTGTTGGATAGCTTTGAAAAATTTCTAATGTCAATATTTAAAATGGTGACGGTTTTGAACTCCTCCATGAGGTGCTGTTCATTGCTTCCCCCATGGACAATTTTGCTGACAATTTCCTTGGGGACAAATTTTTGAAAAATTTGGCGAATGCCCCGTTCCTGCTCGGCAATGGACAGAGTCTCCTTATAAAGCCGGGCATTTTCAATGGCAATGCTCACTGATGAGGCAATGGCCTGGAGGAGTTGCTGGTCATCTGCCACAAATTTACCGTTTATTTTGTTGATCACCTCAATGACACCGATCACTTTTCCCTGGGAGATCATGGGAACGCACAGGGCAGAACGGGTTGTGAACCCTGTGCTGTCATCAATGGCAGAAAAAAACATGGATGATGACTGAACATCGTTTTCAATGAGGCAGTCTCCCTTGGAGGCCACATAACCGGCAATACCCTGCCCCAGCTGAACGGTGAAATCTGTGGTTTGTTTCAGGGTTACATTAAAAGCTGTCTTAACCTTGAGCTGTTTATCTTCAATGAGAAGCAAAGAGCCTGCTTCCACCTTTAACGCCACCCGGATCATGTCCATGGTAAAGGATAAAACCTGTTCGATGTCAAAGGTGGATGATGCCAGTACACTTCCGATCTGCCTGATGGTTGCAAGTTCACTGGCCCGTTGCCGGGCTGCAAGGGAAAGGGTGGTTTTTTCCATGGCCAGGGAAAAGAGATTGGATATTTTTCGGGTCAGTTCGTGGTGTTTTAATGTTGCTTTATAATCTTTAAAAATAAATGCAAAACAACCGGTGAGTTTTCCGGAATTCAGCAGGGGATGGATCAAGCCTGATGTACCTCCATGGCTTAAAAAAAGTGTTTTCTCCACAGGAGAGGTTAACTCTTCTTCCAAATTTTCCATAATGGTGGAATCCCCCTGGATGAACAGGCGCTCCAGAATGGAGTCTTTGCAGCTGTAAGATTCTCCCCGTTGAATTTCAGTTTTGTTTTTGGAAAAAAAGTCCACAACTGTAATGGTGTTGCCGTCGGACACATCATTTGCCATGAGTATGGCCCCCTGTAGGGGAACAATTTTTAAAATATCTTTTAGAAGCGTCTGGTACAGCTCTATGTCCCGCATGCTGGAGTTCACGGTGTTTATCAGGTGCCCCATGGCATCTTCTGTGCGGACAGCCCCTTCAATTTCATTGAGGAGCCTTAGGTTTTCATAGGTAAAAGCTGCATTGGAAACCAGGGGGATCAGGCCTTCCATGTCTTCCACAGTGAAAATGGAGGTATCGGTTTTCCGGGACAGGGTCATGACACCGATGATATCTCTGATGGTTTTAATGGGCATGCACACAAAGGATTTTGATCCATATTGCGACTTGTTCACCAAGGGGCCAAGGCGGGTATCGTTTTCTATGTCCTCCACCACAAACGGGGCTTTGTTTATGATGGCGTATTTGGCAATGCTGGTTTTAAAATCAATGGAACTGCCAATGTTTAAGTGTTCTCCCAGGCCGATACTGGCTTTTACAACAAAATGCTTTTCCGGATTGTCCTCAAGGATTAAAATGGAGCCAATGTCAGCGTTTGCAATTTTCAGTCCCCGTTCCAGTGTCACGTAAAGCAGCTCTTCCGGGTCAAAGGTGACATAGCACAGATCAGACAGTTCCTTTAGAATGGCAATTTCTGAAACTTTTTTTTCAAGCTGGGAAAAGGTTTTATTTAGTTGACGCTCAAAAAGGGTGAATGACTTGGAAATGTTTTCCACCTCATCCACACCCTTTCGGATGCCGTTGGACTCAAATTCTGTTTTAAGGGTCTGGGTCACCCCGTTGGATAGGTTGGCAATTTTTTCAAACACCATTCTCAATGTAACGAATCCGGCAAGGGAGCAGATGAGAAACAGAACGAAAAAATGAGGTATATACTTGTCTGAAAGTAGATCGTAGGTGATGAGAAAGTAGAGCAGACCAAAGGTGGGGATGAGGAAAAAAAATCCAAAAATTACGTTGAGTCTCTGGTAAAGAGACTGCTCCTGCCCGGTGACTCTGGGGAGGATGCGCCGGCAGATGTTCCTGATAAATCGGTTAAAATTTTTCATGGCGGTCCACTCATAAATTTCTTTTTGAAAGAGCCTGTTTAAAAAATGTAAATATTCGGGCGGCAGCCCCATTTTTTTTATATGAAATACTCCGCAAACCAGGGATGTATTTCAATCTTCGTTGTGGGCAGACCGAGTACAGAATAAGGTCTGCCCATGGCAGTTTATATGAAATACTCCGCAAATCAGAGGTGTATTTCAAGCTTTGTTGTGGGCAGAACCGGATCAGAATACGGTCGGCCCATGGTAATTCTTGTGAAAACAACGGGGTGTCCCTCAAAAAAAGGACACCCCGCATGGAATCAATTACTTAACATCAAGGTAAACTATCCTCTTACCTCCTCCTTAACAGTGGTGGCAAGTTTGAACAGAATGGTGAGAATGAAAAAACCTGTGGCAAAAACACCCAGAGAAATAATCATCTCTTTAAAGGTGGGGGCATACTCTGTGACATGGTGCAGGGGGTTGGGAACAAAACCGCCGGAGATCATACCAAGGCTTTTGTCAATCCAGGTACCGATGATGATCATGGCACAGGTATAGGGAAGCAGGGTTTTATTGCTTCTGAATGCCGGTACCACAGTGAGGGCAATACCAATGAACATCAATATCATGGATGTCCACATCCAGGGTACCAGAGCGTTGTGGCCGTGGAGGCCGGCAAACAGGTATTGGAGATGGGACATGTGGCCTGGAATTTTACTGTAAAATACAACAAATACTTCACAGAAAAAGAAAAATACATTGGCAATTAATGCATAGCACACAATCTTAGACAGGGTCTGAATGGCTTCCCAGCCCGGATCAAACTTGCTGATTTTCCGGATGAGGTAGCAAAGCAGAATGAGCACAGACGGACCGGCTGCAAAGGCCGATGCCAGAAATCGGGGTGCCAGGATGGCAGTGAGCCAGAAACCCCTTCCCGGAAGACCGCAGTACAGGTACGCAGTCACTGTGTGAATGCCGATGGCAAAGGGAATGGACAAGTAAATCAAAGGTGTGGTCCATGCCGGTGGTTTAACCTGATTTCTTTCTGCTTCCAGCACCTTCCATCCAATGACAATGTTAAGGAACAGGTAGCCGTTAAGCACACACATGTCCCAGAACAGCATGGAATGGGGGGTGGGATAAAGCAGCACATTGAGCATGCGCACGGGCTGCCCAAGGTCCACAACAATGAACAAAAGACACATGATCAAGGATGCCACGGCCAGAAATTCACCAAGGATGGTGATTCTGTGGAATCTTTCATAGTCATGGAGGTAATAGGGGATCACCACCATGACCCCACCTGCGGCAACCCCCACAAGGTAGGTAAAGTTGGCAATGTAAAATCCCCAGGAGACATCCCGGCTCATGCCGGTGATCATCAGTCCGTTTACAAACTGATCAATATATACGACAAAGGCCACAGTCATGACAGCGAGGAGCAGCCCCAGCCATATCCAGTACTTTTTGCTTCCTTTAATAGCTATTTCAAGCATACGTGCCTCTCTTACATGATATAGTAAACAGAGGGCTCGGTTCCAAGCTCCTGCTTACGTCGGATTGCATAGTTTTCAGCCAGAAGTTCCCTGACCTTGGAGGCGGGATCTTCAAGATCACCCACTGTGATGGCACCTTCAGACACCTCGGCACAGGCCGGTTGCTGACCTTTGGCCAGACGTTCTGCACAGAGGTTGCATTTTTCCACAACACCCTTGCTTCGGGTGGGAAAGTCAGGGTTAATCTCTTCGATGAAGGGGCGGGGATCCCTGAAGTTAAAGCTTCTGGAGCCAAAGGGACAGGCTGCCATGCAGAAACGACATCCGATGCAGCGGTGAAAATCCATGAGCACAATGCCGTCTTCCCGTTTAAAAGTGGCCTGGGTGGGACACGCCTGGACGCAGGGTGCATTTTTGCAATGGTTACAGGTCACCAGAAAGGGAAGGTGTCTGAACTTTTCTGCAAGGAACTCGTCTTCCTTGTCCGGGAAGGCGTGCTCAAAATGTTCTTCCCAGATCCATTTGATTTCCTGGGTCTTATTTACCGGTTGGGTGTCGGGGTATTTTTCAGCATCGGGCTCATGGTCAAAGTCCGGTACATTGTGAGCCTTTTTGCAGGCATGGACAATGTTTTCAGCAACTTCATCGGTGAGCTTGTTGGTATCTATAACCATGCCCCATCGCTTGGCGTTCAGGGCCTCGGCTTTTTTGGTCTTAACCGGTGCCGCAACGGATCCGGATGAGGCAACGGCCTTTATTGCCGGAGCCGCACCAATGCCCAGTGCAGTCACACCCGCTGCTTTGAGAAAGCTTCTTCTGCTTTTTTTCATTGGTTAATCTCCTTGGGTGTTGTGTGGCATTCCCAGCAATAGGGGTCCACTGAGGCATATGTATGACATTTGTCACAAAACTTTTCCTTGTCAGTGTGGCATCCAAGACACGATTCTTCTCCGGTGGAGAGGCTCATCTGAAAGGTTTTTCCATTGGTGCTTTCATATAGACGATCTGCATCTCTTACCACGGAATCCCGCCATTCATCCAGCAAAGACATGTGGTTGGCTCTCATGTCATATTTATCCAGCACACATTTCTGGGCCGCTTTTGCCTTTTCCGAAAGTTCCGGCTCCGGCGCTGCACTGCTGCCGCCGATGTTATACCAGAAAGGGAGCAGTGCCATGGCAACAAATACCACAAGGCCTGCCATAATTGCGTTTTTACTCATCTGCTTCCTCCTTGCCGGGTAGCGGTTCCATTCGCAGATCCATCTCTCTTTCCTGCTCGCCCGGCAGAATCAGGGCGTTTCCAACCAGTTCGTGTATACCATACACCTCAACATCCGGTACCCAGTATTCCATCAAGGTGGACAGGGCCGCCCGGTCAATGGCGCAGATGGTACCCAGGGTGTTTACACCAAATTTATCATGGACATATTTCACCGCATTGGCCCGGGGAAGGCCGCCGGCCATTCTGAGCTCAATGTTTTCGCCGGCATTAAGTCCTGCGCCACTGCCGCAACAAAAGGTCTGTTCCCGGATGGTGTTGATGGGCATCTCATAGAAGTTGTCACATGTGTTCTCAATGATATACCGGGGTTCATCCAGAAGCCCCATACCCCTTGCAGGGTTGCACGAATCGTGGAAGGTCATCACCCGGTTGGCATTGCGGCTTTTGTCCAGTTCCAGCTTGCCATGCTTTATCAAGTCAGCGGTGAATTCGGTGATGTGAACCATTTTTGTTGATTTGGCATTTTCAAACTTGGTGCCTGTGATGGGATTTACAGGCTCTTCCAGGAAATCTGCAGGACCGTTCATGGTGTCCATGTACTGGTTGATCACCCGCCACATGTGGCCGCATTCGCCGCCCAGAATCCATTTAACCCCCAGACGTTTGGCCTCGGCATACATTTTGGCATTCAGTCGCTTCATGGTCTCGTGGGAGGTGAAAAAACCAAAATTACCACCTTCAGAAGCATAGGTGCTCCAGGTAACATCCAGGTCATACTTGTCTTTGAGATATTTGAACAGGATCATGTAGCCCTGGCAGGTGTAAGTACCGGGGTCTGCAAATACATCCCCTGACGGGGTGATAAACAGAATGTCGGCCCCTTTTTTATTGAACTGGGGGGCCACATCAACGCCGGTGATCTCTTCAATGTCTTCGGTGAAGAAATCCAGCATATCCTTAAATGCATGGGGCTGAATACCCAAGTGATTACCGGTCTGGTAACAGTTGGACACCGGGGTGGCAATCCAGTCAATGTTGAGACCCAGAAGGTTCAACAGTTCCCGGCCCATGATGGTGATCTCTGCGGTGTCAATACCGTAGGGACAGAAAACAGAACATCTGCGGCACTCGGTGCACTGGAAAAAGTAGTACCACCACTCTTTCAGTACGTCCAGGGTCAGGGGTCTGCCACCGCCCAGTTTGTCTCCTCCGGGAATTTTCTGGAGAAGTTTTCCGGCTGTGGTGAAATCATTTCTGTAAACAGATCTCAACAGCTCCGCTCTGAGGACCGGCATGTTTTTGGGGTCACCGGTGCCAAGGAAGAAGTGACATTTATCTGCACAGGCACCACATCGAACGCATACATCCATGAAAATCTTGAAGGTTCTGAATTTCTCCAGACGGTCCTTGATGCCGTTGTGGATGATTTCCTGCCAGTTTTCCGGCAATTTCCAGTCCGCTTCCATGGGGTTCCATGATCGGGCATTGGGAAGGCCAAGGGTTTCCACACTCTCAGGCTTTGCTGCGTAGCAGTACATGCCGGGTCGAATCTGGACGGACTCAGTCATCCAGGTGCCCTGGGAGGGGGTGTGATCTACCTTGTCCAGTAACTCATCAGGTTTAAGTTCGTCAGACATTGATTACTCCTTCTTATCCACTGGAAGTCCAGCGTCTATCATTTTTTCTCTGAAGTGATCTTCATACTGCTCATAGGTATGAATGTCCACAGCATAATTCCAGGGATTAACATGTCTTTTGGCACGGTTGTTATTTGCCATATTCCGTGTGGGGCTCAGGAAAATTCCGCCCATGTGCATGAGTTTACTCACCGGAAAATATGCGAACAATGCGCTGACCATGAAGATATGAGCATAAAAAAGTCCGCCCACACCATCGGGGATGACGGGATGAAAGGTGACAAGTCCCATGGTAAAGGATTTAATGCCGATGATGTCCACCTTGGTAAAATATCTCATGGCAATACCGGAAGCGGCAATACCGATGATGAGAAACAGAGGAAAATAATCAGCTGCCAGGGAAATATAACTGACCTTGGCATCAAAGATACGCCTTGCCAGCAGAAAAAGGGCTGCCAGCAAAAGTACCGCGCCGGAGATGAATAGCCCGGGAAGTCCCAGCTGAACAATCCCGTCAAAAAATTCCAGGAACTTAAGACAGGAAGGTACCGGTTCCAGAAAAAATCTCAGATGCCGGATAATCACCACCAGAAATGAGTAATGAAAGGCAAGGGCGCCCACCCACAGGAAAATTTCCCAGGAGTAGGTCAGTTTGTTCTTTTCGTTCCTGTTAAAGGCCGCTTTGGTATTGCGAAACAGGGATCTGAAAAGAAAAATTTCAAGAACCATGCGCATGAAAACACCCGATGCTTTATCAGGGTTATCAATGCAGTTCTGTTTAATCCATGGAAGCGATTTCTGCTGTCCACAGGTTGTGGGAATCCGGAAGGGAACTGCGGAAGCTGCCCATCCCATGACACGGCGAACAAAACCGCCAACAAAGGCGATGACCGCAACATAGGGGACTATTATTCCGAAGAACCACTGCATACCGGCTCCCTCAACCCCTGCATAAGCCAGCAGAAAAAGCAGCAAAACGCCTGCCAGGGGCACCATGTACTTTTGATTCATATTTCAACCACCTCACTGTTTCGGCTGTGTCAGAAACATGTTCTGAATAACAGCCTGTTTAAGATTTGTCCGAGTCAAGGAGTTCTTTTTCCTTGAGCTCTGTTACTAAGCCTGCCCTTTCAAAGGCGCTGTGAATCCGCCTTTTGGATTCCGTTGCCTTTAAAAGGAATATATTCTCTCTGCACTTCATAAACCGATTGAATGCGGCAAGGGCCATTTCATCGATTTTTCCATCAAAATCATTGTCCCTTTCACCTTCTAAAACCGTTTTTATAATTTTTTTTAATTCAAACACAAAACCCACAGCCTGGGATGCACTGAAACTTTGCACCGCCCTTATGCGGATGATGGAATCCAGGGCCGTTTCAATTTTATCAATGTCAATTTCTTTTTGCAGCAAAAGATTAAAACTTTCTTCAAGGGAGTGGGCTGTGGCGCTTCCCACCGGATTATCAAATCTGTTTTTTAGTTTCCCAAGGACCCTGGCGGTTTCCTGGGGATAGGAGTTGATTGTGTGAAGAAACCATTGGTCAATGATTTGCTTTTTGTTTTGTTCAAGTTTTTGATTAAAATTCATATTTGAATAGTTTACTCCGTAACTTCCCCGGCCTGCAAGGCAGTTTGTGTTAGAGATGAATTGGGTGCTCTCATGTGTTCAGCTTTCGGAATTGAGCTTTGGCCAGCGAGGTCGGGTTTTATACCCGGTGTGGGGAGGGTGAATTAAATCTGTTTTTTTGTTAATAGATACCCCTGTGAACCGGTAAAACATATAAAATACAGGCCTGGGATCAAGTCAATCCGCTGATCCCGAAAGTTGAAACATTAATTTAAGCGGTATAACCATACTGGGAATTTATGTCAAGGATAAAAGCGGTTCTTCATCCATGGTGAACCAGTGCTTTAATACCTTGAATAATGCGTGGGGATCTGTGTTTCCGGTGAGTTCTCGAATGGCATGCATGGCCATGGTGGGGGCACCGACATCCACGGTTCTGATACCTGTGGCAGATGAGATGGCAGGGCCTATGGTGCTGCCGCAGGGCATATCGCTTTTCATGACAAAGGTCTGCATCGGGACACCGGCCCCGTGGCACAGCTGCCGGAACAGTGCACAGGACACCGCATCCGATGCATAGCGCATGGCAGCGTTTGTTTTTAATACCGGTCCCCGGTTTAAAAAACAGGCATGGGCGGTGTCGTAACGCTGATCATGGGCCGGATGCAGGGCATGGGCATTGTCCAGGGAGACCATGAAGGATTTTGCAAAGGCCCGGAGTCGATACTCTGTGTCTGGAATCATTCGAGTCAGGGTGTCCGTGACAAAGGTGCCTTCGGCTCCAGACGGGGTTTTACTTCCCACCTCTTCGTGGTCGGCGAGGATGGCAACACAGGGGGTTGCTCCCCGGGCAAACTTAAGGCTTTGCACGGCAGCATGGCAGGAAAGAAGGTTGTCAAGGCGGGGTGCTGATATGATTTCTTGGTTTAGACCGGTGAAAAAAGGGGGTTGAATATCGGAAAAAAAGAGGTCAAATCCCATGATCTCTTCTATTTTATCTCCGGAAGCGGCAATTTTTTTTCCTGCTTTTTGCAAAGCTTCATTGAACGCTCCGGGGTGTGAAAAGGCCCCGGTCAAAAACAGGGGGGGCAAATCTGTCTGGGCGTTAATGCTCTTTTTGCTGTTGGCTTCCCGATCCAGGTGGATGGGAAGGGAGGGAATAACTGCCACAGGGGCATTCAGGTTGATTAAGCCGCCGGTGAGGTGGGTATTGTTTTCTTTCCCACGGCAGCGAAGGATGAGTCTGCCTGCCAGATTCAATCCCCGGTCAAACCATGTGTTGAGCAGGGCTCCGCCGTAAACCTCCACACCCAGGCGTGTCATGGTGTTGTATAGCAGTTCCGGTGTGGGTTTTAATTTAAGACTGGGGCTGTCTGTGTGGGCACCGCACAGCTTGATGCCCGTCTCCCAGGGGGTAAGGTTTCCGGTGTAAAAGGCAATGAGGGCACTGTGATTACGGATAACAAAATATTTTGATGCTTTTTCAAGCTTCCAGGGCTCGGTTTCCAGAAGTTGTGTAAATCCATTTTGGGTAAGTATTTGAGCTGTGTTGGCCACGGCATGGAAGGGGGATGCAGCGGTGTGGAGGAAATTGAAAAGGTTTTTGTTGTATGACTTGATATCCATGTGACAACCCTTTTTGAGTTTTTTTCTTTAAGAAAGAGCAAGTATTCTTTCCGGTTTTGTTGTGGGCAGGTCAGGGCCGGAATACAGTCTGCCCGTGGCAGTCATTAAAATTTTGTCGGGCTTGACCGTAAGCTTGGCCATCCTGATCAGGTGATGGAATTGTCCCATGAACAGGATGACCGACTTTATAACCAAACTCCGGAAACCGGTCAACTCAAAAAGCCCGGCAGTCCCATGGATATGAAATGCAGAAGGGAGTATGGGGCACTTTACTCCCTTCTGTTTTTGAATCAAAGCAAAAATCTGTTTAAAGTTCTCCCCATTTTTTTTGTCGAAGGTCAAATTCACGGACAATTTCTTCTGAAAGGGGATTTTTCGGGGGCGCTTTTAACAGCTCAAGGGTTCTTGTGCGCAGCCGGTCATCAAAGGTCTCTTCCAAAGTGGTGCCGGGGGCCTGGGCCTTGGTGCGCTGGAACAGTTCCGGGTAGAGAACATTTTTAAAGTTCTTCATTGTGTGGGGCTCCATCAGGAATGTGCCGCCGGGGCCCACTTTATCAATCACATCCAATGCCACAGTGTCTGAAGATACATCGATTCCCTGGGTGAACTTGTTCACCATCCTTAGTATTTCCTGCCCCATGACCAAGTGGGCCGGAGAAAGAATACTGCCGTGGTCCAGCCAGCAATGGGTATCATGGACAAGTCCGCCGCCCACAGTGGCCACAACCAGATCCTGCAGACTGCCTTCTGCTGCGGCCTGGGCATCCACACTTTTTGAATCGGTGCATCCGGCTGTGCTGAAAAAAGGCAGACCGTATCGCTGGGAAAGCTGGGACATGCCGCCCACCATCATGGCCATTTCAATGGCACCATAGGAAAATACTGTGGTTTTCATATCCATAATGGTAATAAAAGAACCAAATACAAAGGGGGCTCCCGGGTTGATGACCTGTTGCAGAACAAGGCCGCTCAGGGATTCAGCACTGCCCATGACAATGCCGCCGGCAAGGGTGGCAGGAAAACTTCCCCCAAGCTGCATGCCGGAGTAGTGGACAATGGGAATACCTTTTTCAGCAGCATAGATGTTTTTGCCCACCAGGTGATCATCGTGGGTCAATGGAGAGATGGTGCAGTTCAGTGTACCAAGGAGGGGGGCTTTGTTAAAGTTTTCAACGCCACCCTGGCACAGAAGAGCCATTTCATAGATTTCCTTCAGGCTTTCTGCATCATTGCAGGAAACAATGACAGGCTTGCTGCAATGTTCCAGGGCAATGCGGGCCACGCCTCTGTCCTGGATATGTTCAGGCAGATCCCTGGAAATTCCCAGTGTCATGGTCCAGTCATATTTGTCCAGGGCATCGCATAGTTTTGCCATGCCTATGACATGGTCGCTTTTGCATTCGCTCACCGCCTGGGTGTCAGGGTCAAGGTAGTTTACACAGTCAATGGTGGCACCAAAGTAGGTGTTTGCGCCTTCCAGTGTAATATTGCAGGAGTTGTCCCGGTTGCCCAGTTTAACACTTTTCGGTGCCGTGGATATTGCCTTTTCAACCAGCTCCGGTGGGAAATACACCCGGTTTGCATCCACCTTGCAACCGGCGCCGTCCAGTATTTCAAGTGCCTTTGGGTGGGTGATGCTGACACCTGTTTTTTCCAGCACATCCAGGGTTGCCTGGTGAAGGGCAGATAATTGCTCTTCGTTGAGAATCTTCATTGTTGGGGTGAATTTTAGTTCGTCGGTCAGGCTGTTCGTTGTCATTGCGTTTCTCCTTTTGTTTGTTATGGATAAGCCCGTTACCGGAACAGACGGGCTGTTTTACCAATACATCACGGATGTGTAAAAGCAAAAAATATGCCAATATTGTGTTTTTGGGGGATGTCCATGGCAAAGCCCGGGGCATCATGTGGGGGTTAACCCCATGGAATGTAGGTGAGATTGTCGGGATTGAATTTTTGCGGGATCAAGGAGTGGGGTTCATTCGGTTGGTAAATGGGAGGGAGGCTTCTCTGTAAAATTAAATAAATTTGATTTCCATGCCAGTGATCCGGTGGTGGCGCGGCGCTTATGAAAACAGGGGGGATGGCTCAAGGGTGTTGAATTTTAAGAAAATAATTTATAATATCAGGGGGATCAGGGGGCTTTCTGTAAGGCGGTTTTGACTTGACAATCAATGAACGGCTGTAATAGGTATATAAAAAAATTTTTATTTGCCTGACATAGGAGTCTCAATGACCTTGGATATTCATTTGTTGCAAAAAAAGTTGGGTATCACAGATAACGCCAACGCATTTTTGATTTTAAGGGACCTGCATGAAGGGGTTATCATTGCAGATGTCCATGGAGAAGTTTTGTATTACAACCGAGCCATGGCAAAGATTGATGATCTTGATATGGATTATGCCCCGGGGAAAAAAATTACTGATATTTATCAGCTCAATGAAAAAAATTCCACCACCATGGCTTGTATCCGAACGGGTAAAGCCGTCAGGAACAAGGTGATTATGTATCGCACCCGTCTGGGTAAAATGTCAAATGTCATCAGCAATGTATTTCCCCTATTTAATAGTGATGGAAAGGTGGTGGGGGCAATTAGTTTTACAAAGGATTACCAGATGCTGGAAACCATTATCTCCTCCGATCAACCTAAAAAATCGTGCCAGGGGAAAGGAAATGGTACCCGCTACACCTTTTCCGATATGGTGGGAGAGAACGGGGGGCTTTTCCATGCGGTAAAAACGGCAAAAATGGCATCAGAGTCTCCCTCTCCCATAATGCTTTCAGGGGAGACCGGCACCGGCAAGGAGTTGTTTGCCCAGTCCATACATAACCATCGAAGGCGTTCCGGGCATAAATTTATCCCCATTAACTGTGCTGCCATTCCGGAAAATCTTTTGGAAGGTATCCTTTTTGGCACCTCCCGGGGGGCGTTCACCGGTGCCATTGAAAAATCGGGTTTGTTTGAACAGGCCAATGGAGGTACCATATTTTTAGATGAACTCGATTCCATGCCCATCACCCTTCAGGCCAAACTTTTAAGGGTGGTTCAGGAGAAAAAAGTGCGTAGGTTGGGCTCTCTGGAGGAGATTCATCTTGATATTAAAATCATCAGTGCCGTGGGTAGGGATCCCCGGGAGATCATTGAGTCCGGTTCCCTTCGCCAGGATCTGTTCTATCGAATGGGCGTGGTATTTATAATGATTCCACCATTGAGGGACCGGCGGAACGATATGGAGTTGTTGGTGAGTCATTTTGTTCGTAAATTTAATGGGTCCCTGGGAGAGCGGGTTACCGGACTTTCCCGTCGGGTGAGTTCCCTTTTCTTAAATTACCATTGGCCGGGCAATGTCCGGGAACTTGAACATGTCATTGAAGGGGCCATGAATATGGTGAATGGGGAAACCCTGATACGCTTAGGGCACCTGCCCGTTCATGTGCTCAACTCCCTGGATGATTCCGGTGGCAAAGGCATGGCTGCGCCCGGCGTGGATTCTTTGATCCCTCTGTGTTACGGAGAGGTGGGGGGGCAGGAAAGTTCCCCGAGCCTTTCTGATATTCAAAACGCCAATGAACACAATTCCCTGTGTAATGCCTTGCAAAGAAGCGGCGGCAATGCAGCAGGGGCCGCAAGGATGCTTGGCATCTCTCCCCAATCCCTTCATTATAAATTAAAAAAATTTAAAATTAATCGTAAGGATTTCATTGTAAATTGACGGTTGCATGGGATGTTTTATCCATGGGCATCCGCCTGTCTCCTTCTTTATTTAGGTGAAAAATGTGGCGTGAGCGGGGGAAATTAAATTTTTTTTATGGGGGTGGTGCCTGGAAATTCATTGTGTAGATTGGCTTTGACAATGTTTAAATGATCCAGCATCTCTTTTCTGGCCTTTGCGCCATCGCCTGCTGCAATGGCTTCAATGACATTTTTTGCCGTAATGATGGCTGTGTGGGCATTGGGGGGCATGGATATGCTCAGAGAATCATCCATGAGGCCCACATGCTCATGGGCTTTGTCCACAAGAATCTTGAGAAGCTCGATGATGGCTTTGTTGTGGGTGGCATCTGCCACTGCCATGTGAAAATTGAAATCAGTCCTATAGTAGAAATTTGTGTTTTTGTTGTTAAAATCCATTTGCTCTCCAATGTGTCTCAATTGGGCAATGGCTTCTTTGTCCCCCTCCTGTGACGCCATGGCCGCGGCTTCACACTCAAGAATTTCCCTGGCTTTCATTAATTCTGCCAGCGAAACCACTTCAAAAGCTTTTTCCAGCTTGGATGGGTGTGCCTTTGTGTCAAGGGCGGTTTCTGAAATATAGGTTCCTTTGCCTCTGATCACATGAAGGTAACCCATGACATTGAGAATTTTTATGGCTTCCCGCACCGATCCCAGACCCACCTTGAACATTTTTGCAAGGGCGCGTTGGGAGGGCAGGGCATCGCCGGGGGTGAGGTGTCCCGCTTGAATCTGCTTGATGATCTCTTTTACCAAAAGTTCCGGTGCGGAATTGATGTGCACTGCATCAAATTTCATTATTTCCCTCTAAATTACTGTGATGTTAATGCCTGCTGTCATGTTTTGTGATGCAGCAACGGTCCAAATATTGTTTTATCATAATCTTTCTTTGAATTTATCCCAAGCTTACCCGCATGTGCTTCTTCCGATCAAATTTTCATAAATGAACCAATGGGTGGGGCATTGTCAATGAAAAACATATCTTTTTTTATATCGTAGCCGGGGTCGGCAGTGGCTGTTTGGATGAAAAATTCTGGGAACCACTGTTTTTTCAAGCTTTGTGTGGGTGGGCCGAGGTTGGAATATGGTGCGCCCATGGCGGTTATAAAAAAAATAGGATCATGTCATTGGTGTGTTGTGCTTTTATCGATAAATGACGCTTTGGGTTTTCAAAAAGTACAATCGCCATTTTTTGAACCCATTGCCCGATTATTTTTATCCAGAGATAGTACTCCTAAAATAAATAGTTGCTGCATCTGCGGTTTCCAAACAAACGGTGTTCAGGGGTTGTGTGGTATTGTATTTTATGTTGTAAATTCAAGGGGTTTTATAAAAAACATATTATATTTTAATAAGTTGTTGAAATTATAAAGAATGTGTGGTTAAATGTAACAGTAAAAGAGAGGCGGTGCTTCTACCTTATGCTCAAAAAATAAGACGTTAATTGATGGTTGTTTCATATAAATTAATTTAACTAAACGGATGTTCTTGAAATCTGCAACGACAGGTTCTGGAAACAGAATGTTATGACTGTTTTCTTCCGTGAATTAAGTGTAATTAAAGTGAGGTATTGTGCTGAAGACCATATCTCCCATACAGACAGATGAATGGCAACGGCTGGAATCGCATTTTCTGGAGATGAAGGCGGTTCACATGAAAGATTTGTTTGCCCGGGATTTGCATCGATTCCATCGTTTTTCTATCCGGTTTAACGATATCCTGGTGGATTTTTCCAAAAATATTATCACTGAACAGACGTTGAGCTTGCTGATATCCCTTGCCCGTCGTCTGGATCTGTCCGGGGCCGTGGACAAAATGTTTTCCGGAGAGCTCATCAATGCAACGGAAAACAGGGCCGTACTTCACACCGCCCTTAGAAATAAAGGCAATTTTCCTGTTTTATTCCAGGGACAGGATGTGATGCCCGGAGTGAAGCGAGTTCTGGCAAAAATGAAGCAATTTTCCCGGGAAATTGATTTGGGTAAGCTGAGGGGATATACAGGGAAAGCTATTAATACCTTTGTAAATATCGGTATTGGCGGCTCTGATCTCGGGCCTCTCATGGTGACGGAATCCCTTAGGCCCTTTGCCAGAAAAGGGGTGTCTGTTTATTTTGTTTCCAATATTGATGGTACCCACCTGGCAGAAATATTGAAAAACATAAATCCTGAAACCACTTTGTTTCTGGTGGCATCCAAGACTTTCACCACCCAGGAGACCATGACCAATGCCCATTCTGCCCGGGAGTGGTTTTTGTCCCATGCCGGGGATAAGGCGCACATTGAAAAGCACTTTGTGGCCATATCCACCAATGCATCTGCCGTGGATGCCTTTGGTATTTCTCCGGCCAATCGGTTTGAATTCTGGGACTGGGTGGGTGGCCGCTATTCCCTGTGGTCCGCCATTGGTCTTTCCATTGTCTGCTATGTGGGATACGACCATTTCGATGCACTTCTCCGGGGAGGATATGAAATGGATGAGCATTTTCGCACCACTCCCCTGGAGAAAAACATTCCTGTGGTGCTGGCTCTCATCGGTGTCTGGTATAATAATTTTTTTGGTGCCCACACCGAAGCCATTTTGCCCTATGATCAATATATGCATCGCTTTCCTGCTTATTTTCAGCAGGCCAACATGGAGAGCAATGGAAAAAGTATTGATCGCAGCGGCAAAAAAGTTGTTTATCATACAGGACCCATCATCTGGGGAGAGCCCGGTACCAATGGTCAGCATGCTTTTTATCAGTTGATTCACCAGGGGACCCGCATGGTGCCGGCAGATTTTCTGGCCCCGGCCCTGAGTCACAACCCCATGGGAGCGCACCATGAAATTTTGTTGTCCAATTTTTTTGCCCAGACCGAAGCACTGTTGTCCGGGCGGGATGAACAGGCGGTGATCCGGGAAATGAAAGATGCCGGCGGGAATTCTTTGAGCCTGGAAACTTTGGTTCCCCATCGTGTGTTCCAGGGAAATCGTCCCACCAACTCCATATTGTTCAAGCAGTTGACTCCCCGTATCCTTGGCAGTCTCATTGCCATGTATGAGCATAAGATTTTTACCCAGGGAGTCATATGGAATATTTTTTCCTTTGACCAGTGGGGGGTGGAGCTCGGTAAAGATTTGGCCCGAAAAATTCTTCCGGAGCTGGGAACCCCGGACGCAGTGACAAACCATGATTCATCCACCAATGGGCTGATCAATACCTTTAAGTCCATGGTGAGGGGGGAGACGTGGGGCGGTTTTTATAATCCAGAATAGAAAAATCCCGATAAATCGGGGAAAATTTTTGCTTTGTTGTGGACAGACAGAGCTTAATATGGGGTCTGTCCGTGGCAGTTATATAATGATGTAATATTTAATGTGTATGATTTTAACAGAAAAAAGAAAGGAATTGATATGAATACGGAAATCTTAACAATACCCCAAGCAGCAAAATTTTGCAGTGTAACCCGGATGACCATGTGGCGCTGGGTCAAGGCCGGTAAAATCAAAAGTTTCGTAACCCCGGGCGGACATCATCGCATTGCTAAAAGTGACCTGGAGGATGCCTTAAGAGGGCATGGGATTAAGTATATCAGCAGACAGCTGGACGCCTCTCCCAGAATTCTCATTGTTGATGATGAGCCCCTCATTGTCCAGGGGCTGCAAAAACTATTCACCCGGAAAAAGTGTGAGGTTGAGACTGCTTTGAATGGATTTGAAGCTGGCGTTAAATCCAAGGAGTTTAATCCGGATTTGATTATTCTTGATCTTGTCATGCCGAAAATGGATGGGTTTGAGGTGTGTCGTTTTCTGAAATCCAACGAATCCACATCACATATTAAGATTTTGATTCTCACAGGATACAGCACCAAGGAAAATCGTTCTGAAATCATGGAAGCAGGTGCTGACGCGTTTATTGAGAAACCGGCAGATAACAAGGAAATTATTCAGATAACTAAGGATCTTTTAAAAGATATGAACTGGGTAAGGCTTAATCTTTAAAGTTGTCTTTTGTGTTAAAAGGTGATCTTCGATTGCCTTCATCACAGCCCCGATGGCTGATCTGTCTGGAACATTGGAAATCAAAGGGTAAGAATTTCTCCGACGCTTTCGTTCTGGACAGGCTGGCCGTCAAGGGTTGCATAATACCATTTTTAATATTGGCTATGCCCGCAAAGATGTGTCCGTTCTTATAAGAAATTCTTTTCAAATAAGGTAAATATTTGCCAAATCAAGGGCGCATTTTGAGTTTTGTTGTGGACAGAGCTGGATTAAAATAACTGCCATGGTTTATGATCTGCACCATGCTCCGGCAACACCTTTTTGATGTTTTTATCCAAAGGCATAGAAAAAAGGATGTTCTCTCCTCTCAAAAAATATGTTTTTTCCTTACTGGCATTGCTCCCCGGCAATGGGTAAGCCTTCTTAAGTCCCATTCATTTGATTCTCACCAATGCCTGATACCATGGTCAATTTTGTTGGCGCGCGCATTTAAATTTGAGCGTTCTTTTAGGGCAATAGTGCGCTTTCGTGGGGTTTCTTTATTCACAGCGCGTTAAATTTAAAGACTTGGTTTTTGCCATATGATATGATACCGACAATTGGATTTACCATGGCTGGCTGTGCCGGGCGACCATAAATAAATAAAGAAACAGGCAGGCGCTCATTGGAGAGCAAAGGAGGGTGAATGGAACATTTAAAAGAATCCCAGCGGGCCCGGGTCGCCATCCGGGAGTTTAAAACCATTACAGACTCCCTTGCCATAAGGGGGTTTTATCGTCCTTCCGGTCGATTCGGCAAGGCCCTTGAGGGGTGTTTAAGGGATTTGAGTCCGGAAATATACGGCACCATGAACGATGCAAAGGTGGTGGAACTAAAAGGGCTTGAATATGTTATCGATCGCCTTCCCCAGGGTGTGGAAAAAAGTACCAAGATTATCCTCACCGATGAGGACGATTTTGAGGACACTCCCTTTAAACGAATTGAACCTCTTAAAAGAAGGCGGGTTTCCTATCGGATCAGTGAGCATGAATTTTGTTTCATTGTTTCCCGGGGAATCAGTGAAATCTACGATATCATTACCCATATGACCTTTCTCAACATCGAGGCCAAGAAGATTTATCTTAGAATGCACGATGATTATGGCAACATTCGCATTGAGTGGGGACGCCTTGAAAAGGTGGTGGATCACGTTGGGGAGTTGAGTATGGGTGAGTTGGATTCCGCCCTGTGGAATTTAAGTATTATTCTGGGGCGACCTTACAATGAAACCCGTGAGACCTATGAGTATCTGGAAAAAAATCGCATTGAATCTCAAAGTAACACAGGTCTTTTTTCCTTGATTTATCATTTGGGGCGGCGCATTGAAAATGAGAAGCTGGCCAGAGAAAATGCACTGGTCATTTACTTTGCTCCTTCTCTTATGAGCATTATCGGGCATCAAAAGTATGGTAAAATATGGGCCGCCAAGATTAAAAAACATCTGTCAGAGATGGGGTTGAAAAACCGGCCTTTGCACATTATCAGTGCCAATCTGCACAGTGTGCTCAATGTGTTGTATGGGTATGGCGCATTGGTCCGGAAAAATCCTGACCTGGATAATTCTGATATTTATCATTTTTTTAATTCCATTAAAAATGAAACCCATACCATCCAGGCATTTGCCGAAACAAATGGGCTTGTGCAATTGTCCGATGAATCGGGCTCTAATACCCATTGTCAGCTCATTGATACGGCCATGCTCGAGGATGTGCCCTGTCACCCCGGTTTAAATCTGGCGTTCTCCCAGCCCCTTGACCGCATGCCGGTGATTCTTGTCATGGATTATGCATTTGGCGCCCAGGCCTTTGAGTTGATGGAGCAATTGCTCAAGCCCGGACAAGACAGCTCCGGCACCTGGGCGTTGAACCTTGCCTCCATCTCCATCATGGGAAAAGCCGGTACCCTCACCGGTGAAAAAGGGGATATCATGCTGGCAACGGCCCATGTGCTGGAGGGGACGTCGGATAACTATCTTTTTTCCAATGATCTTACCTCCGAAGATTTTGATGCAGATATTTCCGTTCACAGGGGGACCATGGCCACGGTGCTGGGAACTTCCCTGCAAAATAAAGATGTGCTGGGGATGTTTCAATCCGACTGGAATGCCGTGGGGCTGGAGATGGAAGGGGGGCATTATCATAAAGCCATTAATGCATCGGTGATCAAAGGTAATATTTTGCCGGGGGTGTCTGTGCGGTATGCCTATTATGCTTCGGATAATCCCTTGATGACCGGCAATACTCTGGCTGCCGGTGCCATGGGTATGGAAGGGGTTCGACCCACTTACATGATTACCATGGTGATTTTGGAAAAAATCATGGGGCAGGCGGAGGTGTGAGTCTGTCAAAAAAAACACAACTTGATGAACCTGTGAAAAGTCGATCCGCAATATTTGTAATGCATTTGTATGGGATGGAGCCTTTTTGCCACCTATAAGTTTCACTTAATATTGAATATTCGGCTTGGGAATGTAAATGTTTGTACAGTGCTCCATATTTGCCTGTTTGGGACTGTGTGGCATACTATTGTTATGTGAGCAGGCCCAAAACAGGTGAAAATGGGGTGCTGACCGAATATTTACTTGCGTGTTGTCATTCTAACTTCTTAGGATAAATAAAGATATATCATGACCAATAATTTGTATATCAGTGCCACTGGGCCACGCAGCGGAAAAACCGTTGTTACTATGGGTGTTATGGAGCTGTTGTCCCGTAAAATTGATAAGGTGGGTTTTTTTCGGCCCATTGTTCAGAAAAAATATGGTGTTAATAAAGATCTACAGCTCATGGACGCCTGTTTTAATCTTGGTATTCCCTTGGATCAAATGTATGGGCTCACTGCGGAAGAAGCCACTGATCTTGCCTCCCACGGCAGGCAGGAAGAGGTGTTTGAGATTATTATTAACCGTTATAATGCCCTTAGAGCCCAGTGTGATTTTGTGGTGTGCGAGGGAACCGATTCCTTGACCGCTTCATCGGAATTTGATTTTGATATCAATGCTGAAATCAGTAAAAATCTTTCCGCCTCGGTGCTCATGGTGGCAGGGTCCCAGGGAAAAACCGTGGATGAAACCATTCAGGCTGTGGAAACAGCTTCTGCGGCTTTGGCAAAAAGAAAATGTCCCACCATTGGTGCCATTGTTACCCGAACCGATGGCGCTTCCGGGTGGGAGATCATGGATCGACTGTCAAAGCATAGTCTGGGTGAAAATCAACTGCTTTACACCATTCCTGAAGAGTCTTCACTGAATCGTCCAACCGTGAGTGAAATCGTGGCAGAACTGGGGGCTGAGGTGTTGTGGGGTGAAGATCAGCTCACCCGCCATGTGTACAATTTTACCATTGCCGCCATGCAGTTGAGGAATTTTTTGCCCAGAATTGAATATGGGGCATTAATCATCACCCCCGGGGATCGGGCAGATGTCATTGTGGCCTGTCTTGCGGCGGTATCCTCACGGTCCCAGAAAAGCATTGCAGGGATAATACTCACCGGCGGACTGAAGCCCACAGGACCTGTGCAGGAGTTGATTGAAGGGTTCCCGGGTATTTGTCCCATTTTAAGTGTTAAGGAAAACACCTTTCCCACAGCCACCCGCATCAATAATCTCCATGCAGGCATTTTCCCCGAGGATAAGCGAAAAATCACCCGGATTCTGGCCACCTTTGAAAAGCATGTGGATACGGAAAAGCTGGCGGAAAAGGTTATTAAGACTCGTACCACCATAAAAACCCCCCAGATGTTTGAGTTGGAGCTGATTCAAAAAGCCAAGGCTCATAAACAGCATGTTGTTCTCCCGGAAGGTGAGGAGGAAAGAGTATTAAGGGCTGCTGAAATTTTAATGCGGCGGGAAGTGGTGAACATTACCTTGTTGGGCAACAGGGATAAAATTGAAACAAAGATCAATAATCTGGGGCTTCGAATGCCATCGGTGAATATTATTAATCCCCCGGATTCTGAATTTTTTGATGAGTATATTCAAAGCTATTATGCCCTGCGGGAACATAAAGGAATTACTCCGGAGTACGCCCATGATATGATGACCAGTGTCAACGAGTATGCCACCATGATGGTGTTTGCCGGTCATGCCGACGGTATGGTGTCCGGGGCGGCCCACAGCACGGCAGCAACCATTCGCCCGGCCCTTCAGATTTTGAGTACCCGCCCGGAATGTTCCATTGTCTCCAGTGTTTTTTTTATGTGCCTGGAGGACCGGGTGCTGGTGTATGGCGATTGCGCCATCAATCCAGACCCCAATGCTGAGGAGTTGGCTGAGATTGCCATTACCTCGGCCCAGACTGCCAAAACCTTTGGCATTGAACCGGTGGTGGCCATGCTTTCTTATTCCACTGGTTTTTCGGGAAAGGGGGCCGATGTGGATAAGGTCAGAAGGGCTGCAGAGCTTGCCCGTGAAAGGGCAGACAATGTCATGCCGGGCCTGAAACTTGAAGGGCCCATCCAGTACGATGCGGCCGTGGACTCCTTTGTGGCCAAGGCCAAATTGCCCCAGAGTGATGTGGCCGGTGCTGCCACGGTATTTGTTTTTCCTGATCTTAACACGGGAAACAACACCTACAAGGCTGTCCAGAGATCATCGGGTGCTGTGGCTGTGGGGCCCCTTCTCCAGGGATTGAAGTATCCTGTGAATGATCTGAGTCGGGGATGCACTGTTACGGACATTGTTAACACCGTGGCCATTACAGCCATTCAGGCCCAGTGTGAGAAAGGGCTTTTGTGATAAACGAGTAAGAATGGTGTGCCCCACATGTCCCGGCGGACACAATGAATATAGAAAATGACATTATGCTGCCCCCCCCGAGGGGCAATTGTCCCGGCCGGAGCTGTAGACAGCTCAATTGGCCGATTCCCATTGCCCCTCGGGGGGCTGTGCCCCCTTAGGTAAATTTGGAAGTTGCTTTTTTATATAGTCGCCACGGGCGGACCGTATTCTGAACTCGGCCCACTCGCAGCAAAGATAAATAATTGCCACACCATTGTGAAGGTTTTTTTATGAAAAGGCTTTTCTCCTCATGGGCTGTCTTGTGGGGGAAATATATAGGGATATTTTTGTGAGCAGCAGGATTTAGTGATTCAATAATTCTGAATAATCATTCCCGCCACAATAGGTATCTGCGTAATCCCTGAAAGCAACACGATATCCCCATTTAAATCCTTTGATATATGATGGGGATCTGTGGGTTTTGTCTGCTTTTAAGTGGGTTTTGATTTGCATCCTCATGAAATTGGATGGTTGACGGTTATAATCAGTGCATCTGTGGTTCAGTGCGTCTTGTTTTGCCAGTTTCGCACCGGCGTGTCTGCCGGAATAATAGGCCCCGTCTGAGTTTTGCAGGTCCATGCTTTGGCAAGACAATGTAAGGAACAACAGAGAAAAAATAATGAAAATTCTGGTTTTTAAAGCAGTCATGATTTGTCCCTCCTTTGTAAGAGTTCAGGGGATAATCATAAGCTGGGTCACTGTATGTGATGTGAAATTTTATTGGCCACAATGTGCTGTAATTAAAAATATTGTTTTTCAGCATTAAAAAATTATCACAAATGACCCTAATTATGAACAAGCCCAAAATTTAGTTCAATGGTTGATGCACGGGTTACTTTGATCCTGTTTGTTTGCATCTACTATCTAAAAATAGGTCTGAACAACTGTAAGTCAAAGGAAGGTGTCTGTATTTTATCGTGGAGGGGGTGTGTGCGGCAATGAAAAAAACGTTGTTTTTAGGGGGTAAAACAAAAAACCTCTTTATTTGTTAAGACTGCCCACAACGGCGCCTGAAAAATAAAAAGGTAAATATATTTATCCAAAATTGTGGTGGAGCTGAGGGGGATCGAACCCCTGACCTCATGACTGCCAGTCATGCGCTCTCCCATCTGAGCTACAGCCCCACAAGATATAAATTCAAAATACAATAATTTCAGTTAAATTGTATCTGTGATGGATAATGTTAGCAAGCACACAAATAAAATTCAAATAAGCACACCTGTTTATTGTATTGTGGTGGAGCTGAGGGGGATCGAACCCCTGACCTCATGACTGCCAGTCATGCGCTCTCCCATCTGAGCTACAGCCCCACAAGAAAAACAAGACCTTAATAGTTGAAATCCCTTCGTCTGTCAACATAAATTTTGAAACTTTGTAAAAAGCCTGTCTTTCACGCGGCATGTTCTGACAATGCCATGGGAATTCGGCATCCTTTATTTCTGCTTTACACTTTCCAGAACCATGTGTCCATTTTTGGGGGGATTTTTCAAAAAAGAGTAAATTATTTTTGGGATCATATGAGAGATTCCCGAAATTGGAGATGTTCCATGGTACTTATATAACCCTTGACACATGGCTGAAGATCGCGTTAAAAAAGCAGATTTGTTAATTGCTTTCTTTGTTTAAATAAAACATGCGGCGAGTCACTGAATTTTCAAAATTTTGTTGTGGATGAATTTTGCCCGGTTTTCTCTATTTATTAATAAATAATATTTGGAAGTCAACCGTGACGGGTTTATCTGCAATTGCTATATTAATTATTATGAATGGCATAAGGAGAGTATATGCTCAGGCTGATGCGTGAAAACACCGGGTCCTGGATTATTAAGGTTATTCTTGGCCTGATTGTCCTTGTTTTTGTATTTCTGGGAATGGGTTCCATGGGATCAAAAACGGGTGGTCAGGTGGCGCTGGTGAATGATGTGCCCATCTCAATGGATGCATTTAGACGATCCCATCAAAATGTTATTGAACAGATGCGCCAGCGTTTTGGGGATAACCTCAACGATGACTTGCTCAAACTTCTCCAGGTTGAAAAAATGGCCATGGATCGACTCATCGAGGATATGTTGATTTCCCAGGAGGCTGATGCCCTTGAATTGACAGTCTCCGATGCAGAGCTCCAGGCATCCCTGGTGTCCATCCCGGCATTTCAAAAGGATGGCAAATTTGACATTGAAACCTATCGAAGGGTGTTATCTCTGAACCGACTCAGTCCTGAGGCCTTTGAACCCAGTCACAGGGAAACACTTCGCCAGAACCGGGTGAGGGAGTTGGTGCTGAAAAATATCAAAGTGACAGACCCTGAAGCCCGGGCATGGTACCGTGACAATGAAACCAAGGTAAGTCTTAATTATCTATTTTCAGACCCCGATACATTTCAGGAACTGACCCCCACAGCAGATCAAATTCAAGCTTATTATGAGAAAAATAAAGCAATATATCAGTCCAAGCCAAGGGTTACGGTGCAGTATTTAAGCTTCAGCGTCGATGATTTTAAAGGGAAGGCAGCCATTTCAAAGGATCAAGTGGAAGCCTATTATCTTGCCAATAAGGATGAATTTTTTTCGCCTGCAAAGGTGGACGCCAGCCATATTCTTTTCCGGGTGGCGGAGGATGCCGATGACGCTGCTGTGGATGCTGCAAAAAAACAGGCCCGGGAAGTGTATGACAAGGCCGTTGCCGGTGAAGATTTTGCTCAGCTTGCCAAAACATACTCCCAGGACATGAGCAAAGACAACGGGGGGTACCTGGGAAGCTTTGAAAAAGATGACATGGTAAAACCCTTTGGTGATAAAGCGTTTTCCATGGCTGTCAATGAAATCAGTGAGCCTGTGAAAACCATGTTTGGGTGGCACATCATTAAAGTCAATGGACGCACAGAAGCCAGCACCCGTTCCATGGAAGATGCCACCCCGGATATTGAAAAAAAACTTGAAAATGTAGACCTTAAGAGCCTTGCTTACACTGCGGCATCCACTGCCTTTGATGCCGTCATTGACGGGGATGATCTGGAGCAGGCAGGCCTTATTGCCGGTGCCACCGTGCTGGAAAAAGGCCCCTTTGATGCCACAGGGCCAAAGGAAATGGGGGAAAATGCCCCGGCCTTTGCCAGTGTAGCTCTGTCATTGCCCGTGGGGGAAATAAGTGATGTAAAAGAGGTGGAAGATACTTTTTACATTATCAAGCCCATTGACAGAGATGAACCGGAAGATCTGCCCCTGGAAACCGTTAAAGACAAGGTGGTCATGGCAGTTAAAAAGGAACTTCAGGATAAAAAAGCCAAAGAGGCGGCCCAGGCGTGGCTCGATGATGCAGGACCGGGTAAAGATCTTAAAACATTGGCAGATTTGAAATCACTTCCCCTGAAGTCAACAGCTTTTTTTGGTAAAAAAGAGACCATTCCGGAATTGGGGCAGAGTCCTGACATTGTTGAAGCTGCTTTTCAGCTTAAAGATAACACCGTTTATCCCGGGGTACTCAAGGGACATGATGGATACTACCTCATTGCCATGAAAGAACAACAGGTACCGGAGGAAGCCAACGTCCAGGAAAACCTTGATGACGTAAAAAAGAGTTTGCTCTCAATGAAACAAAACGCGGCCTATGCAGACTGGATTACGGCATTGAAAGAAAAAAGTACCATAGAAATTGAACCGGGGTTTCTGGAATAATTCAGATTCTGTTTAAAATATGGATGACTTGGTTGCAATCCCACGGGATTTGCCTTGGGTCTTTGAATTTTTAAACAGGCTCTCAAAAACATCCATATATCCGTATGTGAAATTCCTGATTTTTGGAGAATAGATAAATCTGGCCGGAGCATTGTGCTTCGGCCATCTTTTTTTAATGTGGCTTTAAAAAAACAATCTGCCCATTTGCCATGCATAAAATTGATGATTATTGTGGATAAAATAATCGGGATTGGTTTTGCTTTTCCGGTATCTATCATTTGACCTGAAAGTTGTTTGCTATTTTTTGAAAGCGGTTTTTAAAAACGGGAATATTGCTCTGAAAACGGTAAAAACAAAATGACAGATGCTGTTTGTTTTTCTAAAAACTTTAAAATCACATCTGCCCGTGAAGGATAATGTGTATCCACTGGAGGCGTTGTCATGATTAATAGAAAATGGTTTGCACTTCTGATGACTTTAACTTTGCCCTTGATAATGGCGGCTTGTTCTACTGTAATCGATGATGGAGATTTTGCCCAGGATAAGGTGTCCATGGGATCCTTTTCCCCTGGAAAAAAAAGTATTTCCCCTGCAATTACCACGGGAACGCTTCTCCCGGATCCTGCACTGGTTCAAGGCCGACTTGAAAATGGTCTGCGCTATGTGCTGATGGCCAATACCACACCCAAAAATCGTATCAGCATGCATCTTGATGTCCAGGTGGGTTCCATGAATGAAGCAGATGGGCAGCAGGGATCAGCCCATTATCTGGAGCATATGCTTTTTAACGGTTTAACCCATTATAAACCCGGTGAGCTGGTGGAGTACTTTCAATCCATTGGGATGATGTTCGGTCCCGATGCCAATGCCCACACCGGTTTTTATGAAACGGTGTATGATATTTTCCTGCCTGTCAATGACAGTAAAAGCATGGATAAAGCCCTGGGGGTTTTGAAGGATTATGCCCAGGGGGCATTGTTGCTGCCGGAGGAGGTGGAGCGGGAACGGGGGGTGATACTGGCTGAAAAAAGAGAACGTGATTCAGCGTCCTATCGCACATTCAAAGCCTCCATGGCCTTTGAAATGCCCGGATCAATGATTTCCCGGCGATTTCCCATTGGCACGGATGAGGTGCTTGAAAAAATGGATCATGCCCTGTTAAAATCGTTTTATGATACCTGGTATCGACCGGAAAATATGGTGCTGGTCATGGTGGGGGATTTTGATCTTGAGCTGGCAAAAGAGCGAATTGTAAAGAATTTCAGCGATATGGTGCCCCGGGCACCTGTGCACTTGCTACCCCCGGATGAGTGGACCCCCCATGCCGGTCTTAAAACATTTTACCATTTTGAACCCGAAGCCGGTAACACAGAGGTTTCCATTTTAACGGTTAAAAAAGTTGATTTTAAACCTGATACCCTTCAGGCCTACCAGCAGCGAACCGTTGAAGAGCTGGGAAACATGATGCTCCAGAATCGTCTTTCCCGGGCCGTGAGCCAGCAAAAAGCGCCTTTTTCCGATGCCGGTGCCTATTCCGGCACCTATTTCCATAATGCCCATTTCACGGTGGTGGCATCGGAGTCAGATCCGGAGCAGTGGCAGGCTTCTCTGGCTTTTCTGGAAAAGAGCCTTCGCCGGGCACTGGTTTCCGGGTTTACCCCAGAGGAGTTTCGCCGGGTAAAAGCTGAGGTGATTCAGTCCCTGGAAAGCGCGGTGAACCGTGCTGAATCCCGTGAAAGTACAAGGCTTTCAAGAAAAATTGTGCGGGAAATTAATCGTCAACGGGTGTTTCAATCCCCTGAAAATGAGTTGAAAATTCTCAAGCCCTTTATTGAACGCCTCACCCTTGGGGATATCAATAAAGCCTTTTACTCCCTGTGGGATGAAGATCATTTATTGATAAAAGTCACCGGTAATGCAGAGATATCCGGGGAGGATCTCTCTCCTGGGGCTGTGATTGCAGCCGCTTATAAAAAAAGTGCAGCCCGGCCGGTAAAACCCTGGGTCAATGACCATCTCCAGACCTTTCCCTATCTTGAAAAACCTGTGACGCCGGGGAAGGTAACAGCTACAACGGTTCTGGAAGATTCGGGCATTGTTCAAATTGATTTTGAAAACAAGGTGCGCTTGAATCTACGCCAGAGTGATTTTAAAAAAGGGGAGTTTGTTTTTAAAGTGGACTTTGGGCCTGGAAAGCAGTCCCAACCGGCTTCTTTGCCCGGACTTGCCATGATTGCTGAGAGTGTGGTCAATGAAAGCGGAATGGGGGCCCTGGACATGGACGCCCTGGAAGCGGCCCTGGCCGGTCGGGATGTGAGTCTGGAGTTCGGCATGGATCACACCAGCTTCTTTTTTTCCGGCAAGGCCGATGCAAAGGAGGTGGAACTTGTATTGCAGTTGCTCCAGGCAAGTTTTGTGGACCCGGGATTCAGAAAGACATCCTTTGATCTTGCCCGGGAACGGTATGGCCAGATGTACAAAGAACTCACCATGTCACCCCAGGGAATGATGGCCCTGGAGGGTGATGTGTTTTTTGCCGGAGGGGATAACCGTTTTGGAATGCCTGGCATGGAAGCGGTGAATGCCCTTACTCTGGAGGGGATAAAGGGGTGGTTAATGCCTTTTTTCAACCGGGCACCCCTGGAGATTTCCATTGCCGGGGATATCGTGCCGGAACAGGTTAAGGCTCTTGCCGCCGTGTATCTGGGGTCTTTACCCATGCGGGACCTGACTTTCCATGGCACCCCGTCCAGGCAGCCTGTCTTCCCCATGGGACAGGCCAGGGTGATCGAAGTGGATTCCAGGATTAATAAGGGATTGGTTCACCTTGCCTTTAAATCAGATGATTTCTGGGATATTCACCAGACCCGGCGGTTGAATGTGCTGGCCCAGATTTTTTCCGAACGGTTGAGAAAACAGATTCGGGAAACCCTGGGGGTAACCTATTCTCCCCATGCCATGAATGAACCTTCCCAGGCATACAAGGGGTATGGGGTGCTCCATGCCACAGTGGCCACGGCCCCTGAAATGGCAGATCAAGTGATGCTGGAGATGGAAAAAATAGCAGATAATCTGGCCCACGAGGGGGTCACTGCAAAGGAGCTGGCCCTGGTGTTGCCCCCTGTGTTGACCCATATCCGGGACATGCAGAAAAAAAATCGATACTGGCTTAAATCGGTGATGTCCGGCTCATGGCATCATCCGGAACAACTCCAGTGGCCCCGGGAGATTTATTCTGATTACCATGCTGTTACCCCGGAAGAGCTCTCCGCACTGGCTGCCAAATTTCTGGGCAGGGACAACCGTGCCCGGTTGAAAATCCTGGCACATTGAAATTTGCTCTATTTGTCCTGGAATTGCTTGTCTTCACGATTTTTGGAAACCTTTTCAGGATCAAAAATCCTGCCGCTCATGGCAATGTACACCCCGGGCGGCAGGGTCTGAACCGCTGCAATGGCCGACCCGAGATTAAAGGCGGCATCACTGGATTTAAACTTGGCAGGCTCCATGGCACCGGTGAGAACAATGGTTTTGTTTTTGATGGGCTTCAGTGAGATAGCCGTTTCCACCATGGTGTCTGTGCCATGGGTGATGACAATAAATTGTGCCGGGTCATTGGATATGGCCTCCAAAATGCTCTTTCGGTCCGTGGGGGTCATATCCAGGGAGTCTTTTTTAAGAAGGGATGTGATCTCATACTCAAAATTCACCCGGGCATCTTTAAGGATGGTTTCAATGGCAGGGGAACCCACATGATATTGGCTCAGTGCATCAAAGTAGACCTTGTCAATGGTGCCGCCAATGGCAAAGAAATTAATTTTCATCTTTAAATATCCTTATGGCTGCTCCTCCGGGTCTGGCATCACCTTGTTCCAGGTGGTCAGACAGATGCCATAGCCAAATCCCCGGTATTGTAAATAGTTGAACAGCTTTTTTTTAAATTTATCAGGGGGCAGTCTTTGCCAGGACCTGAGCCGGGGTTGCACCGCATGCCAGGCTGACACTTCCTCGTCAATATCTTCAAGACTTTTGTCAATAATGCTGTCCTTGATTCCCTTTTGCCGCAATTCACATCCCAGGGCAAATTTGGATCTGGGTTTGTGGCGCTCCCGGCTTTCCACAAACATCCGGGCAAAGGCGGCATCGTCAACCAGGTTTGTTTCCATGAGTCTTTGAATTGTGTCATCAATCACCCGGCCCGGAATATCTTTTTTTGTTAAATGACGTCGTATCTCCTGCTCACTGCGGGGGCGGGGTGCCAGAAATCTAATACAGATATTATAGGCCCGGGCAGTTGAGATGTCACTGGTTTTATTTCGTTTTATCATCCTTTTGATGCCTCCATGTGACATGGAGGGTGGCCAGTATTCCCCTGTCTGTCTTTTTTTCAATGGTGTGTACGGTGATTGGCAAAAGATCTGCCTGGAAGGTGATCTGGGTGCGTGATACAATGATATCACCATAAAAAGCCTGTTTTTGAAAAATCACATCAACGGTTCCCGGTCGGTATTTTTCCAGAAATTCCCGGGGAAGGGTTTCAACGGCCCACTCCACATAGATGGCATTGTTAACATGGTCATTGAGATCAAGATCATGCATTCTCACCTTGAAAAAAAGTTCAAAATCCACACGCTCAAAGGGTTGCAGGGGCTGGGGAAATGGATCCCGGCTCAAGGGGCTGGCCAGCATCCCCCGGGGAAGATGTTTATCCAGACGCAAGGGACGCTGGTTTTTTCTATTCACCATGACCCAGGCCGTTGTGGCGGTGATAAAGGGATTTTTTTTACCCGTTGTTTTCATGAGAATCTCCCGAACCTCATAAAGATTTTTCCAGGCACGGCGGTGGGTGGACATGGTCACTGTTTCCAGCCATCCGGGATGGGAGTGAATCTCAATGTGATACCGGTATATCACCCAGGCCGCATTTTGCCGGGCCAGATCAAATCCGGAAACACCCAGATGAGAGGCATGTTCCGAAGCTGTGTCCTGGAGAAAATTCATAATACTGACCATTTTGATCAGTCCCCGGGTATCCAGGGTGGAGTAGCCCATGGTCAACCGGGTTTCAAAGGGGGCCGTGTAGTCCCGGGCGTGATGGTCACAGATTTTCAAGCGTTACCCCCTGAATGGCATGGTAGGCAGGGGTTTCATAGGGGTGAACCCGGACAAGTTCCTGGAGAACGGTTTTGAGTATATGATCCTCACACACCATTTCCACCCTGGCTTCTTCACACTGTTCAATGATATTTTCTTCCCCTTTAAAGGGCTGGCTTCCCGCCAGGGGACGAAACTGCCCCTGGCCCATGGTGTGCCAGGCACAGGCATCGTAGTGACCGATTTTTCCGGCACCTTTTTTAAACAGGGCATTTTTCACCGTTTCAAGATGGTCCGGGGGGACATAGAATGAAATTAAATACATGTTTTTTCCTTTTTGGCCTTGCTTTCTGCCATGAATTTGTGGGTGCGGGCCAGGCCCGCTGCCTGTCACATCATGGATGGATAACTGGATGAATCTATTTTTTTTATGACACTCTGTTTAAATTTTCAAGGAAGTTCTTTCATCAGGGTCAGGGGGGTGGTGAGGATGTCTTTCAGGGTATTGAAAATGCCCTTTGTCACTTCCACCGGGGAAAGGGCAATGACATCAGGATCATGAATGCTGCCCTTTGCAGTGATGGGAATGGAGATGAGATCCCCCTGGAACATGGTGTTGATGATGGGCAGTTTCTGGATAAGGGTGTCAACGGACTTCAGGGGGGAGACAAAACAGAGAAGATCCATGGTTTTTTTCAGCGGATCAATCCATCCTGTGATGAGCAATGTCATGTCCACACCGTTGATGACGCCTTTTTTGATGAAAATTCGACTCTCTTTGACTTTTCCTTTAAAAATCATGGTGTCATAGGCAAATCCCTGCTGGGAGAGGTCTGGCAGTTTTGCTTTTAAAAGCGTTGAAACATTTATGAGGGATACTATTCTGGATAAAAAGGTCATTTGAAAAATTCTGCCATTGTGTGCATAAAGTTCAAAGGGACCCTGGAACCCAGAAATAAAACCGGGGCCCGGGGGGACGTTCTCCCGGGACATGGCAAACAGTTTTGTTTTTAAATTGTAGCTGCCTTGAATGGGGGTGCCCTTTTCCATGAGACACCCAAAGATGGTGGCAAAATCCAGGTTCCGGGCATTTGACTCCAGAGTCAAGTTAATCGTATTTGCCTTTTTTTGTATCTTCCCTGTGATGGGCAGGCCACACCACTTTGATGCCTGGATAGCCACATCCGTACCCGTGGGTCGGGGGAAAATTTCCAATAAAAGCGGTGAAATAAGGAAACGGTTCCACGCAAGGGTGCCCACATTGACAAGCATGGGTCGGGGGATCATTTTCATATGGTCAATTAGTGCATTATTGTTCCCTTTGGTGTTCATTTGTCCAGTCTTGTTGACGGTAACCGTTTTTGTGTTTTGGGGTGCTGTAACAGCCCAGAGGGTATCCAACTCCAGCCGGTCCATGGACAGGGTGACCCCCGCTTGGGGGTTGGCGGCAAGGACACAGTCTCCCTTGATTCCCGGGATGGTTAATACAGCTGCGGTGTCGCTGTTTTTTTTAAAAACATGTTTCAGGGTTTTTATGTTTAATCTCCCCTTAAATGTCAGTGGACTTCCGGGGGAATAAGACACCGTGGCCCTGGAAAGGTTTGGATCTTTTATTTCCAATTCTTCCAGGATGATGTTTTTATTGCTGACTTTCCCTGTCATTGCCATGGAAATTTCTCCGGGAAGGTGGGCCTGACCTTGAAATGAGACGGCTTGACGGTTTTTTTCCAGGGTTGTGCGGGTGAAGGTTATGGGGGGGTGTATATCCTGGATTAATTGTGCCAGGGATACGGACAATTGGTTTTGGGGGCTGTTTTTCATCACCCATGCTGTGTCATGGAGGGTGCCGGTGATGTTTTTCAGTGAGAATCCTTGGGGGGAAAGGTCAAAGGAGAAGGATATGTCTGAGATGCCTTTTTTTTCCGGGGTGTCATAAAGTGAGCCCCGGTTAAGGCCACCTTTTATTGCATATGTCCAATGGGCCGGGGAAAACATGATCCCTTTCAGGTCCACTTGGTCCAGGGTAAGGGTTCCCTGCAGGGATGAAAATGGTATCACCGGGGAAGGCATGGCATGGAATTGCGTTAACCAGGCAAGTGTCTCCTGTGTGGGAAAGACACCCCGGGCCGAGGCGATGTGAAAAAGGTGGGGGGATCTGGGGGATATCTCCCCTGAAACATGGGAAATTTGCCAGGGGCCCATGGTGCCCTCAATACCTTTTATGGTTATTTTCTCTTTTTGAAAGGAAAACGTATCTGCCCGGAGGTGAAAGCTGTTGCCGGGAAAACGCTGGTAGGTTCCGGTCACATCAATATTTTTACAATGGACAGCCACATTGAGGTGTTCATCGGTCCGGGTAAGTTCCAGGGTGCCGGTTGCTTTTCCGGCGATGTTTTCGGTGAGTTCAAGTTCCCGGGAAAGACGGGTACCCGGCAACAGGGATTTCAATACTCCGGGCAATTTTGCAAGATCGGCTTTAAGGGAAAACTTCCCCTGGAATGGATGTTTTTTATTCAACAGGTCCACCTGTAGGGAACCCCGGTTCAGCCGGGCCTCTTCCACTGTTCCCTGGGAAATTTCCGGCAATAACATTCCGTTTTTCACCTGTACCGTTGCCATGACATCCGTTGCAATGAGTTGGGTGGAAGGGATGGCAATGGTGCCTCCCTTGAGCCTGGCATCAATGCGCATTTTCTTGGGGTCAAACAGGAATTGATCATTTTTGTTGTTAAAAGTAACATTGACTTGTGGAACGGTTCCCCCCCTTACAATGTTGAACAAAGTGGTGGCAATGGCGCTTTTTTTTAAAAAAATGGATGACATGGCCCGCAAAGGGGGAATATGGACATGTTCACCGGTAAAGCTCAGCTGTGAGGTGTGTGCCACATTGTCCCGGAGAAAACGTATTTCCAGGTTCATGGCAGGATTGTTAAATTCAGCGGGCCCAAGGACCAGGGATAATATGTGTGGGGTTATTTTTGCTTCACCTTCCAGGGAACGGGCATAAATGGGGTGTTTCGGGTGGGCGCTTGCCGGGATTTTAAGATGCGATCCCTTGAAATTAAAGGAAAATTGTTCCAAAGAAGTATAGGAAAAGTGTATGGCAAGGCGTTTGATGCTGCTGTTTTTAATAATTGCCGGGCGGGGAAGAGGACTTCTATTGTATTCCGAGGATACCAGGGTGGTCTGTTCCAGGAGAATCTCACCGGTGAGGGGCATGGGATTCCTGGAAAAAAGCGTACCGATGTCAGGGAATAAAAAAGCAGTTTTAATGCCAATACCAAGGGATTTTTTGTGATAAAGATTAATCCCGTCAAGTCTGAAACCGGGCCGGGGAAAAAAGACCATGGCAATGTGATCCACATGGATATTTTCTGACAATGATTGTCCCATGAGGGAAAAGGCTTTGGCTTTGATATAATCATTGTTGATCAGTTTGGGAAGCAAAAAGGGAAGGCTGCACAGAAAAATGATAAGGCAAAGAAAAATGGTTAGTATGGTTCGTCCCGGGCGCAGTGACGTTGCAACGGTTTGTGCAGACGGATGTGAATCAGATGTGCCCATGGACGCGTTACCCTGCAACCCAATGATCAATTGATCAATTTTTTTCATTGGCATCTGTCCGGAAATGGCGTGAACCGGGCCATGTGCATTATCTTTGAGATATCAAAATGATGACAGCTTTGGTCTGTATGTTTGATACCGAATGCACGACCCTGTTTTTCCGGAGAATAAATATACAGAATTGATCATTGGGGCATTAAAAAGGTGAAATGCTTTACTAAGTACGGCTTGTAATTTCTACAATGTGGTATCCAAAATCGGTTTTTACCGGGCCGTGGGGTTTCCCCACCTCTTCATTAAATACCACCCGGTCAAATTCCGGTACCATCTGGCCTGGACCAAACTCACCCAATTCTCCTCCCCTGTTTCCGGAGGGGCATTTTGAATGCTGTCTGGCAAGTTCAGCAAAATCGGCACCATTGTTTATTTCATCAATGAGGTTTTGACACGCTTCTTTTGTTTCCACCAGGATATGGCGGGCACTGGCTTTTGCCATGAAATACTCCTTTTATTGTTGTTTGTTGTGGACAGGGCCGGATCAGAACGGGTTTGCCCACGGCAGTTATTTTTAATTCAAAAACAATCAGCATTTAAATAACATAACAGGGTATAAATTACCACTTATATCCCCTGGCACGTGAAATCGCTATGAAATCAGCCATCAGGTGGGTGGTTTCCACCAAAAGCAGGTCCTTTTTTTCCCAATCATTGTCATCGTTATTTTTTTCTTCTGCGTCCCATTGTTCTTTCAATGCAGCCACAGATTCAATGGGGGCAAGTCCCTTTGCCGTGCGGTAACGGTTTTCCATGTCCAACTCTTCTTTATCCAGCTGCGCTGTTTGATTTTTTCTTTCTGCTTCATTTAAGGAGAGCGCTTTAATCTTGAACATTTCCGTGTTTCTTTGGAATTTTTCATTGAGGTATTTAAAATCAGGATTATGGGCAATGCGCTGATGATGTTTTTTTTGCAACAGAGGCAAAATGGGGGCCATATCCCGGAAGGCCCGGTACTCTGCATGGGGGGAGCGGTCCCAGGGAAGGGCATTGTCCAGGGCGCTTTCTCCGATTTCATTGCTGTTGTAAAGGGGGGGGAATTCTATGTCTGGAAGAACTCCGTGGTTCTGGGTGCTTTTTCCGGATATCCGGTAAAATTTTGCACTGGTTAATTTAAGCTGACCCGACCCCAGGGACTGCATGGCCTGGACCGTGCCCTTTCCAAAGGTCTGGGTGCCCACAATGACTCCCCGGTGATAATCTTTAATGGCCCCGGCAAATATTTCCGATGCCGATGCACTCATGCGGTTGATCATCACCATCAGCGGCCCCCGGTATTGAATGGCCGGATCGGGATCATCCATCTGGGACATGTCTCCGTTACGGGATCTGATCTGTACGGTGGGACCTTCTTTGATGAACAAGCCGGTGAGATCATTGACCTCCTGAAGTGATCCCCCCCCATTGTCCCTTAAATCCATGACCAGGCCGTCAATGTTTTCTTTTTTCAGTTCTTTAATTAACTTAAGGACATCACGGGTGGTGCTTCGATAGTCTTTTTTACCTTCCTGGTAGGACTTGAAGTCAAGGTAAAAGGTGGGCAGTTCAATGATGCCTATTTTGTAAGGGGTATTGCCCTGGATGATGGTTTTGAGTCTTTTCCGGGCCGCCTGTTCCTCCAGCTTTACCTCATCGCGTTTGATAACAATGATTTGTGCGTGCTGGGCGCCTTTTTTATCCGCAGGAATGATTTCCAGCCGGACAATGGTGTTTCTGGGGCCCCGGATGAGTTTCACCACTTCATCAATGCGCCATCCCACGGTGTCCTGGATTTCTCCTTTAAGTCCCTGTCCCACCCCCATGATTTTATCCCCGGGTTTGAGTCTGCCGGATTTGTCTGCAGGGCCTGCCGTGATGAGTCTCACCACCTTGGTATATTCGTCCTCGGTTTGGAGCACGGCACCAATACCCTCCAGGGAGAGGCTCATTTGAATATCAAAGTCTTCGGAGGCCCGGGGGGGGAAATACTGGGTGTGGGGATCAAAACTCATGGTCACGGCATTCATATAACTGGAAAAAACATCCTTTTCGTCAATCTGTACCAGTCGGGTTTGCCTGTTGTGATATCTTTTTTCAAGAAGTGTGGTGATTTCATCTGGGGCCACACCGTCAAGTTTCCGGGTGAGGATGTCATTTTTCAGTTCCCGGTACCAGAGGGTTTTAAGATCTGCCATGGTTTCCGGCCAGGGGTCGTTGTCCCGGTCCAGGGAGATAAAATCTGTCTGGGTGAAATTAAAGCGTTTTTTCCACCCCGGAATAAGGTTTTTAATGTACTGGAGGCGCTGCATGGAGCGCTGTAAATAGATATTAAAAATTACGTAGCCCGGATTGAGATTCCCCCGCTCCAGGGAGTTGTCCAGCCAGTATTTCACCTGCTCAAATTCTTTGATATCCTTCTGGGTAAAGAGGTTTTTAGCAGGATCAATGGTGGACAGGTATTTATCCAGTATTTTTGCCGATAGTACATCATCCAGTTTTTTTCTGGAATAGTGGTATCTTTCAAGGGATCTGACAATGGTCATGCCGGTGTAGGCGTCATCCCGACTGTAATTTAACTGGGGAAGGGGAGCTGGCTGTATATTTTTACCGGATTGATCCGGGGTGGGACTTCCCTGAAGGGTCGCATGGGTAAAGGACACCGGAAGCAAGATGAAAAGGGCCAGGGTGATCACCTGGACAATGTGGGATTTTACATAATCATAACAAGCTATCATGGGGTACTCTTTTTGTGATATTAGATTTTGAGACAGTGGGTGATGTGGTGTCCATTAAGGGCGCATTATGAAAGCTCTTTTAAGGAGTCCGGGGGCTACTCCGGGGAAGGGGTAAGGTGGTCCCTTGGAAATTCAAGGCTGATTCTGCCGATTTTTCCACTCCTTAATTCCCGGATGAGCACTTCGGAGGCCTTTTGCCAGTTCAGGATGCCCCCCTTTTTTAAACAGCCCCGACGGGTGCCAATGGCTTCAATGAGCTCATTGGCCGTTGAGGGAAAAGGATCTTTCAGTCGGTATCGCTCCCGGAGCTGGGCTTCATAACGTTCCAGCAGATAGTCTGCCGTGAAATGGGCCACTTCAGCATAATCCATGGCCGTGTCAGATATGGCACCGCTGGCAGCCAGTCGACAGGCCCCGGACTGATTTTCCAGGATGGGCCACAGGATACCCGGGGTGTCATAAACATCGATTTTATTCTTCAGACCGGCCCGTTGCTGATGTCGGGTGATGGCCGGGGTATTTCCGGTTTTAGCTATTTTTTTACCGGCCAGGGAGTTCATGATGGTGGATTTGCCTGTATTGGGGATGCCCGCCACCATAACCCTTGCTTTGCGGGCCTTGTTCCGGTTGATGGTTTTCACGGCATCATCCACAGTTTTCCAGGTTTCTGTTTTGTTTGTACCGTTAATGGCAACGCATTGCCCATGAAACTTTTCATTGAAATATGTCAGCCACTGGGTCGTGGCATTGGGATCTGCCAGGTCTTTTTTGTTTAAAACCTTTACCCGGGGAACGCTTTTGCATATTTTATCCAGCAGGGGATTGGCACTGGATATGGGTAATCTGGCGTCCAGCACCTCCAGAACTACATCCACGCTTGGAATCATTTGTCTAAGAAATTCTTTTGTCTCCAGCATGTGGCCGGGGAACCATTGTATTGCCATGGTTAATTGCCTTTTTCTCTCTTTTGTTTCAATGCGTTGAGTTCTTTTTCCAGTTGTTGAATCTTTTCGGCCCTGGTTGGGTTGCCGGAATTTTTTTCAAGGAATGTTTCAAGTGGAGATGTTTCCCCGGGAAGGGGGGATAATTTTTTTGACCGGGACCGGTCAGTCAGGGCTTTGGGGGCAGGGCCGGGTGCCCCTGCCAAGGTATTCAGTCCATTGTGTTTTTCTCGTTTGTGGGCTTTTTCCCGGGCCGCATACTTATATATGAATGCCGCTGCTCCCAGGGCGCTGCCAAGAAATCCCCCCACAGCAATGGCAAAAAGCCAGTCAAAAAAAGATTGACCCCAAAAGTAAGCATGGATGCCGCCTGACAAAATGCCGGTACAAAATAATATAACGGGTAAGGTGTACATAAGGGGCAATCTATCATATAAAAGGATAGCAATAAATAAAAAAACCGGTAATTCTTATTTTAGCTGTTTGGATACATCATTTTCATATAAACTGCCACGGGCAGACCTTGTACTGATCTCGCTCTGCCCACAACAAAGCTTGAAATACCCCTTTGATTTGCTGAGTCTTTCATATAAACCAACATTTCCCGGCGGACACAACAAATATAGGGTCGTAGACGCGGAGCCAAATGGTATCATACCGCCGCCCCGGCCCGGACCGGAACTGTAGACAGCTCAATTATCCGGTTCCTATTACCCATGGGAGGGGCGGCTCTGCCTTAGGTTGCCTTGGAGGCTGCCTTTTCATATGAAAAAAACAGGAGACCGCTGTTCATGAAATTCATGGGACGATTCATCAAATCGATTGGTATGCTGTTCATCTTTTTTGGGGCCGCTGCCTTTTGTCCCGCCAATGCATCAGACACCTCGGTTTTAATCCAATCAGAATTGCCGGACCTTGTTGGGGCCACCCGGTTCACCGGGCCCATCCTGGTGGCTGGCGAGCCGGTTCCCACGGATATTCCCAGGATCAGGGAAGGCCTTGAAAAAGAAATTTTATTGACCCTGTGGAATCGTTCCCAGGTATTGTTATGGATGAAACGTTCTTCTCGAATTTTCCCCCCCATTGAAGCCATACTGAAAAAACAGGGGTTGCCCGATGACTTAAAATATGTGGCAGTTGTGGAAAGTGCATTAAGGCCCCATGCCGGCTCCAGCAAAGGGGCCGTCGGGTACTGGCAGTTTATAAAATCAACGGCCCTGAAATATGGGCTGGAGGTGAATGGTTGTGTGGATGATCGGCGAAATCTTTTGAGATCCACCAGGGCCGCCTGTGCATATTTAAAGAAACTCCATGGACAGTTTGGAAGCTGGGCCCTGGCCCTGGCTGCTTATAACATGGGGGAAAACGGCCTTGCCGCCGCCATTGAAGTACAGGAGGTCAATGATTATTATTTCCTTTACCTCTCTTTGGAGACCCGGCGCTATCTGTTGAAAATAGCTGCCGTGAAGATGATTATGCAAGCGCCTGAAAAATATGGATTTATCCTTACAAAAAATGATTACTACCCCCCGGAATTCCATGACCGTGTGCAGTTTGCCTCGCCGGGCAGGTTGAATTTAAATCTGGTGGCCAGGGCCGCCCACACTGTTTTTAAAGAGATTAAAGATCTGAACCCCGAACTCAGGGGCAATTTCCTTTGTAAAAGAACCTATGATATTGTGATCCCCAGGGGAGAAGGCAAGGGGTTTTATAAGCGATTCAAGCCCCTTGTGGCCCAATGGATGGTTAAAAATAATCGAAAAATTCATGTGGTTAAAAAGGGCGAAAATCTCACCATGATTGCCCGGAAATACGGTATCTCCGTTTTGACCCTTCTCCAGTGGAATAACTTGACATTTAAAAATTACATACACCCAGGGGATGTACTGGTGGTGGGGGGCAGGAAAAAATAACACGCTCTTACTGGGTGAGATCTGTCTCTGAAATTTTTCCAGGCTCCGGTACAGAGATCACCAGGGGGGCTGATTTCTGGGATTTTTTTGGGGGTTTAGCTGCACGCTTCTTGATTTTGGCAGGGTTGCCGGTACTGGATAATGCTTTGTTAATATTTTTTTCAAGTTGTTTCAGACGGGTGTCAATGCGTTTGTTTAGTTTTGCAAGTCCGCCGGTCAAAGCGTCTTGATTGATTTTTTGTTTCAATTGGTTTTTAAGGGTTGCCATTTCCTTTTGGCTCACCATGTTTTTCAACTGCTCCTTGAATGCTTTTTTGGTCTGGCTGAGATCTTCGCCAAGGGTTTTCATGGTCATTTCATAGGAGGCCAGATTCATATCCAGGTTTTCCATGCGGGTAATATCTTTTTTTAAAGACGATTTAAAAGTCGCAAATGTTTCATTGGATTGTGTTTCAAGATTTTCCATGCGCCGGGATATCTTTTCTTCAAAGGCCTGGGCGTTGTTATTGAGTCTTTCGCCTGTTTTATTGATAATAGCCAGATTTTCTTTACTGGTTCGGTCAAGGATGTGGATGGCCGACTGATACTGATCTCTATTCACTGCCACCTCTTTTTTCAGACCTTCCAACGAGGCAAGGGTTTCCTCCCGGTTGGCCTTAAGTGCGGAAAGCTCCTCAATCTGGGCAGTGATGCCAGGAAGTTGCTGATCCAGGGAAAATTTTAATTTGGCAATTTCAACATTAATGGCGTTTATTTTAAGTTCCATGTCCTGGCTGACCAGTTCAATGTCGCTTTTTCCGGAGTCTTTGGCATCCACCACCCGGTGGTTGATATCCATGTAAGCATATACGAGAATGGCGCCAATGAGGCAGGGAAGGATAAAAGATATAATGGTAATTCTATTTCCCAGTTTTTCGATTTTCAGTTCATTGAGTTCCTGTTTATAAAAGGATGCAGAAAGAGACGGTGCTGTGTCTTCTTCGGATATCTTTAATGTCTCCATTATGATATGGCTCCTTAATCAAGATCTATTCTGGGCAATTGAACGTTATCTTTTCATATAACTGCCACGGGCAGACCTTATTCTGACCTCGGCCTGCCCACAACAAAGCCTGAAATACTCCCTTAGTTTTCGGAGTATTTCTTATAAACTGCCATGGGCAGACCGTATTCTGATCCCGGTCCGCCCTCAACAGTTATTCCCACTCAATGGTTCCAGGGGGTTTTGAAGTGATGTCAAACACCACCCGGTTCACGCCGTCCACCTCATTGATGATCCGATTGGACATCCTGGCAAGCAGTTCATGGGGCAGCCTTGCCCAGTCAGCGGTCATGGCATCGATGCTGTTCACCGCCCGGATGGCAATGCAGCTGTCATAGGTTCTTTTGTCCCCCATTACACCCACGCTTTTAATGGGAAGTAAAACGGCAAAGGATTGCCATAATTTCCGGTAAAGACCGGCGGCTCTGATCTCTTCCAGAATCAGGGCATCGGCTTCTTTGAGTATGTTCAGACGTTTTTCCGATACCTCTCCCATTATTCGAATGGCAAGTCCGGGTCCGGGAAAGGGTTGTCGCCAAACCAGATCTTCGTTTAGACCCAGTTCCAGGCCCAGTTGACGCACTTCATCCTTAAATAGAAGCTGAAGGGGCTCAATGAGTTTTAATTTCATTTTTTCAGGAAGTCCACCCACATTGTGGTGGGACTTGATGATGGAGGTGGGGCCCCCAAAGGCAGATTTTGACTCAATAATATCCGGATATAAGGTGCCCTGACCCAGGAAGTCAGCGCCCTCTATTTTTTTGGCTTCAGCGTCAAACACTTCAATAAAGAGTCTGCCGATCTCCTTTCGCTTTACTTCAGGGTCGGTGACACCTTCCAGGGCATCCAGAAATATTTTCCGGGCATCCACAAATTTAATGTTTAAATCCAGGTGGGTGGTGAGGCTTTCCTGGAGATCTTCTTTTTCGTTTTTTCGCAAAAGCCCGTTGTCCACAAAAATACAATGCAGATTTTTTCCAATGGCCTTGTGGATCAGGAGGGCGGCCACAGAAGAGTCCACACCGCCGGAAAGTCCCATGATTACTTTTTTGTCCTGGACAGCGTCTTTAATTTCCTGGACAGCTGTGTGGGCAAAGGACTCCATGTTCCAGTTTTTCTCACAATGACAGATATCAATGATGAAATTTCGGATCATCTCCTTGCCCTGGTGGGTATGTTCAACTTCAGGGTGAAATTGTAATCCGTAAAAATTGTTTTTGGTGTCGGCAATGGCTGCAATGGGGGTGTTCTGGGTTGATGCGGTGACAGTGAAGGTGCCGGGCAGACTTTCTGTGGAATCTCCATGACTCATCCAGCACTGAAGGGAGCTGTCCATGCCTGAAAACAGGTTCTGTTCGTCTGAAATATTCAGGGTTGCAAAACCATATTCCCGCTTTGAGGAACGTGCTATTTTGCCCCCCAGGGTGTGAACCATGAACTGCATGCCGTAACAGATGCCCAGGATGGGAATTCCCAGTTTGAATATGTCAGCATCAATGGTGGGGCTGTTTTCCTCATAGATGCTGGAAGGACCGCCTGAAAGAATGATGCCTTCCGGTTTCAATGCCTTTATTTTGTCAATGCCAAACCCTGCGGGTTCAACCTGGCAATATACCTCGTGCTCCCGGACCCTTCTGGCAATGAGTTGATTGAACTGTGAGCCGAAGTCAATAATAAGTATCATGTTAAATTATATTCCTGAAATTAGTATGTCGTTTTTTTCTGGTGAATGCATCTGCTTAAAATTTTCAAAAATGGGCATGCATCGGTTAAATTTGCATAGTGATCCTATTTTTTATATAAAAGCAATAAAAAATCAAGTTGTTTTTATCATGGCATTGCCTAATTAAAGGGAATGTGTTTTATTAGAACATTTTAGCGATGCTGTCTATGTAGACAAGGCCATGAGCAGCCATTAAAAAGTTAACGTCAGGAGAATAAAATAATGTATGATGCAAGCGATTTAAGAAAGGGACTTAAATTTCAGATTGACGGTGATCCATATATTATTGTGGATTTTCAGTTTAAAAAACCGGGAAAGGGCCAGGCCCTTTATAAATGTAAACTTAAAAACATGATCACCGGTGCCCAGTTTGAAAAAACCTTTCGTTCCGGGGATAAGTTTGAAGAGGCGACATTGGAAGAAAAGGAGATGGAGTATCTTTATGCAGAGCCCGGCAGTTATTGCTTCATGGATACCACCACCTATGAGCAGGAATTCCTCGGGGCGGATCAGGTGGAGGATGTCATTGATATTTTGAAGGAAAACACTGTGTGTACGGTGTTATTCTTTAATGATAAAGCCATTGGTCTGACCCTGCCCAATTTTATTAATTTACGGGTGACACAGTCCGATCCCTGGGCCAAGGGAGATACGGCAACAGGGGACACCAAACCCGCCACACTGGAAACAGGATTTGAAATTCAGGTCCCCCCCTTTGTGGAGGAAGGGCAGCTCATAAAAATTGATACACGGACCAAGGAGTATGTGGAGCGGGTGAACGAATAGCGCCATGGTTTCGGGAAAAATGGGGGGCAGGTGTACTGCCTCCCATTTTGTGGAGTAGCAATTGAAATTGTGGACAGGTTTTAAATCTCTGGCCCATGATTTTCGTCCGTGACAAGTGAAATCGAATACCCGGGACCAATGGTGGCACAAAACAGCTTCACCCGGGTCTTGGTGCCTTTGTATAAAATATCATCATGTAAAATTTCCACCTGGTGCAGGCTTTCGTTAAATCCCTTTTTAATATATTTCAAGAAGGCTTCTTTTAAGGTCCAGCTCCTGAAAATTTTCATGGGATCATTTCCCATGTATTCTCTTTCTGCTTTTGTAAATGCAAGTTTCATGAATCCGGCATCGGGAACCGGCCCGATTTCTTCCAGGTCCAGGCCCATGGTTTTATTTTTATTGTGACACAGGGCCACTGCCGCATAATCGCCGGAGTGGGTGATGGAAATTTGTACCCCGGGATACCGGGGCAGAAACGGAGCCCCCTGATCCCGGTATGAGATGGTGATGTCCCATGGGTTTGTGCCTTTGGGGGCTGAAGCACACACCATCTCTTTTACCAGATGCCTTCCAGCCATCCACTCCACCTGTTTTTTCAAGCTCTTAAAACGGTTAACCGTATCCAGTTCCGTTGGAGAAAGAAAGTTAAAAATAAAATCCCCGGGAATAAATTGGTCGGCCCGGCGGGTGGCAAACCCATGAAATCCATGGGGGTCCCTAAGGGTTTTCAGGAGGAAGGTGGAAAACCGTCTGGCCCGGACAATGATGTCCGGTTCCGGGGACCAGTGAATATTCTCATCGGGGATTAGTGTCAACATGGACATTTTCCTTTGGGTGGCCTCTTTACATTGCCTGGTGTTGTTTAATTTTTTCGTGGGCACCCATTATTAATTCTTCTGTGGTTTCCCAGGAGATACACTCGTCGGTGACAGATACCCCATAGGTAAGATCCTCCGGGGCACACTCCATGCTTTGGCTTCCCTGGCATAGATTGCTTTCCAGCATGAGTCCCTTGATGGCATGGCCGGTGTCCGTGTCCATGAGTATCTGATTGAGCACATCCTCCCACACAATGGGCTGGCGTTGGTATTTTTTATGTGAGTTGGCATGGGAACAGTCCACAATAATGGCCTGGGTAAGTTTTTTTTGTTTCAGGGTTTCAACAGCTTCCCGGATGCTCACAGAGTCGTAGTTGGGTCGTTTGCCGCCCCTTAAGACAATGTGGGCATATGGGTTGCCCTTGGTGTTTACAATGCTCACCAGGCCATGTTCGTTAATGCCCAGAAAACTCTGGGGAGCAGCGGCGGCAATCATGGAGTTTATGGCCGTGCTCAAGGCGCCGTCAGTGCAGTTCTTGAATCCCACGGGCATGGAAAGACCGCTGGACATCTCCCGGTGGGTCTGGGATTCTGTGGTTCTGGCACCAATGGCTGTCCAGCACACCAGGCCTGCGATGTACTGGGGAATAATGGGGTCCAGCATTTCTGTTGCCGTTGGCATTCCCATGGCAGTGATGGCCAGCAGCAGTTTTCTGGCCCGGCGCAATCCTTCCATCAAATCCCGGGAATCATCCATATAGGGGTCATTGATGAGGCCTTTCCATCCAATGGAAGTGCGCGGCTTTTCAAAGTAAACCCGCATGATTATATCAAATGTGTCTTTGACTTCTTCCCTGAGTTTGCACAATTTTTCAGCATATTCCAGGGCTGCGGTTTCGTCATGAACAGAGCAGGGACCGGTGATGATAAGACGTCTGTTGTCTTTGCCTGACAGGATGCGTTTGATCTCCTCCCGGCCCTCCAGAATTGTTTTTGCCGATTCCGTGCTCAAGGGGTATGCATCTTTGAATTCATCCGGTGTAATGAGGGGTTGAAAATTTTCTACGTTAACATCATAGGTGCGTTGCATGTTTTCATTCTCCTGTGGTGGGTTGAAAACATGAAATAGACAGAGGCCGGGTTTTAACTGCGGTTTAAGAAAACAAAAAAAGCCGCAGGGTCTGGCCTGCGGCTTTTCATGTTTTAATTATGTATCAATTAAATCAGAACAGCCCAGGCAGCCTCCTAAAATAGAAGTTATAAAAATAATAAAAGCTGCCTGCAAAATTCTGACTCATTGTTATCTCCAGTTTGTTGTTATGATTTTTATACAGGCCCAGGGAAAGCGTGTCAAATCTTTTTTATTTTTTATTGATCCCCCTGAACAGAACCCTGATGGGTGATGGTTCGAGCCATTGGGCTGTTTGCCCTTGGACCGTCTATGGCTCCGGGCCGCTCCCATTATCCCTCGGGGGCACATCATACCATTTTAAACATTCGTTATGGGCAGAACGAGATCAGAAAAAGGTCTGACCATGGCCGTTATTTGGGTTGATATGGGGATGAAAAAGCGGTATTGCTTTTGGCGTCGGAAGGCACCGGGATGCTGTTTAAGGAATCCATAGCCGGGAATTCGGTAAAAGCATCGGGAACAATGGTCAGGATTTTTTGTTCCATGGATGGAGACAGCAGGCGGACCTTTTTACATAAGGTATAGAGATTCCGGGCCTGGAAATCACATCGACGGGTTTTCACAAAGCGATGCAGCAGCAGGGGAAGAATGGAGATATTGTCTTTTTGTGACCGGGCAATAAGGGTGAGAGCCCGGTCACAGTCGGGATCATTGGGGAGAAAAAAGGCTTCTTTTTTTAACCATTGGGCAGCAATATCGGTTTCATGGGGGCAAAATTTTAAAAATTGTGTTGTGGCGTTGATGAACAATGGCGTGGCACGGTCATGGGTCAGGGAAAAACGGGCCATGGCTCCGGTGAGTTTTTCCACAGTGTTCTGTTTTTTCCAGGGTAGCAAAAAAGCACTGTTATAGATTGATACCGCTTTTATTAATTGATTTTCGCACTGCTTGTTTTGTCCGTTTTGTTCATATTTTCGGGCATTTTGAATGGCGTTTTTAATCAATTGACAAGCCATGAAATTCATTCCAACACCTGTTATGATGAAAACAAGACATATGATAAGCACATACACCACCGGGGGGGAAAGGTGGGGAATCTCCTTGCTGACGGGGGAGATCATTATAAAAGAGAGGGGGATGCCTGCCAGCGCTGTTATCCAGATTCTGATGGCCAGATGTTTGGAAAGAAAATGCATTATGGCGTGTCTCCGCAAATGGTCTGGTCAGGTTTGAGGGGGACAACGAAAGTGGCGGTGTCACCGGTTGCCGGGGGGCAGCCCGTGAGGGCATCCACGCTTTTAAAAGTGATGTTGTCAGGAATACGAAAGGATCTTACAGGTTCATTTCCAAGTGCCTGGGACATAAAAGACGTCCAGATGGAAACGGCGGCGGCAGTGCAGGTTGTTGCGCTGTGTGCATGGGTTTTTGTTTTGCCGGCGGTGTCATATCCGATCCACACAGAGGTGCATATTTCCGGTGTGAATCCAGTGAACCAGGCATCATCATCTCCCTTTTCTGTTCCTGTCTGTCCGGCAGCTGGACGAAAAAAACCTTGTTGTCTCACCTGTTGGGCTGGCCCTTTGTCCACAACACATTGCATCATGTCCACCACTTGAAATGCAGTGGCTGCATCCAATACCTCTTTGTTTTGTATTAAATGTTCGTAGATAACATCTCCCTGTGCATCCTCCACACGCCGGATAAAGAAAGGATCATGCTGAATCCCCCCCGATGCAAAGGTGGCATAGGCAGAGGCCATTTCTTCAGGGGTTACCTGTGCCGCGAAAACTCCCCGGGTATGGGAAGAGGTGATGGGGCTTTTAATGCCGCAGATACGGGCCGTGCTGATGACGCTGTCCAGGCTTGTTTTTTCCAGTAATTGCAAAGCGATCCTGTCCCCGGCAACGGTCATGCTCTGTTTTAAAATCATGTGCTCCCGGGGGAGGTGCCCGGTATTTAATACTTTTTCCTTTTTAAAGGGTGGGGTCACCTCCCTGGGGGCGCGCACCTCTGTGCCGCCGTGGATATTTAATTTTTCCATGGCGGCATAATAAATAAATGGGGCAAAGCTGGACCCGGCTTGACATTTTTCGGATCCGGCTCCATTGAACTGTGATCGGAGACACTCCCTTTTCCCCATAAAGGCTTTTACTGCTCCAGAATCCGTATCAACGGCCACCAAGGCTGCCTGGGGGATTGTTTCAGGCGTATTGTCTATTCCCGGATCGGCGTCCAGTGCAGCTATGCCCTTGGTCACCGATGCCCGGGCCGCCCTTTGCATGGCGCTGTCCAGTGTGGTGGTGACCCTGATGCCACCGTGAAACACCACATCCTTGCCATATCGTTGAATCAGTCGGGTAATGACGGTGTCCAGAAAATAGCTGTGGATTTCGCTATCTCTGTGGCGGATTGACAACGTAGGGTTTTCCTGGAGTACCTGTTGTGCCTTTTTCCGGGTGAGATATCCTGTGGCCACCATGCGACGAATCACCACTTCCCTTCGTTTAAGTGCCCGGTCATAATGGCGGAGGGGGTTGTAGCGGGTGGGGGATTGGGGAAGACCTGCCAGAAGGGTTGCTTCGGCCAGGGTCAAATCCGATGCCGGTTTATTAAAAAAAACACGGGCGGCCCGTTCCACTCCCTGGGCACCGGCCCCAAAGGCAATCTGGTTCACATAGGCGTGGAGGATTTCTTCTTTGGAAAAGGTGTGCTCTATCTGTAAAGCCACCAGAAGTTCCTTGAATTTTCTCAGATAGGTCTGTTTAAAACTGAAGAAAAGATTCTTAGCCAGCTGCTGGGTGATGGTGGATGCGCCCTGTATTTTGCCTGGCTGTATCAAGGTGATGTACAGGGCCTTTAACGTCCTTGATTTATTTAATCCGCTGTGCCGCATGAAACGATGGTCTTCCACTGCCAGAATGGCATTTATAAAATGGGGGGAAATGCGCGAAAGGGGGACCGGTTTTTTTTTGCCAAGGGTAATGAGTTTTTCTCCGGTGGCTGCATAAATCTGTGTTTTAGGGGTTTCAATGATGCGGGCCAGGGGGTGGGGAACTCTGGGGAGGCGTTCTGATCCGTAAAAGATGAAAAAAAATAGAATAATAACAATGCACCCTGCGGTCAGGAGTCCCATATAAAAAAGGCTGGAAATCCACTTTATGGGGCGGGGCATTCGGTTCATTGGTTTTTTCCTGTGAGCTGCCGGGTCAGCTGCCGGACAGCCTGCTTTCGTCCTTTTGTGAAAATAACCATGTTGTTTTGGGACGTCTGGATTTCAAAGCCCATCTGGACATACCCTGATTTTTGATTCGGCCAGATCCCCACCTGTGATATCTTACCCCGGTGGGGCAAAAGTATTTCCGGTCGAATAATCAGTTCAGAAAGCGTTTCTGCGGGCAGTGCCAGTGCGGTTTTGAAAAAGTGATTCGCCGTATATATGGTGCCTGCGAAATCGTCAATATCCTCCAGGGAACCTTTGAAAATATGGTTTTCCTGGTCAAGGTGTGTCATTTTTGTCCGACTCAGGAAAATTTTTTTAAGAATTCTGTTTTCCGGGTTCAGAAAATAGATATCCAGGCCATTGGGTTTTCCTTCACAAAAAATTTTATTCATATCAGTGGCATTGAAAAGCCACACAAGTTCCAGGGTGGGAATGAGTTCTGTGGCTGTGGGCTCCGGCAGGGCCAGATAGAGTTGCCTGAAATGTGTTTTGCCCAGGTGGGTCCATTGCCCCGGTAAAATGCCCGATGCCAGCTGGATAAAAGAGGAAGCCTCCCTGGCATATCTGCTGGCTTCTTTGTGGCTGTCCGTGATTGTTTTCAGGTATGAGCGGGCCGTGGTGGTTCGGCCGTCGGCTTCCCACACCGTACCGATTTCCGGTCTTTTTTCGTTGCTGGATGCAAGGTATGCCCCCACAAGATGTTCACACCAGCTCATTTGCCATTCCGATATTGTGGTAACCGTCAGAATGATAAACATGAGCAGGTGCAGTGGTGACAGTATTTCCTTGACCCATGTTTTTATATATGTGGATTCATGCCAGTGTGTCATGTCCTGTTCTGTATGCACAAAACAAGGTGATTTTGCAAGGAATTTTATGAACGATATCACAACGCCATGGCAACTTAGGAGATATTCGGGGTGGGGCTGTTTTTTTTCTTGACATGCCAAAGGTCCCGGTGGTATGCAGTAAACAGTAACAATGTTTTTCTTTTTTTAAATCACTGTGTGGTGCCTGCCTGGTACAAGAAACGGGTTTGATGCGTCTGCGCACACCACTCCCTTTTTGTCATTCAAGATCGGAATGCTCTTAAATTTAACCATTACAGCATATTATCGTTTGATTTTGGTATTCCGTGGCGAATAAAGTTCTCAATTATAAAATATTAAAGGATTAAAGCCTCTAAATAACGGCTAAAACCATGACGGAAAATAAAAAAACATTGTTACCTGCATTAAGGCCTGAAGTGAGCAATCGTCTGGAAAAAGCTGTGATGGATGTTTTTTCCCATTCCGATTTTCACAGGGCAAATATCCGGGATGTGGCAAAGGCGGCCGGGGTGAGTTTCACCACCATATATAAGCATTTCGGCAGCAAGGAACAGTTGGTGTTCACCTATGTGAATCTATGGCTGGGCAGGCTCACTGATCGCATCATAGACCATCTTCAGGGCATTGAAGATCTTAAAGAAAAATTGCGAAAAGTTTTCTGGCTTCAGCTGGATTATTATGAACGACACCCCTATTTGGGCCGTATGCTTTTTATGACCCTTCCCATGGCTACATGGATGGCCGATAAAACCTTTGAACAGAAAAAGATGGTTCACCTTTACCTGGAAGTCCTGAAAAAAGGCCAGGAAGAAGGCATTCTTAATCCCCGGGTTCGGTCTGGCGTTTTGCTGGATATCATGATGGGGCTGGTGCAGCGCTCTTTTTTCATGTGGGTCCAGCGGGGATGCAAGGAGAGCCTTGCTGAACAGAGTAATGTCCTGTTTGACATGGTGTGGCGAGCCATCTCCGTGCCGGAAAAAGAATGATGATATAAAAAAATGAGTTTGTTCTTTTATATGAAATACTCCGCAAACCAGGGGCGTATTTCAAGCTTCGTTGTGGGCAGAACGAGATCAAAATAAGATCTGCCCGTGGCAGTTATATGAAATACTCTGCAAATCAAGGCTGTATTTCAAAATTTGTTGTGGGCGGAACCGGATCACAATGCGGTCCACCCGTGGCGGTTTTACAAAAAAATGAAGGAGAAACATGAAAATTCTTAAAATTGATCATCTCGGAATTGCCGTTAAAAGCATTGATAAAGGAAAAAATTTTTGGACAGATGTTCTTGGCATGGAGTTTGCTGGTACTGAAACCGTTGAAGCGCAGAAAGTCACCACCGCATTTTTACCCGTGGGAGAAAGTGAAGTGGAACTTCTGGAATCCACAGCCCCGGACGGTCCAGTGGCAAAATACATTGATAAAAAAGGTGAAGGTATCCAGCATGTGGCTTTTCGGGTGGAAAACATTGATGCCGCACTGGAGGAGTTAAAAGCCAAGGGAATTCGGCTCATTGATGAAAAACCGCGCAACGGGGCCGGTGGTGCCAGAATTGCGTTTTTACACCCCAAAGACACATCCGGTGTTCTGGTGGAGTTGTGTCAGCGGGATTAAAATAAACTACCCCTGGCTTTTGTGGTTGAACAAAATGGATATATACGCATCATCATCTTCTAAAAGGAAAGGTATTGAACATGTCACAAGTACCGGATGTAAATAGCTGGAAAACTCTGGCTGAAAAGGAACTCAGGGGAAAATCCCTTGAATCATTGAATACCCAGACCCCGGAAGGGATTGAAATTAAACCGCTTTACACAGCAGAAGACCTTGAATCTGTTGAATTTAAATCCTCATTGCCCGGATTTTCCCCCTTTGTCCGGGGACCCAAGGCCACCATGTATGCGGGGCGCCCCTGGACCATTCGTCAATATGCCGGGTTTTCCACAGCTAAGGAGTCCAACGCCTTTTACCGGAAAAATCTTGCCGCAGGACAAAAGGGCCTTTCCGTTGCCTTTGATCTTGCCACCCATAGAGGGTATGACTCGGATCATCCCCGGGTATTTGGGGATGTGGGAAAAGCCGGGGTTGCCGTGGATTCCGTTGAAGATATGAAGATTCTCTTTGACCAGATTCCCCTGGATAAGATGTCCGTATCCATGACCATGAACGGCGCTGTGTTGCCCATCCTTGCCGGGTATATTGTGGCGGCCGAAGAGCAGGGCGTTAAACAGGAACAGCTTTCAGGTACCATCCAGAACGATATTTTAAAGGAGTACCTCACCCGGAATACCTATATCTACCCACCCACACCGTCCATGCGCATCATTGCCGACATCATCGGGTATTGTTCCGAAAACATGCCAAAGTTCAATACAGTCAGTATCAGTGGGTACCACATGATGGAGGCCGGGGCCGATTCCGTACTCCAGACAGCCTTTACCCTGGCCGACGGACTTGAATATGTCAAGGCGGCTCTGGCCACAGGTCTTGACATAGATGCTTTTGCCCCGCGACTTTCTTTTTTCTTTGGCATTGGCATGAACTTTTTCATGGACATTGCCATGCTGCGGGCAGCCCGGTTTCTCTGGGCCGAGCTCATGTCACAGTTTAATCCCAAAAATCCCAAATCCAGCATGCTCAGAACCCATTGCCAGACCTCGGGGTGGAGTTTGACCCAGCAGGATCCTTATAATAACATCATCCGCACCACACTGGAATGCATGTCCGCCGTACTTGGGGGCACCCAGTCATTGCACACCAACTCCTTTGATGAAGCTGTGGGCCTTCCCACGGAAACCTCTGCCAGAATTGCCAGAAACACCCAGATCATTGTTCAGGAAGAGTCCAAAGTCACTTCCGTGGTGGATCCCCTGGGCGGCTCCTACTATGTGGAATCATTGACCCAGAACATTGTGGATGAAGTCAGAAAGATCTTAAAAGAAGTTGAAGATCTTGGGGGCATGGCAAAGGCCATTGAGACAGGTATGCCCAAACGTCGCATTGAAGAGGTGGCGGCCCGACGTCAGGCCAGAATTGACGGCGGGGCAGATGTTATTGTGGGGGTGAACAAATACACCATTGACGATGAAAAACCCATAGAAGTCCTTGAGATCAGTGATGAGGTGAGAACCGAACAGGTGGCCCGTCTGGCGGAGATCAAAAAGAACAGGGATGCCAATGCCGTTGAAAAGGCCCTGGAAAATGTAAAAAAGGCTGCCCAGACAGACGGCAACCTTTTGGCTGCCTCCATTGAAGCGGTGCGGGCCAGGGCCACAGTGGGAGAAATATCAGACGCCATGGAAACGGTGTTTGGAAGATTTGTTGCCACCACCCAGTGTATTTCCGGTGTCTATGCCTCTGAATATCAGGATACTGAAATCATTGCCGCCCTTAGAAAAAGAACTGAAGATTTTGAGAAGGCCAACGGCCGAAGACCCCGTATCCTGGTGACTAAAATGGGACAGGACGGTCATGACAGAGGCGTTAAGGTCATTGCCACAGCCTATGCTGATTTTGGGTTTGATGTGGACATCAGCCCCATGTTCCAGACACCGGAAGAAGCCGCCCGCATGGCTGTGGAAAACGATGTCCATGTGGTGGGGGTTTCAAGCCTTGCCGCCGGGCATAAAACCTTGGTACCTGCATTGGTTGAAGCTTTGAAAAATGAAGGAGCTGAAGATATCAAGGTGGTGGTGGGCGGTATTATTCCTCCCAAAGACTATGATATGTTAAAGGCGGCCGGTGCCGTTGAAGTGTTTGGTCCGGGAAGTGTTGTTACAGATTGTGCCAATAAAACTCTGAATGCCCTGGGAGCCTGATAATAATGGATTTACACCAATGTGATGCCTTTGTTAAAGGCGTTTTGGAAGGAAATCGTCGTTGGATTGCCAAATCAATGACCCTTGTGGAAAGTTCCCTTCCCCTGCACCGGACCATGGCGGCCCGGATGATGGATGGACTGCTTCCCCACACAGGAAAATCAGTGCGTCTTGGCATCACCGGTGTCCCCGGCGTTGGTAAAAGCACCTTTGTGGAAAATTTGGGGCTTTATCTTGCCAACAAAGGCCACAAGGTGGCGGTACTTGCCGTGGATCCATCAAGCCAGCGAAGCGGAGGCAGTATTCTGGGGGATAAAACCCGTATGGAACAGCTTGCCTGCCATGAAAATGCATTCATCCGTCCCTCCCCCTCCGGGGAAACATTGGGGGGGGTGGCGGCAAAAACCCGGGAGATGATGCTGGTGTGTGAAGCTGCCGGGTTTGATGTGGTCATGGTGGAGACCGTGGGGGTGGGGCAATCTGAAACCCAGGTGTCCACCATGGTGGATTTTTTTCTGGCCCTGATGATTGCCGGGGCTGGAGATGAACTCCAGGGTATTAAAAAAGGTATCCTTGAGGTGGCCGATGCCATTGCCATTAATAAGGCGGATGGGGATAATCTGGAACGGGCTTCCAGTGCCAGGCAGGAGTATGAAATTGCCATGCACATGGTCACCCCGGAATCCCCCACCTGGCGGCCCCCAGTTCTCACTTGCAGTTCCATGCTGGAGGGGGGGACAGTAAATGTCTGGGAAACGGTGCTTGAGCATCGCCGGAAAATGAAAGAGACAAAAGAATTTGAACAGAGAAGAAGGGCCCAGGCCTTGGACTGGATGTGGCATCTTCTGGAAACGGGTTTAAAGGATCGATTCAAAGAAAATCCCGATGTCAGGGCCAATATGCCCCATATTTCCCATCAGGTTGAAAATGAGTTAATGTCCCCCACCGCAGCGGCCGAAAGACTGCTGTCCTATGTGTGACAAAAAAGAAACTATTAAAATGTGTTAAGGATTTATTATGAAGATACATGAGTACCAGGCAAAGGAGCTTTTTAGAAAGTATGATGTGCCTGTTCCCCAAGGCCAGGTTGCTTTTTCCCGGGAAGAGGCCCTGAATGTTGCAGAACAACTGGGGGGATACCCCGTGGTTGTAAAAGCCCAGATACATGCTGGCGGCCGTGGCAAAGGCGGAGGCGTAAAGCTCGCTCCTTCCAGGGAAGCAGCAGGGGAACTTGCAGATGAAATCCTTGGCATGACCCTGGTGACCCACCAGACAGGTCCCGAGGGAAGGCTTGTGAAAAAACTTCTGGTGGAGGCAGGTCAGAATATTGCCAAAGAGCTCTATCTGAGTATGCTGGTGGACCGGGAAACAGCCAAGGTGGTTATCATGGCAAGCCGGGAGGGTGGCATGGACATAGAAGAGGTGGCTGCCAATACCCCGGAAAAAATCATTAAAATTTATGTGGACCCCCTTATGGGTATCCAGAATTATCAGCTGGGAGAACTGGGATTTGGCCTTGATATTCCCAAGGCAGGCAAAAAACAGTTTGCCGGCCTGGTGCGGCAGTTGTACACTCTTTTTGTGGCCAATGACTGCTCCCTTGTGGAGATAAATCCCTTGATTCTCACGGCAGATGACCAAGTACTTGCTCTGGATGCCAAGGTGGACATTGACTCCAATGCCATGTTTCGTCATAAGGATCTTTTGGAATACAGGGATCTGGATGAAGAGGATCCCCAGGAAGTGGAAGCCTCAAAATTCAATCTCAACTATGTGAACCTGGATGGCAATGTGGGGAATATTGTCAATGGGGCCGGTCTTGCCATGGCCACCATGGATATTATTAAGCTTGCCGGGGCTGAACCCGCCAACTTCATGGATGTGGGAGGCGGAGCCTCTGCCGAGCAGGTGGAAAATGCCCTTCGTATCATCTTGATGGATGAAAAGGTAAAAGCGGTGTTGATCAATATTTTCGGTGGCATTTTGCGTTGTGATGTGTTTGCCGAAGGCGTGGTTCAGGCAGCCAAAAAAACAGGTATTAATATTCCCGTTGTGGTGCGCATGGAAGGGACCAATGTGGATGAGGGAAAGAAAATTCTCGCTGATTCCGGCCTTGATCTGACAAGTGCTGTGGATCTTAAGGATGCAGCGGCAAAAATAGCATCGGCAATATAAAACATGGTAACTGCCACTGACAAAGTTTTGCGCATCTGCCATGGTTGCATTTTTTGTGTGCTACTTCGTGCAAATGTCTTAAATTATGATGGTTTCAATTTTCGTTGTGGGCAGATCGAGGTCAGAATGCGTTCCGCCCGTGGCGGTATATAAATAATGACGGTTCATTTATTGAAAAAAAATCGGTGTGACGTTCGTTTTTTCTGGTATTTTTTTGCATGCTTTATTATAGATTGTGCCAAGCATCACTGATGCGTGAGCTTCAGAGAGTTCTTTGCCGTTTTCCATGAATGGGCGAAGAAAGATACCGGTTGCATCAGTAAAAGGATCGTGGGGAGAATGTTGTGAGTATATTTGTAAACAAGGAGACCAAACTTCTTGTGCAGGGAATTACCGGTAAGGAAGGTAAGTTCCACGCAAGACAGTGTGTTGAATATGGTACCAACGTGGTTGCCGGAGTTACTCCGGGCAAGGGCGGCCAGGACATGGACGGCATCCCGGTTTTTGATACGGTGAGGGGGGCTGTGAATGCCACCGGAGCCAATGCCAGCCTTATTTTTGTACCACCGCCCTTTGGGGCCGATGCCATCATGGAAGCAGCTGATGCCGGTGTGGATCTCATTGTGGCCATCACCGAGGGGATTCCGGTGATGGATATGGTTCGGGTGAAAAATTTTCTGGCCACTAAAAAATGCCGTCTCATTGGACCCAATTGCCCTGGTATTATTACACCGGGTGAGTGTAAGATCGGTATTATGCCCGGTAAGATTCACATGGCAGGCGGTCCTGTGGGGGTTGTGTCCCGGTCCGGTACCCTCACCTACGAGGTGGTGGACCAGCTCACCAAGCTTGGCATGGGACAGACCACCTGCATCGGCATTGGCGGTGACCCTGTGAACGGTACCAATTTTATAGATGTGCTGGAAGCCTTTGAAAATGACCCTGACACAAAATCCATTGTCATGGTGGGCGAGATCGGCGGTAATGCCGAAGAAGAAGCCGCAGAATACATTAAAAATCATGTGACCAAGCCGGTGGTGGGATTCATAGCCGGATTAACGGCTCCTCCGGGCAGGCGCATGGGCCATGCCGGTGCCATTATCAGCGGCAGCAGCGGAACCGGTCAGGCCAAGGTGGAAGCATTTAAAAAGAATGGTATCCATGTGTGCGAGAACCTTGGAGAGATCGGGGATGTGTGCAAGCAGGCGTTTTAATTGCGTGACCGGTGATACACAGTCCCGGGGATTTGAAAATTCTTTAGGGGTAAAGTGTGATTTTTGTTTAACCATTTTTTGAACGATACCCTTACCGTTAAGAAATAAAGCAGGAATATGGTTTATCCATATTCCTGCTGTGTTGTTTTTTTAAACATGACGGGGGTATCGAACTTATATAAATCTCAGGGCTTGGTTCTAACTTCGGCCATTGGGGAATGTTCCCACTGACTAACCGGAGTGATCGAGGTTAGGGACAAGTTCAAATCTTATTTGTAATTTGGTCATCAAGGAGGATGAATGGAACGCTTGATAGAGAATGACAATGTTAAAAAGAGCCGGATCCCGGCCCGGCTGGATCTTGCCCAAAGTGGTACCGGCCTGGTGCTGGGGCTGTTCATGTGGGTGCACATGATGCTTGTGGCCAGCATTCTGCTGGGAAAGGGCTCGTTTAATTTTGTGGCAAAATTCATGGAACTTTCTTTTCTTTCCAGCACCGGGGAAGGTTTTCCTGCGGCGGTATTTTTTGCCGTGCTGGGTGTTTTTACCCTTTTTATTATCCATGCCCTTTTGGGCGTAAGAAAATTTCCCATTTCCTGGAAACAACACGCCATTATACGTCAACAGATGGGCATGATGAAGCACGACGACACCAACCTGTGGTATATCCAGGTGGTGACGGCCTTTATCATGTTTTTTCTGGGGTCTGTGCATCTTTTTATCATGCTCACCCATCCGGGTCAGATTGATCCCTATCTGTCTGCCGACCGTGTTATTTCTTCGAACATGTGGCCCCTTTATCTGATCCTTTTGTTTGCAGTGGAGCTCCATGGCACCATCGGTCTTTATCGTCTCTGCATGAAATGGGGCTGGTTCACCGGTGATGATTACCGTGCCTCCCGTGAAAAACTTAAAATGTGGAAAAAGCGGCTGACCATTTTCTTTCTCACCGTGGGTCTTCTTGCCTTATTGGTATTTTCCATCATCGGTATCCGGCACAAGGATCAGGCAGGGGAACGTTATATGCCCCATGCCACAGTGGAGGCAGTGGATGCCGCCCCGGCAGATGAACAGGACACAGAATAAAAAGAACCCAGATACGAGGAGCAATAGATGAAAGTTATATATACGGATTCACTTGTCATTGGTGGCGGTCTTGCGGGGTTGAGGATTGCCATTGCCGCAAAGCAGCGGGGGTATGACTCCATTATTTTATCCCTGATGCCGGCCAAACGATCCCACTCCGCAGCAGCCCAGGGCGGCATGCAGGCAAGCCTTGGTGCCGGCATCAAAGGCGAAGGCGATGATGAAGAGATCCATTTTGAAGATACAGTAAAGGGAAGTGACTGGGGATGTGACCAGGATGTGGCAAGGATGTTTGTGAACACGGCACCCAAGGCCATCCGCCAGTTAACCGCCTGGGGGGTTCCCTGGAGTCGGGTACAAAAGGGTGACAGAGATGTCATCATCAACGGTAAGAAGGTGACCATCACCGAGAAAAATGAAGCCCACGGCTTGATCACCTCCCGGGATTTCGGCGGCACCAAAAAATGGCGTACCTGCTATACCTCCGACGGCACCGGCCACACCATGCTCTATGCCATGGA
>NZ_FWXY01000020.1 GCF_900176365.1 Desulfocicer vacuolatum DSM 3385 | reverse complement strand
TCATCATCGCCTTCGCCTTTGATGCCGGCACCAAGGCTTGCCTGCATGCCGCCCTGGGCTGCTGCGGAGTGGGATCGTTTGGCCGGCATCAGGGACAAAATGATGGAATCATACCCCCGCTGCTTTGCGGCAATGGCGATTCTCAACCCCGCCAGACCGCCACCAATGACAAGTGAGTCCGTATATATAACTTTCATCTGTTGCTCCTCGTGTGTATTTTTTTATTCTGCGGTTTTTTCATCTGCTGCCACTGTGGCATGGGCCTTGTAAGGTTCTCCTGCATGGTCTTTATGACGGATGCCGATGATGGAAAACACTAACAACGCAAGAAGACCCACGGTGAGAAAGAAAATGGTCAACCGTTTTTTCCACATTTTAAGCTTTACACGGGAGGCACGGTAATCATCACCGGTGAACCAGCCCCATTTCATGCAGAGACGATAAAGACCAATGGTGCCGTGGAGCTCCACTGCAAACAAAAGAATCAGATAAAGGGGCCACATGTTGCCGGAGATGATACGGTCGGCGGAGAGATAAGGATCAATCTGGCCCGGATGGGTGAGCATGATAAAAAGGTGCACAGACCCCAGAAAAAACATGATAAAAGCCGTCACCACCTGGATGTACCACAAGTTGGTGTCGTCGTGTTTCATCATGCCCATCTGCTGACGGATAATGGCGTGCTGCTTCCAGGAAATGGGAAATTTTCTTACGCCCAAAAGGGCATGGATAATAAAAAGGGTAAAAACACCCAGAACAGCAAAAAATACCGCCGCAGGAAAACCTTCCCCGGTGCTGGAAAGAAAAGAAAGTTCCATGAATTTTGCCACAAAATTAAACGAGCCTTTTCCCAGCAGAATACTGGCCACAAGCATCATGTGCACCCACATGAACAGCCCCAGCACCAGGCCGGTACCGCTCTGGGCAAGATCCAGCCGGGCCGGGATCCGGCTCTTTTTAACATTGTCATTCTCTATCAAGCGTTCCATTCATCCTCCTTGATAATAATTTAACTCAACTTTCGGTGTTCGCATTTCGTGGTGGGGTCAGGCTTTCGTTATTGACATTATCGAGGCTTTTTTCGTTGGCAAAGGCCTTGGTCGATAACATCAATAACAAAAGCCTGACCCCGTCGGCACACTGAGCCCATCGGGGCATTTAAAAATTCCGGCTTTGAAATGAAGCCCGAAAGTTGAGTAATTTAAAATAATGCCCCTGTATTTTGGGGATATTAATGATCATCGGCAAATAGAAGCAAAATATATACCATATGTTATAAAAACAGATAATGTTTCACAAAGGCCAGCCGTCAAGGGCAATTGAACATCGCTTTTTATCTAAGAAGTCACCCTTGTTTTATTACCGTTTTCACAATATGAATAATCCCATTGAAACGGTCACAATACCTTTTCGGACAAGGCCCGGATGAAAATCAAAGGCGGAAATTCGCCTTTTGACGGTAGATTTTCGCCGGAAAAGAGCCATTGCTTTTAACTTTTCCCTTTGATATTGTTTTTTTGGGCTTGGTTTCATGTTCGCCCACCGTTGGCAGCATGTATCAGGTATAAAGAATTAATTATTTGAAATCATTTGCAACATTAAGTTGTTGGGTGTTTTGTACATATGCACTGGGTGAAGTTAGAACCAAGCCCGTTTTTTTTTATATGAAACACTCCGCAGATCAGGAGTGTATTTCAAGTTTTGTTGTGGGATGACTGAGGTTAGACTAAGGTCTGCCCGTGGCGGTTATATTAAAAAAAGGAGTTGATATATCATGGCAAGTACCACCATTACAATTTTATGTGAAAACAGAGCCTGTGAAATGATGGGTATAACAGGAGAGCACGGCTTTTCCGCATTGGTTGAAAAAAACGGTCGAAAATTGCTGCTGGATACCGGTCAGGGGCTCACCCTGGGAAACAATGCCCGGGCTTTATCCGTTGATCTTGGCAGTATTGACAAGGTGGCACTGAGCCACGGCCATCTGGACCACACCGGTGGATTGTCCGAACTTTTTTTCCCCCAAAGAAATGTGGAGGTTGTTGCCCACCCCGATATTTTTATTCCCAAATATGCCGAATTCATGCAGGGAGATACTCCGGTGAGGTATTTTATCGGCATAAAAAATGATCGGCACTTTTTGGAAGAAAACCGGGGGCTGACATTTTCCCTTAAACGGGAATACGAAGAAATTGAACCGGGCATTTTCTTTTCCGGAGAGGTTCCCCGGGTCACGGATTATGAAAAACCCGATGCCCATCTTAAAATAAAACAAGGGGGTGAGTTTATCCAGGACCCCCTGCTTGATGACTCCTCACTTTTAATTGAAACCGATTCCGGGCCGGTGATTCTCACCGGCTGTGCCCACTCGGGTATTGTGAATGTCATGGAGCATTTTAAGGAAAAAAGCGGGCATGACAGCTTTTATGCCGTCATTGGCGGTACCCATTTGGGGTTTCTGGGATTGGGGGAACAGATGAACCGCACCCTGGAAGCTTTTGAACGGTTTAAGCTGGAAAAAATTGCCGTATCCCATTGCACCGGTAATGAGGCGGCCGCCATATGCTACAACCGCTTTAAAGAAAAATTTGCCTTTGCCAATGCCGGATGGCGAATTACCCTTTAATTTGAGGAGAAAACATGCAAATATCTCCAGAAGACAACGCCCGGGAGAAAGAGACGCTTCAATATACCATTGATGACCCGGATCTGGATTTTACCATGGCAAAAAACAATGTTAAAGAAATGGTGACATCCACCTACGGAAATGCCATGATTTTATCGTGGAAGGATGGTACCACTGGAAAGTTTTATCCCACCTTTGCATGTGGAGATGGTAAAACAAATGTGGAACCATGGATTTATTATGCTCAAACACGCGGGGCGAATCTTACGGTGGATGTCAATGACGGTGCGTATGTTTTCATGATATTGATCCTGTAGGATATAAATATTCGGACACCACTACAGCAACATTTAAAATGATAAGGTACTGAATTGTTTTTCCCATCATACCGGGGATGTTAAATATTTAACAAGGAGAATTCAGATGCGAATTAAATTTATTGTCTTTTTAATGATGTCATGGATTGTTTTCTTTTTTCCGGCAATGGTTTCAAGCAAATCCATCCAGGAAGGTGGAGTAACAATTAATGTAAACAGGGTACTCACCGGTGCCACCACCGGAACACATTATTACGGGTATTCATCAGGAAGCATTTCTTTACCACATAATAAGGGTGGAATGCTTACCTTCACATTATGGAATGACATGCAGGTCAACGGCACAGCCCACACTAATTTTTTTAACACTTCCCTGGGGGGAAGGGCCATAAAAATTCCCAGTTATTCCACCAAAAACCAGTTACTGGAAGAGTACAAAGAGTTCAGAGGACAATGGGGCCCCGCCGGAATCAATCGAATCACATTGGCCATTCCACCGGGAATATCCACTTTAAAATTTCACAATGGAGGCAGCGCCACAGGTATTGAATTATCCCATCTACGATTCATTGCTGGCTATACCTACCTCCCCAAAGGCTACAAAAAAGAACCTGTCAGAACCCCAGGTAAACCCATTATCCAAGTGGCACGCATACTCAAAGGAAGTAAAAGCGGTGAACTGTTTTACGGATTTCAAAGGGGTACCATATTTCTTCCCCATGGTTATGGAGGTTATCTTACATTCCGGGTATACAACGATCAACAGCTGGGGTGCAGCTCTTTTTTAAATAAAATCAATATCACCGCCGGACACCTTAAAGAAAGCTTCACGCAATACACCTCCTCCCTGGATCTGGTGGAAGATTATCAGGAATTTAAAAACCAATGGGGACCGGCAGGTGGTTCCCGTGTCATCATCCAGGTTCCTGAAGAGGTAACCCAGGTTAATTTTAACAACTCTGGATCTCAATCGGGTATTGAGATATCCCAATTAAGTTTTACCAAAGGAGCGCCCCTGGTATTTTCATTTGAAGAACGGGTAAACCGTCAAGGGGCTGTGTGTAAAATTTTTGGACGTACCTTGCACCATGCCGTTTCCGGCCAGGAATTCAATGGATTTGCCTCCGGCCGGGTACTTCTCCCAAACAATAAAGGAGGGATTCTTTCCTTTAATTTCTGGAATGACCATAGCGTTGGAACCGCCCAGATTCATAATCAATTAAATATTACCGCTGGTACCGTCAAAATGACGGTAAAACAAACCACAACCAACGACCAGCGAAATGGTTTTTATAAAGAATATATGAACCAATGGGGGCCTGCCGGAGGTAAAATAGTCAATGTTAAAATCCCCCCAGGTGTAAGTCGTGTTGATTTTAACCATGCTGGTTCCCAGAGTGGATTTGAACTTAATAATTTTGTATTTCGAAGTAATTAAAAAGCACTTGACCATGACATTGAAATTGAACAGCGTGATATAAATAGCAGGACATAAACTCATTATCCTTGATGCATCAATCATTGCCTTAAGGGTAGGTGTTATTGAAAACCTTATTAACTCAACTTTCGGGTTTCATTTCAAAGCTGGCATTTTTAAATGTACCGATTGGGTCAGTGTGCCGACGGGGTCAGGCTTTTGTTATTGATGTTATCGACCAAGGCCTTTGCCAACAAAAAAAGCCTCGATAATGTCAATAACGAAAGCCTGACCCCACCACGAAATGCGAACACCGAAAGTTGAGGTATTTATATGTCAATGTGAGCTCAAAAGCACCACTGCTGTACGGGTGGGAAGGTAAAGACTTAAAAAATGGTTATCAATATCTCCTGGAACCGTTGACGGTGTGGTAAAATGCACCTGGCCCCGGGAAAGGCGGCCCTGTCCCCCAAAGGCTTTTTCATCGGTATCCAGAAGCATGCCATACCTGCCCGGCGGCACCGGGATCAAATAATTTGTATAAGAAGAATCCGTATGAAAATTAAAGACAAACAAAAGTTTGCCCCGGAAAAAGGCGATCATTTTATGGTCTTCATGGTGATAACACAATTGTGCCCGGCCATCACCGGGGATATTAAATGACTTTAGCCCGTTGATCATGGCCCGGTCAAAATCTGCCAGACGGGAAAAATAAAGATCAGGGTTATCCCGTAAAGACCATTGGCGCCGGGCATAGTGATAGGACCATTGATTGTGTGCCCCGGGAAAATCAATCCATTCCGGATGGCCAAATTCATTGCCCATGAAATTAAGATACCCGTCCCCTGCCGTTGCCAGGGTGATCAACCGGATCATTTTGTGCAGGGACAGTGCCCGTAATGTTTTAATATCCGGCCGGGTCCCCCACATGCCATGGTAAATATTTTCTCCCATGAGACGCATGAACAATGTCTGATCTCCCACCAGGGCCTGGTCATGGGACTCTGCATAACTGATACTTTTTTCATCTTCCCGACGGGCATTGAGCTCATACCACAAAGACCCCAAAGGCCATAATTCGTCTTTAAATTCCTTTAAGAGGCGAATCCAGTAATCAGGAACCCCCATGGCAAATCGATAATCAAAGCCTGTTCCGCCCAGGGCCTGGGGGGCGGCAATGCCGGGATACCCACTGACTTCCTCGGCAATGGTGATGGCCCGGGGAGAAATATCGTGGATAATCCGGTTGGCCAGAAATAGATAGCCCAGGGCCGCCCCATCCACCTCTCCCTTCCGGTAATAATCGGCATAGCTTGTAAATGCCCGGCCAATGCCATGGTCCAAAAATAACATGGAGGTCACCCCGTCGAACCTGAACCCATCCATTTTAAATTTCTCCAGCCAGTACCGGCAATTGGAAAGCAAAAATTTTATCACCTGGTTTTTATCATAATCAAAACAGCGGGAATCCCACAGTTTGTGGATTCCCCTTTGGCCTTTGTGAAAAAATTGATGTGAGGTACCGTCAAAGGCACCTAAACCTTCTACCTCGTTTTTAACGGCATGGGAATGGATAAGGTCCATGATCACCCGGATACCCAGGCCATGGGCCGCATCCACAAGACTTTTAAGTTCTTCCGGGGTGCCAAACCGGGATGATGGGGCAAAAAAACTGGAAACATGGTATCCAAAGGAACCGTAATAGGGATGTTCCTGGACGGCCATGAGCTGAAGGGTGTTATAGCCCGCGTCTGCCACCCGGGGAAGAATATGATCTTCAAATTCCCGATAGGTTCCCACCCTGCCCTCTTCCTGGGCCATGCCCACATGGGCTTCGTATATGAGAAGCGGCTCATCAGATGGTATAAAAGATGAATTTTTCCAGGCATAGGTATTCCAAGGCTGCCAAACCTGGGCATTGAAAATCAAAGTATGGGAATCCTGCACCACCCGGAGGGCCGCCGTGGGAATGCGATCCCCCTCCCCTCCGGGCCACAATACCCGCAGTCGATAATGCTGGCCATGGCAGAAAGTGTCGGTGTCAAACCACCCCTCCCAGATACCGTTACTGTCCCTGGAAACCAGACAAAAGCGTTCATCCAGTTGCCAGCGGGTCATATCACCAATGATGTATATGGCTGTTGCATGGGGGGCCCATTCCCTGAAGCACCAGGCGTTACCGGTGAAATGCAGTCCAAAAAACAGGTGGTAATCAGCTACATCATATATATTTTTACGACCCTGATCCGTGATTTCCTGTTCCATGACCCGGGCCCGGTCAAGGCGGGCCTGAATCGTTTTTTGATGGTGCAGAAGCCCTGGATCGTTGAAAATACCGGGATCAGACAATGAAGGGCCTGTGAAGCATTTTTTCATAAAGTTCAATATATTTTGTGGCACATGCCGTGTGGTTAAAATCAAGGACCCCCTGGGTCATCACCCGGGTGATATGTTTTTCTTTAACATCGGGATGGAGGCAGTAAAAATCCATGGCCCGGTCCACGGCCCAGGAAAGTCCCTGTGCGTCGTGAACATTAAACACAAATCCGTTGCCCGTACTATTCTCCAGATCAATGTGCCGAATGGTGTCGTGGAGCCCTCCGGTATCAAATACAATGGGCAGGGTACCATAAATGCAACCGCTCATCTGGGGAAGACCGCAGGGCTCAAAGGTGGAAGGCATGAACAAAAAATCAGCTGCGGCAAAGGCCTGATGGGACAGCACTTCGGTGAAATCATTCACTGAGATTCGATGGTGAAGTCCATGAAATTCCAAAATTTCCAAAAAACATTTTTGAAAAGGCCCATTGGCCACAAACACCACCTGTAGCTTGTCATCCCAGTATCTGGAAACAATATCAAATAATATATCAGCCAGGAGCTGACATCCCTTTTGCACAGGATCAAGGCGGGAAGGCCAAAAAAACATGGGGGCACTGTCATCCATCTCCAGCCCCAGAATATCCTGGAGATGCCGCTTGTTTTCCAGCTTTTTGTAACGATGATTTTTGGGTCCGTAATTATGCACCACCATCTCATCAATGGCCGGATTAAACTCCGGGTCCGGGGCGTTGAGAACTCCATCAGCACAACCGGCATGCCATTTATTGGAAAGTTCCTGCTGGATACAGGGCTCAACAAAGGGGTGATGATTATGGATGATTTCATTTAAAAATGTGGGGCTCACCGTATTGACATAGTGGGCTGCAAACACACCGGATGTGAGAAAATCCACAGGATTATTTTCCCGGCTCTCTTCGTAACACTCGGGGGCTTTTTTATAATAAAGGTGGTGCCAGAAGGCGGCGGCATCAATGCCCCTATCCTCGATTTTATCCAGGGTGGCTGTCACTGTGTGGATATTGTGAATGGTAAAAAGACAGGGAATGCCCAGTTGCCGGGCCATGGCAGGGACAAGTCCCGTCATCCAGTCGTTGCAGTGAATAATGTCAGGGTTCACCCGGGGGATAATGTTGTTCATTACCTCCCGCTGAAATGCCAGAGAAACCTTGAGGTTGGTTTCATAGTATCCGGAATACACATGGGTGAGATAATAAAAAACCCGGTCCTCGGCAAGGTGAATTCGCTCTTCTTCTATGCGGTCTTTGATGCGCTTCAACTCTTTATTGAACAAACTGGGCAGGTACCCTTCAAACAGGGAGCGGTAATCGGGCAGGGCCACATGCACATCCCCCCCCAGATCAAACAAGGAGCTGATCAAAGCTGCAGACACATCAGCAAGGCCCCCGGCTTTGGCACAAAAATTAGACATATTTCCCATCCCCTCTGGAAGATATGTCACTTCCGGCGTAACAATAAGCACGCGGGGTTTTGATTTTGTCATTTTAACCTGCCTTTTTGGGAAATGGTATCAAGTTTTATCCAGACCCGGTACAGTTCACTGGTTCCCCAGGCCTGGGCATCACAGCCCCTGGGTGTATGGGGATAATCACCATCCAGCACTTCAGGCAGATGACCCACGCATCCTTTTTTCATTAATTCCGACGCACTTCCCAGCAATGCCAGGGCTGTTTCCCTTCCCTGGGGATCATCATACACCCCGGCCCAGGCCTCACAAAATACGGGAAAGGGCCATGTCCAGGCCGTTCCATTGTGATAGGCCGGTTTTCTTTGGGTGTCTTCATCCCCCTCATACACTCCGGCATAGGGGTGATAAGGATCGTTGAGAATGCCATCATGGGACTCTATGGGAAGGGGAAAAGAAACCGGCCGGTCAGCAAGGCTCCTGATGGCACCGGGCACCAGCAGCTCCATGCATGCTTCCAGGCAGGGCATGGTAAGGGAAGGATCATCCAGCACTCCCAGGGTCAGCACAAACAATTGATTGGGCCGAAGGGCATCGTCGGGCCGGGCCTGGGCCGCTCCGGTGCCGGGTTCTGCATGGAGGCAGTCGGAAAAATAGCCCTTTTCCTTTAGAAAATAATAATGATGCACATTGTGTTTCACCTTTAACGCCAGCTCTTTCCACGCAGGTTCCCGGGAATCGCCATCAATGCGGGCAAGAAAGCAAAGTGCATAATGCCACAAAGCCTGGATCTCCACAGGATATCCTTGGCGCGGGGTGCCGGCGGGAAAATTGGTGTCCATCCAGGTAAAATGGGAGGGGCTGTAAAGCAGTGCCGTGTCACCATCCATGATAACACCGGTGTCTGTACCATGAATAAGGGAGCGCCCCATGGAAATTAAAATCTCTGTCACCGAACGATTTCCCAGCCGCTCATGGAGAAAATCATCCCCATCCTGTTCCACAAGTTCCCGGCAGGTGGCAAAAAACCACAGGGGAGCATCAGAGGTTTCTCTGTTTTCGGCATTGCTGCCGCAGATCATGTTGGGTAAAGTTCCGCCCTGTTCATACTGCCCGAACAGACGTAAAACAGCCTTTGCATAATCCAGACGTCCGGCCTGGATCAATGCCCGACAAAAGATTAAACTGTCCCGCCCCCAATCCAGAAACCAAGGATACCCTGCTATGACACTTTTGTCCCGGCCCCGGCTTACCATGTAATGGTCCAGATTTCGGGCCACGGTTTCTATAAAATGATTGGATGGTACCGAAGCCGTGGCAGTGGGGTCTTTTTGCGGGCCCATCTTGCCGTCAGGTGGTTTTAATCCATCGGCATCTGCCCTGAGAAGCACCCCTTGGAGGCTGCCTGTCATGGCAATTTTAAAATAACCGGGACTGAACAGATCAGAATGGGCATCCAGCCCCCGGGATTCCTCCAGGGGACGGTGCACCATATATGTCCATTCCGGGTCCAGTTCAAATTTTTCCCCGGGCATTTCAATGTCCAGGCACCGTTCACCCGGTGCCGGTTCAAAGCGCACACCATGCGGTTTCAGGGTCAGGGCCGATTCCCAGGCGTTTTCAGGGCCGGTCCATGCCTTGACGGTGTCGTGGAAAGAGCGATCCTCAATATCCGGTCGAATAATCAGGGTCACCGGAAGATCATCGTCCAGAAACAGGGCCACATCCCGGGAGGGTTTTCGAATAATTTCAAGACACACCTGATTTTGCCCCCGGACCATCCACAATTTAAGTTCAATGATAAAATGTCTGCCTTCACTGGTGGGAACATTAAACCGCCACAGCCCTCCCTGTTCACCGATCAAACAGGAAAACGTTTCCAGGCAATCCAGGGTCAGCTCCCGGGATGTGCCCTGATACAAAGCCCATATGCGATACCGGGCAAGGAGCATCCAGCGATTTTCCGGATATTCAGGGTTCAAGTTGGCACACAACAAACCGTCATACCGACTCTCCAGCCGCCCCCACCATGCAGCGGCCCGCAGCACTGCTCCCCGGCCATTGACATCCAGGAATTTCAGGGAGGGGTCCGCCATGATTTTTTTTCTGGAAAAACCGGCCTGGAACGGCAGGGTCCGGGGCTGGGCCAGAAAAAGAAGGGAGGAGTTGTGTTCATGGGTTTTACCATTTTGAAATAAACGAATGCGAAAGGTCAATTCTCGATGAAACGAATTGGTTTTAAGGGGGGGAAAAACGGCAAAAAAATGTCCCGAAGCCATGGGTAAAGCCTCTTCATACCCCACGGTTTTAACACTGTTTCGCAATGTTTGACGAATATCAGCCCTGAAATTTTTATGGGCCAGCACCAGCACACAATGCCCCGGGGGCACCATCACTGTACGACGTCTGTCTGCATCCCAGTTCCAGGTCACCATCCGGCTTTGTTTTCCCTCCAGATTCAGGGAACGACAAAAAGCAACGGGGTCATGGACAAGGTGCTCTGCAGCAGCATGGACATCAAAATCTCCAAGGTCATGAAACCCTTGAAAAACCTGGAACAACTTCATTGCCTTGGCCTTGAGTTTTTGATCCAGAACCCGCCGGGGCATGCGGCACAGGGAGGGGGCATTGTCCATCCAGGCATGGAGATTTTCCATCCCGGAAGAAAGGGCCATCACCTGCCCGGGTGCCAGGGTAACAGAACATTGATCCAAATCCGTTGTAATGTGAACGTTCCGTTCAGTGAGCAGATCCACCATGGTGGAGGATGGCATTTCCCAGTCCCGGGAATTCCAGGATACTGTTTCTTTGTGTTCACAATCAAGGTTCACCACAATGAGTAAGCCACTGTGGGAGTTGTCATGAATCCTGGCCAAGGCCAAGCCGTTGTCCGGGCCATTGTGGATGAAAAAAAGTCGGGTTCCCTGGCTGAAGGTGGGATGATGCTTTAAAATCAGGTTCAGGCGCTTGATATGTTCAATTTGATTGTCCGTGGCCCCCCAGTTCAGTGAGGGGGCTTGATGCACATTAATTTTTTCCGTGGCAAACCACTCCACACCGGCACTGAAACCAAATCCGCCACACACGGAAAACAGGGCGGAAACAGCCGTTCGCATCCTGGCATAGGTATGGGACACCGCGGCCAGCCGGGGGTTGTCATGGGTTTCGGCAAAGTGCACCATGAGGCCGTATTTTTCCGAAATTTCCAAGGCTTCCAAAAGATAGTTTTCTATCTCTGTGCGCCGGTAGTTCTGGAACAGTTCAGAATAGGCCCAGTTGAGGTTGGCGGTGTTCAAAAGATCACAGGTGGCATGGATGCCCCCGCCCAGACCCTCCAGAAAAAAAAGGGTATCCGGATACTCATTTCTCACCCTTGCCACAATATATTCCCAGGCCGGCAAAGGGATCATGTAGCCGGCATCACATCGGAATCCGTCCACCCGTCTGCGGCACCAGCAAAGAAATATGTCTGCCATGTATTGCCACAACTCCACCCGGGAATAGTCAAGCTTGGTGAGATCTTCCCATTTCACCCCCCAGGCACCGGGCACCTCAATGGTGCCGTCCTCTTTTCGCACCAGCCATTCCGGATGACTTTCGTGGATGGTGGCAGCCCAGCCTGTGTGGTTGATGGCAATGTCAAGAATCAGATAGCCGCAATGGGTATGCACGGCATCGGCAAGTTCCATGAACTGCTCCAATGGGGTTGCCAGGGGATCAAACGCCACCAGAGCCGGGTCCACATCAGTGAAGTTAAGGGCCGCATAGGGGCTGCCGTACCGCCCCATGCGGGCATAGGTGGTGGGGGTGGGATGCACGGGTAACAGCTGGAGTACCCGACACCCCAGCTCACCAAAAATAAAATCCACCTCTTTGACAAGATCCCGGAATTTTCCAGATTCCGGGATCACGGTGTACCCCTTACTTTCAAGGGTGTGGATCATCTTTTCTTCTTCCGGGGGCATGGGTTCCCGGGGCCATTTTGCACTGCCGAACTGGCGGACAAAGGCGTTGTAGATGATATTGGCGCAGCAGGAACCTGCACTTTCCACGTTAATCACCGTGTTCTCACCCCCGGGCCACAGGGGAGAGGAATCAGCCTTGCCCATGAAAAAACATTTGGCCTTAAAGTGACCCGGTTCATACAGGGGAAGGGTAATGGAAAACGAGGCGGGACCCCGGCGGATCATTTTTATATCATGCCAGGCACTGTTGAGCTTGATCTCCCCTTTATCCACCCGGTCAATAATCTCTTGCCGGATAAGCCATGCACGCCCCAGATTCGTTCGAATAAAGGCATCACCCCCAACATCCGTGTCAGAAGCAAGCTCCAGGGTAAAGGTAATACTGTCTCCGCAAAACATGACCAGGGCCCTGCCGGGCTCGGGATATTGAACAACCATGGTTCCCCCTCCCAATGAAATCAGCAACTTTACCGGGGAATCGTCCCTTGTTGATCTGTTTTTTCATTTATCAGCAGTTACAGGCGATTTCCCCTGATATGTCAGTACCTTATTATTTCTCTTCCCACCCTCCGAGCAGGTGAAGGTGAAGATGAAAAATCACCTGTCCACCGCCCTTTTCCACATTAAAAAGAAGTTTGTATCCAGATGTGTCAACCCCTTCTTTTTTGGCCATGTCCCGGGCCACCATATGCATTTTTGCAACAATTTCTGCATCTGCTTCGGTGAGATCATTGATACTTCTGATGTGCTGTCTGGGTACAATGAGCAGATGGACCGGGGCATGGGGATTGATATCCCTGAATACCACGCACATGTCATCTTCATATAGAAATTCCGATGGAATTTCACCTTTAACTATTTTGCAAAACAGGCAATCTTCTGTCATTTCATTCTCCTTTTTAAATATGAGGTCAAGTCTTCAAAGCATGAAAAACCCAATACCGTTTTCAGGTTTCAATGGTTTGCATTAGTTGCTCCAGGACGGCGGTGGCCTTTCCCTGGAGAAAAATATGGGTCACAAAATCAGTGTAGCTCGACGGTTCCGTGTTGATCTCAATGATTTTTGCACCGTTTTCCCGGGCCAGCCGGGGAATCATGTTGGCAGGGGCCACCTCTCCGGTGGTACCCACAATGATGAAAAGATCGGCTTTGTCCGCTTCCCCAAAGGCAGCCCGGTGGGCATGGCCGGGGATGGACTCTCCAAAAAAAACGGCATTGGGTTTTAACAGTCCCCCGCATTTGACACATTTGGGGGGCAGGCAGGCCAGATCTACATTTTCCACCTTGGTGAGCCTGCCGCAGTTAAGGCAAAGTAATTTTCTTAAAGAGCCGTGGAACTCATGGATGGTTTTATTTCCGGCATCATGGTGGAGACTGTCCACATTCTGGGTGATCACCCCGTGGATCAGTTTCCTGGCTTCCATCTCCGCCAGAATATAATGGGCCGCATTGGGTTTGACCCGGCCAAACAATTCATAAAAAATATCCCGCATCACTTCCCAGGAGTGGGACGGATATTCATGGAAATAGGAAATATCAAAGGTGGCAGGATCATACTTGTTCCACAATCCATTTTCCCCCCGAAAAGGGGGAATGCCACTCTCCACAGAGATACCGGCCCCGGTAAAGGCCACGGCCCGGGTTGCGTCCCGGATTAACCTTGCTGCCTCTTCATAATCTTTATTGCCCACAATTTCAATCTCCCTGTTTTTATCAGAATAAGTTCTGCCCGTGGCAGTTATATACAATGCAGTCTCCAGGTTTACCACGGCAGAGCCCCCCCGAGGGGCAATGGGAACCGGCCAATTGAGCTGTCTACAGTTCCGGCCGGGCCCATTGCCCCTCGGGGGGGCGGCATAATGCCATTTTCTATATTCGTTGTGTCCGCCGGGACATGTGGGTTATACCAGTTGCATGACTTCAAAGGTGTTGCTCATGAGGTCACAGATGAGCAAACGATTTCGAAGAATCTCGCCCCGTCCCAGCAGTACCTTGACCACCTCTGAAGACTGCAAAGAGGCCACCATAAGGGCACAATGGGCAAGATTTCCCAATTGCGCTTCAATGCCCGATTCTTTATTGTCCCGGGGATCTCCATAAATTAATTTAAAGCCCGGATCATCAGGGAAAATAACCGTTACCTGTCCTGTGGAACCGGCAATGGCACCGGAAACAAGGGGAATATTGCGAATCTGTGCAAATTCCTGAAGCAAAAATCGATGGGAAATGGAATCCAGACAATCCACTGCCACCTGGGCCTGTCCCATAATTTTGTGGGCATTTTCCCGGGTTAGAAACGCATTAAAGGCATTGACCTTTATGGTGGAATTAATGGCAGCCACCCGCTCCCGGGCCACAGTGGCCTTGGAAACGCCCAGTTTTTTTTCCGTGGAAAGAAGCTGGCGATTAAGATTGGTTTCATCAAAACAATCTCCATCCACCAGGTCCAGGGTTCCCACACCAATGCGGGCCAGCATCTCCACCACCCCGCCTCCCAGGCCCCCAAGACCCACAACGCATACCCTGGCACCGGCAAGGCGCTCCTGTTCTTTATGGCTTATGGATTGGAAATTTCTTGCATATCTTGACATTACCGGCGGTTTCAATGATTATCCCCCCCCAACAGGTGGAAATATTCCCACCCGGTCATTGTCTTGTAGCACATAGGAAAGCGCTTCTTTTTTGCCATTAATAAAAATCAACTTCACATCTTCTTCAGGAATGGCAAGCTGTGTTACCAAATCCATGACACAGGTCCCCGGAGGAACGGTCATTGTTTTGGGAGAGTCGGGTAAAAAAGATCTCAGAGTAGCAAATAAATTTAAATCAACAGATATCACAAAATGCTCCAAAATTAGAATGTCGGAAGGTGGATGACATTTACTTTATTCATTTAAAATGATATAGACGCTGGGGCGTCATGGCAGTAAATATCCGGTTTGGGAACATAATTGTTTCACCGGTCCCCAACATTGGCCTGATCAGAACGACATGGCATATAAGGTGTTAGGGGGGATGAGCGGACCCAAAAGTAAAGACGGGGGTACCGAACGAATATTTACCCATGACAGATATTATGACATGGTTATTGAATTGTATGCAACGGAAAAAAAAGAGGGAATAATGGGGCAGGCAACCATGGAACCGATCAACATCTATAAATTTGCAGAAAATCTGGCAACCTTTGCCATCAACCGGGATGATTTAAAAACATTGCTCAAAGCCACCCCGGTGGATGACAGTGTTGATATGACCTGTGTGGAGTATGAACTTCAGATTTTAAAGATATTAAGTGTGGGCTGGGGAATCTCTTTTTATATGACGGAAGAGCCCCTTAAAAGAAATCTCAACCAGCTGTTCTGGAACAATATCCAGGAAATTGCCCAGAATATCTCCCAGGTCACCGCCACCGCCACTGGACAGGAGGTGGACTACTTTGCCATTCTTAAACAACGCATGGATAATTATGTTGCCGTCATGAAACAAAACACAACAGAAGGAACCGATCCCTCCTGGGTCATGGGTCCGGCCTTTGCTGATGCCTGCCAATGCCATGATAATGCGGCGGTGATCCTCACCGGTACAAAATTATTCACCATGACCCTGGGCGGTATCAAAGAATACCTCAATGCCGTAAAAATTGAGCAGCCTGTAACCCAAGATCCAACGCAATAACCGGTTTTTCGGAGGATTCCATCCACCAATGCGTTTTCCCAGCCCCACTTCCCATCAGTTGATCCGGGCCATCATAGGGCTTAATGGGCTCATGTTTCTGGCAACCCTTGTAGTCAGTGGTCGTTACACCAACTTTTCCATCAATCCATTTACCGCCCTTTCCCCTTCCACCAATACCTTGATTTTCATGGGTGCCACTGGTACCGTCCCCATTGACCATTACCGGGAATGGTGGTCTTTGATCACGGCAAGCTGGCTCCATGGAAGCCTTTTACACATTATTTTTAACATGACGGCCCTGGTACAGATCGGGCATCTGGTCATGGAGACCTATGGCCACCACCGGATGTTCATTATATACACCGTAAGCGGTATCGCGGGATTTTATTTATCCTATGTTGCCGGAGTCAGTGTTACCATTGGCGCGTCGGCATCCATCTGCGGCCTCATCGGGGCCACACTATACTATGGGAAAACCAGGGGAGGTATCTTTGGCCAGGCCGTTTACAAGCAGACCATGGGGTGGGTGTTCAGCCTTATTATCTTTGGTTTTGCCATTCCCGGCATTAATAACTGGGGGCATGGTGGGGGGCTGATTGCCGGAATCGGCCTGGGATGGCTGTTGGGATACCATGAAACAAAAAAAGAAGCCGGGTGGCACTATCTGGTTTCCATGGGGTTAATGGGTATGACAATTTTGTTGCTTTTATGGGTTATTGTCTTCGCCATTCACCTGGCCCTGTAACACCGTGATGAGCTTACCATGCCCGGGTCTGTGAACACCTTGAGATGCCACAGCAAAGAATTAACTCAACTTTCGGTGTTCGCATTTCGGGTGAGGTCAGGCTTTCGTTATTGACATTATCGAGGCTTTTTTCGTTGGCAAAGGCCTTGGTTGATAACATCAATAACAAAAGCCTGACCCCGTCGGCACACTGAAATGAAGCCCGAAAGAGGAATTAAATGATGTTTTTCAACATTTAATGCCATATTGGCATTGACAAATACGAAATAAAAAGCATATTGCACCACAATATAAATTTTAACAAATTATCGACACTTAAAAAATAATACCCCAAAATACTAAGAGGAGAGATCATGAAGGGAGATTTTAAGAAAATTTTATTTGCAACGGACCTGACCAATAACTGTAGGCATGCCTTTGCATATGCTGCAAATCTTGCCACCCGTTACGAAGGGGCAATTACCCTTTTGCATGTCATGGAAAGCGTTCCTGAATCACTGGATTCAAGACTTAAGGGCCTGCTTGGCAAAGAGCAGTGGGAATTGCTGCACACCAAACATGCCCACGATGCAAGGGCCACCCTCATCGGCAAAAAAAATGAGTTGTCCACCATCCATCAAGCCCTTGGCACCTTTTCCGATACTGCCCAAAATGAAGAGTACAGATACGTTGTTGAAAATATTTTAGTCAAAGACGGCCATGTGGTCGATACCATTCTGGAAACCGCCCAGGAAGAAGAGTGTGATCTTATTATACTGGGATCCAACAAAACCATTTTTTCAGACTCGAAATCCCTTGGAAGTCGTACCAAAAGCATTTTAAAACGATCCAGAATTCCGGTCATGATGATCCCGCCGGCAGATGATGAGTCATAACTCATTTACCCTGTTTGGCAATCGGCAAATCAATTTCCGGTATACCATGATGATCAACATTGAGAATGGCCCATTGATTTTTGCCACCGGCAAGTTGTCGGTGTTGAGATCTTAATCTTCTGAAATCAAAGGTTTCAAGGGCCGTTTTCAATCCTTCAATTTCCCTTTCCAATTCATTGGTGAGCCCTTTTTTAAGCCCCATGGATACCCGACGATTATATAATTTTTTTATCTCTGTCTCTATGCAATGATATTGGAGATTCAATTTTATTTTTATCCTCGGCGTTGCCATTTTTATCCTCTCTGGTATCCAGATACTCCGTCCTCTGGATAAATTGGGGGACGACAACAATGTAAGCCCGCCCCCAATGTTATGCCTTTTTGTAAAAATCAAACAAACTGTGAATGCAGGGCCGCCATGGTTTTTTCAAGATCTGTTTCATGGACAAGAAAATAAAGCGCCGCCTTGGAAGGTCCAAAGGAAATCATTTCAATGTTGACATCCACCTGGGACACGGCAGTAAAACACCGAGCCGCAATGCCCCGGTGATTGTGAAGACCATCCCCCACCACACTGATAAGTGCCGTATCTGTCACTTGCTCAGACTCCCTGAAAAGACGCGGTTTTACCTCCAGAATCACCCTGTGGGCACGCTCAATGTCTTTTCTGGATAAAAGCAGACTGATACAGGTCTGGGAGGTAACAACGGATTTGATATTGATACCGGCCTTTGCAAGTGTTCCGGCAATGTGGGCAAGTATGCCCTGACGCAGCCCCACACCGGACGCATACACCTTTAAAACGGCAATGTCCATGGAATGGGAAATGCTTTTAATAACATTTTTATCATGCACTGCCTGTTCAGTGATGAGACTTCCGGGTCCATCGGGGTTTAAAGTATTTTTGATGGCAATGTTTATGCCTGATTTACGCACCGGCTCCACGGTTCTGGGATGGAGAATGGATGCTCCTGAATAGGCAAGTTCCGATGCCTCTTCATAGCTGAGGATTGAAATCAGTTTTGCCTCGGGGATGTTCCGGGGGTCTGCCGTCATAAACCCCTCAGTGTCTTTCCAGATTTCAAGGATATCCGCCTTCATGGCAGCAGCTACAACAGCCGCAGAATAATCGCTGCCCCCCCGGCCAAATGTGGTGACTTCCCCGGTTTCACTGATACCGAAAAAACCGGGAACAAACAAAATAGTACGCTCCGTCATCATGGGTAACACGTTTTTCTGCATATTTTTTGAGGTTATGGGCATGTTTGCCGTGGCATCGGCAAATCGACCGTCGGTGATAATACCTGCGTCCCGGGGCATGATGTAATGGGCATCTTCCCCATGGCTTTTAAGCACCTTTGCCATGAGAATTACAGAAAGACGTTCTCCATAACTGACAATGATGTCCTGCATGCGGGGGGTGGCTTCCCGGGTGAAACTGATACCAAAAAAATATCGCTCAATCTTTAAAAAATGAGGTTCAAACTCTTCTTCCAAAGCCTTTAAATCTGTTTCAGAGGCTATTAAATGACGGGCAAGGCCAAGATGCTCCCGACGAATTTCATCAACCAATGAAGGAATATTATCTTCGTCAGCCATGGCAATTTCAATGCCGTTCATCAATTTATCTGTGATGCCGGACAGGGCTGATAGAACAAACACGTTCCCCCGGCCCCGCTGAATAATCAGCGCCACAATACTGGAGACAACGGCCTCCCCCTTTAAACATCCCCCACCTATTTTTATTACTTTCATTGTTTTTTTGCCTTCCAGATATGATTTTCAGAACGGTTCCCGCTTTGTCCATCCCGGACGGAGTTGTATTCCGGGAATTTTTTTAAATTCTATATCACACCTTTAAAGCAATGAGAACCCATGGATCATCCCTTTGACCAGTCAAGAATCACCTTACCGGACTGGCCGCTGTTCATCACATCAAATCCCTTTTGAAATTCATCCACAGGAAATCGATGGGTAATAATGGGGGCAATGTCCAGACCGGACTGCAAAAGATTGATCATTTTATACCAGGTTTCAAACATCTCTCTGCCATAAATTCCCTTAAGTGTAAGGCTTTTAAAAATCAAAAGGTCTGTATTTAAAACCGGTTTATCTGCAAATATGCCCAGCATGGCAATCTTGCCGCCGTGGTTCATGTTTTCCATCATCTGATCCAGGGCAGAGGGAACGCCGGACATTTCCATGCCCACATCAAATCCCTCTTTCATGCCAAGTTCCTTTTGAATATCTTGAAGATCTTCCCGGCCCACTTTCACCGTTCGGGTGGCTCCCAACTTTTTTGCCAGATTCAGACGATAATCATTTACATCGGTGACAACCACATGCCTTGCCCCTATTTTCCGGGCCATGGCTGCTGCCATAATACCAATGGGACCGGCCCCGGTAATGAGCACATCCTCCCCCACCAAATCAAAGGAAAGGGCGGTGTGGGCTGCATTTCCATAGGGATCCATAATGGCGCCCACCTCATCATCAATGCACGGGGGGATGGGGTAGACATTAATTTCCGGTATGACCAAAAATTCTGTAAAACAACCAATACGATTCACCCCCACACCATGGGTATCAATGCATAGATGTCGTTTACCGGCCCTGCAGTTGCGACAGGTTCCACAGGTGATGTGCCCTTCCCCGGACACCCGTTGTCCCGGCTTGAAATTTTTTACCCCTTTTCCCACGGCCACCACTTTTCCCACAAACTCATGACCGATGACCATGGGGGTTTTAATGGTTTTCCGGGACCAGGCATCCCAGTTATAGATATGAAGATCTGTGCCGCAGATGGCAGTTTTCTTTATTTTAATGAGAACTTCACCAGACCCATGGGTGGGTTCCGGCACCGTTTCAAGCCACAGCCCGGGTTCAGGTTTTGCTTTGACAAGTGCTTTCATTTAAATCACCCCCAGTTTTCGCCCCACTTTTTCAAAGGCGGCAACGGCTTTATCAATGTGTGCTTTATCATGGGCCGCAGACATCTGAGTACGGATGCGGGCCTCTCCCCGGGGAACCACGGGAAACGAAAATCCCACCACATAGATGCCCTGTTCAAGCATTCCCTCTGCCATTTTACCTGCAAGCACAGCATCTCCAAGCATCACAGGAATAATGGGGTGGTCCCCGGGCACCAGGGTAAATCCCAATTTTTCCATTTCAGATCTGAAATAGGCACTGTTTTGTTTTAATTTACGACGCAGATCATCCCCTTGTTTGAGTAATTCAAGGATTTTCAATGAGGCCGCTGCAATGGTGGGTGCCAGGGTGTTGGAAAAAAGATAGGGTCGGGATCGCTGCCTGAGCCAGGCAATGATCTCTTTTCGTCCGCTGGTGTAGCCACCCGATGCCCCGCCAAGGGCCTTTCCCAGGGTGCCTGTGACAATATCCACACGATCCTGGACCCCGCAGTACTCAGGGGTACCCCTCCCCTTTTCCCCCACAAATCCCACAGCATGGGAATCATCCACCATGACCAGGGCATCGTATTCATCAGCCAGATCACAGATTCCCTTAAGATTGGCAATGATGCCATCCATGGAAAAAACGCCGTCAGTGGCAATCACAATGTGGCGACAGCCCTGTTCCCATGCAGCTTTGAGTTGAGCTTCAAGATCAGACATATCATTATTTTTATACCGAAACCGATGGGCCTTGCAAAGACGAACACCGTCAATGATACTGGCATGGTTCAACGCATCACTGATGATGGCATCCTGGGGCTGGAACAAGGTTTCAAACAAACCGCCATTGGCATCAAAACAGGATGAATAAAGAATGGTATCTTCTGTGTGTAAAAATTCACTGATGGCTTTTTCCAAAGTTTTGTGCACCTTCTGGGTGCCACAGATAAAGCGCACCGAAGCCATGCCAAAACCCCAGGTGTCAATGCCCTCTTTTGCTGCTGCCATCACCCCGGGATGGTTGGCAAGTCCCAAATAATTGTTTGCGCAAAAATTAATCACCTCTTGTCCCCCGGTGATGGTGATACCCGCCTGCTGCTGGGAGGTGATGATCCTTTCTTCCTTGTAAAGTCCTTGGCGCTTTAAATCCTGGACCTGTTGAGACAGATCCTTGAGAAATGAGTGTCCCATGGCGACTCCTTTTGCGGTGTGCGAGTTAAGTCTTAAAATATTTTTTTTGGGAATGGAGCATGGTATTTGTTTCCGTAAAAGAGATGTTATTCATCATCATACCAAGCTTTTTCCAAAATATAAAATTATTTAACCACAGTGACACTTCGTGAATTTCATGGAAAAACGTGGCATAAAGTTAATTCATTCTGTCAGATGGGCTTTCTTCTCTTATCATGGCTGTTTCCAGTGGGAAATCGTGATAACATCCCTGCACATTACAATTATTTGAAACGTGATGCCGATGGATGAAAAAATCAAAATCTTTGAGTCGTCCATAAAATGATTCAAACACCATGCGTTTTGTCTCAAGACAGATTTTACAATCACAATGAATATCAAAAATTCCGGCAGCATGGTGCATCATAAGAAAAAAAAGGGCAGCCGACATATATTTAGGTGTGGTTTCCTTGTAAATTTCCGGATAAAATTTTGACACATTGATTGAATGAGAACAGACATCGTGGGAAACAATCAACGCCGTTGAAATCTCATGTTTTTTTTCCTTACTGTAGAGGAAATATTCCAAACAGGTGCCATCTTTTATGTAGGAAAGTGAAAACCGCCGGAGAAATGCCGGCACCTGGATTTCCATGAATGAAGGGTCATCTGTTTTAACCGGAAAATCCGGTATTAGATCTTTTGCAAAGAAGATCTTACCTTGTATCCATTCACGGGACAGATCAATGTGTCCATAACAGTGGGCCATGGCCAGGGGCAGCTCCAGGGGCCTTGATTCCAACCCATAGGCCTTACACACCTGTTCAATGATTTTACGCCCAAGGGAATAAACAAAATTACTGGGAGCAGAGGATTCAATTTCAGCGGTGTGATTTTCGGATAAAAAGGCTTTTTCACAGGCATCATAGCTATAAGATGTCCAGGCCCTGCAGATTAATGGACGCACCGGATAAATACTGCACACACCATTTTCCAAAAAAATACAGGGTGTCTGATCTTTCACCATCACACGATGTTCAAGATTCACCCCCTCTGTGAGCTTACGATTATTATCAATTCTTTTTTTCAAAAGTGTGCGCCGGATTTGTGAAAAATTTTTTCCCACCCAGTCAAATATCACCAGGGCCTCCAGCGGGGTTACCTTGACCTGGGCGTGACAACAATAGCTGCAACCGGCCCCACAGGCCAAAGAGACACCGGCCTGCTCCTGATGGACCTGTGTTACAATTCTTTCAGCCAAGGCCGCCGTTTTTTCCAGGCCCGAGCGAAATCCGTCAAAGGTAATCCCTGGACGCAAATGGGATGTTATGGTGTTTAAAAAAAGTTGTTCCAGGGCATTTACAGCATCTGTCTGCTCTGTGTCCATGGGGTAGATCTCCTTCATAGGAATGTATGGCAGAGAAAGGACCACAAGTAATTGTGGAGAAATCAGAGCATACTGATTGTAAAATTTTCATCTAAGTTGATGACTTTACACTTATTGGCGTGTGGTGACAAGTTTCAGAGCAAGTCCAAGAAATACAGTTCCAGCCACACGGTTTAATATTTTCTGCATGCCTGGAGATTGATTCATTCGCTCCCCAAGGTATCCGGCCACCATGGCAATTGAGCCAAAAACAATCAGGGTGGCAAAAATAAAAATTCCACCCAGCATCAAAATCTGAAGGGGAATGCTGCCCGCCGACGGGACAACAAACTGGGGCAAAAAAGCAAGGAAAAAAATGGAAACCTTGGGGTTGGTGATATTCATAATAATTCCCCGTCCATAGAGTTTTTTAAATGACATTGTCTCCATGGAGCCCCCGGAAAATTTTTGTGCCGAGGCACGAAATGCCTGCCATGCCAGATAGATCAGATATCCGGCCCCGGCAAATTTAAGCGCAGAAAAAGCCAGCACAGATGTTTGAAAAATGGCGGCCACCCCCAGAGCAACAGCACTGCTGTGAAAAACAAGGCCGGTGCAAAGCCCCATGGTGACAGCCACACCGGCCCATCGGCCCCGCAATGTGGACTGTGTCAAAACAAAAATATTATCTGGCCCGGGTGCCAGGGCCAGAAGTATGGCAGCTGCAAAAAATGTTAAAATAATTTCAAAAGATATCATTTTTTATCTCCCCATAACCGCCACAAGCGAATCTTGTTTTGACCGCGATCCGCCCACAACAAATATAGAAAATGGTATTATACCGCCGTCCCCCCGACGGGCAATGGGCCCGGACCTGAACTGTAGACAGCTCAATTGTCCGGTTCCTATTGCCCGTCGGGGGGACGGCTCTGCTGAGGTTGCCTTGGAGGCTGCATTGTATATAATTGCCACGGGCAGACCGTATTCTGATCCGGCTCTGCCCACAACAAAGATAGAAACGCTCCACAGATTTGCGGAGTATTTCATATAAAAAATACATGGCTGTAACCACCAGCCACAACGAAAAATGAAACTCTAATTATTACAGGTCCTTGGACGGAATTTTATATAAAAAAAGATTCCATCAACTCTCAACAAATTTTGTGATGGAGGCAAGATCCTCAAACACCTTCTGTTTGGGTACATCTTCCCAATTATTATCCTTTAACCTGGCAAGCTCTCTTAAAAAATTGCCCAATGCCTTTGTGTACTTTGCCGTGTTGCCAAGCCCTGTTGTGCTCTTTCCCTTTAGTTCACCACTTTCCCGGCGTTGTTCCTGAACCTCCTGGTAGGCCTGGTTAATGGATTTTTCCCCGGAAGCAACACTTTGTTTAATCTCATCATCGCCATGTTCAAGCAATTTTCTTGCCTTTTGGGCCTTAGCCACACTGGTGCCAAGCTCCTTGGCCCGGAGTATGTCTTTCTCTTTTTTGGTGACAGGAGGCAAAGATGTACCATCTCTTTCCTTTTTATTTTCCCGGACCGGTGGGTTAATATTATCCAAAACCTCCAGGCACCTTAAGATATCATCATCGGCAAGATTTCTGCGATTTCTCTGAATGTGGAAACAGTAAAGGATGGCATCATCCTCATTTTCAAAATTTTTATAAAGTACAGGAACCGCTTCAAGATTAAGCTCCCGTGCCGCTGCAAACCGGGTATGACCATCCACCACCACATTTTTACCTTCCCATACAATAAGGGGAAAACTATCATCAAACCCACCGGCTCTCATATCCGTGGCAATGGCCTCCAGGGTCTCTTTACCAATGGGAAAAAGGGATGAAAAAGGTGCTTCAACCCTAAGCTCTGAAATCGCAATTAACTCTGTCTTCACTATAAACACCTGTCTATCTGTTTTGGATACATTCCAAGTGGTCAATAAACATAAAAACCTGCTCAAACGAGCAGGTTTTTAACTAATTTATCAATAAAATAATTTTTTATACCCCATAACAAAAAAACAGGCAATGGTTTAAGTCCTCACAATTAACAACATCCTCCAATGCCGCAGGAAGCATTTTCTTTACCCTTTATCCAAACCTGGATAATATAAGCAGCTCAGCCCACTCCCGGGGTCACAGAAATGGCGCTTGTGGGACAATTATTCACACATGCTCCACACTCCATACACCCATCAAGATCTTGGATATGGGCTTTATGCTCATCCAGCACAAATACCCCATGGGGACACACCTCAATGCAAAGTCCACAGCCCACACAGAGTTTCTGGGAAAGCTTAAGGGTTGAAACCCCATCCAAATACCTCAAATTTTGCATATTATTTTTCACTCCTGAATAACCGCCATGGGCGGAACCTATTCTGATCTCGATCTGCCCACAACGAAGTTTGAAGTCCCCATGATTCCAAGGCTTTGGGCGGAGTTTAACATAAAGACTCTAAAATGACGAATAAATCCATAACACCATTGAAATTAACATTAATATGGCCTGAATCGGAATAAATCGTTTCATCTCCTTTTCCACCCCGGAAGGAGATGTGAAAGGCGTCGCTCCTGTAAACCCCATTGCAAAATAGGAGCTGATGGCAACGGAAAAAAGAAAAAGAGCCATTGATCCTTTAATACCCCCCTGGGTAAGGGGCAAAAAGAATAAAAGAGTGGCAGCCAGCACACTGCCTGAAACAATTCCCTTGGCAGCAAACTGCCGAAACGGCAGCCAGGGCAGCAGCACCGGAGTCACCACCGTACCGGATAAGACTCCCGTTAAAATCATTACAATGCCGGTACGCCCCTTGTTCCACGCCTGTTCCAGGGAAAAGATCTGAGGGCCAATACCAGAAATAAACACCAAAGCCAAAGCCATAATAAAAACAGATTTGGCTGCAATACGAATTTCCACCGGGGTTAAAACAAATCGTTCGGCCAAAGTAAATGTGATCTGGCGCATGCCGGGAGTCACCCTTCGCCGGTTTTGTAAAAATTCAACCATGTCCCGGGATCTTATGGGACCAAACACCACCCGAAAACCACACCGTTCCTGCACCAAACGTGCCGATACTCCAGTGGCTCCAAGCTGGGGGACAATAACTCTTTTATGGTCCACCACAAGATTAAGGCCGGTGCTTTCAATTCGGTGAACCAGTTCACTGGTGGAAAAAGTGCCTTTTCCTGCAGCGCACCAAACATTGACTCCCCGGGTATCCAACACCAGAATCCAGACATTAATCCCTTTAAGTTCTTGCCTTAAATGATCAAAAGATAGTTTAAAATTTGCAGTCACCAACACCTCAGAAGTTCTGCCAGGCTCCCCCACACCATACAAACCCGGAGCCACGCGGTAATTATTTCGGCCAATTCCACACCGAACCATAATCGTGGAGAAAATATCATCCCGACTCAATTGAGTCTTGATCTTAGGCACTGTGCCTGCCTTGGTGAAGATAAAATCTTCCACATGCGAACAGAGTTGATAGCCTGCCTTTTCATGGGTTTCCAAGGGCTGTAGTTTTAAATTAGAATAATATGATCCACCATTGTCTGGCATGGAGGATAATATTTTCACACTCTTTGTGGACAATGTAAAATCAGTTGAACTTGATAATTCTTCCAATTGTTCCGGCATTTGACTCATCAAAGCAGTCATGGGATTCCTTAACTCAACTTTCGGGCTTCATTTCAAAGCCGGCATTTTTAAATGTACCGATGGGGTCAGTGTGCCGACGGGGCAGACTTTTGTTATTGATGTTATCGACCAAGGCCTTTGCCAACGAAAAAAACCTCGATAATGTCAATAACGAAAGCCTGACCCCACCACGAAATGCGAACACCGAAAGTTGAGTTCCTTAATATATATACTTCGTAAACGCTCAACAATTCGAAACATCCAGGTATTTTTTGAAATCATAAGAATTTTAACCTTTGTTGCGGCAAATATCTATACCCATAATTTTCATTGTGCCCTTTTTACATCCACAGGTCAATAGGAGAACACAGCACCATTTTTGTAAATCCAAATTACGACACAGTAACCTTGCAAATGGAATCAGACTTAAATATAAAAATTTATCGATTCCCCAGTGCCCCTTGACTTTTCAGCTTTAATCGTATCTATTTGATCAAAGATGTTCCCCAAAACTCTTCTACAATGAAAAAGGAGAACAAAAATGTTGCAAATCAAAGCATGGTACTGGTTAGTGTTTGCCATGGTTCTAATCATGTCTGAATTGATAATACCCAGTTTCACCATTATCTGGTTTGGCCTGGGCGCTCTTCTTGTGGCGGCCGTCATGTGGGCGATTCCCCAACTTTCCCTTGGCCTTCAACTCTTTTCCTGGACCCTGGCCTCCATCTTTTTTACTATTTTATGGTTCAAGTTTTTCAAAATGAAAATGGAAGATAAAACCAAAGCGGGTATCTCCCTGGAAGCGGTTCTGGGGGAGTCCGGGCTGGTGGTAAAACCTGCCAGCACAGACACAAGAGGGGTAATGAAGTTTACCGTACCGGTGTTAGGATCAGAGCAATGGGCCTTTATATGTCATAAAAATACCCACATGGGAGACCGGGTCCAGGTGGTGGATGTATCTGGAAATACCTTGATTGTTAAAATAATCAATACATGAATTGTAAATATTCGGATTGCTAATGTAAATGTTTGGGTACCTGTTTGGGACTGCGTAGCATACTATTGTGCTGTGTGAACAGGCCAAAACAGGTAAAAATGGGGTGCTGACCGAATATTTACCATGAATTAATTTCAAAACCAATATTCAGGAGGAATAACCATGGGTTCAGGACTTGTTGTTGCGGGATTTTTTTTAATTTTAGTGATAGTCACCATCAGCCTGGGGGTGCGTATTGTGCCCCAGGGAAATAAACATGTGGTACAGCGTCTGGGAAAATACAGTAAAACACTGAATCCCGGATTGAATATTATTATTCCTTACATGGACAAGGTGGCCTATAAAGTGATCACCAAGGACATTGTGCTGGATATTCCCAGCCAGGAAGTGATCACCAAGGACAATGCTGTGATCATCACCAATGCCGTGGCCTATATCAACATTCTTTTTCCAGATAAAGCCGTTTATGGGGTGGATGATTATGAGGCAGCCATCAAAACCCTGGTTCAAACCTCCCTCCGGTCCATTGTGGGAGAGATGGATCTGGATGAAGCCCTTTCCAACCGCAACCTCATCCGCACCCGGTTAAAGGATGCCATATCAGATGATATTTCCGACTGGGGCATTGCATTGAAAACCGTGGAAATCCAGGACATCAATCCGTCCCCCACCATGCAGGCAGCCATGGAAGAGCAGGCCGCAGCGGAGCGGAAAAGACGGGCCACCGTCACCCGGGCTGAAGGTGATAAGTCCGCTGCCATTCTCCAGGCTGAAGGCCGGGTGGAGGCCTCCCGGCGGGATGGCGAAGCCCAGATTGTCCTTGCCAAGGCAAGCCAGCTGGCCATAGAAAAGGTCACCTCTGCCATCCAGGACAAGGAATTGCCCATGCTGTACCTGTTGGGTGAAAAATACATTGAAGCTCTGAAAAACGTATCCACCTCCCAGAATTCCAAAGTGGTGGTATTGCCGGCAGATCTGCCCGCAGCTGTCAAGGGTATCATCGGCGCGTTAAAATAACCGCCACGGGCGGACCGCATTCTGATCCGGTTCCACCCACAACAAAGCCGGATCATAATACGGTCTGCCCGTGGCAGTTATATAAAAAAAATCGCCAAAAAAACAAAAACGCCCGGAACCGATGTACGGCCCGGGCGTTATAACTGCTTAACAACGGTGGATTAATTGTAATCGTAGAATCCTTTACCCACCTTACGTCCCAGCCAACCGGCTTCCACATATTTTCTCAACAGAGGACAGGGGCGGTATTTAGAGTCCTTAAACCCGTCATACAAAGTCTCCATGATGGCAAGACAGGTATCAAGACCAATGAGGTCAGCAAGAGCCAGGGGGCCCATGGGATGATTCATACCAAGCTTCATGACTGTATCAATGTCTTCGGGTTTTCCCACACCCTGGTAGAGACAAAAGACGGCCTCATTGATCATGGGCAGAAGAATTCTATTGGCAATGAATCCCGGGAAATCATTGGCTTCGGCCGGAGTTTTACCAAATTTTTTACTCAATTCCCAGGTGATGTTAAAGGTTTCTTCTGAAGTGGGAAGTCCCTTGATGACTTCAACAAGCTTCATCACCGGCACCGGATTCATGAAATGCATGCCGATTACTTTGTCCGGGCGTTTGGTTCTGGCAGCAATGCGGCCAATGGGAATGGAAGAGGTGTTGGTGGAGAGAATAACGTGTTCCGGGCACACTGCATCAAGATCCTCAAAAATTTTAAATTTAAGGTCTTCACGCTCCACAGCAGCTTCCACAACAAAATCCACAGAGGCCATGTCTTTGAGGTCTGTGGTGGTTTTGATTCTGGCCAGAATGGCATCCATTTCAGCCTGGTCCAGCTTACCTTTTTTAACGCTTCTTGCCAGATTTTTCGTTATGTTTGCCACACCGTTGGCGGTGAACTCTTCCTTGATATCACTCATCAACACTTCAAGTCCGCTGGCAGCGGCCACCTGGGCAATACCGTTGCCCATCTGACCTGCGCCGATTACGCCGAATTTTTTAATCTCCATGATCTCTCCTGAATATATATTTCAATAAAAAACAATTGAGTAATAAGGGTGATAAAACACCCCCGAAAGAACAGAGTATCAACAACACGGGCACGGATTTAGAGTGTAAAAACCGTGCCGAAAACTATTTATTTATGCCGGTCGATTAATCACCAGGGCCACAGCTTCTCCGCCGCCAAGGCAAAGGGAGGCAAGTCCTTTTTTAAGATTTCGTTTTTCCATTTCATATAAAAGGGTGGTGAGAACCCGGGCCCCGCTGGCACCGATGGGATGGCCCAATGCCACGCTGCCGCCGTTGACATTGACTTTTTCAGAATCAAGTTCCAAAACCTTGTTGATGCCTGCGGAACTACCGCTAAAGGCCTCATTTATTTCAAACAGATCAATGTCATCAATGGTACAGCCCTCTTTTTTTAAAACCTTGGGAATGGCATAAATGGGTGCCATGAGAACATATTTCATATCAATGCCATAGGATGCCTGGGCACCGATTTCCGCCATGATGGTGCACCCCAACGCCTTGGCTTTTTCTTCTTCCATAATCACCAGGGCCGAAGCACCGTCACTGATGATGGATGCATTACCGGCCGTACCCACACCGCCCTTTTTAAATGCCCCCTTCATTTTGGATAATTTTTCATAACCGGTTTCCTGGGGACATTCATCGGTGTCAAACACAATGGGATCACCTTTGCGTTGGGGAATTTCCACAGGAACGATTTCATCTTTAAAACGACCCGATTTTACTGCTTCACAGGCACGCCGATAAGACTCGGCAGCAAATTGATCCTGCTCTTCCCTGGAAACTTCCCATTTTTCAGAAGACAATTCATTGGACATTCCCATGTGAAAATCATTGATCACATCCCACAACCCGTCATGGACCATGTGATCCTCAATTTTCCCCGGGCCCATGCGGTGACCCCACCTTGCCTTATCCATGTAATAAGGAGCCATGCTCATGGTTTCCATACCGCCTGCCACCACCACATCGGCATCCCCACACTGAATGGCCTGGGCTGCCAGCATCACGGCTTTAAGGGATGAACCGCACACTTTGTTAATGGTGATGGATTCCACCTCCCAGGGAAGACCCGCTTTAACGGCTGCCAGTTTTCCGGGATTCTGTCCATATCCACAGGGAAGTACCATGCCCATGATACATTCCTGAATGTCTGTTTTTTCAATGCCTGCACGGCGGATGGTCTCTTTTATCACATGGGCACCCAAATCTGTGGCGCCAATTTTACTTAATGAGCCACCAAAGCTCCCCAGGGGGGTTCTGACTGCACTTACAATAACTGCCTTTCTCATTTAAAGCCTCATTTCCTTTAAGTTTTTTGATTTTCATATCGTTTAACAATCACGTTACTTTGCTTACTTAAAACAAATCACAATGCGGCGGGTAGTCCTTGTTGCGCCATAAACTGCCAAGAGTGGCTAAAATTATGATCAAACCCATGAAATTTAAATTACCTCCAATTAAAAACCATAAAATTGAACTTAATACAATAGATTATAAGGTTTTTAATTATCATCATCTGAGGCAATATTTCAAATTAGGACAAACATCACAAGATGAATAACTTTCATTTAAAAAGACATATTTAATTCCTGTTTTACACTGTTCAGACAGAGGTACCCATTTCCCGGGAAAAGTTGACTAAAAAGTGTAAATTTCTTTTGAATTTGTATGAAAGATGCCTTAAAAAGAACCAAAATCTTGCATTGTGAAAATAATTATGCCGGGACAATTTAATAAAAACAATCGCCCCGGCAACAGAATATCTCTTATTCAGCTATTTTACATGTTTCGTCTATATTTTCCACCCACATCATAAAGGGCCTGGGTAATGCTTCCAAGGGAACAATGCTGCACTGTATTCATCAACTCTGCAAACATATTTCCCCCCTCAAGGGCAGTTTGCTGAAGCTTTGCCAGAGATTCCCCGGCAACATCGCCATGGGCCTCTTTAAAGGCGGCAAGCCTTCTGAGCTGCTCATCTTTTTGGGATTCATCTGAACGGGAAAGTTCCAGGCAGGAGGTCATTTCCTCATAATCTGCGTCGGGATCAATGAAGGTGTTAACACCGATGATGGGATATTTACCGGAATGTTTGAGCAATTCATAGTACATGGATTCTTCCTGGATTTTACCCCGCTGGTATCCGGACTCCATGGCACCCAAAACCCCTCCCCTTTCGGTGATGCGCTCAAACTCCATTAAAACAGCTTCTTCCACCAGATCGGTGAGTTCATCCACAATAAAACTGCCCTGGAGGGGATTCTCGTTCTTGGCAAGTCCCCACTCCCGGTTGATAATCAGCTGTACTGCCAGGGCCCGGCGCACAGACTCACTGGAGGGGGTGGTTATGGCTTCATCAAATGCATTGGTATGAAGACTGTTGCAGTTATCATAGATGGCACATAGTCCCTGAAGGGTGGTCCTGATATCATTGAACTGAATATCCTGGCTGTGCAGGGAGCGTCCTGAAGTCTGGATATGGTATTTCAGTTTCTGGGACTGCTCATTGCCCTTGTACAGGTATTTCATGGCCACGGCCCAGATACGCCGGGCCACCCGGCCAATCACAGTGTATTCCGGGTCCATGCCGTTGGAAAAGAAAAAAGAAAGAGACGGTGCAAAATCATCTATATGCATACCCCGGGACAAATAATATTCCACATAGGTAAATCCGTTGGACAGGGTCAAGGCCAGCTGGGTAATGGGATTGGCACCGGCCTCTGCAATGTGATACCCGGATATGGACACTGAATAAAAATTACGAATGGCATTATCAATAAAGAACTGCTGGATATCCCCCATCATTTTAAGGGCAAACTCAATGGAGAAAATACAAGTGTTCTGGCCCTGATCTTCTTTTAGAATATCGGCTTGTACCGTGCCGCGCACACTGGAAATGGCCCGTTGGCGGATCTCTTGGGTCTCTTCATCCCCGGGTTCTCTTCCCTCCTTTTCCCGGAACACTTCCATCTGCTGGGAAATGGCGGTGTTCATGAACATGGCAAGCATCATGGGGGCCGGCCCGTTCACCGTCATGGACACAGAGGTGTTGGGTGCGCACAGATCAAACCCGTCATACAGAAGCTTCATGTCTTCCAAGGTACAGATACTCACACCGGAATTTCCGATTTTACCATAAATATCAGGCCGTACAGCAGGATCATAGCCGTACAGAGTTACGGAGTCAAAGGCTGTTGAAAGTCGCTTGGCAGGATAGGCACTGGAAAGCAGTTTAAAACGCTTATTGGTATCTCCGGGACCGCCCTCCCCTGCAAACATGCGGGTGGGATCTTCATCCACACGTTTCAAGGGAAAAACCCCTGCAGTGTAGGGATAACGACCGGGAACATTTTCTTTGCGCATGAATTTCAAGGCTTCGCCGGGATCTTTATATGCCGGCACACACACCTTGGGAATCTTGGAATGACTCAAGGATTCTGTATAAAGGGGCAACTTGATCTCTTTTCCCCGAACCTGGTAGGAGAGTTCATCTTTGGAATAAGCTTCCTTGACCACATACCACTCTTCAAGAATTTTCTGGGTTTCCGGATCAACCTTGGCTTCGGCACCTGCAATGGCATCCTTAAACTGAGAGACCACATTGGCCACATCAGATCCACCAAGGCTTTTTTCCGCCTCTTTAAGGTGCCACAGCCTGCGAAGGGCATCGGCCTGTTCTTCGGTCTCTTTGTGGTAATTTCGCACGGTATCGGCAATTTCTGCAAGATATCGAATCCGTTCCGATGGAATAATAATTGTCTTGGAGCTGGAGCAGGTCACACCGGTTCTGGGAATGGAAGTGACAAAACCTTTTCCGGTTTTTTCATTTAAGAGATCTAAAAGGCCATGGTAAAAAGCGGTTACACCGTCATCATTGAATCGGGAGGCAATGGTACCGTACACGGGCATCTTGTCCAACGGGGTGGTCCAATCCTTGCGATTTCGCTGAACCTGCTTTCGCACATCCTGTACAGCATCTTCACTGCCCCTTTTTTCAAATTTATTCACCACCACCAGATCGGCATAATCAAGCATATCGATTTTTTCCAGCTGAGAGGGAGCACCAAACTCTGCTGTCATGACATAGATGGCAATATCAACCAAATCTATGATCCTGGAATCGCCCTGGCCGATACCTGCGGTTTCTGCAATAACAATATCATACCCCGAAGCCTTTGCAACGGCAATGGCTTCCGGAAGAGAAGCGGGCAGTTCCGATTGGGCTTCCCGGGTGGCAAGGGATCGCATGTAAACCCGGCCGGTCTCAATGGCGTTCATGCGAATACGATCACCAAGCAGGGCACCGCCGGTTTTTCTCCGGGAGGGATCACAACTGATGATGGCCACATGCACATCCTTAAGATCCCGCAAAATTCGTAAAATCAATTCATCGGTGAGGGAGGATTTGCCAGCACCGCCTGTTCCGGTGATGCCGATCACCGGCGGGGTTTCACTGTTTTTTATCTGTGCCAGTTTTTCCATAATGGGTTCCAATGAACCGTCATTTTGAACCTTGGCCTCCTGGACAGCGGTGATGGTATTGGCTGTGATATATTTTTCTTCAACATTGAGTTTTTCATATTCAATGTTGTCAAGATTCACCGTGGAAAAATCCATCTTCTTCATCTGATCGTTGATAATACCCTGGAGACCGATTTTGGCCCCATCTTCCGGGGAATAAATCCGGGTAACCCCATAGGCCTCAAGCTCTTTTATTTCCGAAGGAATAATAACGCCGCCGCCACCGCCGAACACTTTAATATGGGACACATCTCTTTCCTTGAGAAGATCCACAATGTATTTGAAGAACTCCACGTGTCCACCCTGGTAACTGGAGACAGCTATTCCCTGGGCATCCTCTTCTATGGCAGCTTGTACCACCTCTTCTGCAGAACGGCTATGACCGATGTGAATCACCTCTGCGCCGGAGTCCTGCAGCATCCGCCGCATGATATTTATGGATGCATCGTGGCCGTCAAAAAGGGAGGTGGCCGTGACCACCCTTACCGCATTTTCGGGTTTATAAATCTCTTCAATAACGCTCATCACATCTCCTTGTTTTTTTTATAAGAAACTCCCGGCAAACCTGGGAAATTTTTTAAGCTTTGCTGTGGGCGGATAGAAATCAGAAGAGTCCCCGCAACCCGCACAAAAAATTGGCAGGCAAAGGGGGGAGGTAAAAAAACCACCCAATTTTTAAAGCAGAGGACTCATGACTTTTTTTGCTGGAAAATCAACCCCAAAATAAAACGAGTCTGCAACTCACTGTATTCATGTATGGAAAATTGTTTGGCAAGCACCCATCGCCGAAAGGCCCACATCTGGCCCAAAACGGAAATATTGTGTCCCACAAGGGAAATGGTTTTGGAATCAAGGACAGGAATATCCCCTGTACCTGAAAGGCGCGTGAGCAAACCAATGAAAATATCTGTGATTCCCAGTTCATTCTCCAGCACTTTTTTCTTCCATTTGTCAGGAAGAAATTGGGTCACATGGTACATGAGCAGGATATGGTCATTCATCCTTTCACACACCAGAAAGAATTCCCGGATGGCCTCGGTAAGGGTTTTTGCCCCCTGTTCAGAACAGGACAAGGTCTCTTCAACAGCTTTATTCACCTCAATGTGTATGGCTTCACACACCAAGTACAGCACATCTTCCTTGGACCCCACATACTCATATAATGATCCAATGGAAAACCCGGCTTCCTTTGCAATCATTCGGGTGGTGGTTTTATGATACCCATGTTCCACAAACAGATGGACCGTGGAATCGACAATCTGTCGCCTTCTCTCACGGACAAGATCCGGATTTTTTATCTGGGTGGGAACCCCATTGTCATCCATCAGCTTCTTTTTTTGATTACGTTTCAAAACGGCTTCGTCTCCAGTGACCCAAGAAGGTTGTTGAACGAGCGCTCAGTCATTCTTTTTTTTACAATCTTTATCATTCCTTGTCAAGGAATTATGATGACAAAAAAACAGGACCGGATCACAGCACTTAACAGAGTGTGAACAGCACTGACAGGGGATGAATCTGCAAAAGTTTATCCAAACAATTTACCTACAGAAACCATCCCCAGTTAATGAATTAAGGTTACACTTTAATGGTCTCCCCACGCTTCGGTACCCTGGCATCAATGGCATGGGTTCTGAGCAGTTCTGCAAATTTCAAAGAAGCGTTTTCCTCACCGTGAACCACGGCTGCCCGTTTAATCTTCAGATTAGACTGTTTTATAAAACGCATCATTTCGTTTTTATCTGCATGGGCACTGAATCCCCCCAGACGCACCACCCGGGCCTTTAAGGGATATTCTTTACCCAGAATTTTCACCGTGGGCACCTCCCCCTTTCTTCCCCTGGTCTCATAGGCTTGGCTCAACTCAAGAATGTGACGTCCCAGGGTGTGCTGGGCCATGAACCCCACAATGAGAATAGTATTATTGGGATTATGAATTCTATAACGAAGATGATGTAGAATACGCCCCACTTCGCACATACCCGATGCAGAGATGACAATACAAGGCTCTTTTTTTCGCATCAACTCCATGGATTCATCCACTGAACTGACAAAGTTGACTTTATCAAACAAAAAGGGATTAAGACCTTTTTCAAGAAATGCTTTGTGGGTCTCATTGTCGTAAAGTTCAGGATGCTCCCCAAACACCTTGGTCAATGATGCGGTAAGCGGGCTGTCCACATACACCGGCATGCGGGGAACCAGATTTTTTTCGTATAATTCGTGGATAACATAAAGAATCTCCTGGGCACGGCCCAGGGCAAAGGAGGGAATCACCACAGATCCATTTTTGTCATGGGCAGCATTGAGCTCCTGAATCATCCGGGAATGGAGATCTTCTGCGGTTTCATGGAGGCGATCCCCATAGGTGCTTTCCGTTATCAGCAGATCAATGTTTCTGTCTTCTTCATTAAAGTTTGTGCAGGGATCCTTTAAAATGGGCATGCCAAATCGCCCCAGGTCCCCTGTGAAACAGATGGTTTTCTGTTCAGCCCCCCTTCCGCAACGAATAATACTGATGGCCGATCCGAGAATATGACCTGCTTCGTAAAAGGTACAGGTCATGTCCTCTCCAACGGTGACAGGGGTTCTGTAAGGTACACCGGAAAAAATTCCCAGGGCATGACGGGCATCTTCTTCACCATAAAGGGGTTCCACCTGCTTTAAACCATACTGATTGCCAAGTTCAAGGATGGTCTGGCGGTTGAGCCTGTTATTTCCTTTTTTCAGCAGTTTTTTAACCTGGCTGGCCTCCCGGTGAGTCAAATCATCGGCCACTCCTTTTTTACCATGGGTCCGCAGGGCGGCACGGGCGGTCTTGTAATTAAGATAATCGGCGTCGGACTCCTGAATGTGCGCAGAATCCGGCAAAAGATAACCGCATACATCCAGGGTGCCCCGGGTGGTGATAACCCGGCCGTTAAAATTCTTTTTCACCAGCAGGGGAATTCTGCCGGAATGGTCTATGTGAGCATGGGAGAGCACCACATTGGTCAGGATGGTGGGATCAAAGGCGATGACTTTATTTTTTTCCCAGGTATCTTTTCTGCGGCCTTGGAAAAGTCCGCAATCCAGTAATACCCTGTCGTTTTCCGTGCTGATCATATGCATGGAGCCGGTCACTTCCCTGGCAGCGCCGTAAAAAGTTACATGCATGAAGCGCCTCCTTATATAAAATGAATTTATATGAAATACTCCGTAAATTTGAAATCTGTGGAGCATTGCTATATTTATTGTGGGCAGATCGAGGTCAAAATAAGGTCCGCCCATGGCGGTTATAAAAAAATCCGGCAAACAAGATAGAGTTTCAAACGTTACTGTAAACAGGTCAAAATCAAACAAGCGTCTACCCATGGCAGTTATCTAAAATCAAAATAAAGCATGGCCATCGCCAATATTTGGCGAACAAAAAGAATAGTAAACCAATGAAATTTCAAACGCAAGTCAAGTGTTGTGTTTTATTAAGAACATTAAGATGAATCTAAAATTACGAGATTGATCATAAGCTGGCCCACTATAGGCAAAAATAAAATTTTATCACACAAAGCCCCACGGTATGACCAACCCCCAAATCACTTTCATGCTTTATTTTGAACAAATAAAAAATAACTATGAGTGTTGTCTTGATAATTTTTATATGAAATACTCCGCCAATCAGAGGCGTATTTCAAGCTTCGTTGTGGACGGAACCGAATCAGAATACGGTCCGCCCGTGGCGGTTTATATGAAATATTCCGTAAATATGTGGAGTATTTCTACCTTTGTTGTGGGCAGAGCCGGATCAGAAAACGGTCCGCCCGTGGCGGTTATAACATTAGAATGAGCCATGGCTTGATTTTTATCTTCAATTTCTGATAGAAGGAGCCAATGAACTCATACCGTTTAGCAAAGGGGATTTAAATGGTAACTAACACTGACACATCCACCTGCAACAAATTTTCCATGGAACTTTTACTCTCCGGAGTTTACCTTTCCTGACAAAACAGCTATTTATAAAAAATTTAATCAAAACCTCAAACATTTTGAATCATTTTTTTAAAGCTGAAAAACAAACGATTTAAGACAAGGAAAACTATTATGTCATTTTTTAAAAACATTCTTTCAAAGGTGGGCATCGGATCGGCAACCGTGGAAACAGAGCTGTTTAACAATGTTTTTGTTCCCGGTCAGCCCGTGGAAGGAGTGGTCAACATCACCGGCGGCAAAGTGACCCAGGACATTGACACTGTTTATATCAAAATTAAAAGCACCTATGAAGATGAAGTGGAAATTGGTGAGGATGATGAAGAAACGGAAGTTGATGTAACCCGAACTGCTGAAATCATGCGCCTTCAGATCTCCGAACCATTTACACTGAATCCGGAGGAAAGCGTCAGCTTTGATCTCAACTTTACATTGCCATGGGACACCCCGGCCACTGCCGGGAAAACCGTCACCTGGGTGGAAACCGGTCTGGACATTAAAATGGCCATTGACCCCGGAGATAAAGACTACTTAAATGTGACCCCCCATCCCCTGGCAGAAAGGGTGCTGGACGCTGCAATGGAACTTGGGTTTGAAATCAGTGAAGTGGTATGTGAACCGGCCCCGGCAGCCATGGATATGAGGGTTCCCTTTGTCCAGGAATTTGAACTCAAACCTGTTAAAGGAAGTTTTAAAAACAGGCTTGATGAAATTGAACTGGTGTTCAAGCCTTTTGAGGATTCCATCCAGATCTTCATGGAAGTGGATCGCAAGGCCAAAGGAGTGTTCGGGCATCTTTCTGAAATGATGGGCACCGATGAAACCATGGTGAATTTTTTAGTGCAGAAAAAAGATTTACCCGATTTAACGGGTAAAATGAATGATATTATTGAAGAATATTGTGCATGATAGTTGGCATCATGTGACCTTAGCCTATTTTGTCAAAAACATTCCGGTCTGCCTGTTTTTTTACTTGTCTTCCAGGTCAATCTTTCCATATATGAAATCCCTATGCATGGAAAATTGGCCTGTAATGTGAATAAAAATCCTGCGCATCCCGGCATATTCTTTTCCGCCAATAGCCTTAAAAGCGGGATACGAAAAAAAAGGAGATTCAATGGAGACTGAAATCAACCGGCACTATGGTTCTGAAAATCTTTGCAGCAAAATATTCACCGCCCTTACCCAGGCCGGGAAAGATATGGACAACTTGCAATTAAAAGATCTTGCTGTTATTGACCAGCTGCACACAGGTGGGCACATGGCAACCCTGGAACTGGCCCGAACAACAGCACTTCCCCCGGGAACAAAAGTTCTGGACGCCGGGTGCGGCATCGGGGGCTCCTGCCGACTTTTAGCCCGGGAGTGCGGTTTTAAGGTCACCGGCATGGACCTTGTACCGGACTTCATTGAAGTGGCAGAAAAATTGACCCACTCCACAGGCCTTGATGATGCCATCACCTATTCCCAGGGCAATATCCTGAACACGGGTCTGCAATCCAATTCCTTTGATGCCGTATGGTGCCAGCATACCCTCATGAATATTGACGATAAAGATGCCGCTTTTAAAGAATTCATGCGAATCCTTAAACCCGGCGGCATGATGGTTCTCCATGAAATCGTTCAGGGTGCCAATACCCCCATCCATCTACCGGTGCCCTGGGCTGCCCACGAGGATATTTCCGTTCTGATGCCATGGCCGGAAATGGAGGCATTGATTCTGAAAAATGACTTTACCTGCCGTTTATCAGAAAATCGCACGGATCAGGCAAAAAAATGGTGGGAACGGGTTAAAGCGGCCTTTAAAAAGCAAACAGAAACCCCATCACCTTTGGGTCCCCATATCATTTTTGGTGACAATGGAAAATCCTTTGGCAATACCATGAGTGCCAATATTGACGAAGATAGAATTCGCCTTATGGAAGCCATTTTCATTAAATAGCGGCATCTTCTCATAACGGCCATGGGCAGACCGTGTTCTGATCCGGCTCTGCCCACAACAAAGCATGATATACGTCCCAGATCTGGGAGGCATTTGATATTGCCCATCGGGGGGGGAGCGGCTCTGCTGAGGTTGCCTTGGAGACTGCCTTTTCATATAAAAAAGAATCCAGGATTATCCGCCATCACAATGGTTTACCCCGGTCCTTGCTTTTCAGGTTCAGTCCAATGGGGAAGTGAAAGTGAAGTTGAAATAATATAGATATACAGGAAACAATTAAATGACACCTCCAAACCACAAAACCGATGCCGGGACAGAGGATAATGAAAAATTCATCAAAATCACCTTTAACGCTTTCTCCTTTTTGCAAAAGAAACTGAACAAAAACGGATTTGATTATTATAACGTTACCCAGAAAATTCCCCGGGGAAGCACCATAAACGATTTGCTGGCAAGGTTGAAACTTCAACAGAAAGATGTGGAGGGGGTTTTTCTCAATGGCCTGATAAAACCTTTTGACACTGTTATCCAGGATGGTGACCGTTTGGGCTTGCTGCCCCCGGGAACCCCTGGTCCTTACCGGGTCATGCTGGGTATTGTTAAGGGCGATAAAACAAAATAAATGAATAACAGTTATCCACCAAACCATGCTTTATTCAGAAGTTTAACTCCGTCTATAATATCCCTTTCATCCATTCCGCTGTAACCCAATAAGATCATCTCCTTCTCATATCGATGTTTCCGAATCCAGCACTTGGACACAGGATAAACAGCAATCCCATGATTTTTTGCCTTTTGAATCAAGTCGATTTCAGATACCTTGTCTTTAAACTCCAGAGTAATATGCAACCCGGCATTGATGCCATGGATCATGACTTCTTTTCCCATGACTTTTTTTGACGCTTCGGGAAATTGCCCGGAAATAATTTTTTCTCTAAACTGTCGGTATATCTGAAGGTACAACGGACTTTTAAATTTTTCATTTAAAATTATCATATCAGCATCTTATGAGAACAGAATGACTTTACCCTTTAATTTTAACGTTCTTTGGCATCTTTCATTCCTGCTTTACACTTTTACAGTCAATTGCCCATTTTCCGGTGCTCGTTTTTTTAAAACTGTAAAGTATCATTGGGGTAACTGAAGGATGACGTTTCTTTATTAGAGAATACAACCTCCGGGCAACCTCAGCAGAGTCTCCCCCCAAGGGATAATAGGAACCGGCCCGTCGAGCTTTGTCTACAGTTCCGGGCCGGGACCATTGCCCATCGGAGTGGGCGGCATAACACTTTAACAAAACAACTTCAAATTGTTTCTTTACCGGTCATATGTTCAATCTCAATTTTAAATACCCGGGTTTTATCCATTGCATTTTTAATATATTTTTTACCAGCTTCCAAATAATCACTGGAATATTTTTCAAGCAACAAAATAAGCCCCTGCTCTTTTTTATTATCAAAAAGTTCTTGTGCTTTACCAAACAAAACAACACTTTTAAATTTCGTACTGAAATCATCTGGAATTATTTTTGTGTCCTTAATCACACAAAAAGAGACGTTATTGTTGTTTTCTATATTATCAAGTTTCTGTCCTGTCTCTGCGCAATGAAAATAAATAGCACCAGCATGATATGCATAATTCAACGGCACAGCATAGGGATAATTATCCTGCCCTGTGGTGGCCAGCACGCCTTCTTCTGCCAAATTTAAAAGTGCGGCAACTGATTCTTTTGACATTGTTTTTTCTTTTCTTCTCATTTCTCGGAACATAAGACCTTTCCTTTTTTTATAAAATTATATATTTAATATTGCACCATAGAAATGGATTATAAATCACAATTACCACCTTTAAAAGAACCAGATCAAAGATAATTAATAGATACAGATGGCACCAAACCGCACTGGCACAAATTTGAGTTCAAAGAATCCCATACGCCTTTTTCTGCGAGAATTAAAACTCAAATATGGTGCCCCGGACTTACAGACTCAGGCACACAATAAATAGTCAATGACGAATATTTAATTTATATTTAACATTTTTGTAAAACACACTCCCAGAAAACAGTTACTTTAACAAAAAAGCATGAAATACATTAATGTTATATTTTCTATTGACATGAAAAATAATTAAAGGTATTCTTTTTTAAATAAATTAAGTTGTAAAGTACAATGGAGTGCTATAACTTAAGATACAATTAAATGACAACGGCGTCTTTTTCCGGGTTTAATCTGGAAAGACGCCGTTTTGTTTTTTAAAGTCCCTTTAAGCCCGCAAAACTGCCACGGGCAGACCTTAATCTTGATCTCGCTCTGCCCACAACAAAGCTTGAAATACACCCCTGTTTTGCGGAGTATTTCATATAAAAAAACAAACTGAAACACCAACCCACAAACCAAAGGATACTTAAACATGGATATGCGATTTTCAAAGGCAAATGATGTGTTAGGCACAAGTAACCGCGGTAATGCAGCTGAATCAAGCCTGTGCACCTTATGCCGAGCCGATTGTAAAGGAAAATGCGAAACCTGGCTTTCAAGCATGGTGGGAAGAAAACTGCTTTACCCCAGAAGCTTTGGCCTGGTCACTGCCGGAGGAAACAATACAACACATGTGGGGGTTTCCTACAACTCTTTGAGAATTCAGGGATATGCTTATGGTGCCCATGGCCTGCCGGGAAATCTCACCACAGATCCAGACGACAGCATTTTCCCCAACGTCAGCCTGGAAACAGAATTTGGTAAAACAAAAAAAACCAAAGTACGTATGCCCATAATGACCGGCGCCATGGGATCAACCTTTATTGCTGAAAAATACTGGGACGGATTTGCCATAGGCGGTGCATTGATCGGTATCCCCGTTGTCATTGGCGAAAATGTGGTGGGTGTTGACAGAAATTCACAGATTAATTCCGGCACTGAAAAAAAAGGGAAAATTAAAAGCGCACCGGAGCTGGATCGTAGAATAGACACCTATCTCAGATATTATGACGGATATGGTGCCATTATTGTTCAATTGAATGTTGAAGACACCCGCAACGGTGTTGCAGAATATGTCGTGGACAAATATGGCGATAAATGCATTATTGAGCTCAAATGGGGTCAAGGCGCAAAAAATATTGGTGGAGAAATCCAGGTAAAAAGCCTGGACTACGCACTTTTTCTGAAAGAAAGGGGCTATGTGGTGGATCCTGATCCTTCATTGGCCGAAGTGCAAAAGGGATTTGAACAAGGTGCCATAAAATCATTTGCCCGCCACAGCAGATTGGGCAGCACCGATCTGGACAGTGTGGATAAAGTCCAGGAAGATTTCATGAACAGCGTGGAATATCTGCGTAACCTCGGATTTGAAAGAATAACCTTAAAAACAGGGTCCTACGGCATGGAAGAACTTGCCATGGCCATTAAATTCTCCACAGATGCCAATCTTGACCTTCTCACCATTGACGGTTCCGGCGGCGGCACAGGAATGAGCCCATGGAATATGATGCAAAGCTGGGGGGTTCCCTCCATTAATCTCCACGCAAAGGCCCATGAATATGCAAACCTTCTTTCGGCCAAGGGAAAAAGCGTGGTGGACATGTCCTTTGCCGGTGGTTTTGCCCTGGAAGATCATATTTTTAAAGCCCTTGCACTTGGTGCTCCCTACACCAAACTGATCTGCATGGGCCGGGCAGTTATGATACCGGGATTCCTTGGTGCCAACATTGAAGGCGCCTTGAATCCAGAAAGAAGGGCCGCGGTGAGCGGAAATTGGAACGAGCTTCCCAGAACAGTGCTCCAGGAAGGAAAAACCGTGGATGAAATCTTTGCCGGATACCATGATCTGGAAAAAATAGTGGGCAAAGATGAGATGAAAAACATTCCTTACAGCGCCATTGCCTTTTTCACCCTTGCAGACAAACTCGGGTGCGGGTTGCAGCAGCTCATGGCCGGTGCCAGAAAATTTTCCATGAATCAGATTACCCGACAGGAAATTTTCTCTGGAAATAGAGAAACAGCAAGGGAAACAGGTGTTCCCCACTGTTCAGATGTCAACGATGAAAGTGCAAAGAAAATTCTTAATTCATGACATCCCATTGAGTTAACAAGGTAGCCTCCAAGTTTACCTAAGGCAGCTCCCCCCGATGGGAAATAGGAACCGGCCAATTGAGCCGTCTACGATTCCGGGCCGGACACATTGTCCGTCGGGGGGGGGGCTGCCGACAGGGATGCCTGTTTTGCATGAAAGAGTAGGAAAGCCTAACATTTTTTCATGTTCCTTTGTGGCTGGTCCTGTTCACATCCTCCCTGGATTAAATTCGGCAATACCATTGAGTATCGCCTCTGGCAAAATATTATTTTCCAGTACCACCTGGCGGATGGTTTTTCCACTTTTGTGGGCTTTTTTCGCTATATCAGCGGCCCTGTCATACCCGATATGGGGAATCAATCCAGTGACAAGGGCCAGACTCTTTTCAATAAAGGCGGCGCACTTTTCTTCATTGGCGGTGATGCCGTTAACACATTTTCCAACAAATAGAATGGAGACTGAAGAGAGCAGCTCAATGGATTGCAAAAGATTATGCGCAATCACCGGCAACATCACATTCAACTCAAAATTACCGCCCTGCCCTCCCACCATGATAGTGGTATCATTACCCATTACCTGGGCTCCCACCTGAATCACCGCCTCTGGAATGACAGGATTGACTTTTCCCGGCATAATAGAAGAACCCGGCTGCAGTGAGGGGATATTAATTTCCCCCACCCCGCACCGGGGGCCTGATGCCAGCCAGCGAATGTCATTTGCAATTTTCACAAGGGCCACAGCCATGGATTTTAAAATTCCACTGGTTTCAACAGCAGTGTCCTGGGTGGCCTGGGCCTGGAAATGATTTTCTGCCTCCCGAAATTCCAGCTGGGTTTTTGCGGCAATGGTTTGGATTACCCGTGGGGCAAAATCAGGATGGGCATTCAACCCACTGCCCACTGCGGTTCCTCCCAGGGCAAGCTCCAGTAACCTTGGTTTCACCGCCCCAAGACGCTGTATGGCCAATGTTATCTGCCTGGCATACCCGGAAAATTCCTGGCCCAGGGTCATGGGCACCGCATCCTGCAAATGGGTTCTGCCAATTTTTTTCACAGTCCTGAATTCAAGGGCTTTTTCAGACAGGGCCCGTTCAAGGGCTTCGAGGGCTGGCATCAGTCGTGTGGAAATCTGTGTCAAAGCCGACACATGAATCACCGTTGGAATAACATCATTGCTGGATTGGCTGGCATTGACGTGATCATTGGGATGAACCGGAGATTTTCCGCCCCTTTGTCCAGTTAAAATTTCATTGGCCCGGGAGGCCAGCACCTCGTTCATGTTCATGTTGGTGGAGGTGCCGGAACCTGTCTGAAAGACGTCCACCACAAATTGATCATCAAATTTACCTTCCATCACCTCCTGTGCCGCCTGAGCAATGGCCTGCCCCATGGAGGAATCTATACCCCCAAGGGCAGCATTAACCTGGGCTGCACATTTTTTCACCAGGGCAAGGGAGTAAATGAAAGACAAAGGCAGGGACGTGCCGCTTATGGGAAAGTTATCCACGGCCCGCTGGGTCTGGGCGCCATAATAACTGTTCTTTGGGACACGAACCATGCCCATGGTATCTTTTTCTTCTCTATAATCCATTCTTTGCTCCTTTTATAAAAAACACCCTGCAAACCAGACAAATGTTTAAGTTTTTTTGTGAGTGAAGCAAGGTCACATGTGAATTCCCTGAAAATTCATGAACTTTGCATTTTTGATATTTACAAATATAATGAATTTATGCAATGGTTCTAACAACTTTAAGCATTTCCTTGTAAGTTCTCAATAAATTCGGGCATTCATGAAGTTTTTTTGAATAACATCCGGCGTTTAAAAGGTAATCACGCTTTATCCGCCCGAGGTTATTGAGAACTTACATTCCCTTTTCTAAATCGGAGTTAAGATGCTCAATACAAGTTTACCTGTGATGGATGATAAAGAGGGTGACGGTGTTCCCACAAAGCTTTTACCTGTGATGGACACCCATGTACATATTTTCCCGGGGCAGATTTTCCAGGCGGTGTGGCAATGGTTTGACGTCCATGCATGGCGCATCAGATACCAGATGACCAGCTCTGATCTGCTTGAATTCTTACTCTCCCGGGGGATCAATCACATTGTAGCCATGCAATATGCTCACAAACCGGGCATGGCAAGATTTTTAAACCGATACATGGCTGAAAAATGCCGGGAATTTTCAGGAAAAATCACCGGCCTTGCCACGGTGTTTCCCGGCGAGGATGAGGCAGAAATCATTCTGGAACAAGCCTTTGACCTTGGGCTTAAAGGGGTAAAACTCCATGCCCATGTACAATGTTTTGAAATGAACAGCCCTGAGATGAATAAATTGTATGAGTGCTGTCAGAAACATGACAAACCAATGGTCATGCATGTCAGCAGAGAACCCAAAAGTCCGGCCTACAAGTGCGATCCCTATGTATTGTGCAGTGTTGACAAGCTGGAGACAGTCATAAAAAATTTCCCTGATCTTAAAATATGTGTTCCCCACCTGGGATTTGATGAAATATTGGCCTACAAAAATCTGATCGAAAAATATGACAATCTCTGGCTGGATACGGCCATGACCATCACAGACTACTTTCCCATTTACGAAAGCGTGCCCCTCAACCAATACAGATCTGACAGAATCATGTATGGATCTGATTTCCCCAACATTCCCTATGCCTGGGATAGAGAGCTTAAAGTGATTCAGAAGGCCGAACTTTCACAGAACTCCTTGGAAAAAATCTGCTGGCACAATGGGGCTCAATTTTTTAACATAAATAAAATCTGAGTATGCCCCTGGCACTTCCCCATCCAAAATTCAAAAAAAGGATGCCTTGCCAAAAAGTTAAAATTCCCTGCTCTGACTTATGTATACTGCTTGAACCGCTTTATAATGCTATCACCATTGATGAGCATCATATTGAAACATTTTTCATCCAGGAATCAGTGAAATACCCAAAAGGGCAAAATTGCCCAGGCAATGGATGATTACAGGGGCCGCAAGCTCTCCTCTTTTTTCATATGCCAGGGTAAAAACAATACTGCCAACCATCTGGGGCACAGGAAGGCCAGCACGCGGGGAATGCATTACAACGAACAAAAATGTTGTTGCACTTAAGGCAAACCAGACACCCCATTGCCTGAAAAATCCATAAAGAATACCCCGAAAAAAAATCTCTTCAGCCAGGGGTCCGATAAGGCACCCTGTGATAAGAAAAAGAACCCGTAGCCCCACTGTTCCTGGCAAGGGGACATGCAGCAACACAAGGGGATTGAGTCCCATGATCAATAGCAGAACAGCCCCTGCCAATGCAACAAAACCAAATATCAGCGACCACCAAGCCCCCTGGAGTAGGCCTCCCATCAACTGCTCTCCGGCCAGGCCCACACACAAAAGTCCCTGTCCAAAACCATGGACAATCGCAAGAAGACAAGTGATTTCAAGAACGCGAAGGAGCGTCAACATCACAAGCTCTGGAATCTGAAAAAATAAAGACAGGAGGGTTGCCCCACCGGATTCCAGCACCATAATGGTGACAACACTCATAAGCACAGTCTTTAATTCAATGCGATCTGCTTCCATTCCAGTTGCTTAAGTGCCCGATAGCCATACCACTGGACATACCAGTGATCTGAAGTTGTTATTAAATGAATAATTGCCGGAACCACAGTTTTATCCGCTCTTTTTCCCAGGGCATATAATGCCTGGCACACCACATTGGGATGGGAATCCTCCAACAGGGATATAAGAGATTTTCTCCCCCTTTCCCCCCGGGAATAAGCAAGCGCCCGGGCCGCCCAATACCGCTCTGCCACATGGGAACTTTTCAGCAAGGCCCCATGGATCTGAACATCAACAAGATCTATTTTCTTCCTGCAAATGATTTTCAATGCAGCAATGCGCCCACACACATGGGGTGCAACCAAAAATTCATCAGCATGCGAAGCGTGTCTGTTGTAACTTTTGGTTGGAAGGTGAGCGCAGCGATTCCTTCCAACAAGTGATTGGACAGGGTTTTGAGCCGTATGGGGTGAAATTTTTGACATGTATGATAAAATACCAACCACCACCATGATAACAGATAGAACAAATACAGAGACTCCCATTCTTGTTCTGTTTCCAGACCATCCAATTTTATCCAAAAATGTCTGTAGCAAAACACACAAAAAGATATACCCCCAAAGGGGCAATCCCGCCACCAGAGAAAAATAGATCAGTTGACGAAATAGAAGATGGTTATCTGTTCTTAATGAAAACTGTTTTAACCAAGCAGATGGACTTCTTACAAAAGCAGCAGTACTGCATTGCAGTATTTTTTTCCCCCTGTGGATGAAACAAAGGTGGTTCCCGTTTTTTGTTACAAACAAATCCACCTGTTTTTCCGGTGGCACCGGAAAAAAGTCAGCCTTCAGCAAAATTTCTTCAATTCTTTTCCCCAGTGGATCATCCTTTGAAATATCAATGAAACAGGTATTCACATTCCTCTTTCCAAGGGGTTTAAATACCCGGGCCGCGTGGAGGGTATATCTGTAATAAAAATCATTGATCATTATCCCTGCAGGATTGGACAATAAAAAGGTGTCCCTGAAATTGCTGAAGGAGATATTACCCCCAAGAAATCCTGCGACAGTCACTGAAAAAAATATCAATAGAATGTGAAACCATAGATAAAACCGGGACAAACGTGCACAGCCGGAGGGATGAGGAAATACGGTGAAAAAGAAAACCACAAACGGCGTCAACAGCAACGTAGCACTGATGATGAACTGGGGGCCGTTATAATTAACCATGGCAACACCCCCCACCCAGCAGAGGATGGCAATGGGCAAGATCTTTTTATTACGACCCAAAAGATGGTGCCACACCCACCCAAATAAAAAGGCGGTGACGCTCAATCCGGTCCCCAAAGTGAATGTGAAAAAAAGCCCCCCATTAAAGGCAGTTGATAATTGTCCAAGGCCGGTGACAACATTGCCTGCGGGAATGGTCAAATATGCCGATTTTGTTCCATGAATCTCTTTTAGCGCGGCCAGAATTTCATGATTGGATGTATAAACCAGGAGCATGAATCCCACCTGAGACGTAAAAAGGCCTGATAACAACACCAACGGGGTTGACAGGCCTTTTTTCATAGATACAGATATCACTTTTTGTAAAAAATTAATTTCTTTGCTTCAAACCGATACCGGCAATTGCAGCAAGACAAAAGGAGACAATCAATACGATCAGTGGCGTTGCAGATCCTGATGAAGTCCCCTGTACTGAATTGATAAAACAAGACGAACTGCCACCACCATCTTCATCGGGATAAAGGGTTGCCCTCAGTTCATCTGCCATCATCTCATGTACACGGGTCATGGGATGGATGCCGTCCCAAAACATGTAATCATCGGCGTCTCCGTTCACATTACCCGTTCTGTTTCCTTCAGTATCCAGCTCCATATAAGTACCGGTAACATTGGCAAAGGCATTGGTATCAATGAGTTCTGTAAGAAAACCAAACGAATCAAACAGGTTTATTGAAATATCTGAAAAACTGGACTCAAGTGATTCAATCGTGGTTGCAAGTGCTGTGTTATAAGCCTGAACCAAAGCGGTTGTCCCGGCAATTTCTTCAGCACTTTTTGAGTTGTAAGCCGGTACGGTTCCAAGATCTGGCAAATTTATGATCAGAAAATTATCAGCCCCCTGGGCGTAAAGCGATACAACAGTTTCCGAAATATTATTCATCATACCAGCGATCAACACCTCAGGGTCTGTTGTATAGGATTCCCCTCTACCAAATTCCAAAAAATCATTTCCACCAATCCAGATGGTGAATAAAGTCTCGTCTTCATCAAACTCAGGATCTGTGGAGATAAAACTATCCACCTGGCCCACAAGCCCCAGCTGGGGAAGGCTTCCACTGTCTGACAGTGCCTGGATATCAGCATTTTCATGGCCCAGAGACATGGCACCACCAATGGCATTATTATCAAGGGTCGCCCCCCAGTCCGCAGCAAGGTACTCCACCCATACATCACCGTTGGTCCACACCTCCGGCACACCATTGGGATTGGTATCTGGATCATATACCCCCAGGTAGGATGACAATCCATAATGATCGGTGAGGCTGTCACCAAAGGCAACAATATTTTCATAAATTCGCGCGTGGGCAGCACTGGAAAACGCCATGACAAAGGCAACAAGTACACAAAAAGTTGAAATAACTCTTTTCATCCGCTGATTCAATTGAACCATTTTCACACTCCTTTAACTGCAGTCATTAATCGTAAGTGTTCACTCTTTATACGGCATGTGTTGTTTTCAACAATCAGAACTATCATGAAGATTGGAATAATTCAATAAACAACATCATGCAATGCATGGCTTCTGACATCAATAAACGGAGGGGCGTGGATATAGAAAGACCGTGGTTTGCCGCCTGTTTTTTACAGTAAAATAAAACCGTTTGACACCTTCCCACCGGACTGATATCTTATTCGCCCAATCAGGTACCTGTAATAATTTCACGGGTAAAAGGGAATCCGGTTAAAATCCGGAACGGGCCCACCGCTGTAAAGGGGGACGAACGCCAGAGAATGCCACTGTGAACAACTCATGGGAAGGCCTGGCAAGTAGGAAGATCCATAAGTCAGAAGACCTGCCTGATAAAAATGGTACGCCATGGAAAAGGATGCCATTAAAGATCATTAAGGACAAAAAGGGAAGCCCTTGATCGATAACTTGTCGGTTGGGGTTTTTTTGTTTGGACGCCCCAGCCTGAATACACTAAAGGGGAAAAAGAACAAATGAAAAAACGACTATTGTATTTGACAGGAATATTCCTGTTTCTATCCATCTCCCAATCCACACTGGCCAACGAAACCACCGCAGACATGGGCGAAATGGTGGTCACCGCCACCCGCACGCAAATTTCTCTGGATAAAATCGGTGGAAACAGCGTCACTGTCATCACATCCGAAGAGATCCAGGCAAAACAGCAAAACAGTGTTGCAGATCTGCTCCGGGGGATTCCCGGTATTGACCTGGTATCCAATGGTGGACCCGGTACAGCAACAACGGTGTTCACCCGGGGAGCTGATTCCAAAAATACCCTGGTCCTCATTGACGGCATCATGTTAAATGATGTTTCCGGTGCCAACAGAGGTGCGGATCTTGCCAATATCAACGTGGATAATATTCAACAAATTGAGGTAATCCGCGGGGCCATGAGCGTCATGTACGGCAGCAACGCCACCGCCGGCGTCATCAACATCATCACCCAAAAAGGGAAAAAAGCCCCTTCCGCATCGGTTAAATTTGAAGCAGGATCCTATGGCACATGGAAAGCCGGGGCCAATGCATCAGGTGCCACAGAAAAAATCAATTTCGCCCTGTCTGCATCAAAAACCGAAATTGACGGCTACTCCATTGCCAATGATGACAACAGCGACATCCCCCGGGGAGACAGCACCAACGAAGATGACGGATATGAAAACACCACACTCTCAGGCAATGTGGGCATAGATATCACAGATAATTTCAACATCAGCGCCCTGGCACGATACATGGATTCCGATGTGGACACTGATGCTTACAACTGGGGAGGATACTCCGAGGACGGGGATGCCAACACAGAGTCCAACCAGACACTGGCCAAAATTAATATACATAATAAACTTTTCAACAATCTTCTTGATTCCAACCTGTCATGGCAGATGAGCCGGCAGGACAGAGATTATTTTGAAAATGGTGACATGACATCCACCTATGATGGAGATACTGATACATTTTCATGGCAGGGGGATCTTGATTTTGACTTTCATGTGCTTTCCATTGGAGCCTCTTACCTTGATGAAAGCATGAAGTCAGAGTCATTTGGGGCCTGGGGATCAAAATTTGAAAAAAAGAGTGCAGACACTAAAAGTTACTGGATTCAGGACCAAATCATCGGCATGGACGACCTTGTGATCATTGCCGGAGTAAGACTGGATGACCATGAAACCTTTGGCGATAAAACCACCTGGCGCCTGGCCCCTTCCTACACCATTGCCCAAACCGGCACCACATTGAAAGCAAGTTACGGCACAGGTTTCAGGGCCCCGTCTCTTTATGAACTCTATAATCCCAGCTATGGTAATAGCGACCTTGATGCCGAAGAAAGTAATGGCTGGGATGTGGGCGTTGAGCAGCAATTTTTAAACGGTACCGCCACCGTGGGTTTGACCTATTTTGCCATGGATTATGATAACCGCATTGATTTTGACGCGACAACCTGGACCTATACCCAGGCCGATGGTGAAACAAAAACCAAAGGTGTGGAATTTTTTGCCGGATGGGAACCTCTGGATACACTGGCATTCATGCTCAACTACACCTATACTGACACCGAAGATCCTGATGGAGAAAGCCTCGTACGCCGTCCGGAAAACAAAGTGTCTTTAAATACCCGTTATGGATTTCTTGAAAAAGGCGTGTTAAATCTCGATGTTCAATGGGTGGATGAGCGCAAAGCTTCTCCCTACGCCAATGATAAAAATGGAAATGCCGTTGGCACCCTGGATTCTTATACACTTGTTAATCTGGCTGCCTCCTGGACCGTCAATTCCCATGTGCAGCTGTTTGGCCGTGTGGATAACCTCTTTGATGAATTCTATGAAGAGGCTTTCAGCTATGCCCAGGCCGGAGTATCCGCCTACGCAGGTATTAAGCTGACCTATTAAGGGACATAGAAAATCAATTTATCTGAATGATTTTATCGAAATCCAGGCACCCTTAAAAAGTACTTTACACTTTCTTTTATCATTCCCCATTTGCAGGGAGTTTCTCCCAAAGACTGTAAAGTACTTTTAAGGTCATATAAAGGATACCGAAATTCTGATATTTCCGGGTTTAAAAAAACAAATGATAAATTGAAATTTCTGCCGCCTTAAAAGCCGGAAAAATATCACCCGGGGATGGGTAATAAATCCCATCCCTGCAAAAGGATGTTTACGATGAAAAAGAAACTCTCCATGGCAATGACTAAAGCCATGGCCATAATTTTTATAATGGGCACCACTGCAGTGGCCGATGTGGATATCACCGATACCCGGGGCAGAGAAATCCACTTTGATGCCCCCCCTGTACGTGCGGTGTCCATTGTTCCCTCCACCACCGAGGTGATCTGCAATCTGGGGGCCGCAGATGCCCTTGCCGGAGTTACCTACCACAGCGCCCTGCCCCGCCAGAAAAACGATAAACCCATTGTGGGGGGATTTTCATCACCGGACATTCAAAAAATAGCAGATTTAAATCCCGACGTGGTCTTTATCTCAAGTTTCCAGCAAAAAATCATTGATCAGCTGGATGCCATGAAACTAAAAACCGTTTGCCTTGACATCACCTCCTATGACCAGGGTATGAAAAACATTGAAATCCTGGCCAATATCTTCAATAAACCCCAAAAGGGTAAAGAGCTCCTCAATGACATTGAAGATGACATTGCCGTCATAGCAGCAAAGCTAAATAAACTGAACCCCAATGAACGAAAGCGGGTGGTCCGTCTCATGGGCAGAGACAAGATAATGACCCCCACAGCCAATGCCTTTTTAAACCAGCTGGTCATCCGTGCAGGCGGCATTCCCATGGCACCTAAAGGTGACGGCATGGTCACTGAAATAAGCCTTGAGCAATGGCAAAAATTTAATCCCCAGTTTATTTTTGGGTGCGGTGACGATAAAAAAGCCGCAGAAAAATATTTTAACCAGGATGGATGGAAGGATGTGGATGCCGTTAAAAACCATAACATCCACTATTTCCCCTGTGAGCTTACCTGCCGGATCTCTTCGTACACGGGATATTTCATCCAATGGCTGGCGTCATCCATTTATAATGAAGAATTTTTCCAGCCGGACAACCAGGTGTTCCCCGATGAAATTCTGATCACAGAACCCATCCCCATTCCCTTGAAACCGGTTAAAAAAAGTCAACGGATTACCAGTCGCCTGGCTGATTTCAAGCAAAAAACCCTGGTCATTGATTTAAATACCCCCCAGACCGTTCTTTCCACCCTGGAAGGCTTTAAAACCGGTATCACCACAGTGGTCAACCATTACCTGCCGCCGCCGGCCTGGAACATGGCCCACACAACGGACATGGCCAAGGTAACAAAACGTATCCTCACCACCGTTAAAAGAGATCCTGCCACTTCGGCTCTGCTCATGACAGGAGCAAATATGGACCATTTAACGGTGACCCGGAAAAACCACAAAGCATTGAGCGTCACTGCTGTTGTAACTGCCGGGGTGTGTTCCAATGCCCAGCGGGCCTCCCGCTCCACGGGATTTTACTATGATCCCGGCACCATTAATATTATTGTCATGACCAACCGGAAACTCTCCCCCCGGGCCATGAGTCGGGCCATCATTTGCGCCACAGAGGGCAAAAGTGCCGCCATGGCAGATCTGGATATCAGAAGCAGTGATGATCCTCTTAATCTCCAGGCCACGGGAACAGGTACGGACAATATCATTGTGGTCCAGGGGGAAGGTGCTCCCATTGACGGGGCCGGTGGCCACACCAAATTGGGAGAACTCATTGCCGGGGCCGTGTATGACGGGGTAAAAAAGGCAGTGTTCCTTCAAAACGGCATCACAGACCATCGCAATGTGTTCCAGCGCCTGGAAGAACGACATATATCCCTTCACACCCTTGCAAAAAGTTCTGACTGCCAATGCAGTAAAACCAAAGACAGCACCATGGCATCTGAACTGGAACGGCTGTTATTGATGCCCCAATATGCCGGTGTTGTGGAACAGGCCTTTGCCCTTTGTGATGCCATGGAAAGGGGACAGATAAAAAACCTTAGTGCCTTTTCCAGCCTGGCAGTGAACCTGGCCCGAAAAATTTCCAAGGCCCCTGTTGATGTGTTGACAGATTTCGCCTCCACCCGATCCTTGCCGGAACCCCTTAAACTGACCTTTAATGCCTTGATGACAGGCATTACCACCCTGCATGATCTGTCCCCGGATCTTGATGAAAAGGAGATTAAAAGCAAAGATCAGGCAATGATCACCAATGACATATCAAGTGCCGACACCGGTGCTGCCATGGAAAATTCATCCACAGAACCCATGCCCCGGCGCATCATCTCCCTGGGACCGGTGCTCACCAAAACCATTTACCTGTTAGGGGCCGGGGATCGACTCCTGGCGGATACCACCTATTGCGATGATCCCCCAAACATGGCACCCAAAGAAAAAATCGGCTCCCTTATCCAGGTAAATGTGGAAAAAATCATCAGTTTAAAGCCTGATCTGGTACTGGCAAGCCAATTCACCAAAGAAAAACAGATCCGGGTACTGGAACAGTTTGACATTAAAGTGGTGCCCTTTAAAAATCCCAAAACCTTTGAAGAGATCTGCGCCAACACCCGTCGATTGGGCAAACTGATCAATGTTTCTGACAAGGCAGAACAGATCATCAAAAAAGCCCGGGCAGAGGTGACAAAGGTACAAAATACCATTGCAGCCCTGCCCCCTAAAAAAGTATTCATTCAAATCGGTATCAAACCCCTGCACACGGCCAATGAAGAGACCTTTGTCCATGAATTCATAAGGCTTTCCGGTGGCATTAACATTGCGGCCCATGAGAACTCCGGGGTGTACAGCCGGGAGAAAGTGGTGAAACAAAACCCTGATATCATTCTCATCTCCACCATGGGCTCCAGCAAATCCGCAGGCATTACGGAAAAACAGCAATGGATGAAATTTGACACCATGGCAGCGGTGCAACACAACGCCATCCATCTTCTGGATTCAGAAATTATCTGTAGCCCCACCCCTCTGATTTTTGTCAAAGGGGTAAAAGAGATCGCCCGGCTGCTTCACCCGTCACTGGATTTTAAGGGGTAACATGGGACGCTCTCGATTCATCACCTGGGCCTGGGTCCTCGTCTTTCTGGTGATTCTGCTCTTTGTTGTGTGTGCCGTGGCCCTTTGCACAGGAAGTGCAGGTATTGCCATAAAAGACATTCCCGGTATTATTTTCCATGGCCGGGGAAGCACTGATTACAATATTTTATTTAAAATCCGCATGCCCCGCATCCTCCTTGGCATTGCCACAGGCGGGGCATTGAGCCTTGCCGGGGCTATTTTGCAAGGACTTTTCAGAAATCCCCTGGTGGAGCCCTACACCCTTGGTATTTCCGGTGGAGCATCCCTTGGGGTGTGTCTGAACATCCTTTTTAAATGGCATCTGATCATGGGCATCATTGCCTATCCTTTGTCTGGTTTTTTAGGTGCCCTCACCGTGATCACCCTGGTTTATCTCATCAGCATCAAGACCGGCATGGTCAAGACTGATACCATGCTGCTCACCGGGGTGATGATCAGCTTTGTGTGTTCTTCCCTTGTAATGCTGCTCATGGCCGTGTCCAAGAGTGATGAGCTGCAGACCATTGTGTTCTGGATTATGGGTTCCCTGGATGAAACCAATCTCACATTGATTCGCATCTGCTGTATCGGCTCTGTTGCCGGGCTTATCATTTCGCTTTTTTTCTGTCTGGATTTAAATGCCCTGTCCCTGGGGGAAGAAGAGGCCATGAACCTTGGTATTAACATTGAGTTATCTAAGAAAGTGCTCTTTGTCACCGCCTCCATTCTCACCGGCCTCAGTGTGTCTGTGGGGGGGATCATCATGTTTGCAGGGCTTATTGTACCCCACTTCATGCGCATGACCGTGGGGTCGGATCATCGAATTTTATTGTTGGGGTCATTTCTGGCCGGAGCGTCATTTCTCACCCTGTGTGATGTCATTGCCCGCACCATCATATCTCCTCTGGAGTTACCTGTGGGGGTAATCACCGGCATCATCGGCGGTGTGGTGTTTATTTATGTATTAACCCGAAAGCGAGCCATCTCATGAATGACCAGGCCCCCATATTAACGGCAGACCATCTTTACTGTGGATACGGAAAAACCCCGGTGCTCAAGAATATCTCTTTTGAGGCACAAAATGGAGAAATCATAAGCATCATAGGCCCCAACGGGTCAGGAAAAACCACCTTGCTCAAAACCCTGTGCGGCGTGCTCAAACCCCGGCAGGGCAATATTTTCATCAAGGGAGAAGAGATTGGCAAATTATCCCGATCCCGCATCTCAAGAACCGTGGCCCGGGTATCCCAAACCATTGACATGCCTCCCATGACGGTGTCTGCCTATGTGCTCATGGGGCGGTTGCCCTATTTTAAACGATATCAGTTTTTTGAACGAAAAGCGGATGTTGACAAGGTAAAAGAGACTCTGGGACTGCTTGGCATCGGGCATCTTGCAGAAAAATCCATGGATGCCATCAGCGGTGGGCAGCAGCAATTGGCAGCCATTGCCAGAGCCCTGGTGCAGGAGCCGGACCTGCTTTTACTTGATGAACCCACCTCCCACCTGGACATTACCCACCAGGCGGTGATTTTAAATCAAATTAGACGTCTAAACCGGAAATTTAACCTGTCGGTGATCATGGTACTGCATGACCTGAATCTGGCAAGTGAGTATGCCCACCGGCTGATTCTGTTAAACGGCAAGGCCGGGGAGGTTTTTTGCACCGGTTCTCCAGAACATGTTATTACCAAAGAATACATTGAAACGGTGTATAAAACACCGGTTCTTGTGGATCAGCATCCCCGGTCGGGTAAGCCTTTTATTTTACTGGACGGGTGATGTCATAAAAAAAAATTCGAAATTCTTGTTTGTTTTTTAACGAAATCGTCTATTTGGTAAAGTAACTCAAGTGAAAAATTTCAATACTCCCTGTACCAATGGACTGAGGAAAGGTAATCAGTTCTTTGTCTTTACAATTGGTCCGAGCAGATGGAGTCAGTAATATTTTTTTCATTTTATACCACATTAAACCGGTATGCCCCCAAGCATCAGAAAATCAAAGATAAAAAGGCTCACATATAGCTTAATAGAAAAAAAAATCCTCAACCAATACAAAATTGGTTGAGGATATCCGTTTTCATCCTTTAAAATTATATTATGGTTTTCTCTGGCCACGAGAAATAAACCATTTTGTTCAGGCAGGTCTTCTGACTTCCGGTTCATCCTACAACCGCACCTTCCCACCCAATCTGCTCAACGAAATTATAAAAAATTACACATGCTTAAAAATACGGGACTTCTGGAAAAATCTGAAAAGTTTTTCTTGATTTCATTGATTTAAATTTAAAAAAAGAATCACCGTCATTTGTTCCATTGATATTACATATCATTAATCCAGCTGTTTTTGAATTTTTATCAATACGGCAATTGAGGGGTTCATCTGCAAGTTCAGTGATGCTGTCAATCTCTGTAAGGACAATCCGTGTATCCATATGATTCCTTTGAAAACCTGACTCCATAACGAACGAATTCGATATACTTGAAAAAAGTTTCCCCTTACTTTCAGAGAAATTCACCATATTTGCAGGTTCTATCCATTTATCATTATCATTGAGCTGTTCAATTTTTTCATCCATCCCAATAGAATTTGCCATGGAAAAAGAAGCTGTCATCAGAATGCCCAGTAAAACAGACAAAATTACAATAGATATATATCTTGAATTTTGTTCCATGATATCACCTTTTTAACCTACTTTGTTTTTCATTGTTTTACTTCATGTAATTATTAAGTTATCACGTTATTTCTCACAATATCATTTCCTGAATTAATCTAAAATTAAGGCAATTCAAAAAAATAACAATGGTTAAAAAACATGGAGAATATAGGGGGAAAAAACTACCATTCCATTTTCAATTTTCCTTATGGGCACTCATCTTCCTTCAGACGATCACTCACATTTCTGCCCTTGTTTTCGGTGGATATTTGTGTTAGCAGTAAATCTCTTAAGGGGATTTAAATCCATAAATTTATCCTCCCCATACCGGGCGTAGCACAAACACTTACAAGCAATAAATCTGGATAATTAGTGTGTTGATGGAATTAGAATTAATTTTGGTAAAATGAGGTTTTCTATGATTTTTTTTAAAAAACTGTTTATATTCGTTCTTTTCCTTCTATTCTGCTTTTCTGGCAATGCAACGGCCAATTCTTATTCAAAAACGATTTCAGTTTTTAAACAATCCAAAATGGTTCAACCATTTTTCAAGAATTGCTATGGATATGCTGTCTTCCCCACTATTGGAAAGGGCGGCTTCGGAATTGGTGGAGCCTATGGAAAGGGGAAAGTATATAAACGCGGGAAAGCCACTGGCACAACGTCTCTTGCAAAGGTGAGTATAGGATTCCAATTTGGAGGACAAGCATTCAGCCAAATCATCTTTTTTCAAGACCAACGGTCCTACAGAGAATTCACCAGTGGGAGTTTTGAGTTTGATGCCTCTGCATCAGCAGTGGCAATTACAGCAGGTGCCCAAGCAAAAGCAGGAACAGAAGGAGCCACTGCCGGAGCCAGCGCCGGACCTGCCACAGGTGAGCAGGCAGATGTAAGTTATTATAAGGGAATGGCTGTCTTTGTTCATACAATAGGAGGATTAATGTATGAAGCCACCATTGGCGGGCAAAAGTTTACTTTCACCCCCTTTTAATAACAGGATTAATCTATCATATACTATTCTTACAATCAAAATCTAACGGTCAGCATTAATATAACAAAGGAACCCCCAAATGCATACCATCAATCCAATAGGAACAATACATTCTCCCCATAAATCAATCCAGGACATGCCCATTCAACCCAAAGGCGCATCCGAGTTTGTCGGACATGTGACAGTGGACGAAAAATATATCGAAGGGTTGCAAGATCTTGACGGTTTCAGCCATATATATCTTTTATATAGTTTTCATATGGCAACACGAACCGAGCTGCATGTAGTTCCCTTTATGGATGATAAAAAAAGGGGGGTTTTTTCAACACGTTCTCCGCTAAGACCCAATCATATTGGAATATCTATCGTCCAATTAATAAAGGTGGAAGGTAATAAAGTTTTTGTGAAGGGCATTGATATCCTTGATGGAACCCCATTATTGGATATTAAGCCATATATTAAAAAATTTGATTTCGTGGATGATTGTGCTTCTGGCTGGATGCAAGCCAGTGATGAACAGGTGAAAAATAAACGTTCCGATGAAAGGTTCAAATAATTACAGTTTCCCCAGCTTGTGACCACCCCCCCAGGTTTAATTGAAAGGGAAGACTCAAAATAATAGGAAATCATATTTTTATTTTATGAATGATTTTAAATGGGTATGTGCCGTTCTATACCCTTCATCAATGAGCTCTTGTGCCTGGGATACAGAAAAACTCAACAAAGATTTAAAACCCAGCATTTTTCCGGGGGCCAGGGTTATAATTCTGGGTTGTCCGGCATGCAAGTCACAGGATTTATCTTTTTTTGTCCGTTCTAACAAAAAAGATGAAAATGCCCCGTCTTCATACCCATTGGCCATGAGTGCATTGTGATAGGACCCAGAAAGAAATTGCTCAAAAACAACCTCCAATGCCGTGGGAACATTGTCAGGCAACGGCTGGGAGGTGTGGCCAACGGGTGAAAGCAGCACAATAATAATTTCATCCGCACCAAAATCCACTGCTGCCTGCAAAGGAATGTTTGCCATGGTTCCGCCGTCCCAGTGGGGAACTCCGTCTATATATTGCCAGGGAAAAAGGATGGGCATGGCACTGGATGCCATGATATGTTCCAGTTTTATTTCTGAATTATCAAAAAAGCAGGGACGGGATGTCACAAGATTGACGGTGGAAATCACCACCTTTGTGGGGTTATTTTTTAAACAATTAAAATCAATATAATCTAAAATCATGGACTGCATGGGCCGGATATCCAAAAGGGGCTTTAATGCCCGACCCGATAACAAATACCATAAAAAAGGAATCAAGTTGAGGCGATATATTTTTCTGCGATTGTAGGTGGTCCACAGCCGAATCAATGTGTGAACATCCAGGCCGGAACCAATGCCTGCGGCATTTATGGCCCCCACGGAAGTACCGCAGATAATGTCAGGTGTCCAGTTTTTCTGGGAGAGATATTTCCAGACCCCCATTTGAAAAGCCCCCCTGGCCCCCCCACCGGCCAATATCAATGCCCTTTTCACGGCATCATCCCATGGAAAAATTCAATGGCAGTCATGACTTACTCTCCCCCGGTGCACCGGCTATGATTTCGTTATATCGGCCTTTAATATCGTTATTCGGCATGCTTCATTTATGGTTTACACTTTTAAGAACAATGTCCCCATTTTGAGGAAAAATTTTCAAAAAAGTGTAAACTACTTTTTGGCTCATATGATGGATGCCCGTTATTCATATGTTTTTGTGACCTCATAAATATGGTTTGCAGGTTGTTGGCGGATAAGACTTGAAATTGTCCTGTTATTGTTCTTTGGATACCGCCTCTGCACGCCTCAATTGTTCATTCTCCAGGATTTTTAATTTTCTTTCCAGGGTGGTGATCTTTAAATTTAACTCTGCCACATGGTCTTTGGTGGCAAGATTAGTTCCAGCCAAAAGTTCGTTTAACCGCCTGTCAATGGTGTCTGAAATCCACTCCTTTAAAGCGGTGCTAAAGCCAATGACCTCTTTTTTTAATCGAACGCCCTCGGATTTTGAGATTTCTTTACTTTTCACAAGAGCTTTGACCATGTCGTCAATTTCTTCTTCAGCCATGGTAAATGATTTTTGCCAGAAAGAGACATATTTTTTGGCATAATCGGTCAAGGCATTCCCGCCTTTTCTGAATAATTGAATCAATACGCTGGATGAAACCGCCCCACCGGCTTTCCCCTTTGTGGTGGCGATGAGGCCTGAAACAATGGATGCGGTTAAGTCCTCTCCGGTTTCATTGTCAATTATAACGATATCCCGGCCCTGTCTGATCAATTCAGAAAGATGTGTTCTGGAAATATATTTCTTATCTGTGGTGTCGTAAAGCTTTCTATTTGCATATTTTTTGATGCGGTGCATGTCATCCTCAAAAACCCAAAAGGTCTATACAGTTTTTATCCCCACCTTTTTGTCAGCCATCAGTTTATTATCTGGAATTTTCTCATTTGCTTGCACTTTTTTCGCATCCACAGTTTTTTCTGTCACCGATTTCTCTTGGCCTTCTGGAGAAGCAAAACTCTCTTTTATTGTTTTCTCCTGTGACAATGCATCAATTTTATCATTTAATTCTTTGATGGTTGCTTCCAGACCGGCAACCTGCTCCCGGGTGGGTAATTTTATAATGTCCATTACTTTGTCTATTTTTGAATCAATGATTTCGCCCACCCATTTCATCACTTTATCTGTTGGGGCACCCCCCCCCTCTTTTTTCCGCTCTTCTTTTCCGGAGAGCTGTTCAATGACCTGTTCGGTGATATCTTTACCTGTTCTGGCCAAGACAACCTGAATTTTTTCTCCGTTGTTAACCATTGCAGCCAGGGTTTCTGACTTGATATACTCTTTTACTTCAGTGTCGAAATATTTTCCATTTGAATATTTTTTTATTTTTAACATCACTCCCTCCCGATAATTCCAAACTATTGCAGAGTCAAGTCTGAAATTTAGGATGATAATCTTCCAAAGCAGCGCACTTCCTGCCGGTTCAAAATCAGCTATCCTAAAATTAAGATTTAACGTTGCACTATGGGCTAAGCATCTTGCGTCTGCAAATTATTTTTTATTAAGACCGTCGAGCTTTTGATTAACCCTGTTAATACTGTTCCGCAAATCATCAATGTCTTTTTTTGAAGGAATGTTCAATTTTTCAGGAATGGCATCAATGCCTTGGAAAATCTTTTTTTCAATCTTTTTTTTCAGGGACATTTTATCCAGATTTTTCTTCCCCAAATCAAGCAAATCCTCTGCAATCAATTTTGCGTCACCCTCAATTCCCTTACATACGGTGTGAGTCGTCTTATTGATTTTTTCCAATTGCCGATGAACATCTTTTTTTGTTGTATCCATTTTTTTCTGCAATATTTCCATGCGGGCGGATTTTATTTTTTGAATGACATTGTGGCTGTCACCAATGAGGTCATCAACTGTTTTAACGGGATCTGATTTAAATTCATGGATGAACCCACGTCCGGTTTCAAGTTGTTCCTTCATATACTTCTCATTATAGGTTTTGATTTTTTCCTGAATTTTTTCCTTTGCATCGCGAATACTTTGTGCAACATAAAACCTGGATTTATTTTCAGTTGTTTTGGTCGTCATTTTTATTTCTCCTGTGAAACTATACTTAAAACGCAAACTTTAAATAACGCATTGTGTCATAACTACAAATATGATGCAGTGCGTCATTGATGTCAAGGCATTTCTCAGTTCCATTTCCGGGCACACCAAGGACTGTCTTGCTCCACTGACCAATATACGGTATAGTTAATTTTATCCTCACAGGTATAAAATACATAGTTCCTAAATCAATGGTTGCAATACCCATTTGAACGGATTGAGGATTTATAAAAAATGGAAATTTTACCGGAGCAAAACCGGCCCATTGGTTTTGTTACTCAACTTTCGGGCTTCATTTCAAAGCTGGCATTTTTAAATGTACCTATGGGCTCAGTGTGCCGACGGGGTGACCCCACCACGAAATGCGAACACCGAAAGTTGAGTTTTGTTATTAAAGGTTCAATCATCGGAATCTGCTTTATGGAAAAAAGGCCCAGGAACTTGTTTAATTACAAAAACATATTTTCTGATCGGAAATTTAAATTTTTATGCTGACATTGAGAGATTTTGATGTGGTGGGCCGTACATACCGGAACATCAACCGTTACCGTCAGATATTAACCATTATCTTTAAGTATGGTTTTGGCAATATTATTGAAGCCTTGAAAATTGATCAATACCTTGAAATCGGTCTTAAGATGATCTCAAAGGATAAACCCCCATGGCTTGAACCCTTAACCCAGTCCCAACGCATAAGACTTCTTTTTGAAGAACTTGGTCCCACCTTTATTAAGTTTGGTCAAATCCTTTCCACCCGCCCGGATCTTATTCCATTGGAATATATTTTTGAACTTGAAAAGCTCCAGGACAATGTCCCGGAATTTTCATTTTCCGATGTAAAAAAAAATCTGACCAAGGCCTTTTCAGATAAAGAAAGTCCTTTTGTTTTCATGGAAGAAAAACCCTTTGCCTCGGCATCCATCGGCCAGGTTCATCTGGCAAAATTAAAAACCGGTGAAAGGGTTGCCGTTAAAATCCAGCGGCCTGATATCAGAAAACACATCATTGTGGATCTTGAAATCATGAACCACCTGGCCACTTTGATGGAACGGCACATTGAAGATCTATCCTTTTTTCGACCCGTAAAAATAGTTGAAGAATTTGCAGAAACCCTGGAAAAAGAGCTGGATTACACCCTGGAAGCATCCAATATGGAAAGGGTGGCCCGGCAGTTTGTGTTTGATTCCACCATCCATATTCCCAGGGTTTATCTGGATATAACCACAGAAACCGTGTTAACCATGGAGTACATCCAGGGAATCAAAATTTCAGAGACAGACACCCTGGATGAACACGGCATGGACCGAAAATTATTAACCCAACGGGGAGCAGACCTGATTTTAAAGCAGGTGTTTGAGTATGGTTTTTTCCATGCTGATCTTCATCCGGGCAACCTTTTTGTACTGCCTGATAATGTGCTGGGGCCTGTGGATTTTGGAATGATGGGGTTCATGGATCGCCGGGCACGGGAAGTCTTTATTGACCTGATCGCAAGTGTTGTCACTGAAAATTCGTCAGCAACCTGCCATTACCTGCTGGAACTCACCGAATATGATGATGAGCCGGATATGCGTTTTCTGGAACGGGATATCTCCACATTCATCGCCCAATATCTGACCAAGGCTTTAAAACATATTAACGTGGGACGATTACTGCAGGATCTTTTAAAAATTACTGCCAGACACAAGCTTCGGCTCTATCCCGATACTTTTTTGATGATGAAATCCTTTGCTGCGGTGGAAGGGGTTGCCCAAAAACTTGATCCGGATTTTGACATGGTTGAATATGCTGCACCGTTTATCAAAAAAAAGAAAATTGAACGCATATCCCTGTCACGCATCACCGCAGATTTATCCAGCCTTTCTCTGGAATCCCTTCAGCTGCTCCGGGAAATTCCCCGGGACAGCATTGCCATCATCCGCCAGGCCCGAAAGGGCAAATTTGTCCTGGGGTTCGATATCCAGAAACTGGAAAAAATCCTGGGAGCTTATCAACGGGAGAATCATAAACGTTCGGTGTCTTTGATTATTTCCTCCCTGATTATTGCATCTTCCCTTCTCTTTAGTTTAAAGGCATCCCCCCAAATTTTCGGCCTGTCATTGTTTGGGCTCGTCGCAATTGCCTGTGCTGTTGTTCTCTGGTTGTGGCTGTTTGTGAAACCCGGAAAGTAAAAAATTCAGGAGAGTCCAGCTTCATGTTTTCCTGCTGTTTACAAGGATGCATCACCATCATATTCCCTTTTTTTAAAAAAATCATCTCACCCATTTGTATACGCCCCGGGAAACCCGTTCCAATTTACCCTGATTGACAAGGGCAAACACAATATTCCGGACCTTCTGCGGGGGCATGTCCGATTTTTCAATGACTTCGGCCACCTGGGTCAAGCTTTTTGTCCGACGTTTAAACAGGGTTTCAACTCCGGCGACATCCTTTATTCTTCCAGGGGTTTTTCCTGAAATTTTAGTCCCACTGGATTTAGGTTTGGCTGCTGCTTTGGCATTTGATGTTGTTTTCCGGGGCTGCTTGCGGACCGGTTTCTTTAACGGCTTTTTCAATGCTGACGTCTGTGTTGAACCGGTTGAAGGGGCCAAAGCATCGGCATCATCCAAATCAATCCCAAACAGAGCTGACAAACCCGCGTCATCTTTAATGATCCGTGAGGATTTGTTTTGGGACCGGTTCAGCAGGTCTTTTTTGCTTTCTTTAACGCTTTCAGAGACCAAATCGTTGACATTGGCCTTTCTCAACATAAAAAATAAGGACGGGTCCCGGTCCAGCCTGGCTCCGACACCGTAGAGCACAGCTGCCACATGCTTACACATCACGGCCCAGTCCGGGCAGGAGCAGTTCAGGCTGATCTCCTTGGGTGCCGGGAACAGGCCCTTACCCTTTTGGGTAAACACGTCTTCAAGGGCCTTGGGAAACTTGCCGGCCATCAATTTTTTCAGGCTGTCCATTTTTCCTTTGCACTGCTGTTTAATACGGTTCCAGTCGGATTGGGGAATGGGTTTGATGGTGATGGTGACTTTGTAGGGGGATGAACCGCTGCCAGACACCATGGCCATGATTTTGCCGGGGGAAATCTGGAGATCCAGCACAGCCATGTGACGGACATAACTTCGGCCCCGACCAATGCGATTGGCGTAATCTGCATACCGCTCAAGATTTTCATTCCAGGCCTTCCCCCACCAGGTTTTAGCAATGGCCCGGCCTTCAATGACAACGGGTTTAATATTGGGGTTTTTCTTTTTCAGGGCGGCAAGCTTTCGTTCTGCCTTTGCCTTTTTTTCCGCCACGCTGACATATTTCGGATAGTGATAATGCATATTTTTTTTCCTCAAAAGGCTTTGCTCGGGGCTCAATCCGGCAGGCTCAATCGAAACAGATCCATGAGTTTTTTATCATCCATCTCCGTGACCAGGGTCTCCCCGGTGGGGGCCACCACATGATCGGCCAGTGCCTGCTTTTCACTGATCATCTGATCAATCTTTTCTTCAATGGTACCCCGGGTCACAAATTTGTGTACCAGCACTTTTTGGGTCTGTCCGATGCGAAACGCCCTGTCCGTGGCCTGGTTTTCCACAGCCGGGTTCCACCATCGGTCAAAATGGACCACATGGTTGGCCCGGGTCAAATTGAGTCCCACGCCACCGGCCTTAAGGGAGAGTACCATAAACGGGCAGTAGGTTTCACCTTGAAATGTCTGGATCAGCTTTTTTCTTTTGGTCACAGAAACACTGCCATGGAGCACAACACCCGGATGGTGGAAAATGGTTTCCAAAAAGGCCTGCAGGGGCTGGGTCATCTCCTTGAACTGGGTGAAGACCAGAACCCGCTCTCTTTTTTCATAAATGGTCTCACAAATCCGGCCCAGCTGTTGAAATTTGCCGCTGTGAACCGCCTTGAAATCTCCGGTGCCGGTGATCTGGTCCGGATGGTTACATAATTGTTTAAACCGCATGAGCGATGACAAGACCAGCCCTTTTCGCTGAATGCCTTCACTGTTTTCTATTTTATCTGCCAGATCATTGACCGCTTTTTGGTACAGCACGATCTGTTTGGGGCTTAAATCCGAAAATGTTTTCATCTCCACCTTGTCCGGCAGGTCCGAGATCACGGTTTTGTCGGTTTTAAGGCGTCGCAGAATATACGGGGAGACCAGCTGCCGAAGCCTGGCATAGCCCTTGGGATTGTCTTTCAGGGTTTTGGCAAATTTTGAAAATTCAGTCCTGCTGCCCAAAAGCCCTGGATTTAAAAAGTCAAATAAAGACCACAGATCAGACAGCCGGTTTTCCACCGGGGTTCCGGTCATGGCAATCCTGTGGGCAGCGGGCAGTGCTTTCACAGCCCGGGTCTGCTGGGTGCCGGGATTTTTAATGGCCTGGGCTTCATCCAGGATCAGGCAGTTCCAGTTGTACCGGCCCAGCCATGGATATCTTTTAACCAGTGTGTAGCTGGTGATGACCAGATCCAGCCGATTCAACTGGCTTTGAGGCAGTTTAAGCTCTTTGGATTTTTGCTCTTTTTTTCCATTTGGGGATGTCTTTGAACGGTTAAAACCGGGGTGGGCCACGTAGATTTTAAGCCCGGGGAAAAAACGGTTGATTTCACTTTCCCAATTGGAAATCAAAGATGCCGGCACCACCAGCAGGCTGGCCCGGAATTTTGTCTTCTTAGTAAAAGTGGACAGCAGGGCCAGAATCTGGATGGTTTTTCCAAGCCCCATATCGTCGGCCAGGCAGCCGCCCAATCGATGGGTATGAAGAAAATTAAGCCAGTTCAGCCCCTTGGACTGGTACTCCCTCAATTGGGCTTTAAACCCCTTTCCCGGGAGAACCGTATTCACGATTTCAGGTTCCTGCATCTTCTTGATCACAGATGCCAGCCATGTGCCGTTGGACACACTGATATCCACACCGGGAACCGTACGGCCCAGCATTTTTTCCGGATTCAACCGGACCCGCATGGCTTGGCCAAGGGTCATGCCCGCTTCGGCCATGTCCTGGATTCGGTCACAGGCTTCCAGGGCTTTTTTAAGTTTTTCCGGGTCCACGGCCACCCATTTGTTTTTGATAAAGGCCAGTCCCCGACTTTCCTCCAGGATTTTATTGATTTCTTCCCGGGTAAATTCCAGATCTCCCACGGCGATACCGGCTTTAAAATCAAGGATGGCACCCAGTCCGGCCAGGGACGGCTTTTTATCTCCCAGGGAGATAGTCACACCGGTTTTGGATGAACCGGGTTTCCACCAGTCCGGAATCCGGCAGATCACCCCGGCACCCTCGTAGTCCGGAATTTCCTTTAAAAACTGGAATGCATCATCCGCATCCCAGGCCAGGGGATGGAATAATTCGCCAGAATCAATGAGATCGGCCACGATCTGACTGCTTTCACCGGCTTTATACACCGTGGACAACAGGTTGAGCAGCGCAGCATCGTCGTGGCTTTCAATGGCATGCTTTAAGGGCAGGTGTTTTGGCTTGCCGTTACTACCCATACCGGCCGAGTAGGTGGCCATGAAAGCAAAAGGCAGGGCCTGATTTCTATTTTCCACCAGATGAAAAAAAACCCGACCGGCCGGATGAAGATCCGGGTTCTGTTCGTTAAAATAGTCACTGACCCGTCCGTCAAAGGCTTTAATGTCCCGGGCAAAGGTTTCATTGAATCCCTGCCAAAGCTGTTCCAGCATTTCCCGGGTCACATATTCAGCCCCGACCATCATGGGACGGGCTGAGAGAAAATTCTGGCAAATTCCAAAAGGCATGTCAACAAAGGCCTCATGGCGTAAGGTCTCAAGTTCGGGCACCCTTGACAGCGCCACAACAAAATCATTGGCAAAACGGATAAAATAATCCAGGGACGGGGAGAGCTGAACCGAAGGGATTGTAAATCCCAGATAGAACAACCATTTTTTTGTCTGGGTGGTAAAATTGTGGTGGATTTTGTCCTGAAATTTGGCCTGTTCCGGTGTGATCTTATTCTTCGTTGTTTCCCATTCAAGCCCCAGGGCCTGATTCGGCATGATCGAAACGATCAGCTGCTTTTTTTTTCTGTCCGTCAATGTTGCCTTTCCTTAAAATAATTATTATTGACGGGGTAATATCAAATCAAGGCATCAAAAACAATAAAATCCCCATTTTCAGTGTATTGTGGGCTTAAATCCGGTATCGAGTCATTTGACCGACATTATAATACTTGATTTAAACGTTTGTTTGAATTATAAATCAATTCAAACAAACGTTTAAATTATTTTTTTTTTCAAGGTGAATACCATGTCTGAACCCAATACCAAAAACAAAATCCTGGATGTCGGCGAGCGTCTTTTTGCACAAAATGGTTACGACCGTACCTCACTGAGGGAAATCACCGCCAAAGCCGGTGTTAACCTGGCTGCCGTGAGTTATCATTTCGGTTCCAAAGATAAACTTTTTGAAGCAATCCTTAAAAGACGCATCACCCCGCTCAATGAAATCCGGGAACACCGGATGCACCGGGTGATTAAAACTGCAAAAGCAAGACACACCCTGCCCAGCGTGGAAGAACTCCTGTTGGCATTTATTGAACCCACATTGGAATTTATAGATAACACACCAGAGTCACTGGATTTTTTCATTATAGTTAATCGATGCACCATGGAATCCAACGGGGTTGAAAGAAATTGTTTTATAAAGCTGATGCAGCCCACATTGATGAAATTTTATCATCCCCTTTGTGAGTCACTTCCCAGGCTCTCCAAAGAGGTGGTTTTCATGCGGTTCATGTTTGCCATCGGTTCCATGGTTCACACCATTCGAATGTTAAAAATGATGAATCAAAACCCTGAAAAAAATACAGTTATTCCCCATAAAGTAGACCTTTCAGTCATCACCGAAGAATTAATTAAATTTGTCACCTCGGGAATGGAGAATCCATAAAATGAAACTGCCGGAAAATAAAAATAAAATGGATGCCATGCAGATAAGAGAACAAACCGTCACAAGAAACCTTATGACAATGATGATATTGTGTGCATCACTGATTTTTGCCACGCTTTCAAATGCATCTGAACCGGAACACCCAGAGAGGTTGAACCTTGATCTTGAAACAGTGATGACAACTGCTCTGGAACACAATCATGCCTTAAAAGCCTCCCGCATGGAACCGCTTAAAGAAAAAAAAAATATCCAGGTGGCAAAATCAATCTTTGATCCGGAAGTGAGCATTGAAGGTCGCTCCACCAATCAGGAAAGCTGGAACGAACCCACAGACAAAAGTTCCCTGCAATTTTCAACCAAAGCTTCGATTTCCAGGCTGTTGGAAACGGGAACAGTGGTTTCCCTGGGCCTTGAAGCCGCAGACAATGATGCTGAAACTGACATAAACAAAAATACCGGGGGCAGTTATGTCCAAAGTACAGCCACCATCAGCCATCCGCTGATGAAAAACAGCGGGCAGAAGGTTGTCACACGGAACATCACCCTTGCAAAAAATAACCATCGGAAATCAAAAATTGAACTCAAGCAGGAAGTGATTGATACGCTTTCCCAGGCCCAGCGCCTTTACTGGAGCTATTACAGCGCCCTTGAGTCCCTTACAGTTTATGAAAAATCCCTGGAACTTGCCCGCCGACTAATCAAAGAGGTAAAAGAAAGGGTAAAAATGGGAAGTGCAGCCCGGCTTGACATCCTCCAGGCCAGATCGGAAGTGGCAACCAGGGAAACAGACATCATCATCGCGCAAAACAATGTGCTGAATTCAAAGGATGCCCTGCTCAATTATATTTATGGAGAAACCTGCCCCCATGCCACCTTGAATTGTTTGACCCTTCCCGCAATTCCCGGCATGGACAAGGAAAAATTTAATGAAAAAAAATTGATTGACCTGGCCCTGGCATTGCGCACTGACTATCAAACCACCGCCATCAACCTTGAGTCAGCCGACACAGATCTTGTCTATTTTGAAAACCAGACCAAACCGGAGCTGAATCTTTCCGCCGCCATTGCCATCAATGATGCCCACCCAGACAAAAATGCCCTTGAAACAGACAATTATCAAAATTATTACTCCGGCAGTTTGGGAGTTACCCTGAAATTTCCCTGGGGGCTTAAGGGAGATAAAGCAAATTATGCAGCGGCAAAATTAAATAAAAAACAACTTCAAATCAGCAGAGATGCTGTCAAATCTCGAATCATCCTGGATGTCCGCACAGCACTCAGGGATCTTGAAGCTGCCATAAAAGGCTATGAGACGGCCCAGACTGCGAGTCGTTACGCAGAGGAAGCCCTGGATGCTGAGCAGGTGAAATTTAGAAACGGCCTGTCCACAAGCTACAATGTTCTTCTCTACCAGCGGGATTTCACCGATGCAAGAAATTTGGAAATAAATGCACTCATTGCCTGCCAGACTGCCTTAATATCGCTCCACCAGGCCGTGGGTAATACCCTGGAAAAACATCATATTAATCTTAAATCAACGGCAATGCTGCCCTGAAAAAACGATCCGTTTCAACACCCTTTATTTTTTATATGAGAAGGTAACTTCCAAGGTTACTTCAGCAGAGCCGCCACCCCGATGGGCAATAGGAACCGGACAATTGAGCTGTCTACAGTTCCGGTCCGGGCCCATTGCCCGTCGGGGGGACGGCGGTATAATACCATTTTCTATATTTGTTGTGTTCGTGAGGACATGACCATTATAAAAAGGAATCGCCATGAAAATCGGTGCCATATTAAAAAAGATAGTGATCATTGTCCCCATTATCGTTGGGGTGATTTTATTTGTGCAGATAAAAAAGAACAAAGAAGCACCCATACGCCTGGAATCAAAGGAACGGGTCCGCACCGTTCGGGTTATCCCTTTGAAGAAAACTAAATTTCTTCCCCGGGCCGTGGCATACGGCTATGTGGAACCCAGCCAGACCTGGGAAGCCATCTGTGAAGTGAGCGGCAAAGTGGTGGAAATGCATAAAGATCTGAAAAAAGGATTTTTCATCAATAAAGGCCAGGTCCTGCTCCGCATTGACACCGCCACCTACGGCCTTGCCGAATCCCGGGGAAAAGCAGATGTCATGAGTATTGATGCCCAGCTCAAAGAACTGGAACAATCCCGGAAAAACACCCGGCGATTGCTTGACATTGAAAAACGCTCATTAAATATCTCGGTCCAGGAGTTGAAAAGAAAACGGGGGTTGTTTGAAAAGGGATATCTTTCCGAGTCCGACGTTGAAAGTGAAGAAAAACGCTTTCTTGCCCAGCAGACCACAGTGAACAACCTGCAAAACAGTTTAAATCTTTTTCCGGCCCAGCGGCGGGATTTACTGGCCCGCAAGGACGCAGGAGAACTCACCGTAACGGAACGACAGCTTGATGTGGCCAAAACAGAAATCATTGCCCCCTTTGACTGCCGACTGTCACAGGTCAATGTGGAGCTTAACCAATACGCTTCCACAGGTTCTCTGATGTTAAAGGCGGAAAGCATCCACAGCGCTGAAATTCCGGTGCAGATTTCCCCCCGAACCTTCATGACATTGCTGCCCAGAATGGCGCGTCCATTCACCCCCGGAGAGCTGGATATGGAGTCCATCCGTAAAGCCATCGGTATCACGGCAATGGTTCGTTTTCCCAGCAACACCCAGAAAATCTCCTGGCAGGGGCATTTTTCCCGCACCAGTGAATCCATGGACCCCACCACCGGGGCTTTGACCATTTACGTAACAGTGGATGACCCTTATAAAAATATCATCCCCGGCAAAAGGCCACCGCTTTTAACCAATATGTATGTGGAGGTGGAGCTTAGAGGCCGCATGATACCGGATCAGCTTGTGGTTCCGGCCACAGCCGTCCATGAAGGGCGAATCTATATTGCAGGTACAGATAATCGTTTAAAAATCAAAAAAGTTGAGGTGGCATGGGTTGCCGGAGATCTGGCAGTACTCTCTTCCAATGATTTTTCAGATGATTCTGAAAATGATCTTAACTCAATCCACCCCATGATCACCCCTGGAGAAACATTGGTGATAAGTGATCTGGTGCCTGCCATTGAAGGCATGTTGCTCAATCCCATACAGGACAAAGAAACGGCCCGGCGTATCCAGACCACAGCCGCCGGGCATGCTCTTTTTAACTCTTTGTCCCAACCGGAAAAAGAGCAACCTCCCACAAATTCCGGAAAGGAGGGATGAGATGAACAGCATTAAAAAAGGCATCGCCTTTCTCTGTAAACACCCCACCGCATCCAACCTGATGATGCTGCTTTTTATTATCCTGGGTTTCATGACGGTGAAGGATCTTCGACGGGAGACCTTTCCTGATTTTTCCGTGGATGCCGTTCAGATTTCAGCCATCTACCCCGGTGCCACAGCAGAAGATGTGGAATCAGCGGTGTGTCGCCGCATTGAAGATGCCATCGAAGAGGTGAACCACATAGATCGCATCGAAAGCACGGCCCGGGAAAACAGGGCCACTGTGGTGGTGGAGATGATGGAGGGCAAAGATGTCATGGAGTTCTTCAATGACATCAAGACCGATGTGGAGGCCATCAGCGATTTTCCTGGGGAAGTGGAAGATCTGATCATAAAACGCATCAACCGCACCGATCAAGTGATCTCCGTTGCCGTCACCGGTCCCATGAGTGATCTGCATCTGAAACTTTACTGCGAATCCCTGAAAGATCGTCTCAAACAGCTGGATCTTGTTTCCCAGGTGGAATTATTAGGATTTTCCGATCATGAGTTTCTCATTGAAATTCCCACCTATCAGATGATGCGCCTGGGATTGTCAATATCTGATATCCAGGCTGTGATCACATCCCAGAGCATTGACATGCCCTCAGGAAGCCTGGAAACAAAGGATAAGGATATCCTGATCCGATTTGCCGAAGAGCGCCGAAGCATTGGGGAACTTTCCAACCTGGTGATTATCTCCAACCCGGATGGGGCAGAAATCCGCCTGGGCGAGATTGCGCGCATTTCCGACAGTTATATTGATGAAGAGAACAAAATATTTTTTAACGGAAAACGGGCCGGAATGCTCCAGATCAACAAGACCAAGGCTGAGGATGCCTTGCGGATTCTGGATGCGGTGAACGCATTTCTTGATAAGGAACGTCTCCAGGCCCCACCCAATGTCTCCTTTACCACAACCCAAAACAGATCCAAGGTGGTGCGGGATCGCCTGGATATGCTCACCATCAACGGTTTGCAGGGACTTTTTCTTGTGTTTCTTGCCATGATCTGCTTCTTTCCCTTTAAATTTTCCTTTTGGGTCACCATGGGGCTGCCAGTCTCTTTTCTTTTAACCTTTTTTTTCATGAAACAGATCGATTTTTCCCTGAACATGCTCTCCATGGTGGGCCTGCTCATCGGTCTTGGTCTTTTGATGGACGATGCCATTGTCATTGCAGAAAATATCGCTGCCCACCTGGAAAAAGGAAAAAAAGCATTTGATGCTGTGGTGGATGGTATCAGTGAAGTGGCTGCCGGGGTTTTTTCTTCCTTTCTCACCACACTTTTTATCTTCGGCGCCCTGGCCCTGAGCATGAGCGGAAATATCGGAAAAGTCCTTTACGCCATCCCGGTGGTGCTGATTTTAACCCTGTCTGTCAGTCTGGTGGAGGCGTTTTGCATTCTGCCCAACCATCTGTTTCATTCCCTGAGCCATGAAGAAATAAAAAGAGATGGACACACGCCAACGTCCACCATGGAAAAATCGTCATCAGGAATGCCCAAAAACCGCTTCAGCCAAATAATGGATGGTCTGATTGATTGGCTTCGGGATAAACTACTGGGCAAAATTGTGGATATTGTGGTGAACTGGCGCTATCTTTTTGCGGGGATTGTGGTATTTGTCTTTATTCTCTCCATTGCCATGATTGCCGGTGGTCATCTGAAAATAAAGGCCTTTCCGGAGATTGACGGCGATGTGCTTCAAGCCAGAGTTCTGCTGCCCCAGGGCACCCCCCTGGTACGAACCGAGCAGGTGGTGAACCAACTTGTCACCGCTGCCAAACAAATCAATGAAACGCTCAAGTCGGCCCAGCCGGGCAATGCGGATTTAATTGAAAATATCTCTGCCATTTTTAACACCAATGCCGATGCCGGGGAAACCGGCCCCCATGTGGCCACTGTATCTTTGGATCTCTTAAGTGCCGAAGAGCGATCCACAGCTCTGGATGATATCACAGCCCGCTGGCGCACCCTGGTGGGGGAGGTGCCGGACTGCATTAACATTGCCTACAAAGAACCCAGCTTTGGACCGGGGGGACTGGCCATAGAAATTTTGCTCCAGGGAGAAAATTTTGACGAGCTTAAACTTGCATCCACAACGCTTATCAACTGGCTTTACACATACAAAGGGGTGATGGACCTGGATGATAATCTAAGACCTGGAAAACCTGAAATCAAGGTACGTTTGAAACCGGGTGCCCGGGCCAGGGGGTTCAATGCCAGAAATATTGCCACGCAATTACGTGCAGCGTTTTACGGAAACACCGCCGGAGAAATTCTGGTGGGGGAAGAATCCTACGAGGTCAATGTGCGCATTGCAAATGAAGATCGGGCCGTCATTTCCGCACTTGAACGCTTTTATCTCATGGGGCCCAACAAAGAAAAGGTGCCCTTAAGTTCCGTGGCCACCCTTGAAGAGACCCGGGGATATGCCGGAATCAACCGCATTAATTCCATGAGAACCGTCACCATCACCGCAGATGTGGACAGCCGGGTGGCCAATGCGGCCCAGATCATCGCCGACACCCGGAAAAATTTTCTCCCCCGACTTCATCAGCAATTTCCCGGTGTAAAGGTTGTGGCAGAAGGGGAAGAAAAAGAGACAAAAGAATCCATGGGCGGCATGATCAAGGCATTGCTCATTGGTATTTTCGGTGTGTTCTGCATCCTGAGTTTTCAATTTAAATCGTATATCGAGCCCATGGTGGTCATGATCACCATTCCCTTTGCCTTTATCGGGGTGGTGTGGGGTCATATTTTTATGGGACTGGATCTGTCCATGCCCAGCATCATGGGATTTGTATCCCTTTCAGGAATCGTGGTCAATGACTCCATACTCCTGGTGAGTTTCATTAAAATCCACATGAAACAGGGCCAGAATGTCACCACTGCGGCAACCCTGGCCAGCCGGGAGCGATTCCGGGCGGTGATGCTAACCTCTCTGACCACCATCGTGGGACTGTTGCCCCTGCTTTCCGAACGCAGCATGCAGGCCCAGATTTTGATTCCCCTGGCAGCCTCAATTGTTTTTGGTCTTCTGGCTTCCACTGTCCTGGTGCTGCTGGTGGTGCCGTCGCTGTATGCCATTCTTGGCGATTTTATACACCTTGGCCAGCATCTTGATCCTGCCAAGGATCAGGAAATTTCAGCACTCACTGAGCCTTGGTCCGGATATCGTATTATCAGGTGACTATTTCAGGCTTTGTTGTGAGCAGACCGATGAGACCCAATGAGATCTGCCCATGGCATTTACATGAAAATCAGAGGCACCTGACAATCTGCCTCTGAAATCATTTTCAACCATTGGGAGTTAATCTGATTTTAAAGCACCAGAATTTCACCTACATCAGAGAGCATCCCCATCTGGCACCCCCTGCTTAATTCTTCATCCTTGCCAAGAAGATGGAGGGTGCAGTTTTTTAAAACATTGGTTTCAAGCTGGATGCGGTCAAGATGAAAAGAGTCGCTGTGCCTGCCTTGTTCTTCCATGTCATCCACCAGTTTGCGCCGGTGATGGGTCAATTCATGGCAAATAACAGGCAGGGCAGCAATTTCGGCATTGTTTTTTTTCAGAATGGATCTCATGGGAAGGGAATCCATACATATTCCGATATTCAGTTCATCCGGGTCTGCGTCCGTTCCATTCAGGACTGCTGCAACAATCTCTCCGGAGTGCTCCTGCTTTTCAACACTTATGGGCAGAATGCGGATTTTCCGGGGAGGATGGAAACGCACCAGTGAATGCCTGAACCAGTTGCGATTTAACAGAGTTTTCAAACGATCGAGAAAATCTGTAATTTCTTGATCCGGTGAGGTGAGATGTTTTATCTTTAACTGGGAACGGAACAATATCTCCCGCTCCTCAAGGTCCTCACATTTTTTTTCATTCCATAGAAGTTCATCCATGCTGACAAGTTCCAGCCCGGCGGATTCCAGCAGGGGTTTTAATATGGTTTCGATTCTTCGGTATTCATGCCCTCCCCACAGATCATCAATGTAACAGACTTTTTCTTTGAGGACAAAAGGACAATTGTGGGACCCTCTCAGAAAACCGTGGGCATCTGGAGTTTCTGCATATAATACAACGTTCTCTTTTGTGGTGAATGATAAAATATCCGTTATGGATAAGGGATTTTTGTCCTCAAAAATGGAAAATAGAGGATATTGAAGGAGGGCTTCCAGAAGAGGGGCGCAATGGCCCTTTGTTTCCATGAATGAGTCATCCTGTTTAAGCTTTTTTACCAGAAGACTGCGCATGGCATAAATATTGGCTGTGGCCATATTGTCGGCATAATGGCGCAGCTGCCGTAAAGCGCTTGCTCTGGCGCGTTCAAACAATTCTACAAGGGCAAGGCACCTGGCAGTCTCCACGTTTTTTTTGATGGTGTTGAAATCTTCATTTCGCACCAGTTTGTCGCGTCCCAGGGTTGGCTCGCCTGTTTCGCTTACAATGATACAGGATTCATCCTGCATATAAGGCGTGTCATAATGGTAAAAATTCTGTGGTAGTTTCGAGCCTGATGTGGTTACAAACATTGGATACATTGTCCCTTTTTCCACCAGCATTTTACGCAGATACAATTGGATATCGTCAGTAAACACCCAGTTATTGCTGAAGGGATGAGCCGCATAATAGACCTTGGGATTCTGTTCTATTTTTACGCTGATATCTTTTTTTCCCGCCATGGCGGAAGGATCAACACAATAAATTTTTCCATTGAATTCAACCGGAACAATATTGTCTTTCAGGAAATCTGTCAGTGCTTTGAGAATTATACGGTGGCTGCTTGCAGGAAAAGAGAAACTGATTTTAAAGCCGGAGCACGGCTCATTCAATTCCTTCATGCGCCATGTGGGAATTCCCGCTCTGGAACAGTCGTACAAAATTCTGGCAGCTTTGCCACAGACAAGGGTCTTTATCTCCACGCTTTGAACTCCAATTTTACTGTTAAAAGCTCCAACAAGACCCATGCCGAATCTTCCTATGGTGTTTTCCTTTTTTTTCTTTTTACTGCTTTGTCCGATGAAGTGTAAGGAGTTCAGGTTTTCCTGCTGTAGACCCTTTCCGTTGTCATGAAAAGAGAGAACGTACAGATTTTTTTTCTTTTTCAAGGTGATGCAAATGGGTTTATTTCCCTGGTGCTCATCAAGGGCATTGGCAACGGGTTCATGGACGAGGCCGTGCTCTGCTGAGGCAAACTGATTTTCCCTTAATTTTTCATAGCCTTTGCCGTGGTGAGCTTTGAAAATGAATCCTCTTTTAAGCAGGAGTTTTTTGTTTTGTATTGTATTAAGCATTGTGATCTCCTTTTAATTTTTTTTTGTATATGAAAGAACAGGCAAGACTGGCATTCTTTCATGCGTAGGTGTGGGCAGATCGATGAGACCCAGGTCTGCCCGTGACGATTTTATTAGAAAATAAAAATTCTGAGCATCCTCAGCAGAGCCCCCCCCGAGGGGCAATAGGAACCGGCCAATTGAGCTGTCTACAGTTCCGGGTCGGGACCATTGCCCCTCGGGGCGGCGGCATGACACCATTTTCTATATTCATTGTGTTCACCAGGACATGGCAGTTATAAAGAAAAGAGATGGCCTTGAATGGCCCATCCTTTGATCAAGGCTAATTATCATGCTTTACAGCCTGATAATTTCCTCAAAAATTTCCATCAGGCTACTGATTTCCGTATCCTCGTCTTCCTGCTCCTCTTCCCAGGGCATCTTTGGGGTGTTAAACCTGTATATCAGATCCGTGGTAAGCATTGCTTCCCTCTGTCTTGCAGGGGGTGCAAGGTTTTCATCGCAAAGAATTTCCCGCATTAAAAAATGGGCTGCAGGTTTCTGGTATTCTGAATGCTTCAACAGTAATTCCAGCAAGTTCTGTATGTGGGGATTGTTTTTGTTAAGATAAATTGTCGGTAAAGGCTCTTCAATATAATAGGTCGGGGTTATTTTGTCCTCTGTGCCGGAATAGGAGCAAAAAACACCTATTCTCAGGTCCAGGTGCTGGGGTAATTGCTCTGTATTGTCAATGCCTCTTCGGCATTTTGGCCAGTTGGTTCTTAATTTCAATTTTTTTTCGATACGTCCGGCATACTCAAGTGCCTCGGGGGTTTCACTGTCATTTACGTAGATACGGTTTTCTTTTCGCCTGATACGCCCCTGGTAGCGATCCTCAATATAGGACTGAAAATCGTAGGGAAGATCTGCAAGGCAGATACAGACAATATCAGGCTCATCGGCCATCAGGAGATTGTGCATGCTAATGGAAGACGGCCGTTCCCATGTAAAAAAGATTTCTTTGTCCCATTCATCAAGAAAAGACAGGCAATAGGGTTTGCTTGAGACATAGCTTGGAATGAAAGGAGCTTTAAGAACCTCCTCTGGAACGGAAAATTTGTGTTTTTGGGATTTGACCAAGACATCGGCCAGCATGATCTGAATTGTCTTCCGATGCTGGTAGGTTTCAAGGGGTCTTTTTGTCAAAAGAATTGCCGAAGAACGTACAAGACCATTTAAAATGACATGCTGAAAAATTTTGGGCAGCAGTTCTTTTACAAACGGGGTATCCAAGGTAATGCGGTTACGCCCAATGTTTGTTTTAAAATAAAAACTGTCGAGAATGATATGGAGCTCTCGAAGTGCAAAGGATTCTTGGCCTGTCCAGGGAAGCCCTGCTGGACGCTCCACCGGGATTTTACCGATGCACAGGGTTATGGGTGACAGCGTTTTTGTCCCAGAACTGCTCAGCCCAGCGGACAAGGTCGCCTCTCCAAGGCCAGATGCCATTTTAACCATTACCTGGGCATTTCCCTGCTTGTCCTGGATGGTGTATTCACCGGGGACTCCAAAGGAAGTATTGACCTTTTCCCTGCTGTACTTGAGTTCACCGTTTTCCTGTAATTCAACTTTGGTCTGGTGTATGGACGGTGTGATCCAGCAAAGTTCCTTGCGGATTCTTTTATTTATGGTTTTAACTTCTTCTGCAAATGCTTTTGGACCGCTCACTGGAATTTTCATGCAGACTATTGTTCCGTGCTGCTCGCCAATCAGCCGGACTCCCTCCTGGCGGGGAACTTCATACACACTTCCTGACAGGTCCGGTTCAATGAGAACAGCATATGCAGTGCCCTGGGACGGCATGGTGATCAGTTCAAGGCGTGTAAGCTCATAGCAGAACATGCTGAGTCTGCCCAGCGAGAATTCTCCCACTGCTTCCAGGATTTCTTCTTTGGAGGAATCAAAAAGACACAGGTAATGGCGTTTTATGACATCCAATGTCATTGCACAGCCGTTGTCACGAAAAGAAACCACCATAATACCTTGTTGTGGTTCGTATTTGATTTCAATGTCAATCATGGTGCAACCGCTGTCTGCACTGTTTTGTCCAAGCTCGCGGAAACACATGCAGCGGTGGCTGAACTGCTGTTTTATGGAATCAATTATGGCCTCTGGATCAATCCGAAAAGCCTGGCGGGGTGTATGGTCCAGGATAGGCTCACCCTGAAAACAGGGAATGGGGATGCTGTTCATTTGATCTCCTTTTTTTGATATTTGGTCTTATTTGATTTGCCTGATCAATGAGCTGCGCAGCCTTGCTCCAATAGAGTAGAAAAGCGCAGTCCTGATCAGGCCCTCAAAAAGCCAAGAAGGAAAAACAGCATCATTTTTTCAAATTTTCTAAATATTTTTTATTTTTTTGTTGGGGAGGGTGTAAAATTTTCTTTTGAGTAAAAGAATTGTTGCCAGGATAAGAAGTGAAACTTTCAGAACCAGGGACCAGGTTTTTATCTGGTCAATGAAAACCTTAAATTCAAGAACAGTTGGTGCGCCATAGGACACTTTGGTGTAAGCCACCCTGATTCCGTGGATTTTTTGCCTGTATGGTATGTCAAACTCGTTCCAGGAGTCTTCATTCCCAGTCAAATTACTTAATACTGTAATCCAGCTTGAGCCTGGAGAGTCCTGTATCTGAATATCAAAGGATTTTATATGATTGACCATGTGCTCTTGTCTGGCACTGAGAAATTTAATCCTGCTGATTTTTTTCTGGTCGTTACCATTAAGAATCAGGCCAAAATAAAGCTCGCCGGGCTTTGCGTTTTCAAGTCCATCCTCTTCTAAAACCGTGGTTTTGCCATGGATAAAGCTGCCGTTTTCCCAATATCCGTCCCCCAGTCCGTCCATGGAAGAGTTATGGTTGGGTGTTCCTGAAATTTTTCCAATGGCAGCAGGGCTGACCCATCCCACAGGCTTAATTCCCTGTTGAAACATAAACACAAGAAGGAACAATGCCGTTGTCAATACAGCAATATTAAAACAAGTTGAAAATGAAGATGGATTTTTGACGATATCTTTTGCTTTTTGGGTGAAACCGATGGTTTCATCGGTCTCTGGTTCTGCACTATTATGATTTGAAATATTTAAATTCGTTTTGTTTGAGGATATTTTATCATCTGATGATGATTTTTCTGAGTTATCTGAATTTTCAAATAAAAGTTCTATCAGATTTGTCAGGTCTGCTGATTCAAAGCCAACCGGCAAAATAAATTTTGTAATTACGTCGTCTGGATCCCTTGCGGTATCTTGTCTGAATCTGTCACGGCAGTTTTTCATGGTCAATGTCTCAAGCCGGACGTCTTTTCCTGTGTGAGCCCTGGCATCTTTCACGAGTTGATCCAGTGAGCCAAGCGCTGTGTACGAAGCCGAGGGAACAATAAAGAGTTTGCTGGGACTGCCGGGGTTATCGTTTGAAATCAGTTCTGAATTTACAGGGCCAGCAGGGGCATTGCCTGATTCATCAGTTGAATTAATCAAGTCATTTCCCGGGTCAGTAAGGAACCCCCATATTTTAGCCTTTAAACCATCAATACCTTGAATAGTCCAGCTTGTGGTATCATTTGAACTTTGTTTTTCTTTGATTTCACCTGTGGCCCAAAGATCGCCATGTTCAGGGATTTCGATGTACAGAGCTTTTTTTGTCATATATTTGGCAAGAAAATATGCCAGATCCATGGATTCACCGTTATACCGCTGATCCAATGAGTTGTTCGCCACATAAACTTGCTTTTCAGATTTATATGAGCCATTTTCAAAAATCATCTTGTGTACGGCATTGTTGAGGGTGGTTATATTTGATGTTTTGGGTGTATACGGTGACACTTCCGTATTATTATCTGAAGGGCATACTGTAAGAGAACAGGACCCTATAAAATAGTGTCCATCTATGGGCCTGGATTGTGAGCATGTATTCCAATCTGCAAAATTTTCATGGATAACATTGGGGAAGGCAATATTGACCATGTTAAATCGTCCTTTGTACTATGCTGATTCCAATATGCCAGTCTTCTTTCACAGGATCGAACGGAAGTTCTTCAAATTGCAGAAACCTTTTATCTGCACGGGAATCTCCAAGGCAGAATTCCGCAAGCAGAATATACCGGCTGTCAAAGAATCTTACCCAGAAATCGCAATCATATGTTATGTTTGTCTTCCATCCAATGTTTATATCCTTCTCTGTTTCATCAAAATCGTAGGTCAATGTAAAGTATTGGTTATGAATATTAAATGTTTTTTCGTTGGCATGGGAAGTCATTGCCGTTTTCTTAATGGGTCTGGGATAAAATTGAGACTGGTACAGCAGTTTTTCCTCTTTTATTTGACTGATATTCACGGGTGGGGGAGGATCAGCATCTTCCAGGATTTTATCTTTGTAAAATTCCATTGTTTTTTGATCAATTTTGATAATATCTGCAATTTCCGACAGGCAAAAATCACAATAAAGTAAATGCATATCAAGAATTCCCACGGCCTGGGGATCCAGCTCCTGTGAAACATATTTAGAAAGCATCTCAAAGCTCGGGTGCTTCCCGGCTTTGACCTTTTCTTTTCTCATCTTTGTTTCAAGGGGATCAGTATTTCCGGCAATTCGATTTAATAAAGAGACAAAAGCTGTGTCATGGTTTTTCATAAGGAATTACCTCAATTTGTATTCAATCAGATTCATGCACGGTATGAATTCAATTCATGATATGAATTTCAGGGCCAGATCATGATGTCAAATAATGATTTTAGGACTTGGTCATAACATAGGGTGCTTGGGATCATAGAAGTTCTCAAGCCTTTATAAAAAAATATTTTTATTTTCAGTTAATTGGCCGAAATTGTAATCCATTCCTGTTTTTATTCTGGAGACTGCTCTTTAAAAAAATCCAGAATACTTTGGGGTTTATATGAAAAATTCCAGAAATTCGGCTTTTTTTCTGCGTTGTTATGTTCAGAAGATGCAGTTTTTGCCAACAGGTCATCAAAAAAGGTCAAAGCAACCTGCTGACAATCCTTTTTCAAGGTGCACCCGCCCCGTTGCCCCTGGCAGCATTCCGCATTTGCCAGTAGACGGCAGATAATATGATGCCACGTATTCTCTGTTGTTTTTTGAGACATGTCCATCATTTTTGCAACTCGTTCACCAATGGGTATTTTCTGATGTTTTTCGGTGTCATTGCAGCAGATGAGATAATTTTGATGCAACATGACGGTTTGTCGATGCTGTGAGTGGTTTTGCGGGCGGGTTTCCACAGATGGGCGCTTCAGGATGCGGCAGGTAAAATCAATATATCGCATGCACAGTGTCCAATAGATACTGATGGCTGTGATATATGCCCGTACAGTGTTGCCGGCGACTCCCCATTTACCGGCTTCGTGGGTTATCCAAGTTATGTCGCTTGTGTTTTTATACCGGTATGTTTTTTTAGTGCCCATCACATTATTTGCCAAATCCATGAAAATAAGCTTTTGGGTTAAATATCGATTTTGAATAGCCGGTGTTCTGCCATGGGCTATTCGTTGATTTAAAATTTTTACGCAATCATGGATTTCTTCACTTTTTTTTATCTTTTCAATTGTCTCACATTTTTTCTTTATTTCCTCTGGAGTCGATATATCTTCCGGTTCCTTGGTAACTTCAATGGAGATGGGGGTATAAGACGGACATTGCTCAGTAAGTTTGACGGCTTTACCAGCCTGTGCACTGCAACTGTATTTTCCTCTATCACCGGATCTGTGAAGGCATGTACGGCATGTTGTTTCCGGCAGCAGTTTTTGTTCTTTTTTTAGTTCTTCTATAATGGTGAAATAGATCACTTTTCTAAGGTACGAATATAAACTTTCTATGGTTGGATTTTCTAAGGGAAAGTATTTCTCCATCTTATTTTTAACTATAACAACCAGTGCTTGGCTTTCGGCACTGATATCATCAAAAAGATCGGAATATTTAACTTTTATGATCCCTTTGGTTATCGTTGCCATGATTTTGTCTGGATTGCATCTTTTGGCTTTTTTGCAGAAATCGTCAAATGTGATGGGATAGCTTATGTCGTTTCTCATCAAATTGCATATCTGGGCTGCCCCGTTATAGTGTTCACAGGTACCTTGGTTGATATAGGGACCTTCCAGCGGTTGGCATAATGTATTCCGGTTAATTGCCAATGGTTAAATCTCCTTTTGGGGCGAATGGGCATGGGATACTTGAATTTTCAGGTGTAATATTTTAGATACGACCAACAAAACATCCCCTGAATCTATAATCCAGGGGATGTTGAGCATCAGATGGTATTCAGGGCTTGATCATAACCTCGGGCACTTTTAATAAAGTTAAAAAATATTTAATTATATTCCAAGAACTTATGAGCCTCCATGCTCTCAAGTGGCCCATCTTATGACCAGCCCGGTATTCAAATTCAGCATCCTTCAGTTGATTGTATCTGAAAAATCAAAAGAAATCTCCACAAGGGTACCTTGATAAACATAAGTTTTTGCGCCTAACTGGATGATATCTCCCAGGTTTGAGATATCATAATACAACTTCATGCCTTGATAAAATGATGCGTTGATATAATTATCATCCATGGAATACCCCGCTGGAGCAATAAAGGTGGCGTTTGTATTGCCAACGTCATAGTTGGGTATTTTCGTTGGTGAAAAGGATAATCCCATAACCTTTCCACCCCATTGAAAATCCCCTTTTATATTCTCAATGGTAATGACCAGGAATTTTTTTCGGTCATTATCGGTATTGAAAACAGTACCGATATTAATGGAGTCCGCATCCGGGCTGGGCTCTCTTCCTTCTATGACAAGGGAGCCTGTCCCGTTGAAAATGTGTTTAACGATGTAGGCGGCATGTTTTTTCCATCCGGAAGCAAGATGATTTCCATCAAAGGAAATTCGCGCTGCTCCTGCCTGTGATGATATGAAAAGGATTCCTGTGATCATGCAAATTGTTTTAATCATTGATGCCATGCTTTTTTTCATTGTCAGAACCTGTCCCTTTTTGATTACATCATTTTTGAAAAATATGTAAAAAATATCATTTTTCGGAATTGCCGGCGCAGAGGTAAATTCTCAATAACTGCCATGGGCAGACCTCATTGGGTCTCGTCGGTCCGCCCGTGGCGGTTTATTGAGAACCCACGTGCAGAGTGTTTAATTAAGTCAAGAGCTGAAAATATTATTTCCTGTTGTAAAATTGTATGGCCACCATTGCAGGTATCTATAATGGGCTGATATTTTTTGTCAAGAAATTTCAGAATTGCTTCATAACTGGGTCCTGTTGACCGGGCTAATAACTCAGGCGTTGCAGGATTTCTCCTCTTCTGGATTTCAGTACACTGAGTTCCCTTGTGGTTTTTTGGGTGTATTCAATCAACTGAATGATGGTTTCAAAGTTGTTTACTTCTTCTAAACTTCCCACAACCTCCAGCAGCTCTTCGTGTCTTTTGAGCATTTCATTGTCCACCAGGACCAGCTCTGCCATATACTTTGCTATAAAATTGAGTTCCCGATTTTCCTTTTTGGAATTTTTCAAAGATTGGCCTGCTTCGGCAATTTTGCTTTTAAGGTTTTTCTCTTTCCGGTTCCATGATGAGAGATCTGACTGAAGTCTGCTGTTTTTGTTTCGTTCGCCATCCAGTCTTTTGCTGCACGATTCCAGCCTGTTTTCAAGTTCTGATATTCTTGAACTCTTGTCGGCGGATTTCTCCCTTAATTCTCTATTCATCATTTCCAGATGAAGGTTCTTTTTTTGTTCTGCGGCAAGTTCACTGCCCGATGTTATGCATCCTGCAGATCCTGCACCGATTATCAGACAAATTATTGTTATGACAGCCTTTGCATTGAGTTTCATTTTCCCTCTTTTCCGGTTATTGCTTTGTTCATTGGTTCTTTATCGATTGTCTGCTCAAGTAAAAATCATGCCTTGCAGGGTGGATCAGATAAACGAAATCCAGCCACCCCATGGGCGTTCTGGCGCAAAATATTAATTGGAAATTGAACTGCCTGCTTGTTCATTGTTTAATTTCTGCGCTGCCCTGTAAGCAGACTCAGACTGTTTTCCTGCGCAGTCACAATTGAATTTGTTCACCATGGAGGAGTACCTGTCGGCGAGATTTTTATAGGAATTAATGGCGGATTGAGTGTACAGAGTTGTCTGCTTGTTTTTAATATCGTCACCAAGCCATCTGATTTCGTTGTAAAGCCGAACACATTGTTCCATCTCATGGTCAGAGATATAAGGGACAGATGAGTAAGTGGTGCTGGACGGCGGAATTTTATAAATTTTGTCGTCTGCTGTGGCAATGCCGCAGGCACCCATGATTAAAAGCACGGTGGCATACAGGGCTTTATTCAGGAATTGAACGGTTGAAACTTTTTTAATTGATTCAGACATTTTAAGTTTTCTGATTTTCATTTTACTCTTCTCCTTGCTTTGTCCAGTTTAGGTTTGGAAAGAAATATTGCCTTGGCAGATATTTTTTTCCCCTTCTGCAAGTCAAAGAGGGCAAAATTCTGTTTTTTTTCAAAAAACAAAAAAAATATTTTTTTTCGATGGCGGAGGACCTTAGCCCCCAGTATCATTCTCCCTTCACTTTGTAAAAACAAAAGGTTTCAGGCAAAATGGCAAGATTTCAACAGACACTCCACGATTTTTAAAGCATCCGGGTCTGGATTCTGGAAATCACTGATATTTTTCACGAACCCTGCCACGGGAACATTGGAAAATTTTTCCACAGCCTCCATATTCTCTTGAATCATGGTTTTTGAAGTCTTTTCCTCTTTTTGCGGGGTCTCCATAAATACAATGCCTCCGGGGGTGATTCCCCGGGCTCTCAGGCATTCCACCGTCATCAGGGTGTGGTTTATGGTGCCAAGCCCAGCCCGGGCAGCGATCACCGGCCGGGCTTTGCTTTGTTTTATAAAATCGGCAACGGTCAAGGTCTCAGTCAGGGGGACCAGCAGGCCGCCTGCCGCCTCTATCACCAAATGGGAATGGCTGGACTCTTTTTCCTTAATTTGATCCATGGTCCTTGGAAGATTAATGGTTTGTCCCATATCCCGGGCTGCAAACCATGGTGCTTTGGGATTTTTATGGCAGTTTAAAACGGAAGGTGCAGGATCAATCCCCCCAAGCCCGGGTGTGTGGCGGTGGATAAAAGCTGCATCACCTGTGCTATCTGACGGACCAACGCATCCGGTCTGGAAAGGCTTGAGATAAAATGGTTTTTTCCCTTTTGCCGTCAAGTTCTGCATGATCAGAAGAGAGAGAACTGTTTTTCCAACATCCGTATCGGTTCCCATCACCATGATTTTTTTACAAAAAGTCATTCAGACCACCGTCTTAAGTGCATTTACAAAGGTTTTAATATCCTCTTCCCGGTGCAGGGCTGTCATGCCCAGTCTCAATATTGCCTTTCCCAAAGGCACTGTGGGAAAACGGGCCGAAAAAGCCAGGATGCCCAGGGAAAGAAGATCCCGGGAGACCTGTGCCGCCTTTTTCTCATCTCCCATGAGGACAGATATGATATGGGCGTTTCCAAACACCTGGAATCCTTCCCGGATAAGTGTTTCGCCCATGGATTCACTGACATCCTTTACTATTTTCCGGGCATTGTCTGCCTGCTCCACAAGCTCCAGGGCAGCCACGGCAGCCAGGGCATGGGCCTGGGGAAGGGAGGTGGTATAAATAAGGGGGGATGCGAAATTCATGAGATACTCCTTTACCCCCCGGGGCAGCAGCACAAAAGCGCCAAAAAGCCCCAGGGCCTTGCCAAAGGTTCCAAGGGCTATATCTGTAACTCCCTTGGCAATTCCCCTGCCCTTATCCCCCAGAACACCAAAGGCATGGGCTTCATCCACAACACCATAAAATCCATGCTTTTTCTTTAAATCCCCAAACGGTTTTATGGGCAAAAGATCCCCGTCCATGCTGAACAGGGATTCGGTGACAACGCCTCTATTTTTACAATTCAAAGCTTCCAGGCGCTTTTCCAGATGTTTAAGGTTGTTGTGGCGATACCCCTTAAGACCGGCACCGCTTAAGGTTATTCCCTTGACGCAGCTTGCATGGACATGCTTGTCAAAGATAAGGATGTCGCCCTTTTCAAACAAGGTTGATAGAATGGCCAGATTTGCCTGGTACCCGCTGGAGAAAAAAAGAGCATCCTCATACCCGAAATAATCGGCAAAGGTTTTTTCCGCCCGGCAGATGGTTTGATAGTTGCCCGCCACCAGACGGGATGAAGAGGCGGAAGACCCAAAGGCCTTAAAATGTTTTCCCACTTGGGCTGCCAGTTGGTGGGATGCCCCCAGCCCCAGATAGTCGTTGGAGGCAAAACTCAACACCTTTTGGCCTTTGATGGTTACAAATCGGCCCTCCCTTTTTTCGATAACCGGGGGATTGCGGTGCAACCCCTCCAGTTGCTGGAGATTTATACGATCCCTGAAGCGCTTTTCAAACATTGAAACAGCTCCTTGTATCTTGTTTTTAGAATCTCTTTTTTAAAGGTGTCATCATATTCTTTTACGGAAAAAAAGAATCTTCCCATAAGAGGAGCCTCACAGATTCCCGATGCTGTGAGATCGTAGGAAAATGCCGTCTGACTGCGCACCACAAGCTTGCCTGAAAGTTCCAATGTCCCTGAGATGCGGCTTTCTCCGGGAAGAAAGAAATGCTCCACCTTAAGCAAAAAGGCATGTTTTGAAAAATCACACAGCCATCGCACATGGAGGGCTCCCAGCTGGGCCAGGGACTCCATGACCACAAAGGCCGGTTGGTCAATAAAGGCTGCCGTTCCCCGAATTATCCCCTTATCAAGCTCTGTCACGGAAGTCAGGAGATGAAAACTGTCCATCTGGATATTAATACCTACTCTCTCCATTTTTTAACCACCAGGGCAGCGTTTTGACCGCCAAACCCGAAATTCTGGAGCAGCAGGGTGTTAAAAAAAGTTTCCCGGCTCTCTGTCATGAAATCCAGATAAGGGGAAGATGGATCTTTTAAATTTCTTATGGCGGGAAGAATCCCCTTTTTCATAAGGGAAAGACAGATGGAAAGCTCCACCACGCCGCAGGCCGTGGAAAGATGCCCGATCCAGGACTTCAAGGCTATGATCCGGGGGGATTTTTTGACAAACAGACGTTCCATAAGGGCAGTCTCCATTGCATCATTAAGCTGGGTGCCGGTGCCGTGGGTGGAGACCACGTCAATTTTATCAGGGGGGAGTTCTGCCTGTGTGAGGGCCTTTTTTACAGCCTTTTCCATCCAGATTCCAGAGGACTCCGGGGCTGTCATGTTGCCACCGTCCATGGATGTGCCAGCCCCTGCAACCTCTGCCAGGATATTGGCACCCCTTTTTTTTGCATGGTCCAGGGATTCCAGGATTACAAATCCGCCCCCCTCCCCCATGACAAACCCCTTGCGGCCAAGATCAAAGGGACGATGAACCTTGTCTGGATCTGCCTTTACTGTACTAAGGGCCCCGGCCATCTTGTATGCCCGGGCGGCTCCGGGATTAACTCTGCTGTCTCCCCCCCCTGCCAGGGCCACATCAAGATTGCCGTTTTTAATTTTTTGAAACGCCTCCCCCACCACCTGAAGTGTGGTGGCGCAGGCTGTACTTATGGTGATGCCTTCCCCGTGGATACCCACAAGATCTGCAATGGCAGCAGCAGCGGTATTGGGAAGAAACTTCAAAATCCAGAGAGCGGAACGCTCTTCCCGGTCAAGATTTGGTCCCGCACCGGTGAACAGTCCTGCACTTTCAAGCATATCTCTGGACAACCCGGAGTCTTTGACGGCCCTGAGGGCTGAGGCCACACCAAAGGCAGCCCCCCGGTTGAGATAACGGGCATTTTTATATCTTCCGGTATGGGTCTTCAGGTTAAAATCCGGCACCTTTGCAACCACCAGATCAAGGTCAAAATCTGCCCTTTTAAAAGCGGTTCTGTTCTCCACCATGGCAAAAATTACATCCGTTCCGCTGTTTCCCAGGGGAGAAAAAAATGCGGACCCGGTAATTACGACACGCGATTTCATTTAAATCCTTATCTCTTATTTTTGTATTGTTTTGGCAAGATCTGACTTGTCCAGACTAAATTTTTCTATATATTTCAATGGGTTGTTTTCGTTTTGGAACAGCGGGATATTCGTCTGGGAATCCTACAGTTAAAAAGCATCGAATGGACAGATTTTCAGTCCCGGAAATGGTGCACTCTCGTTCCAGAAAATGGAGGGGTGCGGTCAAAATACAGGTTCCCAGGCCAAGTTCCACGGCTTTTAACATAAAAAACTGCAGGGAAAGCCCCAAAGAGATGTCGCATCCCATGGTCTCAAGCCCCTTAGCTTCCATGAGCCCGGCACGGTTCAACTTTCCGGAAAAACTGTCCCCTTTTTTTTCCACACCCACGGCAAACAGGGCCGGAGCATGGAACATAAAATAGGAGTAACGCCAATAATGATTGAGGATATTGATGGCTTTTCTGGGTTTCTCCAGGGATTGGGCCTGTGTCAGCATATTATGGTATCCTGATTCCATATTCTTTAAGATTCCCTGGCGTGATTCAGAAGAAACCAGGTGAAGATATCTCACCGGCTGCCTGTTGGATGGGGACGGGGCGTTTACTGCCGAGGTCACCATATCCAAAATATGGGATTCAGGAATATTTTCATCGGTATATTTTCGGATACTTCTCCTGGCTGTCACCAAATCGTCAAAACCTGTTTTCATGGACATGAATATTCCACATAGGAGACAAGATCTTGAACCTTTAAGACCGGCCCCTTCTTTAAATCATCCAGCATCTCTTCCACGCGCTCTTTGTTAAGGTGGGGAAGTTTTTCCACAATTGCGGTTATGGGATTCAGGCCTCTTTGTGTGGCATCCATCAGGATGCTGCGCAGGTTTCTCAAAAAAAGATCATCGTCTTGAACCTCGATTCCAAATTTTAAAGAAAGCTCCAGGGCCACCTCCAAAAGATCAATGGATTCCGCCGTAAGCTCCCGTATAAGGTAGCTCTCCAGGGAAATTTCCTCTTTATCAAAATCTAAAATTTCTGCCAGGATCTCCCTCACTTTTTCAAACGTACTCATTTTACATGACTCCTTAAATTCTTATCTCTTATTTTCGTGTTGTTTTGGCAAAAGAATTATGTAGACTACTCATAACTATTTGCCAATTCAGGGATTATCACCATTGATTTTA
>NZ_FWXY01000056.1:2029-5011 GCF_900176365.1 Desulfocicer vacuolatum DSM 3385 | reverse complement strand
CATTAAAACGTTTAAACTTCTTTATGGTTTAAGAAGTGGCTAAGCCTCACGACCTATTAGTATCGGTTAGCTGAACACATTACTGTGCTTACACACCCGACCTATCAACCTTGTAGTCTTCAAGGGGTCTTTAGTCTATAAATAGAGGGGATATCTAATCTCAAAGTTGGCTTCCCGCTTAGATGCTTTCAGCGGTTATCCGTTCCAAACTTAGCTACCCTGCAATGCCGTTGGCACGACAACAGGAACACCATTGGTTTGTCCATTCCGGTCCTCTCGTACTAGGAACAGATCTCTTCAAATATCCTACGCCCACGAAAGATAGGGACCAAACTGTCTCACGACGTTTTAAACCCAGCTCACGTACCACTTTAATTGGCGAACAGCCAAACCCTTGGGACCTGCTCCAGCCCCAGGATGTGATGAGCCGACATCGAGGTGCCAAACCGCCCCGTCGATGTGAACTCTTGGGGGCGATAAGCCTGTTATCCCCGGCGTACCTTTTATCCGTTGAGCGACGGCCCTTCCATTCAGAACCGCCGGATCACTAAGACCTACTTTCGTACCTGCTCGAAATGTCTCTCTCGCAGTCAAGCTCCCTTATGCCTTTGCACTCTATGGCTGGTTTCCAATCAGCCTGAGGGAACCTTCGCGCGCCTCCGTTACTCTTTGGGAGGCGACCGCCCCAGTCAAACTACCCGCCAGACACTGTCCGTAACCCCGATTAGGGATCAACGTTAGAACCATAGAATATGAAGGGTGGTATTTCAAGGGTGACTCCACAAACACTGGCGTGCCTGCTTCAAAGTCTCCCACCTATCCTGCACATCATATCCCAAAATCCAATGTCAAGCTGTAGTAAAGGTGCCGGGGTCTTTCCGTCTTTTCGCGGGTAGACGGTATCTTCACCGCCATTCCAATTTCGCTGAGTCCCTGGTTGAGACAGTGCGGAAGTCGTTACGCCATTCGTGCAGGTCGGAACTTACCCGACAAGGAATTTCGCTACCTTAGGACCGTTATAGTTACGGCCGCCGTTTACCGGGGCTTCGGTTCAGTGCTTCGCTTGCGCTAACAAATCCCCTTAACCTTCCGGCACCGGGCAGGCGTCAGACCCTATACTTCGTCTTGCGACTTTGCAGAGTCCTATGTTTTTAGTAAACAGTCGCTACCGCCATTTCTCTGCGACCCTCGTCTGCTTTGTGGAGCAAGTCCACTAACAGTTAAGGGCATACCTTATCCCGAAGTTACGGTATTATTTTGCCGAGTTCCTTAACCAGGGTTCTCTCAAGCGCCTCGGGATACTCTCCCTGCCTACCTGTGTCGGTTTACGGTACGATCACCCGATATCTCGATAGAGGCTTTTCTTGGCAGCATGGGTGCAGTCAGTTTATGGGACTAAGTCCCTCCTCATCACTTCTCAGCCTTAAAAGACTCCGGATTTGCCTGGAATCTAAGCCTACAAGCTTGAACCGCCTATTCCAACAGACGGATGACTTGCCCTCCTGCGTCCCCCCTTCTCTCAAACGATATCTAAGGTGGTACAGGAATATTAACCTGTTTTCCATCGCCTACGCCTTTCGGCCTCGGCTTAGGGATCGACTAACCCTGAGCAGATTAGCTTTACTCAGGAAACCTTGGGCTATCGGCGAGGGGGTTTCTCACCCCCTTTATCGCTACTCATGTCAGCATGGTCTCTTGTATTTACTCCACATCACCTCGCGATGACGATTCAATACAAATACAACGCTCTCCTACCAATGAAATAAATTTCACTCCGCAGCTTCGGTACTATGCTTGAGCCCCGCTACATTTTCGGCGCAGAACCACTCGATCAGTGAGCTATTACGCTTTCTTTAAAGGATGGCTGCTTCTAAGCCAACCTCCTGATTGTCTGGGCATTTCCACATCCTTCACCACTTAGCATAGATTTAGGGACCTTAGATGGCGGTCTGGGTTGTTTCCCTCTCGTCCGCGGAACTTAGCTCCCGCGGGCTGACTCCCACAATTTAACTTAATCGGTATTCGGAGTTTGGTTAGGTTTGGTAATCTGGTGAGACCCCTAGCCCATCCAGTGCTCTACCCCCGATAAGAAACTTGTGAGGCTATACCTAAATATATTTCGGAGAGAACCAGCTATCTCCAGGTTTGTTTGGCCTTTCACCCCTATCCACACCTCATCCGAACAGTTTTTAACCTGTGACGGTTCGGGCCTCCACGCGATTTTACTCGCGCTTCACCCTGGACATGGATAGATCACCTGGTTTCGGGTCTACTCAATGCAACTTGTTCGCCCTGTTCAGACTCGCTTTCGCTACGGCTACACCTCACGGCTTAACCTTGCTGCATTAAATAACTCGCTGACTCATTATGCAAAAGGCACGCGGTCACTAAGGCTAATGCCAAAGCTCCCACTGCTTGTAAGCAAACGGTTTCAGGTACTATTTCACTCCCCTCACAGGGGTTCTTTTCACCTTTCCCTCACGGTACTGGTACGCTATCGGTTGCCAGGTAGTATTTAGCCTTACGAGATGGTCCTCGCAAATTCCCACAGAATTTCTCGTGTTCCGCAGTACTTGGGTGTTCAGATAAGAGATCAATTACTTTTGCATACGGGGCTGTCACCCTGTTTTGCCACACTTTCCAGTGTGTTCTGCTAACAATTGATTTTGTAACTCTTTGTGCCTTCCGAAACAAACACACTCTGAATCCCACGACCCCTGCCATGCAACGCTTTCGGGCTATCACACATGACAGGTTTGGGCTGTTTCCCGTTCGCTCGCCGCTACTTAGGAAATCGTTTTTACTTTCTCTTCCTGGGGGTACTAAGATGTTTCAGTTCTCCCCGTTGGCCCCATACAGCTATGTATTCACTGCACAGTGTCACGGCATTAACCATGACAGGTTTCCCCATTCAGAAATCTCCGGATCAAAGCTTGTTTAGCAGCTAACCGAAGCTTATCGCAGCTTACCACGTCTTTCGTC
>NZ_FWXY01000056.1:0-1583 GCF_900176365.1 Desulfocicer vacuolatum DSM 3385 | reverse complement strand
TGTTTCTTTCCTTAGAAAGGAGGTGATCCAGCCGCTGGTTCCCCAACGGCTACCTTGTTACGACTTCACCCTAATTATCAACCATACCTTAGGCACCTGCCCCCCCGAAGGGTTGGCCCAGTGACGTCGGGTACAATCAACTCTCATGGTGTGACGGGCGGTGTGTACAAGGCCCGGGAACGTATTCACCGTGGCATGCTGATCCACGATTACTAGCGATTCCAACTTCATGGAGTCGAGTTGCAGACTCCAATCCGGACTGGGATATGCTTTAAGGGATTTGCTTGGCATCGCTGCCTTGCTGCCCGTTGTACATACCATTGTAGCACGTGTGTAGCCCCAGACATAAGGGCCATGAGGACTTGACGTCATCCCCACCTTCCTCCCCGTTAACCGGGGCAGTCTCTTCAGAGTTCCCACCATTATGTGCTGGCAACTGAAGACAAGGGTTGCGCTCGTTGCTGGACTTAACCAAACATCTCACGACACGAGCTGACGACAGCCATGCAGCACCTGTCTTTGAGCTCCCGAAGGCACTCCTAAATTTCTAAAGGATTCTCAAGATGTCAAGTCTGGGTAAGGTTCTTCGCGTTGCGTCGAATTAAACCACATGCTCCACCGCTTGTGCGGGCCCCCGTCAATTTCTTTGAGTTTTAGTCTTGCGACCGTACTCCCCAGGCGGTATGCTTAATGTGTTAACTGCGGCACAGCAGGGGTCAATACCCGCTACACCTAGCATACAACGTTTACTGCGTGGACTACCGGGGTATCTAATCCCGTTCGCTACCCACGCCTTCGCACCTCAGCGTCAGTATCGGTCCAGAAAGGCGCCTTCGCCACCGGTGTTCCTCCTGATATCTACGAATTTCACCTCTACACCAGGAATTCCCCTTTCCTCTCCCGTACTCAAGTCCTGCTGTTTCAAATGCACGTCCGGGGTTGAGCCCCGGGCTTTCACATCTGACTGACAGGACCGCCTGCGTGCCCTTTACGCCCAATAATTCCGAATAACGCTTGCACCCCCCGTATTACCGCGGCTGCTGGCACGGAGTTAGCCGGTGCTTCCTTCACAGGTACCGTCAATACTACACTCTATTAAAGCATAATAATTTCTTCCCTGTTGACAGAGCTTTACGACCCAAGGGCCTTCTTCACTCACGCGGCGTTGCTGCGTCAGGGTTTCCCCCATTGCGCAAAATTCCTCACTGCTGCCTCCCGTAGGAGTCTGGACCGTGTGTCAGTTCCAGTGTGGCTGATCATCCTCTCAGACCAGCTAACCATCACAGTCTTGGTAGGCCGTTACCCCACCAACAAACTAATGGTGCGCGGACTCATCTTCAAACAAAAGCTTATATCAGAGGCTCCCTTTCATCAAAAATCCCAAAGAATATCTGACTTTATCCGGCATTAGCCATCCTTTCGAATGGTTATTCCCGATTTGAAGGTAGATTATCCACGTGTTACTCACCCGTGCGCCACTCTACTCGTTCCTGCAAGCAGGAACTTTCTCGTTCGACTTGCATGTGTTAAGCACGCCGCCAGCGTTCATTCTGAGCCAGAATCAAACTCTCCAGTTATAATTC
>NZ_FWXY01000018.1 GCF_900176365.1 Desulfocicer vacuolatum DSM 3385 | reverse complement strand
CTTCTCACCGTGGCTTCGGAAATACCCACTTCCTTTGCAATCACAGTGTTGGGCATCCTGCCGTCTTTTTGAAGCAACTCAATAATTTTAAAATCCTTTTGATCCAAGCCGGTATGCACCTGGGCACTCCTTTTATATGAAATACTCCGCAAACCAGGGGTGTATTTCAAGCTTTGTTGTGGGCAAAAGCGGGTCAGAATGGAATCTGCCCGTGACAGCCCACATAAAATAGGACATACCCGGGAAAAGTGTCAACCATTGAATACAAAACTGCAAATTCAATTTAAAAATGGCATATTTCATTTCTGTTTTACACTTTCCAGAGTAATGTCCTCATTTTGAGGGTAAGTTTCCAACAAAGTGCAAACTCCTTTTTGGGTCATCTGAAAGATGCCTAAAAAGTTTGTTGAATTCCCTTTTCCACTGCTGCAACAATGGTGTCAAGTTCATCCTCGGTGACAGTGAGACAGGGCACAAAATAAAGCGTGGTGTTCAACCCGGGCAGACTGGAGTTGGTTCTGCCCACAATCACCTTTTCAGCCACAATATTACCCATGAGTTTCGCCATCTGCTGTTCAGTGGGGGGCGCCTTGTCCTCTTGATTTAAAACAATCTCAAGACCGCAGAAAAGCCCCACGCCCCGAACATCTCCCACATTGGGCAAATGGGCCAGCCCCTTTAATTTTTCCAAAAGGAGTTCTCCCATTTTACGACTGTTTTCCACAAGATTTTCATCTTCAATGATCCGGGTGCTCTCCAGTGCTGCGGCCATGGGAGCTGTGCATCCGCCATAGGTACTTATATCCCGGAAATAATTGGTCTGCTCCTCCGGGCGAGCTGTGTCATTGAGAAAAATATCAAAAATTTCCTGCTTCACGGCCGTGGCAGACAAGGCTTCATAGGAGCTTGCAAGTCCCTTGGCCATGGTAACAATATCAGGGTCCACATCATAATGTTCGTGTCCCCAGAATTTTCCGGTTCTGCCAAATCCGCACACCACTTCGTCCATGATGATCCACACCCCGTATTTTTTGCAGATCTCCTGAACAATGGGAAAATACTCCTTCACCGGAGGAATGATGCCGCCACCTGCGGTGATGGGCTCCACAATAAAGCCCCCCACAGTATCTGGCCCCTCCTTGAGAATCACCTCTTCAACGGCCCTGGCACACTCAATGTCACACCCGGGATATGTTTTGTCAAAGGGGCATCGATAGCAAAGGCAGTGGGGTACTTCAGGGAAGCCTTCCACAAAGGGACCAAACCCTTTTTTCCGTTCAAACTGGCCGCAGGCACTCATGGTGGCCACGGTGGTTCCGTGGTAATCCCGATCTCGATAAAGTATTTTATATTTTCCCTTTCGGGCAGGATCTATGCGGGATGCCAGACGCACCATTTTAAAGGCTTTTTCATTGGCTTCTGAACCGGAATTGGAAAAATATATCTTGTCATGCCGGGGCAGCAGTTCCAAAAGTTTGCTTGCAAATTTAATGGAGGGAATGGTGCCGTATGCCCCTGCAAAATAGGGCATCTCCTTCAGCTGCTCATACACGGCCCGGGCAATGGATTCCCGGCCATACCCCACCATGACACTCCACACCCCGCCGGATGTGGCATCAAGGTATTCATTGCCCCTGATATCTCTTATTTTAAGACCTTCCCCACCCACCACAATCATCTGTTCATTGTCTTTAAAGCAGGTGTGGGATTTCAGGTGATGCCACAGGCTGTTTTTGTCTCCAGCCACCATAGTCTCTACATCATAATCAAGCCAATTTTGTTCAGATGCCATTTCAATTCTCCCATGGGTGGAACACCCTATAGTTCCTGTAATTTTTTCAACTCTTTACCATGTTTCTTAGCAAGATTTTTCAATGCCAGAGCCACCTCTGCCTGTCCCTTGAGCCGCTGGGCCGCCTCTTTATAAAAAGAGATGGATCTGTTTGATAATTCAAGGGCATTGTGGGCCACGGCCCGGGGTGCCATTGCGGAAACATCTTCCAATGTGATGAGAAAAGCTTTTCGCTCAAATCCTTCAATGGTCTCCAGGATCATTTCCGTGACATTTTCCCTGCGCACCCGCAACACCTCTTTCACCCGCTTTTTTGCAGCCTTTGCAAAGGTTTCAAACGGTGCATGACAGGCATGGCAATCGGAATTTTTCAAAACATCGTTGTAAAATTCCAGCTGTTGATTTTCAATTTCCTCGGCAAATCCAAGGATACTTCCAAAATTAATCAGGGGCATATGGACCTCTATATCACCGGCCCTGCCATTATCAGGCAACGCCGGTGTTGTTTTTTTTATAAGAAAGTAATTTTAAATATCATAATTTCAGACACATACAGAACGGTAGAACCATTCGGATATTTTTATAATAGACTTTCATTATTTGTTGTGATGCAGCGCATCATGACCGTTATATAAAAAGGCAGCCTCCAAGGCAACCTCAGCAGAGCCGCCTCCCCCCGATGGGCAATAGGAACCGGACAATTGAGCTGTCTACAGTTCCGGTCCGGGCCCATTGCCCATCGGGGGGGGGGCGGCGGTATAATACCATTTGGCTCCGCGTCTACGACCCTATATTTGTTGTGTCCCACAGGAGATGCCCGTTAAACAGCGGTAACCTGACGATTTCATGATTTAAAAATATCGCTCAATAACCACCTTGGTATCGGTGAAAAATTGAAAAATTTCCCGACCATGTCCTTTAATATCCCCAAACATGGAATTACCGGAACCGCCAAAGGGAAAGAAACCCATGGGTGCGGCAATGCCGATGTTCACCCCGATCATGCCCGGGGCTGCACGATATCTTAATTCGCGAACTGCCTTGGCATTCTGGGTATAAATACAGGCGGCATTGGCGAAATCCCGGGTGTTAATCAATTCAATGACATCGTCCAGGGTTTCAGAACGTACAATGCTCACCACAGGGCCAAAGATCTCCTCTTTGGCAATGGTCATGTCCGGCGTTACCTTGTCAAATATGGTGGGCCCCACAAAAAATCCATGGGGATATCCTTCCACCTTAAAATCACGGCCGTCCAGAATCAATTCTGCCCCCTCTTCCAGACCCTTTTCAATGTAGGAGAGCACCCGGTCCCTGTGGGCACTGCTCACCACAGGCCCCATGGCTGTTGTTTCATCAAGGCCGTTGCCCACCTTCATGGCTTTGGTGCTGGCCACGAATTTTTCAATGAAGGCATCAGCGCCTTCCCCCACCGGCGAAAGTATGGAACCGGACAGGCAGCGCTGACCTGCACATCCAAAAAAGGAGGTGATCAAGGAGGGCATACCGGCATCCACATCGGCATCGGGCATGATGGCCACAATGTTTTTGGCACCGCCCAGGGACTGCACCCGTTTTCCTGTGGCTCCACACCGCTCATAGATATATTTGGCCGTGGGGGTGGACCCCACAAAGGAGACGCCTTCAATGTCCGGATGGTCCAGCATGGCATTAACCACGTCCCTGGAACCGTTCACCAGATTCACAACCCCTTCAGGAAATCCCACATCGTCAATGATATCAAAAATCTTATTCTGGGTCATGGGCACCTGCTCCGAGGGTTTCAACACATAGGTGTTGCCCGTGACCAATGCATAGGGCAAAAACCACCAGGGAACCATGGCTGGGAAATTATAAGGAGCAATGCAGGCAAAAACCCCCATGGGCTGACGATACAGCGCAGAATCAATGCCCTTGGCGATGTCTTCCAGACAATAGCCGGTCATCATGGTGGTGACGCCGGTGGCATGTTCAATATTCTCGATCATGCGCCGCACTTCCCCCCGGGATTCGTCAATGGCTTTGCCCTGCTCTGTGGTGAGTATGCGGGCAATTTCCTCAAATTCTTCTTCAAAAGCATCCTTGAGGCGGAAAAGATATCTTGCCCGGCTCAGGGGTGGCGTGGCCCGCCACTGGGGAAAGGCTTCCCGGGCTGCAGCCACAGCCGCATCCACATCCGAGGCAATTCCATAGGGAACTGAAGCTATCTTTTCGCCCAGAACCGGATTCCAGACATCTCCCAACGTGTCAGTAGCAGAATCCACCCATTCTCCGTTAATATAATTCTGTATTGCTTTTACACCCATTTGCCTTGCCTCCCCATAAAATAAAACAGATTAATAATCTAACATTTCAAATGCATATATGAAGGTTTAAAATTACCGGAACACGATGTGTCATCCTTCATCCTATTGATTCGGCTGCAAGCATGAAGAAGCCCACATGTTCATACGCAACAGTTTACTATTCGCTGCGAAATCATCCGACAACTTACAACATCTTGATCTTAACCATGTCCACATTCTTACAAGCATTCATTTCTATTGTCAAACAAAAATTTGCATTTAAAAACGATTAATGCAATTTAAATACCAATAAAACTCGAATATAGAAAGCAGCCCCCCCCAAATAATTGCGTTTATCAAAAAAAGATCCCCAGATGGCCGCCCTCCCCCCAAAAAACAGCGTGAAAATAATAATTCAACCCCAATGACAGACCCCATAAATAGCCGTTATTAAACAATTTTTGCAACTTTTACTATAACAGTGAAACGCCTCTGTTCTTAATGTTGCGAACTTGATAAAAAAAATGCGATATCCATTATTTAAAAATTTCAAGATCACAACTTATGATCCACAGAACCTGAAAAAAAGGCACAAGGCGCACAAGAGCTGATTCACCTTTGAAGCCAAAGCAATTTAAATCGGAATAAATTACTGTTTTTAAAAGAGATATAAATACTTCAAATATGAATCACGAATCCCAAACAAAACCTTTAATTGTATTTTCAAATAGTTATCAACAAAAAAGCACAATTCACATATGACTCACCAGGTATTCTCCATGGAAAAACAAAACAAATCTCCCCGAATTTATATTAAAATAACATTTTATTTCCTACACAAACGCCCGCCCAAGGACCCCTGAAAGCATTGCTAACAAAGATTATTTTAATAAAAAAAATCATCATCACACAAATTTATTAACACCTTACCGCATTGGTGGCACCTTTTTTGCATTTTGAACTGCCAAAACCAAAATTTTAAAAATATAGCCCCGATGCAGCGTAAAAATTAGGTTTGTCAACATAACCTGAAAATTACAAGCGTCATTTGGCCGGTGCCCCATATTCGCCTGTTTGGGACTGCACAGCAGAACCGACATCAGGTGATCAGGTTAAAACAAGTGAATATGGGATACAGGTCGAATATTTACGATGCAGATATGAACCGGCAACCACTTACATGTTATTTTTTATAAGGAGGAAGAGAGATCATGAGCAATCAACTACCCAGCCATGCACAGGTGGTCATCATCGGCGGTGGAATCGTGGGATGCAGTACGGCCTACCATCTTGTGGAAATGGGCTGGAAAGATGTGGTTTTACTGGAAAGAAAACGCATTTCATCTGGAACCTCCTGGGCTGCGGCCGGCCTTCTGGGACAATTATGGTCCACAAGTCCTTTAACCAAACTTGCCAAATACGGTGCCGATCTTTATGCAGGACTGGAAGCCAAAACCGGTCAGCCCACAGGTTATAAAAGAAATGGATCATTAAGGGTTTCCCGGACCCAGGCAAGAAGAAGTGAATACCAACGCGCCCTTGGCATGGCAAGGGCCTTTGGTATTAAAATGGAAGAGATCAGCATGGAGGAAGCAAAAAAACTCTTTCCTGTGATGCAGACAGACGACCTCACAGGGGCATGGTACCAGCCGGATGACGGCGTCACCAACCCCGAAGATACCACCCAGGCCCTGGCCAAGGGTGCCCGCATGGGCGGGGCCACCATCATTGAAAATATAAAGGTACTGGACATCAAGCTTGAAAACGATACTGTCAAGGGTGTCAAAACCGATCAGGGCGAAATCCAGTGTGAATATGTGGTCAACTGTGCCGGCATGTGGGGCCGTGAAGTGGGAAAAATGGTGGGTGTATCCCTTCCCCTGGTGGCGGCGGAGCACATGCACATGACCACAGAACCCATAGAAGGCGTCTACAAGGAGATGCCATACCTTCGGGACATGGACGGGTACATCTATATTAAAGAAGAGATGGGAGGCCTGCTCATGGGAGGGTTTGAACCCATGGCAAAAACCTGGGGGGTGAAAGGCATCCCGGATAATTTTGAATACACCCAGCTGGATGAAGACTGGGACCAGATGGATCTTTTCATACAGAACGCCATCATTCGATGTCCTGCCTTTGAAGAGACCGGTGTTACCAATCTTACCACCGTACCTGAAAGTTTCACCCCGGACACCTCCTATCTTCTGGGGGAAGCGCCCGGTGTGAAAAATTTCTTTGTGGGCTGCGGCATGAACTCCGTGGGCATCACAAGTGCCGGTGGTGCCGGCATGGCCCTGGCCACCTGGATTGTCCAGGGATACCCGGACGAAGATCTGTGGCCGGTGGATGTGAGACGTTACAACAAATGGCAGAACAACCTTAAATATATTGAAGAACGGGTCAATGTGGAGTCCGTGGGCAACCTTTATGCCGACCATTTCCCATTTAAACAGCCCACCTCTTCAAGGGATGTGTTAAAAACCCCCATCCATGACAGACTAAAAGACCTGGGGGCCTGCTTTGGCGTGGTGTCCGGCTGGGAACGGGCCAACTGGTTTGCCCCTGAAGGCGTTGAGCCCAAGTATGAATACAGCTGGGAACGACAGAACTGGTTTGACTTCTCTGCCCGGGAACACATGAACATCCGGGAAAATGTCGGTATTTATGATCTGACCTCCATGGGAAAATTTCTCATGCAGGGAAAAGATGCTGAAAAAGTGCTCCAGACAGTATGTGCCAATGATGTGGCCCAACCCGTGGGAAAAGTTGTTTATACCCAGATGTTAAATGAACGGGGCGGCATTGAAGCTGACATCACCGTGACAAAAATGGAAGAAGATAAATTTTTCATTGTCACCGCCGGTGCCACCACCACCCGGGATTTTGACTGGATCAAGCGCCACACACCCAAAGATGCCCATGCCACACTCACCGATGTCACCTGGTCCTATACCATGCTCGGTGTCATGGGGCCCAAATCAAGGGATCTGTTAAGCAAAATCACTGATGAAGATCTTTCCAATGACGCCTTTCCCTTTGCCACGGCCAAGGAAATTTATGCAGGATTTGCCACAGCCTATGCCGTTCGCATGAGTTTTGTGGGAGAACTTGGCTGGGAACTCTATATCCCCACCCCCTTTGCCCAGGGCATTTTTGATGAACTGATGAAGGCCGGTGAAGAATTTAACGTTAAAATGTGCGGTCTCCATGCCGTGGATTCCCTGCGCCTGGAAAAGGGGTACCGTCACTGGAGCAGCGACATATCCCCGGACGATACTCCCTATGAGGCAGGACTGGGCTTTGCTGTGAAACTTGATAAAGACGATTTCATTGGAAAAGCTGCCCTGGTAAAACAAAAAGAAGAGGGTATCAAGAAAAAACTGGTGATCTTTACCATTGATGATCCAGAGCCGTTGATTTACCATGATGAACCCATCTATCGCAACGGAGAAATAGCAGGCGAAAACACCCACGGTTCCTACGCCCATGTGTCAGGACATTCCATCGGCATGGTGTATCTCTCCAATAGAGAGGGGATCCGCGATGAATGGATCATGGACGGAAAATATGAAATTGAAGTGGAAAACAAACGCTATCCCATTACAATTCATTTAAAAGCGCCCTATGATCCCCAGGGAAAGTCCATCAAGGCCTGACATTTTTTTTATTAGAAAATAAAACTTCCGGGCAACCTAAGGCAGAGCCGCCCCCCCGATGGGTAACAGGAACCGGACAATTGAGCTGTCTACAGTTCCGTTCCGGGACCATTACCCATCGGGGGGGCGGCGGTATAATACCATTTAGTTCCGCGTCTACGACCCTATATTTGTTGTGTCCGGCAGGAGATGCCCGTTCTATGAAATAGTTCGAAACCCGGGGGGGGGCGTCTCAAGCTTTTGAGATGGCAGAACCGAATCAGAATAAGCACTGCCTGCGGAAGTTACAAAGAAAAAAAAGAACCACCCGAAAACAACAGAATACGTAATCAGGACAAAAATCGTTTTACAAGGTTAATTCCACAGCAAAACGGTCTTTTGTCATGACCCATAACAGACTTGAAAAAAAGGAGTTTACATGAAGCGTCCCATCAAGTCCGGAAAACTTTACAATGGCGGTTTCAGCCTCAATGTGCTCACAGAAGATGAGTTGTACGAAATTCATCTGGGCACACTTGAGATACTGAAAAACACCGGTGTATACGTTGAAAGCCGGGAAGCCAGAGAAATTTTCAGTGGCGGCGGTGCCACCATTAACGAAAAGGACAATGTGGTTACTTTCCCCCCCTATCTGGTGGAAGATGTCATCCGGTGGGCACCGGATACCTACCACGCCTATGGTCGGATTCCTGAAAGCGACGTGGCACTGGAAGCCAACCGGGTCACCTTTACCAACTTTGGCGAAGGCATCATGTTTGTGGACCCCTACACCGGTGAGCACCGTGAAACCACCAAAAAAGATGTGGAGATGGCAGCCCGGATCATTGATTACCTGCCCCATGTGGAGACCTATGAACGATGTATGCTCTCCCATGACAAACACCACTCTGTCCAGGCCCTGCACAATGCCGAAGCGTCCTTGACCAATACCACCAAACATCATTGGCTGGGGCCGGTGGACCGATACCAATGCGGTAAAATCATTGAAATCTGCTCAGCCATCGCAGGGGGTAACGATAAATTCAGGGAAAGACCTTTTCTAACCTTTGTCACCTGTCCCATCAGCCCGTTAAAACTTTCCAGCCACCACTGCGAGATCATCATTGAAGCAGCCCGGAACGGCATGGGGGTAAACTGCATCGGCATGGCCATGTCCGGCGGTTCCTCCCCCATCCACATTGCAGGTACCCTGGTGCAGCAGAATGCTGAACTCCTGGCAAGCCTTGTATTGTCCCAGCTGGTGAAAAAGGGAGCACCTTTCATGTATGCCTCCTCCACCTGCCCCCTGGATCTGAAACAGGGCACGGCATCGGTGGGATCTCCTGAAACCGGCATCATCAATGCAGCTGTGGCACGCCTTGCGCGATACTACAGCCTGCCCTGTTTTGCCGCCGGTGGTTAGGGCGATTCAAAATTAACCGATTATCAGTCAGGCCACGAAAAAACCATCACCGGTATCCTTCCGGCGTTGTCAGGGTGCAACGTTATCTACGGACTGGGTATGCTGGAAATGGGCATCACCTTTGATCTGGCACAGCTGGTGCTGGACAATGAAGTGGCAGGCATGATCAAAAGAACGGTGAACGGTATTGAGGTCAATGATGAAACCCTTAGTCTGGATACGATCAAGGAGGTCGGCCCATTTAAGGATTATCTTGCCCATAAATCCACCTTTCAAAACATGCGCTTAACCAGTAGCCCCAAACTGATGAATCGACAGATGCGACCCAAATGGGAAGCTGCGGGGTCCAAGGATGCCTATGAGCGGGCCAATGACGAAGTGCGTCATATCCTTGAAACCTATGAGCCCCCACAGCTGTCTGACGAAGTTCTCAAAAAAGTGCGGGATATTGTGGACGGTGCTGAAGAAGAACTGGGCATCAAAAAATAGCCCAAAGATCCACCGGGTTGATGCCACACAACCGGGGTGTGACCCGGTGGGTCAAAACCAACCAAACGATTTAATGAAGGATATTAACAATGCGCATTTATGTGTGTGTCAAGCATGTTCCCGATACCGCAGCCAATATTAAAATTGTGGGAGATGCCGCCTATGACACAGAAGTAAAATATGTGGCAAACCCCTATGATGAATACGGTGTTGAAGAAGCTGTGAGCCTGGTGGAAAAAAATAAAAAAGGCGAGGTCATTGCCGTATGTGTGGGGGACAAAGGGGCAGCCAACACATTAAAAGCCGTCATGGCCATGGGTGTTCACCGCAGTATTCTTATCAAAACTGAAGATCAGTTCCCCGGAAGTGACATAACTGCCAAAGCCCTTTGTAAAGCCATCACCGACGATGGCGGGGCCGACCTTATCTTCATGGGAAAACAGTCCGTGGATGGAGAAGGCATGCAAACCCCCTATCGCCTGGCTGCGGAAATGGGCCTTCCCGTGGCCACAGGTATTGTGGCGTTTTCCCATGGGGGGGAAACCGTAAACGTACAACGGGAAATTGACGGCGGGGCAAAGGAACTTATTACCATAAAAACCCCCTGTGTTCTGGGTGCCGCCAAGGGCTTGAACGAACCCCGTTTTCCCAAGCTGCCGGCCATTCTCAAGGCCAAGAAAAAAGAGATCAAAGAGATGGATCTTGCCGATATGGGCCTTACCGACCAGGGACAGTGCCGGCTCAAATCCCTGGAACCGGTCCAGGAACGATCCAATGCAAAGATACTTGAGGGCAGTACCCGGGAAATCGTGGCCTCCCTGGTCCAGATTTTAAAAGAAGAAGAAAAGGTCATTTAAGGAGAAGATCATGTCCAAGACAGGCGTATTCATAGAAACAACGGATCAGGAGATCAAACAAAGCGTGTTTGGTGTCATCTCCGCTGCTGCGGCCGGTGGCGGGGAAGTCACTGGATTTCTCCTGGACGGCCGGGCAGACAAATACAAAGATCAACTGGCAGCCTGCGGTGTCACAGAACTTGTGGCCCTTGAAGCCAAAGATATTGATTTTTCCAAATCCCCCCAGGCTACAGGAGAAGCCCTGGCAAAGGGGGCAACGGATTTTGGCATCAGCGCCCTTCTCGGGGTGAGCAGCCCCACGGGTAACGATGTTCTGGCCCGGGCCGCCATGGCCTTAAAGGCCCCCCTGGCCCTGGACTGCATGGATGTTGATTTCACCGCCAATACAGTGAAAAAATCCCATTTTTCCGGCAAGGCCGTTGCCACACTGGAAATGACAGGTGCCCTCTTTGTGTGCGGCATCCGTCCCAATAGTTTTGAAGCTGTTGAATCCCCGGTCACCATTAAAATAACCCCGCACACCGTGGAAGTGGAAAACAGCGATGCCATCATTGTCACCGAGGTTCAGGCAGCGGATTCCAGCCGGAAAGATCTCACCGAAGCCACGGTGATCATCTCCGGGGGACGTCCCATGGCATCCAGTGACAATTTTAAAATTCTTGATGAATGTGCCCGGAAACTCGATGCTGTGGTGGGGGCATCCAGGGCCGCTGTGGATGCAGGCTATGCCCCCCATTCCATGCAGGTGGGACAGACCGGTAAAATTGTCAGCCCCAAACTTTACATTGGATGCGGTCTTTCAGGGTCGGTGCAGCATTTTGCCGGCATGAAAACATCCAAGGTCATTGTGGCCATCAACACGGACAAGGACGCCCCCATCTTCACCAAATCCGATTACGGCATCATCGGAGATCTGTTTGAAGTGGTACCGGCATTGACAAAGGAACTGGAAAAACAGGGATAATAAAGCCATGACACTGTATCTTGCTCTTAAATCAGCAATTATGGCGATTTTACTCGCCGGGGCGTTTTACCTCTTTAAAACCAAGGTTCAACGGCTTTTTCTTATCATGCAATCCGTGGACGGTCCCGGTCCCGGGGAACCGGATCGCATCAAAGAACGCATGGGAGTGCTGTTCAGGGATGTGCTGGGCCAGAGCAATGTACGGCGCAAAAAAATGGCGGGCTGGGCCCACACCCTTATCTTTTTCGGGTTTCTGGCGGTCCAGCCCCACTCCCTGGAATTGATGATCCGGGGGGTCATTCCCGGTTTCAGCGTGGGACACCTGCTGCCGGGGCTGTATAATTTCTACCTTTTTACGGCGGACATCCTGGGATTTCTGGTGCTTGCCGGATTTGCATATGCCGCCCACCGCCGCTTTGTTACCAAGCCCGCATACCTCACCATGGGAAGGGATGCCAATCTCATCATTCTTTTCACCAGTGTGATCATCATCACCTTTCATCTGATCAATGCCTGCCAGGTGGTATCCCCCTATGCGGCCCAGGGGTATGATTACAGCGGTGTGTTCCCCGTTTCCGGCATCATCGTCTCGATTTTCGGCATGGCGCACCTGTCCGCCGATACCCAGGTATTTTTGTTTGAAACCTTCTATTTCATCCACATGCTGACCATCCTGGGATTTCTGATCTACATTCCCGGTTCCAAGCACCTGCACCTTCTGGCGGCGGCCCCCAATGTATTTTTAAAGCCTCTGGAACGGGAAAAGGCGGTTCAAAAAACAGACATTGAGGACGAAGACGCCGAAAGCTTCGGCCTTGGCAAAATAAACGAACTCAACTGGTATAATGTGTTAAATCTCTATGCCTGCACCGAGTGCGGCAGGTGTCAGGAACAATGCCCTGCTGACCACACAGGCAAACCATTGTCACCCAAGGCCATTGTCCACGATCTTAAGACAGATCTGTTCAAGTGGTCCGATAATATCCTGAAAGGCAATAAAGAAGAAATTGACCCCATTGTGGGGGAAGGGACAGAGATCACACCGGATATTATCTGGTCCTGCACCACCTGCCGGGCCTGTGAAGATATCTGCCCTGTGAACATCCAGCACCTTGATTTTATCCTGGAAGCCAGAAAATATCAGGTACTCATGGAGGCGGAATTCCCCGTGGAAATGCAGGACACCTTCACCAACCTTGAAAACCAGGGCAACCCCTGGGGATTCAGTGCAGACACACGGGGCAATTGGGCAAAGGAGACGGGCATTCCCACCATGGCAGAAAATCCCCACCCGGACATTCTCTGGTTTGTGGGCTCCGCATCCTCCTTTGACGACCGGGCCGTTAAAATTTCCAGGGCCCTGGCAGAACTGCTGAAAATAGCCGGTGTCAATGTGGCCATACTGGGTGAACAGGAATGGGGAGTGGGGGATACGGCCCGCCGGGCAGGTAATGAATACCTGGCCCAGATGATGATCATGCAGAATGTGGAGGTGTTGAATGAATGCAGGCCCAAAAGGATTCTCACGGCCTGCCCCCACACCTATAATATGTTGAAAAATGAATATCCTGAATTTGGTGCTGATTTTCCCGTGGTTCACCATTCCCAGTATCTTCTGGAACTTGTCCGGCAAAACCGGTTGATTCTGGATGAAAGGTCCCTTGGTACCATCACCTTCCATGATTCATGCTATCTGGGACGATGGAACGGTATCTTTGACGAGCCAAGGGAGCTCATCGCACAGATGAACCGGGGACAGGCCCCCATTGAAATGAAACGCACAAAAGACAAGGGCTTCTGCTGCGGTGCCGGCGGTGCAAGGATGTTCATGGAGGAAACTTTGGGCAATTATATCAATGTGGACCGGGCAAAGGAGATCACAGCCACAGGTGCAGACATGGTGGCCTCGGCCTGCCCCTACTGCATTACCATGCTCCAGGACGGCCTTAAAGAGTGTGGCAGTGAGATCAAGGTCCATGATCTTGCAGAAATTATGCACCGAAAAATAAAGGAAACACATTAAAAGGCACCTGGCAGATTTGAAGATACGATTTCAATAAATCCGCTAATGTCCTGGGGAACACAACAAAGATTATATGGTATCATGCCGCCCCCCGACGGGCAATGGGCCCGGGCCGGAACTGTAGACAGCTCAATTGCCCGGTTCCTATTGCCCGTCGGGGGGGCTCTGCTGAGGGTGCCCGGAAGTTTTATTTTCTAATAAACTGCCATGGGCAGAGCTCATCTTGCACCTCGGCTTGCCCAAACAAAGTACGAAAAAACGTTAAATTTATCTACCCTTTCATATGAAACAAACAAAAACGGCAAAGGATTTAATTTATTTAAAGTCTTTTTTAAAACTCAAAACAAACCAGAAAACAGAGGAGAAAAAATGGCAAACAATGTAAAAGAAACGCCAAAATCCAACGGCATATTAGGACAATATGACCCCAAATTATTCTGGAGCACATTGATTCTGTGCTGTGCCATCACCCTGTGGGGAATCATGGCTCCAGACAATTTTTCCAAGGCCATGAGCAGTTCACAAAACTGGATTTCCGTTAATTTTGGATGGTTTTTCATGCTGTCTGTGTCCGCTTTTATCGCATTCCTTGCATGGGTGGGAGTGAGCCGGTATGGAGACATTTCATTGGGACAGGATAACGAAAAACCCGAATTCTCCTTTGGTTCATGGATTGCCATGTTATTTAGCTGCGGTATTGGCATCGGCTTTATATTCTGGGGAGTTGCCGAACCCCTGTACCATTACATGTCCCCTCCCTATCTGGCCAAAGGTGCCACCCCCGGGGCAGCCCCGGTGGCCATGCAGATCAGTCTTTTGCACTGGGGAATTCACGGATGGGCCTGTTACGCCATTGCCGGTCTTGCCATTGCCTACACCACCTATCGTCTTAAAATGCCCCTTTCCATTGCCAATTCCCTCCATGGTATCTTAGGGGATAATACCAAAGGATTCTGGGGCAAACTTGTGGACTTTCTGGCCGCCTTTGCCACCATCGCAGGCATTGCCACTTCCCTTGGCATGGGGCTCATGTCCATCAAGTTCGGTATTAATCACGTTTTTGGTGCAGATCTTGGCACCACAGGCCTTGTGGTGGTGATGCTGTTTCTCATTGTGGGATACACCGTCTCAGCCGTGTCAGGACTCCAGCGGGGCATCAAGTACCTGAGTAACACCAACATGGTGCTTGCCTTTTTTGTATTATTGTTTTTTCTCTTTGCCGGTCCCACAAAATTTTTATTAAACCTCATGGTGGACTCGGTGGGACAATACTTTTCCAATTTTGTCTTCATGTCCTTCTGGACCGATCCCATGGCCCAGGCCAGCGAAGGTAAATGGATGGGATGGTGGACCATCTTCTACTGGTGCTGGTGGATCGCATGGGGACCCTTTGTGGGGGGATTTGTGGCACGTATTTCCAAAGGACGCACCATCCGGGAATTTATTTTCGGTGTTATCCTTGTTCCCCTTGTCATCACCTTTGTCTGGTTCAACGTGGTGGGGGGATCTGCCCTTCATGCGGAAATGAACGGCACCCTTGAAATGTACAAGGCCATTTCCGCCGATGCAGGCTCCGGTATCTTTACATTGCTCACCCAATATCCCCTGGGCGGTCTTATCAGCTTCATCGTTTTTTTCAATTTAATCATTTTTTTGATCACCTCTGCAGACTCTGCATCATTTTTTGTTGCCATGATCATCTCAGGAGGAGAACTGGAGCCCAGCACACCGGTAAAATTAATCTTTGGTTTTTTAATCGGTTCCATCACCGTGGTGCTGCTCATAACAGGAGGATTAAAGGCATTGCAGACCGCTTCCATTGTGGCAGCCCTGCCCTTTGCCTTTGTCATGGTGGGCATGATGGTTTCCACTTTTCTTCTATTAAAAAAAGAAAAATAATTCTGCCATAACAAAACCTGATGAATTTTGATTCTCTGTCAGGATTAAATCGCCTAAATTTAATTAAACCCGGAGTATAGACATGATCTCTTCCAATACATTCTGCAACTCAAGCACACGAAAACTTCCCCGCACCAAAATTGTGGGAGATGCCGACCTGCCCCGTATCCATGAAGCCAGCATTGATCTTCTGGAAAACAACGGGGTGATATTTGAACATGATGAAGCCCTTGCCGTTTTTAAAAAACACGGGGCAAAGGTTGAGGGAAAAACCGTATTTATTCCCAGAGCCATGGCAGAAACCGCCATGGACCAGGCCCCCACAGTGTATCGCCATGTGGCAAGAAACAATGCCCAGTCGGTGACCATAGGAGACGGCATGGCCCCACATCCCAATGTGGGTTGTGTCTTTTGTGAAGACATGGACCGGGGAAAACGCCGGGGGCTTCTGGAGGATTATGCCAATTTTCAAAAATTGTCCCAGGCCAGTGACATTGTAAAGCTCACCGGAGCCACCCCTGTGGCCCCTGATGATGTGGAGGCATCGGAACGGGCCCTTTACATGCTTTACGAAACCATTAAACACACGGACAAACCCCTCATAGGAAGTTGCACTGTCACCAAAAAGGCGGAAGAATCCCTTAAAATGGTGGAAATGGTCTTTGGGGAAGATTATCTTGAAAATAATTATTGTGTGGGGGTCAGCACCAACCCTTTAAGTCCGTTGAAATATGCCACGGAAACCCTGGACACCGTCATTGCCTATGCAAAAAAGAATCAACCGGTGTATCTGCTGCCCTGTGCCCTGGCCGGTATCACAGCCCCCATGTCTGTGTTTGGCAGCATTGTGCAGCAAAACACCGAGGTGCTGGCAGGCAATGCCCTGATCCAGCTCATTAATCCCGGATGTCCCATGGTGTATTGTCCCGCCTCCACTGTGGCGGACATGCGCACCGCCATCTGCATCTATGCCCCGCCGGAACAATTTCTCATCAACTCTGCCTGTCTTCAGATGGCCATTGATTTTTACAAGGTGCCCACCCGGATCATGGCAGGAATGACCGACTCCAAAGAGGTGGACATCCAGGCCGGATACGACACCATGCAGAACATGATGATGGGCCTCATGTCAGGGGGCCACATGATTGAACAGGTATTTGGGGTGCTGGATGCCATCATGACCATATCATACGAAAAGTTCATCATTGATGAAGAGATGATGCGCCGGGTGATCCGTATCTGCGAAGGGGTGGACACCTCGGACAGTGAAATATCTCTGGATGTAATGAAGGAGGTGGGACCCGGCGGCAGTTATCTCTCCCATGCTGACACCTTTAAAAGATTCAAAAGCCAATGGCTGCCCACGGTGTCCTGCTGGACATCCTACGATAAATGGGAATCCACCGGCAAAGAGAGCATCATGGCCCGGGCCAACAAAAAATACAAGGAAATCCTTGCCGCCCGGCCTGAAATGATGATTTCAAAGGATCTGGACAAGGATCTGAAAAAATTCCTGGAAAAAGTCAGAGGAGAATAATCCATGAAACGCCCGGTTCCTTGCCGCAAAAGGAACCGGGAAACACCATCCACCCTCCAGCCATACCCGGTCCGATTAATATTGACCACGGACAAGAGAGTTGATATGGGTTCGGTCATAATACTTTTACGCCAACGGAAAAATTAAGATGACCAAACTATCTCCTGAAACCATATTGCAACACGCATGCATCGGCGTCATGGGCCTGGATAACAATGGAATCATTCAATATATAAATCCCCGGGCCCAGGAACTGCTGGTATGTGATACACACAACGGCATCAGCCTTGACACCATTGCCCCCCAAATATGGAAACAGGTAAAAACGCTTATCCAACAGGGCATGAATGAACAGGCCATTCATATCCAAGGCCCCCGGGGCGGCATTGAAATGGTTGTCTCACCGGTTGACAAAAAAGCCAAAACAAGCTCCGACAATTTTAACGGTGTGGTCTGTTTTTTACGAAGCCATGAAAAATTTGAGTCCTCTGCCTGGCAATATCCCACCATTAAAGAGATGCATCTCCAGTTCCAATCCTTACTGGACCACAGTTATTATGGAATTTACATCATTGACGGCAACGGTATTGTTTTAAGGGTCAATGATGTGGCCGCAGGCCTCATCGGCATGACCAAGGAAGAGATGGTGGGCATGCCCATTGGAGAACTTGCAGAAAAAGGCATTGTTGACCAGGCACTAAGCCCTGCCATACTGAAATCAAAAAAACCCCTGACCCGCCCCTTGTATGTTGTAAAAAGCAATAAATACATCATGGCCTCGGGCATGCCCATTTTTGACAAAAAAGGAGACATTCGTTTTGTGGTGGTCATTGAGCATGACATGACCATTGTCAAAGAGTTAAGAGATCAGCTCAAACATGCCAGACAGGTGGCGGACACCATTAAAAATGAACTGTCCGACCGCAATCTTCTTGAACTTAAAAGCCATGAAGTCATTGCAGATTCTCCTGCCATGAATCAACTTTTAACGGTTCTTTTAAAGCTTGCCAAAATGGATGCCTCCAACATTCTCATCACAGGAGAGTCTGGCACCGGCAAGGGATTTTTATCCAAATTTGTACACCAGAACGGCAGCCGCAAAGACAAACCGTTTATCTCCATCAACTGTGCGGCCCTGCCGGACATGCTGCTGGAAGCAGAGCTGTTCGGTTACGAAAAAGGCGCATTCACCGGTGCTTCCAATACAGGCAAAGCCGGCTTATTTGAGCTTGCCAACAACGGTACCATTTTTCTTGATGAAATCGGGGATATGCCCTTTCCCATACAGGCCAAACTGCTTAAATGCCTGGATGACGGTGAAATCCGACGTCTGGGGGGCACCAAATCCATCAAAGTAGACTGCATTGTCATTGCAGCCACCAACCATAACCTTGAAAAGCAGGTTCAGCAAAAAAAATTTCGCCAGGATCTTTATTTTCGGCTCAATATTTTTCCGGTTCATATCCCCCCGCTGCGTGAAAGACGCGAAGATATCCTGAAGATATGCGATTTTTATTTAAAAAGATACAATAAGGCATATAATCAGAAAAAACGATTTTCAGAAAAATGCATTGAACAACTTCAAGGCTATCATTTTCCCGGCAATGTGCGCGAACTGAAAAACATCATCAAAAATGCGGTGGTTATCAAAGAAAACAATGTCCTGGACACGGTTCTTCCCCCGGGAAAAAACAAAGCAGTCCCCATCTCTCCGCCTTGTGAGGAAACAGCTGCCCCCCCTGCATCCAAAGGACTCAATGAAGAAATTCTGGCATTTGAAAGGGAAAAACTGACCCAGGCATTAAATCACTGCACCTCCACCAGAATACTGGCAGATTATCTTGGGGTCAGCCAATCCACAGTGGTTCGAAAACTTAAAAGGCATGGACTTTCTGTTGAGTAATCAAACCGCTGCCACCCTTCTGTCACATCTTTCACGCCCCTTTGCCCATTAAAAAAACTTGATTTATAAAACCATGGATGTCTAATATAGAAGGATTGATCATAATATCTGCCATTTTGTGATAAAATTTTATCTAACGTATGGTGGCCCGGCTTATGATAACCCCCAATATAGATCTAAATGACATCTGCACCAAGTAAACATGCAGACACTCAATATGTCCGGTATTAAGAGGCGTTCTTGAATATCGGTCGGCATTTAAGGCATGGAAAGACTTCTACACCCCGGGGGGATGAGATCTTGCAACCTATGGGTCCGGCTTTATGGAAAAATTTAAATGATGACAAAAAGACTGATTATGGGGTATCTAACAATCAGCTTATGGCTGGGACACTGCTGTGCTTTTTGCCTACCACTTCAGTTATCTGTGGGTTTAACCGTTTCCCCCTATGTGGTCACCCCTCAAAATCCCAATGAAAAAATATCCGGTTTTGAAGTGGATATTGTCCGGGAATCCCTTGGTCAAAAAGGATATGAAGTTCAATTCATTCTTCAGCCCCTCAAAAGAACAAAATTATCTTTTAAGGAAAAAAAAGTGGATGGGGTGCTCACCGTCAAAAAGCACTATCCCCAGGTCAAAGGGGCCTTTTTCTCCCACGACTACATCACCTACCACAATTTTGCACTGACACTTGCCTGCAATAACTTTAAAATTAATTCCGTTAAAGACCTGGCAGAGAAAGAAATCATCGCCTTTCAACAGGCAAAATTTGCACTGGGAAAAGAATTTCAGGCCATGGTAACTGAAAATCCCGGTTATAAAGAAATAGCAAGTCAGAAAAGTCAGATTGGCATGTTTTATCATAAAAGAACAGAGGTTATCATTATTGATGACTGCATTTTTAAATATTATAAAATCAAACTAAAAAATATCCCCACACACCGGGCAGTTACCTTCCATGATATTTTTAAACCCAGTTCCTACAAAATCGCTTTCCGGGAAAAAGGCATACGAAATGCGTTTAACGAAGGATTAAAAGAACTCAAAAACTCGGGCAGATACCTTCATATCATTCAATCCTACACCGAACATCATCCACCTGCTGAAAAGCGCAATCCCTTTGCTGGAAACTAAGCCATGGCCATGAAAAAGTCCACCGGTATCATCTTGCTGTCATTGTCTGTTGTCTTCTGCATTTTCTTTTTTTCTTATAATCAATACCAAAAAAAATGGATCATCCGGGAAATGGCCAAACACGCAGAAATCGTCAAAGAAGATGTCTGGGAAACCAATTATCAAGGGACAAGGGGCTATCTGGAGTTGGTGGCCAAGCGGGAAAGTTATTCAAAAATAGAACTGAGCCACGCAAAAACCACCTTGCTGACCATTGAGGGCCCCCGCCCCAAAGGACTGAGTTCAACTTTAGACCGGCTGGGCTTTTTTCCTGAAAAAACCATTATTACAGACATTTATTATGATGGCCAACGCATCGGAACGTTAAAAGGATATCACCGTAATATGTCCTTTTATGTCCACTTTATTGCCTTTATCGTTTTGCTGTTGATATCTGTTATTATGCAAATGGTCCTGGAAATCACCAAACAGAAATTCGCAAAAATTCAACTCAAAAAACGTGATATCAAATATAATAAAATGTTTTCCAATATTGGAGATGTCATTGTCATAATAGGTGAAAACGGCATCACTCAATACAGAAGTGATAATATCACCAGGCATTTTGGATGGAAAACCAAAGAACTTGAGGGCGGGCATATATGGGACTTTATTCATCCCGATGATTTAAAATTTTCCAGGGAAACCTTTGAGCGTTTTTTGACCCATCCTAATAAGCCCATCAGGGTGGAACTCAGATACAAATGCAGGGACGGCCGGTTCAAATGGATTCAATTTACAGGGATTAATTTATTTCATGATCCTGATATCAAGGGAATCTTAGGAAATTTCCATGATATCTCAGAAAAAAAACAGACAGAAAAAAACATCAAACTTAAAAACAAAATACAAAGCATTCAACTCCAATTAATCAAAAAAGCCCCCACCCTTTCAACAACTGCACTTTTACAAAAATTCCTTGACGAAGCTGAGACGCTTACACACAGTTCCATTGGATTTTATCACTTTTTTAATGAAGAGGATAAAACCATATCCCTCCAGGCATGGTCCACAAATACCATGAACAATATGTGTAAAATTAAACTGCCCCGCTCCCACTATCCCATTGATAAAGCCGGTATCTGGTGTGAATGTGCAAAAAAAAGAAAAACAGTTATTCACAATGATTATAATGCGCTTAAACATAAAAAAGGATACCCGGAGAACCATGTGCCTGTTATCCGGGAAGTTGTGGTGCCCATTTTTCGGGACAATAAAATTGTGGCGATTCTGGGGATGGGCAATAAACCTGTGGACTATACCCGGGAGGATGCAGAAACAATTGAAATACTTGCAGAGCTGGCCTGGGAAACGGTTGCAAGAAAACAAACAGAAGAAAAGATAAATACCAGTGAAGAAAAATTTCGCCTGGCGTTTTTAACAAGTCCTGATTCAATTAATTTGAGTAGATTAAAAGATGGGGTATTTTTGGAAATCAATGAAGGTTTTTCAAAAACAACGGGGTACACAAGAAAGGAAGCCATAGGAAAATCCTCCCTGGAACTCAATCTCTGGAAAAACAATAAAGACAGAAAACGTCTGGCTGCCATATTAAAAAAAGACGGCATTGTTGAAAATTTTGAAGCTGAATTGCTAACCAAATCAGGAAAGGCGATATCAGGGGTGATATCTGCAAGCATTCTTTTTATTGAAAATGAAGAATTCATTCTTTCCATAACAAGGGATTTCACCAAACAACGCAAACTTGAAAGGCACTACCTGCAAGCCCAGAAAATGGAAAGCATCGGCACCCTGGCCGGTGGCATTGCCCATGATTTTAACAATATACTGTTTCCCATCCTCGGGCATTCTGAAATGCTGCTGCACGATTTAGCCGGAGACGATTTAACCCATAAAAGTATTACGGCAATACACGCAAGTGCCCTGAGAGCCAAAGATCTTGTGGGGCAGATACTTACCTTTTCCCGGCAGCAAAATGATGATATCAAATTGATGAAAATTCAGCCGATTTTAAAAGAAGCGGTAAAAATGCTGCGGGCAACCATACCGGCCACCATAGAAATCAAACAAAACATAGCTGCCCATTGTGGGTTTATCAAGGCAGATCCCACCCAGATTCATCAGATGATCATGAACCTTGCAACCAATGCATTCCATGCCATGGAAACAAAAGGGGGCACTCTGACCATTGCTTTAACCCCTGTGGAAATTGATGAAATTAATCTGCCCCCCACGTTGAACACACCCGGACAATATGCCTTTTTATCTGTAAAAGATACCGGTGACGGCATATCCGCCAATGTCGCAGAAAGGATATTTGAGCCTTTCTATACAACAAAATCAAAGGGAAAGGGAACAGGCCTGGGATTATCAGTGGTCCATGGCATTGTAAAAAAATTTGGCGGTACCATTGAACTCAATACAGAGCCCGGTGCAGGAGCTGAGTTCAAGGTGTATCTGCCGCTGGAATCCATGGAAGATAAGGCATCCGGGATAATCTCATCACCGGCACAGATACCCGGGGGATCAGAAAGTATTTTGCTTATTGATGATGATGAAAGCATCATTAGCATGGAAACCCAGATGCTTGAACGTCTCGGCTATAGAGTGGTCAGCCGCACAAGCAGCCTTGAGGCCCTTGAGCTGTTTAAACATTCTCATGGTGATTTTGATCTGATTATTTCAGATCTGGACATGCCCAAAATGCCGGGGGATGCATTGGCCCGGGAATTTCTATCTGTCAAGTCAGATGCACGCATCATTTTATGCACAGGTTTCAGTAATAAACTAACCCCACAAACCATAAAAAAAATGGGCATAAAAGGGATGCTGCACAAGCCCATTATCTTGAAAAATCTTGCCGAAAAAATACGCGAAGTTCTGGTTTGATTGATATAACTGCCACGGGCAGGCCGTATTCTAATCCGGTTCTGCCCACAACAAAGCTTGCAACACACCCCTATTTGTGACGTATTTCATATAAACGATCATGTCCTGTCGGACACAACAAATATAAAAAATGGATACCGGATATTGCTCAAAAAATCATATTGGTGGATAAATTTCCTGTTTTCTTTTTCTATCAATAAATAGCATCCAATATCCAGTTTTTTAATGTGGGTGGGACAGACCGAGACGCTTTATTAACAAGGGAATAAATTTAAGATTGGCCCCGGGAAAAGGATATTTTCTGATTTCTGAAGGTGTGATCCAGCAATGATCCACCGGCCCGTTAAGATGAACCTCCCCTGCCACGTAACGGCACATATACACATCCATTTCAATTTTAAAATGGGTGTACGCGTGTTTTACCCGGGTGAGGTGGGATGCAATCGTCACCTCAAGTCCGGTTTCCTCCTTGATTTCCCGGATACAGGCGTCAGGGGCGGTTTCATTTTTTTCCACTTTACCGCCGGGAAATTCCCACAATCCCCCCAGCAACCCCTCGGATTTTCGCCGGGTGATCAAAAGTGTGCTCCCCTTTTTCACCACCCCCACAGCAATGTGACGGGTGGGTATGGGTTTCTTTTTGATGCGCCGGGGATGGTGGGCAATGCAGCCATTTTTCCGGGCAATACAATGATCAAATAACGGACAAACCGAACAGCCCGGGGTTCCCGGGATGCACACCAGTGCCCCCAGTTCCATCATTGCCTGATTGAAAATTGCAGGGCAGGATTGATCCAACAAGCGGTCTGCCATTGCCTGGAACTGTTTATGGGAGGATGATCGATTCACCGGCGCATCCATGGCGCAAAGGCGCGACAAAAGGCGTTTAACATTGCCGTCCACCACGGCCAGGGGAAGGCCAAAGGCAATGCTCAACACAGCCGCTGCAATATAATTGCCCACACCGGGAAGGGATTTAAATAATTTTTCATCAGCCGGTACCTGACCGTGAAACTGATCCACCACCACCCCGGCTGCTTTGTGAAGATTTCTGGCCCTGGCATAATACCCAAGGCCTTCCCACAGTTTCAGTACTTGTTCCCGGTCTGCGCCTGCCAGATCCGTCACTGTGGGAAAACGTGCCATGAAACGATCATAGTAAGGAATCACCGTTGCCACTTGGGTCTGCTGGAGCATCACCTCGGAGACCCAGATGGCATAGGGGTCTCTTGTCTCCCTCCAGGGCAGTTGCCGGCGGGTCTTTTTATACCAGTTTACCAGAAGGCTCTGGATCTGGGCCACAGTGGCCGGTTTCCATTGCACAACGCTATTGGCCTGAATTGCAGACGTCTTTTTCAGGAATTTCATGTAAAACGCCCCCCAGATCAAGGCAAAGGTTTTCCCCGTCATCTTCTAAAAATGCTGATATTTTCACCAGGGCCCTTTGGGAAAATTTAATGCAATGTTCCGGGGTTTGAACATAAAGGTTGTCATTGCAGGTGTACAATTGCCCGGGCTCCAGAATCAGGGGTTCCCTGGTACTCAGAAGCAATGTCAGTTGAGCGTCCTTTTCTTCTATGATATCAATGACAAAAAGAGCGGTGTCTTCGTAAGTGAAGTACACCTTTTCAAGGAAGCCTTCCCGGGGCTGACAAAGATGGTATCCCATATCATCCTTTTTAATGGATGCATTAAAATGCCGAATGATTTTTGGATGTTCAAATTTCCCGTTTTCACCGTGCCAGACCCCGTTTTTATCCAGCCAAAAAAGGGCATCTTCTTTGGGAATGATCATTTCTTTTAGTTCTGATTCCATTTCATTTTCCTGCAGCAACATTTTTAAGCTTAAACTGAATGTGTATATAATTGCCACGGGCAGACCTTATTCTGATTCGGTTATACCCACAACAAAGATAGAAATTCTCCACAGATTTATGGAGTCTTTCAGATGAAACAAGCATGTCATGACGAACATAACGAATATTGATATCAACTCTTTGGCATATCTGCAATGTGAAAGCGTCTTGCAGATGAAATTTGAATCAAAATAACGGGCTTGTCCTGTGGAACACAACAATATTGCAATATGGTATTATGCCGCCCCGACGGGCAATGGGCCAGGACCGGAACTGTAGACAGCTCAATTGTCCGGTTCCTATTGCCCATAGGGGGGCGGCCCATAGGGAGACTCTGCCCCCCTTAAGTAAACCTGGAGGCTAACCTGTATATAACTGCCACGGGCAGACCGTATTCCCATCCGGCTCTGCCCGCAATAAAGTTTAAAATGCGCCCCGGATTTACGCAATATTTCGTTACATGATTTTCAATGTTGACAGATAAATTCAAAAGGGATAATAAGCATTTGTTCATTTAATCTGCTGGCATGTCCACCCCATTTTTGAATTGTGGAGTGAACTTTTAATATTTAATTTCTAAATCAGGGAGGTACCATGAAAAAAAGACTGACATTGGTCATGGTCGTTCAATGCCTGGCATTTATTTTTATTCTTTCATCCTTTGCAGATTCTTCCATCCCCAAAAAAAAGCAAACTGCACTGGGAAAATACATTACTGCAGAAACAGCCTATGCAGAATACTCTAAAACCCCGGACACCATACACATCATGGATGTGCGGACACCGTGTGAATATGCCTTTGTGGGGCATGCGACCATGGCAGTAAATATCCCCCTTTATTTCCAGAAACCGGGGTTAACAGATAAAAACAAACCCATCATGCCTGCAAATGAAAACTTTGTGGCCCGGGTGGAAGCCAAGTTTAAAAAAACAGATATGCTCTTTGTCATGTGCAGATCCGGCGGCCGCAGCGCAGCATGCATCAATAAACTGGCCAAAGCAGGATTTACCAATATCTATAATATCATTGACGGTTTTGAAGGTGATAAGGACGACAAGGGATACAGAACAGTTAACGGCTGGAAAAATTCAGGAGCCCCCTGGACATACAAGTTGGATCCGGCATTGGTGTACAGACCTTAATTCCATATAACTGCCACGGGCAGACATGCCGGCCTTTCAGAATTTATCCATGAACTGAGCTTTAAACAAAGGGGTATGGACAGCACCCGAGGGCTTTAGTTCACTTTTAAAAAGCACCATGGCGTTCACCGGGCAGACATCTGATTCAACATATTGAAACCGTTGAATAATATTTGTCAAAATTTTGCTGTCCACCCTGTTTTTAAAGCGCCCCAGGGTAAAATGGGGTGCAAACCGCTTTTTATCACCTGGAAATCCTTGATGCTCAAGATTTTTTTCCAGGGTTGTGTGAAGCAAGCCAAGCTGATCAAGCTCTCCCTTGACCCCGGACCAGATTACCCGGGCTTTTCTGATTCCGGGAAAAACACCCACCCCTCCTGCAAAAACAGTAAAGGATCTGCAAGTGGCAGCAGTCTCCTCCATGGCCCGGATAATTCCTTTGATTTCTTGTTTGGAAACATCCCCCATAAACCGCAAGGTAAGATGCATGGAAGCGGCCCTGACCCATGAGGCTTTTACCTGTTCCTGTCTAATTTCACCTTGAACCTTATGGAGAAAAAGGCTAATATTTTCAGGTATGGGTATTGCAATAAATGCCCGTATAAGGTTCCCGTTGTCTGTTTTTTTCAATTCAAATCTCCCATTCATTCCGTAACAGGCTGCTGACACTGTTTTTTATGAAAATTCCGCTAATCCAGAAAAATTTTCAAGATTTGTTGTATTCGTTAAAACATGCCGGTTTTATTAGAAAATAAAACTTCCGGGCAAGCTAAGGCAGAGCCGCCCCTCCGATGGGTAATAGGAACCGGACAATTGAGCTGTCTACAGTTCCGGTCCGGGACCATTACCCATCGGAGGGGCGGCGGTATCATACCATTTGGCTCCGCGTCTACGACCCTATATTTGTTGTGGGCAGCACCGGATCAAAATACGGTCTGCCCGTAGCTGTTACATGAAACTCTCTGCCATTCAATCCGGGACAAAGCCGGATTAAAATAAGGACAATTGCAGTTATAAACTGTTTTCCAGGAGGCCACAATGCCAAGAAACAGAGAGAAAAAAAATCAAAAAAGCGCTCCTTACAGAATATGGGGAGAAAATCTTGATATAGAAGCAATACGGCAAATGGACAATGCCTGTTCCCTTCCCATATCCGTCAAAGGGGCACTGATGCCCGACGCACACAAAGGCTATGGACTTCCCATCGGTGGGGTGCTTGCCGTTAAAAATGCGGTGATCCCCTATGCCGTGGGCGTGGACATTGCCTGCAGGGTAAAGATGAGCGTTCTTGATCTACCGTTTCAAGAATACGAAAAAAACCGTGGAAAATTTAAAATCGCCCTGGAAACCGAAACCCGGTTTGGTGTGGGTCAGGGCTTTGCCAGACCCAGGCAGCACCGGGTAATGAATGACAACTGGTCCTTTTGCCCGCAGGTGAGAAATTTAAAGGACAAGGCCTGGAAACAGCTTGGCACCTCGGGGTCAGGCAACCATTTTGCCGAATTTGGGCAGCTGATGCTTGAAAAAAATGATTTTGGCCTGGAAAAAGGAATATATCTGGCATTGTTAACCCACAGCGGCAGCCGGGGAACCGGGGCCGCCATTGCCAAACATTACAGCGCCCTTGCCAAAAAACTTCATCCGGAACTGCCCAGGCATCTAAATAATCTTGCCTGGCTGGATCTTAAAAGTTCCGAAGGAGAGGAATACTGGCAGGCAATGGAACTCATGGGCAGATACGCCTCTGCCAATCATGATATTATCCATACCGGCGTATTGCACCACCTGGGAGCCATATCCATTTTATCCCTTGAAAATCATCACAACTTTGCCTGGAAAGAACAACTGGGGCACCGGGAGGTCATTGTGCACCGCAAAGGGGCAACCCCGGCAGGCAAAGATGTGCCCGGCATTATCCCCGGATCCATGGCATCCCCCACTTTTATTGTCAGGGGACTTGGCAATGAAGCCGCCATGTGTTCCGCAGCCCATGGGGCCGGACGAAAAATGAGCCGCACCGCTGCCATGAAAAAATTTAAACAATCAGATATGATAAAGCTGCTTAATCAAAGGGGCATCACGCTTATTTCTGCGGGAATTGACGAAATCCCCATGGCATACAAATCCATTGAAACTGTTATGGATCAACAAAAAGATCTTGTTGAAATACTGGGAAGATTTGATCCAAAACTTGTTAAAATGGCACCGCCTGACAGGTATGCAAAAAAAAGGACGGGTAAAAAATAAACAACCCCCTGCCCCCAATGGAAAAAAACATTGATTGTTTCCATTGGGATTTACAGGGGGCGTTCATAAAAACAGCATCAGAATGCATGGGCAATGCAATGGCTACACAGCCACAACATACGATATACTACTCTCCATCAAACATCTGGCCCTGATTACATTTCATCATATCCATCACATTTTGTGCACTTTCAATACAGGGCATAATCTGCTCCAGACTCTTAATTTCTTCCCTTAATTCAGAAAGAACCTGTTTTTTCGTATTTTTATTCCACACAAGGGGCTCGTCATCATCATCCATGGACGCACCATCGTTTAAGCCCATCTCTCCGGCAAGCTGGGTAAACTTTGCATCACATCGGTCTGCATCTGCCTGGGAAGATGCATTGCTCAAACAGCTTTCCATCTCTTTCATCAATTCCAGCATTTTCGGCATCTGCTCTTTTTCCTGCTGAAATTTACTTTTCCCGCTGTCTGAATTGCTTATCATCTGCATCATCATGGCCTTTTGTTCTGCGTCGCCCATGTCAGGATTGGCATTCAGCTGGGCCTGAATATCCCCCATCATGGCACCAAAATCGTTCATCTCTTCACCTTGCTGCAATGCCTGCCCCTGGGACATGTAATCCTGGGTCACCTCTATCTTGTAATCAGGTAACTTGAATTTGCTCTGGGGAATGGATTTGTTAAAACTTGCTTTAACAGCCACCATACCGCTTTTCATCCCCATTATTTCTGCTTCGACACGTAACGGGACCTGACCTTTATAAAGCCACTGTTTTCCCCCCATAATACTCCATACTTCACAGGGATAGCCCAGAACTTTTTCAGTGCCTATTTTTTTGCCACCCATTTTTTGCAGTTGATTTTCACTGTCTGCGCTTATATTCTTACCTGAAGCAAGATATTGAGCGGCAATGGGGTCGGTTCCTTTGTTGATTATCTTTCTTTCAAAATCAACGGTGTAAACAGTGGTGCTCTCTATTTTCTTCATGGTGTGGGCCTTGTCCACCTTGTTCACCAGTCCCGACATTGTGGTTGTGGTTTCCTGCTCTTCAAAGGTGACATCACCGTAATCTTTAAAATAAAGGGTGCTGTGCCCCTTGGTTTCTGAAACCATTCCCATGACATTGCCACCGCCTGTTACTTCGTACTCAACCATCCCCGATTCCAGGGAATAACGCTTTACGGTGTCGGCCTGGGCCATTGTTGCCGTCAAGAGCAACGCAAAAAAGAACATCAGAAAATTTCCTGTTCGTGCCATAAGTAAGTCCTGTTTTTTTGTGGAGTTATAATCATAAAGCAACAACATAACAGTGCAATTATATTGCAACAAAAAAACAGAATAGATAGAGAAACAATTTTAGTCAAGGGCACTTTTTATCTTCCAGCAATTCTAATTTTGGACTCATATGCATTGCAATTAAAAAAATGCCTGTTTTGACAAATATGATTTCAATGACTTATATATGAATAAATTCAGTGAAAAGTTATAATTAGAATGTCTGTTCATCTTCACAATTTCTTCATAATTGGAATGCTATCTTTCCAACAATATTCAAAGAAGTACAAACTACTTTTGGGGTCGTATGATGGATGCCAAAATATTCCCACAAAAATAAAAAAGAAACACTTGATCATCGCATATAATGAATGATAATTGAATTCAGGAGCTTTCTATGAATAATTTTGATGGCCTTACAAACAAAATTCATATCAGCATTGTTGTCCCATTTTATAACGAAGAAGAAGGGATTAAAAGGGTGTGCGAAGAGATCCTGTCTGTGGCCTCAAATCACTTTGGCACTTCCTGGGAATTGATCTTGGTCAATGACGGATCCTCGGATAACACCCCCTATTATGATAGACGTCATTGCCAAAAACAATGTCAACTGCCGGGCCATTCATTTGCCCCCTAACAGTGGCCAGTCTGCAGCCTTGGAAGCAGGTTTTTCAAAGGCCAGGGGAACGCTCATCGTCACCCTGGACGGGGATGGACAAAAAAAAGAGCCTTAAAATATCATTTAATGGAAACCCGACATGTAAGAGGACACTTGCATGAATAGTCATCCACCTAAAACAAAACACTACCCTCTCCGGCATGAGTACGAAACCCCACAGCTGATACAACCTTTGTGCATCGGCATTTTTTTTACTACTGCCTCTAATTGTTCAACAGATGGATGGTGGCACCTATTTTTTAAGAATCAGCGATTTTATCGGATCAATTCAGAACAGAAAGTACGGTACGCCCCTTGCCATGCTACTTTACCTCTTGGCTGGAGGGCTATTTATCTGCATGGGAATCCCCCGTTTATGGATCAGTGCCGGGGCCGGGGCGGTGTTCAATCCCTGGCTTGGTACAGTGGTTGGCTTAGGCGCATCCCTTTTGGGAGCAGCGGCATTGTCCCTTGTGGGACAATGATTTCTCTCCCCTGGACGATGGGTGTTTCTGAAAAACAAATTCGGCAGATACCGATATTCCTTTCAACAAAAAGTTTTTTTATGGATTGTGTATGCCCGACTGTTTCCCTTGAGCAATTCCACAGTTCTAAGTCTTTTCAGTGGATACTGTAAAATTGGATTTTTACCCTATCTTATGGGATCACTCATAGGTTTTACCCCCCTTACCATTATCATGTGTCTATTTGGCAGTGGTGCGATCCAAGGCAATGGCAGAATTTCAGCCATGAAAAAGGCAAAAAAGGGGTGGTGGTTTTTCCATAAAAAAATGGAAGCTCCTGGCTCCCCATATCAATACCTTTGGACAAATAACGTCTTTTAACATGGGAAAAAAAATTGGCCTGGTTCATCTATGACATTGAGTGACACTGAGATCCTTCAATCAGCACGCTGTCCCCATGACCATAAATGCAATGCTTTGTTGGTAATGCCCCAAGATCCATTGCAATAACAATCATGTAAGTTCTCAATAAGTCCGGGCATTCAGTCATTTTTTTTGAATAGGATCCGGTGCTTAAAGGGTAATCAGGCTTTATCAGCCCGAAGTTATTGAAAACTTACACAACCACACCAAAAACCACTGTAATGCTTGACTTTAAATATTGGAAATTCCCCATGAATATTCTAATTGTCGATGATGACTCAGAACTGCTTGAACAATTGAGTTTGTCACTGAAAAAAAAACACTATGGTGTAGAAACCGCCGAAGATGGAGAAAAAGCGCTGGATAAAATATTTGAGATTCCCTATGATCTTATTTTGCTGGATATTATGCTGCCCCGCCTGGACGGGTTAAGCGTTTTAAAGGAAATAAGAGCGGCTGAACTCAATACGCCTGTGCTGATGCTCACGGCAAGAGGGGATGTCGAAGACAGGGTTAAAGGTCTTGATTATGGTGCAGATGATTATCTGGCAAAGCCTTTTTCCATGGTAGAGTTAATGGCCAGAATAAGGGCTTTGCTCAGAAGGGATGGCAAGCGGGACCCAATTCTTAAGGCCGGGGCCATTCACCTTGACAGCATAAGCCGCATCGTTACCTGGAACACCGTCCCACTGAATTTAACCGCCAAAGAATTTTCCATTCTTGAATTTTTATTGCATAACAAAGGAAGTGTGGTTTCAAGATTTAATATGGCCGAACACGTATGGGGAAACGATTTTGATCCCTTTTCCATGTCAAATTTTGTTGATGTACACATTAAAAACCTGCGCAAAAAAATTAAAACCCATGGGGACAGCTCCATCATCAGGACAGTCCGTGGCATTGGGTTCATAATTGATGAATAAATACCATGAAAATACGAAAAAAAATCACGCTGTGGATTTCGGGAACAGCCCTGTTCTCAAGCATTGTTTTTTCATCTTTTATTTTCTTCGAGCTGATGGAAGAACCGTTCAAGTTCATTGATAAAGAGATAAAACACATGACCCGTTCCCTTGTAAAGCTAATGAAGAACCCCAAACAAAAAAATGGTTTGTACAATCTTTCCCATATGCCCTACGATCCTGACCTGTATTGGATAGAAGTCACAGATAAAGAAAAAAACACGCTATACACATCGAAACTCACCCAATTTACAAAACTTCTTCCAAATGGCAATAAAACTACCTACATGGTGGAAAAAAAAATCCCAAGAGATCTGGTCTGGCTTAATCAGGATGAAAAAGATGAGGTACTCTTCAGAGTCATGGTAACAGAAGCACAACTCCATGGTCAGTGGATTTCAATTCGAATTGGAAAGCCCATTGAAGACCTTGAAGAAGAGCTGATTGAATTATTGGAAGAAACCGTACTCAGCCTGACCTTATGCATATTGCTCATCATTATTATCAGTTATAAACTGGCGGGAAAAATTCTCAGCCCCATGGTTTCCATCACCCATATGACAAAAGACATCAGTGAAAAATCCTTACACAAACGCATCCCTCTGAACCGCAACAAAGATGAATTATATACCCTGTCTCTTTCCTTGAATAAAATGTTTGACAGGCTTCAATACTCTTTTAACCGACAAAAAGAGTTTGTGGGCAACGCCTCCCATGAGTTAAAGAGTCCCATCACCCGCCTGATGCTGGCACAGGAAGAGATGATCATGAATGATCATCTGCCACCATCGACAAACAAAGGATTGGTAAAACAACTTAATACCACACGCAAAATGAGTCACCTGGTAAAAAAGCTACTGGATCTTTCCCGGCTGGAACAGCAGGAGACCGTCACAAAAAAATCCGTGAATATGACAAGTCTCATAGAGCATGTTTTAGATGACTATAGCGAACTGCTGGCATCCAAAACCATCCGTTTAGAAGTAAAATTGCAAAAACCTCTCTTTATCCAGGGAGATTCAGAAAAACTATACCGCCTTTTTATCAATCTTGTTGACAACTGCATCAAATACAATTTAAAAAAAGAGGGTCGTCTCATTGTTAAAGGCAAAAAAATAGACAAAGGTGTTGTGCTGGAAATTTTCAATACCGCCCACCCCATCCCCAAAGAGGATCTTCTCCTTATTTTTGAACAATTTTACCGGGTGGAGAAATCTCGCTCAACAAATCTCGGAGGATCTGGCCTTGGGCTTGCCATAGCAAAAAAGATAGTTGATCTCCACGATGCCACCATTGAGATAACCAATGAACCGGGCCAGATGATAAAAACAAAGGTTTTTTTCAGGGATCTATCATGCTCTCATTAACCCCACAAATAATACTGGTTTCTGCCATTTTAACTGCCGCACTGATTTTATTGATAACAGAAAAAATAACCGTTGATAAGACTGCCATGGGTATTATGGTGGCGCTGTCAGTCACAGGGGTTTTAACCCCTGGTGAAACAATCTCCGGATTTGCCAACCCTGCCGTTATCACGGTGGGGGCCATGTTTCTTTTAAGTCATGGGCTCATTCGTACAGGGGGCGTTGATTTTCTCAGTGAGCTTATTTTACGCTTATCAAAGGGCAATAAAACCGGTGCCACCATTTTGGTTCTCTTGACCGTGGCGGTGACCTCTGCTTTCATCAATAATACACCGGTGGTTGTGTTATTTATCCCCATTATCATGGGATTAAGCTGCGAATGCGATTTTTCACCATCCAAGCTACTGTTACCCATATCCTATGCGTCCATTCTTGCAGGCAGCTGCACCCTTATCGGCACATCCACCAACATCATTATCAGTGACCTTTCAACTAATTTTGGGTTTGAGCCCCTCTCCATGTTTGAACTCAGCCAAGCGGGCATTCCCATAGCCATTACCGGTATTCTTTTTTTATTTTTCATATCCCCTCAAATATTGCCCGGCAGGACAGCCCCAGTGTGTGAATTGGACGAAACCAAGGCAAATAGATATATTGCAGAACTCATTGTATCACCGGACAGCCCTTTGATAGGGGAAAAAAATATCATTGACCATGCCCAGACACATCTGGGTCTGGGTGTCGTTGAAATTTTTAGAAACGGCAATATATTTGACCCTGTCCGACGTCCCATTACCATCAAGGAAAAAGACATACTTCTGATAAAGGGATCTGCAGAAAATATCGTCTCCTGCCTGAACAAACAGATACTGGAACTTGCCCATGGGGAAGAAGATATGGGCTTTGGCCAGGGCCTTGAAAATGACCTTATCGTTGAGTTGATCGTCCCCCCCCTTTCAGGACTACTGCGGGAACAACTATTATCCACCGATCTTCAAAATGATCCACAAATTAAAATCATTGCCATCCGAAGCCGTCGCCACCACTATTCATATCGAAAAATAAAAACAGTCAAGCTTAAAATCGGTGACACCATCCTGGTACGCTGTCCCAGGGAAAAACTGTCCACCATGCGAAACTCCAATGATTTTATTGTGGTTGAAGATATTCATCACACCATGATCAACACAGAAAAAGCCAAAACAGCAGCGGGCATTTTTGTGGGGGTGGTACTCTGCGCCTCAACCGGATTGGCAGATATCCTTGTATGCTCGTTAACAGGTGTTTTCCTAATGACACTGACCCATTGTGTCAGCCTGAAAGACGCCTATCGTTCCCTGGAGTCCGAGGTGTTACTTTTAATTGTGGGCACCATTGCCCTTGGCATTGCCATGCAAAAAACCGGTGCAACCCTTGTTTATGCCAATGCCTTTCTGGGGTTATTTCAAGGCATGGGCCCCAACACAGTGCTTCTGGGTGTGATTGCCCTTTCCAGCCTGTGCACCCATATCCTGAGCAATAATGCCACAGCCGTTCTTTTGCTGCCCATTGCTGTGAGTACAGCAAGCTCTCTTGGAGTGGATCCCAGACCTTTTATCATTGGTATCTGTTTTGGTGCCAGTGCCTGTTTTGCCACCCCCATCGGGTATCAAACCAACCTGCTGGTGTATGGCCCCGGTAGATACCGGTTTTCAGATTATCTTAAGCTTGGGATGCCATTGAATATCATGGTAATAGGGCTTTCAACTCTGTTAATCCCTCTTGTATGGCCTTTTTGAAAAAACGTTTTTGAAGTATAAATGGGGCAATTGCTTTAGGCGATGAATAAGGTATTAATGAAATCCATTGTTCTTTATTTTTCTTGAAACAGGACATAGCCATTGATCTTCTTTTTTATATCAAAGCTTGACATTATATCTTTGGGAATGATCATCACATGCTTATTTTTCACCGCCAGATAGGATTTTTGATTATCTTCAAACAGATCCTTGATATCGAATACCGAAATGATTTCCCCCACAGCTGCTCTGGAGTAAAATTCTGCTGAAAAAGGACGCCAATTAAAATAATACAGATTTTCACCATGACTGATACGATTAAAATATCCCAGCAATTTTTTCTGGCTGTTGAGATCCGGCCCTATTTCTGTGACCACCACAATGGATACCGATAAAAATAGTGTCAATATGATGCAAGCAATCTTTTGCACAATATTTTGAGCCCAGGATTGCCGATGGATAAGCCCTGCGATAACAAGGGAAAAAGCGGGTATACCCGGTAGCACATAAGCCCAGAGTATATTACCGGCCATGGTAAAAAAGACCATGGGAGTCGTGGCCCACAAAACAAGGTAGAGAAACCAACTTTGGGATTCACGGACGGTGGCAGTGAAAAGATTTCGATTCTTTTTTTTCATGAGTAGCAAAGGCAGAAAAATAGACCAGGGAAAGGCACAAACCACCCAGAATGCCCAAATCATACCTTTGGGTTGGGCATGGGCAGAACCGTAGAGATCCCCTTTCCATCCTGAAACCAAAAATCGGTTCCAATGCTCTCCAACAATAAAATATTCCAGAAACCCCGGTGTCTTCAGCTCTGCTGCGACATACCAGGGCAGGCTCAGTAATAGTGTCAGACCCATGCCTGTTAACCAGGGTAACTTCAAAATCAAGTTCATCCTTTTTGGGATTAAGCACCAGGACAGGACGGGAAAAAAAATAAGGACGACAGCCACAGGCCCTTTAGCCATAAGCCCGATGGAAAGCCCCATAAAAAAAAGTATCCCCCATATCCGGCCAGTATTTTTGGCTGCCGTTATACATCGCCAAAATCCAACCATACTCAAAGTGGTGCCCGCCAGCAGACAATGATCGGTCATCACGGCACCACTGCTGATCCAGAATATGATACTGGACGTCATTATCACACAGGCGATCAACGCATTTTTTTGATCTAACCGATATTTGCCCAGATTAAAGACCATTGCAACAACTGCAATACCCAGGAGAAAAGAAGGTAAACGTGCACTAAATTCATGTATCCCCAAAAGTTTAAAACTGGCTGCCGTCAGCCAAAATGAAAGTGGCGGTTTGCCCCAGAATGGAATTCCCTTTTCAAATTGGGGAGTAATCCAGTCTCCGGTTTCAAGCATCAGTCTGCCCATTTCTCCATATCGAGCTTCAGTGGTATCCGCAAGGGGGTATGCACCAATAAACATGAGTCGACTCAACATCAAAAAGATGAGAATTGCCCACAGATAAGTGTGAGGGGACAGTTTATTTCGAAAATTCACAGGAGACTCCTCTTTGGGATATTATTTGCTGAGGAAAAAGAGGTGGCAGTCCCATCAATATGATTTTTGATAATATATAAAGGCCGATTTTTGGTTTCCATGAAAATTCTGCCAATATATTCGCCGACAATCCCGATGGCAAGCAACTGCATTCCGCCAAGAAACAAAATAAAAAGCATCAAAGTTGGAAATCCCTGGACAGGATCTCCGTATAAAAGTGTTTTCAAAAAAGTGAAAAGTCCATATCCGAATACCCCCACAGAAACCATCAGGCCCAGATAGCTTGAAAAACGCAGGGGCGTCACGGTATAAGAAGTGATGCCTTCGACCGCCAAGTTAAACAATCCAAGATAATTCCATTTGGTATTACCTGCAAATCTCGGGTCCCGTCGATAGGATATCTCTGTTACGGAGAAACCGACCCAGGCAAACAGCCCCTTCATGAACCTATTTCGTTCAGGCAGCTGTTTCAAGGCATCCACTGCCCGACGACTCAGCAGGCGAAAATCCCCCACGTCCTCAGGCATTTTGACCGGACCCAATAAGGCGATGAGCCAGTAAAATATCCGGGCTGTCTTTTTTTTGAAAAATGTCTCTCCCGCCCTTGAACTTCTTCGCATATTCACAACATCGTATCCCTGGAACCATTGTCTGACCATCTCCGGTATCAATTCCGGGGGGTCCTGGAGATCAGCATCAATGATGATAACGGCGTCACCATTGGCAAGATTTAGACCGGCGCTCATGGCCGCTTCTTTACCAAAATTCCTGCTGAACTCAATCAGTTCCACATTGACGTTATTCCCGACAATCCGTGTTAAGATGGACATGGAACTGTCCTTGCTGCCGTCGTTGATGTAAATAATTTCTGTCCGGCGGACAGGAGTGTTATCCAGGGCTGTCTCAAGACGCTCATGGAAAGAAGCAATTACCTGGGCCTCATTATAAACCGGAACAATGATTGTCAACACTTGGTCCTGGAAGCCAGGAGTTAAAGGAATAATTCCCTTGGCATATTTTTTGGGCATATCTTCTCCTTAAAACACCCACAATAAGCTGATGGTAAAGCCACACAAAAACTGGCCTGCCGTGGCCATCACCTGGGATAATGGCAACGGCAGGGCAAAGCATTCCAGAGCAAGGCCCAGAATCAATCCGTTGACGCAAAAGCCAAGGACTACCATGGGTAAAAATCGCTTCATTGCATCAAAATGTTTTTTTGAACTGGAAAATGTGAAATAATAATTTATAATATATACCACCGTAGCACCTGCAATCAGACCGCATCCAGAAGAAGCTACCGGATTGAAATGGTGTTTAACCATGATCCAAAGCATGACATAATGGCACAATGTCCCCATCCCCCCGCCAGCTACAAATTTTCCGATCCGAGTCAACATTACAGATACTCTCCCGCCGTTTTATTAACCGGTTGCTCTCCCACTTCCCAACGCTACCCCAGAAGAGTAAATCCGTTGTCGAACCTGAAGTGGTCTGAATGTTCCAACGTTGTTTCACATGAATAGCGTATGCTACATAGGCTCATTCAACACATCGTGGATAAATGTACCACCACGACTATGAAGAAGTTATGAAGAATCGTTATCTCACTCAAAAAAAAGATCTCCAAAGCCAAAGCAATGGAAATCTTTTTTTAAAGTACAGTTTTAGTGTTTCTTTCAGTATTCGTCCTTTAAAATATAACTGCCACAGATGGATCTTATTTTAACATCGGCCCAACCACATCAAAGCGTTCACGCCGGTCCCAGGCAGTTAAAATCTGCCAAACCATAAGTTTCCCGGACACCCATCCCCCTCAAGCCCTCTGGACCCGCCTATAATAATATATATATCCATAGTTTGCCTCCTTTGAATGGGGCTTGGTCATAGCGTCGGCCGTTTGGGGATTGATCCAACACCGAGATGTCCTATCTTATCCTGTCATTTGATTTTAAGGCCCCCCTGTTATGAAGTATCCATTGGGATGTATCCAGGGGGTTGATGCCTTTAAATTCTCTGATCTTCTCTCCAGTGGTTTCACAGGGCCGGTAGCCACCGATCTTTAATTTCAGTCGTCCTTTGCCCGAACAGCAGGCATTGAATTTAATGCTGTAATCCATGGCCTCAGCCACGGGCACCGTTCCTTTTAAAAAAAAGAAATGGCCGTCAAACCGGGGTAGGCCCACATCGGCTTTCATAGTATTTAAATCGTTGATTATGGCGCCCAACAAATCCCGGGGCGCTTTTATATCAAAAACATAAAAAGGCTCCAACAATCGGGTTCCGGCATTTTTAAGGGCATTCATGATGCCCATGGGGGTGGCCAGCAGAAAATCCCCGGGATTTGAGTGCACTGTATGTTCTTCCCCGGCAATCAGACGTATCCCAATGTCTGTGACAGGCCATCCTTTTATCCCCTGCTCCAGGGCCCAGGGAATGGCTCTTTCCACTTCATTTTGATATTTTTGACTGATATCATCCACCCCCACCAGAGACTCAAACACCACCCCGGAATTTAATTTTCCGGGTGACACCTCAAAGGTCATAACGGCCCAACACGGCTTTGGCATGGTATAGCGAACAATGGCCCGGGCCTTTTCAACAACGGTTTCTTTATACATCACCCTGGGCGGTTTGATATCCACCTCAATATTAAATCTTTCTTTTAACATGTGATGTAATATTTCAATCTGCATGGGACCCAATATCTTTAAAAAGAACTCCTTTTCTTTTTTATCCCAGCTAAAATCAAGATCCGGGTCTTCAATGTTCAGAATATGTAAGGCCCTGGCCAGCTCCTGGTAATCTTTATCATCACACGCTTCCACCATAACGCTGAGCACACTCTGGGCAATGGAATCATGGGGTTCTTTTTTTATGCCTCTACCCAATGCATCACCGGCAATAACAGCCTCGGAAATGGCAACAATACCAATGTCATTGCATGACAATGTGTTGACCACCTCAAGTTTCCCCGTACTGTTTTGCAGCAGTTGATTTATTTTTATATCTCTTTTCAATCGTTCACAGTACAAGCCGGTCTTTGATTGCATAGTTCCGGAACAGACCCGGATATGGGCAAGCTTACCGAATCTGGCATGATGCTCCAGTTTAAAAATACGGGCGCTGGGGGTTGCATCATCATTGATTACCCCATTTTTTGATGTAAGTCTGCAAATGGAATCTGCCAATTCAGGTATACCTGTCCCCTCCTTGGCAATACCAAAATGGACAGGAATAATGGCCCTGGAAAGAATCATCTCCTGGATTGTTTCATCCAGGCTGGGGTAAGTTGAAAGCGTTCCTTCCAGATAGTTTTCCAATACTGCGTCATCCAGATCTGCAAGATTTTCATAACTTTGATCCATTAAAGGTATATCCACATCGCAATGGAAACAAGATTGAACAGCACAACCGTTTTCAGGAATATTTAAACAAAAGGCCTTTATATTAAACTCTTTTTGAAGATCCGCAAACACCTGTTCGCCATTGGCACCGGCCCGGTCAATTTTATTGATAAATATCAATACAGGAATCCCCAGCTCTTTAATATTTTCCCACAGATTTAAACTATGGGCCTGGACCCCGTCCACGGCAGAAAGCAATAAAACAACCCCGTCCAGAACAGACATGGCCCGATCCACTTCAGCAGAAAAATCAATGTGCCCCGGGGTATCAATGAGATTGATTTTTGTATTTTTCCAATGAAAGCTGACACAGCTGTTTTGTATGGTGATGCCCCTTTGTTTTTCCAGGTCCAGGTTGTCTGTGATGGTGGATCCTTTATCCACACTGCCCGGTTTTTTGATGGCACCGGACTGAAAAAGCAGCTGTTCAGTCAAGGTGGTTTTGCCTGCGTCCACATGGGCCACAATGCCGATATTAAGTATTTTATTATTCATTATCGAACTATTTTGCCTCCTGTACCGGGATGATGCCCTGCATTAAAAACAGAATATGGCGGTTCATGATGCCACTATTACCAAGGACAATTTGCGCTCCGGTGAAAGTTACTGTATATTTAAACGCTTAAATTTTTAATCATTATATATAATGGTCATGCCCTCACGGACACAACAAATATAGGGTCGTAGACGCGGAGCCAAATGGTATTGGACAACCATGAGCAAAAACAGAAATAACAGAAGCAATGTACAATTTCAAATGGACGGCATATTAAAGTTAAAAAAAGTAGGGGATTATCTTAAACTGCGGGATAAAGAGATCAGGCTTATACTAAGAGGAAAAGAAAAAAGATTGAAAACCAAAAAAATTACCACTGCTTATGTTGTTGATTTATCTGACATGGGAACCCATTTGATATTGAAGGATGTATGCATAAAGAGATATTTTTTCTTTTCCCAACAGATAGGAAACTATAATGTGCCCATCAACAATATTTTAACAATTCAGGTGTTAAATAGTTTGTAGTGCATGGTCAAGGCTAAGATTTGGGATGATAAAATTCAAAGAGTATTACACCACGATATCTTTGAGAATTGACAATCCTAAAATTAAGATTTGACCTTGCAGTAGGTCAATATTCAGCCATCCCCCGATGGGTTTCCTAAGATGTCAATTTTGGGCTTGGTCATAAAACCAGCCATTTTATTGTAAAATTTTACCGATAACAATTAAACCCAGTCATTTCTGGCAGAGGCCTTGGCTGCGGGTATTACCGCCATATCTCCGACACATATGTCGGAGAAAGAACCGGATAAAACCACCCAAACTATTTTAACTGCCCTTGGGCAACCCCCCAACATGACCATTGGGCAACTGGCAAAGGATATATTGGAATGAACTATAACACGATCACCAATGTGCTGGGCAAATTAATGATCGTTACCGGCTGCTCAATGTTATTACCGCTGATATGCTCACTTTATTACGGGGAGAACGACCTGTTATCCATAGGAGTTACGGCAATTATCACCATTCTCATGGGGCTTCCCATGTGGTGGTGTTTTCGAAAATCCGACGAATTGAATCTGAGAGACGGATTTTTCATTGCCGTATTTGGATGGATACTGATATCTGCGGTTTCTGCTTTGCCCTATGTGATCCACGGTTCCATTCCCTCTTTTACTGATGCTTTTTTTGAAATGATCTCCGGCTATACCACAACCGGTGCCACCATTTTGAAAGACATTGAAATCTTACCAAGGGGGTTGATCTTCTGGCGAAGTCAGACCCATTTGCTTGGGGGAATGGGATTTTTAACTCTGACCATCATATTTCTTCCCCATGGAATGGGGGGGGTGCGTATTTTCCGTGCAGAATCGAGCCCCGGACAGGTGATCACCAAGGAGAAATTCATCCCCCGAAACAGGGATACCATGGTCTGGCTCTGGGGAATTTATCTGGCGCTGAACCTTTTAGAAACCCTGTTATTGTGTATGGGCGGCATGACGATTTTTGATTCGCTGTGTCACTCCTTTGGTACGGTATCCACATCGGGCTACTCCCCCTGGAATGCCAGTGTGGGGCATTACAACAGCGCATATTTTGATTGGGTGATCATTATTTTCATGTTCCTGGGGGGTATGACGTTCATGCTCTTTTATCACATGATCCAGAGGAACTGGGGGGTGATCAAAAACAATACCGAATTACGGTGGTACCTGGGCCTGATGTTCTTTTTTTGCGGCAGCGTTTCATTGATTCTGTGGAGGGAAAACACCTATGATTTCATCGACTCTGTCCGGTATGCCACTTTTCAAATCACCTCTATTTTAACCACAACCGGATTCACCACGGCAGATTATGAATTGTGGCCCCAATCGGCCCAGATGTTTATCTACGCCGTTTGCTTTATCGGTGCCTGTGCCGGCTCCACCACCAGCGGCATCAAGATCGTCCATTACATTTTGATCTGTAAATTCGGTGTTGCCGTTATCAAACGCATCTTTTTCCAGCCCATGGCCGTTGTGGGGGTTCGATTGAACCAACGCCCGGTGGATCTTCAGATCATCTATCTGGCAATTTTATATTTCATTGTCAATATTTTTATGGTGCTGGGAGGCGGCTGTTTCATGACCCTTGTGGACAATATGGATTATGGAACTGCCATGAGCTCCGTCATTGCCTCCCTGATGAACATCGGCCCAGGATTCGGAGGGGTGGGGCCGTCCCAGAATTATGCCTTTATTTCAGATATCGGAAAATGGTTTCTCTCCTGGACCATGCTTGTGGGTCGCCTTGAGATGTTTTCGGCACTGGTGATCTTTTACCCCTCATTTTGGAAAAAATAGTGTATCAACTATCAGAGAGAAAAAGTTTCTGGACATCCTTTAAATTTTGGGACATGCACACAACAATGACACGCTCGTTTTTCCGAATGTGGGTATCCCCCACAGCCACCTGCCATACACCATCCCTGTGAATGCCGCCGATGAGGATGTCTCCGTCATAGGAGGCCCCTATTTTAGAAAGCGGCTTGCGGGTGATGGGTGATTTGGGTGCGGCAACAATCTCCACCATTTCCGCGTCAAATCCATGGAGATGGGCCACGGAGAGCAGCTCCCCCCGACGGATAAATTTTAAAATTTCGCTGCTGGCCATTATTTTTTTATTCAGAGCCAGATCTGTGCCCATGGTTGCCGCCAGCACCACGTAGTCTTCTTTATTGACCAAGGCAATGCAAGTGCTTTTATGGTTGGTTTGTTTTTTTCGTTTGCTGTTGTTTTTACGGGATTGGGTGGTCATGTGATGTTTTGCCAGCACGCAACTCATGATATTGGTTTCATTCTCACCGGTGGCGGTGATAAAGGTGTCCATATCCATCAATCCGGCAGCGAGTAATACATCTGAATCAGAACCGTCACCATGGAGTATCTCTGTATTTTTAAGGGAAAAAGAGAGATCCTGGGCCACGGTTTCGCTTTTTTCCAGCAAACGGACTTCTACGGTTTTCCCTAACAGATCAGCCAGGCGAGACCCCACAAGTCCGCCGCCGATGATCATAACCCTGTGCCTTTCTTGGGCTTCCATACCGGTCAATTTCATCAACCGCTCAAGGTTTTCACTGTTTGCCATGAAAAAAGCCTGGTCATGGGGTAACAACTCGTCATCCCCACTGGGAATCAAGGTCGTGATTCCCCTGGCAATGGCCACAATTCTAAAGGGGAATTCATTATACTCCCGGGCGATATCCTTCAGTGTTCTGTGGGCCAGGGGAGATTTCTCATGGATGCGGGTGGCCATGGCTTGAATTTCGCCTTTGGCCACGGCAATGATATCGTTTCCGGCCCTGAGATTAATACGCCGGAAGATCTCCTGGGCCGCCAGCTCTTCAGGATGAATGATCATGTCAATTTTCAAATCTTTGGCATTGAGGATGGAGTCCTTATTGGCAAATCCCGTTGAGCGAACTCTGGCTATTTTTTTGGAAATCCCAAAGCGATCCCCCACCAGGCAGCTCAACATATTCACCGCATCGTTATTGGTCACCGCAATCAGATAGTCCATCTTTGCGGCATCGGCCTCCTGCCAGCACTCTATGTCCATGGCACTGCCCTGGATCAGTCGGGCGTCGATATTGCCATCGGCATGGCGAATCAGGTCGCCGTCGGGTTCTATGACGGTAATGGCGTATCCTTCGTGCACCAGGCGTTTTGCCAAATAATACCCTACGCCGCCAAGACCCAGAATCAGAATGTTGGTGGACTTTGCCGGTTTGTTTCCGTACATATAATAAATAACTCCAGTTGATTTTATATGGGATACGCCTCAAATCAGAGGCGTATTTCAAGCTTTATTGTGGGCAGAATCGGGCCAGAATACGGTCTGCCCGTGGCAGTTATACAGTTCAGTTCAGTTCACAGCCCTCAACAGGTCGGGGCTTGGATAATAATATACCATCCTCTTGGTAGAACATTGGAGCGCACCCCTTGGTAAAACGGTTTTCTAAACTCTCATATTTTATATAATTTGGCAATACAAGGTTGATTATCTTCACCGGTTGGTCAATGCTAATTAATTTGCATATCAATTTTATTCAAGACCCCATTTAATTAACAAGATATTCTCTTACCTGATACCAGGCACCAGGTTATTATGAATAACTCAACTTTCGGGCTTCATTTCAAAGCTGGCATTTTTAAATGTACCCATGGGCTCAGTGTGCCGACGGGGTCAGGCTTTTGTTATTGATGTTATCGACCAAGGCCTTTGTTAACGAAAAAAGCCTCGATAATGCCAATAACGAAAGCCTGACCCCACCACGAAATGCGAACACCGAAAGTTGAGTGAATAATGATTTAATAAGGGGATACCCATGAAAAAAGAAGCCATACACCACATTGAAAAATTTGTTAAAAACCACCAGGCAAAACCCGAAATAACCACCCACTGGGGTGTCCCCATTGTTGGATTTGCATCAGCCGATGAGCCTTTGTTTTCCCAACTACCTTCGGTGGCCAGCCCCACCCACGCCGTGCCCCGGGATTTTCTTCCCAACGCCAAAACCGTTATTGCCTATTTTATCCCCTTTAAAAAAGAGATGACCCGCACCAATCTCAAAAAAAGGAACAGCTCAAAGGAGTGGGGACTTGCCTACATTGAAACCAATGAAATGATCCGCCAACTCAGCGAATCATTAAAAGAGTGGTTTAAAATCCAGGGTCATGAAGGACACACCATTCCGGCCACGCACAACTGGGATGAAAAAAAGCTCATCAGCGACTGGTCCCATCGCCACATTGCCTACATGGCAGGCATCGGAAATTTTGGACTGAACAATATGCTCATCACCGAACAAGGCTGCTGCGGCCGGGTGGGCAGTTTTATCACCTCAGCAAAAATAGCGCCTGACACACGCTATCAGGAAGAAACCTGTTTGTACAAGTATGACGGTACCTGTAAAAAATGCGTAAAAGAATGTGTGAATGAAGCCCTTTTTGTGACGTCCTTTGATCGGTTCAAATGCTATGAAATGTTATTGGAAAACGTAGAGAACTCCCGGGCCATCGGTTATGCCGATGTTTGTGGAAAGTGCCTTGTGGGAACACCCTGCTCCCACATGAATCCTGTGGCAAACAAAAGAAAAACATTGCCCCGGGAGTAAAATAAGGTCTCTTTAATACCCGCAGGCAATTTTGTATTTATGGGGTGTGATGCCGTATCTGGATTTGAATCTCCGGGTCAAATGGCTCTGGTCGGAAAACCCGGAGTCCAGGGCCACCATGCTAATGTCCAGCCCCTGTTCCAGAAGCATCCGGGCATGTTCCAATCGCAATTGCACCAGGAATGCATGGGGGGACAGTCCTTTGTGATCTTTAAAAAGCCGGATCAGATGAAACTCGGTGCACCCCACCTGGGAGGCCAGATCCTTGAGACGAATATCCCGGTCCAGGTTATCATGGTAATATGCGATGACCTGCTTGATCCTTTTATCACAAGTGTCCCCGGTGGTTTCAAGGCTTCCGACATTACCGTGTCGACCCAAAAGTAATCCAAAAACATTGAAAAAATCCGTATCCATGGCAAGATTCCGGGAAATTTTCAACATCTGTTCATGGAGTTGGGCCAATTGTTTCCACAACAACGGATCCTTTAAAGTCGTATGGCTGAAGTAGTTTTCCCGCTCTCTTTTTCCATTTTCAACGGCCAGCCCATGGAAGAATTCAGGATGGATGTAAAAACTTCTCAAACACCTTCTACTGTTTGAACAGGCGTAGTTTGAATGCACCCGGCCCGGTTCAAAGATACTGATGGAACCCGGCTGCAGGATGTCACTTTCGCCCTTCACCGAAAAATGTTCACCACATCCCGTATTGAGCCACACCACATACCGATCATGGATATGGGGTTTAAATTCAAAGGCATCGGTGCAGCAAAGAATTTCCACCTGGGACATTGGCTTGTTTTTATAAATAATTCCCATGACATCAGTGTGCACTGAAGTTGCCTAAAAATCAAGTAAGCCAACGGTATTATTTGCAAAAAAGGGAAAACCATGGAATAAAAGCACCGGATTGAGGCAGTGGCTCCACATTCTGCGCCCCTCATCAGCAATGGGGGGTACCGCACAAGCCTGCCCCCCATGCTCGCACTATATTCCGGCCCGTCATAGCGGACCGAAAGCAATCACAAAAATTTACGAAGATATTGATACCCCGGGGTCAATTGACCATTGTAAACAATCACCGCTTTTTTAATCTCAGGACACAACCCGGATTCGTCCAGGGAACTTGCATAGTCGGCTTTCAGAATATTGGCCACAAAGGGCTTTAACTGATTACTGAAAAACGTGGAAGAATCATTGGGAATTTCGCAGGGCAGATTATCCACGGCCAGCACCACAATGCCATCGCCTTTATGGCCGTCGGTGACCGCCCGGGTCATGGGGTCCACCAGGTAGGCAGGCATACCGGAATCCGTTGATTTCACGTTACACTCCATGGAGCCATGGGTATCACAGGTGATGTCGGCAATGCCGCAAAGCCTGGGATTTTCCTGGTTTTCATAAAGACGTTTCAAATTCTCCCAGGTAACAAACCGGGGGTATTGTTTGTCCCAGTACACAGCATTGACCAGCAGAGAAATGGAGGGCATATATTGTTCAAACTGGCTTTCAAACCGTTCCGGATGGTCATAGTATTCCTGGAGTTCAAAGGCCCTGCCCTCTTTATTCACCACCAGATCTTCTTCTTTAAACACAGACACATAAACAATTTTGGGATCAAATTCGCCCTTTTTAACAAAATCATTGAGATCACAGGGGGCAATACGCCGGGTGGGAAGACAATCCAGAATCTGCTGGGCACCGCCCGAGACATTGCCGTAGCCCAGCACCCCAATGATCATGGGGCTTAATTTTTCCGGCAGCCCCTGCTCTTTGATGGTCTCCCCGATTTTTGTAATGTGAACCTTGGCATCGGCCACAGATGCGTACTGATGGGCCGCTTTACACGCCTTAAAGGGTGTATCAATGCCATGGTGATCCCAGTATTCCCCCATGAGATGCAAAATATCAATGGCCCCGGCATCCCCGGCATATCGTCCAAAATAGATAAGCCTGCGATTTTTATCGTCCGTGATCTTTTCATAATCAATAAGGGTGGCATTGCTGTCCATTATCTTTTTCAACAGCGGCATGCCCGAAGGTTGCCCTTTGATGGTGTGGGAAAAGAAAATATAGGTTTTATCATCCAGAATTTTTTCTTCAGGAATTTCCTTTACCCCAAAAATAACGTCCCCTTTTTCCATGCCCTCACATAAATTTGCTCCGGCAGCCCCATAGGCATCTTCCGTGAAAAACCGTTTTTCACTCTTTTCAATGTACGCGTTGGTTCCGGTTTCCTCCAGGATCAATTTCAGATCCGCAGGTACAATGGCTGCTCTTTTTTCCCAGATATTCTTGTCTTCCGCCCGAATGAGTAACGACTTCATAACCTCTCCTCACATATATAAGTACTTTTAAGGCTATCCCAAAACCGGGTATTTTCCCTCCAGTGGGAAGTTTACCCCATTAAAGAATAGTTTTGCGTTCTGCAAACTTAATATTCAGCGCCGCCAGTTCCGCCAGCACCGGTTTATATATCTGGGAATGAACCGGAATGCAAACCCCCTTCACATCAATTTTATCATCGGCAATGAGCCTTGCACAGATAGCCGCAGGCAACCCCACGGTTTTGGACATGGAGCTGTCTCCCCCGGGGGTGCCCGTATCCACCAGGGTGGACATGGTCATCTCTTCTTTACCGTCGGGGTAAACTGCCACAAATTCATGATGCTGCAGCAAAAGGTCCACCTCACCGTCATTATAGGTTAATTTTTCCTTTAAAATATGGGCAAACATTTCAAACACAGACACCGTTCCCAGATCCAGGGTATCCTGGCTGAACATGCCAAGCCACTCCAATTTTTTTATGGTCAAAGAGTGCCGGGGAATTTTAAGATAGGCTGCCACATCGCCTTTTACATCCTCACCGTCACTGTGGATCATGTTGGTGATCACCTGGCAGGGGGAAATCTCCTGCATGTCAAACTTCATCTTTTGATTCATGAGTCCCAGTTTTTTAAAAAAATCCCAGGTTTCGCAATAACCGATGTTTCTCAAGGTACCGCGATAGATGTTTTTTGCCGTGGGAATGCCGTAAAGATCAAGGTAAGGCAATGCATCCCGGTTCACATAGGCCTCAAAAACCCCGGAACCGGGGATATCGGTGAGCCAATAATGCTCAAACAGCTTGCACCCCGGCACCTCCACGATTTTTCCCTCTTCCAGATATCGTCCGTCATTGCCCGCCGCAAGCAAGGCCCCTTCGGGACTCCAGGAAAATTTATACCCCAGGGGATTGTTGTTGTTTGCCATGGCCGGCAAGCCGCCGCAATAGGAATGAAAGGTGGTGACCTCTCCTCCGGCGGCCTTGATTTCATCAATGGTTTTCATGGCAGCCATGTGATCAATGCCCGGATCCACACCCACCTCATTGAGAAAAATCAATCCCTTTTCCCCGGCCTTTACATCCAGGGCCTGCATCTCTTCTTTAACATAGGAGGCCGTCACCAGATGTTTTTTATGTTCAAGGCACAACGCTGCAATGTGGGGATGAAACATCCAGGGTAAAAGACTGACCACAATATCCGACTTGGCCACGGCGTCATTGAGGCTAACCGTATCCCTGACATCCAGTTTAACAGCCCGACCCGAAGGATGATTTTTAATCAGAGCCCCGGCCCTTTTTAGTTCCTGATCCCCAAGAACCACCTCAAGGCCGTCCTGGGCCAGCAAATATCGCACCAATGGGCGGGCCACAAGCCCTGCTCCCAATACCAGAATCTGTTTCATCGCGCCTCCCAAAATGTTTTGTTGCTACCATTGGGGCGACACTAATATGAAGACGATGGTGTGTCAACTCTTTTTTTAAGGCACCATTTTTACAACCATTTATCCATTTCAAAGCAGGCCATGGTTGCAGGGCAACGCCGTAAATATTCGGTTGGGTAATGTAAATGTCCGGGCAATGCCCCATATTTGCCTGCTTAGGACTGCGTAGTTGCTAAGGGGTGAGCTGGCCAAAACAGGTGAAGATGGGGTGCTGACCGAATATTTACGGATAATTTTTCAAATATCTTTTTGGATCAGATGATAAAGGGCTTTATCTTCATCGGACAAAGGCTGTTTAAGATCTTCCAGCTTATAAAGAAAATAATGAAAAAAATCGTGACGCAGACTGTCCCGGCCCGATATGACAAACCAGTCGTTCCGCCCCCAATTCAGCACGGAATTCACTTCATCTCCTGCCACAAACATGCCGCAAAGCATCTCTTTTCGATCCACAACAATATCAAAATAGCGATGTTCAGGCCCGGGTTCGTCAAGCTCGGTCTGGGGATGGATCACCTGGATATCAAACATTTTTTCCACCGGTGCCAGGGAGATATATTTTACCTGAACACCCCTTAATTCTGCGGCCTTTAACGCGTCATCAAGGTGAATACCTTCTTCGGGTGAAATCCGGACATAAATTTCATCCCGGGAAGATTCAATCATCTCCTTTGCCTTGCCCATGGCAGCCACATGGCCTTTGATTCTCCAGATCACATCACTTCCGGCTTCTTTCTCCGCTTCTTTTAGATCAGCCTCCAGCACAGACAACGCAGATTCATGGTCATGGCGAAGTCGCTTGACCAACTCCCCGGAGGGGATGGGGGTGTACATGCCCTGGCTGGACTCCACCACAAAGCCCTTGGCTTTCAAGGTGCGCAGGACATCGTAAATTCTTGCCCTGGGAATTCCGGAATTACGACTTAACTGAGACCCGTTGACAGGATGTTCTCCCAGCAATGATTTATACGCAGTTATGACATATTTTGAAAGCCCCACATTTAATTCTGTAATATCTTTAATCATCTTTCCTGTTCCTTAATCTATATTTTTTTTATTAACAATAAAACTTCCGGGCAACCTCAGCAGAGCCGCCCCCCGACGGGCAATAGGAACCGGACAATTGAGCTGTCTACAGTTCCGGTCCGGGACCATTGCCCGTCGGGGGGGGGGCGGCATAATACCATTTGGCTCCGCGTCTACAACCCTATATTTGTTGTGTCCGACGGGAGATGCCCGTTACATGAAATAAGTCGCAGATCAAGGTCAAAATAGAGTCCGCCCGCAGCAGAGTTATAAAACCCTACAAAGTTACTATAACAGTAGTAACATTGAATTATCCCCCTTACAATGCAAAATTTTATTCCCTTGACAGATCAAGAGAAGCGTTGATATAGGATGTTATCCTTATGGTGGCAACACCAACTGAAAAATCGGGTCTATTTTAATTTACAGAAAGGGGAGCTACGCCCATGGCAGCTGTTACGCCTTCAATTTCTCTGTTAACCGGGGATCAGATCCAGGAGATACACCGACAATCCCTGGAGATTCTTTCCCGCACAGGCATACGGGTGGATTGCCCCCGGGCCCTGGCTTTTTTTAACAAAGCATCCTGTCGCATCGCAAACAACAACCAGGTTTTTATTGAAGAATCCCTGGTACAGTGGGCCTTTGATGCCGCACCCTCATCCATTGCCATCCACAACCGGTCAGGAGAGATAAGATTCACCCTGGGAGGAGATTCTGCAAATTCAACCCGTTTTGGTGTGGGGGTGACCAACCTTCATTACCAGGACCCCTTAACGGACAAAACAACCCCTTTTTCCATTAAACACATGGAAAAAGCCGTGGGGCTTGGCCATGCACTGGAACAATTTGATGTGATCTCCACCCCGGGCATTGCCCAGGATCTGGACCCCAAAACAGCAGATCTTTTTTCCAGCCTTACCATGCTGGCCAACACCACCAAACCCCTGGTACTGCTGATTTCAGAGATGAATTGCTTTGAACCGGCCCTGGACATGATGGAAACGCTCCATGGCAACCTGGCTGAAAAACCTTTTGTGATCCCCTATTTCAATCCCATCACCCCCCTGGTTCTCAATGAAGAAACCGCCGAAAAAATCATCATCACCGCAGGTCGGGGATTACCCTTTATCTATAATAATTACGGAATGTCCGGCGCCACAGCCCCCATTACTCCGGGGGGAACCCTGGCACTTCTCAATGCAGAGCTCCTGGCCGGTATTGTTTTTGCCCAACTGGTTAAAAAAGGCACCCCCGTCATTGCCGGAAGCCTGCCGGCAGGTTTTGACATGAAAAACATGATGAGCGTTTATACCCCACACACCATGCTCATCAACCTGGCCTGCGCTGAAATGATGAATCATTATCAAATTCCCCATTCAGGGACTTCCGGCAGCGGCCCCGGTTGGGGACCGGATCTCATCGCCGGTGGGGCCTTTTGGATGAATCATCTCACAAGCATCATGGGAAAGGTGGGGCTTGCCCCCTTTGTGGGGGGAAATTTTGATTCCATGGCTTTCAGCCCTTCAGCCGTGGTGTATGCCAACGAGGTGATCCGCCTCTCCCGCATATTTAACCGGGGGTTTTCCATTGACCCGGAAACAGTGAAACTGGATGAAATCAACACCATGGGATCTGCCGGTAATTACCTGGCAGCCCCTTCAACCGGGAAACATTTTCGAAATTTTCGTTTTGAAAGCCCGGTGTGGCCGGGTTATACCCTGGAACAATGGCAGAGCAACCAATGCCCGGAGGCCGGAAAACTGTTGCGGGAATACACCCATCACATGATTGAAACTCTTTCTCCACCCCACGATCGCGATGCACTCATGGATCGGGGAAAACAATTGATTGCTGCACATTAAAAAAGGAAGAAATTCCCATGAAACGAAACCTACACGCCGGAAGACTGCTGGGTTCCGGGCTGAGTCTCAACATCCTCACCGAGGATGAGCTGGAAGAGATTCACCTGGCCACCCTTGAAGTCCTGGCAGAAACAGGTGTTTTTGTCGAAGACGACCAGGCACTTGACTTGTTTGAACAAGGCGGTGCCCAAGTGGACCGCACCACCCGCATTGTAAAAATCCCCCCCCATGTGGTGGAGGATGCCATCCGCTCCACCCCGTCCAAGGTAATTCTCCACGGAAGGGACCCCAGGCATGACATTGTGCTTGAAAGCACCCGGGTCCATTTTACAAATTTCAGCGAAGGGGTGATGATCAATGATCCCCACACCGGAGAAAACCGCCCTCCCCTAAAAAAAGATGTGATTGAATCAGCCAGGGTAATTGATTACCTGGATGAAATTGATTTTTGCGAAAAGGCACTGGGTGCCCATGACATGAGCCAGGAAACAGTGGCCCTTCACAATGCTGAAGCCTATCTTACCAACACAACCAAACATTGTGCCTTCGGCCCTGTAAACGGCAATTTTCTCAATAAAATCATCGCCATGGGAAAAGCCATTGCCGGTGGTGAAGAAGCCTTTAGAAAAAGACGTCTGGTATCATTCACCACCTGCCCGGTGAGTCCTTTAAAGCTCATCTCCGACTGCTGTGAAATCATCATGGAATCGGCCAAAAACAACGTGGTCTGCAACATCCTGTCCATGGCCATGGCCGGTGGTACAGCCCCTGTGACCCTGGCAGGGACCCTGGTGAACCACAATGCAGAAATCCTGTCGGGTCTCACCCTGGCCCAGCTGACAAGGCGGGGAACCCCGGTGATCTACGGCAGTTCCACAACAGCCATGGACCTCAAACTTGCCGCCGCCACCGTGGGCACGCCGGAATGTGCCCTGATCAGCGGGGCCGTGGCAAGACTTGCCCGGTACTACTCCCTGCCAAGCTATGTGGCCGGTGGTTAGGGCGACAGCAAAATATCAGATACCCAGACAGGCCACGAAAAGACATTAACCGGACTGATTCCCGCATTGGCAGGTGCCAATATGATATACGGTCTGGGGATGCTGGAAAGCGGCATCACCTTTGATTATGGCCAACTGGTTCTGGATTGTGAATTTGCACGGATGATCAAACATACAGTGGAAGGAATTCCCGTCAATGACGAAACCCTGGCCGTGGATGCTGTCAAGGAGACAGGTCCCGGGGGCGATTATCTGATGAATCCCCACACATTTAAATGGATGAGAAGCCAGTCTAAACCGGAAATAATTGATCGTAAAATGCGCGGTGCGTGGGAAAAAGCAGGTGCCACCACAGCCTATGAAAGAGCAATGATCAAGGTTAGAACCATCATTGAAAATCATCAGCCCACTCCCCTGCCCCATGATGTTCTGGCAACCATCCGGTCCATTGTATCGGATACGGAAAAAGAGATGGGCATTACCAATGGAGACAACAGATGACCAACCAGATTTTAACCCGCATGGGGGATGGTGAGCGCCTGTGGATGGATGTCGAAGATGTAATGGATGACATCCGGGACGGATGTGCCGATGCAGCCCAACGCATCGGTGTGCCCGAACTGAGTGAAGAGGATCAGAAAAAACTCTTTGACATCCTGGCCGAACCCTCCCGCATTGTCAGTGTCAACCCCGGTGAAGAGGTTATTGTGTCCGATGACGGCACCACCATGAGCTTCTATTCCGGTCAGGACGGTGGCGGCGTGGGCACCCCCTTAAGCCGCCAGCAGGCCGTCCAGACCTATGAGCGCGCCTGCGGAGCAGACACAACCTCCCTTGGCCACAGTGATTACTCTTACAAACCGGTGAAGAGTATCATAAACTTTGAGGCCAACGACTATTATAATATTTCCCAGGTCACCACAGCCCCGTTTTTTTACGGTGCCCAGCCCAACATGGGGCTTTATTTCCAGCCTGACGGACCCTGCCCCAATGCAGCGGAACTCATGCCCCTTGGCAAAATTGAAGAAGCAAGACAGGCCCAGGAACAAGCCTGTGACTACCTGGCGGATGATCTGGTGTTTGTGGGGTCAAAGCTTGCCGAAGTGGGCCTTGAGGGATTAAACTTTGATACCTCCGGCTCTGCCGGGGATGCCGACTTTCTGGCTGCCCTTCAAGGTGTTGAACGGCTCAAAGAAAAATTCCCCGATCTTCCCATCCTCATGGGGGGCGCCGGAGAGTTCATCCTTGGCATGCATGGTGAGCTGACCTACGACGATAAACGTATCGCCGGCATGTACACCATAGACCAGGTAAAAGCCGTTGAAAAGGCAGGCGCAAACATCTATGGCATGGCTGTTAACACCGCCACCACGGAATCTGTCCCCTGGAATCTTGCCCGGGCTGTGACCTTTTTAAAGGCCACCACCGATACGGCTGCCATCCCGGTGCATGCCAATGTGGGCATGGGGGTGTGCGGGGTTCCCATGATGGAACAGCCCCCCATTGACGCTGTCACCCGGGTATCCAAAGCCCTTGTCCAGATCGGGAAGGCCGACGGGCTGTAGATTGGCGTGGGCGATCCAATGGGAATGGCCATTGCGCATATCATGGCATCATGCATGGGGGGTATTCGGACAGCCGGAGATCTGGTTGCCTGGATGCAGATGACCCGCAAGATGAAAATCAATGAAGCCAAGGCATATGTTGCAGAAAAACTGGGGATTGAGGTTTTTGACCTGACCAATGAAGAGGTGATGCGCGAACTCAGGAAGGACCTGGGACTTGGCACCGTTACCTCCATTGCAGGCGGCCCTAAGGGCATTCGCGCAAAAATGAAAATCGCAGAACTGCTGGATATTAAAATTCGATCGGTGGAATTGTTCAAGTCCCAGATGGGGCTTTAACGGTACTGCCGCTGACACCATCGTCCCGGCAGCTGTCCGGCGAAAAATTTTCCATTTCTATCGGACACAACAAATATAGGGTCTTAGACGCAAAACCAAATGGTATTGTACCGCCGCCCCCCCGACGGGTAATGGTCCCGGACCGGAACTGTAGACAGCTCAATTGTCCGGTTCCTATTACCCGTCGGGGGGGCGGCTCTGCTGAGGTTCTCTTGGAGGCTGCATTGTATATAAACCAACATGGCTATAAGTACCAGCCACAACGAATAATGAAAAAATAGTTGCTATGAGCACCCAGAACCTAATACCCAGTACCCACTTTTTCATATAAAAAAAACTGCCAAAGGCAAAAAAAATTTTGGAGAAAATAAAGATGACAACTGAAATATATGAACAGGCCATGGAATCCATTGTCAAGGGAGATGCGGCCCTGGCAGAAGAGATGGCCCAAAAAGGTCTGGGAGAGGGCATCGAGCCCATTGAACTTATCAACAACGGCTTTATCCCCGGCATTAACAAAGTAGGGGAACTCTTTGGCATGGGCACCTTGTTTCTGCCGGAGCTGATCCAGGCGGCAACCGCCATGCAGACCGCCACAGAACTAATCAACGATGCCATCCCGGACAATGAAGCCGCTTCAGGCGGCAGGATCATCATCGGCACGGTGGCAGGTGATGTCCATGACATCGGTAAAACCATTGTGGTCTCATTGTTCAAAGCCAATGGATTTGAGGTAAAGGATCTGGGCCGGGATGTGTCTGTGGAACAATTCATTGAAGGGGCGGACAAATTCAATGCAGACATCATTGGTACCAGCGCCTTGTTAACCACCACCATGCCTGAACAAAAGAAACTGGAAGAATCGTTAAAAAAAGCAGGACTCAAAAGTCGTTTTAAAACCATGGTGGGCGGTGCCCCTGTGACCAGAAGATGGGCCAAACGTATTGGGGCTGATGCCTTTGCCGAAAACGCCGGGGACGGTGTCAGGCTTGCAAGGGAGCTTCTGGCAGGATGACACAAAATTGGCCGTTTTTTGATTTCAAATTCACAATTGTTAACAGTCACGGTAAACAATTTTTTCAATAAAAACGAATTAGGAACCGTTGGAAAACAAACTATGCAAAAGTCTCTGACAGAGACACCCCGATGGGCACTAAATAGTGTATAACATATCTTCGCTTGATATATTGTTTGAGTAACTATAGACGGTTAATTTTTTAACGGACACTTAAGCACTGAAACATGGAGGCAGACTTCATTTTTCAGGTTACAATTTTCAGAATAATCTATCCATTTCCTGGAAAAAGTTGATCAAGAACCACAAACTGCTTTGTAAATATTCGGGTTGGTTTTGCAGGTTTTATAATGAATGCTGAAAAATACAACAATAAATGGATTGCCGGTTTAGCACATCCATAAAATAGACACCTTGTTTTGTGGACAACTCATATTTTTTAATATGGTATAGAATCCGGGTCCATGCTATATTAAAACGGTTTCCAAAACGAAACAGGTATTTTCCCCACCCCATTTTCATGTCACGGAATTTTTTTAATGGAGGATGGGCGATTTTTAATCACCTTGGTGATTCATCACTATTTCTACTTATGAGGAGAATTGCAATGAAACGGAATGTATTTTTGGGACTACTGATGGCAGGGCTCTTAATCTTTTCTGTACAAACCGCTATGGCCGCAGGAACGGTTCTTGACGAAATCATGACCGCCGGGGTTATCAAAGTCTCCACCGACGCCAATTATGCTCCCCAGAGTTTTCTCAACGAAAAAGGAGAACTGGAAGGATTTGACATCAGCGTTGCCACGGAAATCGCCAAACGTCTGGGGGTTAAAGTTCAATTCATCACTCCTGACTGGGATCTCATAACAGCCGGAAAATGGGGAAAACGCTGGGATATTTCCGTGGGCTCCATGACCCCCACCAAAGAACGAAAAAACGCCCTTTTATTTACCATCCCCTACTACAGTTCCCCTGCTCAGTTTGCCATCCACAAAGATAACACCACCATCAAAACCATTGATGATTTAAAGGATAAAAAAATCGGTGTGGCATCGGAAACCACCAATGAAAGATTTCTTCAGCAGGATCTTGTTATCCAGGACACAAAAATCAGCTACCTTACCTGGAAACCAAGCCATTCCAATTTAAAAACCTATCCCACAGACGCCAATCAGATTGAAGATCTGGCCCTGGGTGACGGTGCCCGGCTGGATGCCGTTTTCACTTCCCGTCAGACCCTGGCCCAATCCATTAAAAGCGGATGCGGCACAGGATGTCCCTTAAAAATGCTGGGCGACCCCACCTATTATGAACCCTTAAGTGTTGCCCTTGACAAAAGTCGTAAAAACAGCGAATCTTTTTTGACAAAACTCAATGAAGTCATTGATTCCATGTACAAAGACGGCACGCTTGTGAAACTTTCCATGAAATTTTATGGAACCGATCTGATTCCCAAATTATAGGCTCAATAATTCATCGCCAATCTGTTTTCCTGCCCGCATTGTACGTCACGGCAGGCAGGTAAACGGCTTTCAACTCAATTGATTGCTTTGTCAAACACCGTTGCCAATTTTGTGTTAACCATATTAAAACCCATATACTGGATGTAAATGCCTTACAAATACAATAGACAATATTGAGATAATATTTTTGTCATGACTTAATTTTAGACTTGTTGATTACAACCACCCGGAACTAATAATTATCTTGGGCATATGCAATCCTAAATATCAGTCTTGACCATGCAGCAAGTGATTTTAACGCCTGTTGTAAACTTGGCGAAGGTACGGTTGTCATCGCTTAATTTTAAGGAACGATCCCCAATGAGTGAAACCCAAGAGACCGGTGGCTGCACCATCCCCCCTGAAGCCCATGCTGTCCTCGAAGAGATAGAAAACAGACAAAAACGCTTCAAACGAAATACCACCATCGCACTGTTGTCCTTAACTGCTTTTATTTTCTTTCTATTCTATGTGATTAAGCTTGATTTCATGTTCATGGGAAAATGGGTGGGATTTATTTTAACGGGTATGGGTTTTACCCTGCTTGTGTCATTTCTTGCCATCAGTCTTGCCTGCATCCTGTCCATTCTCGGTGCACTGGGAAGACTTTCTAAAAATCCCATTGCCAACAGTATTGCCACTGCCTATGTTTCCCTGATTCGGGGGACCCCCCTTCTGGTGCAGGTGTACATGTGGTATCTTGCCCTTCCCCAGCTGGGCAAAGCCCTGGAAGATATCGGCATTCCCGGAATTCAAAATGCCCTGACACTGCCTGCCATTCCTGCGGGAATACTGGCACTTGGGGTCTGTTATGGTGCCTACATGACAGAAACCGTCCGGGCCGGTATTCAATCCATCACCATCGGCCAGAGGGAAGCGGCCAAAGCCCTTGGCATGACAGAATCCCAGGCCATGCGCCGAATTATCTTCCCCCAGGCCCTCAGGATCATCATTCCCCCCATCTCCAACGAATTCATCGCCATGATCAAGGATTCCTCCCTGGTTTCCCTCATGGGTGTGTGGGAACTGAGTTACCGGGCCATTAAAATCGGCAGGCGTTATTTTCAATCCCTGGAAATGCTTATTATGGTGGCATTTATTTATTGGCTCATGTGCGTGGTTCTCCAATATGTCCAGGAAAAAATCGAAGCACACATGGCCCGGGGTGACAGGAGGGTACACTGATGAATGATAAAAAAACCATGGTAAAAATTGAGAATCTTCATAAAGTATTTGGAAAAGACAGCCATGTGCTCCGGGGGATAGACCTTGACGTAAAAGCCGGTGAAGTGGTGGTAATACTGGGACCGTCCGGGTCTGGAAAAAGTACACTTTTGCGATGCATCAACTTTCTGGAAACCCCCACGGCTGGCACCATCACCGTTGACGGCCTCACCGTCAATGCCGGGAAAGCCACCAAAGAAGAGGAAACCAAAATCCTTCAGATCCGAAAAAAAACCGGGATGTGCTTTCAATCATTCAATCTGTTTCCCCACATGACCGCCATTGAAAATGTCATTGAAGGACCGGTGACGGTTCTGGGGCAGGCCAAAAGCGAATGCATCCCCTATGCCGAGGAACTGCTGGACTGGGTGGGGCTCTCGGACAAACGGGATGTGCACCCGTCACGCCTTTCCGGAGGGCAGCAGCAACGGGTGGCCATTGCCAGAAGCCTTGCCATGAAACCTGATGTCATGCTGTTTGACGAACCCACCTCGGCCCTGGACCCGGAACTTGTGGGGGAAGTGGTGGAGGTAATGGAACGGCTGGCAGATGAAGGCATGACCATTTTGGCTGTCACCCATGAGATGCACTTTGCAAGGGATGTGGCCCATCGGGTTTTGATCATGGACGGAGGGGACTGGATTGAACAAGGGCCTCCAGAAGAAATTTTCACCAATCCCAGGGAACAACGCAGTAAACAATTTCTGGCCCATATTCTCAACTAAATAAAACTGCCGGGCAACGTAACCTCACCAGAGCCGTCCCCCCCCGATGGGCAATAGGAACCGGACAATTGAGCTGTCTACCGTTCCGGTCGGCCCATTGCCCGTCGGGGGGGGCGGTATAATACCATTTGGCTCCGCGTCTACGACCTTATATTTGTTGTATCCCACAGGGCATGCCCTTTTTATATGAAATACTCCGGAAACCAGGAGCGTATTTCAGGCTTTGTTGTGGGCAAAACGAAATCAGAATAAGGTCCGCCCGTGGCGGTTATAAAAAATTACAACGAAATCTTTTTCTCCACAAAACAGATGCCCAGGTTTTCAAGCTCAGCCAATACCGGGGTGTAAATTTCCGGCAACACAGGAATGCAGACACCGGTTACATCAATTTTTCCCTCCACAATGAGACGGGCTGCAATGGCCGCAGGAAGGCCAACGGTTCTGGCCATGGAGCTGTCCCCATCGGGAATCCCCGTATCCACCATGGTGGACAGAATTTTTTCCTGCCTGCCGTCGGGATATTTGCCAATGAACTCATGGTGCTGGAGTAAAAGATCCACTTCCCCGGGGTTATACACCAATTTTTCTTTTAGGATATGAACAAACATGTCAAACAGAGACACCCGCCCAAGAGAAAGCTTATCATCACTCAACAATCCCAGCCATTCAAGTTTTTTAGCAGTGATGGAATACAAAGGAGCCCCCAGGAATGCACAAAGATCGCCGTAAAGATCCTTGCCGTCACTGTTGATGAGCTGTGCCATCACCTGGGCCGGAGAAAAAATTGAAAAATCAAACAGTTTTTCCCTGCTGAACAGATCCAATTTTTTAAAATAGGTCCAGGTTTCGCAATGGCTGATATTTCTCAAGGTTCCCCGGTATATGCTGGTTGCTGTGGGAATATTGTAAATTTCTTTGTACGGCAGGGAATCGCGATTGACATAGGCTTCAAAAACACCGGCACCCGGGACATCCTGGAGCCAGTAATATTCAAACAGTTCATCCCCGGACACTTCAACAATATCTCCATCCTTGAGATACCGTCCATCATTTCCCGCGGCCATCAAAGCCCCTTCGGGGCTCCAGGAAAATTTATATCCCAATGGGTTGTTGTTGTCTGCCATGGCAGGCAAACCGCCGCAATAGGAATAAAAAGAGGTCACTTCCCCCCCTGCGGCCTTGATTTCATTAATGGTTTTCATGGCAGCCATGTGGTCAATGCCGGGGTCCACGCCGATCTCATTTAAAAAGATCAGCCCCTTTTCCTTTACCTTGGCATCCAGGGCCTGCATCTCTTCTTTTACATAGGATGCGGTGAGAAAATTGGTATCCAGTTCAAGGCACAGATTGGCCACAACAGGATGGAAGGTCCATGGCAGAAGACTGATCACCAGATCCACGCCTTTGATCATCTCTTTAAGAGACGCCATATCTTCCATGTTCAAAGAAACAATACTCCCTGAGGGGTGATCCCCCACCAGAAGTTTTGCCTTTTTTTTATCCCGGGCCGCTAAGATAACTTCAATGTCCGGTGAATCCATTAAGTATTTCACCAATGGACCTGCCACCAGTCCTGCGCCCAATACCATAATCTTTTTCATACGTTCTCCAGCTTTAAAATTTGTTCTCTGAATAACTGCCACGGGCAGACCGTATTTTGATCTCGTTTTGCCCACAACGAAGCATAAAAAACACTGTACGTTTCAAGAGTTTTTCATATAAAAACGGCCATGTCGGTCCACCGACAAAACAAATAATTATTGCCCCAACTGTCCTTACAGGAGCAAGGCACCAGCAGAACATAACACCCATGGCCGGAATCAGCAACCACGGACAATGGAAAAATTACGGTAAACTGCTCATCTCATAAAGCCACACAGTTGTTCCCGGATTTTAAACAAACGTTTATATTTTGAGTCAATTTATTGTGAAAGCAGTGATCAATGGGGGTTGATCATAAGCTGGGCCACTATACGTGAAATAAAATTTTATTGACTTCAAAGCACTGTAATTACAGCTATTAATTTTTACCTCTAAAATTTTATTACAAATGGCCCATGTTATGACCAAGCCCGATCAATGTGTGCAAGACATGGATCCATGACAATGCCCATCATCCTTTGTGTGGGAAGACATATTATGCGGCCATTTCTTCTGACACATGGTTTTTATAAAACTTCCAGAACAGGTGGCAGGCTCTTTGGAAGAGGAGTGAGCGGTATTAAAGGATGTGCTCCCGACCTTTTCATTTCCTGAATACAGGTATGTGAGCAGACAGCTGGCCCCAATGAAAATAAAAACACCCAGAACGTTGCCCCAGGGCATCAAAGGCCCGTCACTTCCGGCCAACAACAGCCCGATCACCCAGGCAAAACCGGACAGAATCCCAAACACAGACATGGCCCCCCTGGATTGATCTTCATAATATTGGCTGCGATGATGGTTTTTCATGATTATCCCCCCTTTATGTTGAACACACCCAACTACTTGTTGAAAAAAATAAACAATATTTTCAAAAAAATTTACCGGTATTCTCTGCTGTTCCAGATCACTTTTCCGATAATCCGGGCAGCGTCCATCTCATCCCTCTCCAGGTAAATGGGAGCGTAATCCCGGTTGTCACTGCACAAAACCAATTTGTTCGGGTGTTTCTCTATGCGCTTGACCAAAATGGTATCCTCCACCCCCACCGCATAAATGGCACCGGCGTAGATTTCGGTCTGAGACTGATCGATGAGCAGGGTGTCACCCTCTTTGATTTCAGGGGACATGCTGTTACCAAACACCTCCATGGCCACCATCCGGGATGCAGATCCCTTGGCAGCCAGCCAGGCAGCATTAAAACAGAGATGTTCTTTGACATCACTATCGGTGACAAAGGAGCCCCCTCCGGCACAAAGCCTGGCCGACACTTTGGGAATAAACCGCATCTCTGCCCCAAGAGTTGGATCATGGAAAAAGCCCGCTGTACCTACAGTATCTTTCATGAACATCTGTCCTTTTCCGGTTTCAATCCATTGGGGATGAAATCCAAATTTTCGATAAAGTTTGAGAATCCATTTATCCGGAACCTGATTTTTTTTCCTTGCGTGGGTGATCCCGGACCGATTGATTCCCAAGGCCGCGGCAAGACTGCTCTGGGAAGTAATCCCGGTGGCATCCATGATTCGCCCGATGAGTTCATCAATCTTGTTTTCCTGCATCTATATCTCCTTTTATGCCTCTGGCCCACCCAATGACATCTGCCTGGCCAAATCGGAAAGACATCGGGGGCGGCATGATAGTATTTTTAATATTCCTTGTGGACAGCTCAAGGTCAAAATAACCGCCATATAAATCAAACACATTTGCTTACTTTTTACAACTACTTTTGTTGTTTTTTTTCATCATAATTTTTGAAGTAATGTTCCAACCGCCAATCCAATGGCTTCCATCTCATTTGGGTAAAATTCCAGATTCAAAGCCAGAGAACCCGCCACCACGGGGTTTAAACAGCTATTTTACACTTGACATCCCATTAAGAATACCCCATCATAAAAAGTTCCATACCACTGCCGGTAAAAACGACAAAGGCTCCTGCTGAGCCGCTTGCAAAAACAATGCGTTTCTTGTTATATCAGGGTTCCCACCCTGATATTCCTTCTGTTTATCAAGTGTGTTGAAACAAAATCGTGAAGCATTTCCCATCCACCAAAAACCAAGGTGCTGCCCATGTATATTGCCCGCGAAACAGTCCATGGAAAAATCAACTTTTCTCTCCGTATTTCTGTTCCATCCGGTGAGGGATTTAAAAGCCGGGATCTCTATGACCTTGGCCATGACCCTGCAAGCCATATCATCTACCCCGGTGGCAACAGCTACTATATCAACGAGAAGATAACCGATGCAATTTCAAAACTGGGCATCCCGGTGGACGATGACCGCCTGGAATCCCTTTTCATGTCATTTATCTCACCCGAAATCCGCAGGGCCGTTGAAACATTTCAGAACCGTGGCGGTGAAAAAAAGAAACCCATCTCCCCGGAGCAGCATCACTTTATCCAGTACCGAATGCCCTGGTTTGACAAACGACGGCTTCTTTTTCTGAAATTCGGCCAGATAGATCCCGGGCCTGTGGAGAATATGCCACCCAGGCTGTTTCGGGAGCTGATGGAAAAATCCCGGGATGAAATTGAACATAACTTCATGCGCCAGGAAAACCGCATGGACCTGTCGGAATTCAAAACCTATGTATATTCTTCCCTGAACCTCCAACGCTGTTTTGAAAGCTTTCTTGCCAAACAGATGCCCCAGGCCCTGGACCAGGAAGAGGTGGATAATTGTTTTATTAATGAATTGTGCGCTGTCAATAAAAGCCTTTTTCCCCCAAGTACAAAAAGTGCAGCAAGCCTCCACCCGTTTCTCCACCGTTACGTAATCATGTTTTTTGACCATGGCTATGCCCACAGCACCCTGCTGGATGAATTTGCCCATAATTTCATGAACAGACATCGTCGCACCCATCCCCCCCCAGGATCGGCAAAAACACCGATTTCTCTCAAACAGGCCCTGGCAAATATGGAACTTGACCACAGCATCTTCCAGGCCATGACATCAAAGCAACTCACCCGCCATTACCGTACCCTTGCCCGGAAACACCATCCAGATAAAGGGGGAGAAAAAAAACAATTTATTGCCCTTAATGAAGCTTATGAATATTTGATGGAAAAGATGAGATAAAGATGAGATAAAGATGAGATAAAGATGAGATAAAGATGAGATAAAGATGAGATAAAGATGAGATAAAGATATCTTATTTTTAGAGAGGGAGAAAGATTATACCGTTAAAAACGGGCAGCCAAAGATAAAATCCCATGCCGTTGCAACGTTTTTATATGAAAAAAACATCCATTCCTCTGGAAAAAAGTGCCGCCATTATAATGACGGCACCGTAATGACAAAATCAGGATTCGGCAGGAGAGCACGTGGATTTTATAAAAACCGGTTCACCATCAGCAGTCGGGCTGATTTCGCCGGTTTTAATTTTTTCCCAGTAGATATTGAGCTCTGCCTTAACCAGGGGAGCCAGCAGAAACAGACCAAAAACATTGGGCACACAGATAAGAAAAACCAGGGCGTCGGAAATATCCATGAGGCTGCCCAGCTGGATGGAAGAACCAAGGGCAAAGCAAACACAAAAAAGGATATTATAAATAAATTTTCCTGTTTTGTGATCACCAAACAGATAGCTCCAGCCGTTCAAGCCATAATAGGACCATGCCAGGGCCGTGGAAAGGGCAAAGAGCATACCGGCGGCTGCCAGCAGGTATTTGGCAAAGGCAAAATGAGCGGTAAAAGCAGCTGAAGACGCGGCCATACCTGTAAGATTGTTACCCAGCAGATTGGATGCAAACAGAGGGTCGGCCACCATGGTGGTGGTGATAACAAGGGAAGTGATGGCAAGTACAATAAGGGTATCCAGGGTGGGTTCCAGAATGGCCACAAAACCTTCGGTGACAGGCTCTTTGGTCTGTACAGCAGAGTGGGCAATGGCAGCAGATCCAAGACCGGCCTCATTGGAAAAGACAGCCCGTTGAAATCCAATGACAATGGCCCCCAGCATACCGCCGCCAATGGCCTGTCCGTTGAACGCATTATCAATAATCATGGCAATGGCTGCGGGGATAAATTTAAAGTTAATGCAAATGACCACAACAGCCGTTACAATATAGAGACCGGCCATGAAAGGCACCAGACGGGAGGCCACATTGGAAATGCTTTTAATGCCCCCCACAATTACACCAAACACCACCAGTGAAAAAAGAAGTCCAAATAACCAGCCTTTGTCGGCAAAGAAAGAAGCATCACCGCCGGTGACCACCAGAAACTGACTGTAAGCCTGATTGGACTGAAACATATTACCGATGCCAAGGCATCCAAAAAGGATACCAAAAGCATAAAAACCGCCAAGGGCTTTACCCATGGCAGGTTTACCTATTTTAGCAAATCCCTTTGTCAGATAATACATGGGACCGCCGGCCACAGAGCCGTCAGAATTTTCCTTGCGGAACATCACCGCCAGGGTGCATTCGGTGAACTTGGTGGACATACCCAGAAAACCCGCCACCAGCATCCAGAAAATGGCCCCGGGTCCTCCCATGGCAATGGCTATGGGAATACCTGCGATGTTGCCAATGCCCACGGTGCCTGATACGGCGGTGCACAATGCGCTGAAATGGCTGATCTCTCCCTGGCCGTGGCCGTCACTGTAATCTCCCCGGATGAGCCGTAAAGCATGTTTGAATCCCCGCACATTGATGTACTGAAGATATACAGTACAAAAAAGAGAACCCGCCACCAGCCACGCCACCACCAGGGGAATTCCCACACCGGCCACTTTGACTTTAAAGAAAACAAAGGCCACCAATGCATTGGAAATGGGGGTAAGGGCGTTATTAATGGCTTCATCAATCCCCCCTGCCATGGCTGGGGAATGAAGCGTTATAAGGGTAAGTAGTATGGTACACAGGGATAAATAATGCTTTTTAAATTTCATGCTTTTTCACGACCTCTCTGAAAAGTTATAATAAAAATTCTTATAAGCATAATCAGATAGCAATGCCCGTGCCAAAAGATATAAATGATTGAATTAAAAGCATTATTTCTCAACAAGAAAAAAATACCGGCAATTATGCGGGGCAAAGTTGCCCCTTAAATTAGAAACAAACAATTACAAACTGTTGAAAGCACAAGAAATAGTAATTTTCCCCACATTCCGGGGCAAAATTGCCCCACCGGCAATTTCCTTCCAAACAGGGTCGTATTTCATGTTTCGTTGTGGGCAGGTCAAATCCCAATATGATCTGCCCATGGCTGTTATTAGAAAATAAAACTTCCAGACAATCTCCGCAGAGCCCCCCCGGGGGGGCAATAGGAACCGGACAGTTGAGCTGTCTACAGTTCCGGGCCGGGAACATTACCCCTCGTGGGGGCGACATGACACCATTTTCAATATTCGTTGTGTCCCACAGGAGATGCCTGTTGTAAAAAACCAAACTGAACAACGGGGCATACCTGCCCCAGATTCACATTAAAGTAAGATCAGGATAAGCGCTGAACATGGCAATTTTTATATGAAATACTCCGCAAATCATGAGCGTATTTCAAGCTTCGTTGTGGGCAGAGCCGGATCAGAATACGATCCGCCGTGGCGGTTATATATTGATATTATGGTGTTTCATTTTACGGAACAGGGTTTTCCTATCAATCCCCAGGGCCTCAGCCACCTTGATTTTCCGATTGCCGTGAAGGGCCAGCATTTTTTCTATGAATTTTCTTTCATACTCTTCCATGGCCGATTTTAATGTCTGGGCCTCCCCTTTGTCATGCCCTGCATCCTCAATTGTTTTTCCCCCCTTCCCCCCTATGGGGTCCAGGAACTCCAGTTGCCCCAGGGTCAAATATTGATAAAGCACATTCTGAAGCTGCCTGATATTGCCCGGCCAATGGTAATCCACCATGGCAGACACCACAGAATCTGTCATCCGGGGCAGGGTCTCATCCTGGGGATAGGCATCCAGAAAATGTTGAATCAAAAGGGGAATATCCTCCCGCCGCTGCTTCAGTGGGGGTAAGGTGATGGGGATAATATGGATGCGGAAAAAAAAATCTTCCCGGATTTTCTTTTGCCGCACCATCTTTTTCAAATCACGGTTGGTGGCCGCCACAAACCGGATATCCGGTTTTTTAACCCGGGTCCCTCCCACGGGAATATATCCATTGCCGTCCATGACCCGCAAAAGTTTCACCTGCATGCCAAGGGAAATTTCACCCAGCTCATCCAGAAACAAGGTACCGCCGTCGGCCCGGTCCAACAAGCCGATTTTATCTGTGGTGGCCCCACTGAAAGCACCTTTTTTATGGCCAAAAAACTCACTTTCAAAAAGGGATTCATGGATGGCCCCGCAATTGACCGGCACAAAATGGCCCCGACTTCTGTTGCTGTTGGTGTGGATGGATCGCGCCACCAGCTCCTTGCCCGTGCCGGAAGCCCCATAAATAATAACATTATCCTCCTGACAGGCGGCTTTTAAAATCAGCTTATATACCTTTTGCATGGCCGGAGAAGCCCCGATGATATCATCAAACCTATGGGGATGGATACACTTTGATTTTAACCGGCGATTTTCCAGACAAAGGGCCACAGCTTCCTTTTGTTTTTCTGTAATATCAGAAATAAACCCTTCCATGCCGGTCAAGTTTCCCTGTTCATCATATATGCCGATGCCTTGTTCCCACACCCATTTGTCCTCCCCGGAGGCGGTTGTGATGGGATAGGTTTCCTTAAAAGGAATATTTTTTTTAAGGGCTTTATGGATATTGTCATGGGCATCGTCCAGGGAGGGATACAAAGAAAGGGCTTTTATTTCTTTATTTAGATTGTCATCTGCTCTTGCACGCCTCTTTTTTTTACCCTGGGAATCGCCCCGGGCAAACAGCCCATGGTGAAGGCCTTTGTGTGTGGTAAAATCACGGGGATTATATCCGGTGAGCTCCCGACACCCGTCACTGACAAAACAGGTGCGCCAGGCTCCGTCAAAGCGGGCCCGGTAAACCATGCCCGGAAGATTATCCACAAGGGTATCCAGCTGGCGGCGTTTCTCCTTTAATGTACCGGCAATGATGCGATTTTTTTCTTCCAGGGCTTCTTGCATCTGTCTCAAAGCAAGATGGGTCCGTACCCGGGCAAGCACCTCTGATGCGTGAAAAGGTTTGGTGATGTAATCCACGGCCCCCAACCCAAACCCTTTGGTTTTTTCATCTGTGGCAGTGACGGCTGTGATAAAGATAATGGGGATATCCCGGGTGCGCCTGTCCTGTTTCAGGGCTTCACACACCTCAAATCCGCTCATTACCGGCATCATTATATCCAGAAGAATCAAATCCGGTAACCGTTTCTGTGTGAGTTCCAGGGCTTTTTCACCGCTTTTGACAATGGCCAGACGAAAATGGGAGCGCAGGGTGGCTGCCAGCATTTCAATGTTGGTTACATTGTCGTCCACAATCATGACAAGGGGATCTGCACTGTTCATGGTTGCCTTTTCTCCATGGTGGTTATCAGATGCTCGACCTGCTCAACAGCAGGATCATAATCAAAGGAGTCGATCTGTTGTTTGATTTCCTTGAGTATGGGATGATTCATATTCTGGGTCAATAAACAAAATTGTTCTTCCACGGCTTTGAGTTCATAGTGTTCCAGGGCGTGTTTAAGATTTTGCAGCACCAGGGTAAGCTGGGCCTTATCCTCCGGGGGAAAACCCTGTCCAGGTGCGATATTTTCCACATCCCCCCGGCAATGACACATTTCATCAATGGTGCCAAGGACCTGGGACAACGCCTGTCCAAGGTCATGGAGATCCTTTTCTGATAAGGGAGACCGGGATTGATTCTCTTTGCAACGCTGTTCATGGGTATTTGCCAGATGCTGTAGTTTTTCGGCCCCGATACCGGCGGCGGCCCCCTTTAAACTGTGAAGTTGTCGGATCAGCCCATCCATGTCTTTTTTTTCCCAGGCCGTTGTCAGTCTTTCCCGGGTGGTTTGATGATCCCGGTAAAAGGTTTTTAGTATTTTTATAAAGGTGTGATGGCTTGCATGGAGTCGGGTCATGGCTTCTTGAATGTTGATGCCCGGCATCTTGCGGGGCAACCGCAATTTACCGGAGGAGGACATTTTTTTTGTGGAAAGCGCGGCCCCCGGTTCATGGGAAGGCAAGGTCTTACCCATGGCATGGGTCAACACCTTGAACAATTTTTTCTGGCTCACAGGTTTGGAAATATAGTCGTTCATACCGGCATCAATGCATTTTTTACGGTCTTCCTTAAGGGTGTGGGCTGTCATGGCAATAATGGGAATCTCCTGATAACCGGGCAATCGACGTATGGCCCGGGTGGCTTCAAATCCATCCATTTCCGGCATCTGGATATCCATGAGCACCGCATCAAAGGGTTCCTCCTGCACCGCAGCCAGGGCTGCCACGCCATTTTCCACCAGTCGCGCATGGATGCCGGCAAGATCCAGCACGGCAAGGGTAATCTCCTGGTTGGTGGGATTATCCTCGGCAACCAGCACCCGGCATCCCTGCAACAAAGATCTGTACCCGGAAAGAATATCAGGGGAAGCCGGAGAGGCGCAAGAGGGTTCCACGGCCCGGGTACCTGACGGTTCCATGGTAACGGTGAAGACAAAACAGCTTCCCTTTCCCGGTGCACTCTGGACCTGGATGGTTCCTTCCATCATCTCCACCAATTGCCCGCAGATGCAAAGACCCAGGCCACTGCCGCCATATTTTCGGGTGGTGGATGCATCAATCTGTGAAAATGGGGTAAAAAGTAAATCCTGGTGTCTGGTGGCAATGCCGATGCCCGTATCTTTAACAGAAAAAACCAGGGTAATCTTCCCGGAACCCTTATTTTCCTGCCGGGCCTGCTCCGGCTTTCCGGGCAACGGCTGTTTTTGAACGGTAACGGCAATGGTCCCGTTTTTGTCGGTGAATTTAACGGCGTTGCTGATCAAATTCATTAAAATCTGCTGTAACCGAAAAGCATCACCCAAAAGCGCCATGGGAATATCCGGGTCCATGGTCAACACAAAATCAATGTGCTTTTCTGCAATTTTATGGGAAAAAAGTGCCTCCACCAGCTCCATGAGTTTCCCCAGATGAAAGGGTTTCTTTTCCAGCACCAGCTTTCCTGCCTCAATTTTAGAAAAATCCAGGATATCGTCAATCACCCCCAAAAGGGTATGGCCGGAGTTATGGATAATCTCCATGTACCTGGCGATTTTTGGGGGAAGGATTTCATTCATCACCAGTTCAGATGCAGTGATGACACCGTTCATGGGGGTGCGGATTTCATGGCTCATGTTGGCCAGGAAATCACTTTTGGCCCGGGTGGCTGCATCGGCAGCCTCTTTGGCAAGCTTTAATGCTTCATTGGCATCACTCAATTCAACGGTGCGTTCCGCCACCCTTTTTTCAAGCTCATGATACGCTTTTTTCAAAGCATTTTGTGCATTAATCCGCATGATTACCAAAATAACAACACCGGCAATAATCACCAGTATCAATGCCCATTTAAAGGCCTGATAAGTTTTGGGAGGAGAAAATTCCAAACGAATCCACTGCCTTAAGATGGCCTCTTTTTCTACTTCCGGGGTGGCAGAAAGGGCCTTATTGATGATGGCGGTGAGGGGGGCATTTTGTTTGTTCACAGCAAAGGAGATGGGCAAAAGCGCAAGGGTCTCCCCCGAGGCCCGCAGATTGGAAATCCCCAGCCTTTCACTGTGATGGGCCGCCGTGGCCATGTATCCCACCATGGCGTCCACCATGCCAAAGGAGACCTTTTTAAGACCGGCTTCAATATTTGGCACCGCATCCAGGGTAATGTCAGGATAATCTGCCTCAATGATATCTTTCCAGATATAATTGTGAACCACAGCCACCTTCATCCCCTGGAGTTTTTCCAGTGACATGGGTTCCATGATATTTTTTCTCACAATGATGCCACCGGATAACCGGGCATAGGGATGGGTAAAATCCATAAACTGCTTTCGCCGGGGAGAAGAAACCGCAGCCCCGAGCATATGAAGTGTACCCTCCTTGACGCGGCGGATATTCTCTTCCCAGGTATGGGCCACTTCTATTTTAAATTTCAGTCCTGTTTCAGTTTCGATTAATTTCAAAAAATCCGCAGTTACGCCAATGTACTTTCCCTTTTCATCCAGGTACTCCATGGGGGCAAAATCGTGATCAATACCCACGGTGACCACAGGCGTGCGGTTCATCCAGTCCAGCTCTTCCCGGGTAAAATGCAATGGATTGGGCACAGCTGCCCCCTGGCAGATAAAGGGGAAAAATTGAAACACAAAAACAAAAAAAATATAACTGCCATGGGAAGACCTTATTTTGATCCGGTTCTGCCCACAACAAAGGTAGAAGCACCCCACAAGTTTGCGAAGTATGTCATATAAACTGCTCCAAGAAAACATAACCCCTACCCCTTATTGTAGATAATCAATCCGGCTGTGCAACCAAGAATACCGGTGATTTCCCGGGTATTAAGGGTTTCTCCAAGCAGCAGCCAGGCAAACAATGCCGTGATAACCGGCACAAAAGACATGAACAGGGACACTGTAATGGTTCCCAGATGGCGTATGGCATAGGCAACACAGGAAAGGGCCAAAACATTGACCACAACCCCTTGATATATCGCCTGCAAAAGGATGTCATCCAACGGAACCTTAAACCCCGTTGATGGGAAAAAAAACCACAGCGGTAAAAAAAACAGGCAATTTACAGTGGGGACCACCACCAGCACATCTTTCCATGAAAATTGCCACAGGCGAACCCCCAGCATATGGAAAGTATAGATAACAGCGGCACTTAACAACAGGAAAATACCAAACAAATGCCCTGGAGTGAAAAACCCCTTGCCGGTCATGATAAGGTTGGCCCCAAAAATAAGAAAAATGGCAAAATATCGCACAGGAGAAATGCGCTGCTTAAAATAAAACCAGGCCGCCAGGGTAGCAAACACAGGCAGCATGCCATTGACCAGAATTCCGGCATGGGCAGCCTTGATCTCCATGAGCCCGTAAAAGGATACCATGGTATATGGAAACCCCACGCCCAGGCCCACCACCAGATATTGATACAAATAAAATTTTTTCCAGGGATATTTTAACGCAAAGGGTGAAACCACCAAAAGAGCCGTGGCGTATCGAAGCAGGGTTATATCCGCCGGGGTAAGCAGGGTGTGTACCCCATATCGGGAAATCGTTATCCAGCCGGACCAGATAAGCACCACCAATGACCCGGCAAGGCAGGGTTTCCAGTTTTTCAAGCATCCTCCATTTTACCTTGGGAAATTAAATGTAATCATAAACGATCTCTTTTACTACCCAAAGGACACAAGGTCAAAACATTTGAATATGGGCAGCGGCCAGACATTTGCATGTATCAAACCAGACAAGAGGCAATTTAAATTCAAAAAATCTATGATTTCATAGGGTTGGCCTTTTAAAAACAAAATACAATAAAAACATATGACCGGCGAGGCATCAACAGAAAAAGCAAATTTAGAATGTTTGGCTTTCCCAGACAGATATTGACACCCGTCACATAAATCCCATAGAATCAAAAAGGATAAAGGCGTTAATCTAAGGGACTCAGATCTTATTGATTTACCATTTAACCATACCAAAATTGATATGTTTATGGATGAAATTTCGGGTAAACGGTAAATTGAAAACGGCTGACTCCCTAAAAATGGAGGTGACAATTCCCACGGACCTATGAATCCAAGGGTTTCTGCCAACAAATTCTATGAAAATTCTGCACACATCAGACTGGCACCTGGGGCGATCCCTGTATGGGCAAAAGCGTTACAACGAGTTTTCAAAATTTCTGGACTGGCTGGGTAAAACCATAGAAGATCAAGGCATTGATGCGCTGCTCATCGCAGGAGATCTGTTTGACACCAATACACCAAGCAACCGGGCCCAGGCCCTTTATTATGATTTTCTCTGCCGGGTTGCGGCCTCCTGCTGCCACCATGTGGTTATCATTGCCGGAAACCATGATTCTCCCTCATTTCTCAATGCCCCCAAAGAGGTGCTGCGGGCACTGAATGTCCATGTGGTGGGTGCTATAACGGAATCCATGGAAGACGAAGTGATTGTTCTTGAAAACAATAAGCAGCCCCAGGCCATTGTTTGTGGAATACCGTACCTCAGGGACAGGGATATCCGCACGGTGGCACCCGGGGAAACCATGGATGATAAAAACGCCAAGCTCATTAAAGGGATTAAAAACCATTATGCCGATGTCTGCGCCATGGCCCGACAAAAACAAACTAAATTTAAATGCGCAGGCCAGGGCACCATTCCCATCATTGCCATGGGGCATCTTTTCACCGCCGGGGGCAAAACCGTTGATGGAGACGGGGTTCGGGAGCTTTATGTGGGGTCCCTTGCCCATGTGGACGCCGATGTTTTCCCCTCCTCCATTGATTATCTTGCCCTGGGCCATTTGCATGTTTGCCAACGCGTCGGCGCTATGGAACATATGCGTTACAGCGGCTCCCCCATTCCCATGGGCTATGGAGAGGCAAAACAACAAAAAAAAATCATCCTTGTTGAATTTGAAGACACCCTACCCCATGTTAAAGAAATTGAGGTGCCCTGCTTCCAGGAGCTGGTGCGCATTGCGGGCACTCTGGATGATATCCATGAAAAGGTGGCAGATCTTAAAAAAAATCACAGCCGGGCATGGCTGGAAATTGAATACATCGGCCGGGATATCATCACCAACCTGCGAGAGACCCTTGACGAAGCCTTGGCAGATTCTGAAATTAAAATCTGCCGCATTAAAAACAAAAAGGTTCTTGAACGGATAATCAGCACCATCCATAAAAATGAAACCCTTGATGATCTGGACCCCAAAGATGTCTTTATCCGTTGTCTTAACGCCTTTGATGTTCCTGAGCAGGAGCGGGAGGCCCTCACAGCATCCCATGACGAAATAATTCAATCCATCCGGGAAGAGGATGTAAACGCAGAGTAAGGGACGGCCAATGAAGATACTTGAATTGAGATTTAAAAATCTCAACTCCCTCCATGACGAATGGTTTATTGACTTCACAGACCCGGAATATGTTTCCAACGGTATTTTTGCATTAACAGGCCCCACAGGCGCAGGCAAGTCCACCATCCTTGATGCCATCTGTCTTGCACTGTACGGTGCAACCCCCCGTCTTGGTAAAATAACCAAAGCCGGCAATGAAATCATGTCCCGCCAGGCCGGGGAGTGCTATGCTGAAGTGCTGTTTGAATCCCAGACCGGTCAATTCCGCTGCCATTGGGAGCAACGCCGGGCCCGGAAAAAACCGGGTGCCAACCTGCAGCCCCCCCAACATGAGATCGCCCGGGGGAATGGCAAGGGGAAGGTAATTGAGCATCAACTGCGGCGGGTGCAGCAGGTGGTGGAAGAGAAAACCGGCATGGATTTTGAGCGATTTACCCGATCCATTCTCCTGGCCCAGGGGGGCTTTGACACCTTTCTCAAGGCCGATGTGGAACAAAAATCCAAAATTCTTGAACAGATAACCGGCACCGGTATTTACACGGAAATCTCCAAAAGGGTCCATGAACGACGACGGGATGAACGGGAAAAGCTGGATACTTTACAGGCCGCAATTGCAGGAATTCACATTCTTGAACCGGATCAGGAAAAGGAAATTCGGCAAAACTTTGAGACTGCCCGGCAACAGGAAGCAGATATTGCAACAAAGGCAATCCAAACAGAAAAAGCCATTGCATGGTTAAACAGCATCCATGGGCTGAAAAAAGAGATCAACACCCTGGCTGAAGAATCCACACACCTTCACACGGCCATGGAAGCATTCCATGCGGAACGCAAAAAACTTGCCCTGGCACGCAATGCGGCCCGCCTGGACGGTGATTATGCCACACTTTCAGAGGTACGCAAACAGCAACTAAGGGATCAATCAACCCTGAACACAGAGGGAAAAAAACTCCCAGCCCTTGAAATATCTTTAAAAAATCAACGCGATAATTTAAAAACAACGGAACAACAAACGATTTCCGTTAAGGAAGAACTTAAAAAAGCAACCCCCCTTCTTCAAAAAATTCGTGCCCTGGATCAGACACTGGAATCACAGAAAAAAACGATTTCAGAAATTAAAGAAAGCTGTAACAAAGAAATTGCAGCCATTGAGTCCCGGAAAAAAAACCGCACCAAGGAGCAAAAAAAACGCACACAAACACAAAAAAAGTTAGAAACGATCACCGCTTACCTCAAAGATCATTCCCGGGATGAATGGCTGGTAAGCGGTCTTGCCGGGGTTGAAGAGCAGCTGGCAAGATTGCTATTAATGCAAAAAGAGATCTCCCCAAAAAAAGCTGAAAAAAAAGAAGCAGACTCAACGCTGAAACAGGCAAAACAAAAACTGACCCGCTGCACAAAAAGATGCGCCGGGCAAACAGAAAAATTAAAAGAAACAACAGCGAAACGCACACAGGCAAAGGAGGCCCTGGAAAAACTATTGGGGGATCGGCTTTTACGTGAATATCGAAGGGAAAAGGAAACCCTGCTGAGGGAAATGTCCTTTCTTAAAAAAATTGCACAGCTTGAAGAGCATCGCATGAAACTGGAAGACGGGGCTCCATGCCCCCTGTGCGGGGCAAAGGAGCATCCCTTTGCCCGGGGCAATGTGCCCATTCCCGATGAAACGGAAAAAAAAATCAAGGTGCTCACAGACTTGATAGAAAACGCAGAAAATCAAAAAGATATCATTCAAAACCTTGAGAAAACCGAAAACACCCTCCGGAACAGCCTCTCCCGGGACGAAAAAAACGAAGCTAAAGCTGACGCAGAAAAAAAAGCCGCTGAAAAGAACCTGTCGGATTTAAGGGCTCTGCTGGAAAACAGCAGCAACAGATTCAATGCGTTAAAACAGATTGTATCAGAAAAACTCATCCCCCTGGGCATTGACATCATCCCGGATGATGATCTTTCTTCTTTGCTTGATACATTAAAAAAACGCCTGCACACATGGCAGGCCCAGATGGAAAAAAAGACGGACCTGGACAAGCAGATGACGCAATTTGACAGTGAATTGAACCGCCTGGACGGGGTCATTGAAAACCAGCTGAACACATTGGCTGAAAAACAATACAATCTGGAGACACTTAAAAAGGAAAACAGCGTCACCATTGCCCAACGCCGGGAGTTATACAAGGATAAAAAACCTGACCGGGAAGAGCAACGCCTTCACAATGCCATTGCCCGGGCTGAACAGACCGAAAAACAGGCCAAAAGCCTTTATGATAAATTACAACAGAAGTGGACATCCTCAAACACCACGCTTGAAACCCTGGAAAAACAGATCACCCAAAGAAAAACAGAACTGAAACGCCTGGAATCACAATTTATAACAACCCTTCTGTCAGCTGATTTTTCAGATGAAAAACAATTTCTTAAGGCCAGGCTCACACCAGAACAAAGAGAGATCATCGGGGCAAAGGCCAAATCGCTGGATGATGCACACACAGATCTTACGGCCAGACAAAAAGATCGAGAAACCCGCCTGGCCACGGAAACCGCCAGAAAATTAACAGCAAACTCCATGGAAATACTTGAACCGGAACTCAAGGAACTTAAAGAGACATTGAACCGGCTAAGGGAGACCATTGCCGGATTTAAACATCAACTCACAAAAAACAAATCCGCCGGGGCACGTATAAAAAAAGAGCAAACCGCCATTGATGTTCAAAAAAAAGAGTGCCGTCGCTGGGAAAAATTGCACGAACTCATCGGTTCTGCCGATGGTAAAAAATACCGCAATTTTGCCCAGGGATTAACCTTTGAACTGATGGTTTCCCATGCCAATGCTCAACTTGAAAAAATGACAGACCGGTATCTGCTCATCCGGGATAAAAGCCAGCCCCTGGAGCTCAATGTGGTGGATAATTACCAGGCAGGTGAAATCCGATCCACCCGAAATCTTTCCGGTGGCGAAAGCTTTATCGTCAGTCTTACCTTGGCCTTGGGGCTTTCCCGCATGGCCAGCCGCAGGGTTCGTGTGGATTCATTATTTCTGGATGAAGGGTTTGGAACCCTGGATGACGATGCTCTGGAAACGGCCCTTGAGACATTATCCGGCCTTCAGCAGGATGCTAAGTTGATAGGCATCATCTCCCACGTGTCCGCACTGAAAGAAAGAATAAGCACCCAGATCAACATCACCCCGGAATCCGGTGGAAGAAGCACCATTTCCGGTCCGGGATGCTGCAAAGTCACTAAAGTCAAAGATTAATCGTGTTTTTCCAGCAAAATGCCAGCAAACAAAAGCGTGCAAGGTTCACACCACCGATCACGCCGCAACAAGATTAAATTTGAGAAATTGACGCTTTTTTAATTTCCTTGCAAACAACGCCAGATCCTTTTTCATCTGAAATCGTTTCCATTGATTCTGATAAAAAAGACAGTTGTGGCATGGTACAGGTCTTATTTTTACCCAGTTGCTTTGCCCTGTAAAGGGCAATATCTGCTTTTTTAAGCAATGTTTCCTCTGTATCGTTTTCATCCCCCACGCCCACCCCCATGCTGATGGTCACCCCCACAATTTCATCCTGCCGGGGATGAAAAGCCACTGCGGAAAATTTCTTTCGAATACGCTCGGCAACATAAAAAGCATCCCTTGGCTGGGTGTCGGGAAATATGACGCAAAACTCTTCTCCTCCGTAGCGACAGGCATAATCAAATTGTCTGATCCCATCACTGATAACCCGGGCAAGGGTCTTTAATACCACATCTCCTTCGGGATGGCCGTAGGTATCATTATAAAGTTTAAAATTATCCACATCCATTATCAAAAGACACAGGGAGCGCTCTCTTTCAAAGGCACTCTCCACCTCTTTACGCAATTGATCCAAAAAAAACTTTTTATTGTAAAGTCCTGTCATGCCGTCCATGCGGCTTGCCATACGAAACTTATCCCGGCTTTTGCTCAGGCGCAGCCGGTCACGTTCCATCAGCCGAATTTTATAGGCCAGGGAAAAGGAGAGTAAAATAGATTCAAATACAGGTCCCAGAACCAATATTTGCTCTCCGGGTACGGTGGTGGGAAGTACACCAATGACCCATAAAATAAAAATACCAGTACCAATGGTAAACACCACATTGGCACAGATATAGATTCTGGCAGGTTTAAACCCCTTGCGCCATTGAATGAATCCAATGCTTATTAAAATGGTTGAAGAAAAAAGTCCGGCAATATTGCACAAAATATCTGCCCAGACAAATAACCCGGTAATACCGGTCACAAAAATTCCTCCCCCGAGCACAGCAATTAAAGCCAACAACATTTCCCACACCGGTGCCATGAGGGACATGTTAAAAAAATTTCTGCAAAACAAAAAACCTAAAATAATGCAGCTGCCCAGGCAGGTGTACTCAAGGGTCAGAGCAGTTTGAATATCAAGGGAGAAAAAATTGGAAAAGTGTCCCATAAATATAAAAAGATAGGACAAAAAGGCGCATATATAGAGAACATATTGCAGATATTCCCGACGTCCCAGTGCCAGAAAAAGAAACAGGTTATAAAAAATCATGCTCAACATGATGCCATAGGCCATGCCAAAGAGCAGGTGGTCATGGGCCGTGTATATCCGAAACGCTTCCGGAGTGCGTAAAACCATGGGAATGACCTCAGTACCGTAAACCTGGAATCGCAGGTAACAGGTTATCTGTTTTTGCCCACGGAGATCCACCTTGAACATGAGATGCCTGAAATTAAAGTCCCCCCGGGCCGAAGGTTGTTCATGGGAAAGACGCTTATGTAAAAAAGGAGCAGACGGTTCCGGGGAAGACTGGAAAAAATCCACTCGGTATCGGGGACGCCCCAGTTCCAAGTTCAGATATGGCAAAATCCGAGATGTGGAATTCATATCCAGGGTAAAACGCACCCAAACGATTTTCCGGGTCGGAGGCATCATAAAAAGACCATCCCCCCCATGGGGAACAAACATCTCCCGGGCCTCACCACGGGTAATATCAAAAATGGAAAAATGACCGTTGGGGTCCACCAGCACATCCATATATTGCCCCAGGTTAATTTTTTCAAACCTTGTGTCTATATTCACATGGGAAGAAGAGGGAGCAGAACAGGAAATGCCGGGCAGGCTAAAAAGAATAACAATACAAACAATAGAATTCAGTAATTTTGTGAAGTTAATTTTCATCTATTTTAAACTTATTCATTTTTGGATGAGTCAATCAATGCTTGATTTAATCCCAGGGGCAACACTTTTAATTCACTCTTAACACAACGTTAATACAATCCTAATATAAGATCGGTATATTCTCAATAAAAATGAATAATGACAATTTTTCATGCATTCGTATTTAAAACACGAGCCATGACATATTGGTCCAGAATTTCATTGACATACAGGGGGGGGACTGACGGGAAATATTTACCCATATCAATGGTCCCCACCAGGTCCGAAACTTGACTTATTTATGAATTATGGAGGGAAAAATGGAAAAAAGGTTTCACGTATTATTGATGTTTTCAATTTCACTGATAGTGGCATCATCACAGCTCTTTGCAGGTGAACTGGTGATCAAAGGTTCCACCACGGTGCTTCCCATTGCACAAAAAGCAGCTGAAGCCTATATGGCAGAACATACCGATGTGAAAATTTCCCTTTCAGGCGGGGGGTCCGGCAACGGTATTAAAGCCATCATTGACGGCACCGCAGACATTGGCAATGCCTCCCGGTTCATCAAACAAAAAGAAGTAACACTGGCGGGCACCAGGGGCGTATATCCCGTTCCTTTCAGGGTGGCCCTGGATGCCATTGTTCCGGTGGTGAACGCTGAAAACAGCGTAAAAAATCTCACCATGGCCCAATTAAAAGATATCTATCTGGGTAATATTAAAGACTGGAAAGAGGTGGGCGGCACCCCCGGCACCATTGTGGTGATTTCCCGGGACAGTTCTTCCGGCACTTTTGGGGTGTGGAAGGATCTGGTAATGAAAAAAAAGCGGGTGATCCCCAATGCGCTGACCGTTCCCTCCAACGGAGGCGTGGTCCAGGCCGTGGCCAACACACCCGGTGCCATTGGATACATTGGACTGGGATATATCACAAAAAAGATCAAAGCCGTGGATGTGGACGGCGTTGTCGGCTCCGAAGAAAACACCTTGAACGGTTCTTTTCCCATATCCCGGGGACTTTTCATGTTCACAAAGGGATGGCCCAAAGGAGAAACCATGGGTTTTATCTCTTTTATCCTGTCCCGAAAAGGTCAAAAACTGGTTAAAGAGGCAGGATCCATCCCTCTGTTCTAAATTCTTATCCCAGACCTCATAAGGAGCCCCCGTTGAAACGTCAACACATCGACACCGGTGTAAAGTTCAGTTTTTCAGTTATTGCACTGTTTTCCATCACGGCATTGTCACTGATAATGGTATTTCTCTTCAAAGAGGGTCTTCCCATATTTGAACAGATTTCCATTAAAGAATTTATCCTGGGCAAATACTGGTACCCCACGGACGACCCGGCAGATTTTGGCATACTTCCCTTGATTCTGGGCTCTTTGGCTGTCACCCTTTTATCGGGGGTAATGGCCATCCCCTTAGGGGTTATGACAGCCATTTATCTTGCAGAAATTGCCCCGAACCGGGTGACAGAGTGTATAAAACCCATTGTGGAGTTGATGGCCTCCATGCCCTCGGTGGTCATCGGTTTTTTCGGCATGGTGGTGGTGGCTCCCTTTATCCAGAAAACATTTAATATCCCGGTGGGATTAAATCTATTTAATGCGGCGCTTATGCTGGCTTTCATGGCAGTTCCCACCATTTGCACCATTTCCGAAGATGCAATATTTTCCGTGCCCGGGGCGTTGAAAGAAGCCTCTTTTGCCCTGGGCGCCACCCATTTTGAAACCATTTTCAAGGTGATTATACCGGCCTCCCTGTCGGGAATCTGCACAGCTGTTATCCTTGGCTTGTCCCGGGCTGTGGGAGAAACCATGGTGGTGCTCATGGCCGCCGGCGGGGCCGCCATGATACCGGGCTCCATTTTTGATCCGGTGCGTCCCTTACCGGCCAGTATTGCTGCAGAAATGGCCGAAGCCCCCTTTGGGGGGGAGCATTATCACGCGCTCTTTGCCATAGGCATTGTATTGTTTATCTTTACTTTTCTGTTTAATCTCATGGCTGATTTTATTTCCCACAGATTTCGCCAGGTGGGGGAAGCGTCCTTATAATGAAAAAACGAATATTTCTACAAAAATTGTGGTTTTTCTTCATCAGAATGGCCGTTTTGATCAATGGAGCGGCTTTGGCAGTGATGGTTTATTTTATTATATCCCGGGGATGGCGGGCCATGTCCTGGGAATTTATCTCCCAGGTCCCCAGGGAATCCATGACCCGGGGGGGCATTCTTCCCTGCATTGTGGGCACGGTGAGCCTTTGTTTTATCACCATTCTTGTGGCATTGCCCATTGGGGTGGCATCGGCGGTGTATCTTAACGAATATGCCACCCAGGGCAAAATGGTTCGCCTTATTCGCCTGGGCATCAATAATCTGGCAGGAGTTCCGTCCATTGTCTTTGGCTTATTTGGACTGGCTTTTTTCTGCATTGTACTCAAAATGGGGGTATCCTTGGCCGCCGGGGGGGTAACCCTGGGCATCATGACCCTGCCGGTGATCATCGGTGCATCGGAAGAAGCCTTGAAAGCAGTGCCACACACCCATCGGGAAGCCTCCCTTGCCATGGGGGCCACAAAATGGCAAACCATTCGAAAAATTGTACTTCCCATGGCTTTTCCCGGTATCATCACAGGTTCCATACTGGGACTTAGCCGGGCTGCCGGAGAAACCGCCCCCATCATGTACACCGGCGCTGTTTTTTTCACCCCGGATCTTCCCGGCTCCATTCTGGATGAAGTGATGGCACTGCCCTATCACATTTACGTGCTGGCCACCGCAGGTACCCACATTGAAGCCACCCGATCCCTCCAGTATGGAACAGCTCTGGTGCTGATTTTGCTGGTTTTTGGAATGAATCTGACGGCCATTATCATGAGATCAAAAATGAGAAAAAAATTAAGGATATAGTACCATGGAAAACAATACTAAGATGCACACCGGGGATCTGAACTTTTACTACGGTAAGTTCCAGGCCCTTCACCATATTTCCATGGATTTTTATAAAAACCGGGTGACAGCTCTTATTGGACCGTCAGGATGTGGAAAAAGCACCTATCTTCGATGTCTCAACCGCATGAATGATCTTATCCCCGGCACCCGTGTACAGGGAAAGGCCCTGCTGGACGGGATGGATATCCATGATCCGGCCGTTGACGTGGTAAATCTGAGGAAACGGGTGGGCATGGTATTTCAAAAACCCAATCCCTTCCCAAAATCAATTTTTGAAAACATTGCCTATGGCCCCAGGGTGAACGGTATCAAGGACAAGGGACAAATAACCCGAATTGTGGAAAAAAGCCTGAAACAGGCCGCCATCTGGAATGAAGTAAAGGATCGTCTCAACGAATCTGCCCTTGGGCTTTCCGGAGGACAACAGCAAAGATTGTGCATTGCCCGGGCCCTGGCTGTGGACCCGGAGGTACTTTTGATGGACGAACCGGCCTCGGCCCTTGATCCCATTGCCACCCAGAAAATCGAGGCCCTGGTCACCGAACTTTCTTCAAAACTGACCATTATCATTGTCACCCATAATATGCAGCAGGCAGCCAGGGTCTCCCACCGTACGGCCTTTTTTTACATGGGTAAATTAATCGAAGTCAATGACACAGATACCCTGTTCACAAAACCGAAATTAAAACAGACAGAAGATTACATCACCGGACGATTCGGTTAAATTAAGAATAAAGGCAGCCAAAGATATTCGATTAAAATGCAGTTAAGGAGAAAATTATATGGCAGGGCACCTGCACAGCGAAATAGAAAAGATAAAAAAAGAACTCCTCTCCCTTGGGGCCATGGTGGAACATCGCCTCCAACAGGCCATGCACTCCATTAAAACAGCTGACACCACACTTGCCCGGCAGATCATTGAGACAGACGTTGAGATTGATCAGCGGGAAATTGAAGTGGAGGAAGAGTGTCTCAAAATCCTGGCATTGTACCAGCCCGTTGCCACGGACTTACGCTTTTTGGTGGCAGTGATTAAAATTAACAATGATCTGGAGCGCATCGCAGATTATGCCGCCAACATTGCCCGACGTTTTGAAACCTCAGCCCAGGCCCCGGATAAATTCAGATATGACTACACTGCCATGGCCGATCAAGCAGGAAAAATGCTGAAATTAAGCCTGGATGCCCTGGTACACTGGAATGTGGACATGGCCTATGATGTACGAAATATGGATAAAGAGGTCAATGCCATGAGAAATGACGCCTATGATTCCATGAAAAAGGATATCCAGAAACATCCTAAGATGGTAAGTGAAATAATTAACATGTACTTGATTTCAAGGCATCTGGAACGTATCGGTGATCACAGCACCAATATTGCCGAAGAGGTGATCTATCTCATTGAAGGAGAAATCATCCGGCATACGTAAAATGCAACGTGGGATCAGCCCTGCGTTATTGACGATTTTGGTACATATTTGGCTTGGTAATGTAAGTGTTTGGGCAATGCCCCATATTTGCCTGTCTGGGACTGCGTAGCATATTATTCTAAGGATGAGCAGGCCAAAACAGGTAAAAATGGGGTGCAGACCGAATATTTACCGCTTTTGTTAAAAGTTATCTTTAAACACAGGCTATTGGATCAATCAAACCGGAAAAATGAACAATGACAAAAGAAATGATTTTGATTGTGGATGATGAAGAAGATATCCTGGAACTGATCAAATATAATTTAGCCCATGAAGGGTATACCATATTAACGGCAATGAGTGGTGAAGATGCCATTAAAATTGCCACCCAATCCCAACCGGATCTCATTGTACTGGATCTGATGCTCCCGGGAATTGACGGTCTTGAAGTGACCCGATACCTGAGGGGCCAGCCCGGCACCCACGATATGCCCATTGTCATGCTCACAGCCAAAGGGGAAGAGAGCGATATTGTCACCGGCCTGGAACTGGGGGCCAATGATTACATTTCCAAACCCTTCAGCCCCAAAGTGCTCATCGCAAGAATCCGGGCCATACTGCGTCGCCGAAAAAAAGATGCCGTGGATGCCGCAGAAATCAGACAGGAGGGGGATCTGATCATTGACAGAAAGCGCCATACCGTCACCCTCATGGGAGAGGCCATGGACCTGACAGTATCAGAATTTGAACTGCTCTCTTTTCTGGCAAATAAAAAAGGATGGGTGTTCACCCGGAATCAAATCGTGGATGCCATTCATGGGGACAATTACGCGGTGACGGAAAGAAGTGTGGACGTAATCATTGTGGGCCTTAGGAAAAAATTAAAAACCCACGCGTCTCTCATTGAAACCGTCCGGGGCGTGGGGTATAGATTCAGGGAATAGCTGTGTAATCGTCCGTAAATATTCGGCCAGCACCCCATCTTCACTCATTTTGGTCTGCTCACATAGCATTAGTATGCTACGCAGCCCCAAATAAGCGAATATGGGGCACTGGCCAAACATTTACATTACCAAATCAAATGTTTACAATTTTCCTTAAATTTACACAAGCAAACCGAATATTTACTGCGACCCAGTACCCAGTACCCAGTACTTATATTTCACACCCTCAACGGAAGTACAAAACAAAATCATGACCAAGAAAAAAAAACTTATCCGGCAAATTTTTCCGGCATTCCTGGTGATCACCGTGTTGTCGCTTCTGGCCGTAACCTCCTGGTCCACCCGTTATTTTAAAACGATTTTCCTGGAAAATGCAGAACAAGAGCTCACCATACGGGCAAAACTGCTGCAACACCAATTTGCAGATGTATTGAGTGAAAAAGAAGACCGTATTGGTTATATTGATACACAATGCAAAAAAATCGGTGCATCCACCGGTACCCGGGTGACGGTGATGCTCCCTTCCGGGGTGGTCATTGGAGATTCCTTTGGTGACACCGGGACAATGGAAAATCATATGAAACGCCCTGAAATCATGATGGCATTAAAACGGCAAAAGGGCATTTCCATCCGATACAGTGCCACACTTAATCAATCCATGATGTACATCGCTCTGCCTGTTATGATAGATCAACGGATAAGTGCCGTTGTTCGAACATCGGTTTCCATCTCCAGCATTGACGGCCAGCTCAAAGCCATTCAAAACAATGTATTTCTGGCTCTGGTATTGACCATTCTGGCGGCGGCCGTTGCCAGCTTGTTTGTGTCCCAGAGAATCACCCGCCCGGTTGAACAGATGAAAAATGGTGCGCTGGAGTTTGCCCGGGGGAATCTTGGAGCACGGCTGGCCGTCCCTCAATCCGAAGAGCTGTCTGAACTTGCCATGACCATGAATCGCATGGCAGAAAATCTTGATGAAAAAATCACAAGCCTTAAAAGTCGCACCATGGAGCTTGAGGCAGTGCATACCAGCATGCAGGAAGGGGTGATTGCCATTGACAATGAAGAACGAATTATCACCATAAATGCCGCAGCTGCAAAGCTTTTTGGATTTTCCGTTTCAAACCTCAAGACCCGGTATATATTGGAAATTGTTAGAAACATGGCCCTTGAAAAATTCATACAGCAGGCATTGGCCACCCATGAACCTGTGGAAGAGGATATTAAACTTTCAGGCAATGATCAGATCATTATAAACATCCATTCCACAGCCCTTTACGATGCCGAAAACAGCCGCATGGGAACCTTGATCATTTTTCATGACATTACCCGCCTGCGACGTCTTGAAACCATGCACAAGGATTTTGCCGCCAATGTCTCCCATGAACTCCAGACCCCCCTCACAACTGTCAAAGGATTTATTGAAACCCTGCAAGGGATGATGCCCTCCAATGCTCCCGGATCATATGAGCATTTTTTACACATCATTGAAAAAAATGTTAACCGCATGGTGGCACTGATCAATGATCTTTTGGCATTGTCCCGGCTTGAAAGGCTCCAGGGTACTGGGGTTGAATTTGAACATCAGGACCTTGCAACACTTATACAGGGGGCTGTACATGCCTGCGACTCCCAGATGAAAGAAAAAAAAATCAACATCACCGTGGAGTGCCCGGACAATGCTTCTGCTCCGGTGGATCCCCTTCTCATGGAACAGGCCATTTTAAATCTTCTGGACAATGCCGTGAAATACAGCCCCCATGAAAGCCGGGTAAACGTGAAGGTAACCCCCAAGGAGCAGCAGATCCAAATTATCATCAAAGATAACGGCAATGGCATTGCAAAAGAGCATCTTTCCAAAATCTTCAATCGTTTTTACCGGGTGGACAAGGCAAGAACCCGCAATGAAGGCGGTACAGGCCTGGGCCTTGCCATTGTTAAACACATTGTTCAGTATCACCATGGGAATGTGAGCGTTACCAGTGAAAAAGGCCGGGGCACAGCCTTTACCCTCACCATTCCGGCATGATTCCGGCACAGGAAAAAATCTTTAAATTCTCCCCTGTGCCGAATAATGCCTGGCCTAAAAAAGGTTACGGGCCAACGATGCTTATCCCGATATTCAAGATTCCTGCATCAAGGGAAGTCTGTAATCCTTGGGAGGATTGAAATTTTCTTTTATGCTTCGGGGAATCATCCAGCGGGATGTATTGTGCTTGCTTCCCACTTTTTCATTGGTGCCCGAGGCCCGGGAACCGCCAAAGGGCTGGAGCCCCACATAGGCCCCTGTGGTTTTGTCATTGATATAAAAGTTACCGGCTGCATAGGTCAATCGTTTTTCAAGATCAGCAATGACCAGACGATCCCGGGCAAAAACAGCACCGGTGAGGGCATAGGGAGAGGTGGATTCACATAGATCCAGAGCCTCTTCAAAATCGTCATCAGCATATACATATATGGTCACCACCGGACCGAAAATTTCCTCTTCCATGGTTTTAAAATGGGGATTTGTGGTGACGATCACCGTGGGGTCCACAAAATATCCCACGTCATCATTACAGCCTCCCCCAATGATAATCTGAGCTTCCGGCGATTTTTCAGCCACATCAATGTAAGATTTGATGTTATCAAAGGATGCTTTATCAATAACCGCCCCCATGTAATTGGTAAAATCCTCCACATTGCCGGGTTTAAGATCCTTTGTTTCTTTAATCAAGCCCTTTTGTACATCTTCCCAGATGCTTTGGGGCAGGTAGACCCTGGAAGTGGCGGAACATTTCTGTCCCTGGTAGGAGAAAGCGCCGGCAATGACGGCATGGACCACGGCACCAACATCTGCCGATGCATGGGCAAAGAGAAAATCTTTTCCCCCGGTTTCTCCCACAATTCTGGGATAGCTGCGATAATTTTCCAAATTTCCGGCCACTGTGCGCCACATGTTATTAAAAGTGGCTGTGGAACCTGTGAAATGAATACCGCCAAGCATGGGGTGATCCATGGCAATGGGGCCAATCACACTGCCGGGTCCGGGAAGAAAATTAATAACCCCGTCGGGAAGCCCTGCTTCCATCAACAACTTCATCACATAATAATTGGAGAAAATGGCAGTGGATGCCGGTTTCCAGATGGCGGTGTTGCCGGACATGGCCGGGGCCGACGGGAGGTTTCCGCCAATGGCCGTGAAATTAAAAGGGGTGACAGCAAGGACAAATCCCTCCAGGGGACGATATTCCATGCGATTAAAAATGCCTTGCACAGCTTTGGGCTGTTCTTCTATGATCTGCTTTACAAAATAGCTGCCAAATCGGAAAAAGTCCATGAGTTCACATGCGGCTTCTGCCTCTGATTCATAAACGCTTTTACCCTGGCCCAGCATGGTGGCGGCATTCAGGGTGGATCGCCAGGGACCGTCAATGAGCTCTGCAGCTTTAAGAAAAACCGCCAGACGATGATCCCAGGGGGTGCCCTCCCATGTTTTCTTGGCTTCAAGGGCCGCGTCAATGGCCATTTCCATCTCTTTGGGCCCTGCCATGTGATAGGTGGCAAGCACATGGGAGTGGTTATGGGGAATAATACATGTTCCGGTGCGGCCTGTTCTGACCTCTTTGCCGTTAATGATCAGCGGAATCTCAATGGGAGCCGATTTCATCTGCGCAATGCGTTCTTTAAGTTGCTTTTTTTCGTCGCTTCCCGGCAGATAGGAAAGAAGTTTTGCGGTTTCCGGTTGTGCGATGTTATAAATGGCGTTGGACATGGCAGCCTCCCTTAATATTTTCAAAATTTGTTGTGTCCGTCAGGACGTGCGATTTATGGAAATATTCTTTTTAATGGTTTACTTATACCCATAAAATTTATATAAGTAAAATTCATAATATTCATATTTAATATGAATATTATTAATATTCAAAAAGCATAAATTCACAAAATGTGGACATCGCTGAAATACCCCATGCCTTAGATTTTTGGAGCAAAAAAGTGGATTTAAATAAATTGAACACATTTTATGTGCTGGCCCAGATGAAAAGTTATTCCAAATGTGCCAAAAAACGCTTTGTGACCCAGTCCGCCGTGAGCCACGCCATCAAAACCCTGGAGGAAAGCCTTAATCTTACCCTGGTGGAGAAAAACCGAAAAACCTTTGCCCTGACAAGTGAAGGAAAAATTTTATTTAAAAGTTGTCAAAAAATTTTTTATGAGGTGGAAAAGACCCAGGATCTGTTAATGAAAACAAAAAAATATCCAGAACTGATTCGCATGGGTTCCACTGTGGAGTTCGGGGTGAGTGTACTGCTAAAGGGTATGGAATTTTTTTTTGAAAACCATCCTGATATCCACGTGGATTTCACTTTAAGCCATTCCCTGATTCAACCGCTTCTGGACGATGAACTGGATGTGATCATTGATTGCAAACCCCATGTACGACCGGATCTTGAAACCATTGTTTTGTTCCGGGAAGAATATGCAGTGATTGCCTCTCCCCGGTATGTTAAAAAAAATAAAATTACCAAAGTGGAAGATCTTACCCGTTGCAACATCTTTTCCCAGGACCATGAACTTGCATGGTGGCGTAATTTTATCCATGCCCTTCCCCTGGAAAAACAGGTAATTTTTGACAGGGTTACCCGGATCAACCATGTCCGGGGCATGATCAACGCAGCCCTGAGCAACATGGGAGTGGGCTTTGTTCCCCGGTATACGGTGTTGAGGGAACTGGAAGAAGGTAGCCTTGTGGAGCTTTTTCCGGAACTGGACATTTTAAATGATCACATTAATATTTACCTTAAACGCCGCAACCTGGCCCTGGCAAAATTTCAACATCTCATTGCCCATATTAAAGAATTCCGTCTCCAGTAAATCGTGTACATGCCTCTGAGCAGGTTGACCAAACAGCCGTGCATGATTATTGTCCCCAAATGGCCTAAACAATAAATTCAAGGAGATTAACATGAAAGTCGTTGCTTTTAACGGCAGCCCACGAAAAAAGGGTAATACAGCAGGAAGTCTTAACACCGTATTGGCAGAAATCGAAAAACAGGGTATCGAAACAGAGCTCATCCATGTGGGAAAGGAAAAAATCCGGGGATGCAAAGCCTGTTTTTCCTGTGCCAAAAAACAGAACCAACAATGTGTCATTAAGGATGATCCTGTTAATGATTGGATACAAAAAATGGTAGAGGCAGATGGTATTCTTTTAGGTTCCCCTGTATATTTTTCAGGTGTGGCAGGTACCATGAAATCTTTTCTGGACCGAGCTTTTTTTGTGGCCACCACCAATAACAGCCTGTATCGACACAAGGTAGGGGCATCTGTGGCTGCTGTACGAAGATCCGGAGGCGTTCCCACCATGGACGAACTCAATCACTATATAATTTATTCAGAAATGGTCATGCCCAATTCCAACTATTGGAATGTGGCCCATGGGATGAACCCCGGTGAAATGGAACAGGATGGGGAAGGAAAACAGATCATGGAGGTACTGGGGCAAAACATGGCCTGGTTGATGAAAGTAATGGAAGTGGGGAAAAAAGAAATTCCGGCACCGGCGCCACCTGCCAAAGTCATGACCAACTTTATTCGGTGACCCATTCCTCAGGACCGTCGATTTTATAATTTGAGCGAAATAGCTTGCCTTTTGGTCCATGGACTGCGTTGCATTAAAGGGCAATAGGGCGGAGCTATTAAACCTTTAATACGCCTTGTAGATGAAACAAAATGCTGCGCTATTTATGCCCAGGTTATTTCATCTGCGGTCCTTAACACTTGATTATAAAAAAATCCCCGGAGCATTTATGACCCCACCCACACTCAAAATTACCAAAACCCAAAAACATGCCGTCATTCCCCGGTACGCCCATGAAGATGATTCCGGGCTGGACCTTTTTTCCGTTGATGAGCTCACCCTGGAACCGGGGGAGTTTAAACTGATTAAAACCGGTATTAAAATTGAACTTCCGGATAACACCGAGGCCCAGGTGCGCCCCCGCAGCGGACTGGCATATAAAAACGGCATCACCGTCCTGAACACCCCCGGCACCATTGACCAGGGATACAGAGGCGAAATCGGTGTGATCCTGATAAACCACTCCCAAAATACATTTAAGATCACCGTTGGGATGAAAATTGCTCAAATGGTTATTATGCCGGTGCTGCGTCCCCGTGTGCTGGTATCAGATGCACTGTCAGACACAGCCCGGGGAGAGGGGGGCTTTGGGTCCACCGGCGACGCCTAACTCAACCATTTTTCCAAAATTTCGCTCAAAATTTTGGGATTCACCGGCTTGGTGACATGATCGTTCATGCCAGCCTCAAGGCATCGATCTCGATCGCTTTGCATGGCATGGGCTGTCATGGCAATGATGGGAACTGCATGATTGAGACATTCAGACTGGACATCCCGGATGCGCCGGGTGGCTTCAATGCCATCCATTTTGGGCATTTGAACATCCATCAGCACCAAATCATAGTCAATTTTGCCCAGTGCTGTGACGGCCTCCTGGCCATTTTTCACGGTATCAACCGCTGTGTGACCTATTTTTTCCAAAAATTTCAAGGCCACATGCTGATTCACAATATTATCTTCGGCCAGTAAAATTCGAATATTTTTACGACGCATTTCCCGCACCGTATGACGGGTGACAATGGGCTGGTCTTCCCTCTCAATGGGATGGCCTGAAATCACCGTGGATAAAGCATCCATGAGATCAAGTTGTCCCACCGGCTTCACAAGATAGGCAGAAAAACCAGCATCTTTAAATCGTTTGGCATCCCCGGCCCTGCCCACCGAAGTCATCATTATTAGACGGGGGTTGGGGACGCTTGTCTCTTCCTGTATCAGCTTACCAAGGGTTAATCCATCCATGTCCGGCATCTGCATATCCAGAATGGCCAGTTCATAGGCAGGACCGGCCTTGATCTCTGCCCCATAGGCTTCAAGGGCTTCTGCCCCGCCGGGATAAGCCGTTGCAACCATTTCCCAGGCATTGAGCTGGGTACATAAAATTTCACGATTGGTCTTGTTATCATCCACCACCATGACACGCACCCCCTTAAGATCTGCCTTTGGTACAGACTTTACAGGGTGTTGACAGCTTTTTTGTTTTTCAAACTCCGCCGTGAACCAGAACTCAGCGCCTCTACCCTCTTTGCTGTTAAGCCCGATGTTCCCCCCCATCAATTGGCAAAGGGTCTTGGAGATGGTCAACCCCAACCCTGTTCCCCCGTATTTTCGGGTGGTTGAGGTATCAGCCTGGGTAAAACTGTCAAACAGGTGTTCCTGTTTATCCCGGGGAATACCGATACCGGTATCCTTAACCGCAAAATGAAGCATAACCCGGGTTTTATCTTCAGAGTGCAAAGTGACCTGCACAGAAATTTCTCCGTACTTGGTAAATTTAACAGCATTGCCCGCAAGATTAATCAGTATCTGTTTTAAACGGCCGGGATCTCCAAGCAACAAAGACGGTACATCCGGACTTGCAGCACAGATGAATTCCAGTCCTTTTTTTTCAATGCGAAGGGACATCATGGCTGCAAAGTCACTTAACAGCAGACGCAAATCAAAGGGGATGATTTCCATTTCAAGCTTGCCGGCTTCAATCTTGGAAAAATCAAGAATGTCATTAATGATACTCAAAAGAGAGGTTCCGCTGCTCTGGATGATTTTAGCATAGCGACGCTGATCATTGTCCAGGGTGCCGGTATCCATCAAAATCTGGGTCATTCCAATGATGCCATTCAAGGGAGTCCGGATTTCATGGCTCATATTGGCCAGAAATTCGCTTTTTGCAGTATTGGCAACGGCGGCTTTTTCTGCCATGCGATTGGCCTTTGCCAGGGCCATCTCCAGTTTAAAATTGGCATTTCCAACCTCTTCTCTTACCTGGTTTAATTCGGAAATATCCACAAAAGCTTCCAAAAGAACGTTTTCGCCTTGCAGGGTGGTTGATAACACCGTTTTAATGATGGGAATACGTTTATTGTCTTTTCCAATAAGGATGCGTTCGGAGCTGTCCACCATTTGGCCCAGATCCAGTACCGGACAATTACAATCCTCTGCCGGGCAAATGCGATTGTGACACACCTTTCCCACAATCTCTGACTCATCTTCAATGCCCATGAGATCCAGGGCCACCCGGTTGGCACTGCGAATAATCCGATCTTTCCCCACAATAACAATCCCAAAGGGCATGGCCTCCAGCATCTGCATGGTGTTCTCCAGAAGTTCCTGAAGATGCTGTTCCGTCTTTTTTTGCCGGGTGATATCAATGCCGATGGAAAGAATTTCTTCAATCTCTTCCCGGTCATTGCGGATGGGCTGGTTGGTCCAGGCAATCCAGGTCTCATTGCCTTTTTTATCAATATATAAATTCTCATCCCGGGGAAGTGATTCAGGATGCCTGCAAAGGGTTTCAAACATTTGGGCAAAATTACCGGCATCGGTACCGGAATGCCTTGCAATGGTACTCAGAACATGACGTCCTATAATCTGCTCTTCCCGGAATCCGAAAAATTTCAAACCATGACGATTTAAAAAAGTAATGCGACAATCTGTGTTAAATCTTAAAATAATGCCGTTAACCCCCTGCACCAGCTCCCGATGGTGGGTTTCACTTGCCATGAGGGCTTTCTGGGTTTCCTGCTCTTTGAGCATGGTACCGGCCATTTTTTTAAGAAGCTGTAAAATAATGATGGACATGGCCAGGGCAAGACCCGACATCAGGGCCATGGAGGTGAGGACCTGTTTTTTTAAATTCTTAATCTGAACAGAGACATCATAATAAAGCTCCAATGCCCCCAGGAATTGATCTCCTTCCATAATGGGATAATAAGTTTCCACCACATTTGTATCAACAGACATCTTCTCCAGGGAGAGGGCCTTTCTCTTAATCATGCGGGTGAAAATTTTACCCCGGGACACCAGATTGGTAAAATAGTCGTCGTTTACAAACCTGCCGATGTCCTTTTTTGTTGTGGAATAAAAACAGCGACCGGTTTTATCAAAAAAATCAATTTTAAAAAGGTCAAAATCCCTTTGCAGCTGTTTGAGTTTTGCAACGGTACCTTGGTCAACCTTAGATTTTTCCGGTTCAAGGAACCAGTGCTGCAAATCCGGAGCCAAATGCTTGGCCAGGCGCAGTGCCTGGTTTTCAGTATTCCGCCCCAGTTGTTTAATAAAGGACGGATAAATAAAAAAACGGTCAAAGGCAATCAAGGTGACAAAAACAATGACGGCAACAAACATCATCATACGAATGGATTTTACTTTAAAAATATTAATAAGAGAATTATTTAAACAATTAAATCTCATATCAACTCTTGTTGATGAACGTGTTACTCTCTTCCCATTCATAATGATTCACCTGTGTCTCAAAATCATGGTGCCAAAATTTTATTGCAAGTCTTCCACGATGGAGGAAAACAACAACACCTCATACCCATACCAAACTTAATTTTAAAGAGTTTATCCCATGTATAAAAGTATTGCAAATGGATGACAGTGTATGAAAGAATGGCGTATACCTATGTTTATGAGCCAATAACTCTCAAAGAGCAATCCCCAAAGGGACACTGTTCAATAACAATTCAAAGCAACATATTTGGTAACTAACTCACACCATGGCAGCTGTCTTGCGATGGAAAAACAAAAAACTTGTCATGGAATTTAAGGCCTTGGCAGATGCCTTTGAATATGGCAAAATATTCATTGTGAACATTCGATGATCAGGCTCTTCCTATGAAACGAACAGATATCATTAGGAGGCATCCCTTTGTGGATTTCACACATGGTGTTATGTCCAGAATACGTCAAGGAGCATTGCCCGATTTTGATATTCTCGAAGATTAATCTTGCATCCCATTGGATGCAAAAAGTTACGCCCCAAACGACATTGCATCAACAGAAACAATAATACAAGACCTTTCAGATTTGATTTGAGGAGAAATATTATGGCCATTGCCAATCTTGTTGAGTTAAAAGAAAAGTTTGAAATCCAGACCTACCAGAAACCCCAGAATGTTGATAAACACAACCACATCCCTTTTTCAGGCTCTCCCAAAAAACATCCCACCAACAAGTCAAAGGTGATCCTCATTGCAGACCCCTTTACCCCCAATACCTTTTATTATGAATTCAATATCCAAGATATTGCCTTTGCCGAAGAGCTTGCCAGCATTACCAACCTTGAAGGGGAATCCATGTCCATGGCCCGCATCTGGGTAAAGAAACAAAGCGTGGGGGTCCGATGCACCCCCTTTATCGTGGATGTCATTAAAAGCCACTAATCGCTATATTATAAAACCCGTTTTTGAACCAGACAAATTTTAATGGGTACCCCCACCTGTTCGGCCAGGAGTTTTTCCGTTTGGGATATTAACTGCTGCAATTCTTTGATTTCATCTGAAAAAAGAACATCGTCCATGACCAGGGAAATCCCCAATGTTTCTGTGCCGTCCCGGCGAATGCGCTCCACAGTGCAGTCCGGGCACGGCACGGCCAGGGCCTTTTGAAGGGTGGACTTTACCTGATCCAGGGATACCTTTATACCGGAGATAATGATCATATTATCGGCCCGTTCCTTTAGCCACTCAAGTTTTATCAAAGGAGACGAACACCCGCAGGGTTCCGGCACAAACCGAGCCATATCCCCTGTACGAAATCGAATCAAAGGAAAGGCCCTGGCCGACAGGGTGGTCAATATAAGTTCTCCCTTTTCTCCCATGGGAACAGGGGTGCCTGTGGCAGGGTCAATGATCTCAGGCAGGATATGATCATCATTGATGTGAAGCCCACAATGGCTGCCGCAGCAGTGGGTGTCACAATGGCTGCGGCACTCATGGGCAATGGCCGGTCCCGGGATTTCGCTCAAACCATAGTTGAGCCACACATCCACATGGAGTCTTTCCTCCAGATCTGCCACCAGTTTTCCCTCCACAGGTTCCCCCACCAGAATCAGCCGTTTTAAATTCAGTTCATTGGGATTGCGCTCCCGATCAAACATGTGATCCATGAGCTGCAGGGCAAAAGCCGGGGTGGTGACAAGGGTGGTGGTTTTGTAATCCCTTAGCACCATAAGGGTTTTATTAAGGGAAAGGGGAGAATTTGGAATAACTCCGGCACCCATGGCCTCGCCTCCGTCTTTATAATCCCTGCCCCAGTTGGCAAGACCCGGAGGCAAATGAATCTGAATAATATCCAGACTGGTCACCCCGGCAGCTTCAAAACTTCTGGCCACCAGTTTTTTCCAGATTAAAAGGTCGGTGCGGGTGTACCCGCTGATGGAAGGGTTTGTACCTGTTCCCGGAGCCGTGTGAATACGTACAATATCCCTTAAAGGCACGGCAAATAACCCATAGGGATAATGGGTACCCAGATGGGTTCGATCCATGAAGGGTAATTTTGTAAGATCCTTTAAAGAGACAATATCTTCGGGCAGAATATTTTTTTCCAGGAACCGCTTGCGATGAAAGGGGACATTCTTGCAGGCCCGGTTCAAGGTGCTCTGTAGTCGTTCCAATTTGAGCTGTTCTTTTTCTTCAACACTTATATCCAGCATTATGCATCCCTCCCGTCATAAAAATCACCATAATCCCGGCCAAGGTAGGCCCGTTTGACATCATCATCCACCAACAGCTCATCCGCACTTCCCTGGAGCACCATTTTCCCGGTTTCCAGCACATAACCGCGATGGGAAATTTTCAGGGCGGCCCGGGCATTCTGCTCCACCAGAAGAATGGTAACCCCCTGGCTTTGTAATGTTGTAATGACATTGAAAATCATCTCCACAATCTTGGGGGCCAAACCCATGGATGGCTCATCCAGCACCAGAAGACGGGGCCGTGCCATCAAGGCCCGGCCAATGGCCAGCATCTGCTGCTCTCCACCGGACAGGGTCCCTGCCAGCTGATGGGCCCGCTCCCGGAGAATGGGAAACATCTCCATGACCATGTCAAAATCTTCTTCCACCTGGGATTTTAGCCCCTTGCGGTACATGGTATATGCCCCCATTTTAAGATTATCCATGACACTTAAAGGGGAAAAAATCTGCCGCCCTTCCGGAACCATGCTGATACCGGAACGAACAATGGCCGGAGGGGACATGCCCTTAAGGTCTTTGTCTTGAAAAACAATTTCCCCTTCCCAGTTTTTTAAAAGACCGCAAATGGCCAGCAGCAAGGTGCTTTTCCCGGCACCGTTGGCACCAATGATGGAGATCAGTTCCCCCTTTTTCACCGAAAGGCTCACCCCATGCACGGCCACGATACTGCCGTAGCTGCACTTTAAATTTTTGATTCTCAACATAGTCTACCCATAAAATGCTCTCGATGTTTTGTCATCCCCGGCCCAGATAGGCCTCCATCACCGCCTGATTATTCTGCACTTCCCGGGGGGAGCCTTCTGCCAGTTTCTTTCCCCGGTCAAGAACAATCACTTTATCGGAAATTCCCATGGCAAGGCTCATGTCGTGCTCCACCAGCATCATGGTAACGGCCCTTTCTTTTACCCGCTGGATAAGTTTACCCAGGGCTTCGGTTTCCACAGGGTTTAACCCGGCGGCCGGTTCATCCAAAAGTAGCAACTTTGGTTCCGATGCCAGGGCCCTGGCAATTTCAGCCATTTTCTGGCGGCCCACAGGAAGGTCTCCGGCCGGTCGATGGGCATATTGGGTCAAGCCTGTGAATTCCAGCAGATCCATAGCCTTTTCCCGGGCCCGGCGCTCTTCTCTCATGACCCAAGGCATGCGGGTAACGGCTCCCCAAAATCCACTTTTTGTTCTCACATGCATGCCCACCAACACATTTTCAAGCAAGGTCATGGAACCAAACAGCTCCACATGCTGAAAAGTCCGGGCAATGCCCGCCCTTACCAGTTGATGCACCGCCATTTTACGGGTGGGTCTGCCATTGAACAACACCTGTCCGCTGTCCGGCCTGTAAATGCCGGTGATCATGTTGAACAAGGTGGTTTTACCGGCACCGTTGGGACCGATGAGGCCACACACAATGCCCGGTTCAATGGAAAAGGAGATATCATCCTGGGCCGTAACCCCGCCAAACATCTTGGTCAAGTTACGCACATTTAAAATATCATGGGACCGGGTGATATCTTTGGGGCACTCAATATCACATGAACCGAGACTTTGTTTGGAAAACGCTTTTACACTATCAGTTACCATGACGCTTATCTCTTTTTCTTGAATGCTCATATATGTCCAAAAGCCCCCGGGTGAGTCCCTGGGGCATAAAAATCATAACCACCATGAGAATTAACCCGAAAATAATCATTTCATACTCGGCAAATCCATGCAGGACCTCGGGAAGAAGCGTCAGAAGAGAAGCCCCCAGAAGAGCCCCCCATACGCTTGCCATGCCACCGATAACCACCATGGTGACCATCTTTACAGACACCATGAACCCAAAGGATTCAGGACTGATGAACATAACAAAATGGGCATATAAAAAACCTGCAACAGCTCCCAGAGCCGCACTGAACATGAAAATCTGCAATTTTAAAAAATGGGTATTCACCCCCACGGCAAGGGAGGCGTTTTCTCCATCATGGATGGATCTTAAAGCCCTTCCCATGCGGGAGGAAAGAATCCTTCGACACAATAAAACGGCCACCAGAACCACCATCCACACCAGAAAAAAATAATTTCTGCCGGACATAAAAGAGACGGGACCCGCCTCCAACATGGGAATACCCACAAAGCCGGAAGAACCGCCGGTGACGGTGCTCCACTCCCGGAACAGAATATTAACGATCATGCCAAAACCCAGGGTTCCCATGCCCAGATAGTATCCTGACAGTTTCAGGGTGGGAAGCCCCACAACAAAAGCGATGAATACAGCACAGGAAACGGCACACACCAGGGCCGCCCAGGGGGAAATTCCGTATGTTCCCGAAAGAATAGCCGTGGTGTAGGCACCAATGCCGTAAAAGGCGGCGTGCCCAAGAGACACCTGGCCTGCATATCCCATGAGCATGTTAAGCCCCAGTGCCAGCAATGTATTAATGCCGATAAAGGTCATGATCTGAAGATAATAGGTGTTGTCCACCCCCAGCCCGCAGCCCAGGATGACCACAAGAAAAATCGTATTTTCAGTCCATTGTTTTTTTTTATTGTCATCCATAATTTAAAACCGCTTTGCCTCTTTTGCAGAAAACAGTCCTCCGGGACAGATGTAAAGAATTAACAAGAGCAGGATAAAGGCAATGGCATCCTTTAGCCCGGAGGATATTAATCCTGCCCCCAGGGACTCCAAAACCCCAAGTAAAATACCACCGGCAAAGGCCCCCCACAAGCTGCCAAGCCCGCCGATCATGGCCGCACAAAACCCCTTAAGGCCCAGCATGGTGCCCATGTCATAGCTGCTCATGGTGATGGGGGCAATGAAAATCCCGGCAACGGCACCACTTCCCGTACTGACGGCAAAGGCCAGTATCCCCATTTTTTCCGAAGGAATGCCTGTAAGCCAGGCCGCTTTTTTATTAACGGCACAGGCCACCATGGCCTTGCCTGTCAGGGTTTTTTTAAGAAAAAAATGAATGCCACCGGCCAGCAGCACCGCAGCCCCCACAATCCAGATGCTCTGGGGCAACAGGGCCGCCCCTGCGATTTCAATGGAATCATGCCGGGAAAAAGCAGGAACACTAAAGGGATCTTTACCCCAGACGATCATGGCCACCCCCCGCAAAAAAATAGACGCCCCCACAGTGATGATCACAAGCACAATGGGTTGGGGGGTTCTGGCGGTACGAATGGCCAGTCGCTCAAACAACAGCCCCATGCAGCACCCCAGAGCCACAGCCCCGGCAAAGGCAAGGGGCAGGGGCAGGGCCATGTGAACCCACAGGGTCACAATGGCCATGGCGCCCAGCATTACAAATTCACCATGGGCAAAATTAATCAACTCCGTGGAGCTGTAAAGCATGGACAGCCCCACGGCAATCACGGCGTAAATGGCTCCGGTGGTGATACCGGAAAAAAGATATTGAATGATCTCCTGCATGGATTTTCCTGTTTTTGATCCTTGATATGTTTCATATAACTGCCACGGGCAGACCTTATTCTGATGCGGTTCTGCCCACAACGAAGCTTCAAATACTCCCCGATTTTGCGCAGTATTTCATATAAACCGCCACGGGCAGATCATATTGGGGATCTGCCCCGGGCAAAATTATTTAATAAGCTTCCAGGTACCGCCCTTGATTTCCACCATCACAAAAGCACTGGGAGCAAGACCATTGTGGTCCTGGGCAGAAAAATTAAATTCACCCGTTGCCCCCACATGATGTGCCATGGATTCCAGGGCCCGGCGAATTTTATTTTTATCCCCATTGCTGCCCTTTAAGGCCTTGGCAAGAAGATTCACCGCATCAAAGGCATATCCTCCAAATCCAGAGACATTGCCTTTGTATTTCGCCTGGTAGTCAACCTGGTAGTCTTCCAGAATTTTCTTTTGAACATCATCTTCCGGCAAAAGCCCGGTGACAAGAATTTTTCCCGTGGGAAGAATAATGCCTTCGGCAGCATCACCGGCAAGCTCTATGAACTTGGGAGAGGCCACGCCATGGCTCTGGTACAGGGGTATATCAAGTTTAAGCTGCTTTACATTCTTTGCCACCACTGCAGGACCGGGGTTTGTCCCCCAGCACACAATGGCTTCCGGAGCTGCAGATTTGATTTTGGTCAACTGGGCCGTTGTATCAGTGTCCTTGGCACCAAAACTTTCCGCCTGCACCACTTCAAGGCCAAAATCCGGGGCCTGGGCCAGCAATTGGTTTTTACCGCTCTCTCCAAAGGAGTTGGCCACGGTGATGATCCCTATTTTCTTTATACCCCGGGCCTGAATGTGTTGATATACAGCAGCCACAGCCAGCAAGTCGCTCTGGGCCGTTTTAAACACCCAGGGTTTCACCGGAGAGGTGATTTTCACACCGGCGGCACAGCTGATCAAAGGCAGCTGTGCACGCTCCACAAAATTTACAATGGCAAGGGTTGTAGGAGTTGTGGAGGGTCCAATAATGGCAAGGACTTTATCCTTGTGAATCAACTTATTCACGGCACTCACCGCCTTGGCAGGGTCACCTTCAGAATCATAGATCACCGCTTGGAGCATGTGCCCGTCAATGCCGCCGGCGGCATTGATTTTCTCAACCATCATCTCCATGGTTTTCTTTTCCGGATCCCCCAGAAAAGACGCCCTTCCGGTGGAAGAAAAGATACCCCCGATCTTATACACAGGCTTGGCAAGCAGCACCGCCGGGGAGAGACAAAGTAAAATCGCCAGAACAACAATTGTGGTTTTTCGTAACAACATTTGAATAATCTCCTTACGTTTAAGTATTCACTGAAAATACGATCACCTTCACTAAGAACCTGCGTAAAAAAAGATGAATCGGCGGCAATCCCATGAAATTACACGTCAATCACCCATTTTTCAAACATGTCCGAAATCGTTCACACCCATAGAAATTAACAACATCAACTTTCAGGACATCATCATTCCAAAGTGCAAAGCGCATTGAAGGATTACAAGGGACACTAAAATGTGAAATAAAACCCAAAAACCGGGACAACTAAAACCAGAACCTTTTACCAGATTTTTTTAAGGGATCAAATTACCGGACAAGCCATATCCATCAATATTCAGGCTGTCAAAACCATCCCGGACCCGCCTAAAAAAAGGGCTGAAGGTATAAACCCACAGCCCTTAAAAACAAAAAACCATGGGTTCACTGAGTTCTTCAGTCTGCCCATGGTTTGTATTCACATTATATCTTTCCGATATTTTACGTATACTTTCCATCAGCAGACTTTGTAAAATAAAAGCCACTAAGAAAAGTAAATATAAAAAAGTAAAAATATCGGTTCATCACTAAATCCTTGTTTAAAAATGTATATTACTCATATTCTTATGCAACCTTTTCCAAAGAGTCAAGCTTTTTTTAATGAATTACACTTTAGCGATGATTTTTCCTGTCATTCCGGTTTCATAACCGGGTATGGCCACGATTTCCTGCCTAAAGGCTCTGGACTGTAAAACATCAAGCATCACCTTCACTGTGGCAAGCGCCATCATGTCCGACGGAATGACAAGATCACAGCGCACGGCATCCAGTGTCACAAAATCCATGTCAAAGGCATGGGCAATCACCCGCAGCCCCAGGGCCGCATCTGCCAGATTATAATTGACAGCCCGGGCTCCCTGGGTATGGCTGTATGCCAGGTTTTCATACCCATTAACAGCCGTTTCCGGAATACCGGCCCTCTGGAGAAGATCATCCAGAAGCACCCGCAGTGCGGCCCCGTGATCCCGATTGATAAATCGAACATCGGACCGGACAAGATCTTTCAACCCTTTTATGTTGAGGGGATTGCCCCGGGCCACCATCAAGCCCTCTTCCATCATGGAAAACCCCACCACAATACCACTGTCACCGGAAAGCGCCTCTACAGCCTTGGAAACATTGGATTCTTTGAGGTCACGATTGTGCAGATGGGTTCCGGCAATATGGGTATACCCCTGCCCCAGGCGTTTCAGCGCCAGGTGACTGGTGGCAAAACGACAATTGATCCGCGCATCCGGCGCAATGCGTGCCACATGGGAACTTAGGATGTCAAAGGCCGGATCACATCCCATGAGAAGAATGCTCTTTTCCAGATAATCCGGGGGACACAACAATTCTGCCAGGGAACCGTCGTCGGACAAAATGGCGTCGGCAGAAGTAAAGGTATTCACCATGGTTCCGGGTCCATTCAGGGGAAATCCCACCAGCCGTCCCCGGACCCTGGTTGCAGAAATTCGCTGTGAATTGGGCGTTCCCACCATGACCACGGCTTCTTTTTCTCCGGGGGCCTCATCCACAAAAAGATCTTCAACACGGCAGCCAAAATGCCTGGCAAGCTTAAGAGCAACAGCTGTGTTGGGTAGATACCGCCCGGATTCTATATCATAAATGGCCTGTCTTTTGACACCGATCCTGTCTGCCAGTTGTGACTGGGACCACCCTTTTGATTGGCGATGGGCCTTTACATGGCAGGTGATCTGGGTTTTTGTCCTGGACATATTCTGAGCGCTCCATGGTGTGTTTCGTGGTTTTGGCAAATCCTTCAAAGCCTGTTTAAAAGCAGACCATATTCTGATCCGGCTCTGCCCACAACAAAGCATGATAATGAAACTGAGCTGTTTTTGCAAACAGATCACCCATATTTAAATCCTGCTTTGCCCGGGCTGAAAAAAAGCTTGACCAATTACATACAACGTGCAATTTAAACACGTCAATATATCTTTAAACAATACAACCATAAAATACCTCCTCAAAAAAACAAGGCAATAAAAATGAATTTCTTTAAAAACGCACTCCCACGCCGGGCATGGCTTTTTTCAGTTTTGATCACACTTCTGGCATCCTCACCGGCCATTTCACAAAATAAGTCCGTCATTGTTTTCAGTGCCGGTTCAACCACCAATGCTGTCACAGACATTGCCGCCCTGTTTTCACAGACAAAGGGCATTAAAGCCGTCACCTCCTTTGCATCATCATCCACCCTTGCAAGACAGATCGATAAAGGCGCACCGGCCCAGGTTTACATCTCTGCCAACAAAAAATGGATGGATTACCTGGAAAAACAGGCGTTAATAGAACCCGGCACCCGGTTTAATCTTTTGAGCAACCGCCTTGTGCTCATCGCCCCCCACGACAGCACCCTGTCCGATGTCACCATTGAAAAAGGATTTCCCCTTGCCACCCTCATCGGCAGCGGGCACATGGCCATGGGAGATCCGGATCATGTTCCGTCGGGCATCTACGGCAAAAAGGCCATGGAAAACCTGAAGGTGTGGGAAAGCGTCAAAAACAAAATTGTCCGTTCCAAGGATGTCAGGGCGGCCCTGGCCCTGGTGGCCCGGGGGGAGGTGCCGGTGGGGCAGGTATATGCCACGGATGCAGCCATTTCTGCCAAGGTGAAAACCATTGCTGACTTCCCGGTAGACTCTCATCCTGCCATTGTCTACCCCGCAGCCATCATTGCCGGACAAAAGACCCCGGAAGCCCGGGCCTTTCTTTTGTTCTTAAGCTCTCCTGAAGCCGGGAATATTTTTAAAAAATATGGCTTCAGTGTAAAATGATCTCTTTTTTTCACCTCACGGACATTGAGCTTGAAGCCCTGCGCCTGAGCCTTTGTATATCCGGGTGGGCTGTGCTATGCAGCCTGCCCCCCGGCATTGCAGCGGCATGGGTGCTGGCCCGATTGAAATTTCCCGGCAAAAGCGTTCTGGACGGGTTGCTCCATTTGCCTCTGGTACTGCCTCCGGTGGTCACGGGATATCTGCTCTTGGTGCTGCTGGGACGAAGGGGGGTGCTGGGGGCATTCCTGTACAAATACACAGGATTGACCTTTGCCTTTAACTGGAAGGGAGCTGCCATTGCCGCAGCCGTGATGGCCTTTCCCCTGCTGGTACGTTCGGTGCGCCTTTCCATTGAAGGAATGGACCAGGGACTGGAGTTTGCCGCCAGAACCCTGGGGGCAGGGCAAATAAAGGTTTTCTTCACCATCACCCTGCCGTTGATGGTGCCGGGCATCATCACGGGTCTTATATTGGCCTTTGCCAGAAGTCTGGGAGAATTCGGGGCCACCATCACCTTTGTTTCAAATATTCCAGGCGAAACACAGACCCTGCCCCTGGCACTTTACACCTTAACCCAGATGCCCGGAGGAGAGAACGGGGCCATGCGGCTTTGTGTGCTTTCCATTGCCATTGCCATGGTGGCGCTTGTTTTTTCTGAGATCATGGCAAAACGTTTTGCCCGGTACATAAAAGGATAAAATATCCATGATTGACATCGACATCCAGCGACAGCAGGGAGATTTTCAGGTTAATGCCCGTTTTACAGGAAACGACTCCGGGGTTACTGCGCTATTTGGCCCCTCCGGTGCCGGGAAAACCTCCATTGTCAATATGGTGGCAGGTCTCACCCCCCCCGATGCAGGTCACATCGTCATCAATGAACGCCGACTGTTTGATTCCAGCAGAAAAATAAACCTGGCACCGGAAAAACGCCGCATCGGATACATTTTCCAGGATGGGCGTCTCTTTCCCCATTTGTCAGTGAAGAGTAATTTAACCTATGGGATGAAACAGGTACCGGTATCCCAAAGATATATTGAGTTTGATACAGTTGTGGAGCTTCTTGGCATTGCGCATCTGCTGGAAAGACGACCTGCCAAACTGTCCGGGGGAGAAAAACAACGGGTGGCCATCGGCAGAGGGCTGTTAAGCAGTCCTGCCATGTTACTCATGGATGAACCCCTTGCATCCTTGGACCAGGATCGCAAACTGGAGGTGCTGCCGTTTATTCGACGCATGTGCCGTGAGTTTTCTCTGCCCATCCTTTATGTCAGCCACTCCCGGGATGAAATTCTTACCCTGGCTTCCCGCGTGATTCTTTTAAGAGCCGGGCAGACTGTGGAAAGTAAAAACCCCACCGAAAATCTGGAAACCCTTTTACCCCCCCAACCCATTGCCCCAAAATTGTGTGTTAATGAATAACAGCAAGACCTTCGCCAATTTCTTTTTTGATTAAACCACACACTGTCAGATGTGTGAGGTATAGCTTTAAAGTACCATGTACGGTATTGTTTTCATTAGGCCGGAGAGCATGTGATAATTTGGCAAAGGTGTTAAACACATAAAAGCATTTTTCATCTGCAACGTCCCTTGCCGTCAAACAGGCTGATAAGGGACTCAGATCTTATTGATTTACCATTTAACCATACCCAAATTGATATGTTTATGGATGAAATTTCGGGTAAACGGTAAATTGAAAACGGCTGACTCCCTAAAAAAACAACTCAAGCTTTCAAAGATCTCCTCAGCACTTCCCGGCTGCGCTTTCAGATACGCCATGGCCAGCGCTTAAAGAATATGGTATGACAAAATCATAAAAACTCGTCAGTCACAAGTTCTCCAGTTTGCCGCCACATAATCTGTATCTTTGAAATTGAAAACATTCCATGTGGTATAAAAAATGTGAATTTCGGACTCATGAGATGAAAAGATCAGCAACTTTTGGCATCCTTCATTCCTGCTTTACACTTTTCAGACAGAGATACCCATTTCCCGGGAAAACTTGACCCAAAAGTGAAAACTACTTTTGAAGTTATATGAAAGATGCCCAACTTTTAAGCACATTAATAAGGAGATTCTTCAGATGGGCGTAGCTGCGGACATTATTATTATTGTCATTGTTGCCTTAATTGGCGCACTTGCTGCACAAAAAATAAAGCAGCCGCTGATTTTAGGGTATATCTTTGCCGGCATTGTGGTGGGACCATACACCACCGGGATTATTGGAGATATCCATGAAATTGAACTTCTGGCAGAAATCGGTGTGGCCCTTCTTCTCTTTGCCCTGGGACTGGAGTTTTCCCTTAATGAGTTAAAACCGGTGCGAAATATCGCCCTGTTCGGAACCCCTGTGCAAATTGTGTTAACCATGGTTTTTGGATTTTGCATTGGCAGGTATCTGGATTTATCCACACCCCACGCATTATGGCTTGGCGCCTTAATATCCCTTTCCAGCACCATGGTAACGCTAAAAACCCTTATGAGCAGGGGACTTGTGGGAACACTTTCCAGTCGTGTCATGATTGGCATGCTCATTGTTCAGGATCTGGCCGTTATTCCCATGATGATCATCCTTCCCCAACTGAGTAACCCTGAATCGGGCTTAACGCTTCTGGGTGTTGCCATTGTCAAATCCATAGTATTTCTGGTGGTGATGTTTTATCTGGGTAGAAAGATACTTCCATGGCTGCTGGTACACGTTGCCAACTGGAACTCCAGGGAACTCTTTATTTTGTCCATCACAGCCATAGGGCTTGGGGTGGGATATGCCACATATCTCTTTGGCCTTTCCTTTGCCTTTGGCGCCTTTGTTGCCGGAATGGTTTTAAGCGACTCTGATTACGGACACCAGGCATTAAGTGAAATTGTTCCTCTTCGGGATATATTTGGGCTTTTATTTTTTACATCTGTGGGGATGCTCCTTGACCCTGCCTATCTTTTTGAAAATTGGGTACAAATTGTTTCTCTGGTCATTATCATTGGCATTTTCAAGGGAACATTATTCTCCGTCATTGCAAAGTTGTTTCGATATATCAATATTGTTCCCATTGCCGTGGGGCTGGGGTTATTTCAGGTGGGGGAATTTACCTTTGTTCTTGCCCGGCTGGGCCTTGAAACAAAGGGTATTGACCAGGATCTTTACTCTCTTGTCCTTGCTCTATCGGTGTTAAGCATGATGCTCACCCCCTTTGCATCGGCCATGGCAGCGCCTCTGTATAAATTTAAAAAACGCTTATTTCAATATGAACCGTTACAGACAGAAAACATACCTGATTCCGGCCTTAAAGATCATGTTGTCATTGTCGGTGGCGGACGGGTGGGCCAACACATTGCCCAGATTTTATCACAACTGCATCTGCCCTTTGTTATCATTGAATTCAATCACCAGCGCATGCTTGAATGCAAAGCGGCAAACCACCCGGTTATTTATGGGGACATGACCCAGGCAACGGTGATTGAAGCGGCTCAATTGCACGCTGCCAGACTTTTGCTTATTACTACGGCTTCTGTTGTTATTTCCCAATCCATTGTGGAACAAACCCTACATGCCAGGGCAGGGCTGCATATCATTGTACGGGCCACAGGGCCTGATCATGCCCGGGCATTATATGAAAAAGGGGTTTATATGGCAGTACTGCCGGAGATGGAGGCTGGGCTGGAAATCGCAAGGCAGTCGCTTCTCCATCTGGAATTCCCCGTATCTGTCATTCAACAATATACCGATGCCGTCCGGCAAAAAACCTATGCTCCGATTTATCAATCAAATGCTGATCGTCAGCTTCTGACAAAACTGGATAATATAAAAAACATTCTTGAAATATCGTGGGTTACCCTCATGCCTGGAAGCAGCCTCATCAAAAAAAGCATTAAAGATGCTGCGGTTCGCACCAAAACCGGGGCATCGGTTGTGGGGATTATCCAGCAAGGGAAAACATTTCACTCCAACCCAAAAGCCGATTACGCTTTCCAGGAAGGGGATCTGGTGGCGGTTGTTGGAAATCAAGAGGAGCGAAACGAGTTCAAAAAAATAGCTGAAAATGTATAAAATTCTTCAGCAACACAAAAAACATATTAAAAAATAATCATATCTACAGGGGCTGTTACCTTGAAAAGCTATTCAAAAAATTGGCATGGTAATAATCACAAGGATAACGCCGGATAACAACATTTTCTTTGTTTTCATGCCGAATTACGACGCTTATTTTGGAAACTTTTTATCAAGGATATAGTTCCATCTCTTAAGCTTTTTACTGCATTTTTCCAAAAGAGGTTCGGTATTTCCCATAATGGTTACAGCAATAATGCTATCCCCTTTTCTAATCCGGTTGATCACCGCCATTTCTTTGGAGGAGACGACTTTTCCGAATACGGTGTGTTTTCCGTTTAACCAGGGAGTCTTCACGTGTGTGATAAAAAATTGGCTTCCATTTGTATTGCGGCCTGAATTTGCCATGGAGAGAATTCCGGGTTGGTTGTGAACAAGGCCCTTTACGATTTCATCTTTAAACTGATAGCCCGGCCCCCCCCGTCCGGTGCCAAATGGACACCCTCCCTGAATCATGAAATTATCGATAACCCTATGAAATTTAAGACCGTCATAGTACCCACGATTTGCCAGATTTACAAAATTGGCCACGGTGTAAGGAACCTTGTTATCAAAAAGTTCCAAGTGAATCTCACCCTTGCTGGTTTCTATGACGGCTGTAATACCGCTGGAAGCATTGGAAAAATCTGCTGCATCCGCACTGCCGATGTCAAAAAGAGCCACCATGGAAATCAGAGTAAGGGTAATCAATTTGTTTAATGCTGTCATTGAATCCTCCATGAATTAATAATTTATGGATGTGTTATGCGAACCTGAATTTAATGTCAACAAAAAGGTGGTATGCTTGATGAAAACTTGACAACCAAGTTTTTTCAAACTGTCCAAGTAGCAATTATTCGCAACATGCGTCAAGACAAACATACCCAAATTTTAGCCCTCAATTCACATTATTAAAATTACAGATACCGCAAAAAGACTGCTTCAAATCGAAACTGCAATGTGCTCCCCACACTGCTCGCTAAAGTTTCGCATTTTTTATTTTTTTATCTTGACAATGTATTCACACATCAAATACATTCCACTTTAACGATTTAATATAGGCAGACAAAAAAAATTCAAGGGGGGTACTAATCATGAAAACATTTATTAAAGTCATGAAAGCATTATCAGATCCCAACAGGGTTAAAATGATGAAAATACTCCAATCTCGACCTTTATGTGTCTGTGAGATCAAAGAAACGCTTGGTATTGCCCAGTCCACAGCCAGCAAACATCTAAAAATTCTTGAAGATGCTGAACTCGTAAAAAATTTTAAAGATGGGCTATGGGTCAACTACTCACTTTCCGATGGCAGTGGCTCCCCATATTCTGCATGTATGATAGGAAATCTCAGACACTGGTTGGACAACGACCTGGAAATTGAGCATTTGAACAAAATTCTCCCGAACATTGATCGCAAGGATATAGTTGGAAAAAATTAAATTTCTTATTTTTGATTTTAACAAATCGACAAATGCCCATATATAATAATTTACTAAAACAACCACAGGAAAAACCAATTTATGATCATAATCAAAAATTTTAAAAAATCAATTTTACCTGGTGTTGCTTTAATGCTGCTCCTTTCTTCAGTTGCTTTTGCACAGGATTTTTCCAAAATTCCAGAACAAGGCAAAGTCACAATGATAGATCTGGGAGCAAAAAAATGTATTCCCTGTAAAATGATGGCACCGATCATGACAAAGCTTGAAAAAGCATATAAAGGCAGGGCAGACATTGTCTTTATTGATGTCTGGGAAAATCGCCAACAGGGTCCCAGATTTAAAATCAGGGCAATCCCCACCCAGATCTTTTTTAATGAAAAAGGTGAAGAAATTTACCGTCATGTGGGTTTTTTGGATGAAAAATCCATTGTTGAGCAAATGACAAAAATGGGGGTTGAAGCACCCACATTTGGGAATAAAGGATAATTCCATGCTGGATTCTTTATTTTTGACAATTAATCAATGGATGACAGGCGGTACAGCCTTTGCCGTTGCCGGATGTTTTCTCTGGGGTGTTATCAGTGTTTTGTTCAGCCCATGTCACCTTGCATCCATACCTTTGATCGTGGGTTATGTGGGCGGCCAGGAGAAAATGATCCATCCACGACAGGCAAGTGTATATTCCATCCTGTTCACCCTGGGTCTTTTTATCACCATTGCCCTTATTGGTGTAATCTGTGCACTGCTTGGAAGGATGCTCGGAGATGTGGGAAACTACTGGCAGATTCTTATTGGGTTTATCCTGATCTGGGTGGCTCTGGGAATGCTGGGTGTTGAGAAGTGCACTTTTTCCGGTGCTCTTTTGTATAGGTTAAATCTTAAAGGGAAATTCGGTGCATTGATACTGGGTCTTGGTTATGGGATTTTATCCGGTTCATGCACCTTTGGATTTATTGCGCCAATTCTGGCCATCATCACAGTCCAAGAGAAGCTGATCACAGGTATTCTTTTTATCACTCTTTTTGCCTTGGGACACTGCCTTCCAATTGTCATTGCAGGAAGCTCCACCGCTGCGGTCAAAACATTACTGGAAAACAGCGCATGGAATGGGGCCGGCACATGGTTCAGAAAAGTTGCAGGCTCGACCATCGCTGCCCTGGGAATTTATTTCATAGCAACCCCTTTTTTTTAAGCACCCCGGGCAGACCGTATTTCGGACCCGGGCCTTTCACAACGAATACTGAAAAAACAGTGGCTGTTATACCGGTAACTGGTTTTTCATCCACAGACAGAACTGCCTAAGAAGGTGTACACAGTTTTGCCATTTTAATTTCAAATCACCGAAGTCATAACAAGGAGACTGGCATGAATGAACTGAATCAGGTTCTAACGGAAATGGATTTTGAGTTTTTTTCTTCCGGTGAGCACGGCATGAGCATCGAGGGAATGCGCAAGGTGCTTGGAAACGAAAATTTTATTTTTCTGGATATACGATCGGACAAAGAAGTTAAATATCTCTCTTTTCCCTTTGCAGTTCACATCCCGTTAAACAAACTTCCGGAGCGGCTTGGGGAGCTGTCAAAGGAGAAGATTATCATCACCTTTTGTTCCTCCATATTCAGGGGAGCCGTGGCCTACACTTTTCTCAGGGCCAATGGATTTGAAAATGTCAAAGGATTGACCGCAACCGTGGAGGAAATGGTCAAGGCATTTAAACCGGGACCGCTTGCCAAAATGTGATCCATGACGGGCCGGAAGGAAAAAACACAATCCAGACGGCCCGGAACACTTTCACAAAAACACAGGACAGATACAATGGATATAGTTATTATCACCATCCTCTCATTTACTCTCAGTTTCATCTTTGCCTTGGGTGGCGTAGGATCTGCTGTGGTTCTGATTCCGGTCCTGACCTGGCTGGGGGTTCCTTTTAATCTGGCCCGGCCCACAGGACTTTTTGTCAATTGCGTGAGCATGCTCGGGGCCACCTGGTCCAACTTCAAAGAAAAACGCCTGGATGTGGCCCTGGGGCTTCCCATTATTATTTCATCCATCATCCTGGCACCTGTGGGAGCATGGGCCGGACACCTCTTACCCACCCGGATTCTGCTGCTTGTCTTTATCGGTTTTCTTCTCTTTTCCGGAACCATGATGCTTTTTTTTAAAGGCTCCAGATACGCCGATCAATACCGGGAAGATCGCCCCGTTACAGGACCGTTAATGGTGGGAGTTCTGGCAGGATTTATTTCCGGTCTTTTGGGTGTTGGGGGCGGTGGTATCATATCCCCCTTGATGATTCTCCAGGGGTTTAATCCCAAAAAAGTGGCCACAGTCACGGCCCTTGCCATTCCCTTTTCTTCTTTTTCTGCATTTCTGGCATATGCTGCCATGGGATCGGTGTCACTGAGAATCCTGCTCTTTGCAGGTCTGGCAGCTTGGGGCGGCGGCTACCTGGGCACAAAGGTCATGCAAAAGAAAATGAGTCCCCACACCGTAAAAAAAATGCTGGGAGTGGTATTGCTTCTTCTTGGTGCAAAACTTCTTTGGACAATGGCATAGATCCACCGTACATGATATGACAACGGCTTTTCATTCCAGGAGAATCTCCATGGGGCCTGCAACCTGCCAAATCATCACCCCCTGGCAAAACCCTTTTTGATATTTGACAAATCCAGCATGCGAGCGATCCATTACAAATTGCTCCACCGTTTTTTTAACGGCCGGGGTTTCATCCATGTAATTCCACAAAGATGCCAGTATACGTTTTACAGCATCTTCAACAGGCACTTTATCCAGATTTTCTTTAATGATGAAATCCAGCTCTGGACGATATCCCAAGGCGTAGAGAAAGTTAAATGGAAAAATAATATCCCATGGATCCATTCCGGGCTCTTCGTTAAAAAATAATTCCCAGATGCCATCAAATCCCCAGAACCCCTTCATGCCCGAAAATCGGCTCAAATAGCAGAAGCCCCGGGAAACCTGATTCATCTTTTCCAGGTCTTCAGGGGTCTGAACACCGGGATTCATGGAAGCCACCACAAGGTCAAACTGTGACACCAGGCCTTCGGCCTCAACATTTATATCCTGCCACCGGCGCTGGTCCACATGAACGTTTTTTATCCCATTCCCATGGACCCGCTCCTTAAGAATGGCAGCCATGGCGATTGATGGCTCCACAGCGGTAATATGACCGGCTGTTTCAGCCAGACGGAAAGTCAGCCCCCCAAATCCTGCACCAATATCCAGAACCCGGGCTCCGGGTTTCAAAATATTTTGTTCCCGGAGTCTCCGGATAATAGTTTTTTCTGCATTCCCATTACCAGGAGGGCGTTTGTTGTTTGCAAACAGCTGGGCCACCTTGTCCCATCTTTTGATCAACTCTTCTTCTGTTCGTATCAGGCGCCTTGTCATGGGGGCCATTTCAATGGCCGAAAGCCATGATTCACGCCAAATCTGCTCATTATTCACAGGAAACAATTCCATTATCAGCTCCTTTTGGGTTGGTAATTATAAAATAGACCACATCAAAACAAGTTCTGCCCGTGGCAGTTTTTATATGAAATACTCCGCAAATCAGGGGTGTATTTCAAACTTTGTTGTGGGCAGGCCGAGGCCGGAATACGGTCTGCCCGTGGCAGTTATATGAAAAGGCAGCCTCCACCTCAGCAGAGCCGCCCCCCGACGGGCAATAGGAACCGGACAATTGAGCTGTCAACAGTTCCGGTCCGGGCACATTGTCCGTCGGGGGACGGCGGTATAATACCATTTGGCTCCGCGTCTACGACCCTATACTTGTTGTGTTCGACAGGACATGCCCGTTATCCGGGAAATAAAACTTCATTAAAAATTTTAAAGACATCGACACTATTGGCTAAATCTTGTAAAAACGATATACAACATACACCACCAAGGCAGTGCCAATCATCCCTATACAAAACATGGTGGTATATCCAAAACTTGAGATTAAAAAACCTGCGGCAACGGTGAATATCATTCTGACAATAGAACTCAGGCTGGACTGAACTGCATAATCAATCCCCTTTGAATCTCCACGGGAATAGTCCATGATCAGGGAAAACACAATGGTGGATGTTAAGGCGATGGCGATTGATATAAACGTAATGACTGCAATAACAAAAAAAATGCTGAAATAATATTGTTCCATAAAGATAAGAATCAAAATGCTGAACATATTAAAATAACCGAAATAAATAAGGATTCGCCTTTTTGTCAAATATTTTCCAATTCGGCTTGCAACCATTCCTCCGACAAACCCGACACTGCTGCCGTAAAATCCAATATAAATCGCAACATCGTCAGCATTAAGACCTTTGGTTATCAGGTATGGTTTGATAAATACCCACACCGAAAGAATAAACGCAAAATAAAATGCCAGAATAAAAAGCCAAATTCCAATACCGGGCTGTGTGAAAAATGATAATATCGTACTAAAAGAGACCTTATGCACTTGTAACGGTTCATCATTTTCCTTAATAAAAAACAAAGATGCCAAGGATAAAAGAACCCCTGCCGACAGAACACTGAAAGTACAGCTCCACCCAAAATGATTGTACAATAGCAAGGACATCCCGCTGCCTGATATTCCGGACAAAAAATAAGCGCTTGTTTTATAGCCGCTTGCAGCAATTCTGTCATGTTTTGAAAACACTTTTATGGATAAAGCATTTAGCGGGATATCGATAAAGGTGGATAAAAGGGTGGCAAACAATATCACGAAAAAAAGGATATAAAAATTATCTGAGACGGAAAGCGTACCTATGCCATATAAGGTTATTGCATACAAAAGCCCTGCCAGACCAATCCATTTTTTATAATGATTTCTCCCCAAAAAGAATCTGTCAACCACAGGGGACAATAAAAATTTTATAACCGCCGGAAGCCCGACAAGCTGAAACAATCCGATAAAGGAGGGATCAACCCCTTTAAGCTGTAATACAACAGGAATCCCCCCCATGAAAAAGACAACCGGTGTGGCAACGGATAAATAGAGTATCCCAAACCGTATATTTGTTTTAAAAAGAGAAAAATAAGTTCCCGGCCCCACGATTAAAACCTAAAAACGAATCGCACACCCAATTCCATTGGTTGCGAGTAAATCGTATATTTGTTGGATGATCCGATGGAATCGTACTCTTTATCAAAAAGATTGTTGCCATATAAATATAGGTCATATTGCTCTGCTTCATATCCTATTTTTGCATTTACCAGGTAATAGGCATCTCTTTTATTTGTATTTTCCTTGTCCAGATAAATTTTACTAAAACCGTTCATGTCTATCCGTGCATAATATCCTGACCTATTTCTGTACTGGCCACCAATATTGAAATTGTACTTTGGGGCATAGGGATTTGTATTACCTGAGTAATCCCCCCCACCGTCAGCATATTCATCAAAAACAGTATCGTTGTATCCCAAAGATAAAAATAGGTCCAGATTTTGACAAAACAGATAATTTAATTCACATTCGAGCCCCTTTGAAGTGGCTTTGGCAGCATTGGATTTATAGCTATATGGACTATTTACAATGTTATTCATGACCTGCATATCACTTATTCGCATATAATACATGGCACTATTGAGCATAAGACGATTACTCAACAATCTATTTTTACTGCCCAGTTCATAGGACCACAATGTTTCTTTGTCATATTTTTTCGAATATCCCTCCGGTGAATACGAATAGAATCCTCCGGGACGATAACCTTTTGCAAACGTGGTATAGATCATGGAATCGTCATTGAATTTGTATGTAAAGGCCAGTTTAGGAGATATTTCACTATAGCTGGACTCCAAATCTATCTTTTTATCAACATCTTCATAGCAGATATCGTTTGTGTCATACCTGATCCCTCCTGCAACAGAGAAATTTTCCGTGATGTCATACTCCGCATGGATGAATGTGCCAATGGAATCCCCTTCCAGCTGCGCATATGTGGGGAATTTATTCCCGTACATGTACATATCGTAATCAATGGTATTATCATCCTTGTCCAGATTAATACCCACAAGCCAGTTAAAGCGGTCTTTATTCCGGGTGAGGCGCATTTCCTGGGAGATATTTTCGAACCGGCTGTCGATTTGAAGGTGATGATTTACATCCGAGGTATAGTCATAATCCAGGTATGCGGTATCTGTAACACGCTTTTGGGTGGTTATGGATTGGAAGGTATAACTGTCTTTTTTATATTCTATTTTTAATGCATTCAACCATGTTTCGGTTTTAATGAATTCATCATTGTTCCAATTTGTTCTTGGGGCATCTTTAAATCCCCAGGTCAGACCGCCGTCATCGTGTTTTACCGCAGATGAGATCAGGGAAATATCAAATGCATCTGTGGGGGTATATCTGAGGTATATTTTCCCAAAATTATGTTCCCTGTCATCTGAAAATCCACCAAGATTAAAATTCTTAAGAAAACCATCTTTTTCATAATGTTTACCGGAGATTCCTGCATAGAGTTTATTTTTTATAACAGGCCCGCGTATATCCACACCATATTCTCTTTTATGATCGCTTCCAAACTCGACAACGGCTTTTCCTTCCGCTTTATTACCCGGTTTTTTCGTAATAACGTTAATAACACCGGCTTCCGTACCTTTTCCGTAAAGTGTTCCCTGGGGGCCTTTTAAAACTTCGATTCTTTCTATATCCATTAAAGTGACATCAAACCCTGACGTACCCAAAACAGGAATGCCGTCAACAAACATTCCCAATGCCGAGGAAAAAGAACCGGTTTCCGTATGTAATCCCCGCATGGTAGGAGATAAAGACTCTCTCCCACCATTGTCATACAACATCAGGCCAGGTGTAAACGGGGCAATATCCTTAATTGATTTAATGCTATTATCCTCAATGGAATACTCATTAAAAACGCTCATGGAAATAGGCACTTTCTGCCCGTCTGCTTCATTTTTTTGAGCTGTGACCTTGATTTCATCCAAGGCAATATACTCTTTTGCCTGTAAAAAACCCGACGAAACAAACAACATAAACGACAAAACAATTGATAACATCATCTTTTTTTTATGGCTCATTTTCTCATCCTAAATCTACACAGTTTATTGTTATGGATGTCAGCGCAAAAAAAAACCCAACCGATTAATATTCGGTTGGGGATATCCGTTTTTATCCTCAATAAAATTATGGCCGCGTCCATCCACGTGGAGAGGGCATTTTCTTCTGGTAGGTCTTCTGACTCCCGGTTCATCCAAAAAAACCGCGCCTTCCCATCCAAAATTTTCCAGACAGTGGCTTTCAGCGGTCTTGTCCCCGGTCACAGCGGCGGGTCCGCTCCCGATTTCCACGGGATTCCCTGTTATGCATAAGCACCAGAACAAATTATGAACTATAGTTCATATATTTTAGAAAAATAAAAGTCAAGCCGTTATTTTACTTTTATTTTGGTATGTGCACCAACACGGATTTCCTCCGAAAAAGGAAATTGAGGCAGGAAAATGTCAGGAATTTTTGTAGAGGAATCTTGCAAGCATATCGGCCAGACCGGCCAGGAGCCGATCTGAATCCATCCCATGGTCAGTAATATTACTGTTATGAATCACCTCTTCACAAGCACATAAAATCACAAAAGCTGCAGCCTCAATATCTGTAATCCGCAAGCTTTCCTTCTGGGCCTCAAGGGCTTCAACAACCTGCCTGTGAAGATTTTTATGGATGGTATTGTGAAGGGCCTGGACATCAGAATCACTATAGCGCATGTAAGAAACCTCTCGCTGGAAATCAGGAGAAAGGCCATGCCCGTCAAAAAGTGCCCGAAGAAGGGTTGTCACTTTTTCAGCAGCAGTCTGCTCCCCGCCGGAATCGGCTGCAATCTTACCTATATCGCTTAGTGGGCTATGGGAAAAGCCTTTATAAATTTCCAGAAAAACACTTTTTTTATCCTTAAAATAGGCGTAAAAACTACCAATGGAAATACCGGCTTCCTTTGCAATCTCCTTTGTATTGGTAGTATGAAATCCTTTTTCTGAAAAAACGCGCATTGCAGCATCAACAATTTTTTTCTTGGTTTTGATTCCCCTTTTCTGAGTGGGGGTTCTGGGCTTCTGAATATCCGACGTCATGACATGCTCCTGATCAATTTATTTTTTCAGTTCTATATCAGCGCCGGCCAAGCAATGTCAAATTTACAACACAGGTCTGCCTGTGGCAGTTATTTCTGATCAGAAGAAAAAAATGAATGACGGGCTATATCTGTTATGGCCACCACTGCAGGATGTTTGAGTATGCGTTCCACAGAAATGGCGTAAAAACTCTCCTTTATGCTATCGCATCTTCCTATGATCTCCACCTGGTATTGATTTTTAACCTCTGACTCGATTACGGTGGGTGCCACAAACACACCGTCTCCAGCCTGTCCAAAAACAGTTAAAAGCGCATTATCCTCAAATTCAGCCACCACCACCGGCTGGATAGCAAGCTTTTCAAACCACTGATCCAAGGCACATCTGAGCATGGTCATTGCCATGGGCATGACCATGGGGGTGTTGTCCAGCGAAGCAGGAAAATTTTCTGACAAATGCTTTGCAAGATTTTTTTCGGCAAAAAAGGTAATCCCACATTCCCCCAGAAAATGGTTATAAGCCTTTATACTGAGGCCGGACCTGATGGGACCCTCGGCGATGACCAGGTCCAGATTATGCAAAGCAAGGTCTGCTAAAAGATCCTGTTCTTTGCCTTCATGACAGACAAGACGCACTTTTCTGTCCAGACAAAGGGCTGGCTCAAGGAGTTTTCTGGCCATAAGTTTAGGGACCACATCCACTATACCCACCTTAAGGGAGAGGGGACCGATCACCGGACGATTGTGGACCTGATCCATCAATTCCCGGCCCAAAGGAAATATTTTATCGGCATATTGAAATACCAGCTGCCCCAGATCGGTTGCTTCCAGGGAACGTCCCTGACGATTGAATAATTTTCCTCCAAGAGACCCTTCAAGCTTTCTTAATTGCGCACTCACTGTTGACTGAGCAAGGCTCAATTTGTTACATGCCGCAGTAATACTACCCTCCTGCATCACAGTCCAAAAATAAAAGAGATGATGATAGTTAAGCCATTCCATGATTATATCTTCGCTTTTTTCGAATGATTTCAGTTGAATTATCTATTTGACCGGAATATTCCATAAGACTACTATCTGCTTCCAGCTATGGCCATAAGTTGGGACAGTTTCAATCAGTATTTTATTTGCAAGGCCCATTTCATAATGCCTTCCAAAATCTCATATTAAAAAAGTGTCCCTTATTTATGTTCATAGTCCTGCTTTCTTCTGTTCGTTTTAGATGAAAAGGTAAGCTCCAAGTTTACCTAAGGGGGGTGGGTGGCATAATACCATTTTCAATATTCGTTTTGTCCGCCAAGCCATGCCCGTTTTATATGAAATACTCCGCCAATCAGAGGCGTATTTCAAGCTTCGTTGTGGGCGGAACCGAATCAGAATACGGTCTGCCCGTGGCAGTTTATATGAAAAACTCGTTTGAACCACTGGGTTTTTCAAATTTTATTATGGGCATACCGAGGTCAAAACAAGGTCTGCCCGTGACAGTTATTGAGTTAAATTTTCCCGATAACTTCTACCATGAAAACAGATAAAGGGTCCATGGCTTTGACGGGAATGGCGTTTGTTTAAAACAATAAAGCTGTTTTGACAGGAGAAACAAGATGATCGACCCATACTTTTTTACAAAAAAACAAAGGATTTTAACAGTACCATGAATACAATGAAAACTTTATTGACTATAGGGTTTCTGCTTCTTCCGGCAACGGTTGTCGCAGAAACAGGAGCGGCAGTATCCTCGGTTATTAACCTGACTTCAACTTTTTACGGTTATCTTGGGGTTATTATATTTGTAGGAGCCTATGCCCTGGTTCCCCTGGAAAACACCATCCACCTGAGAAAGAGTAAGCCGGTTTTGTTTGCAGCAGGAGCCATATGGCTCTTGCTCTCCATTGCCTATTCAGCCGTTGGAGATTTTCACACGGCCCACGACGCCATAAAAATAAGCCTTTTGGAGTATGCTGAACTATTTTTGTTTCTGTTGGTGGCCATGACCTATATCAATGCCATGGAGGAGAGAAACGTATTCCAGCGTCTTCGCTCTTTTCTGGTCTCCCGAGGTTTTTCTCTCAGGATGATCTTCTGGATAACGGGGGTACTTGCCTTTGTCATCTCACCTGTGGCAGACAATCTCACCACAGCCCTTCTCATGGGGGCCGTGGCCATGGCAGTGGGGGGTAAAAATAAAGCTTTTATCAGCCTTGCCTGCATTAACATTGTAATTGCCGCCAATGCAGGAGGTGCCTTCTCTCCCTTTGGTGACATCACCACCCTCATGGTTTGGCAAAAGGGCAAAGTGACCTTTTTAGAATTCTTTGCCATCTTTATCCCGGCGGTTGTGAACTGGCTGGTTCCAGCAGTGATCATGAGCTTTTTTGTTGATAAAGAGGTTCCCGAGGCATTGGATGAAGAGGTTTCCATGAAATACGGGGCATGGAGTATCATGGGGCTTTTTCTTGCCACCATTGTAACGGCGGTGAGCTTTCACAACCTGCTTCATCTTCCTCCGGCAGCCGGCATGATGTTTGGCTTAAGCTATCTTGGTATCTTTGCCTATCACATCAAGCGCCATGAAAACCGCAGCCATAAATACGACACCATACTGGGGGTCAGGGACCGTGACTGCAATGGTATGGGAGAGTTCTCCCCCTTTGATATTATGAAAAAAATCTCAAGGGCCGAGTGGGATACCCTGCTATTTTTCTATGGTGTCATCCTCTGCGTTGGCGGGCTTGCCCAGTTCGGTTACCTGTCACTTGTTTCCAAATTCATGTACACCGATCTTGGAGCCACCTGGGCAAACAGTCTTGTGGGGGTGTTATCGGCCATCGTGGATAACATCCCGGTGATGTTTGCCGTTTTAACCATGGACCCCACAATGTCCCATGGACAGTGGCTTCTTGTAACCCTCACAGCAGGTACCGGCGGAAGTATGCTGGCCATTGGCTCAGCCGCCGGTGTTGCTCTCATGGGAACTGCCCGGGGAACCTACACATTTGGGGCCCACCTAAAATGGACCCCTGTTATCGCCCTGGGCTACGGAATGAGCATTTTGTGTCACCTTGTGCTCAACAAAGCTCTGATGTAAACGCTTCAGGCCACACCCGGGGGGACCTTACCTCCCGGGAATGGTTAATGTTTGACAAGTGCATATTTACTCAATGTGATCTTTCAGATAATGGTAAAATTTTGCAAATATCGGACATTTCTGCTGGATAATCTGGGCTTTGGCAATCATCAACAACTCAGGAGAATGCTCTCTTTTGGAAAAATGAGGCAATGTTAGTTTCCGCTCTTCCGATTCAGCCTGCACCGCTTTAATTAGAACATCAGACAATTTTTCCCTGCATGCATCGGTGTCAGGGTTAAATTCTGAAAAAGACTCTGGATTATCAAATAAAATCTTGCAGAAACTACTGAGACGATGTCGCAGCCCTTCATGAAAAGCTCTAAATCTGTAATCCACGGCAAAGGTATTTTGCCAATCCGCAATCAACCAAGACTCTATCTCCGGAGCGGCAAAGGCCACACAACGATCAATATTCTCTGTTCCGTGGATGCCATCAATGGCCTCATTGAAAATAGCAGCGGAATTAATTTCATCACGACAGTCCAAATCATCAAGCACCAGTACGAGGTCGCAGGTGTCATTTTGAAGTGCCACCGGCAAAAAATAGCTGATCTGGCTGGCCAGATCCTTGCCTGTCTTGCCAAGCGCTTTTGCTTTTTGTGTTTTTCCCGGTTTAGGACCTGGTTTTTGTTTCATGGGTGTACAGCGCCTGAAACTGTGTTCAGGAAAATTTCGTTCCAGAAAGATATTAAGCACTTTTAATTCAGTGTGTCCACCTCCTGCAAACACCCATATTACCACGGCCACCCCCCGACGGCAGGATCACCAACCCTATATAAATCCCCCAACTCCCAATCCTCTTTTAATTTTTCTTTCAGGAGGGGCTCCGGTAATGTTCTGGGGCTGAAATGATTCCTGCCTTCAGTATTAAAGCAGATAACATTCTGATACTGATCGGTAAAATGATCCAGCAGGTCAGGGCTATGGGTACTGACAATAACCTGGGATTTTTGTGAAGCGCTTATGATCCATTGGGCCAGGGTTTTCATCCATGCCGGATGAAGACCGACTTCAGGTTCATCAAGAACAATCAGAGTGGCCGGTTTAGGCCTAAAATAAGCGTGTTTTAAACAAAAAACATCAAAAAAAAGCTCGAAATGCCTTTAATTACAGTGTATATTTGATCCACTACAAAAAAATATAACATAAAAAAGGACATTTCGAGTGAAGAGAATTATCGATAAAAAAATAAATAAACGCAAGCAAAAAATTCGTAAAAGGACCAAAAAACGAAATTG
>NZ_FWXY01000045.1 GCF_900176365.1 Desulfocicer vacuolatum DSM 3385 | reverse complement strand
AATCCCATAAAGATTTTGATTTGCTACAGGCTGAGGGAAAACATTTTGTATGCCGAATCAAAATCAAAACTACGCGAACTATCATCAAACAGAACCTTGTGCCGGAGGACACTCATATTTTTTATGATGCAGAAGTCCTTCTTGGAACTCCGGGGGTAAATCAATCAGAGACACCAGTCCGAGTCGTTGGATATAAGATTGCAGACTCAACATTTTACGTGGCAACTGATCGACATGATCTGACTGCCGAGCAAGTAGCCAAAATCTACAAGCTCAGGTGGGACATTGAATCCTTTTTCAAATGGTGGAAAAAACATCTCAAAGTGTATCATTTGATTGCTCGCAGCGAGTATGGGGTAATGGTACAAATCCTTGGTGGGCTTATTTCATATCTACTCATGGCCATATATTGTCATGAGAACTTCAATGAAAAAGTTTCTATCAGAAGAATCCGTCAACTGAGAAATGATATACAAAATGAACTCAGATCCCCTTTATTAGGCAATCAAGGTGTTAAAAAAAGAACCAGAAAAAAGAAAAAGAAGTCTGCAAAAACCTAACCGGACATCACTGAAAAATTTTACATCTTAAAATTTTCTATGCCATAAAGATTAGTCTACCACAAATAACATAGCATCCTTTATTGTTAACTCTCCTGCTTGAAAAGGAATCCTTGATGGCCAAGCAAATGGAATTAAGTTTTGATGAAAAAAAACAGATTTGGGGATGGAATTTTCCAATCATGAGGTCATACAGACTCACTTGCCTGAGATGTCCTGCTGTCTCCTTAACAAAATGCGTGTGAAGAGATGGGAACCTAAAAGTAAAGGGACAAATTCAACAATTGCAGTGATGAGCGAGGCTACAAGCAGTGTAAGGTGATGGGGGCCAATGGCCAATCCGGAGACCTTGTTGATCAGCCCCATCAAAGCAGTCACTAGGCGGTTCTGGCTTTCATAGCTGTTGAGATATTTTTCAATTGACTCATTGTCAAGGGCCATCTGTTTGGCAGCGGCAATCGCTTCCTGCTTTTGTTCATATTTTTGATTTTGGGTTTTAATCGCCTCTTGATAGTGGCCTAAAGCCTGGAAAAGTGCTTTATCTAATTTCTTTTTAGTGGAATCGTACTTCTCATTCCATTCTTTATATCGTTCCCCTTTCCATGTGCCATTGACCACATTGTCCATCTCATACTTCATACCCGACTCGGCTTTATCAAGATCCGGTTGGTAGAGCTTACGGATTTCCGCTATTTCCAGATTATAGCTGGTTTTCATTTGATCAAGGACCGAAAGATGATTGATTTCGGCATCATCCTTTTGATCCAAAAAGTGCAGGTCGATATTACGGATTTTCTTATTGTAAACCTCCTCCACGTTGGGTGCGGTAAACTGACCGTTCACAATAAAGAGGCTCATGAGTAGACTGTTACCTATCAGTATTGCCCGTACTACAGCGGCAGGTAAAGAATTTTTTCCATTTACCTTCATATAAGAAAGTATCCAGGTAATACCAATTTTCGATGCATTAAAGGTAATAGCAAGGATCGTCGTAATCGTAATGCCGTTGATGATGACATGGTCAATGCCACTGAATATGGAACGATATGGGATAAGCTCCATGTAAAAGGAAAGAAACAGGGCTGCCAGGGCTGTCAAGCCCAGAAAGATAAGCATTCCACTTTCGAACAGGCCAAACTGATTTGTTTTTTTTCCCATCGTATCTACTCCGTTGGTTAGGGTTCAGGCACTGTTTATACAGTTCCTTTATTCTGATATACGGAGCTGAGATGATTTTTTTTACCAATTGTTAAACTTTTTCCAAAGTCAGTTTAAGTTTGTTCTCACTGCTTGGGTCCTGGCTCACCCGGATTCCAATTTCATCAATAGGTGGAAATGGCTTTACGGCATCAATTCTTACACGGATCCAGCTGGGGGCTTTGACCGCCTCAACAAGCTTGATCTTTCCAACCTCTAATTGACTGACTGCCTTAATTTCAGGGACCTTTACATTGTCTGTCTCATAGTCGGTCACACCTAACTGTTGAAGGCCGATGATCAGTCGTTTCTCTCGAGGTATAGCAACCCCTGCTGAATGCCAGGTAAAATTATGCTGCTCAAGGTAATTCAATAACTCGTTGACAGCTGCTTTATTTTCTTCATGCTCACGTTCTTCTGATTTTTCAGAGCTTCGCAGGGCTGGTCCAAGCCCCAATTGTCTGGATTCCAGGTCTATCAATGATTGGCGGAATGTGGCTAATTGATCCGATAACCTGGCCGGCAGCATAAAACCTTGAGAAGCTGATTTTCCTGCCCACCTCAATATTGTTTTTAGCTGTTCAAGTAAACTGGGCTCATGGGTGTCAATATAATCTAAAGCTGCCTGATAGCCCTTTTCCATTTGTTCATCTGTTGGCAGATACGCTTCATCCACCTCCTCATCTATTTTGAGAACTATTTTTTCTTCTATCTTGCGAAGGATATTGTTAATTTGTTCATCAGATATAGTCATTGTCATAACTCCTCTATGTATAGGATCAATTCTGGGCATGTTTCAACGGCAGCCTTGACAAATTTTTGTTTAGTGACTGTCACCCAAGAATCGCTGCGGTCCAGTATTTGCGATATTTTTGCTTGTTTAAAGTCAGCTAAAAACATCAACATCGCTTCTTTCGCTTTTGCTGACGCATCCCATTTAAATTCAATACATTTTCTCAACTCTTGCGATAATTCTTTTTTTGTATATGAATTTGAAGCAAAGCTTGGAGATGGCTTTCTGATGGGTTCACCATTTTCATCGCTTCGCCCTGTTTCAATCCCTTCGTTTCCTGCTGTATGGTAACCTTTTGATTTTTTTGGATTTCTCCGTTCATGTCTTTGTGCGGGGGCTTCTGGGTTTTCTGGTCTTAGATTGGGCGGTTCTGGGTAAGTTATTGTCCGCCAATAGTCGTATGCTTTATTGCTGCAAATTGTATCGATAAGGCCGCACGGGGGATTTTTTCCCCTTTTTATATCATAGGTACCGTTTAACACGCTTGTGTAGATATTGATCAATGTATTTTGAATTAAATCATCTTTGCAATCTAACGGAAAATCATATTTCTTATTATATATTCCAATATAATATTTAATCAACGGATAACAGCCGTCATAAATTTTTTCGAAAATTTTTTTTGCGTTTGTTTTATCCATTCCCTTCTCCACCACAAAATTGATTCAGAAATAGCAGCCTTCCTACAGGCTCCATGGCTGCTCACTTTTACAAATAACTATTTCATGGCGTAGAATATACAGTTGCAGGGAATTATGCAAGATTCATTGATTACAAATCAATGGTTTCCCCGCCAACCTTAACTGCGATGACCCGTAACCTGACCCTGTGATCTTCACGGTGAAGCTCTCCATGGATGGACACGGGTGTCTGTTGATTGTGAAGTTTTTCAAGATCCAGCTTCTGTTCTCTTACTTTGGTCAGCTGCTCATCTATGAGATACTTATTGTAACTGCTGCTGAAGACCAGGTTGTACCGTGGCGTTTCCCGGCTGCCCGTTCGACGTATGACGCTGTCATTCAGGGTCTCAAGATCACCCCTGCTGAAATGTTCGCCTGGAAGGGACAGATAGCGATCCGATATCATCGGGTAATCTGTCAGGTACCCAACTTGGGTATTCCGATAAGGGTTGTCACAGTGAGTCACTCCCAGCACATACCGTTGTCGCCCTACTTCAGCTAAAAGAAACCCCTCTTTTTTGCACAAAAGCTCTTTTACCGTTGCCGAATCTACTTCCAGATGCAGATTTGGCAGCAACATGCCTTTCTGGATTTTACCCTGATGTAATGCCGGTTTTTTTATTATTTTTTTTACTACGACAGCATCAATGGCAAGTTCTTTCTTATCTCTATCAGAATCAATTACCACTGCATCCTGAGATGTATCAGATGCCGCAATATTTGTCTTTGTTTCCGTGGATTGCACTTCACTCTTGTTTTCCTGCTCAGGCTGACGGTTATCTTTTGCCCCTTTTTGTAATTTGAGGAGTTTTTTTGGGGTCTTCGGCGTTCCTTTTTCCGGTGCAAACATCGGTTCGGTCAAGACGGCCACCACACCCGGCATATCAAATTTTTCCTTACCGTCTATTTCGTAGTAGGTTATCAGTAACGCAGGACCCAGAACAATAAGCGCGGCAAGAATGCTTCTATTGAATTTTGTTTTTATCATCATGTTTTCCCTCAATCAGATATGAAACTTCGGTTGCACCTGAGGATTCCAGTTTTTCTTGGACTCTGCTCAAAAGAAATATCGGCAGATTCCCGGTTGAATGGAGTACCACCCTGGTTGTTTCTTTTCGTTTCAATAAATCTACAAGGTTTTTTTCGGGGATGGATTGATCATGGCTATTTCCATGAAACAACCTCCCATCAAGATCAATATAAAGGGAAAGCACCGGTTTCTCTGACCGGTCTTCTCTCCCAGCCTGTGTTGTGGACTGCCTGAATGATGTATCGCTTCCCATCATCATCACCGCTACCATAAACAGTAAAAGGAAGAGGTCCGCGTAAACAGTGTAAACCTCGACATCATTGTTTGTACTTGACAACATGGCTCCTCCTCCTTTCCTGACGAAAGAATTCATCTTTGTCAAAAAACTGATTGATCAACGCCATCCCAGTCCTGAACTCTTGCTCCACCAGGTTTTGCAATTTTTCTAAAATTGTAATTTGTAAAATCAGCACCAGACTGGAAAAGGCTGTGGTAAACAGGGCAATCCCGATATCCCCGAGCATCTGTCGATGATCAAGGCCCTGGGACTGCTTGAAAAAAACAGCCATCAAACCCAGGACGGTAAACAAAAGGCCGGTGGAAGGTGCAATACTTTTTAACCATTGAACCTTACGCATCAACGGTTGGTAATGAACCATTATGACATCGTTTAACTGTACTTTGCCCGAATCCCGCGTAGAATAGCGGGGAATTATCCATTTCAATGCAGAAAGCCAGGGAGCGGCATCCGGCAGGGTCATCTTTTGAATTGTCTGCACAAGAGCATTATATTCCAAATGATTATACGCCGAACCCCGACCCTGAAGTTTTAGGCAGAGTTCATCCGCCGCATTTTTCAGACTATGGTAGCGTCGCTTTTGAGATCTATACTCAAGCCAGTTTGAGACGGCAAGTATTGCCAGCGACAAAACCGCAATCAGGGCAATTAAAGTCAGCGGGGTGATATGTTCACTCATGTTCTCTCTCCTTCCCGAATAATTCTTTAATCCGTTGATCACGCTGCCGTGCCTGCCGCTCCATCTTGCCGGGATCTGAAAAAGGGATCTCCTTCTCCTTGATCCTTCCAAGACGGTAAAAAATTTCTAAAGAGCTGGGACTGGGAGCATTATCTGCTTCAGGCTCTGTATTCTGTTCAATCTGCTGTTGGTCCAAAGTGTCCAGAGGCAGCGCTTCGACATCCTTTTGGCCTCCGGCTTCTGCTGTCAGGACTTCGTCTATGGCCAACAGTTCTTGATCGCTCAAAGCATTGGCCTGGGGTGGAAAACTTAAAGAAAGTGCTGCCAATATCAAAAACAATCTTGTTTTCATCTTTTTTTCTCCCATTGCTCAAGCATTGCTTGAAGTTCATTACTGGTTTTCCGAAGCTGTTCAGCCTGGACGTTTAAATTTTTTGTGATGGGCAATTGTTCTGATTCATTGACTGGCTGTTTGCCGTCCACCTGTTCCTCCGGAGGGGAGGAACAGGCTCCAACCATGATCAGACAGGTCATTAGAATGATACGTACAAGCATCTTAATCTCCTTTTTTAACAAGTGACTTCAGAAGGTTCAGTGCTTCGCCTATGGTCTGTGGTTTGACCTGAGGGATCAAACTGTCACTGGAGCCGCCAAGCTGATGGAAAGCGGCGGTGTAGTCTGGACGATGAGTTAACATTGTGCGAATATCATCTTTGACCCCATTAAAATCGTCAACAATTGCTGCCGTTTCCATCAGGCGAGCCTGGGTGAGACTGTAGGACCTGCTTAAGCGGATAAACTGGTTGGCTTCATCAATTCGGTAATCAAAATTTCGGTTCACCCGTCTGATACTGGCCTGCAGCCCGTTAACAGCTTTGCTGCCATTTTCTAACTCTAAAAGATCGCATTTCAGCTTGGAGGTGGCATTTTCCAGCATTTCAGATATGTTATTTTGGTGAATAAGACCGTCTGTGACTTCCCAGATCAGTTCGCTCTGATCCATCGTCAGAGGTTGGTCGTCTGCCGAGCCGTCAATTTTTTTTATCAGCTCCTTGGCCTGACGTTCATGTTGCGAAATACTTTTTTTTGCCTGGGTCAAATTTTGTTGTTCTTTGACCAGGTCCTGTTTTGTCTGGGAAACTGCCTTGCTTGTCCTGTGCTGATAAGCTTCCAGGCGGCGGCCGAGTTTTTCAAAATCTCCTTTGCTTTGCCGATAGGCATCCCGGCTTATTTGGGCTTTTTCGATTACACACTCGGTATACCTGGCTTTATCAAGTGAATCTCTTCCCAGATTTGAGCTACAGTCTTCGAATCCATTGTTCACATCTTCCAATGCCTTGGCGACTGTACTCAGGGTCGATATTGTTTCTTTAACTTCAACTGCAAAATCACCGATCAGCGGTTCTGCGGACTGATTGTCAAAGTCCCCGACTTTCACTTTTCTGGAGATGCCCGTCAGACCGATACTTGGAAGGATCGCAATTATCACTGCAATAGCTACAATCTTGATTATTTTACTTTTTTTCACTTTTTTACCCTCCATGGTTAAGTTACTGTTTTTTTTGCCGCCTGTTTTTTGCATCGCTATTCTCCTCTATTGTTGGTCAAGGTAGATTTTTTCCCTGCGCTTATTTATATATACGGCGCTGGCTCTTCTTTTTTTTTCGTAAAATGAAAATTATTTTAAACAGGTGAGCCGGGTATAAAATTACCCCCACTGAAGGGATATACGGTTTGAGAAGAATTTTTTTCAAAAAAAAAGCCGCCCCAAAGGGCGGCGAAGGGAAAGTGAAAAGATGGCGGTGTTACCGGCCATAAGCCCGGATACCGTAAAGGATGGTGCCAATGGCCATCAGGGGCGGATTTTCATCATTTGACCCAAATGATTTCATATCTATTACGGTTTTGATAAGAAGATCGGGCAACTCCTTTTCCGGACCTTCATGGCGGTTAATCAATCTGGCAATGATGGCGGCCTGATCTTCGTCCAGTTCAAAGGCGTTAATCAATTCCTCCTGCACCTCTTTTCTCACGGTTGTGCAATCGGCAATTTCACGCTGTAGTTTGGGGCGCCAATATTGAACCAGGATTTGCGACAGGATATCCTCGGTACTCTCCATAAATTCTTTGTGAGCTTTGTGCAAAACCCTATCAGGGTCTTTTGTTTTACTTGCCAGCCAGTGTTTGTGAAAAATTGGGCCGAAATGGGTAGCCAAAAGATCGGAGATGGGATAGAGAAAACCGGTAATGCTTTGGGTGCCTTTCCTGATAAATCCAGTGCTCAGACCCATGGGAGTGCCCTGGCTGTCATCACGGTTCATGGCAATAAGGCAGGTATTGAAAAAGGCATGACGCACCTTTGCCTTGCCTGATAGAATATCTTGATAGGAAAGGCTCTGGTTCTTGCTGACTTGCATGGCTGTAGAAAAAGCCATGTGGGAGTCATCGCCCCCATGACCGATCCCCGTGAGCAGATCAATTTCTATGGGTTCGTTGGGAAATGGAGCCGGGTATTCAAGTGTTTCGCACAGGCTGTTATTTTTTTGATGGACAGCCTTGATGGCCTCCACCTCCTTTTCCACACCGGCGAGAAATTTTTTACCGTTGTCCCGGTGGTCGTAATAGAGCAGGGCTGCCGGGTAATGCCAGCTTCGACCGTTTTCTTGCATATTTCTTTTAATTAATCCTGTTTGCAGCGCATAGTAAATCAGGCCCGGATAAAACCGGGTTGTCACACCTTTTGGTTTGCCAGCCAATACCGGCAGTTGATGAAGACTGCCCTGGGGCAGGATGAACAGCTCTTTATTACCCGTGAGGTATGGCTGTAACGGGGACCAGAATTTCTCCCTGAGATCCCGGATCATATCCGGCCAGAAGCGGCCCCGCTCCCTGGCACTCATCACCGGTATGTCGCTCTTATCCTGCCGGTCATCATGGATGTTCCGGCGGCAGTTGCCAAGATATGAATTCCGCTCTCCTGTCAGTACCCTGGTCCGCTTTGCCAGTTCATCCATACTGTTGAGAGGGAGCCATTGGGGGATGCCCTGCTTTTGGATAACAAGAACGCCTTGCACATCTTCATGGTTGATCATCAGTAACAGCGACTGGTGGGAGTGGAAGTCCGGAATTGCCTGGATATTTTCCAGGGTAAAGGCATCATAAGGCAGTTCCAGAAGCTCAAAACCCGGCAGTCCGGATGCTTTGCGCCGGGCATCGCCCATCTGCTTGTGAAGCCGGTTGTATGCGGCGATAGCTTCCTGTTCTGCTTCCAGCGTTTTGTTTTGCCTCGCCCGGCCCAGTGACCGGGTGCCCGGATCAAAAGGTTCAATGATTCCGGTTCTGCCACCCTTTTTCTTTTGAATCATTTTCCGGAGCCGGTGGCGAAGCTTCTGATACGCTTTTACCTGATCAGGAAGGCGTTGTCCGGCCGCCTCACCAAGCTCGTCAAGTAGTTCGGATGCCAGTTCCCTGCCCTGGATACAAAAGAGAATACGGGGGATCTCTTCATACTTTTGCTGATCAATGACAAAGGCAAGCCAGTTTGCATGAAATCTCGCAAAGCTGCGGCGCATATTCTCCCAAGTCGATACCGTCCCATCTGCTGCTGTTCCTTTGACAGGGGCAAGTTCAAGCATCCGGATGAGATGTTCACTTTTTTCTTTTGCCCAGACGAGCGGTTTGTTCATTTTATCCAGCATCCAACTTGCATTGGCGTATAGCGTGCAACGCTCCTTGTTTAATGGCAGCCCGTGGCCCATTGTTTTACTTTCGTAAATCTGTTCAGCTTGCTTATGGGATTTTATGGCGGCATCGTAATCCCTAATTGAATAAAGGGCGGTCGCAAGGTTAGCTGCGGTTCCAGCGCGAGAAGGATCAAGCTCGAAGTGGTCTTTGCAATAGTCTCCTTGAAGGAGCATCTGTGCATGTTTAAGGGATTTTATTGCGGCATTGTAATCCCCTGTTGATTGAAGGGCAGCCCCAAGGTTCATGGCGGTTCGGGCGCGAGAAGGGTCAAGCTCGAAAAGGTCCTTGCAATAATCTCCTTTAAAGAGCCTCTGTGCCTGTTTATGAGATTTTATTGCGGCATCGTAATCCTCGGTTAAATAAAGGGAGTTTCCAAGGTTCATTGAGGTTCGCGAGCGATCAGGATCAAGCTCGAAACGGTCTTTGCAATAGTCTCCTTTATAGAGTTTTTGTGTTTGCTTGTAAGATTTTATGGCGGCATCGTAATCCCCGGTTGATTGAAGGGCAACACCAAGGTTCATTGCGGTTCGGGCGCGATAAGGATCAAACTCGAAACGGTCTTTGCAATAGTCTCCTTCAAAGAGCCTCTGTGCCTGCCTATAAGATTTTATGGCGGCATCGTAATCCCCGGTTGATTGAAGGGCATTACCAAGGTTTGTTGCGGTTAGGGCGCGATTAGGATCAAGCTCGAAAAGGTCCTTGCAATAATCTCCTTTAAAGAGCCTCTGTGCCTGTTTATGAGATTTTATTGCGGCATCGTAATCCCCGGTTAAATAAAGGGAGTTTCCAAGCTTCATGGCGATTCGGGCGCGATCAGGATTAAGCTCGAAACGGTCTTTGCAATAGTCTCCTTCAAAGAGATTTTGTGCCTGCTTATAGGATTTTATTGCGGCATTGTAATTCCCGGTTGATTTAAGGATAATACCAAGATTAGCTGCGGTTCGGGCGTAAGAGGGATCAAAACAAATTAGATCTTGAAATGATTTCTGTGCATACAAATTTAACGCCTGTTGAAAAAATATGGCTGCTTCTTTTTGTCGGTGCGAGGCGTAAAATTCTTCTGCCTTTTTTTCAGCTTTTTTAATGGCTGTCAGGACGGTGATAAAACCTGGTCTTTCTTCAAGGGGTAGGATATTGTAAATATGAATGAGCTGCTCATTATCAAGCTGTCGTTGTGTGCTAACTTCTTTCTGTTGTCCTTTATATATCTCGATCAATTCATTGAACTGCTCATGACTTAGTTGCGGTAACCTCCCAAGGATTTTCATCTTAATTTTCAATTCAACCCCACTTTGCCATAACGCTAAAAAAAAGGTATAAGCAGACGATTTCTGGATATGGTCGTTCCATTTAACGCCTTTGGACTGCCACCAGGCCAGTAACTGATCCTGGGGGATGTTTTCATAATTTTCAAGGAGTTCTTCTATTGTCGGCAGGTCTGTCATCGTTTCTTCTCTCTTTTGTATAAATTACGGGTCTTCTCCCACAAGGCAGTCATAATCCCAGTCAGCCCTTTTATTGGCGACACCTCGGCTACACTCAAGATGCCGGAATGAAGACAATCATGCTGTTTAAAAAAGCCTTCCCGGGGTATCCCAAAGGATTTTCAAATGCATAGTTAATTCCCCAGGAGTTTCGCACTAGGAAATAATTTTCCCCCAATGGATTGTCAGGGTATGCCTTCTCAAAATAACCGACAACAGTCATGGCATGACCGCCTAAACAATCTTCACCCGGCATAGGGATGGTCCACAGGGCGCTGCGGTGGGTACTATTGGTCTGGGCACTCTCATACACAGCTACGCCAATGGCTGCGGGTTGGGGGCCGAGGTTGGGAATGAGCACCCCTGACAGGATCCCTTTGAGTAAGGTGGGCATAAGGTGGTAATCCTCATCATCAAGGATGAGGTCGACAAAACCATCTATTT
>NZ_FWXY01000019.1 GCF_900176365.1 Desulfocicer vacuolatum DSM 3385 | reverse complement strand
CACAATCATATTAAGTTGTTGATTTCAAATAAAATACAAACAAAACGATGAGGTTAAAGTGTTTTGAAAAGCGTTATAGTATTTGCATCTTATCAAACAATTTTGGGTTGAGCAGCCCGATTTTGCTTAATCCTCTGCTCTTTCAGCTCTTTCAGCTCTTTCAGCTCAAGATCCAACTGTTTTTTGGTAAGTTCAACCATCTCTTTTTGTTGTGCCACAGAGAGGTTAAGTTCTTTAGCTTGTAGTTCGAGAGCTTGTGTACTTTGTTGAAGCTCTTCTCCCTGTTGTAAAAAACCTAAGATAAGCCACGCCATAGCTAAAGGACCAAATATACCAGCAAGAAAATCACCGATTTCATTCAAATCCATATTCCAGAATTCGTGTAATCGAGAGTTGGTAAGGCAAATTATAAGGACTATATAAATAAAAGTTAACAAAAGTCCAAGATTTGTAAGGAATTTATTTTTTCTCATGAAATAAGCCTTATGGAATTAACATTGAACTCACCGTCTATCTTTAACGAGAATGTGTGTAGCATTTTGCTAACATAATTTTCTATTTTTGATTAAAAAATATGAAATATAATGTAGTAATATTTCTTATTGAAAGCAAAAGCACATGCAAAGTACCGAAACACAAAACAGCTATTATTAATAAAGAATATTTGTCAAAGTAGAGGGCGACTGTAAAAAACAAAGTCAATAACAACATAAACAGACTTGATATTGCCGAATATATAAGATTCAAAAACACGAACCTGTAATTACTTATTGGTTTGCCGTGAATTTTTCTCTCACTTTCTTTTCCAAGAATTTCAATCTTAGAAATATCTGCTGTTGTGAAAATTGCAATTGCCGCCATAGTAAAACCTACTAGGATAGCAAACATGTTGATTAGAATCGATATTATCGATTTTATAAAGTCGCAATTAATAGAAATGCCAGGAATATCATTAATCTTAAAATAAACGAGAATTGACAATGCAAGAGGGACAACCCATTCATAAACTATCTCCCTCTTCTTGATTGTGAAAATGTAATCAATTATAGTAAAACTAAAATCAGTGTAAAGAAACTTCATAGAATTTCCTCTACTAATTGTTTAATGGCTGGTAATATACTTTGAGTCATCACTTGCCCATTATCATCTAATTCGACCTTGATTGTGTCGTGGTCTTTAAGTCTGTTAGTGTCTAACAGTATTGTTGATTGGCTAGAGGTTTTACCATAGACTCTAACTCTTGAAACCTCATCCCTCTTAGTATTTGAAAAAATATTATAAACACTCTTTGCTGTTTTCTTTAACGATTTAGCTCTTTGAGCTTTAAAGGTGACAACTGCTTCTTCTTGTATGTCCCCTTGGTCTATAGGTATTTTACTACCGAAAGAGTCACTCACTTGTATATACGGTGTATATATCTCAACAGATGATACACGCTCCAATTCTTTTAGTTTTTCATTAAAATCTCCGGTGACTGAAAGACCTATATTAAAGGTATAATTTTGATTGATTCTCTTTAAATATGGTGCCAAATATGTTTGAAAAGTATTTACTTGAACGCCATCTCTTTTGATTTCGAGCAGAAGTAGTATTTCATTATTTTTTACCCCCATTGCAAAGTGTGTTTTTTCACCTTCACCTTCAGTCATTCTTTTAGGATTGCTCCTCTCTGATAGATTTTCCTTGTCTATCAGATCGGGTCTATGATTATATTTTGCTGATTTGAAGTAACCCCATGCATATTCATTTTTTTCTGTATACGAAAACAACAAATGAAAACGATTTAATAGCGGATTGTCATAAACTCTTTTTTGATTTTTGAGCTTCATTATAGCACGAAAGCATTCTTGCAATTTCGTAGCATCAACCACATCACCGGTTTTATTGTTTTCTATTTTGATGCTATAATGAATGATTTTTCTTGTTGATATGCTCACTGAGCACTCCTGATTATTATAGATAAGTTAACGCCCGCAGTTAAGGTGCCAGAGTCAGTTTGAACTGCGTTGTTGGGTTGCGCTGCGCGCCACATGATCCTGGCTTTTACTGCGGGCGTTGGGTTGGCGCGGAGCGCCAACCCAACGTTGAGGTGAGCAGCCGCGCCGATGACTTACGGACAAGCGGCAAACGTTCTCGCGGTCTGCTCTACCGTTATGTTGGGCAATTTGTTAATAATCTATCTTAGTATCGTTTGTTACGTGTTATATTAGATCTCGTATAAGAAGATCCCATTGTTGTGAATCATTATTCCTTAAATCTCTATAATGAATAATTTGTAAACGTAAAGGTATATCGCATGAACCTCTCAATACTGGAATGCGTTTGCGATTTATTGCTGCTGGATCTGTTGTTTGCCCCATAACATTTTCAAATGTTCCCCAATCGCTTTTTATATAGTCATCAGTGAGAACTAACAATACTCGTTTGCTTGAGTTTACTCCTCGTTCCATTTCTGTAACGCTAAATCTTCCGCTTTGAAAATCACGAAAATCGATAAAAATTTTAAACCGGTGCTGTTCTAATTTGGGAAGAAGTTCTTTTGTTACCCAAAGACGGTCTTTGTGAGAATAGCTAATAAAGACATCATATTTATACGCGGTTGACATAAGGGCTCTCCAGAGGAATTTATTATATCTGATCTGTTTGAATACTTGAAATATGTTTTTGGTATAAATAAGTTTCATTTCGAATTTCAACAAGAGGTTGAGGTAATTCTTGGCTGCTAGAATATTTTTCTATCAATTCTTGCATGTAATTAATTTTAATCAATGCCTTATCATATTCTCCTCTTTCAATTATTGTTGAAACTTCATTCAAAGCTACTTTGCATTGCTCGTATATGGTGTAAGGATTACGCGAGGAATTATAATGTTCCACTCTTTTCTCCGCGTCTTTCCAATTTCCCATTGCTCTAAAAATTTTTGAAGCGATTGAATCCGCAACTTCTTGGTCATGACCATACTCAGGAATGAAATTATTAACGACTTCTATTCCTTTATTAAATTTTTGATTTGCTCCCTCGCTGTCTCCATATTCAGCCATTATGACCCCTTGTGTATGAAATATATTGGCAAGAGTTAAAGCAGCTTTATACGAACCTTTTTGAAGAGCTTTATTGGCATAAGTGGCAGCTTCCTCGTATGCGCCTCTTTTTCGTAATATTTCAGCCAAACGGTAATTCAATCTTTTATCATCTGGCCTATCTTCTAAAGCCTCTTCTAATAATGGTAATACAGTTTCAACATCATCTGTTTGAAATAAAGCTTCAATGTAAGTACCTATGTGATATCTATCGAAAAAAGCGCTGTATTCCCTTGCTTTTTCTAGAAGTTTTCTTGCTTCGCAGGCTAATTCTATTCTTTGGGGAGACCAAGATGGTAGCTCATCAGCTTCTTTTAATAATATTTGTGCTAAGCCAGTACGATTCTCCGGGTATGGGGATAAAGTGTAAACTTCAATACCTTGACGGAAATATTTTTTGGCTTCTTCAATGTTATCACTAAACTGAGCTAACAGAGCTTTTTCTCGGAAGACTCTAGCTGCAAATCTTTTTCCATAATCCCGTCTTTCAAGTTCTGCAAGTAATTTGGCTGCCTTTTTAAATGAAATTTCATTACGAAGATTTCTATAGCTACGAGCTTGGTATAATATAATATCCAAATCATTAGGATTTATTTTTAACCATTTTTCAGCAAAGAGTATTGCTTGACCGTAATCACGCTTTTTTTGGTAAAAATAATACACTAATTCACGCAATGTACCCTTGATTTGAATTGGAAGCTTATTCGCTAAATCTTCTTTTCCAGTAGCTCGCAATAATATTCCAGCCGGAACAGCGTAACGTAGAAGTTCATTGGAACAATGCAACACTTTGGATTCACTGCTATCTGTAACACCATGACCTCTATCAATAAGTTTATTATTCAATTCTATAGATTTATTGAATGCATACTCTCCAAAATCTAAGGCAATTGACTCAAATAGGTCTTTTTTTGCATCTAATGAGTCATTAAAGTATGTACGTAAAAAATTATGCAAACTCATAAGCTCATAATTTTGTTCGATGAAAAACCAATCTGTTAATTCGATACGGGCTTGACGAACGTCTTCTAATGGAAACTTTGATATTTCTTTTATTGCCAGCAAATCTTCAAAAAGGATCGGTTCATGTATTATTGCAAGGGCATATAAAATATGTAGATGTACCTTTGTTAAAATATCTTTGTCTGCTTCCTTTAATATGTATTCGGCGAATTTTAGCTGAAAGCGTTTTTTTGCTGTTGGAGCGATAAGTTCAGTTAAAGGACGTACTCTTAGTTTGGAAGCTATCATTTTAGCAGCAAGAGGATGCCCTGAAATAAGTTCCAGAACATCCTCCATTTCAGGCATTTTCATTATTCGCTTGTGGTTTTTTGTCCCTTCCAACCACAAGTCGATGCATTCTCGGATATATTCATTATCTAATTGATTAAGGCGCATTAAATCGGCTTTTTTTGCTATATCTGGAGAATATTCAGGAAAACGACTTGTCGATAGGATAATGTGACTGTCAATTCCAGCCCTGACAAAATTCAAAAGAAGTTTTTCCAAGTAAGGAACGACTTGATTTGACACATCAAGCCCCTCTTCAGCATTATCTATAAAAAGAAAGAAGTACTTAGAACGTTTTTCAAAAGATGAGATTGCCATATTTAACAATTCTTCATCTGGTACTGATTTATCTGTTGGTGGGGCAGGAAAATGTGTTTCACGGATTATTTGACGAGCGACTAAATCCATTGAATGGCCACGAGTCAACGAAATTTTTACTACACGTTTTTTGAGCCTTTCTGATACACGATTCAAAACAAATGCTGTTTTTCCAATCCCGGCCCAACCTAAAATAAAAATAATTCTATTTTGTCGTGTCAATAATGAAAAACTGTCTGCATCACCTCCTCGGTCTACATAAATTAAGGTATTTTTTTGAGTGGTTTCAGTTCGGTCAATATAGTCTGCAAGGTCAAGTAATTCAGCTTCATCGTCTTGGCAACTGGAAAAATCTATGAGTGTCAATTTCGAAAATGGAATTTTTAAGTGAGGTGGGATTGGGGCTTCATCTAATTTGAGTACAATGATTTCAAAATTTTGATCGTTTAATGCTCTAAATGTCGCAAGATCTGCCTCCATTTTCAGCCATTTAGACTGTACTGAATTAAACGATAAAAGAATGATAAACCACTTGGCTTCAGCAATTGCTTCACCTATGCAGTCTATCACTAAATCCCCGGCATTTAGATCGAAATCGCGTAGCCAAATTTCTTTGCCAAATAAGTCATTTAAAATTTTTCGAAATTTTGAGGCAAAAATATCATCCTGTTTTGAATAAGAGAGAAAAATTTCTTTGTCGTGTACACCCACTAAAAAGCTCCATTTAAATCAGTAGTTTAGATTACATGTTCTTTGTTTTTGCCCAACGCTTGGGTAACGGGCAGCAAGGGTTTCCAAAAAAGTTAATTGAAAGCATACCATTTAAAAGTTTTTTCAATCTTTAAAAAGAAGGAGACCCTTGCTGTCCGGTTCACCCACCTGTTGTAAAATATTTTTAAGGAGAAACTATATGGAAAGAAAACATACCTCATGATATCAGAAATTTGTCCATTGTGTGTTTTGCTTCGGGCAAATATCAATTTACCCCAAACATTGAAGGGCCTTTGTAACTGCCTTTTCGTGTTGTTTTAACTTTTTTTCAAAAAAATTCAAATCAACAATGGCTTTCTTTTTATCAAAATTCATTCTTTGTTCGCTAATTTTTTTATTGATTACTTGTTCCATGGCTATAGAGAGGTCTGTTAATGCCAGTTGAATGTCTGCTGCCAAAGAGTTATCGAGATGTTTGTAGATCAATCCAGAGGTAAATGATTCAATTAAAGATGTTTTTAAAACTTTTGACACATCTATGTATTCAGCCCATGTTTCTAAAGCGTCGCCATTGATTGCATTGCGATACAAACTGAACGAGGAAAGCCAAGATTTTATTTGTTGTTGCATGAAAGTAAGTTCTATCGCTATATTTTTTATCTTTTGCTTTTCTACACGTTTATTCATTAGCCATTGTGAACAGATAGTTACAGCAGTACCCGCAATAACACCAAAAAATATACCAAAACCCTGAATGAAAGAGTTTATGATTTCAACTTTTTGCAACATGGAACCTCATGATTTTGAAAATGCAATTTGAAGATAAGTTTTACAACAAGTTGTTGTGTAGTTCTGTATAATTCAATTTGCAGAAGGCTTAAACCTTCTATAAATAGATTTTAAACCATTTTTCTAACCACATACACAGCAAATTTGAATGTTATCCAGAAACTTCATAATTACAATATGTGTGCTTTTCATCAATTCCCAAAAAGATCAAATAAGTCATAAATACAAAAAAACTTTGTCTAAAAGCATTCTTTGGCGTTTTTTAAATGAGTTATAAATCAAAATTTATAACAATTGTTTCTTATACTCCTGGGCCGCAAGTGTCAATAAGTTTATAAAACACAACTTGAGTCATAAGCCGCTTTCATTATAACTGCCACGGGCAGACCACATGTTGATCCGCTTTTACCCACAACAAAAATAGAAATACTCCACAGATCTGAGGAGTATTTCATATATAAAGTTTTTGACTTGTATCTTAATTTTGAAGAAATATGTGAATGGAAAAGTGAGGAAGCCAGCCAAGCTATGAAACATCAATCTTAAATTTAATATCATACTTATCCATCTTGGCATGAAGGGTAGGGCGGGAAATCTCCAGCAGCCGGGCCGCCTGGGACCGATTCCCATTGGTAAATGTTAATGCCTGGGAAACCACAATATTGGCCAGGGTATCCATGAAATCTTCAAACCGATGGGGTTCAGACGGGCTTGACAATTGCTGCCACACCCATTTTTTCAATATATCAGAGTCAATGTGCTCCTGGTTCCCCTCTTCATTTTTTTTATGGAGAATCTGTTCCACATCCACCAGAGATACCGGGGCCCCCCGGTTGAAAATCAACACCTTCTGGATCATGTTGGACAGTTCCCGCACATTGCCGGGCCAGTCATAGCGGTTTAAAAGACCCAGGGCCTGCTTATGAATCCCGGGGTTGTCCACCTTTAACTCATGGGAGAATTTTTCCATGTAATGGGTGATCAAGGTGGTGATATCCTCCCGGCGTTCCCGCAAGGGTGGCAGTTCAATGGTCACCACCTTGAGTCGAAAATAAAGATCCTCCCGGAACTCCCCGTCTGCAATGGCCTTTTCCAGGTGTTTGTTGGTGGCGGCAATGATTCTTACATCCACGGAAATGGTCTCTTCTCCGCCCAGACGCTCAATGCGTCGCTCCTGGAGCAGCCTTAATATCTTGGCTTGGATGTTCAGGGGCATGTCCCCGATTTCATCCAGAAACACCGTGCCCCCATGGGCCTGTTCAATTTTTCCGATGTGGCGCTGGGTGGCTCCGGTGAAAGCGCCTTTTTCATACCCGAACAGCTCACTTTCCAGAAGATGCTCAGGAATGGCCACACAGTTGATGATCAAAAACGGTTTGTCCGACCGGTTGCTGTGCTGGTACACGGCCCGGGCCACCAGCTCCTTGCCGGTGCCGGAATCCCCCTGGATGAGCACGGTGGCATCGGTTTGGGACACCCGTCCTATTTTTTTATAAACCCCCTGCATGAGTCGGCTCTGGCCCACAATGGCATCCCCGGCATGGTCACAGGATGCCGCATCCACCTGCACTGGAGAGCGCATGCAATAGCCTGCATCAATGGCCTGCTTTATCAACGTGAGCATGTCTGGAATATCAAAGGGTTTGAGAATATAATCATAGGCCCCGAGCTTGGTGGCTTCTATGGCAATGTCCGTTGTGCTGTAAGCGGTGATGATGATCACAGGCAGCTTGGCATCAATGGTTTTAATCTTTTTAAAGGTTTCCATGCCGTTCATGCCGGGCAGGCGCATGTCCAGAAGGATCAGATCCAGGTGGTTATGGGCCACAACCTCAATGCCCCCCTCCCCCGAGGCCGCTGTCAAGACCTTGTATTTTTCTTCCACCAGAAGCTTGGCAAAACTTTTTCTCAATTGATCATCATCGTCAATAACCAGAATGGTATCCATTTTATATATCCTTCACCGGAAGGGTGATGATAAAGGATGCACCTTCCCCCTCCCGGCTCTTTACATCCAGCCATCCGCCATGCTGACTGATGATATTAAATGCAATGTTCAGCCCCAGGCCGGTGCCGTCATCCTTGGTGGTGAAAAAGGGATTAAACACCTCCCCTTTAATCTCCTGGGGGATACCCGGTCCATTGTCGGTGATGGTGATGACATCCACTTTTTTAAGGGGCTCAATATATTGTTCTGCCTCATGGACGGCAATGATGCCACCGCCCTCCATGGCTTCACAGGCATTTATGATAATGTTCACCACCACCTCTTTGAGCTGCTCCGGATCAATTAAGGTTTTTTGAAGCGGCCTTTTGCGCACAATGCTTGCTGCCACCTGGTAGGATTTTAATCGCTGTTTTAAGAGGTTCAATGCACTGTCCACCACCACTGAGGGACTTTTCATGATGGTTTTTAGCCTGGGGGGCCTGGCAAACTCCAGGAAGTTTTCCAGAATTTTGTTAATCTGCTTGATCTCCCCTGAAATCACATTAAAATCTTCCTGTTGCGCCTCGGTGAAGCTGCAGGAACGATTCAATGAAAAAAGTCTCATCTTAACAGATGTCAATGGGTTCCTGATGCTGTGGGCCGTGCCCGCAGCAAGTTTTCCCACCAGAGCCATTTTTTCTGATTGCATAAGGGTCTCCTGGCTTCGTTTTAGTTCCTGATGGGTTTGTTCCGCATTTTCCATGAGTCCATAAACGCTTTCTTTTAAGGCTGTTACCTCATTTGCAACAGGGGCGTTACACCCCTGTCCATGGGCCTCGGCTGCCAGTTTTCGAATGGGGTCCAGGATGTGGCGGTTGAAAATATAATTGATTAAAAGACTTAAAACAATGACGGTGATAACAGCCATCAAGGCAATGTATCTTAAGTGATTGGACTCTGTGCGGCTGGTGTTGATGGCCTGGGAGATTTTATCTTTATGAAAGGAGTTGAACTGATCACACAATTCAAAAATACGGGCAAAATGGGCCTTGGCATCCTTGTGAAGCCTTGCCCCCTTTTGAGTCTTGCCGGCATCGTAGAGTTCTATGACCTTGTTTTTGGTCATGACGCAATAGTCATACTCTGCCTGGATCTGGGCCACGGCATCCTTTTCCCATTTTTCCTGCACAAGGGATTTCACCGTTGCCAGGTGTTCCTCAAAAAGGGACATGTATTGTTTTAACTCACCAATCCAGGCAGGATCACCGTCTAACAGATAATAGGAAATAAATCCCTTCTGGTTGACAAGGGAGGTGGAAAGGGCTTCGGCAGATTGAAAAATCACAACGTTTCGATCAACAATTTCCCTGAATATTTTTTCGGTTTTATAGGTATACCAGATCATGAGCATGGCCCCGATGAGGGTGATGCACAATAAAATGGCATTGAGCAGGTATACCCGGTTTTTAAGGCTCAGTTGAAATTTTCGTTTTGTGATCATTATCATGCTCTGCCCTTTCGCAGAAGTTACAATATCATCCATAGCTTGAATTTCGGCCATCCTTTATACCACCTGAATGTCCTGGCATCTTTCATACAACTTCAAAAGTAGTTTACACTTTTAGATCAAGTTGCTCCCGGAAAATGGGTATCTCTTTCTAAAACGTGTAAACTGGAAAATGAAGCATGCCAATGTCCTCTATCTTGTTTGTGAAATAGTTCCCGGGAAATGGAAAGGCCCCAAATCCCAGCACCCAGAACCCAGTACCCAGCACCCAATACCAATATCACACATCACCGCTACGTCGCAAAAGAAGCCGGACTTCGGCCTTGCGGATGCGTTCTTCCTGCTCATCTTTTCGTTTTCTGGCATTTTCCAGTTTTATGCGGATATCATCAAAATCCGCAGGCTTCATGAGATAATCAAAGGCCCCGAGCTTCATGCCGTCCACAGCGGTTTCTGTGGAGCCGTGGCCGGTGAGCAGGATCACCTCCACCAGGGGATATAATCGCTTAATTTCCTTTAAGGTGTCAATGCCGTCCATGCCCGGCATGCGGATATCCAGAATCACCACATCAATGGGTTTTTTCCCAAGCACCTCAAGGGCTTCTTTGCCGCCGGCAGCGGTGGATACGATCTCACCCTGTCCCTTTAAGCGCAGTGAAAACATATCAACAAAATCTTTTTCATCATCCACAATCAAGACCTTGGCAGGTATTTTTATCATTTTTCCTTCTCCTTTGTTGTTATCGTTTATTGGGGCAGCCCCATTACATCGCAGTCTCGAATTCCCATCGGGGGGGCGGCGGCATATTACCATTTTCACTATTTATTGTGCCATGCCCCCGGAATTTAAGGGCAGTTTGATCATAAACACCGTACCTTGACCCGGGTGACTTTCCACCTCAATTTCACCGTTGAGCCCGGTGATAATTTTATTCACCACAAAAAGTCCAAGCCCTGTTCCCTGATCAAAGGATTTAGTGGTGAAAAAAGGATCAAATATTTTCCCCAGATTATCCGATGAAATCCCCACACCGTCGTCTTCAATGCCCAGAATCATATACGCCGGTGTTTCATGGATGGAAAGGCTGATGGTACCGTTGGTATCCAGGGCATGAATGGCGTTGGTTATCAGATTTACCAGAACCTGGCGGATCTGATAGGGATCAGTGATAAGCATATGCTCTTTTTCCTCGGTTTTCCAGAGGATATTTATCTGTTTTTTCTTTATTCCACCCTTTAAAAGGGCCAGTGTTTCCAGAATCAGTAATCTCATATCGGTGGTGGCCAGCCGGGGCCCCTGTTTTTTCACATGCCCCAGAAGCTGTTGGGTAATCTTACCGGCTCTTTTAATACTGGTTTCGATTTTATCAAGGGCCATTAATAGATCCCCCTGCCGGGGGAGTTGTGCCATGTCCGGTGCCTCCAGAATCTGCTTAATGACCCCTGCAGCTTCGTTGATAATGGCCAGGGGATTGTTGATTTCATGGGCAATGCCCGTGGACAGGGTGCCCAATGCAGCCAGACGGTCTGTATCAACCATTTTTTTTTCAAGCTTTTCCCGGTATGCCAGTTGCTGACGTTTTTCTTCCTCCAGCTGGATCATGCCAAAGGCCTGCTTGATTTTATTAAACAAATGATCAATTTCCACCGGTTTGGTCAAATAATCAAAGGCCCCGGATTTAATACCCTCAATGCCGTCGGATACGGCGGCATTCCCTGTGAGGAGAATCACCTGAATATCCTTATGATTTGTTTTAATGGCTTTTAAGGTGTCAATACCGTTCATGCCGGGCATTCTCACATCCAGCACCACCACATCCATGGGTGATGTGTCAAGAAGGGTAAGGCACTCCTCCCCGGAGGAGGCCTGGGCAGGGGCCATGCCCCTTTTGGCAAGTCTTCTGGCAATGGCGGCACGAAAGCCTTCTTCGTCATCCACCAGCAAAAGGCGGATTTTATCACCGGCGTGGGTTGTCATTTTGTTTCTCCTGTCAATTGGGGGCCGTAAGGCATGAGCCGGGCCGGGACCCCCATTTTTTTAAACCAGACCCAGTATTTTCCACCACACACCGGCCACCACCACAAGTATGGTTAAAAGGGCCGGAGTGGCCACAAGGCCCAATTTGGTGAGATCCGATGATTTAAAATATTTATAACTGTAGGCAATGGCATTGGGGGGGCATCCAATGACCAATAACATGGCAAAGGATGTGGCCATTCCAAGGCACAGTGCCAGCACCGTGGGGTCCACGCCTTCCAGTTGGGCCATGGGAATTACAATGGGCAGAATCAGGGCAGCTGCTGCCACATTGGCCATGGCATTGGTCACCAGGGCGCCAAATACGCCCACACCGATGAAGAGCACAAGCCATCCCTTTCCCTGGATCAACGGGAAGAACAGATGGGCAAAATAGTCGGCGGCCCCGGAATAGCCCATGGCAAGTCCCAAGGAGATGCCCCCGCCAAAGATAAAAAGGGCCGTTCCCCACTCAAGGTTATCATTGATGTCCCGCCAGCGCAGCACCTTGCAAAGAACAAGGGCTGTGACACCCAACATACCGGTGACAGAATAATCAATGCCATGGAGACCCTTGGTTAGCCACATGGCAAAGGAAAGGGCAATGACGGTGACGGTTTTTTTCTCCAGGGCCGTCATGGGCCCCAGATCTTCATCAAAATCAGGCAATTTAAATTTAGGATCAGGTCGGTAAACCATATATACGATGAACACCGCCGCAGGCACCGTTATAATGGCTGCGGGCATGGCATACATGATCCATTGAAAAAAGGTGATTTCAATGCCGGTGAATTCCTGTAAAAATGCCGCTGATACCATGCATCTTCCTCCCCCGACCAGGGTGCCCATGCCGCCGCAGGAGCAGGCAAAGGGCAAAGAGAGCATCATGAACTTGGCTGTCCGGGTCTGGGGCTCTATGCCTGCGGCCCGCATCAGTGGCAGCATGGTGACAATACCGATGGCACAGGCGGCAGCATCGTGCATAAAAGATGATGCAAGGCCAAGCCCAATGGCAATGATAAAGGTAAACCGGGTGATACTGTTGCCTGCCTTTTTAATGATATAATATCCAAGGCGTTTTGTTAACCCGGCTTTATCCAGGGAAATGGCAAAAATCAGGCAGCACATGATAAAGATCACCACCGGATGCATATAGGGTGCCCAGGCACTTTTCACGTCTGTGATGCCCATGATCACCAGAAACACACCAATGCACACTGCTGTGATTTCCAGAGGAATGGGTTCAATGACAAACAACATCACCAGAACCGCCAGAATGGACAAAAAGCGTTTGGCCTTGGGGGATAATCCATCCACATAATTCACCTCAACGTTGTCAAGGTTTAGATCTGCAACTTTCTGGCGTAAAAATTTTGCGCTGGCCTCCAGTGATCCCGGTGTATTGACTTTTAAAATATAACCTTCTGTCTTTTTCCCCCCCGGGGGAACCGCAGTGAAATGGCCGGAAACCCCTTGCAAAAGGGCCTGGGTTGTATCTCCTGTGATTTTAAATTGTGTGCCTTCGGGTCTGGGCAGGAGAAAGACGATAATACCCAGAAGTAATGCCACACAGAGCTTGAATCCATTTGTTTTATACATTATTTTTTTCTCCTTGCAGAAACAATTGTCGTTCCATTGTGCGTACCCTTTGGGAGGGGTTATTATGAGGGCAACCCCTGGGACGATGCTTTAAATACCGATGCTGTTTAACCCGGCTGCCCCGGGTTTGGGTCGGAAAATTTCATCATCCAGTGGAAATAAGTTTTAAAGGGGCTCCCGGTTTTTGTGAGCGTCACGGATCTTATCCATGAGTTCCTGGAGTTCACAGGGTTTACTCAAATAATCAAAGGCACCCTGGGCCATGCCCTCCCGGGCCGCTGTCTGGGAGCCATGACCGGTGAGAATGATCACCGGCAGATCCGGCACCATTTTTTTCATGATTTTCAACACTTCAATGCCGTCCATGTCCTCCATTTTAAGATCCAGTACCACCACATCAAAATCGTGCTTTCGAAGGATCTGTATGCCCTGGGTGCCGCTGAACGCCTTGGTGGCATGGATGGATCGTTTTGACAGCCGGTTGGACAGAACATTTAAATATCCCTTTTCATCATCCACCAGCAGGACACTGATCGTGCGATTTTTATCTTTGTTCTGATCCATGGTTTGCCTCACGCCATTCGCTGGGTGATCTCTTTGATGCGTGCCTCGGTGATCTTGTCTTCATGGGCTTTTTTCTTTGCCACCGCTTCTTCTACCTTGGAGATAAGCACATTGATGTCACAGGGTTTCATCAGGTAATCAAAGGCCCCCATTTTCATGCCGTCAATGGCGGTTTCCACTGTGGCGTGCCCTGTCAGCATGATCACCTCCACCAGGGGGCATTGTTTTTTGATTTCAATCAGGGTTTCCATGCCGTCCATTCCAGGCATTTTCACATCCAGAATCACCACTTCAACGTTTTTGTTTTTGTCAAGAAATGCCAGGGCCTCTTTGCCGCTGTATACGCCGGATACATTCACATCTCTTTTTTTCAGCCGTTTGATAATGGTATCCAAAAAACCTTTTTCATCATCCACCATCAATAAATTAATCTGTTTCATATTTTCTCTCCTTTATGTTGTTTGTTCCTCTATTTCCTGGAACGGTATCCATATGCGAAATTTTGTACCCGCCCCCACCTCACTTTGGACATCAATTTTGCCGTTCATTTTTTCAATGATGCCGTAGCAGATGGAAAGGCCAAGGCCCGTGCCTTTGCCCACGGGTTTTGTGGTGAAAAAAGGGTCAAATATCCGGGCAAGGTTATCCCGGGGAATGCCGGGGCCGTTATCCTGGATCACAATGACCAGATGTTTGTTTTCAATGTGGCTGATTTTGGTTTCAATGCTGATGGTTCCCCCGGTTTTTTCCATGGCATCAATGGCATTGTTGATCAGGTTCAAGATCACCTGCTGCAGTTCCGAAGGGGATATCCTGATATATGGAATGCCTTCATTGAGACGGGTTTCAATGATGACGTTGTTGTACCGGGCCATCTGACCTGTCAAGGATACGATCTCCCTGATGGAATCGTTGACCTGAACATCATTGATGGTGGAATCGGTTTTCCTGGCAAAGCTTAATAATTTATGGGTGATCTCTTTGCAGCGTCTTCCCTGGGTGTTGATCTGGCGAAGCGCCCGGGTGAACTCGTCGAGATTTTCGCATTGTTTAAGATCCTCTTCTTCCAGAAGATCTTCTATCCAGCCCGCCTCCTCCACCATGATGGCCACAGGGTTGTTGATTTCATGGGCAATCCCGGCGGCAAGCTCGCCAATGGTGGCAAGTTTACCGCTCTCCACCACCTGGCGGTTCATGACTTCGCTTTTTTTATCGGCACTGGACAACAGGTGTACGATATTCCGGGGAAGGGCAAAGGCCACAAACACGATGGCAATACATCCCAGAGTAAAAATACTGAGGGTGAGCCATTTGGTGCTTTGTAAATCCCGGAAAGCATCGTCAAGATCCTGGTGAAACACCATCATCCAGTCAATGTTTTTGAACATGGCTGCCACGCATACATATTCCCGGCCGGTGTTGTCCTCTTTTTTTATAAACACAGTGGCTTTATCATTAAAATCCTTTGGTTTGGGAACCGATTGAATTACCTCCGGCAAAAGGTCCACATGGGTCTGGGTCTGGAGGCTTCCCCGGGCATTGACAATAAAAGCCATGCCGGTTTTGCCCAGATGAATGTTTTCCACCAGGGAGTTAAAGGCACCAAAATTAATGGTGGATCGTAAAATATAATGGGAGTCCTGCCCTTGCAGATGTACGGCAATGATAAAATGGGGATGCCCCCTGAGACCTGCAAATACATCGCTGATGTAAACCGATTGGTCCTGGGCCATGAGAAACCATTGTGCCGATGAATAATCGGCATTTTTCAGGTTAAAAGGTCCTTCATAGGCAAACTGAATGCCCTTGTCATCCACCAGTCCCACATCGGTGAATACATCACCGTACTCTTTTTTCAAAAGAGCCAGATTTTGCTTTAAAAATGCTTCTGCAGACTGCTGCCGGGGATTAAAGTTCTGGGCCATAAAACGGATGTTCCCGGTTTTTTCCGCCAGAAAGGTATCAATGTTCTGGGTATGTTTCTGGACAAGTTCGGAAATGTGGGCACGTACCTTGTCTGCATAGGCCCCATTGAAACGGGAAAAGAGAATGCCCGTGGTAAGCAGCATGGGGAAAAACGAGACAATGACAATGAGCATGGTGATTTTTCTGGTCAATACCTGGTAAAAAATATGTCGGTCTTCTGGAACATGTTCCATGGTCTCTTTATCCTTTCAGTCAATGGCCTTGTCAAAAGCAGGTGCTGGGTGTTAACAGCAACTACTTTTTCATTATTCGTTGTGCCTGGAGGTTACTTCCGGACAACCTCAGCAGAGCCCCCCCGAGGGGTAATAGGAACCGGCCAATCGAGCTGTCTACAGTTCCGGGCCGGGACCATTACTCCTCGGGGGGGCGGCATGATACCATTTTCAAGTTTTGCCGGGCTGCCCCATGGCATTGTGGGCAGTCAGATCAATCTCCAGCTCATATTCCGATGATCCGGGTACCATGCGAATATCAAATCCAAGCTTTTTCCCCAGTTTCACCATCTGCCTGTTTTCGGCAATCACAAGTCCCCACACCCTTGTAAGCCCCTTGTTCTTTGTGTAGCTCAGGCAGCGTTTCAATAAAGATGCACCAATGCCCTTGCCCTGCCATTGATCGGCCACGGCCACGGCAAATTCGCCGCTTTTACCGTCGGGCTCAAATATAACCCGGGCAATGCCCGCCATTTTTTGCTTTTTTTCTTCATGAACCAGGGCCACCAGGGCAATTTCCCGGTCGTAATCAATCTGGGTCAGCCGGACGAGCATGCTGTGGGAGAGCTGTTTCACGGGGGTGAAAAATCGCATGTACACACTGCGGGGGGACAGGGCATTGAAATGTTCAATCACAAGGGAAGCATCACCGGGGCGGATGGGACGGATAAAAATAGAAATGCCGTCAATGGTTTCATCCACGGTTTCGTACTGCCAGGGATAGGGACTGATCACAAGATGGCTGCTGCCCGTTGCTGTGGTGGGTGTTAACAGCACCCTTGCGTCCACGGCAAAATATTTGCCTTGTTTGACCATCATGGGGTTAATGTCCATCTCCTGGATTTCAGGGAAATCCGATACCAGTCGGCCCAGACGTATCAGGGTTTCTTCCATGGCTTCCAGGTCGATTTTTTTAATATTGCGATACCCGTGGAGCACCTGGGATATCTTGGTTTCCATGATCAAACGCCGGGCCAGGGGACGGTTCAGGGGGGGCAATGCCGTTGCCATGTCTTTAAAAATTTCCGTGAGAATTCCGCCCATGCCAAAGAGCAGTATGGGGCCAAAATCCTTATCCTGCCTGGCACCGAGGATCAGCTCATAGTCCGCTGCCAGGGACATGGGTTGCAGGGTAACCCCGGCAATATCTGCATCCGGGGCGTATGCCAGGGCATTGTCCATGAGTTTCTGAAAACCGATTTTAACGTCATCCCGATCTTCCAGGTTCAACAGTACCCCACCGGCATCGGATTTGTGCAAAATATCCCTGGAACAGATTTTCATGACCACGGGAAACCCCATATTCTCGGCAACTGCCACGGCATGGGTGTGGGACACTGCAAGCTCTGTGGGATTCACAGGGATGCCATAGGCTTCCAGCAGTTTTTTGGCCTCAAGTTCGGTGAGAATGCCATTGCCCTGTTCAAGCCCTTCTTTAATGATGCGATTTGCACCGGCTCTGTCTATGAGCAGTCTTTTGTCGGTGCGGATGGGGATCTCCTGGAGGGCCCGGATATTGCCGGCGTATTGATATAGATCCACAAAGGCCCGCACAGCCCGCTCCGGGGCATCATAGGTGATAATGCCGGACTGATTGAGAATTTGCCTGGCTTTATCCACGTCTATGCCACCGATCCATGCGGTGAACACCGGGCACGGGGTTTTTTTGAGCAATTCTGCCAGGGGACGGGCCAGCTCCGGCAGGTTCAGGGTGCCTGCCGGGGAACACAGCAGCAGCAAACCGTCCACCTCCGGGGCGTCCAGACAGATACGAACAGCCTGGAGATAGTGTTTTGGGGGGGAATCCCCCAGAATATCCACTGGATTTGCCCGACTCCAGTTGGCAGGGAGAAATTGATCCAGCTGTTTAATGGTCTCCGGGCTCAGCTCAGCCGGTTCCACACCATACTCTGCCAGGGCATCTGCGGCCATGACACCGGGACCGCCGGAGTTGGTGATGATGGCAAGACGTTTTCCCCTGGGCTGTTTTTGTTTGGCCAGAAACTCGGCGCAGTCAAAGAGCTCTTCAAACTCATTCACCCTTAAAATACCGGCCCGCTTAAATGCGGCATCGTACACAGAATCTTCCCCGGCCAGGGCCCCGGTGTGGGAGGCGGCGGCCCTGGCCCCTGCCTTGGATCTGCCGGATTTCAAGGCAATGATGGGTTTAATGCGCGATACAGAACGGGCCGCACTCATGAAACTTCTGATGTTGGTGAGGTTTTCCACATACATCACAATGCTTTCAACGGATTTCAGGGAACCAAGATAGTCAATCATGTCTGCGAAATCCACATCCATCATGGTGCCCAGGCTCACAAAATGGCTGAACCCCACATTTTCCCGCATGGCCATGTCCAGAACAGAGGTGCACACGGCGCCACTCTGGGAGAGAAAAGCCATTTTGCCGGGTAGGGGGGATTGATGGGCAAAACTGGCGTTGAACTTTTTGGCCGTGTTCACAATACCAAGACAATTGGGGCCAATGATGCGCAGGTTGGTTTTTTTCACCCTTTCCATTATTTTCTTTTCTATCCTGCGTCCGGAGGCCCCCATTTCCTTGCCGCCGGAGGAGATGATCACAGCCCCGGCAAGGGCGGCTGTGGCGCATTCTTCCACAATGTCCGGTACCCCTGTGATGGGGGTGGCAATGATGGCCGTGTCCACAGGTTTTCCAATGGCAGACACCCGGGAAAAGCACGGCAGGCCCATGACCGTATCGTATTTGGGATTTACCGGGTACACCTCTCCGGGGAATTCACAGTTTAAAAGATTGTTCATTATGGCGGCCCCGATGCGACCCGGACGTTCACCGGCCCCGATGACTGCCACTGATTTGGGATTGAACATCCTGTGCATGTTTATGGTACCCATGGATCTCCTCCTTGAGTATTGTTTTATGCCGGGTAGCAAGGTGGTACCCGGTGTATTATCCCGGATTTTGGTTTTGGCATGGGCCAGATGTCGCGAAAATTTGACTTTGACCATGGCCTGTAAAATGGATTCCTCCAGTATTAGGAAACAATCCACACCGTCATTTTACGAGCTGCATGGATAACCTTCCAGGGCACCCGCCCAATACCGAAATCCTGCACATTGGATTTACCCCTTCTGCCAAGGACAATGGTGTCACATCCTTCGTCCTCTGCAGCCTTTGCAATACTGCCTGCCCTTGTTTTGGTGCCTGTGATGATTTTCCGTTGAATTTGCTCACTTTTGATACCGGCGGCTTTGAGTTTTTCTGCTGCCTCATCAACGGCGGATTGCATGGAATTGAAAAAGGATTGAACATACTCTGCTGATCCGGCGGGGGCGTTTTCGCTTGATATGTCCATGTGTTCAAAATCCCTTAATACGCTGCACAGCACAATGCGGCATTGGGAATCTTTAACCAAATTGGCGGTGAAATCCACGGCCCGGTTGGAGCCTTCGGAACCATCCACTGTGAGAAAAATGGCATTGTTGATTCTATTAAGACCTGCCAGGAGCACCGGCACAGAAGAGAGATTTTCCACAAGTTTTGTGGTGGTGCTGCCCATGACCACATGGAGAAGTGCGCCATATCCCCGTCTCCTGGCAAGCACGGCAAAATACCCCTTGGAGGCCTCGGCAATGATGTCCCGGGCCACGCCTTTTTTGCGATTTTTGATGCAGATGGAGATGCCGGTGCGGGAATATCCGGCAGACTCAAGCAATGATTTGGCCCGTTCCATGTAATCTTCCATCTCTTTTCTTCGCTGGAGTTCCCAGCCCTTTGCCTGGGCCATGGCGTTGCGGCTGAACGCTTCACTGCTCATGTCCCAATAGCTCTCCGGCACCGAGTTGAACACATTAAAAAGCACAATTTCTTTTTGAATAAAGGGTTTAAAATCACAGAGATACTCTATGGTTTTAAAAGATCTTTCCGAGCCGTCCAGCACAACTAATAGTTTATCTTTGTATTCACTCATTGATACGCCCTCCAATGTCAGGTGCAATTGATTGCCATGGAACTTTTTCTGTGATGTGGGAATCCACTTCCCCGGGTCAATATTAACAACGTACATATAGAGCCGTTGCTGTTAACTGGCTTATGAGCAAGTTATATGCCTCTGGGGTTGAAAAAAAGATTAACCAATTGTTTTGACACGGTAACTTTGTGCGTATGGGGATAAGAACCGGGATGGGTGAATAACCGGTAAATTGAATTTGTTTTACAGGTTGTAAAGTATTCTGACAGGTGGGAGAGGAGGATCTGTTCGATTTTTTTATATGAAACACAGGTACTGGGTGCTGGGTATTCACAGCAATTACTTTTTTTCATTTTTCGTTATGGGCAAGCTAAGGCAGAGCCGCCCCCCCGATGGGCAATAGGAACCGGACAATTGAACTGTCTACAGTTCCGGTCCGGGACCATTGCCCATCGGAGGGGGCGGCATAATGGGAAATTTAAAATTGAATACCCATCATGAGGCCCCATACCTGTTTTGGCATGGAATATCCGCTGATCTCCTGGTAGTTGGTTCCGGTGAAATTATTGACAAAAACATTGGCTGAATATGCCAGGCCGCCAAATTTAAATTTTTTCTCAAAACCTGCATCACAGACAATATAATCATCAAGTTCACCACCCTTCTGGGTATCCCTTGCCCCCACATACTTAGCACTGAGCTGGAGCCATCCTTTAGGGATGATTTCATATTTTCCCATGATTTTTATTTTGTGTTTGGGAAGGGTGGCAGGCAGATAATAGGTCCAGTCCTGTTCATTGCCGGTGTGAGCAACCTTATATTTCTGGAACACATAGCTTGCATTGGCCCTTAATTTTGCAGATAATTTCATGGCTGTTTCCAGCTCAAAACCATAGAGTTCCAGATTATCAATATTGTACAGACAATCGGAACCGGCCCCGGAACCGGGAGAGGTAATGCCGTTGTCATTGATAAAATCTTTGATATTATAATACCAGGTTGAAGCCCTGAGGCTTATCCTGTCAAGGTTGTGAATGATACCCAGTTCATATTCCATGGCTGTTTCAGGGTTAAGAGAGCTGTTTGTTTCGGAGGCGCACCGCGCCCACCAATAATAATCTCAGGGGCATGGCAACCTGTAAGAACGACTGACAGCTGCATAAAGGGTGGTATCCGGGGTTGCCTTGTAATCCAGTTTCAGGCTGGGAAAAAAATCTGAATCTGTTTCGGTTTTCCCGCTATTGGCAACACTGAAGGGCCATCCGGGCGGCATGGCTGAATAACCCATATCCATCCAGGAATAATAGGTTGCTTTGTCCACCCGGTAATACCTGATTCCCGGGGTAAGGGTCCATTTGTCTCCAAGAGATATGACATCCTGGACATACCCTGATTTAACCCGGTAAATGGTCCTGGTGCCGGAAGGTTGCCCCAGTTCCTGGTATTCCAGGCCAAAGGTAAAGTCATGAATATCCCAAAGGTTGACATCCCCATATTCAAAAATCAGCCCCTGGGTGCGGTCATCCATGAATTCGTCTTCGGAAAATTCTCCTTTTTTATTATAAAGGCTGGTCCATCGCCGTCCATCGGTCATAAATCCGTGAACTTTTATGGTTCCGGGACCTGCCGGAATTTTGAAGATGGCATCGAGATAGGTGGTATGTTTTTCCCATTGTGGGGTATCTGCCCCCGGCAGCTGGGGCCAGTTGAGATGGCGGAGCTGGTCTTTGTTTCTGGTGAAAACGGGATAGTCTGAGTCATAAGCAGCTGCAACCCCTGGATTAATATCATTGGGGTCATTTATCACCGGCATGCCATACTCAACATCGGAATACTTTACATTGAGATCAAGGGAGGCCTGGCTGGGAAGATGAATGTCAATGTGTCCGTTAATGGATTTTGTTTTTTGAAAATTATTCCTTAAATAACCGTCTGTTTCCTGTTGTGCTCCGGAAAAATGGACGTTCACATATTTGTTTGCGCTGGCGTCAATGGATGCGGCAAAATTAGAGGAGTTGTACCGGCCATATCCTGCCTTTACATTGCCTTTGGCCATTTTTGTTCCTGAATTGCCTTTTTTGGTGATGATGTTGATCACACCGCCGATGGCAAAGGGGTGAAGCACGGAATGACCGCCCCGGATAATTTCGATTCGTTCCACATCATCCAGAGTCAGGGTGGACCAGTCCACAATATATCTGCCCATATGACCGGTTTGATTTATCCGTCTGCCGTCAATTTCAATGACCATGCGTCCTTCATTGAGTCCCCGGATGGAAACTTCATCCCCGGGGCTTGCCATCAGAGCGTTTGAGCGCTGCACATCCACCCCTCCGATCTGGGTCAATACATCAGTCACCGTGGTCACGGCTCCGGGTTTAATAAATTTATCCATGGTGATTACGGTTTTCCCGGAAGAGATTTCCACCCCCGGCTGGGCTGCCATGACCGTTATTTCGCCAAGATTCACGGTCTGGTCTTTGTTCATTTTTTCAGATTCCAAAGCATTTGCAGGCATGCCCCGGCAAATCAGAAGAACCATGCAAAACCACAACATGGGATTAAAAACTTTCATGTCATTTTTCCTTTCCTTAAATTTATGGAAGATATCCAATACCTGCCACGGGCACACCGTATTTTCATCCGGATCTGCCCACGGCAAAGCTTGAAATACGCCCCTGATTTGCGGCGTATTTCATATGAAATTTTTAAAAGCCCTGATTGACAGGAAAGGAAGGTTGTTGATATGTTTAAAAATCCTCCCCTGGAGGGCCCGGGAAAACAGGTGTATTATATCTTTGCCGGATTAACACCTGTTTTCCCCCTTTGTTTTTTATGGTGCATTACCTCTTTTTTGCCGATAAAATATATTCTCCCGGTTCATCCTTAAATATCTTAATCTCAAGTCCGCAATCCTCACAAAAACGGGTTATTTTTTGTTTAACCGGAAGCGTGTCCCGGGACACCGCAGTTTTTCCGTTGTGGTGCTCTTTAATTTCTTTTGAGGAAAGAAGGTGAGCAATGGTGAGGACGCCTTTTGTTTTTAAAAGTTCTGTCAGTTTTGACAATGCTTTGCCCTGCTCCTGGAAATGGGGAAAACAGGCAAAACAGATGATGGAATCAAAAAAGAACGGTTCAAAGGGCATGTCCATGACATCTGAACAGACAAATGTGATCCTTTTATCATGATGTTCCTTTTTGTTTGCCGTGATCATGTTTTCAGCATAATCCACCTCAAACAGGCGACCCTTTGGGGAAAGACGATTCAATATATACGGCACCATAACACCGCTGCCACACCCCACATCCAGCACCCTGTCATTCGGTTCAATATTAAGGGTTGCAACAATTTTGTTTAATTTTTCTGCATGTAAATCATGGGTCCCGGTTTCAGGGTTTTGATAAAATTTATCCAACCAGGTATCTGCCCTTTCATTGAAAAACGCTCTTCTGAGCATGTCCTTTTCATCCATTTATCACTCCTCACAGGTCCAGTCCATCCATTGGCAGGATCGAAGTTCTCCGGCTGTTTTGACATCAACCTTGTAAACATTTTGATAAAATTTCAAAAGCCATTGCCCCATGTGGATATCTTTGAATCGTTCAGGATAGGCTGCCTTGGCCATGACCATGACGTCAATGGGATATTCAAGCCTTTTTTCGCAATTGCATGGGGTCCAGGGCAGGGCTGCCACAGATCTGTCAGCCACCGCCCTCATATCTTTCAGGTTTTGGTAATAGGGCGCTTCATACAATTCAGAAGGCGGATGATATCCCCAGGCCGTTACCAGGATAATCACATCAGGATCAAGGGTAATCAATTGCTCGGTATTGAGGATATTCCAGGCTCCCCTGCCGGGGTAGGCGTTTTTGGCATGGATAAAATTTTTGAGAAAATAGCTTTGAACGGTCTCCACGCCTTTGACATGGGCCGCACCGCCCTGGCTCCTGGCCTTGGGAGAAAGCCCCATCAAGAGCAGGCGTTTTTGATCTGAGGGGTTTATATCTGCCGTCCGTTCCCTTACCAGCTCCACACAGGATTCAAGGTAAGAGGAAAGTTGTTCCGCTTCTTTGGTTTCCTGGAAAATTTGGCCCAATAATTTTATTTCACGGCCAATGGACAAAATGTTTGGTTGTTCAAAGGTGTTTGGTCCTTTAAGAACCACCAGGGGAATGCCCAATGATTCCAGAAGGAAAATGTTTTTTTCCAGGATGTCATCCCCGGCTGAAAGAGAACAGGAGCCCGTGCGGATGATGATCAGGTCAGGATTCAGCGCTGCAATTTTCTCATAATTAATACCTGCTCCAAATTTTGATACCAGGGGGATATCCATCAGCCAGGGGTTGAGATGGGTGACTGGATTCATGCCCCGGGCATATTCATGGGTTTTACTGCCCAGGGTGGGAAAGGAATAGGACCAGATCTTGGGGATACAGGCGGACCCCATGCCCACAATTTTTTTTGCCTGGCCAAGCCTTGTCATTATCGCTTCTATCATGCCGTCACTGATGGTAACGACCCGGTTGACCTGAGTCGGGATTTCAATGGACTTGTCCCTGAAATCCTTGACCGTAAAAACATCCTTTTGCCGGGCATCACAGATGCCTGCCAATGCAAAAACAATAAATATCACTGTTGTTATATTGACGATTTTTGCAATTTTATGCATCGTTGTCCCTTCCCCCATGTTGCCATGAAATTTTCATGGCAATATGGTCAAATCCATGGACAAGACCTTGGTCGGTTTTTAAACATTTTTCTTTAAGATAGGATTCAAGAAAGGGTCTGTGCCGGGGTTCAATTTTTTCAAAGCGTTTGATATAAAATGACATTGCTGTTTCCATGGAAGAAAATACTTCATGGAAATGATTGGGAAAAACCTTGACTTCCGGGTAAATCCCCATCTGGTAAAGTACCTGGAACAAGATATCGCTCTTGGGTCCTCCATGGTATTGTTTGCCAAACAATTTGGGCCACAACTGATTGGGCATATCTTCCCAGCCCGGGGTTCCGGCATGCCAGAACAGCACAACAGATCCTTTGCACACCTGATTCATTTTCTCGATGGCAGCCCTGATATCCCGCATACCAAGGGACATGGATGCCATTACAATATCATAGGGCGGGCAAAGGTCTTTTTGGGGATCCACCTCTTCCCAGGTTTTCTTAACAGATTTAATGTTAATGATATTCTCATCTTTTATTCTCTCCTGCATGATATCATTCATCCCGAAAGAGGGTTCCACCGTGGTGACTGATTTAACAATTTCAGCCATGGGGATGGCCAGATTGCCGGGACCTGCGCCAATATCAAGGACCCTGGATTCCGGTGTCAGGGGAAGCTCCTTAAGGGTTTTTTCAACCCGTGCCTGGTGATGTTCCATATGGCGTTTTGAATAGACCGCAGCAGATTTTTTGTCATCCCAATATTCTTTACAGCTTTTTCCCGAAGCCTCATGCCAGAGGTCTATTTCATTTTTCCAGGCATCATTCCAGTCAATTCTATTGTACTCCATAGGGTGTCTCTCCTTTTTGATTTTTTTATATGAAATACTCCGCAAATAGGGGTGTATTTCAAGCTTTGTTGTGGGCAGAGCCGGATCTGAATACGGTCTGCCCGTGGCAGTTTTATATGAAACAGCAGCCTCCAAGGCAGCCTCAGCAGAGCCGCCGCCCCGATGGGCAATAGGAACCGGACAATTGAGCTGTCTACAGTTCCGGTCCGGGCCCATTGCCCATCGGGGGGGCGGCGGCATAATACCATTTGGCTCCGCGTCTACGACCCTATATTCGTTGTGGCTGGAGATTACAGCCATGTGGGTTTTATATGAAACTCCACCCAAAGTGTCAGGACGTACCGGTTATTGGAAAGTCAATAATTTGGGCACGGTGTCGATTCAAGCCTTTGGGAACAATCATTTTCATATCTTCAAGATCCCTGACCAGACATGTATTTTCATAAATTTTGTCCATGAGATCCTGGCAGAGCACCCGGTCGGGATCTCCATTTGCAATCAGGCCTGAATTTCCTAAGACCACGGTGGTATCGCAGAACCAGGCCACATGATTAGGATCATGGCTACAGGCCAGGATACTGATGCCTTGATCTGCAATTCTTCTGAGGGCTTTCCATATAATCACCTGGTTTTTAAAATCCAGGGCAGATGTGGGCTCATCAAGCAATATCAGGTCGGTATTCTGGGCCAGGGCCCTGGCTATGAGCACCATTTGCTGCTGGCCACCGGAAAGGATATCATAGGGTTCATCGGCAAGGTGGGATATGTTGATCATCTCCATGGCCTGTTCCATGAGCTTTTTATCCCGGTTTCCCGGCAGGTAAAACCGATTCAAATGGGGTGTCCTTCCCATGAGCACCATCTCTTTTACGGTAAAAGGAAAAGGGGGCTGATGGGTCTGGGGAACATAGGCCACCTGTTTTGCCATCTCCCTGGTTTTAAATTTTTTTATATCCCTGCCGTTGAACCGAACAGATCCCCGGTCCGGGCGGATAAATTTAAGACAGCATTTAAAAAGGGTGGTCTTGCCGGACCCGTTGGGACCAAAAAGTCCGCAAAGCTCTCCTTTACCCAGGTGAAAACTGATCTCGTCAAGGACTTTGGTATTATTGTACGCAAAACAGATATTGTTAACCGACAGCATATTATCCTCCAAACATTCTTTGCCCCTTGCTTCTGACCAGATAAAAAAGATAAGGGGCACCCACAAGGGATGTGATAATGCCGATGGGGATTTCGGCATTGGTCAGGGTCCTTGCAATGGTATCGCAGACAATGAGATATATTGCCCCCAACAGGGCGGAAACAGGTATCACCATGCGATGGTCCGGTTCTGTAATCATTCTTGCTGAATGGGGAATCATAAGACCCACCCAGGCGATGATGCCCACACAGGATACAGCAGCAGCTGTCATCATTGTTGCAAGGGATATCAACATGAATTTGTTTTTTTCAGGGCTCACGCCCAGGCTTCTGGCTTCTTGATCCCCCATGGACAAAATGTTGATCTTCCATCCGGAAATCCATATGATGATAAATCCGATCATGGCAATGGGAAAAAGCATGGTAACATCCCTCCAGCCAGCGTAATAAAATCCACCCATGAGCCAGAATACAATTTCCCGCAGGGCCGTGTCCTGGGCCGTGTATTTAATAATTCCAACAAGGGAACCAAAAATGGAACCGGTTATGATACCGGCCAGGACCAGTGTCACTGTAGGAGTTTTCCCCCTCACCCTGGCCATGGAATAGGTAATACCCACGGCCATGAATCCAAAGATGAACGCCAGGAGCTGGACTGACATGAAAAAAGAGGGAAAAACTATGCCCAGGGCCGCACCAAAGGCAGCGCCGGAAGAGATTCCCAGGATATAGGGCTCCACCAGGGGATTTTTAAAGCATCCCTGAAAAACAGCACCGGACGTGGAAAGGCAAACTCCCACCAGGATTGCCAGCACTGTTCTGGGGAGTCTGATATTCCAGACAATGGTATGCATAATCCGGGGAATTGATGATATCTCAGGGAAGAAACCGACATGGGAAGATATTGTTTTTACCACCATGGAAAATTCTATTTTGCAACTTCCACATTGGATACAGAAAAAGAATGTTCCTAAAAGAGATAAAAACAAGAATCCAAGCACTGCCGGTCGGTTGGTCCTTAAAAAAATTTTTTTTACCTGCATCATTTTTACCCAAATAAAAAAGGCCATAAAGGAAGGGCAGAAATTCTTCTGCCAGCCTTCATGGCCTATCATGTTATTTTAAATTTTTTTAAATCCAATTTTTACTACAGCACCCTACAGGATGCTTATTGACTGACTTTCTTAATATACCGATAATATCATGTCAACCCTAAATATGTAACCTAAAAGTTGAAAGCCTTATTTGGCCGAATATGTAAGGCACCGGGCATGCCGCTGTATCTGTCTACCGCAAACGCCTGGTAACGCAGCAAATTCGGTCAAATAAAGTTCCCGAAGGGGTCATGGCTTTTTATTTTGAATTCTTAATAATTATGGTGAGTAGCAAAAAGTTGATTTTTTATGACTTCGTATATATATTACCCCGGCCCGGCGGTCGAAGCTCCCGCCTTAAAACAAAACAGGAGGTATGGTATGAATGAAGCGCTATGGCTGGTAATGTTGCTGGTCAATTTTGGAATGATTCTTCTTTTTTTTCGTCTGTTCGGTAAAATCGGACTTTTTCTCTGGGTTCCCATTGCCTGCATTGTGGCCAATATCCAGGTGATCAAACTGGTGGATCTGTTTGGTTTTTCTGCCACACTGGGAAATATTGTGTATGCCTCTTCATTTCTGGTGACTGATATTTTATCGGAAATTTATGGTAAGAAAGAGGCGGGAAAAGCTGTAAAAGCTGGCTTTTTATCTCTTTTATCCATGACCCTTCTCATGACACTGGCATTGAAATTTGTGCCGGCCACCGACGATTTTGCCCAGTCCAGTCTTGCCACCATATTTGCCATCATGCCGCGCATTGCCGGGGCAAGTCTTATGGCTTATTTGATTTCCATGTTCCACGATGTGTGGGCCTATGATTTCTGGAGAAAACAATTTCCCCAGGATCGCATGATGTGGTTGAGGAACAATGCCAGTACCATGGTCAGCCAGCTCATGGATTCAACTGTGTTTACCCTTGTGGCCTTTGCCGGGGTGTATCCGTCAGGGGTATTGTGGCAAATTTTCTGGACCACCTATTTGCTCAAATGGGCTGTGGCTGCGGCAGATACCCCTTTTCTTTACCTGGCCAGACATTGGTACAGAAAGGGCATCATTGAATAATAGTTTTGCCACATTCAAACTTGAGTTCAATGTGTTGGGTAAAAGGCGATGGCGGTGGGCAAGCATGAAACCAAGCCGAACTTTTTGTCAACCGTCTTTTTTGAATCATAAACTCAACTTTCGGTGTTCGCATTTCGTGGTGGGGTCAGGCTTTCGTTATTGACATTATCGAGGCTTTTTTCGTTGGTAAAGGCCTTGGTCGATAACATCAATAACAAAAGCCTGACCCCGTCGGCACACTGAGCCCATCGGTACATTTAAAAATGCCGGCTTTGAAATGAAGCCCGAAAGTTGAGTCATAAATTTATAAGACAGATTCGCTGTTTTTTCCAAACTGTAAAATGATCTGACACTCTTTTTTCTATATTCACCACGGGTAGATCGTATTTTGATCCGGTTTTGCCCACAACAAAGCTTAAGATACGCCCCTGATTTGTGGCGTATTTCATATCAAAAAAAATAAAACAAAAGACACAAATTGTTGCGACATTCATCGGCATGATAGTTGCTTAAACACAGTCATGAAGGCATTTCACCATTCAAAAAAGGAGGAAGCCCATGCTGGTAAAAAAATGGATGAGTTCACCCGTCAACACCGTGGAGGCAAATGCCTCTCTTATGGATGCTGCGGATCTGTTTGAAAAAAAAGTGATTTCCATGCTTCCGGTGATGGAAAAGGGACGAATTGTGGGAATCGTCACCGACGGCGATATTAAAAAGGCGACGCCCTCCCAGGCCACCACCCTTGCCGTTTATGAACTTGGCGATTTGTTAAGAAAGGTGAAAATCACAAAGATGATGTCCTCCCCTGTGTTGTCCACCACCGAAGACTGCACTGTGGAAGAGGCGGCCCGAAAAATGCTCATGGAAAATATTTCCGGCATGCCGGTGAAGAACAATCAGGGCCATTTGACCGGAATTATAACCAAAAGCGATATTTTCAGAAGCCTTGTGTCCTTTACCGGTGCTGCCCAAAAAGGGCAGATTTTTGCCCTGAAAATAAATGACAGTCCGGGTAGTGTGAAAAATCTCATTGACATTATTCGCATGGGGGGCGGTCGCCTTTTGAGCATTTTAACCTCCTATGACGATGTTGAACAAGGCTTTAGAAAGGTGTTTGTACATGCCTTTAACTTGCCGGAAGAAAATTTTGACGGTGTGGTGTCCCAGCTTTATGATGCAGGAGAACTTTTATTTCTGGCAGATCAGACCCGAAACATTAGAAAAATATTTGGAGGATTTTATGAAAAAAATTAACAAAATAATGGTTTGTGTGGATTTGTCTGATTATTCCATTCCCGTACTGGAGTATGCTGTTGCCGTTGCCGGAAATACCAAGGCTGAAATTCATATTCTTAATATTTTGAACCAGCGGGATATCAATGCTGTTAAAATGGTCACAAGTTATTACCCTGACAAGGTGGATCTCCAAGAATATGTCAAAGAAAACACAGATGAAAGACGAAAGGCCATTAAAAAAATTCTTAAAGAGAATTTCTTTGAACAGAAATCCGACATGGTGATTCACATTGGCATGGGGGTTCCCTTTGAAGAGATCCTCAGGACCGCCAAGGAACAGAATATGGATCTCATTGTCATGGGCAACAAGGGAAAGGGCAATATTGCCAGAACACTTTTTGGCTCCCAGGCGGAAAAAGTGTTTCGCCATGCGCCCATACCTGTGCTCAGTGTCCGTAAGGGACCCCACAAGAGGGCCGAGGTTTAGATCGTTTTGCTACCTTGCGACTTTTCCGTTCCGGAAAGGTCGCGGTGCGGCATAATACCATGGTCAATATTGTTTGTTTTCATCTGCTTCCATGGCTTTGGAGTGCATCCAATGAGGCTGCAATTTAAGTGGCGTTAAATCATAAATTAACGCTCCTTGTGGGTCCAATTAAATTCCCGGTGGTGTTTTATTTGTGTTAAAATTCCATTTTTTATATGGTGACCCAGCCTGTGCCTGGTCCCAGTACTTTGATAAAAACATCAAAATGGGGGGATTCACTTCCCCCGGTTTGGTGAATTATACTCAAATTTGTGGAACATCAATGGATAAAGCAATGCAAATCACCCACAGTGGCCCTGGAAGCATCAAGCAACTCAAACAGATCATTGAAAAACATCATGCCAAAAGAATTTTTGTCGTTACCGGCAAAATTTCATTTACAAAAAGTGGTGCCTCCCGGGCGTTAAATCAATATCTTGAAGGCCGGGAAATAATCCGTTTCTCTGACTTTGAAATAAACCCCCGATTGGAAGATGCCCTTGCCGGTATCAAACTGCTGGAACAGACCAAACCTGACATGATCATTGCCATTGGTGGGGGGAGCGCCATGGATATGGGAAAACTCATTGCAACATTGTCGGCCCAGCCCCATGACGATTTTAATCACATAATTAAAACCTGTGATGTTACCTGTAAGGGTCTTCCCCTTGTGGCAATTCCCACCACTGCCGGAACCGGAAGTGAGGCCACCCATTTTGCGGTTGTATATGTCAAAGGAAAAAAGTATTCTCTGGCAGATCCAACGATGCTACCCGATTATGCCATTGTTGATGCGGATTTGACCGCCAACACTTCCTCCTACCAGGCCGCTGCAAGTGGCATGGACGCTCTGTGCCAGGCAGTGGAATCCTATTGGTCTGTTAACGCAACAGAAAAAAGTAAATTATATGCAGCTGAGGCCATTAAAATAATTTTACCTGCCATCAGGGATGCCGTGTGGAAAAAGGATAAAAAAGCCCAACAGGCAATGGCACTGGGTGCCAACATTGCCGGTAAAGCAATTAACATCAGTAAAACCACAGCTCCCCATGCACTGTCATACTCCATCACCACCCATTACGGTCTTCCACACGGTCATGCCGTGGCATTGCTTCTGGGAAATTTTTTCATCATTAATGATGCCGGGATCAAGACCCCCCGGCATGGACGCGGAAGTGCTTACATTAAAGAAACGCTTGACACACTCCATGGCCTGATGGGGTGTCATAACGCCTACTCTTGCACAAAAAAATGGTATCAACTCATGGAAGATATAGGCCTTTCTGCGGATATGTCAAAATCAGGGCTGGTATGTAAAGAAGATTTTGAATTGATTTTAAATAATGTAAACATGGAGCGACTGGGGAATCATCCGGTTTATTTCAAAAACAGTGATTTGCTTCGTATTTATTCTGGCTTCGATTGACCCAGAGCATTTCGAATTGCTTTGGCCAGTTTCACCCTGACTATGGGTTTGTAAACAATGGCTTTTACACCAATTGCAGCAGCTTTTTCGGGGGAAATATTTTTGTTATAGCCTGTGCACAAAATTATCGGTGTATCTGGTCTTGCTTTTAAAATCTTTATTGCAAGCTGATCACCGGTTAATTTTGGCATGGTCATGTCAGAGATTACCAGATCATAGTTGTCGGGTTTTAATAAAAAATGATCCAATGCTTTTAGGCTATCGGTAAATGTGGTTACAGAATACCCTAAGCGTTCCATGGTTTGTGCTCCCATTTTTGCAATTGGAGGTTCATCGTCAATGAGTAGAATCCTCTCTTTGCCTTTCAGGATTTCGTCCGGTTCAGGCAAATGTTTTTCTTTTTTATTTTTGACTATGGGAAGGTAGATCGTAAATATTGTTTTTTGGCGTGGTGTACTTGTAACGTCAATATGGCCGTTACAGGCGTTAATAATGCCATGAACCAGGGCCAGACCCATTCCTGTACCTTCTCCGGGGTCTTTGGTGGTGAAGTATGGTTCAAAAATTAAATTGATGATATCAGGGTTAATTCCTTTGCCTGTGTCAGATACTATTATTTCTATATAGTCACCCGGCATCAGTTTTTTATGTTGCATCCCGGGCCTTTCATCAATGGTTGCATTTTTGAGGCTTACATCAAGAACACCGCCATTATCCTCCATGCCGTGTGCGGCATTTGTGCAAAGATTCATAAAAACTTGATAGATCTGGGACGGGTTTCCCATAATCAGTGATTCACTGTGAATGTCTGATGTGATTTCAATGGTGGTTGGTATCGAAGACCGTATAAACTTAAGTACTTCCTTCGCAATAATGTCAATGCGGATGGGGTGTATTGCCTCTTCTGATTTTCGGGCAAATGTAAGTATTTGTTTCACTAAATCCTTGGCTCTGTTTCCAGCGGAAAGGATTTCTTTTAAATTGTCTTCAAGGAGGGTGCCCTTTTTTGTTTCTTCAATGGATAACTCTGTAAAACCTATGATGGCTGAAAGAATATTATTGAAATCATGGGCAATTCCACCGGCAAGATTGCCGATTGACTCCATTTTATACGCTTGCTGTAATTTTTCTTTTAAACGTTTTTGTTCAGTGATATCAATACCGATACTAATTTGAGTGTCATCTTGCAAATGAACATTTGACCACATGCATTCAATGGAATGGCCAAACTTTGTTTTTACTTTAAATTCCTGCCATTCATCTGTTGCTTTCTCCATATACTCTAAGGCTGTCCTGCGATAATCCGGATCTGGGTAGCATGCTTCCATCATATCTATTTTCTGAAAATCTTTATTTGTCCATCCAATTGTCGTTTTAAAGGATTTGTTTATCAGGATTAAATTGCCTTGGGGGTCACAAAGAGTTATCAATGCGGGAATGTTGTCAATAATTGCTTTGAAAATTCTTTTTTGATGGATCGTTTCTTTTTCAGCTTTCTTTAATGCGGTAATATCACGTATTGTCACCACAGAACCCACAAATAAATCGTTTTTATCCCGAATGGGCGCAAAATTATAACTGCCCATCCAGCTTTCGCCTGTATCTTTGCGTTGAATGCTGCGTTCAGCATTCATGATTGATTCACCCCGTAAAGCCCGTTGTAGCGCCCACATATCAATGGGCAGCAAGGTGCCGTTTGTCAGATGAATATCAAAAAGGTCTGGATATTCAGGTAATTTTTTAAGACACTCTTTTTTATTTTTAAACCTGTAAAATGCTGCAAAAGCCTCGTTAAATACGATGGGGCCTCCATTGATATCACTGATAAATACCGCATCGCTCATGCTTTCCAACGCTGCTTTCAGGTGTGTCTGGGTTTCTATTAAGTTTGTTTCAGCCCGTTTACGTTTTTTAATATTCATGATCAGGAAAAAAATAAATATGGCTTCAACAAGTGCAAATAGAAAAAAGGTGACAATGTAAAATTTATATTTTTCCCAAACTGTCTGGGTTTTAAATAAAATGATATTTTCATCGGGAATATTTTTTGTATCTATTCCAAATCGTTTCAGTTGTTTCCAGTCATACATATGAATGCTGGGACCCAATGATATTGGATGGACTTCATGTATATTTTTGCCGTTTAAAATTCGAATGACCATTTTGTTGACATTTTTTCCAAGCAAATCAGAGCTGCACAGGTGGCCGCCAATAATTCCATATCCCACATAGGTACTCCATATTCCATACACAGGCACACTGGAAGATTGCGAAATGGCACTTAACACATCTCTGGGGACAAATGATTTGCCTGAGGCATCTTTAAGGAGCAATAGATAGAGTACGATTGCCTGGGGGGGTAAATTACCGACTTTGGTTAAAACTTCATCCATTGGTAGGTCTGACAAGTAATGAAAATTGATTTCATCGGATAATTTCTGAAAATTTTCCTTTGCTTTGATTTCCCATGAACGTCCCACGCCTGATCTACCCGCCACCACATAAACATCCCGGGTTTCCGGTTGAATTGCCAGGGCTGCTTTTAACGTTTTTATCAGATCAATCTGGAGATTGACGCCGGTTGTTTTAAATTTCAGTTTTTTGAAATCGACCTTTTCATCAATCAAAGCGTAAACAATGGGAGTATTGTTAAAGGTTTTTTTACAATAATTCTGAATAAAATTCAACGCAGGAGACATGACTGCAATGACAATATCGGGTTTGTTGATTTTGTATCTATGATTTATTAAATCAGCCTGTTTCTTGATACTGGTTTCATCTTTGAACCTGGATTGTTCCAGATATTCTGTGAAGTATTCCACCTGGGTGTCTTCAGGCAATTGAAGATTGCGAAAATTTTGATCCAATATTTCATAGGCAGGCATGCGTGGCTGTAATGAATATAGAATTAGTATTTTCTTTTTAGTCACTGCTGTACAAGGCAAGACCGTTAAGAAAAATAGTATTAAAAATATACTCAGTAGAATTACCTTATTCTTAATCATTTTATAATACTTGCCCCCAATGTTTCAAAATATGGCGGGAAAAGTTTTTAATTTTCGGCATCCTTCATATTCTCATAAAAGTAATTTATACTTTTGAGGAAGCACTTCTGGAAAACGAAGCCCGGCTTTAGATTGCCTACCAATCAATGGGAAAGTAGTCCTTTAAAAATTTACCGCACCAGTGTTTTCCCGTGAGGATGCCATGGAAAAAGGGATCACAGATACGGGCCGCACCATCCACAATATCCAGGGGAGGCTGGAAATCGTGGCGCTCTTCCTTGAGTCTTGCCAGGGTGGCAGGATCTTCATCCGTGACCCAGCCCGTGTCCACGGCGTTTATGAAAATGCCATATTTGGCAAGGTCACTGGCGGCGGTGTGGGTGAGCATGTTAAGGGCCGCCTTGGCCATGTTGGTGTGGGGGTGACGGCTTCCTTTTTTAAATCTTAAAAATTTGCCCTCCATGGCAGATACATTGACAATGTGTTTCTGCCCTGTGTTATCAAGCTTCATGATCTCTGCCAGGCGGTTGCAAAGCACAAAGGGGGCCACGGCATTGACCAGCTGGATCTCAAGCATTTCCGATGTGGGAATCTCCCCCAGACGCAATCGCCAGGAGTTGGTTTTACGTAAATCCACCTGCTGGAGATCCGCATCCAGTTTTCCCGCCGGAAACACCTCTGGCACATCCACACAATGATCATAGGAGTAAGGGATCTGGGATAATTGGGCAGACATGCGCAATCCCACCCCCGGGGCACTGCCGTTCCAGGTAACAGGAAGTGCCTTTTCTTTACCCACATTATCGGTGTACCCGTATTCCAGTTGGGAGATGCAGGTTTCATGCTCTTTCAGGAGGGTTTGGGCCCGGGGGGGCAATTTTGAAATATCTTTGGCCTCGTTGTCCATGAGGTGGGCATAAAATCCCGGGGGTCTGCGCACGGTCTGGGCCGCATTATTAATGAGAATATCCAGACGGTGGTAGGTATCTTTGATGTAGTCGGTGAACAATTCCACACTGGGTGTGTGGCGAAGATCCAGGCCATAAATCTGCAGGCGGTGTCCCCAGTCTGAAAAATCAGGTTCCCCGGAAAATCTCAGGGCCGAATCCTTGGGAAATCGGGTGGTGGCAATGACCCTGGCTCCGGCCCTTAGCATCATCAAGGTGGCCTGGTACCCGATTTTAAGGCGAGAGCCGGTGATAAAGGCCACTTGTCCCTTTAAAGAGGCCGTCTGGAACCGTTTTTCATAATTGAACTGGGCACAGGCCGGGCACATGGTGTCATAAAAATGGTGGAGTTTTGTGAATTCTGCCTTGCATACATAGCAGTTGCGGGGAGTTTCCAGGGTTTGTTCGGACAGATGATCCTCTTTTTCTGCGTTATATGAAATTTGCATGGGGGCGGTGAATACATCGGTTTCCCTGGCTTTTCTGATGCCTGTGGCAGCCCTCAGATTTCGTTCTTTTTTTACAATGGCCAATCGTTGTTGCCGCTTTTTTTCTTTGTTTCGTTTCTTGATCTCTTTGCGGTCAGGCCGGGAGATTTTTCCGGCCGCTGTCACCAGGGCAATGCGCTCTGTTTCAGATAAATGGGACAATAGTTCTGATCGTTCCACAATCTGTTCCAAAATGGGGATGCAGCTTCGAATGGCGTTAAGGGTATCCCGGGTGTCGGTAATATCTGTGTTGACAGTTTCTGTATTGATGATGCTCACCTTTGGGGCTTTACATTGCCCATGTTTTGGGGTGGATTTCTTTTTTGGCAACGGCACTGCCCAAACTTTTACATTAGCAAGCCGAATTTTTACTCCCTATGCCACAAATTTCTCTTATTTAAAGGGGGCTTGATTATGGCTCGTTGTTTATCATAAATTGGCTTTTTTGTCCATCACGGCACAAGGTGCTCAGGGGCTTGAATTTGCGGGAATTGACAAAAACAGATTCCTTTTATAAGCTCAAATTTTTAATTTTATGGGAGCAAAAATGCACCTGGAATCAAATACAGACCTTGGTGATCTTTTGGGGAATCTGCCGGGAATGGCGTTTCGATGCCTCAACGACAAAGAGCTTACCATCATCTATGCCTCCCGGGGGTCTAAATCCCTTATCGGCTACATGCCCAAAGACCTCATTGAAAAACAGGCTTTCCGGAAAATTGTTCACCAAGATGACCAGGACCGGAATAAACAGGCCTTAAGCCGGATAACCGCCCAATCCCCCCGATATTGCCTGGTATACCGCATCCGCACCTCGGAGGGTCAGGATAAGTGGGTCAAAGAAGAAGGCATCGGTATTTTTTCCAGCACAGGAAGGGTTAAATTCATTGACGGCCTGCTCACAGATATCACAGATCAGAAAACCGTTGAGATCGCATTGCAGGAAGAAAATATAAGGCTTAAATCTTCCATGGGGCAGCGATTTCGCCTGGAGCAGCTCATTGGCAAAAGTGATGCCATGCAGGACGTTTATGATCTTATTCTCAAGCTGGCTGAAAAAGATTCTTCCGTTATCATCACCGGAGAATCCGGTACCGGTAAGGAGCTTGCGGCCCATGCCGTTCATACCCTGAGTGCCAGGAGTCAAAAACGCTTTGTGCCGGTGAACTGCGGAGCCATTCCTGAAAATCTGTTGGAAAGGGAGTTTTTCGGTCACAAACAAGGCACCTTTTCCGGGGCCACATCGGACAAACCCGGCTATCTTGAACTGGCAAAGGGGGGCACCTTGTTTCTGGATGAGGTGGGGGAAATTTCATTGAATTTTCAGACCAAACTTCTCCGGGGACTGGACGGCATCGGTTATACTCCCATTGGCGGGAAAGAACTGCGACAATCTGACTTCAGACTTATCAGCGCCACCAATCGGGATCTTTCAGACCTGGTCCGCCGGGGAAAAATGAGAGAGGACTTTTTTTATCGGATCAATGTGGTTCCCTTGACCATGCCGGCTTTAAGGGAGAGGCAGGAAGACATCCCTCTGCTCATAGATCATTTTTTAAAGGCCGATGTCAGCAGCCGGGAACCCAAGGAAATGCCAGCCTTTCTTCGGTTGCAGATGCAATCCTATTCCTGGCCCGGCAATGTGCGGGAATTGAAAAATGTTATTGACCGTTATCTCACCCTGGGAAAACTTCACCTGCCCACCGTGGTTGCCCAGGATCTGGAGATCCATTCCCTGGAAAAAAGCATTGATGGTATCCAAAGCCTGCCCCAGGCCCTGGACACCTATGAGCACCGATTAATAACAACTGCCCTTGAAAAATGTCGATGGAAAAAAGGGGAAACTGCCTCTTTGCTTGGTCTTTCCATGCGGACCCTTCAAAGAAAATTGAAAAAGCACGCAATTAAATAGGCTTCATCATTTTTTTTGTTAGAAAATAAAATTTCCAACCAAATTACGTAATATGACGCATATTACGACATCTTTGTCGCTATTCCCCCATTCTCCTTTTAATTCAGGATATTTTGGTTTTTGATCTGCACGCACACGACATTGTTGTCGTGTTTTTTCTTTTGCTCTATTAAGAATAAATATTTCTTTAAAATTATATTATTTTTTAAATTCAGTGGGTTAGAGCATAATATTTTCATTGAAAATAAATGGCATATTTTTTGGAATGAATACAGTGACAAAGCCAAAAAAACACAGCTGATAAAACACGCCCATTGATGAATGGGACGGCAGCATATCAATTAAAGTTTATTTTCAGGAGAAAAAACAATGCAGAAAAGAAATAAAAATGTGGTCATGATCATGTGTGACAGTCTTCAATGGCATTATATGGGATGTTACGGCGGCAATATAAAAACTCCCAATTTTGACAGGCTGGCCCGGGAAGGCGTGGTCCTGGACAATGTTTATTCCGAAGGACTGCCCACCATTCCGGTACGCCGGGCCCTGTTCACCGGGCGATACACCCTGCCCTACCGGGGCTGGTCCCCCCTGGAGCTGGATGATACCACCATTGCTGACATCCTCTGGCGTTATTCCACCTATTCCGCCCTGATCACGGACACCGCCGTGATGCATCTGCCCAAATATGGTTATCAGAGGGGGTTCGACTATGTTTACAACCTCAGGGGGCATGATGATGATAATCACTATTATGCTGAAGATCCCCTTTATCACCTGAAAATGGAAGACTATCACAAGCCCTCCTATCGCACCGATGAAAACGGTGAAAAAGTGGAGGAGATGTGGTCTGAATTTTCCAAAGATGAGATGAAAGGATATCTTGCCCAGCGCCAGTACTGGAAAACCGATGCTGACCAGAACGTGGCCCAGATCGCCAAACAGTCCATCCGATTTTTGGAAGAAGCAGATCGTAACAAACCCTTTTTTCTCTGGATTGATTCCTTTGATCCCCATGAGCCCTGGGATGCCCCTTCAATCTATGATGATGACCTCAAATGTCCCTATGATCCGGATTACGACGGCCAGGAGATCTGGAATCCCGTATCCACCTATGCAGACAATGTGTACACAGAACGGGAAATGGAACACATCCGGGCCTTGTATGCTGAAAAAGTGACCAATGTGGATAAATGGCTGGGCAAGGTTCTGGACAAAATCAGAACCCTGGGGCTGGAAAAGGATACCATGGTGGTTCTCATGGCTGACCATGGTGAACCCCTGGGCAATGACGAGCACGGCCATGGCATTGTTCGAAAATGTCGCCCTTGGCCCTATGAGGAGCTGGTACACGTTCCCATGATCATCAAGGCCGACGGTCTTGAGGCCGGTACCCGAAAAGATGCCCTGGTCCAGAACATTGATATCACTCCCACCATGATGGAGTGGATGAACATTCCCAAAGAAGCCTGGGCAGACATGCAGGGTAAAAGCTTATGGCCCCTGCTTAAGGGAGAGGTGGATGATATCCGGGATATGCTGATTACAGGTTTTTTTGGCCAGTCTTGGTCCATCATCACCAAGGAGTGGTCCTATATTCACTGGCTGAACACGGTGGCCCTGGAAAATTCCGAAGCCGGGGGTAAAACCATGTTTGAGGTATTTGACATTCAGGAAGGTGAGGTGTCCGAAGGGGTGGGGGACACCAGTACCATGTTTGATCGGATAAAGGCCCAGCAGGAAAACCAGTGGACTTGTGTGCCGGGCTCTCTTACCGAAGTGCCGGACAAAGATTCTCTGTTTGACCGCTCAAAAGATCCCTTTCAGCTTGAGAATATCGCAGAAAAGCATCCTGAAAAGGCAAGGGAAATGTATGACAAGCTTCGGGAGTTCATGCTGGAACTAAAAGCAGAATCCATTTATCCAGATATGGATTAAATAACTTCCGGTTATTACTTCGTCAGTCATAAGTTCTTCATCTGCCTGGTCTTGATTTTGGATATTATTTTGAAATCATTGGATTTAATTGTTTGGGAATGTTTGAGCATGCCCAATGAATTCAATGGCACATGAGAACTTATGACTTTGGGGTTATTAAAAATCATTGGGCAGAGTTTCATATAAAACGGGCATGTCCTGTCGGACACAAGAAATATAGGGTCGTAGACGCGGAGCCAAATGGCATTATACCGCCCCTCCGAGGGTAATGGTCCCGGCCCAGAACTGTAGACAGCTCAATTGGCCGGTTCCTATTACCCCTCGGAGGGGCTCTGCTGAGGCTGCCCGGAAGTTTTATTGTTAATAAAAAAATCGTTACAGATAGATCCCATCCTGTACTGAATAATAATTTCAGGATAAAATTGATTTCAAAGGAAAAAAAATGATTAAAGAGCTTACAGATACCGAGTTTGAATCTGTTGTTGCTGATGGATTGAACATCGTTCTTTTTTATAAAGATAAATGCCCCTATTGCAATGCCATGAAAAAAATCCTCACCAAGTTTTCCGGCATGCCCGCAGCCCAGGACAAGGAGATCAATTATTATCAATTAAACAGAGAAGATTGTCCTGCCACAGTTAAAACACTTAATGTGGGCCGGATTCCGTCTCTTTTTATTTTTAAAGACGGTGAAAAAATCGCTGAAAAAAGCGGGGACATCACCTATCGTCAGCTTACAAAAATAGTCAGCTGATATGGAGGACCCCATGCAAGACAATTACGATATTATTATTCTGGGAGGCGGCATTGCCGGTATGACGGCTGCCATTTATGCGGCCAGGGCCAACCTGAAAACCGTTATTCTGGAAAAAAGTGTTTGCGGCGGGTTGGTGAACACCACTTATTGCCTGGAAAATTTTCCCTCCCAACCCGGTATTGGGGGGATGGATCTCATGGAAAAGGTCCGGGATCAAGTGACGTCCATGGGTGTTGAGATCCGTGAGGTTATTGAGGTGGATGGGCTCTCCCTGGATGCTTCGCAAAAAGAGGTGAAAACCGATGAAGGGACATTGAAAGCCCCGGTGGTCATCCTTGCCACAGGACGGCGGCCCAGGCAACTGCCCCTGGACACCGATTGTGAATCCATCCACTATTGCGCCATCTGTGACGGTTCCGGCTACAAGGGCAAGCGGGTCCTTGTGGTGGGGGGCGGTAATTCGGGCATTGAAGAGTCAGACTATCTTCTCTCCCTGGGGGTGTCACACATCACCATTGTTGAACAGATGGACCGCCTCATGGCTTCGGCCCAGGCCCAGGAGGAACTGCTTAAACACAAAGGCCGGGTGGATATTTTCACCTCCACTGAAATTCAATCCCTTGATGAGGAAAATGATCGCTTAAAAGGGGTTACTCTCCGGCACAGGGATACGGGAGAAATCACGTCATTTCCCATGGACGGTATTTTTGTCTACATGGGCCATGAAACCCAGGTGGAGCTGTTCCAGGATCAGCTTCCCCTGAACAGCCACGGGTATATCAATGTGGCGCCGGATATGGGCACAGGCCTTGCCGGTGTGTATGCTGCCGGAGACATTGTAAATAAAAAATATTACCAGATCACCACTGCCATGAACGATGCAACAGTGGCAGCACTGAGCGCTGCTGAATACTTGCGACAGTCGGTGCGATAAAAAAGGAAAAAAAGATGTCACCTACACAGACCTTAGATTTAGACCCCACAGATCAAGCAAATGCCGACAAAGGCGGCTTTTCAAAAATTCTTGGCAATTATGATCCCATGATTTTTTTTGTCACCGGTGCAGTTACGCTGTTTGCGGTGATTTATGGATTTGTTGCCCCCCAAAGCTTTGATGCCGGTCTTTCCGCCATGCAGTCCTGGATTACCTCACGCTTTTCCTGGTTTTTCATTCTTTCCGTGGCCCTGTATCTTGGAATCATCATGGTCATAGCCTTTAGCAAATATGGCAATTTAAAACTGGGCAAAGAAACCGATACACCGGAATTCAGTTACATTTCCTGGATTGCCATGTTATTTTCCTGCGGGGTGGGGGTGGGATATGCCTTCTGGGCCGTGGGTGAGCCCATCATGCACTATTTTAATACCCCCTATCTGGCAGAATCAGCCACCCCGGCAGCCCGCCCCATTGCCATACAAATCGGGGTCATGCACTGGGGAATCCATGCCTGGGGTATTTTTGCCCTGGTGGGACTGGCCATTGCTTTTCCTGCCTATCGCATGGGCAAACCCATGAATGTTTCCATCTCCCTTTACGGTCTGTTTGGGGATAAGATCACCAACAGTTTCTTGGGCAGAGTGATTGAAATCCTGGCCGCTTTTGCCACCATTGCCGGGGTGAGCACGGCCCTTGGCCTTGGCATCATGAGTACCAATGCCGGAATTGAGCATATTTTCGGAAGCCCCCTTGGCACCACGGGCCAGCTTATTTTCATGGCTGTCCTCATCGGGCTTTACATTCTGTCTGCGGTTTCCGGCATTGACAAGGGCATCAAGAATCTCTCCACCATCAACATTGCCATTGCCTTTTGCTGGGGAGCCTTTATCCTTTTTTCCGGCCCCACAAAAGAATTGCTCAGCCTCACGGTGCAGACAGCGGGTTCCTATATCACCAACTTTGTGTTTGCCACCTTCTGGACCGATGCCAATGGTACCAAAGGCCAGTGGCTGGAATGGTGGACCGTGTTTTACTGGATCTGGTGGATCTCCTGGGGTCCCTTTTGCGGCGGGTTTGTGGCCCGGATCTCCAAGGGCAGAACCATCAGAGAGTTCATCATCGGGGTGTGCCTGGTGCCTTCCATTGTGGCCATAGTCTGGTTTTCCATTGTGGGCGGAGCGGCCCAGTCTGCCCAGATTGCCGGTGCTGCGGATATTGCTGCGGCCCTTAAAGCAGACATGGGGTCCGGAATCTACGTATTGCTTTCCACTTATCCCATGGGATCTTTCATGGCCATTGTGGTTTTTTTAAATCTTATCATTTTTCTGGTGACCTCTGCCGATTCAGCCTCGTTTTTTGTGGCCATGCAGATGTCTGGAGGAGAGACCGAGCCCAATACTCCCATGAAGCTGATCTGGGGAATCTTCATCGGATCGCTGGCCCTGGTACTTCTGGCATCAGGGGGACTTGCAGCATTGCAAAAGGCCTCCATTATCGCAGGAGCACCCTTTGCCATCATCACCTTTATGATGGCAGCCTCTTTGTTTAAAATGCTTCACAAGGCCTGTGAAGACCAATAAACTTCGTGGTAACTACTTTTTCATTATTGGTCGTGGCCGGTGCTTACAGCCATGTATGTTATATAAAAACATAAAAATTGGGGAAAATATAATGCCCTTGAACAATACACTGGAAGTTATTTCTAAAGATCAATTTGACAAAATTCACAATGCCTCCCTTAAAATTTTAAAGGAAACCGGTATTAAATTCCATTGCCCGGAAGCCCTTGAGATGTTCAAAAAAAATGGGGCCAAAGTGGATGGCGAGACCGTATTTATCACGGAAAAAATGGTCACTGATGCCCTGGCCACCTGTCCTTCCACCTTTGAATGGACCGCCAGAAACCCCAAACACAGCGTCACTGTGGGGGAGGGCTTTCTGGTCCAACCCAATGTGGGACCGGTGTTTATCCAGGACATGGAAAACGGCAGACGAAAAGCCACCCTGGAAGATTATGCCAATGTCATTAAAATATGCCAGGCCGGAAAATATGTTCATTTAAACGGTACCATTCCCGTGGACCCCTCTGACGTGGATTCTGAAGCCAAGCATCTCCACATGATGTACGAAATTCTGAAAAATACAGATAAACCCATCATCGGGTTCTGTTTTGAAGGGGACAAGGTGCGGCAGAATTTTGATATGATCAACCTGGCCTTTGGCGGAGCTGATTTCCTTGAAGATCACCATTGTCTCGGGGTGCTTGTCAACCCCCTGACGCCCCTGGGATTTGCATCGGAAACCGTGGAAACCATCATGGCGTACGCCAAACGCAATCAGGTCACCCTGCTGGCTCCCTGCATCATGGCGGGCATTTCCGGGCCCATCAGTTTATTAGGCACGGCAGTGCTTCAGAATACAGAACTTCTGGCCGGGATTGTTCTCACCCAGATGACCCGCCCCGGGGCCCCCATTGTGTATGCCACAGCCTCCACCACCGGCCATATGCAAACCGGCGCCTTTGCCGCCGGCACCCCCGAGGCCATGCTCATTAACACCCCCAATATCCAGATGGGCAATGAGTATTACAACCTGCCCACCCGGACCATGTGCGGAATCACCCATTCCAAGGAACTTGACTGCCAGGCCGGGTATGAAACCATGATGAGCCTTCTGATGGGTGTGTTAAGCGGTGCCAACATCGGTGTGCAATGCCTGGGAACCCTGGATGCCCTCATGACCCTGTCCTATGAGAAAATGATCATTGATCAGGAGATCATCTCCAGATGTCTGAGAATTAAACAGGGAATCAATACCACAGATGAGGATTTGGCTGTGAAAGCCATCCAGGAAATCGGCCACGGCGGCACCTATCTCATGCACCCGTCCACATTTAAAGAGTGCAGAAATATGTGGAGCCCGGATATCTCAGACTGGAATGCCCATGATGCCTGGGAGGCGGCCGGAAAAGAGGATCTGGTGACAAGGGCCAATAAAACCTTTAAAGAGGTGCTGGCAAAGGCCCCGGAAACACTGCTTGATCCAGATGTTGACACTGCGCTGAAGGATTATATTAACAAGGTAGGCCTGTAACCATGACCCACTTGATCCGTGTTCTGGATCTGGACCCCGGACGGTTGATGATCCTGGAAAGCCGGGTGAAAAAAGCCGTCCGCCAATCTGGAATTAAAGCCCGCATATCAATGGTGTCCGATAATCTTGCCATTACCCGTCAGGGGCTCCTGGACAGCGTTCCCGTGCTTGAAATCAACGGCTCCATTGTGAGCCGGGCAACCCCGCTTTTGCCCGATGATCTTCTTGCCCTGTTCAAGGCATTGGCATAATACCATTTCCTATATTTGTGGTGTCCGCCGGGACATGCCGGTTATATATATTTACATTCCTACCTACTATGGTTTAAACTACAGACACTCTTCATAAAAGTTTCTCCCGTTAGAACTTTGGCGGTTCATTATGGAGAGACTTTTTAAAGAGTGCCTCGCAAAAAAATAAATTTTTGTGGACTCCCCAGGCAAAGCCGGGGACTAACGTTAAGCCAGTAAGACCCATTTCGTCCCCACTGAACCGGAAATTCGGAAAGGGGGCGCCTTGGCGAAAAGTTGAGAGGAAAAATAAAATGAGGATGGATTGCCGGCATCCGGTGCATGTGAAGGGAAAAATCATTGGTGGCCCAGACACATTGATCTGCCTGCCCCTGGTGGCAACGGACCGGACGGATTTACTGCTCCAGGCCCAAAAGCTTATGCCCCTTGAGCCAGATCTTCTGGAGTGGCGTGTTGATGCCCTGAACACTGTGGAAGACGGCAAAGAGGTGATGACAACCCTTTCACATCTGCGCAATGTCATGGAAGAGGTCCCTTTAATATTCACCTGCCGCATTGATGTTGAGGGGGGAATGGGTCTCATTTCCCGGCATCGTGACGCACGACTGGATATCATTTGCCGGGCCATGGAAACGGGGCTGGTTGATATTGTGGACATTGAACTTTGCAATGATGAAACCTTTATTAAAACCATTCGCCATGGGGCAGACAAAAACGGTGTTAAATTGATATTGTCCTCCCATGATTTTGAAAAAACTCCGGATGAAAGCGTGATCCTCAATCGTCTGGGCCGGGCCCAGGATCTGGGGGCGGACATTGCCAAACTTGCGGCCATGCCCACCGGTTACCAGGATGTCCTTTTATTGTTAAGTGCCACTTTAAAGGCCAGAACAGATTTTCTTAAAATTCCCATGATCACCATATCCATGGAAAAAATGGGCCTTATCAGTCGCCTTGCCGGGGGGCTTTTTGGCTCTGATGTGACCTTTGCCATGGGTGACAGCGCCTCTGCACCGGGGCAGATTCCCATTCAGGATCTGCGACGGGCCATGGGCGTTTTGTCTCCTAAGGGGGAAGATGCTTGATTTTAGAGGCTATTTTGCCTTAAGTGGGTAACTAAAAACAGGGAGGATATTGCCAGATGGCAACAACAGCCAGAATTATGCTGGTGGACGATGAAGGTATTGCCCTCAAGCGATTGAGGCGAATCTTGGAAAAACAGGGATATCTTGTCTCCTCTTATACCCATCCTGCAGGGGCTCTCAAGCGCATGAAAAATACCCCCTATGATCTTGTTGTCACAGACATGAAAATGCCCGGCATGGATGGGATGGAATTGATGATTGCCATCAAGACCCGTTTTCCTGCCATAGATGTAATTCTCATGACCGGCTATGCCTCCATTGACAATGCCATTGAAGCCACCCGGGAAGGGGCCTTCCACTACCTGCAAAAGCCCTTTACACCGGAACAGTTTCTGGAAGTTGTGGAAAATGCCCTTAACCGTCAGAGACTCAGAACCCAGGCCGCCCAGGTAAAAGATGACACCGAATGCAGTCTCTCGCCCCCTGTGATCATCGGGAACAGCCCAAAAATCAGGGACATTCAGACATTGATTCATCAAATTGCCCCCACAGACTGCAGTGTCTTGATCTCCGGGGACTCGGGTACGGGAAAGGAGCTGGTGGCCAGAAGTATCCATCTTACAAGCACACGTTCCCGGGGGCCCTTTGTGGCGGTGAACTGTGGCGCCTTTACTGAAACCCTTCTGGCCAGTGAGCTGTTCGGGCATGAAAAAGGGGCCTTCACCGGCGCCGTGAAAACCCGGGCAGGACTTCTGGAAACGGCGAACATGGGCACTGTCTTTTTGGATGAAATTGGTGAAATGCCCCACTCCATGCAGGTGCAACTCTTGCGGGTACTCCAGGAAGGGGAGCTTGTTCGGGTGGGGGGAACCAGGGCCATTCCCGTTGATATCCGGGTGCTCTCGGCCACGGCCAAAGATCTAAAAGATGAGGTGGGGAGTGGTGGATTTCGAAAAGACATGTATTACCGCATCAATGTGGTCAACATTCACCTTCCGGCCCTGCACAAACGCAGTGAAGATATCCCTTTGCTGGCCTATCATATCCTGGATTGTCTGAACCGGAAGGGCTTAAAACAGATACGGGCCATCTCTTCCCGGGCCATGTCCCTCTTAAAGGGATATGCCTTTCCCGGAAATGTCCGTGAACTTGAAAATATTCTGGAACGGGCCGTTGCCATCAGTCAATCCAACGAAATCAGGGCCTGTGATCTTCCGGCAGACCTTGAAGCGCTTGAACTTCATACCTATCAAAGACCTGAGAAAGATATGATGACCCTGGCTGAGCTGGAAAGGGATTATATTGCCCACCTTTTAAATATCAACCATAATGCAAAAACACGAACCGCCCAGATCCTGGGTATTGATCGTGCCTCCCTGTGGCGTAAGATTAAAAAATTTGGTTTGGAATCATGATTTTTTGTTAAACAAGGGCTGATGAGCCCTTTGTTGATTATTAAAACATCCATGTTCGCTTTTGCAACATACCCTTCCCCTTTAATTCTTTTGAACATTTTGCCTTTTTCCCTTCCAAAGGTTGCATTCTGCAACATTCTTTTCTGAAATCGAAGTGCTTAAAATTCAATATTATTTATACCTATATTTTTTTATCTTTAAATTCAATTGGTTACAATCTTGTTTTCGTCTGTTTTTGCCCTGGCACATAATTTGTAATCTATCCCGGCAGGAGGTAAGCCGGGATGAATTCAGATTTGTTGGTAATTGTTGAAAATGAGCAAATTTTTTCTGATACGGTGCATTAAATAAGGGCAGGGCAGCCCAGAAATCCGCCCCAAATGAACAATAAAATACTAACACACGACAAGGGAGAGATTATGGGACAATTGACACCGGACATGATTATGGTGCTTGTGATGATCGGCTTGGCTATTTTTCTATTCATTGTGGAATGGATCAGGGTGGATGTGGTGGCCATCCTGATGATGGTGGCCCTGCCGCTTTTGCATCTGGTAACCCCCAAAGAGGCCTTTGTGGGGCTCAGCAGTAACGCAGTGGTGTCCATCATCGCCGTTATCATCATCGGTGCCGGCCTTGACAAAACCGGTATGATCAACAAGCTGGTAAAACCCGTTCTGGCGGTGGCAGGCACCAGCACCTCCCGGATCATCGTGGCCATCTCCTTTACTGTGGCCGTTATTTCAAGTTTTATGCAGAACATCGGTGCTGCCGCTCTTTTTCTGCCTGCCATCCAACGCATCAGTAAAATGCAGAAGATTCCCCTGAGCCGGTTGCTCATGCCCGTGGGTTTCAGCGCCATTCTGGGGGGTACCATCACCCTGGTGGGCTGTTCTCCTTTGATTTTGCTCAATGATCTTTTACTTCCCTTTAATTTGAAACCCTTTGGGCTTTTTGATGTCACCCCCATCGGCCTTACATTGGTGGCCGGCGGCATTGCCTGCTTTATTGTGCTGGGCCGGTTTATCCTGCCCCAGGGAGAATGCCAGGGCACAGAAGATAACGAAGCCTTTTGCACCATTGGCGGTCTTATGGCAGAGGAAGAAAACGTAAATTCCCATTATGAGCTCACCACCTCCCAGGATTTCATGGATTACCGTGATCCCGTAAGGGTGGAAGATCTTCGCCGCAGATATCTTGTCAATGTGCTGGCATTGACAGAGCCCCCTGATTTTAAAACGCTTTCTCCGTCTCCAGAATCGGAAATCCGGGCCGGGGTGGACCTTGTGGTGTGCGGCAGGCAACAAGATGTAGAGCGCATGGCCCTTGCCGAAGAGATGGAACTAAAAGAGACCATTGATTGTTACAGCAGTGAATTGGACACATCAATTTCAGGTACTGTGGAAGCGGTTGTCTCTCCAAGATCACAATTTGCCGGGATGACACTGGCGGATATCCGTATCCAGGATCGATTCCGTGTGACACCTTTGGAGATCCATCGCCAGGAGGAGACCTATCGGGCGGAAATTGATTCCATTGCCCTGCAGACCGGGGATGTGATTCGGTTTTACGGCACCTGGAAACGACTGGAATCATTACACAGAGAAGGAGGGCTTTTGTTCAGCATGCCCTCGGATCTTGAAGATATGAGACCGGAAAAAGCTTTGTGGGCCGGGGCCTGGCTTGTGCTTTCCCTGGTGATGATCATGATATTTGATATTCAGTTGTCCGTGGCCTTGATGACCGGAGCCCTTGGCATGGTGGTGACCCGGGTGATCAGCATTGATGAGGCGTATCAATCCGTGGACTGGCGTACCATTTTTCTGCTGGCCGGATTGATCCCCCTGGGCATTGCCACCCAGAAAACAGGAACTGCCGAATGGATCGCAGGCAGTATCCTCAATATCATCGGGGATGTTTCCCCCATAGTACTGATGACGGTTATCGGAATTTTATCCACCATGTTTACCTTGGTTATCTCCAATGTCGGGGCCACTGTGCTTCTGGTTCCCCTGGTGGTGAACATGGCCCTTGCTGCCGGTGCAGACCCGAGAATGGCGGCCCTGGTGGTGGGACTTGCCACAAGTAATTCCTTTATGCTGCCCACCCATCAGGTCAATGCCCTTTACATGGGGCCAGGCCGGTATCGCACCGTGGATTTCATCAAGGCAGGCAGCCTGGTCAGTGTGATTTTTCTGGTGGTGATGATTGCAATGATCAGTTTGATTTACGGTATTTAACCAAGGGGGTTGAGTGCACTAAATGCCCATGAGACCATAAGGAGGAGAGCATGTCTGTTTTAATTTTTACTTCGGATAATCAGGAACTGGAAGAGAAAATTGCCCGGCAAAGTGCCGAAAAACTGGGCTATAAAACCCTGAATCATAGGTTTTTAGATGATATTGCCCGGCAATATTCCCTGGATTCTGCAAAATTGAGGGAGGCAATGATCACAACCCCGTCCATTTTAAAGCGGATGTCTTCCAAAATGTGGCACTATTACCTTTCCTGTGTGGAAACGGCGGTGCTGGATCGTTTATTGGAAGATGATATTGTTTGCTGGGGATTGGGGGCGCATCTTTATGTTTTAGTGGTGTCCCATGTATTGAAGGTACGCCTGGTGGGGGGGGATGGTTCTGCATCAATGACAGACACCAAAAAGGAGCGACAACGGGAAAAGTGGTCTGTGGCAGCCTGGCAGCGACGGGAGGCCGATCCCAGGCTTTATGATCTGGTGATTAACCTGGATCAAATCAAATCGGATGAGGCCGTGAACACGGTCACTTCCACGGTGGGATATCCGCGATTTAAACCCATGACCTATTCCAGAAACACGTTAACGGACCGGGCTTTGGCTGCAAAGGTTAAAAATGCATTATTAGAGACATTGACAAATATCCATGTCCATGCCCAGAATGGTACTGTGGTGGTGACCACTACCTCTTTAAAACGGGAAAAAGCAAAGAAAGTTGCCGCCATAAAAGAGATTGCAGGTAAGGTGGAAGGCATGGGATATTTGGAGGTTCACTGGAACGTGGATATGGTGAGTGAGGCGGCCTTGGGCCATCGTTGATACCGGACTGGAATTGTATTCCAACTTTTTGAACCAAGGAGACACAAATGTCAAATCAACTTGAAATTTTGCTGTTGGATGATGAACTCATTGTGGGGAAACGCCTGAAACCGGCCCTGGAAAAAATCGGATGTTGTGTGGAGGTTTTCCAGGACCCCCGGGAAGCCATGAAACGCATTGGGGAAAAGGAATTTGATATCGTAGTAACCGATATTTATATGGAAGAGATGGACGGTATGCAGGTGCTGGAAATGGTTCATGATCAATGGCCAAGAACAAAGATTATCATGATCACCGGATATGCCATGATTTCCCTTGCAAGGGATGCCATGGAGCAGGGTGCCTTTGATTTCATTGCCAAACCCTTTAAACCCGATGATTTGAGAAAAGTCATTGCCAAAGCTGCTGAGGCCCTGGGATCTCCCCTTGATCTAAATGCACCTGTCAACTGAACGGGGATGAATGAAAAATGGAAATATCGCAGCACAATTCAGAAAATTCCGGCAGCAAAAACGAGGTGGACGGCAGTGCAAAACATCTGTACGGGCATATCGCTGACATTCGTGAAGCCCAGCAAACCTTAATGTCCCGGTTACATTTCAGTGTAAGAAAGCAGATTTATCTGGGAAATGTTCTGGTGTTTTTGTTTGTGTTGGTCATTGCTGTGGTGCTCATTCTCAACAATGAAAAGGTACAGACCCGGCTGAAATTTCTTGAGTTTGTAAATGAATTTTCAGCCGAGGTTCAACAGGCCCGTCGGTATGAGAAAAATTATTTTCTCTATGGTACCAATCTCAGCGATGCCATTGAAAATATTCATCTTGCCCGGTTAATTTTCACAAGGGAGTTAAACACCTTTGCCGAGTTGCAGGATCAAATGACCCGGGAGGGTATTTTAAATAAGATTGAATCCTATGAATCGCTTTTGGGACAGTTGTTCCAGAAACAGCAGCAAAATGTGGTGGAGCTGCATAAAACCGGCTTTTCCAAGGGTATCGAAACCAAGCTTCGGAAGTATGGTCAGGATATTCTTGCTTCGGCGGAAAGTATGATGACCGTTGAGAAGCGGGCCCTTGAAAAATCCCTGGATCAATCCCGGGATTTTCATATCTATTCCATTCTGGTATTGCTGGTAATACTGACCATGAATGCGTGGTTGCTGGTGGGCAGAATCTATACAACCCTCAGTCGATTTTCCACCTATGCCCAGCGCATTGCCTCCGGGGATTTCAGGCCCATCCTGCCCAAACGAAAGTTCCGGGATGAATTTACGGATCTGGCAGTGGCCATCAATGAAATGATCAAGGAGATTGACACCAGAGAAGCTGTTCTCATCCAGACCCATAAGATGAGGGCCGTGGGAACACTTACCTCGGGGGTGGCCCATGAACTGAACAACCCGTTGAACAATATCATGCTCACAGCCCACATGCTGCTGGAGGATTATCAAGATCTGTCCGATGACGAGCGTAAAGATATGCTCAAAGATGTAACTGAAGAGACAGATCGTGCCCGGAAAATCATCCGCAATCTTCTGGATTTTGCCCGGGAAAGTTCCTCTGCCATGGAATCTGTGGATCTGTATCAACTGTTAAAGGAGACCATTACCCTGCTGGAAAATCAGATTCGGCTGGCAGGTATCACTGTGGACATTCAATTCACCGATGATCTTCCACGGATACATGGGGATGCCCAGAAACTCCAGCAGGTATTTGTGAACCTTTTGCTCAATGCCATGGATGCCTCGTCAAAGGGAGGGAAAATACAGGTTATGGGGTGCCTGGAGGAAAAAGCCGATGCCGTTAAAGTGGCTGTGATTGATTATGGCCAGGGCATTCCCCGTCACATTGTTTCATCGGTGTTTGATCCGTTTTTCACCACCAAGCCCAAGGGCAAAGGGACAGGGCTGGGGTTAAGTGTGTCCCAGGGTATTGTGGCCAAACATGGCGGCAGTATAAAGGTTACGAGCAAAGAGGGGAGCGGATCGAGTTTTAATGTTATTCTTCCGGTGGTTACTTTTCCGGAACTTCATTCTTTTCATCTTTGAGTACCGTCTTTTAAGGTTCTCAATAAATTTCATGTTGCGTATTTTGTTTTTATGATTTACCAAACTTATTTTTCATCCATGTGGCACTTGGGCTTTGCCTGCCTGGCTTTTCTGGGGGCTTTTTTGTGTGCCATCACCGTGTTTCGATGGCCCGGGCCCGGCAAGTTTTTTGGGGTGTTGGCAGGGGGGGCCGGTTTTGCTGCAGCCTTTCCCTGGTTTCTGGAAAGCCCCTTTATGGCGTTGCTGGGGGCGGTGGCATTGATCACCGGCAGTTTTATGTTGCTGGATTTCAGCCCCGGTTCCGGTTGCTTCAGATCTTTTTTTTCCGAAAAAAACGCGGCCCGGCACAGGGGCGGGGAAGATATGTGGGATCGTCCCGCAGCCATTGTTTTTTTTACTTTTCTGGGATTGTGCCTTATGGGTACATTGATGCTTCTTTTGCCCGGTATCATGGGCCATACTCCCATTGCCCTTGTGGATGCCGCATTCACCTCTGTGAGTGCCGTGTGTGTCACAGGGTTGGCCGTGCTGGATACCCCCACTGATTTTTCCATGGCAGGCCAGGGGGTGATTCTTGTTCTCATTCAGTTCGGCGGGCTTGGCATCATGAGTATTACCACCGTTGCCATGCATGCCATGGGAAGGCGATTAAGTTTACGCCAGGAGCGTCTCATGACTTCTCTGATGGATGCCGACCGCAAAGATCTGTTGGCATCCCTTGTGTTGATCCTCAAATTTACCTTTCTGGTGGAAGCCGTGGGGGCCATTTTTCTGGGAGGGGTGTTTTATACCATGGGAGACAGCCCCGGCCAGGCTGCCTGGCGTGGGAGCTTCACTGCCGTATCTGCCTTTTGCAATGCCGGTTTTTCCCTGCAGACCCAGAGCCTGGTACCATATAAAGATGCCCCCATGGTCTTGCACATGGTTGCTGTTTTGATTATTTTCGGCGGTATGGCCCCTGCCACAAGTTTATTGATTCCCCGGTGGGTGCGGGGCCGCAATATTCCCGTGACTGCCCGTATCGATCTTGTGTCCACGGCGGTTTTATTGATTTCCGGCACCCTGTTTATTCTGGCCTTTGAATGGAATGGTGTTTTATCAGATCTCTCCTTTGTCAATAAAATTCACAATGCCTGGTTTCAATCGGCAACCCTTCGCACCGCAGGATTTAACTCCGTGGATCTTGCCGGGGTCATGAGCCCCACGTTCCTTGTCATGCTTTGTCTGATGTTCATCGGGGGTGCCCCCGGTGGCACAGCCGGCGGGATAAAAGTCACCACAGTTGCCATCCTTGCCATGACTTTCTGGGCCAATATCACCCATTGTAAAGGGGTGATCCTTGGGAATCGGCATATTCGCCCGGTGACCATTTTCCGTGCCGTTACCATTGTCATTTCCGGGGGGATGATCTGGTTTATGGTGGTGTTGATGCTGGAGGTCACCCAGCAGATTCCTGCCCGCAGTATTATTTTTGAAGCCACCTCAGCCATTGCCACAGTGGGGCTTTCCATGGGTGTCACAGCCCAGTTTGATCAGATCGGAAAGTGTGTTGTGATGTTGGCCATGTTCATTGGACGTATTGGTCCGTTGACGCTTTTTATGTTGCTCAGCAATGCTTCCCTTGCCCCTGTTTCCCACTGTCCCGATGCAAAAATAACCCTTACATAATGGTATTATGATATGATTCAACAAATATTAATTATTGGCCTGGGACAGTTTGGCATGTCCCTTGCCCGAACCTTGTCCCAAAAAGGTGCAGAAGTACTGGCCGTTGATCTCCGGAAAAATCTGGTGCAGGAAGCCTCTGTCTTTGTAACAGAGGCCCTGACCATGGATGCCACAGATGAGGTGGCCCTTGCCCGGCTTCATCCGGATAAACGGGATGCCGTGGTATGCGCCATTGGTGATGATTCCAAGGAGCAGTCCATCATCTGTACAGCACTGCTTCGACAGATGGGAGCGCCTTTTATTGTTGCCCGGGCCAACGATAAGATGCACCAGCGCATTCTGCACCTGGTGGGAGCCCATAAGATTGTCAATCCTGAGCAGGAATTTGGCATGCGATTTGCCAATCGCCTGCTGTATCGACATGTCATTGCAGATACGGCCATTGGGGATGACCTTCATCTCACGGAAATTCGGATACAACCCTCCATGGTGGGTAAAAATCTCATTGAGCTGGCATTGCCCAAACGCTTTGGTATACTGGTGGCGGCCATACGCCGGGGCTCTCCTGATCGCATCATACAACCCTCTCCCCATGAACCCCTTCAGGCCGAGGATAATCTCATGGTGGTGTGCAATGAAGCTGCCATAACAAAATTCATAAAGGGGGTATGACCATGAAGACGGCACGCACGGTGCACATGGGCGTATGGTTTTTGATGGGACTGAACTTGCTCATGGCCTTGGGCTCCATCTGGATTTTCATGCGCATGGCCCCGGCCATTGAAGTGATCATTGATCGCAATGAGCTTTCCCTGGAGGCGTGTGAAGAGATGTTGTCATCCCTTGCATTGATGGGGACGGACGGCGCTGTGGACGGTGGGCTGAAAGACAGCTTCCTGGGGGCCATGGAACGGGTGGAGAACAATATAACAGAAACAAAGGAACCTGGGGCATTGCAGGCCATTCATACAAACTTTTCCCAAGCCTTTGCCGGAGATGTCAAAGCCCGGCACGCCACGGTGACGGCCATCACTCTTCTGGCCGGAATTAATAGAGATGCCATGATAAGAGCCGATCTAAGGGCCCGGCAATTTGGATATGCCGGAGCCTGGGCCATTGTGTTCATGGCTGCCACTGTTTTTTTTGCAGGCATGCTTTTTAAACGGCGGCTTTCCAAAAATCTGCTTGTTCCCATGGGGGAGATAGAAGCGGTGGTCAGGGCCCATCAAAATGGAGATATCATGCGCCGTTGCACCGGGGCAGATGTTCCGGGAGAGGTTCAGAATCTGTTTGACGGCGTAAATGAACTGCTTGATAAAATTCAATTTCAAACCGTTGCCACCGGCAATTTCCGAGCCTGGTTTTAGTTGGTTTAACATAGTTTCCCATCATCTGGGACTGGTTAAAGGACGCATTTATTTTTAAAATTTGTTTTGGCAGATCAAGAAGGCCTGGATGGGGTCATAAAGGAGGTGTGATGAAAGAATTTAAAGCTGTTATTTTGTCCAGTGATGCCCATGAGTATCGGGACATTCTGCTTGCGGAAGCATTGCCGGGACTTTCCATTGAAATTTGCCGGGATGTGGAGCAGGCTGAACCCCATCTGGCAGACTGCGATATTATGTTTGGAACCCCGGCCCTTGTGAGCCCACTGATCTCCCGGGCCCCCCGATTAAAATGGGTTCAGTCCATGTGGGCGGGGATTACCCCTTTTCTGGTACCCGGCATGCGGCGGGATTATATTTTGACGGGGGTCAAAGAGGTGTTTGGGCCCATGATGGCCGAATATGTGATCTGTCATATGTTAATACATGAACGCCGTTTTCTTCACCGATTCCAGAGCCAGCTTGTAAAGCAATGGGACACCACACCGCCGGGGACATTGATGGGAAAATATGTGGGGATCATGGGAATCGGTTCCATTGGTAGGGCCATTGCCGGGGCTGCAAAATTTTTCGGTATGAAAACCCGGGGATTTTCCCGGACCCAGACCCAATGCAAAAACATTGATTGCTGTTATTTGTTCCGGGAGCTGACATCCTTTGTTAAGGGACTGGACTATCTGGTGTGCGTGTTGCCGGAGACAGCGGACACCACCGGACTCATTGATGATGCCCTGTTGCAGGCCATGCCGGACACTGCCCTTATTATCAATGTCGGCAGGGGAAATGTCATCCATGAGCCGTCCTTGATCCGGGCTCTTGAAAATGGAAATATTGCAGGGGCGGTGCTGGATGTGTTCCAGGAAGAACCCCTGCCGCCGGATCATGGATTCTGGGAGACGCCCAATACCCTTATTACTTCCCACACGGCAGCATTGAGTTTTCCCGGTGAGATTGCTCCCATATTTGTTGAAAATTATCAACGGTTCATCAATCATGAGGCCCTGATGTACCAGATTGATTTTGAGCATGGGTACTAATTTTGCGGCCTTTTATTCCGATAATGCCACTGCCACCACCGATGCCATGATCAGGGTACTGCCCATCATTTGAAAAACGGAAAAGTTTTCTCCCAGAAGGGCGATGCCTGCAATGAGGCTGGTGACAACTTCAAAGGTGCTTAAAATGGTGGCGCTGGTGGCGCTGATTTTTTTTAAACCTGCCTGGAATGCCACCATGGCGATGACACTTGACACCAGTGCCACCATCACAGTGGCCATGAATCCCATGGGGGTCATTTGATGGGGAAGATTATCCATGAGGATGCAGGTGACAAGAAGCGTGATACTGTTGAACAAGGTGATGTAAAAAATCACCACAAAGGAGTTCATTGTCTTTATGGTGCCGTGGGACACCGTTAAAATGTAATAGGCATAGAAAAACCCCGATGATAAAGCCAGGGTGAATCCTGTGACGTTTAAACTTCCTTGACTTTCCAGCCCCACCAGAAAATAGATTCCCACAAGAGAAATCGCCATGGCTCCGATTTGCACAACATTGGTTTTTTCTTTGTATATGATGACGGCACCGGCCATGGTGGCCACGGGATAAACAAAATGTAAAACCGTTGCAAGCCCTGTGGCCATGAGGGTGTATGAGACACAAAGAGTGACCATCATCAGGTAGTAGCCAAAAAAACTGGCCTTGAAAAGGGTGATGACGTCTTTTTTTTCAATGACCAGTGATTTGTTTTGGTATTTCAGGATGGCAAAAAGGAATATTGCCGTGAATACCACCCTGAAAAGACTGAAACTGTATGGGTTGAATCCTCCGGCATAGGCTGTTTTTGCAAAAAGGGGCAAAAGCCCGAAGCAACAGGCGGCAAGGATGGTCAAGAAAATCCCCCCGGCCACAGTATCACCCGGAAAAGAGCCTCGTTTCCATGGAGATTCCATTTTCCCCCTTTTGCTTGTCAATATCATTCCCCCCTGTTTTTTACCTTTTTTTGTCATCCGTTATTTTTCAGTTCACACCTGCGGCATTGTGATTCCATTTTTGTTTCATGGTTCAGGGGGAATGGGGTGTCAAGGGTTATACATGTCCATAATAATCCCTGTGCGCCACAGTGGAAAAGGCAAAGTCCAGAATGGTGCCCCAACTGTATATGGGCAGATCCACCTCTCTCTGGATGGCCCGGGCAAAGGGCTGCATTCCCGTACATTCCAGCATGATGGCGCCAATGGAGGCATGGGATTTACACATGTTGACACATGCGTTGATCATCTGTTTTTCCTGGATTTCATATACGGCTTCGGGTTTTTCCGGTCGCACTTCCCAGTTCCAGAGTTTATCCAGCTCCGTGCACCGGTAGTCATCACTGGCACCCTTTACAATGTAGTTGCTTCCCGGGGTGATACCCACGCTTTCCAGGTGGGTGTCGGTGAGAAACTGGTTCTGGTAGCACAGAATACCCACATCTTTATCAGGACCGATGGTGTTCTGGATAAAGGGTACCTGGAGCAGGCTTGACATGAACACCGGAATATCCACAAATCCTGCAATGGCTTTTTGGAAATAGGCAAAGTAACCGCATTCTGCCGCAATGGCCTTGCAGCCCATGCGTTCCAGTTTTTTTGCCGCTTTTTGAATGGGTTCAAGACAGGGTGATTTGTCTTTTTCCCATAAAAGTTGTTTGATATCAATTCCTTCTACAATTTCATATTGGACAGGATAGGGAAATGCACTGGCATTTCTCACATCTCCGGGAAAGCCCGGGTACACATCATCCAGGATTAAAATACCGATGCCCATGCCGTAGCAGGTGTGATTTTTTCGGGTTTTCATGTGGGTGATGCCCATGTCTCTATTTTTGTATAGCATGCTGCCTCCCTGTGGGAAAATAGTTTGAAAAACGGTCAATCAATGGGATTCGTAGTTAATGTCGGGTCAGCAATTCTAAGAACCGCAAATTTTATAACTCGAGCGAAATAGCTTGCCTTTTGGCCCATCTACTGGGTTGCATCAAAGGCCAAATAGAGCTGAGTGTAATGCCAAATCTTAATTTTAGGATTGTCAATTCTCAAAAATCTCGCGGTGTAATACTCTTTGAACTTTATCATCCCAAATCTTAGCCTTGACCAAGCATGAGCTATTAAACTTTTAAAGCGCCTTGTAGATGAATCACCGGATTTTATAGATTGGTATGCACTATTTCTGCTCAAGTTATTTCATCTGCGGCCCTAAGTGTCATAATTAGAATTGCTGATGACGGATGCCGTTATTTCCAGTTTGCCTGCATTTTGTCCAGCTCTGCGATAACTTCATCGGAAAGTGGGGCAGGACGATGTTCCATGAGTTTCAGGGTCAGTTCCTGAAGGCGTTGCTCCATTTTTTTTGCCCCTGCCTTTTCCCATTTATCAAAGACCTTTCTGTCAAAAAGTTCTGAATATCGAACCTCTTTGAAATGATCCATGGTGTGTTTTTCCATGATGTAGTTACCACCGGGTCCCACCTTGTCAATGATATCAAGGGCCAGGGTCTCTTGGGTGACGGGAATTCCTTTCATGTAATGTTTTACTGACATCACAATATCATTGACCAGCACCATGTATTCCGGGGAGGCCAGGAAACCGTGATCCATCCAGGAGCTGCAATCGTGGACCAGACCGGAGCCAATGGCCGCCGAGGAGAGGCACTGAAAAGCTGCTTCGGCACCGGCCTGGGCATCACAAAATTTGGCATCGGTGGCCCCGGCAGTACCAAAGAAGGGAATTTCATAATGCTGGGCCATCTGGGCCAGGGCCCCGGTCATGAGGCTCAACTCATTGGCACCATAGGAGAAAATGGTGGTTTTCATGTCCAGAACCGTGGTGAATGCGCCGTAAATAAAGGGCGCTCCCGGGTTGGCCAGCTGGTGGATCACAAGGCCGCTTAAAGATTCTGCACTGGCCTGGACAATGGTTCCGGCAAATGTGGAAGGAGAAGATCCCGAGGCTTGGGGGGCCGGGAAATTAATCAGGGGAATATTATTTTCGGCACAATAAATGAGTTTATCCACAGCCGGATCATAATAGACCAGGGGGGAGATGGGTTCGGAGTAATGGACGATGCAGGGAGCCTTATCAAAATTTTTCTTGCCGCCGCACATGACAAGGGCCATCTCATAGATGTCTTTTACGCTGTTGGTGTCTTTGCAGCAGAACACCAGGGGTTTTTCACAGTTTTCCATGGTGTTCCTGGCAATGACCCGGTCGGCAATATCAGGGTGAACATCGGCTGCCATGCCAATGGTCATGCACCAGTCAAAACCGGGAAGCGCATCTGCAAGGGCCGCAGTGGTTTTCACATGTTCGCTGCTAAAGGGCATGCGCCGGTGGGTTTCAGGGTCGCAATATTCCACACAGTCAAGGCTGGGGCCAAAATAGGATTTGTCCCGTTCCAGGTGAACTGTGCGTTCGCCGGTGCGTTTACCCAGAACCACACGGCTGGGGGATTTGCGGATGGCATCTTCCACCATCCATCCGGGGATTCTTACCCGATCGCCGTCCACGGTTGCTCCACCTGCCACCAAAAGATCAATGGCGGGCTTGTGGGTGATTTTAATGCCGGTTCGTTCCAGAACCTCCAGGGTGGCGGCATGGATCTGTTTTATCTGATCGTCATTGATTACTTTTAACTGGGGTTTAAAATAGAGTTCGTCGGTGTTTAATCCCATTATTATACTCCTTAAGTTTTTTATATGACAAAGCGGGTACTGGGTGTTGTTCGCCGGGGGATGCCCGTTATATTAAAGACTTTGCAGATCACGAGCGTATGTAAGCTTTGTTGTGGGCAGAGCCGGATGAAAATACGGTCTGCCCATGGCTGTTTACAAAGTCAACCAGGTGCCGATGTTCTTTTCTGCGGCTTTTTTATAAATCAGCGGTGCCACGGCCATGTCTTCCATGGCAAGTCCCAGGTTGGCGGCAAAGTTTTTTTCCGTGGCATTTTCACGCCCCTTTTTCTTTCCTGTCACCAACTCTCCAAGCTCTGCATAAACCCCGGGGCAATCAACAAAAAAGCCCACCTTGTCTTTATAATGGTTATATTGATCCAGGTTGTCCGTGGTCCACTTGGCGGCTTCCTTCAGGGCCTCCCGGGAAAAAAAGGAATCAAAGTCCACACAGGAGACAAAGGTACCCTCATTCAGCCAGCCAGCCTGGATGGTGGCATGGGGAACCTTGAGAATGGGACCGGATGTGACCACAATATCGCAGCCGGTGACGGCGTCTTTGGGATCTGACACTATGGTGACCTCAAGGCCCAGGGTCTCTTTTCCAAACCGGGCCAGCTTTTCTGCATTTTCGGGGCTGGGGTCATAGGCCATCACTTTTTTCAAAGGAAACAAAACATTCATGGCCTCAAGATTGGTGTGCCCCTGGACGCCACAGGCCAGAATTCCGATGGTGGAAGATTCCGGCCGGGCCAGATATTTGGCTGAAACAGCAGAGGCCGCAGCCGTGCGCATGGCTGTGATCCAGGAACAATCCATGACGGAAAGGGGCAGGCCGGTTTCCGGATCATTGAGAATCAGCAGGCCGTTTATGTAGGGCAGCCCTTTTTGCTGGTTTCCGGGATAACCGCTGACCCATTTAACACCGGCTGCGTCCATGGCCGGGATAAAGGCGGGCATGGCATGGATGAAATTATCACCGCCTTCTCCGGGGTGTATACCGGGTTTGGGGGGCATTTCCACACGGTTGTTGCCCATTTCCATAAATCCTTTTTCTGTGGCTTCAATGATTTCTGCCATGGTAAGTCCCACGGATTTGACGTCTGCCTGGCTTAGATACAAAAGTTTGTTTGTCATGGTAAAAATTTCCTTTGTTTATGGATTACGTCGGCTGTTAACTGATAAAATTTTTGCAAACCTGTTCTTGGATGGCATCTCAAGGATGCCAAAAATCAGTAATTGTTACTCCTCGGAAACAGATGCTTTTACAGCGGCCCGGGCCGTTGTGGTGTCTGTTCCAACCGGGACAATTTTACCCCCTTGCCGGGCCCGCAGGGCATCACGGATAAGCGCTTTGAACAGGGCAATACCCATGAGGACCATGATAAGAGAAAAGGGAAGTGCCCCCACCAGCATGGCTGATTTAATGGCAGCCAGACCACCTGCCAGAAGCAACGTGGCAATCAACACCGTAATAATTGTTCCCCAGAAAATAATGTGTGTCTTTTCTTTCTGGCTTTCGTCACCCCCGGAATTGATGGTATTGATGATCAACACCGCAGAATCAGCAGAGGTAATGAGGTAGGTCATTAAAAGAAATACCACCATGGCCGTCACAGCTTTGGCAACCCCCGAGGAGAGGATCACCTTGAGGGTGGCAAAGAGCTGGGCTTCCTGGCCTGCACCCAAAATGGTGCCGCCGGCCTGTCCTGACAGTTCCAGATCAATGGCGGTTCCTCCCACAACGGTGAACCAGAGAAAACACATAATGGCGGGAATAATCATGGTGCCCATGACATATTCACGAATGGAGCGCCCTTTGGAGATGCGGGCAAAAAAGAGACCCACAAAGGGGGCAAATGCAATCCACCAGGCCCAGTAAAATACGGTCCACCATATGGATTGCCATTTGTAAAGGGTGGCAGCGGGCTCCACATCGGAACTTGCCCAGTAGGTAAGCCCCTGGATGGGGAAATTGATCAAATAATCCCACATGCCCAGGGCCAGGGATTTTATAGCCACCAGGGGAGAGCCAAAAATCATGAAGAAAATCAACAGTGCAAAGGAGAGAAACATGTTGAGGTTGGAAAGCCATTTAATACCCTTACCCACTCCGGATGCCGCAGAAAGAATGGAGGCAGCCATGATAATGACAAGTCCAATGATCATGGCTGCGTTGGTGGGAGACCCTTGTGCATTGATCATCCAGTCGGCGCCAAAAACGGTGTGCATGCCCGAGGCAAACTGGGTGATTCCGTAACCAATGGTGACAGCAACCCCTAAGATGGTGGCCACCACAGCACTGATGTCCACGATGTTCCCCAGGGGCCCTTCCAGTTTTTTGCCAAACAGCGGGGTCAGGCCGGATCGTATGGTCAGGGGCAGTTTTCTATTATATGTAAAAAAGGAGAGGGCCAGACCCACGATGGCATAGCAGCCCCAGGCACTCAATCCCCAATGGAAAAAAGACCATTTGTACACAGATCTGAGGGTTTCTTCACTTTTGGGCGCCACAAGGCCCATGATGGTATCCGGGTTACTGGCAAAGTGATATATGGGTTCTGCTGTGGAAAAGGTGAGCATGCCAATGCCCATGCCGGCCCCAAACATCATGGCAATCCATGAAAAGGTGGAAAATTCCGGTTTTTCGCCGGGATCACCCAGCTTGGTTTTTCCCAGGGAAGGGTGGATGGCAAGCCCGAGACATGCAATGACGTAAAAAGCCATGGCATAAATGTACCAGGCCCCAAAACTTTCAAAGGACCAGCCCTGCATTTTTTTTAACAGGGCGCCTGCCTGATCGGAAAAAACCGCTGCCCATAGGACAAGCAGGATAATGATGAATTTGGATCCCAGGGTAACCATGCTGTTGAATCCCTGATAAAATCCTTTTTTTTCCACCGTAATATTTAACTCTGTTACCGGGGGATGAATACTCATGTTGCTCCTCTTTTGTTGGGTTTGGGGTTATATGTTCAGTTTACCTCTTTGTCTGGGAAACACGCCTTTTGCATTTGGTACGGATACACTGGTCCCTGTTTATTTTTACCGGAGATGATTTTCCCGTTTAGAAATATATAAGAAAATCGTCGGTGAAGGACGAAAATACGATTTTTTATCGCCAGATACGCTACTTGGGTTTGTACATGTATCTGGCTTGTTTTTGTTATTGTTAATCTAAAAAATAGCAACATGTATGCCGTGGCAATGCCGGTGTTCATTTGGCCAGTGGGATTTTTTTCGAAAATTCGCCTTAAAATGCTTTAATTACAAGGCTGTTAAGATTTTTCATATCTCTTCTTTAAAATAGGGAGTGGGATGAAAAACAGGAATAAAATAAAATATATTTTATTTTTTTTCAGGGAGTAAAAATAAAATATATTTTATTTTTACAATGATGGAGGATGCTCAATTTTTTTATATGAGATACTCCAAAAATCTAAGGCGTATTTTAATCTTTGTTGTGGGCAGAACCGGATCGGAGTACGGTCTGCCCATGGCAGTTAAACAGCGTAATGGTATTTTCCGGAAAGGTCAGGGTTTGTAATCGTGGCGGTTGATTTTATATTTTTTCATTTTGTAATGGAGTAACTGGGGAGAAATTCCAAGATTTCTGGCGGCTTTGGCACCATTCCCCAGTGACTTTTTCAGAGCCATTTTTATATTTTCCACTTCATTATCAATCTGGATCTGTGCCAGGGTTTTTTCACGGGGAGTGGGGTGCCCGTTAACAGGAAATACGAAATTAAGACGTCCCGGTCCAGGGAGGGCGGCGTTGGATGGGGTAAGTGGCACCGGTGTTTCCCCATGGGGGGACTCATTTAACAGTGTCTCTGAAAAATTGCCCATTTGCACCAGAAGGTGGGCTTTTGTGATGGTTTCATGGTCACCAGTCATGTTCATGGCTCCCTCGATGATATGTTCCAGTTCACGGATGTTGCCTGGCCAGTGGTATTGGTAAAACAGATCCATCACCTCACCGGCAATGGAGTTGACCTGTTTGTCCATCAATACATTGTAGTGGTTAAGAAAATGGGCAATCAAAGGATCAATGTCCTGTTTTCGTTCCCGCAGGGGGGGTATTTGAACAAATACCACCCCCAGGCGGTAAAACAGGTCCATGCGGAAACGTCCTTCCTTACAGGCAAGTTGCAGGTCTTCGTTGGTGGCGCTGATGATTTTAAGATTCACATCCACTTCACGCAATGAGCCCACCCTGCGGATTTTTTTCTCCTGAAGGACCCGGAGGAGTTTGGCCTGTAATCCCATGGAAAGGGAGTTTATTTCATCCAGAAGCAGGGTGCCGCCATGGGCTTTTTCAAAAATACCGGCCTTGTCCATGGCACCGGTGAAGGCCCCCCGGGCCGTGCCGAATAAAATGCCTTCCAGGAGGTTTTCCGGTATGGCCGCGCAGTTGATGGCCACATATTGTTTGTCACGGCGGTGGCTTTCATTGTGGATGGATTGGGCAAACAATTCTTTACCGGTACCGGTTTCTCCGCCCAGCATGATGGGGGAGGGGGAGTCAGAGGCCATGCGGGCCGACTTTAAAGCCTTTAAAAGGTCCGGTGTGTTTCCGATGATATTATGAAATTCATACCGGGTGCCGTTTCCCTTGGCAGAAAGGGGTTTTTGTTTATCAGGCACATTAAAGGTCTGAAGGTTTTTTGCCCGTTTGGCCAGGCCTGCATTTCCCACACTCTGGTCCAGGGCGTTGTATTCCCTGACAAAACAGATGGAGCCTTTTAGTGTTCCATGGTGATACAGGGGAAATACATTGTGGATGGAATTGATCATTTTACCCAGATGGGTTCGGTAGTAACACACGGTGTTATCAACCGGTTTTCCTGTTTTCAGGCACTGCATGGTGGGGCTGAACCCTTCGTCTATGCGGTAAAGTGCCGTCACCTTTTTTCCCAATGTATACTCTGGGTCCAGATCATCAATTTTTGCCTGGGTTTGATTGAAATAGATGATAATGCCCCGGGGATTGGTGATCATCACTCCTTCGTAGAAATTGTCCAGGACCGGTACCATGGATAAAAGGGGGATGTCCGGGTCCTCAAACAGCATGTGAATGGATTCTTTTGTTGTCATGCTCATTGTCTCAGATATTGTTTTGGTTCAGCAGTGCCAGGGCAGAGGTCAAGTTTTTATGAATGTCAAACAGTTTGTCCACCCGGGTGATTTTTAACATTTGTTTTACATTGTCCGGAGGTTCGCATAAAAAACATGATTTTCCGCTCTGGAAGGTCTGTTTTCTTACTTTCAGAAAAATCATGATGGCAGAACTGTCGGCAAAGGAAAGTCCCCTGAGATTCAAAAGACAATGTTTATCATCAACTCCCCGGGTGAATTCTGAAATATCCATTTTTGAAATTTTGTCCGCATCCAGCTGACCAAACAGATGGAGGATAACCTTATCAGCGCTTTCATCCTTGAAATAAGAAAAATCCTTGTGCCCGGCATGGTCCATCAAGGCGTTCATGGCCTCTTGGCGGTTTTCAAGAATTGCGTTTTTAAAAAGGTCATGGATGCGGCTCACCTTCATGGTGCGCAGCACCTGGGGCCGTATACCGAAAAAAGCCAGGGGAAATTTATTTTTTTGGGACTGGGTGTAGAGCTTCACAAGAAAACCAATGCCCGAAGAGTCCATAAATGATACCTGGGACAGATCAATGAGAAGGGGCGTGCTGTCATCAATATCCTTTAAAAGAACGTTGCTTTGTGTGGTGACCTGGTGGGCGTCCAGGGGATCTTCAAGGGAGATGATTGTCACTGCCATGGCAGTTGCAGTCTCAAGCTGTGTTGCCCCGGGGGGGGCATCATTTTTTGTGGTGGATTGTTTTAGTGTGAGATTAAAAAACAGTTTTCTGTATTTCATGTAAAAAATGGGGGGGAGAATCAAAAATCCGAATTTAAAAAAACCGATGAAATAGCGTTTAAACAATCGCATGGGGTCCTGTGTGATGCGGTATATCCACTCCAGACCACTTTTTTGTATCCACACCGGGGCCCTTTTCACCCGGCCGGTGATGAACTCAAAGGTGCCGCCGATACCGATGGTTACGGCAGCCTTTAGTTTTGATCGATTTCGTTCAAACCACATCTCCTGCTTGGGATTGCCAAACCCCACAAACAGGATGTCCGGCCGGGCCCGGTTGATCTCTTCCAGGATCTGCCGGTCAATGCTCTCTTCATCCATGATTTTTTCCCCTTCAACATGGACAAAGGGGGAGCTGACACCGGCAATGCAAAGATCTGGGTATTTTTTCTGGAAGATTTCTGCTGTTTTCCAGGCCACATCTCCTTTACCCCCCAGAAGATAGATGGATTTTCCCCGGAGGGCACAGGCTTTGGCAAGGCCCGGCACCAGATCCGCGCCGGTGACCCGCTCCTTGAGTCGGGTTCCCAGCAGGCGGGCAGCCCATACCACGGGCATACCGTCGGCTGTCACCAGGTCTGCTTTTCTGAGAATGGAGACAAGTTCGGGGTGCCGGAACCGGTTGGGCAGCCAGGAAACGGTGTTGACAATGAAATCCACATTCACCGTGGCCACATATTTGGCCTGGTGATCCCTGGCAAATCGGTCCACCAGTTCAAATATGGATTCAATGGCCTGGTCAAAGGTGAGATTGTCAACGGGGATGCCAAGGATCAATCCGGTTTCCTGTTTCATTTTATGTTACTCCCATGCATGGTTGATTCGGGGATCTGAAAGGGATCGCCCGGTTTCCTTGAATGTATCACAACTTAATGCCACATTCATCCAGTTTCCCAATGTTTTTAAATCTTTATCAAACTGTTTTTTTAAAAAATCAATGTTTTCCGGGGTAAGGGTGGGACGTTTTTCCATCTGCCAGGGTTTTTTGATGAAATTCCGGACACTTTTGGGAATGAAATTTTTTCGGATAAAGGTCACCATGGCATTGTCAACAATGGCATCCCGCAATGGATTTACCTGTAGGCGTTCCCTGGAGACATTGGAGGCCTGGAGATCAAAGTCCCATTGTGGGCTCTGGGCGTAACCCAGAAACTTACACACCCTTTCAAGCTCGTGCTGGGGCCGGGTAACCAGTGAATCAAAAAACAGAGGAAGAATATTTTCCCGGCCATAGGTTTTGATGAAGGGTGCCAGCTGTTTGCTGTACATGCTGTATTCAATGAGGATGGGAAGGGTTGTGACAGCGCGGTTGATATCCACAGATACTTCTTTTTCTGTCCAGTGGTGGATGTACTGGGAGATGAGGCGATCAATGGGGTGCCGCATTACATATATCAATTTCAAGGAAGGCATTGCTGCCTGCATGCGCAAGATGGTGTCAGGGTAGGTGGGCAGCTTGGTGTAGTGGGTGCTGGATTCGCCACAAAGGGTGGTGACATCTGCACCCTGGAACAGGTCTGCGTACCAGTCAAAGCCCTTTGCATAGATTTCATCGTTGCTGAAGAAATTGGGTTCTTTGGGTTCACTCATTAAAATGTCGGGTTGGATGGCCAGCTGGTCATGCAGGGTGCTGGTGGCACACTTCATGGCGCCTATTATTATAAAATCCGGTGTTTTTTTCATAAGTTAAATCTCCAGTCATGGTCGGCGCAGCGATTGGTTTTCCTTAAGGGGATCGGTGAATTGTATCCAGGTGTCCCTTGCGCTGTATTGACAGTTGTGGGGTTCTTTATTGCCCAGGCGCTCTCTAATTCCTGCCACAAGCCAGCCTGCGGTCCACAGGAGATTGGCCAGGAACAGTCCTCCGGTGCCTGTGAATTTTGCAAAATACCGGGTCCTGGAGGCGTAAAAGTAGTGCGGCAGGCGTTTTCGTTTGGCCAGGGATGACTTCACAGAAGAGCTTCCCCCCCGCAGGTGCACCACCCGGGCCCGGGGCTGGTGGAGAATCTGCCAATCCTTTTCCCACACCCGGCGGCAATAGTCATTGTCCTCAAAATACATGAAATAGCCGTCATCCATCATGCCCACCTCCCGGATGACATTGTGGCGGATCATCACACAGGCAAAACTGGTCCAGGGGGGATACATGGGACCATCAGAGACCTCCATGGGAACATCATATGATTTGAGTAACCGGGTGACAGGGCCGGTGCCTGCTGCGTCAATGGTCTGGCTTAACGGGGTATGGTTGTTAAAGCAGCTGATCTGGGGCGTGGCATCGGGCCACTCCAAGCGGGGACTTACCAGCCCTGCTTTGGGGTGGTGCTCCATGGCATCCAGAAGGTGGCTAAGGGCTCCGGGACGCACAATGGTGTCACTGTTGAGAAGAAGATAGAACTGGGCCTTAACGGTTTTAATACCCAGATTGTTTCCCCAGGAAAAACCACCGTTCACCGGCGAGTGTACCATGCTGATCCATGAATCCCATTGATTGTCGATGATTTTTTCTTCTATGATTTTACCTGAACCGTCCGGGGAGTTGTTGTCCACCAGCACAACAACATCTTTGGCTGGATCTATTTCATGTTCCAGGGAGGTGAGGCACTGCAGGGTCAGATCAAAGGAGCAGTAATTGATGATAATAATGGAGAGTCTATGGCCCATGTTTTTTTCCCTTTTTTATGATGTTTCTCAGTGGGTTTGGCTGAATGCATAAAGCCCTTTGGCCAGGTTGACATAAGCGTGATGGGGAAACTGGTTCAGATTCTGTCCCAGAACCCCAAGGGCGGTTAACAGGTATGCCGTGGCATCAACGGGTCGGCATTCCAGAATGTCACAGTGGGCCTGGATCATTTTTTTTCCCTGGGACCGGGGGACGGTGAAGCTCTGGAGAAATTTAAACAGATCAAAAAAAGGAATGCCCCGGGTATCGGCCCCGGCCCAGTCAATGATTCTGAATTGACAGGCAGTCACACCGGTTTTGGGGGGCCGCATGATGTTGCCCCGCCACAGATCATTGTGGGCCAGGCTTGTGAAGGGACACCAGGCACCTGATGAGAGCGCTTCCATGGCATTTTCAGCGCTTTGAATCATCTCTTTGGGGAATTTTTTTTCCCGGCAGACGGTCTGCAGGGCCGATATGACGGCCACGGACTGCCCGGTAGCACACATTGGGTGTCGGGTTTGCTTGACCACATCTGTAAGCCATTTTCCCACCATTGGGGTTAACAGGCGTTTTTGCACCTGCCACATCCATCGGTTGGCAGTTAATGGCGTGTTCAGGTCATAGATGGCCCAGGAGACACCCAGAACCTCTCCATGCACAAAGGGCAGAACAATGACCTGATCATGGGGGCTTTGCAAAAGGGATCTGGCGGATCGGGCCTTTTCAACATTGTCCTTAACCAATGTTTTACCGATGGGATTGGCACAGAGGATAAAAGCTGCAGGGGTATTATTTTTATCTGCTATGATGCCCTTATAGGTCACATCAATGGGATAATAGTTGTTTTTCATGGGACCTGGATCAAGAACCATGTTATCGATGGCCAGTTTTCGCTGCCGGATTTCTTCCATACCGGCCAGTGACTGCTTCAAGGCTTCCAGCACAGGGGGAAACCGGGTCGGATCAAAGGAATTTTCTGTGTTTGTCATATTTTCCCCATGAAGTGGTTGATATATTTTTTTTGCATGCTTTTTGGGGGACCTGGGTTAAAATATGGTCCGCCCCGGCAATTATGATCACATACCGTTGGTTTTGATATATCCCTTTTTTTCCAGAAATGTCATCACCATCTGGGCCGCCTCGGCCTGGGTGGTGTTGGAGGTGTCAATGGTGATCTCTGCTTCTGAAGGGGGAATATATGGATCATCCACACCGGTGACCCCTTTTATTTTTCCCTGTTTGGCCTTGGCATAAAGCCCTTTTCTGTCCCGGAGTTCACACACCTCAAAGGGGGTGTTCATGTGGATTTCAATATATCCGCCATATTGGCTGATGAGATCCCTGTTAAATCGCCGGGACTCTTCATAGGGGGCAATGGGGGCACAGATGGCAATGCCCCGGTTTTTGGTGATCTCACTGGCCACAAAACCGATGCGGCGCACGTTGATTTCCCGGTGTTCCCTGGAAAAATTGAGTTCCCTGGACAGGTTACTTCGCACAATGTCGCCGTCAAGTAAGGTGACGGGCCGATCCCGCATTTCCATGAATTTTACATATAATGCCTTTGCCAGGGTGGATTTGCCGGCCCCTGAAAGGCCGGTCATAAAAAGGGTAAACCCCTGTTTGTGCCGGGGAGGGTAGGTTTTTTTTAATTCTGCCACCACCTGGGGAAAGGCAAACCATTCCGGAATTTCTTCGTCAAATTCCAGGCAACGTCGCAGTTCTGAGGAGGAAATTTCCCGGATTTCCATGTCCGGCTGGATTTCATTGCGGGGAAAATAGCGTTTCTGGCCGGGCACATAGACCATGGGGTCCAGGGGGACCATTTCAATGCCGATTTCCGGCCCATGTTTTTTCACCAGTTCCTGGGCCTTGCCCGGGGGATAAAAAAGATGGTCTCCGGTCTCATGCATAAAGGGGTCAGCCTGGTCCGGGGCCACCATAAAATGGGTGCAGCCGAAGTTTTTCTTGATAATGGCCTGGAGTACGGCCTCTTTGGGGCCCGCTTTTCTGGAAGCAAAGGGCAAAAGACCCAGCATGATCATGGTTTTGGGAAATTGCTGCACAAAAGCCTTGTAACAATACACTGTGGTGAAATGATCCAGATCCCCCGGTGCGGGAATGCCTGCCACGGGCTGGAGAAAAATGTTTGCCCGGGCATCCCGGGCTGCCTGGAGCACCATCTCCTTGTGGGCACAGTGCAGCAGCTTTTCCGTGTGAAAACCGATGACGTTACGCCAGCCGTTCTGGGTAAAGCTGCGGTGAATTTCCGAAGGGGGTTTCCTAAGATCCATGAAATCAAAATGGAGAGGGTGGTGGAGCCCTTCAATGATGCCGCCAATGTAACAGGATTCGGTTTTGTTAAAAAGATTAAACACTCCGGGGTGGAGGTGTTCATCTTCTGTGCCGTAGATGGACTGGGCTTCCAGCCGTTTGTCCGGTTGCCAGATGTCTTTGATGTGTAAAATGGCCAGGAGAAATCCTTCGGAATCGCATAGCCCCAGATCTTTACCCGGTTCCAGGGATGTGGCAAGGGACTCTGGAATATCAAGACAGATGGGCATGGGCCACACCGACCCATTGGCAAGAGAGCCGTTTTCCAGAACCGATTCATAATCTTTTTGAACCATGAAGCCGTTTAAGGGATAAAATGCCCGGTTGCACAGCAATTCAAGATCGTATAACTGACGTTCGTTGAGATTGATTCCCGGGAGGCCCAGGGCTTCTTTTTTCAATCGTTCAACCCTTCTGAAGTGGACCATCAGGCTTTCGGAAAAATCATTCATGGAGGTTTTATCCCTTGTCTGGTTAACTTTTGTGCTTTGTTGTGGGTGGAACCGGGTCAGAATAAGGTCTGCCCATGGCAGCTATATGTCCTTGTTCAATTGTAAAGGTAAGGTGAATTTGATCCATTTTGTAACGATCTTACTTTATTATGGTGATATTATGGTGTCAAGGTGCAATTGTATGGGGGGGTCACAATATTTTTTTCCATCCTTTCTGGGAAACATCAGTTGAAAATATCCTTTTATCCCACCATACTTAGTCACTCTTTCCGAAAAACAGTACAAGCGTGCTTTTGGGATGACACAGGCCATGATGTGATCAAAACTCAACTTTCGGGCTTCATTTCAAAGCTGGCATTTTTAAATGTACCGATGGGGTCAGTGTGCCGACGGGGTCATGTGCCGACGGGGTCAGGCTTTTGTTATTGATGTTATCGACCAAGGCCTTTGCCAACGAAAAAAACCTCGATAATGTCAATAACGAAAGCCTGAGCCCACCACGAGATGCGAACACCGAAAGTTGAGATTAAAATTAAAAATAAGGCTATTCCCGGGCAATGCCAGGCAATAGCCATGCATAAAAGTATGTAGAATAGAATTATTCCATGGGATTTTTGCCATTGGCAGCCTATGTGTTTTAAATGTTTCTAATTTCGATCTATTTGATTTGTAAAAGCCGATAGATAAAATTGTACCCGCACAGCTCGAATTATTTGAGATCGGTACTTTACTTTTTATCTTTTCCCGGAAGACCGATGAAAACCGGAAAATATTTTTTTATTCCGTCAGCCACGGGAAGTAATATCAGAATGCTGATAACGGCATAGGCAAGGGAAAGTAGGATGGAATCTTCCTTGATGCTTGATGGTATTTTAAATCCATACACGATAATGGCTGTTAAAAAAGGAAATACTAGCAAATGCAGGGGAAAAATAATCAGGGTGCTGTCTCCGATTTTTGATATCAGACGGTTGGCAGGAATTTGCATGGCCAGAATGACCCAGAACAAAATTCCTGATAATGCGGCAGTATAAAAAAAGATATAATTGCCGTATACCCCCGCCACCACCGCCACTTTTAGGTTCATCAGGCTGCATACCGTGTAAAGCGCCAGACAGGTGGCACCAAGACCCCATTTAAAGAGACGATTTTTCCAGATGTCAAAGCTGAGCCAGGGCTGGCACAGATACCCAATGCCGTAAAAGACCACCATGGAAAAAGCAATGTCCATATTCCAGGGCAGCCTGAATCCATCGGGGCGGTTGATCCATGTATCCACGTACCCCCCAATGGAAAAAAGTGTTAATGCAACCATCAACCCCATTTTTGAAGGGATTTTAATCAAAAAGAAAAATAGGATTTCCGTGACAAAGAGGCAGAGAAAAAACCACAGCACCGTGTTGTGGTCCATCCAGTGGTTGATGCCATTGCCATAGAAAATGCCGATAAATGTACGAATGGGGCTGATGTTTAACTGGGCCTGGGTACCAAAATGACGAAAAAGAAAAAACCATAGGATATAGCTTAATATGGAAAAGGAGATATAGGGAATCAGGCGGCTTCGGGCCTTGTTTTTCACATAGGCCCTAAATGGAATCTCTCTAATGTTTTTTTTAACAAGAAGTCCTGAAAGCCAGAAAAAAATGGGCATGTGAAAGGAGAAGATCAGGCGTTCCACCGGGGTGGGCAGACCGATGGTGTGGCCGATGACCACCAGAAAAATGGTCATGGCTTTAAGGGTATCAATCCAGACAATGCGATGGGCCATGATGATTCCTCCACTTTTATTTTTGTTGGGCTTGGTCATAACGTGGGCCATGGTGTGATAAAATTTCGGTGACAAAAACTAATAGCTGTAATTACAGCGCTTTGTGGTTAATAAAATTTTATATCACGTATAGTGGCCCAGCTTATGATAAACCCCTGTTTGTAGTATTTAAGACCTCTTTCAGTGCAATGTAGTCGTCAAAGCCATTGTCCAGGAATATGCGTTTAATGGCAAGGCTTGGGCATGTTGATGGTGTTGCATCTTTTGGAATCAGTTTTAAAAAAGAGATAAGTTTTCCATAAAATTCAAGTTTGAGCCCACAAAAAACGGTCCATTGAGTAGATTTGCTTTGTTGTATTTAAACGATACTCCTTTGGTGTCTGTGACAATGCCCCCGGCTGCGGTGACCACTGCCTGGCCAGCCCCTGTGTCCCATTCCCAGGTGGGGCCAAGTCTTGGATAAAGATCTGCTTTGCCTGCGGCCACCAGACAGAATTTTAAAGAACTTCCCCGGCTCACAGCTTCATGGGGAGGCAGGGCATTCAGGCACTTTGTCAGCTCTTTTGAGGGGTGGGACCGGCTCTGGACCACCCGGACCACATCCCCGTCAATCGGAGGAACAATTTCAAGTTTTAGCTGTTTTTCCCGGGTAATTTCCCAGCATCCGGTTTCCACATCTGCCAGATACATCAGATCCAGGGCCGGGGCATAGATGGCCCCTGCCACAGGGATATGGTTTTCTATCAAGGCAATGTTCACGGTGAATTCATCGTTCTTTTTTATAAATTCCTTGGTGCCGTCCAGAGGGTCCACCAGCCAGAAGCGTTGCCATTGTTTTCTCTCTTCAAAGGAGATGGTTTTGCCTTCCTCAGATAAGATGGGAATGGCGGGATATTCTTTTTTCAGCCCGGCGGAGATGATTTCATGGGAACAGGTATCTGCCTTTGTGAGAGGGGAATCATCGGATTTGATGTCCACAGAGAAATCTGTGGTATAAATATCCATGATACCTTTTCCGGCTGCCTTTGACAGTTCTTTTAAAAATTCAAGATCAATGGGATGGGACATCATATTATCTCCTTTGGGGTCTTTTCAGAGGCGGCACACCGAGGGAAGGCGCTTATGCCCTGATCATTTTTTTATATAAACAGACCATGTCATGGGCTTTATTCCCCCATTCATAGGTTCTTACCCGGTCAATGGCCCGGGCTGACATTTTTTCTCTGATGTCCGGGTTTTCCAGCAGGAATTGGATTTTTTCAGCAAATTTTTGAATCAGGTGGTCCCGGGATTTGGGTTTGATTTTAATGCCGGTCTCCTCTGTGACGTATTCTCCAAGACCTGCATAGTCCGGTACAATACAGGGAAGTCCGCACCCCATGGCTTCCAGGGCCACGGCCCCTCCAAATTCACGCACTGAAGGAAAACAGAACACATCGCTTTTTTTGTAGTGGATCAAGGTTTCTTTCTGGGGTATCCATCCGGTGAAATGGACAATATTCCCCACACCGGCCTTTCCGGCCAGTCTTTCCAGTGATTTTTTTTCAGGACCATCCCCCACAATGGTGAAAGTCAATCGCTTTTGAACGGTTTTTGGCAATGTGGACAACGCTTTGATGGCCATGTCAGCCCCTTTATATGCCACAAGCCTTCCCACAAACAGCAGATTCATTGTTTTTGATGTGTGCTTTTTGGGTGTTTCTGTAAAGGAGGCAAGAATACCGTTTTCATGGAAAAGACCAATGCGGGAATCATCCATGTCAAACAGATTTTTCAACATGTTCTGTGTGTACAGAGAGCCTGAAAGCACTTTGTCTGCAGTTTGATATGTTTTGGTGTATCCCGGAATCAGTCGAGTGAACATGCGCAGAAAATTAAATCCGGCAAACTCTTTTTTGGCAACGGTGTCAAACCCCGGAGGAAAGGGAACGCCGCCGTTCACCGGCCCCAGCAAAAAAGGGGTGGTTTCACAGTGATCAATGAGTTTCACCGGGTATCTGGGCAGAATGGGGGTCATCACATGCACCAGATCATATTTTTGGGCCCGGATGAGGGGACCATATTTCTGGCTCACCCGATGGTTGAATTCCCCATAAATGGGATAGGAAAGGGCATGTTGTAACGGCCAGTTCACGGCCCCCCGGTGGGTGACGATTTTTATGAGGCGGTAATATCGTTTTAAAAGAGACGACTCCCGGATATAGTCAATGGTGTGATTGCCCCGGACTTTTTCCAGGGCGGATTGATTTCGTTCATGGGTCACCAGGGTAACCTGTACCCGTTTGCGGATTTCATGGTAGAAATTATAGGAGAGCAAGGGCACGGACGCCCATTCCGGATTGCACTGTTCCATCACCATTAATATTTTTATGTTTTCATTTTTCATGCAATTCTCCTTTTTGGGTATGTCGGCCCGTGCGAAACATTATTCTTATGATCACCGCCAGTATGATGCCAAGGACGGCACCGATATTGTTTGCAACGATATCTTCCGGTGAAAAATGCCTTCCCGGCACATATTTCTGCATGAGTTCCAGTATAAATCCCAGGCCGGGCATGGAAGATGACACACAGAAACCAAGTTTTATGGATGAAAAAAAAGCAATGGGAAAAAATGCAATCAATCCAAAGGTGATGATCCGGGCCAGCTTATCAAGTCCCATGGGGGTGTTGCCCTCACTGAGGCTTGCCTGGGGAATCAGGGAGCTTATGATAACAAAGGCTATACTTGCTATCCACAGAACAATGAGGGGGCGGGAGATGAGGTTTTTCCAGATATCAGTTTTATTTAATTTCAGTGACAGGCCTTTGAAGGGCTTGTCTTTTTCCTTTTTGCCCATGGGATATCTTCTCCTGATTATTTAAGTTTGCGGGCGTTTTTTCAAGTTGAAATCGGGGGCCTGTATAATTGCGCTGCAGTACAAAACGGGTGGTGCCCCGACCCGGGGGCGGCAAAATGGGTGACCCCATGGGCCGGGAAGTGGAAAGGGGAGACGGCAATGATGTGGGTTCTTCTTCCCCGGGTGCAGACATGGGTTGTATTTTTTTGTGGGTGATCATTCCTGTTATTCCCCCGGCAAATATAATGTACATCTGGTTGACCATGGCATTTAGTGTGCAGTCAATGAGAAACAGCAAGGGGATGATGGCAATGGCCGCACTGGGGGCAATTTCCGGCTGGGTCCAGGTTTTGGGATGGTTTCTCAGGGTGAACAGCAGCATGGGTAAAAAGAGCACAAGGGACACCGATATCAGGCCCATGAAGCCCCGGCTGCCGAGAATGATGACCCAGAACCCGTCCGTGGTACTCAAATCTTCCCCGGTGTCCGGGTCATACACCCGGGATCGACCCCATCCCCCCCAGCCGAAAAAAGGTCTTTCCAGGGCCTTTTCCACCAGAATATTTTCATTGTCAAATCGGAAGGCCAGGGAGGCAGCCCGGTCTGCACTGAATTTTTCTGTAATTAAATCAATGGCATTTTGTCCGTCCCAATAGCCTGTGGACCGGGTGGAAATATAGGCCGGTGGAATCAACAGCATTGACCATATGAGTATTGCCGTTTTCAGTTTTGATGAGGCAAACAGTGCCATGAGTCCCAGGAACATAAGGCCAATGGCGCCGGATGATTTGCATACAATGGCGGAAAAAAGCATCACAAGGGCCAGAAGCCAGGTTGGGACATTGAATATCTTTTTGGGAAACACCTTGGTTGCCGTGCACCATATACCCACCAGGGCTGCCATGCACATGAAGGTACCCAGCATGATGCCGTGCTGCATGAACACCATGGGGCGATACCCGCCTCCCCGGATCACCTGGGCAAAGGAGTGCTGCATGTATCCGTAAACAATGTTATGGGCCTGGGGACTCATGACCAGCTCAAAGGCCACAAAGGGAATGTAGATAAACCCGCACAGGAACAGGGCTTGGCACAACAGAAGATGCCCCCTGGGATCGGAGAAGTAGATTCGTCCGGCCAGGTAGGGAACCCCCCACAGGGTAAATGTGTTAAAGCTTTCCTGGAGTCCGTCCTTGGCACCAAGGCCGTTTAGTATGGAGGAAAAAATCACGGAAGAAAGCCATACAATCATGGGGTAATCCACCGGGTGCAAGGCAAAATTTTCCAGACGTTCTCCATCCGTTACTTTCATGGCAAGCATGACGCCAATGCCCGTTGCCGTCATTTTGTTATACAGAATCAGAGGCACATGGAGTTCTTCCATGGGAAGGAAGAGCACTGCACCGAAAAATGCAATGACGGCAGCTTTCGGCCCTCCATATCTGGAAAAAAAATAGAAGATGGCCGGAATGATCATGATAAGGGAAAGCAGGCATATAAAATTTCCTCTCATGATATTTTACCCCATTGCCCGCCTGATACGTTTTAAAAAGGAGTGCAGGAATGAGTTTTCCATGCGTTTTTCAAGTTTTCCCACGTAGCGGGGCCCCCCCCAGTTAAGCACCGGGATGATGGCCGGGATCTGCTGCCGGATAAACAGCTCTGCGGTTCGCCTCAGATCGGAATACATTGCCCGGTTTCCCTGGACCACCAGAAGCAGGACATCTGAAAATACAGTGAGGTATTCGGTGAAATCATTTTGCATCACCGGACTGGAGTCGATGAGCACAATGTCGTAATTTTTTTTGGCCATGGTGATGATCATGCCGTATATCAAGGTGGAGTTCTGGAATTTCTCCTTTCCCGATGCCGGTAAAATATCCACATTGCGTTCTGCATCTGTATAAATGCATTCATTGAAATCGGCTTCACCGTTGATCATTTCTGCAATGCCCGGTTGGGATGGAGGAATATCAAGCAGCCTTCGCATGGCCGGTTTGGCAGTGACAGCTTCAATGATCAAAATATTGGGATGGATCTGTCCCAACAGGTTGCCCACGTTGAGGATGATCTCCGAGGTGCCGGAGGTGTCGGTGACGGCGTTAAAAAGAAAAATACGCGATTCATTGGTCTGATTTTCCTTGTAAATTCTCAGGGCCAGGCTGCGAAGGGCTTTGGATGTCACCGATGCCGGGGCTTCAAGGGTCACCCTGGAGAAGGGAACATGGGGCAATGCCCGGGAGATGGGCCAGGTGGATGGATGGCCCAGGGCATGGGTGATGTTCATGGGGTTGGTGATGCGGTTGTCCATAAACTCAATGACAAGACAGATAAACCCGATGAACCCAAAGGGGACAATCACACACACCATGACCAGTTTTTTTGCATTATTTCCCGCAGGGGACATGGGTGTCTGGGCTCTGAGGGCAAAGGAAATTCTGCTGGGGGCATTGGCTTGTACCCCAAGCTCGTTGATTCTGGACTCATATTTAAACAAAAGTCCCCGCATGTGTCTCAGTTCCGCCTGGGTTTGTTCTCCGTTGATGAGGCGTTCTGAATTAATGGCAGCTTCTTCCCTGGCCTTTGCCAGCTGGGTTGAAATATCTTTGGCCGCTTCCCTGAGAGCATCATATCGACTCTGTTCCTTTATCAGGTTGGTGGTCAACTCATAATCACGTTTTCCGTAAACCGTCATGTCCGCCAGTTTGCGCACTTCATTTGTCATCTTCTTTTCATACCGGCTCATGGCTTTCATGCGCTCTTCAATATAGGTTCTGTCAGAGCTTTTTTCACTTAATCCATCCAGTTTGGTCCTCAGTTCCTGGAGTTGCTGGTAGGTCCAGGACTGGGTGGAGTCAAGCCCCCAGTCATTGGCCACCACTTCTTCCACAAAGGGTTCCATGTCCAGCTTGGATATTTTTTCTTTTTCCTGGACTTTCTGGTTATAAGCGGTTTCCACATCCATTAGCATGAGATCAATTTTTACCTTTGCCTGCTGGAGCTGCTCTGCCCGTTTATAGTAAAAATTGTACATTTCACTGAACTCACTGGTGTGGGTTTTTTTGGCAATGTCTTTGAGAGTGGTGATTTTATTGTCTATGCTCCGGCGCAAATGATCCCTTTCCGATTCCAGATATTTAAGACGGGTCTGGTTTTGTTGCTTTTGCTGGGAATCCACAATGTCTTTGTAAGATTCCATGACATTGTTGAGCACTTGGGCAAGACCGGTACGGCGACCGGACTGGAGTTCCAGTTCAATGAGATGGGTCCTGCGGACGATTTTAACTGACAGTTTTTTGTGGAGCATGGTAATACATCTTTCCTGGGGTGCCCCGGGGAAAAAAAGGGCATCTCTGTGTTCTGGAACCAGGCGTTTAACAGCTTCTTCCAGGACGTCATGGCTTCTTAAGCGGGTGGCCTGGGTTCTGGAATAGTCTGAGTATTGCTGGAGAATGGAGTTTTCCTGACCCTTGCCGATGATGGTTTGAACCACAGGATCTATCTGAAGTTTTGCCGTGGCCATGTAATAGGGCTTGATCCCCATGAGAGCAAAGGGGATGAGCAGGGTAAAAATAAAATTACCCAGAACAATGATGGGGACTGTATATTTTCTTAAAAATCTAAAAATATCAAGGGGTTTACCTTTTTTTGTCCCTGGCAGCAGTTCTTGTGAGGAGGTCTCCATGGCGGTTTTTTTATCCTCTGTTTTTTCCGGGAAGCCGATGTTTTATTATATTCATCAGAGGGGTGGTTTCATCTGCGGTGAGAAAAAATTTCCATAAAAGAGTAAAGGTCAGGGCCAGATGGAAAATTCCCAGAAAAATGACTTCCACCCCGGCTATTATTCTTGTGTGCATGGGCAGGATAAGGGTGATAACGTACACCGTCATGGTCACCAGTAAAGGACCCAGTGTGGGGGTGAGCACGGTTTTTACAAATTGTTTTAAAGTGATGCCAAATGCCTGGTTGGTCCTTAAGAACAAAAAGATACTGCCCAGGCAGGAGCTGGCCAAAACCCCCAGTGATGCTCCCAGAATACCCATGAAGCGGGTCCCGGTGGGAATCCATAACAGGGCCGTGATGAGCTGAATAATAAGATATTCAAATTCCCGTCCGGATCGATTGATCCCCTTAAACACCAAGGTGGCGGGTCCTGTGCAAAGATGAATCATGTTGGACAGGCTGATGATCACCATGACCCCTGCGGCACCGATATATTCATTGCCCACCCAGCAGGTGATCAAGGGGGTGGCCACGGCCATTAAAAAACCAAATACGGTGGCATTCAGTATGGCAAGCAGTCGCAGCCCTTTGAGGTAAAAGCTCTGGAGTTCCGTTTCAAGAAGTTTGTCTTCCTCTTTAAATGTGCCATAAAGCCATTTTAAAAACGGTGTCACCGTGGCAATGATCAGTCCGATAAAGGCGCATAATAACGCCGTGGGTAAGGTGTGTGCCCCGGGATTGAAAATATAGATGAAAATCACCGGCACCATGCCGATTAATAAAGAGGCCAGGAATAAAAAGAGATATTTTTTAATCCGTAGCCCCACAGGTGCCAGATCCCCCCGTTGCCATCGTCCCCCAAGATAGGAGGCCGCTGGGAAAAAAGGGGTAAAAGCGGCCCGGGAGATGTTTCTGCCGGTGAAGGGAAATTTTCGGCCGATTTCAAAAAGTCCGGTACCGGCAAGCCCCATGAAAGAGGCAATGACAAAGCGGGCCAGGGATGCATTAAAGATGGAAATGGCCCCCAGCACCTGAACCTTGCCAACATAGACAAAAAGCTCTTTAAACGCAGCGGCGCTGATAAAGGAGATGCCAATGGAAAAGCCCGGCAGTTTTTTAAATACAAATACGGTGCAGATTAGCATTTCTGCAACGGTTTTAATACCATAGGCATATAAAAGTCCCTTGACTCCCATGCCCAGAGGAAGGAATATCACAATGAGGATCACCTCAAACACCGAGGCCCCCACATTAACACTTTTTGTAAAGGCAATTTCCTGGAGGCCGTCCAGGACGGATCGAAAACCTCCCATGGTAAAGTCAATGCAGAATACAAGGGTGGTACCCATGACCATGAACCCTGCAATGGACATGGATTGGGCTTTGACATGGAAAAGGCCCAGCAACCACGGGTGAAGAAGATAGATGGCGGTATAAAAAATCAGAGCAAACAAAAGCATGAATAACAGGCCTGTGGAAAACAGGCTGTTCATTTTTTCCAGATTTTTTTCTGCATGGTATTGGGCTGTGAATTTGACGTAGGCGGTGTTGATGCCCACGGCCCCCACGGCTGCGTAGGACAGAATCACAAAACAGATGGACCACAGGCCAAATTCGGTGAGGGAAATATAGCTTAAAATAATGGGGGTCAGGGCAATGCGGCTTAAAAAATAAATGGCGGTGGCCGCCATGCCTGCCATGGCATTTTTACCTGCTTTTTTCCCCACCTTTGATAGATTTTTTTGTTGATTTTCATCCATTTTTATTCATCCTTTCCCCATATTTTGTCACGAACTTTTTGCATGGCTCCAAAATTTTCCATGACATTGGTGCCAAGCTCAATGATTTCCAGGGAGGGGAATATTTTTCTCAGGGCATAATTAAAGCGGCTGATGCTTTTTTCCGATACATAGAGGATATCATTGTCCTTCATAATATAGTTTTGGCTGAAATCGGCATTTGTAAGGATGTGCTGAAGATCTATTTCCCTGACCTCTCCGGTATTGTCGGCTGTTTTACGAATGAGATACAACTTTGATTTTTTAGCATCCTCTGTGGGCCCCCCTGCCATCATAAGACTGTCCAGCAGGGTGAGCCGTCCGGTCATGTTGTAGGCGCCGGGGTTGAGCACCTCACCCATGACATATACCAGTTCTGACTGGCTTTCGGGGATGAAAATCACATCATTGTTCATGATGCGGGCATTCAGGGCCATGTTCCCGTTCTGGAGCAATTCATTAAGATCAATCCAGATGATGGTGTGATTGCCCCGGATGATGGAGCATTTGGTCAGGTAGGTGTCTTCGGCCTCGGTGGAGTATCCACCGGCAATGGACAGGGCCTCAAGAAGGGTGCCTTCTCCGGGGAAGGTGACCACACCGGGATTTTCCACCCGGCCCAGTACAAAGGCTTTGTTGTTGTGGTATTCATCAATGGAAAAACTGATTTCCGGTTTGCTGTAATACACCGTAAGTTTGCCCCTGATTTCCTGGGCAACGCTTTCCCGGGTGCGCCCTTTGGTCTGGATAAACCCGATTCTGGGCACGGTGATCACACCGTCCGGTCCCACAATCATTCTGGGGGAGGAAGCATCTGGACGTCCCCACACGGACAGGCTTAACACATCCCCGGGGCCTATGACATACTGGTTTTTTTTGATGGTGGATATGTGCAGCAAAGGAGCGGCCCCAAGGCTTCCATGGGGCAGACCCGGTATGACAATGGCATTGCCTGCCCGGTGGGTGGCCTGGTGGGAAAACTGTTTTACCTCTTCCGGGGTGGCAAATTTTGTGCTGGCCTGGATGTCATCCACCTCAAAAACGGGGTCAGGGGGCAGGGGCGCCTGAACTTTTGGCTCAATATCAGCACAGGCTGTGAAAAAGCAGCATAAAATCACCAGTAAAAAAATAAAATCCAAGCCCTTTTTGCATTGGCAATGGGTTGTTTTGCCCTCCAGCATATTCCGTTTTTTTATTTCAGCTTCAAGCAGACATGGGCCTGAACGCACCGGGACGGGGCACGATTTTTTGAAATCTTTCCGTGGTGTATATGATTTTTTCTGGTGATGACCAATGATCACTATTTATCGGTGTCCTCATTTATTTCTGCGGCTCTTTTTGTTCTTTCCCATTCTGGAATGCCTTTTTTTCCTGCAAGTTTAAAATATACAGGAATTTTCCATAAAATAAAGAAGGGTGCACAAAAAAGAGATTGCCATACATAAAAAGGGGCTTTTTTTAAAATTAAACCGGAAAAAACATACAGAACCGTTGCATACAGACAAAGGCCCCACAAAATAAGTGCATGGGGATAAAAAATAAAAGATATGGCAAACAAAAACACCTGCCCTGCCACCACCAGCGACAGGGGCGGAGTAAACAGTTCCATAAAGGCATCAATGAACATGAAATTGCGTTTTCCCATAAAGGTCAGAACAAGCGACCCGGTGTATTGTTTCAGCAATTGTATCCTGCCCCCTTCCCAGCGCTTTCGCTGGGTTTTTGCCTGGTCAGATTTTGATGCCATCTCTCCAAGAACAATGGCATCGGGATTATAATGTACCAGGATATTTTCCAGGAGCAGATGTATGGAAAATTCAATGTCCTCCACAATGGAAAATGCAGGCCAGCCAAATTTTTGTATAATGTCGGTTTTAAAGGCCATGCCGTTTCCCTTGAGGCCGGCGGTGGCATTTATCTTGTTTCTACCGGCGGGCCGAATGTGATGAAACACGCAAAGGGCCGCAGAGGAAAGGGCTGTGCGCCAGTTCACCCTGGGGTTGGAAACCCCGTAAAAACCCTGGACCACCTGCACTTCCGGATGGGACAGTGAATTGCAGATTTCCGTGAAAAACTGCGGATGAATCAAGGTGTCGGCATCAATGATGGCAACACTGTCCATGGTATCATACCGGTTTTTATGATTTTTGAAAAACCAGTCCAAAGCCTGACCTTTTCCCCTGTTTTGGGTGTCGGTTCTTTCCATGACCACAGCCCCGGCATTTCTTGCCACACCGGCTGTGTCATCGTTGCAGTTATCGGCAATGACCACAATGCGGCATTGGTCATGGGGAAAATCTGCTGCTTTGATGCTTTCAATGGTCTGGGTGATACCCAGGGCTTCATTGTGGGCCGGGATCACCACAGTGACGCTGGAAATTTTTCCATCGGGGACGGTCTTTTTTTTGAAGAACCAGGCAGCCATTGTTAAAAAGAACAGATAGCCTGTGGTTAAGAGAATATAGGCTGCCATGGGGTAAAAAATCAAATCAATGAGTATCATAGAAATCCTTTGAAAAAGTCAGCCATGACTTTACAGTTTTCGTTGAGGTCATATTTGTCCAGTACCTGTTGTCGTCCCTGTTTACCAAGGGTGTTTCTCAATTCTGGATTTTCTATGAGTTGTTGCAGTTTATCTGCCAGGTCTGTTGTGTCAGACGGTGCGGTTAAAAGGCCGTTGGTACCGTTGTCAATGAGTTCCGGAATACCGGTGATTCTTGTGGATATGGCGGGAATCTCCTTGGCCATGGCTTCCATGAGCACCACCGGCACGCCTTCGGCAAAGCTTGCAATGGCAAATATGTCGGCCCGGTCATAGTATCCGGGCACTTCATCCTGGCCAATGGCACCGGTGAAGGTCACCTGTGGGGCAATGCCCAGGGTGTGGGAAAGGGCTTCCAGGGAGGCCCGATCCTCGCCGTCTCCCACATAGGTGAGGGTAAAATCAATGCTCCTTTTCTTTAAAATGCCGCAGGCATCCAGAAGGATATGCTGTCCTTTGGCCGGGACCAGCCGTCCCACACAGAGAATTTCAGGGACACTGTTAGCAGGATCGGGGCGGGGGGAAAATTTTTCTTTGTCAATGCCGCACCGGACAATGTCAAGCTTGGACCACAGGCGGTGGGGGATCAATCGCATGAGCTGGCTTCGGCAATAGTGACTGATACAGCGCACTGCCCCGGCCCGGATGATTTTTTCCGCCAGAAGGCCTGTGTCCACATTGTAGAAAATATCAGGGCCGTGGACACTGATACTGAAGGTGGTGGTGCCGTAGACCGCACCGATCATGGCCACGGTGGCAGCCGGGTTGGCAAAGTGCACATGGACATGGGGGGTATTGTTATCCTGCATCCATTTTACCAGTATGCCGGCCTCCACAAAATAGGCAATGCCCTTTAATATATTTCTGGGGCCCCGGCGTGACAGAACAATGGCCTGTTTGAGCATGGAAAAATACCGGGCAGGTGATCGGGTCATCAAGGAAAAATGGGATGTTACAATGCGTTTTATATTGGCGGTTTTTATGTAAAGGGTGTTGTCTGCATCTGTTTTTTCTGCAGCTGTCATCTTATCCAGGTTGGCAGGTCTTCGGATGGAAGCGGTGATCACATTGATTCCCAGTTCCCGGAGAACGGCAATTTCCCGGAAAATAAAGGTGTGGGATATTCCGGGGTATTCACTGGCCAGGTAGGCAATTTTTAACGGTGTGTTCATTTTCCCCCTTTATGAAAAATTATTTTATTTCGATTTTTGTTGTCATATTACTGCCACGGGTAGCCCCGTATTTTGATTCACCACGCCTAATGTTACAAAAGCATTGTGCTGGCCCGGTCCAGAACCGTAGACGGCTCAATTGTCTGGTTCCTATTGCCCATCGGGGGGCTCTGCTGAGGTAAACTTGGAGGCTGCTTTCACGGGCAGTCTTATTTTGAAATACCGGTTTTCAAGGTTGCGGCTTTGTTTCTCAGGGGACGGTTGAGCAATTTTCCCCAGACAAAACGTTTAACCCCGAAAAACTGGGGTATCACCACCAGGGAACAGTGAAGGGCATATATCATGGCCATGTCCCGGTTGAGTTTTTTATGTTCCACAAACCACTGAGTTCTGAACAAAAACGGGTAAAATAAAAGCACAAGACCGGGAAAAAAAAGCAGCAGAAACAAGGGATGTACCGTGGACAGGCCCAGCCCTGCCAGGGTAAATCCAATAAATCCGCCCCCCCGGGCTGAAATGCGGAACAGTTCATGTATCCAGAAACCGCTGACAGAAAGCCCCCACCGGGTGGTGACCGCGGCATAACCGTAGCCTGTGCGGTGCCCCCTTTTCCAATATTGGCCAAGGCGCATCATTGCAAGATCGTGTCCGCACATGGGGACATCCAGCTGAAGGATTTGCCAGTCTTTTTGCCGGATGCGCTGGCTAAGTTCAGGGTCTTCCCCGGCCACCAGTATCTCATCATAGCCGCCGGTGTCTTCAAGAATGGGGCGTCGGATCATCACATCGCCGCCAAAGGCGTCACAGGGGCCGGGCTTGCCGTTCCACTCCAGATTTCCAATCCAGTTAAACACCGAGGCTTCTGGATGCAGCTCATATCGGTTTCCCCGGACGGCCCCGATGCTGTTGTTTTCCAGCAGGGCATCCACGGCAATATCAATCCATTGGGGCTCCACCATGGCATCGGAATCGAGAAATTGAACCAGTGGTGAGCCACCTGCCTTCCAGCCGTGGTTTCGACCCAGACCCGGTGTGGGAAATTGGGGGTCAAGGGCAATCACCGTGACGCCGTCAAAGCTTCGGGCGCTGCTGATGCTGTTGTCGGTGGAGCCGCCATCCACATAATAAATGTGAATTTTCCCCCGGCTGTAATGACTGGCCAGGAGGTGTTCAATGCATTGTTCAATGGTTTTTTCTGTGTTGATACCGATAATCACGCAATCAATGTCCATAATTATCTTTCCTGAACGCTTTTGGGTGGAAGAAACAGGCGGGTGAAGTATTTCAGCACCAGCTTGATATCACGAATAACAGAAGGGGAAGAAATATAGATGGCCTCGGCAGAGTAGAGCTCATCGGGGTTGGGATCAGCGCCAAAGTTAATCATGGCTTCACTGATAAGACCTAATTGCCCCTGGATGTAGATTTCCCGCCAGTCCCGATCCAGGGCTTCAAGTTCTTCCCGGGTTCTTGGGGATACCCCGGTGATGGCCATTTTGCCCTTGATGACATTGAAAAGACCTGGAAGAAAGCGCAATAGAAAATCTTTCCACCAGAATGCCATGCCCGGGTGGGGATTGTTCCGGGGCCATTGAAAAAAAGAAAGTTCCACACTGTTCCAGGCAAAGGGGTCTGCGGCCGTGGGCAGTCGGATGGCCCGTATTTTGTGAAAGAGCTCTCCTTTTCTAAATAACTTAAGCACCGGGACAGTCACTGCAATGAGGGGGAAAAATATGAAGATTAATCCCATGGCAGTGAGCCGGGATACCTGGGCTGCCAGCCATTTTTTTATATTTTTTTCCTCCATGTCACCCAGGATGAACTGTTCTGAGATAAAGGTCTCAGAGTCAAATTCCGTGTTCACAAGGCAATTTCTATCCAGCACAGAACTGGCGATTTCCAGTCCTTCCCCCACATAGGTGTTGGGAAAAACAACGGCATTTTCCAGGGTGGAATCCTTGGCCACCATGGTTCCTTTGCCCATGATTACATGGGGACCCAGGGTGACACCGTCTTCAATGCGGATTTGCTCATCCAGGTACACAGGGGCAATGAGTTTTGCATCGGGGTGCAGGGCCACGTCCCGGGAGATCCAGAGGCCTTGCTCCACCTCTGTTGCCGTTCGCATGAGAAAGTTAAAGGTTTCATGGGAAAGTGCTGCTTCATTGGCTTTCAAAAGGGCCGCGCAGGAATCACAGGCAATCACCTCCGGTGTCGGGATGATGTGGGCATTGTTTTCCCGGAGCCATGTAAAAAAGCCGTCATACCCAAGATCCAGGGAAAGGGCCGGGGATAAATGGGCCGGGAGGATTGCCCATCCTGACCAGGAGGGCTCAGACGGGTTGCTTTGGGTGCAGATGGCAGACAGTTCAGGTTGGGGATCAAGTGCGGTGAGAGGATTAATATTCAAGGCCGGAAGGCGGTCCCCCCGGGCAAACAGAAAAAAACGGTCTGCTTTAAGGGTTTCAAAGATTCGAACAAACTGTGACGGATCCTTCAGGAGATGGTAAGAAATTTCAACCCCCCACCGCCTGCCGTCTCCCAGGGCAGCCTCTATTTTTTCCGGGTGGGAGGAAAGCAGAATGTCAAATTTTTCAATGCCGCCGTTGACGCACACTTCAATGACATGTTGTAGAAAAGGTCGGTCCAGCAAAAGTGCCAGGGTGCTGGGGATGCGGCTTCCCAGAAGTTCATGGGTGGTAAAAGACATACTTGCATCAATGATGGCTCTCATGGATCATTCTTCCTTTTGCAAGGCCAATGGCGTTGGAACGTTGAGGTGAAAAGGCATTTTCCCCTTGTATATCAGACATGCTTCATTTTCCAGTTTATACTTTTCAAAGAGATATACCCACTTACCGGGAAAACTTGATCTAAAAGTGTAAACGACTTTTGAAGTTGTATGAAAGATGCCGTATATCAATAGGCCCCTTTCCCCGAGAGTACCGCTGGAATGGTTTTAAACAGAATACGAAGATCTGTCATAAAGCTTTTGCTTTCAATGTAGGCCACATCCAGTTTCACCTGTTCGTCAAAGGGGATGTCAGAGCGGCCGGACACCTGCCAGGTACAGGTAAGCCCCGGAGTGACATCCAGCCGCCTTCGATCCTTGAGGGTGTATCTTGCCACTTCTTCGGGCAGGGGAGGACGAGGCCCCACCAGGGACATATCCCCTTTGAGAACATTCCACAGCTGGGGCAGTTCATCAATACTCAATTTACGGATGATTTTGCCGATCCAGGTGATTCTGGGGTCCTTTGCCATCTTAAAGGTGACACTGTCGGTGTGGTGGCTCTGGTTCAGTATGGTCTGGCGAATCTCATCGGCATTGACCACCATGGATCTGAATTTGGGAAAGGAGAATTCTCGACCCCATTTTCCCACCCGTTGCTGGGTGTAGATCACAGGTCCCCTGTCAATGGCTTTGATGATAAGAGCCACCAGAAGAAGCAAAGGGGAGAGGCCCACAAGGAAAGTCATTGCCACCACAATGTCCATGGTGCGTTTTACCATATTTGTGGCCCGGGTCACCACCAGCCATGCATATTTTTTTCTTAGATAATTGAACGATCCCCTGGAACCGGAACGGTCATATCGTCGTGTCAGTTCATCAAGAAGTGCTTTGCGGGTATAAGTTTTCATAAGCCCTTTTTCCAACCCTTTTTTAAGGGCCTTATTAAAAATCAGGGAGTCAAAGTGAAATCCCATGGGAGCGAGAAGCAATTTTTTTTAAAAGTTTTCCATGGCCTCCTGCCGGGTGTTATACATTTCAACGATTTTATGCATTCGGATGAGTTCAAAAAGGGTTCTGACCCGCTTATTGATGTTGCATATTTTTATTTCTCCGTCATCGGCGTTCACCTGACGGATACAAGACAAAATGGCACCACACCCCGAGCTGTCCACAAAAAAAAGACCTTCAAGATCAAAGAGAACTTTTTTTTGTTTTTTTATCAGAGGCAGGACAGAGTCTTTAAATTCAGAGATCTTGGGGACATCTAACATTTTACTTTCAATTCTAATGATTACCACATCGTTGTCATTGCTTTTTTCAATTTTCATATACAGTTGCCTTTTTTTATAATAGATGGTTTTAAAGTTTTTTGGGTGATCATAAGTTGGGCCACTATAAGTGAAGATAAAATTTTGCTGACCGCAAGGTATTGTAATTAAAGGTATTAATTTTGCCACTGAAATTTTATCATAAAATGGCCGAGGTTATGAGTAAGCCTGTTTTTTATAGTGGTGGCAGTTATATTTTCAGAAATAGTCGCGTTCTATTATTTCCAAGATCATCCTGGTCATAGGTTACTCTGTCCATGATTTTTTCAATGATAAAGAGACCAAAACCGCCGGTTTTATCTATGATATTATCTGTTTCCGGGTTGAATAAAGTGGCATCCTCCCGGTTAAATGGATGGCCCTGATCCAGGAACTGTATTAAAATACCGTTGGATTCCCGGAGGATTATGATTTCAAATGTACCCGGTTTTTTGTCATCATAGCCGTGACGGATGATGTTTGCCGCCACCTCATTGGCGGCAAGTTCAAGCATGTCCAGTTTTTCATCCGGCAGGGGGGAGGCCAGGGCTGAACAAAATTTTCTGATATAGTCCCGGACCTGTTGGAGGTTTTCAATGTTGCTTGATATTTTCATGATATTCCCCTTCAGATCGTCTGCGTGCGGTTAAGCATTATTAAGCCTGATGGAAAAAAACTTGGAACGCTGCATACACTTCACCCTTTTATCAGATAAAATGTGTTAAATTTCAAGTAAAACTCTTTTGTCAGTCAAAAACATTGCTTTTTTCAAGGTTACCACCACACTTTGTTTTGGGTGTTCGCTGATGAATTATGGCTTCTCCCGGATGTTGACTTTGTCAAGGTTGTCTGTGGTGCACCGGAACACCGGTTTTCAGGAAATTATTTATCATGATTTCACCTTTTTCCGTTAGAAAACTTTCTGGATGAAACTGAACTCCGAACACAGGGTACCCCTTAAGGGTAATTCCCATGATAATTTTTTCATGGTTCCAGGCCGTGGTGATCACATCCGGGTTTGCCGGAGCAATGATCAGGGAGTGATACCGGGCCACCGCAAGGGGTGAGGGCATACCTTTAAATATGTCTGTGTTGTTGTGCATAATCCTGTCGGTTTTGCCGTGCACAGGCAGTGGTGCCCTTTGGGTGGTACCGCCGAAAACTTCATTTAAACATTGCATTCCAAGGCATACACCCAGGATGGGACATATTTTATGAAAGGTTCGGATTATCTCCATGGAAACCCCGGCGTGGGCAGGGTCTTTGGGCCCTGGACTGATGAGAATATAGTCCGGCGACAGGGCCGTTGCCTGGGGGATGGTTATTTTATCCGATCGCTTCACGATAATGTCCAGGTGGAAACGGGTGAACATCTGCACCAGATTGTATGTGAATGAGTCATAATTGTCAATCACGAGCAATTTGGGCGTTGTATTATGGGGCTGGGATGGACTGGAGGACATTCTTTCTCCTACAACATGAAATAAGGGTCTACATCAATGGAAACCTTTACCTCTTTTGATGCAAAGGCTTTTTTATCTGAGGTCATCCGGGTGACAAGCCGGTTCAAGGCCGTTGCTGAAGGGCTTTTGATCAGGAGTTGCCATCGGTACCTCAGGGCAATCTTAGGAATACCGGCCTCAATGGGGCCCAGCATCTCAACGGCATGGGAAGAGGGCATCTTTTCCTGTATCAGGCGTTGGCATAACTGCCCCACCATCAGCGCATGTTTCTCTACTTTTTCTTTGTTTATACCGGATATTTTAAATTGAATGATCCTGGACACCGGCGGATAGGAAAGGGCCTGGCGAAAGGGGAATTCCCGGGTGTAAAATTCCATGAAATCTTGATTTTTTGAAGCTTCAATGCTGAAGTGATCCGGAGTGTAGGTCTGCATGATCACCTTGCCAGGCAGATCCCCTCTACCCGCCCGCCCGGCCACCTGGGCCAGCAGCTGAAAGGTCCTTTCCCCGGAGCGAAAATCAGGAAAATTCAAAGACATGTCCGCACAGATGATGCCCACCAGGGTGATGGCGGGAAAGTCATGGCCCTTGGCCAGCATCTGGGTGCCCACAATGATATCAACGGTGCGGTTCTGTACCTGTTTCAGGATGCGGATGGTGGCCCCTTTTTTACTGCCTGTGTCCTGGTCCAGACGGGCCACCCGGGCCTCGGGGAACATTGTTTTGAGCATGGCTTCGATTTTTTCCGTGCCAAACCCCAGTGGTTTCACCCGGGAGGCACCGCAGTGGGTGCATTTTTGATACATGCCGGTGGCAAATCCACACAGATGGCATCGAAATTCATCGGTATCTTTGTGCAGGGTCATGGTGACATCACAAAACCGGCATTTGATGGTTTCTCCACAGGACTCACATACAGGAAAGGTGGCAAAGCCCCGTCGGTTGAGAAAAATCAAAGTCTGCTCCCCCCGTGTGAGGCATCCATGAATTTCCCGGGAAAGTTCCGGGGTGATGATTTTTTCCGTGCCCCTGAAGTCTTTATATTTTCTCAGATCCACCATGTGAATTTCCGGCAGGGGACGTCGGTTGACCCTTTTTTGGAGTTTCAGTTCCGTAAATTTTCCCTGGCAGGCATTATAATAGGATTGCATGGAGGGGGTTGCAGAACCCAGCACCACTGGAATATCACAAAACTTGGCACGGACAACGGCAAGGTCCCTGGCATTGTACCGAAGTCCGGATTCCTGTTTATAAGATGCGTCGTGCTCTTCGTCCACAATGATGATACCAACGGACTCAAGGGGGGCAAATATGGCGGAGCGGGCACCTATGACAATGGAAACATCCCCTTTGAGTATCCGGTGCCACTGGTCCAGGAGTTCTCCTTTGGTGAGTTTGCTGTGCAGCACGGCAATGCGGTTGCCGAATCGTGCCCGGAAACGTCGTTCGGTCTGGGTGATCAGGGAAATTTCCGGCACCAGCACAATGGCACCCTTTCCTTTTTTTTCTGCCAGGGAGACAAGGCGCATGTACACTTCGGTTTTGCCGCTGCCTGTGACCCCGGACAGAAGATAACTGTGAAATCCTTGGTCCATTTTGTTTCGGACCTGGTCCACCACCTCCTTTTGTTCCCGGGTGAGAGCTGGGGGAATGTCCGGGATCACCGGTTCTCCCAACGGATCCCGAAATACCTGTTTTTCAAACCGCTGGATATAGCCCTGGTTTTCCAGAATTTTTGCAAGTTTTGGCGCCGTGGGGATCTCTTTTTTTAATTCTGACAGGGCAATTTCTTTGTTCCGGGCCACAAGATCCAGTAGAAGCCTGCGTTTGGCAGAGAGTTTCACCGTGGCAGGTGCTAACTGCTCATGGCGATAAAAGGCCTCTTTTTTCATGTGGATCTGGTCTTTTTTTAATTTGGTAGCGACCTGGATCAGCTTTTGAGTGGCCATCTTTTTGATCAGGGCATGGATGCCGCTGCTGTTCTTTGCCGAGGTAAATCCCTTAATCGGCAGAGGTCCTTTTTTTTTCAAGGTGTGGAGAATTTCGCGTTCCCGGGGGGTAAGGGCGTTGGTTGCAAGGGCATCTTTTCCCTCCGGGGTGAGGGTGAGGGTGGATACATCATATCGGTTCAGTCCCACGGGAAGAGCTGTTTTAATGACTTCTCCCAGGGGATGGATGTAATACCGGGAGATCCATTGAAAAAGAGGAATCATGGATGGTGGAAAAAGGGGAATATCATCCGGCAGATCCAGGATTGACTTTGCCTGGTATCCGCCACTGTCTTTTTGAAATCCAAGGATGTATCCGGTGAGCCTGCGGCGGCCAAAGGGTACCAGGGCACGCATGCCCGGAAGTGCAATGTGTCTGAAATGATCCGGCACTTTATACACATAGGTGTTGGTAACAGGCAGGGCCACTGCCACATCAATGTAGGGGAACGTGTTCATGGGCCTGTTTCACCACAAAACAGGAAAAAATTCAATACATGGCTGTTTTTTGATCATTTTCCTTGACTGTAGCAGTGGTTTTTTTCTATCTTTAAAAGATTTGTCAATTGTTTAAAAAATTCGACATCCTTGGTGAATTTATCATTAATGCAGGGCAACAGGCGCTCACATTTTAGACACCCCACGCGTGGGGATGTTGCCCAAATCCATGTCCGGTAAATGAAGCTTGTCAAACATTCATTATAATTAACTTATAAAATAAGCACAAGGAGGATCTCCATGGCAGTGCATGTTGCAAACCACCCCCTGATCAAACACAAGTTGGGTCTGATGCGGGAAAAAGACGTTTCCACAAAGGATTTCAGAGATTTATCATCGGAGGTGGCCCGCCTTCTTACCTACGAAGCCACCAAAAATCTTGAAACCGAAACCCAGACCATCCAGGGATGGGCCGGGGATGTTGACGTGGAAAGGATAAAAGGCAAAAAAATCACCATTGTTCCCATTCTCCGGGCCGGTCTTGGCATGATGGACGGAGTGATTGATCTGATTCCTTCTGCCAAGGTCAGTGTGGTGGGATTTTACAGAAATGAAGAGACCCTGCAACCGGTTCAATACTATGTGAAAACAGCCAGCGCCATGGAAAAAAGAACGGCTTTGATCCTGGACCCCATGCTGGCCACCGGCGGGACCCTCATTGCCACCATTGATCTCTTAAAGGAATCAGGCTGTACCAAAATCATGGGGCTTTTTCTGGTGGCAGCCCCCGAAGGGATTGCCAAGGTGGAAGAGAAACATCCGGATGTGGACATTTATGTGGCCGCCATTGATGAGCGTCTCAACGAGGTGGGGTATATTCTGCCGGGTCTTGGTGATGCCGGTGATAAAATTTTTGGAACAAAATAGGAGGAATGATGTCCCAGGATCAAATTTCACCAGCAACCTATGATTTCAGGCCCAAGGATTGTCTTCTGGGGGCCCAGATGCTTTTTGTGGCGTTTGGTGCCCTGGTATTGGTGCCGCTTTTAACGGGGCTGAATCCCAATGTGGCACTCTTCACCGCCGGGGCCGGTACCTTGATTTTTCAGGTGGTGACCCGGGGGAAAATTCCCATTTTCCTGGCCTCCTCCTTTGCCTTTCTGCCCCCCATCATGTATGGGGTGAAAACCTGGGGGATTCCCGGCACCATGTGCGGATTGTGTGCCGCAGGTTTTGTTTATATCTGTCTGAGTTTTCTTATCCGATGGCAGGGCAGTGATGTGATTAAAAGGGTTCTGCCTCCGGTGGTCACAGGACCTGTTATCATGGTCATCGGTCTTATTCTTGCACCTGTTGCCGTGAACATGGCCATGGGAAAAACCGGAGATGCCTCCTTTGTGCTTTTTCCCCAGAGGACTGCCATGTTTATCTCCTTGACATCCCTTGCCGCCACGGTGCTGGTATCCATACTGGGTAAGGGAATTTTACGGTTGATTCCCATTTTGTGTGGCATTGTCACTGGGTATGTGCTCAGCCTGTTATTTGGGATTGTGGATTTTTCTGCGGTTTCCAAGGCGGCCTGGTTTGCCATGCCTGAATTTGTCTTTCCCGAGTGGAACCTCCAGGCGGTTTTTTACATTGTCCCCATTGCCATTGCCCCGGCCATAGAGCATTTTGGCGATGTGCTGGCCATTGGCGGGGTCACGGGTAAGGATTATGTTAAAGATCCGGGCATTGAAAACACCATGCTGGGAGATGGTCTTGCCACCTCCTTTGCCGCCTTTCTCGGAGGGCCTCCAAACACCACTTACTCCGAGGTCACCGGGGCCGTTGCCCTTACCCGGGTTTTTAATCCTGCGGTGATGACCTGGGCTGCCATTGTGGCCATTTTGCTGGCCTTTGTGGGTAAGGTGGGGGCATTGTTACAGACCGTGCCGGCACCTGTCATGGGCGGTATCATGCTGTTGCTTTTCGGGGCCATCATGGTCATCGGGTTAAATACCCTGGTGAAATCCGGTGAGGACCTCACCGAGGCCCGGAATCTTTCCATTGTTGCCTTGATTCTTGTTTTTGGTATTGGCGGCATGACTTTTTCTGCCGGTGAATTTACCCTCCAGGGCATTGGACTTGCAGGTATCCTCGGGGTTGTAATGAATCTGGTTTTGCCGGGGCGCAAGTCTGCCTGAGACGGTTTTTAAATACCGGGTACTTCTGACGGGCACAACAAATATAGGGTCGTAGACGCGGAGCCAAATGGTATTATGCCGCCCTCCCGAGGGGCAATGGGGACCGGACCGGAACTGTAGACAGCTCAATTGTCCGGTTCCTATTGCCCATAGGGGGCGGCTCTGCCTTAGCTTGCTTGCCTTGGAGGCTGCATTTTTATATAAACCCACATGGCTGTAAGCACCAGCCACAACGAATAATGAAAAAATAGTTGCTGTGAATACCCAGAACCTAATACCCAGCACCCGCTTTTTCATATAAAACTGCCACGGGCAGACCGTATTCTGATCTCGTCCTGCCCACAACGAAGCATGAAAGAGTGTTCGGTTTATATACTCTTTCTTATAGAAAAACTGCCATGGGCAGAGGATCAGTGTGCTCCTGTGTGATAAATAGTGGCAGGCCGTTCATCAATGGGGGTATAATCCCTGATATTTTCCCCCATGTATATCTGCCGGGGACGGCTGATTTTCTGATTGGAATCCAGCATATCTTCTCTCCACTGGGCAATCCAGCCCGGTAATCTACCAATGGCAAACATCACAGTGAACATATTGGTGGGAATTCCCATGGCCCGGAGAACAATGCCGCTGTAAAAATCCACATTGGGATAGAGATTTTTTTCCTGGAAGTAGGCATCTGACAGGGCTGCCGCTTCCAGTTCCATGGCGGTGTTGAGCAAGGAATCCAGGTGTTTGCACCTTGATAACACCTTATCGCATATCTTTTTCATGATTTTAGCCCTGGGGTCATAGGTTTTATACACCCGGTGGCCAAACCCCATGAGTCTGAAAGGATCATTTTTATCCTTGGCCTTTGCAATGACCTGGGGAATGCTCAATCCCTCCTGCTGTATGGATTCTAACATTTGAATGACAGCCTGATTTGCCCCGCCGTGCAGGGGACCCCACAGGGCGGAGATGCCGGCAGACAAGGCTGCATAGATATTTACTTTTCCACTTCCCACCACCCGCACCGCAGCTGTGGAACAATTTTGCTCATGATCTGCATGGAGAATCCAGAATACGTTCAGTGCGTCCACAAGGTCGTCATCCATTTGATATGGAATCACCGGGCTGTCAAACATCATGTGAAGAAAATTGGCACAATAGGAGTAATCCGGCCGGGGGTAAACCACTTTGTGCCCCCGGGAGATTTTATAAGCCATGGCAGCCATGGTCCTTACCTTGGAAATGAGGCGAAGGAAAGTAAAGTTGAGATCTTCATCCAGATCAATGAGTTCCGGGTAAAAGCTTCTCAGGGCATTGACCATGGCGGAGAGAATGCCCATGGGATGGGCCTTTCTGGGAAAATTCTGGTAAAAGAATTTCATATCTTCGTGTAACAGAGAAAAGTCACTGAGCATGACACTTGTTCGGGTGAGCGTTTTTCTGTCCGGAAGATTACCATTGATCAACAAATAAGCGGTCTCCACAAAGGTGGAGTTCTCTGCCAGTTGTTCAATGGGAATACCCCGGTACCGCAGGATTCCCTTTTCCCCGTTCATGAAAGTAATGGCACTTTTGCAGCTGCCGGTGTTGCCAAAACCCGGGTCAAAGGTTATTAACCCGGTATCCTGGCGCAGCTTTCGGATGTCAATGGCTCTTTCACCTTCGCTTCCTTGAATAACAGGTAATTCATAGGTTTTACCATCAATGGTAAGAGTTGCGGACTGTGTCATTGTGGTCTCCTTGGGGTTTTTCTGGTAATTTTCCTGGGGGGCCATCCCAACCAAGACAGTTGGGGAATGGATGGATCGGGGGTTGAATGTGGTCTCAATGGTGGCCATCCCGGCTGTGGGAATCTGTGCGCATCAATAACGAATTCTTATTCTGGACTATGAATGATGTGCCAGTATCAGCCATCCTTTGGTTTCAGGTCAGGATGGCCGATATATTGAGAAATACGTTTGTGTTTGCAATTATCCTCAGGCCTCTCCGGGGACCGTATAGGTGGTGCAGGAACCACTGGAGCAATTTCGGGTCTGGGCCGAGGCTTTCTGCTGCCGGGATGCCGATGTGGCTCCCATGGCATAGTTGGTTGAGCTGACAACACGTTCCACTGCAAAACTTTCACACTTGGGGCATTTTATCTCTTTTTCATTGTCACCTGACATGAACAGGACTTCAAAGAATTCTTCACAATCTGAGCATTTAAATTCAAATATGGGCATTTTATGATCCTTAATTTTTGCGGTTATCTAACCATTTTGATTGGAAAAACATTAATTAAATATTTTAATGCCCCATTGGATTTTGTCAAGGGAGTGTTGACTCTGTGCTTTTAGCTGACTATTCCCATGGACCATGAATGCAGGGTCCTTTTTTACAGTGTCGTTTCAAAAATTATGGATGGATCTTTGTAATTTGTTATTGGATAATCCTTGTTTTTCATCTTAGGAATAAGTTCTTTTAAGGCGTTTTAAATCATGGGGGCGGATTTTTGTTCAATCACCCGGTTAATGCTGATAAGTGCATGTTTTTTAACATTTAAAATATGCTGGCCCAGGATCTGCTGTGCACCTTTAATGTCTCTATCTGCAATGTGCTCATAGATTTTTGTGTGTTGGTCATCCACCGTATCCATGGGGGTGACAAAGAGAATATTTCCCCGGTACTTGAGATAGAGAAGGTCAAACAGATGCCTTAAGGTGTTTATTTGGAGGGTGCATCCTGACAGTTCGGCAAGAAACATGTGAAATTCCCTGTCCCTTATAAGGCGGTCTTTAAAGTAGATGTCCCGCACGGCGCAGAGATGACTGTCCAGGGATTTTTTCAGTTTTGCAAGTTTTCCCGCGGTCATCCTCTGTATGGTTTTTTCCACAAGGGCAACTTCGATAATTTTTCTGAAATCATAGATTTCAGTGATCTCTTCAATACTGATATTTTCCGTATAATATCCACAATTGGGCTCATGCCTCACCAGTCCCTGGAATTCCAGGCGTTTTAATGCCTGGATAATGGGGGTGGGGCTCATTCCCAGCCGTTCGGCCAGATCCCGGTAGGATATCTTTTGGCCGGGGATGATTTCATTATTGAAAAACATCCTGCGAATCCCCATGTAAGCTTCCTGGGTGAAGTCTTCTTTTCTTTTTTTTGTTTTTTTTGGGCTCATATTTAATTTTATTTTTAATTTAATTTTAATATTTTAGAACATTAAATATAGAAAAAGATCTGAAAATGCAAGACAAATATCCATTCATTCGATAAATATAATTATTTATTTGATTAAATCTCTTGACTCTGTTCGAGAGCTCTGTTAATGAGTATGTAATTCAATCAAATATTTAATCAAATAAATAATTGAATAGACGATTTTAAATTCAAAGTAAAGAGTTAAATACAACGGGAGAAGAAAATGGCTTTATCATTCATGGAAGGAAATGAGGCAGTTGCACGGGGTGCCATGGCTGCCGGTTGTTCCTTTTTTGCAGGCTACCCAATTACCCCCGCCACCACGGTTTTTGCCAATATGTTAAAACTCCTGCCCCCCAAGGGTGGGATTTGTGTACAGGGTGAAGACGAAATTGCATCCATGGGATATTGTATCGGTGCTTCCATGGCAGGGAAAAAAGTGTTAACCGCCACATCCGGTCCGGGAATCAGCCTCTACAGTGAACAACTTTCCTTTGCCATTGGCAGTGAAATACCCATGGTGATTGTGGATGTGCAAAGGCTGGGTCCCTCCACCGGATCTGCCACCAGGGGTGCAGACAGTGATATTCAATTTTTAAGATGGGGAAACACCGGCGGCGTTCCTGTGATTGTACTGGTTCCAAAGAACGCCCGGGATTGCTATGAATTAACGGTTAAGGCCTTTAATTACGCTGAGGAGTTCCGGTGTCCTGTGTTTATTGCTTCTAATAAGGAGATCGGCATGACCCGGGAAAGTGTGGATCTGGATGCCATAGCCCTTCCCCCCCTTGTGGAACGAAAGCCCTTCACCGGCGAAAATTATGTTCCCTTTGAAGCAGATGACGATAAGGCCCCGGATTTTCTTCCCATTGGTGGCAAAACCCTGGTGCGTCAGACCTCTTCCACCCATGGCCCCGACGGTTATATTACCATTGATCCTGAAGTGATCAGTGCCTCCCAGGAACGACTGCAAAATAAAATTCTTGCAGCGGAAGAGCGCCTTAGCCTTTTTGAGGAAAATCACCGACAAGGGGCAGATACCCTGGTGATCAGTTATGGTGTTACGTCCAGAGCTGTGGATGATGCCTGTGCTTCCCTGGAGAAAAAGGGCACCTTGGTTTCTTCTCTTTCCCTTAAAACAATCTGGCCTGTTCCGGAGAAATTGTTAAAAGAAAAAGCCAAAGCCTACAAACGCATTGTGGTCATTGAGATGAATCTGGGCCAGTATGTCAACGAGATTAAAAGGGTCCTGGCAGGTAAAAACATAGATTTTTACGGACAAATGGACGGCACCCTGATTGCACCCGGTAAAATAATGGAGGTTATTGACAATGAGTAGTTTATTAAATACCAGCCGTCCCCCGGTATTCTGCCCCGGCTGTACCCATGAGCGTATCACCAAAGAGCTGGACAAGGCTCTGGTAAAAATGGGGATTCCCGCTGAAAAAACCGTCATTGTCACGGATATTGGATGTTCCGGTTTGTTTGATACTTTCTTCAATGTCCATGCTCTTCACGGACTCCATGGCAGGGCATTGACCTATGCCTCCGGCCTTAAACTTGCCGATCCGGAGTTGAACGTCATCGTCACCATGGGTGACGGAGGCCTTGGTATCGGCGGTGCCCATGTGCTGTCTTCATGCCGGAAAAATATGGATATCACCCTGATTATTCTGAATAATTTTAATTTTGGCATGACCGGTGGGCAATATTCCGCCACCACCCCCAGTGATGCCGTTGTGGGATCTGAATTCCTTAATAATGCAGAGGTTCCCATTGATATCTGCGAAGTGGCAAAAAGTGCCGGTGCCACCTGGATTGGCAGATATTCCGGCCATGATGCCGCTTTGTCCGACCATTTTGTCACAGCCATGCAGCACAAAGGCTTTTCCATGGTGGAAACCCTTGGCATGTGCACCGGACGTTACACCAAACGAAATAAGTTAAACCTTGCAGCCATTGATGCCATGATTGAGGAAATGCCCTCCATGGACGGTGTGGTGGAAAAAAATCAACGCCCTGAATATGGGGAGCGTTACAGGGCCATTGCCGCTGAAAAAACGGTGTATCCCGAAGCGGTTACCGTGGAGCAGAAGGTCACCCTTGACAATCCCAAACGAGAGGACATTGTCATCCTGGGAAGTGCCGGCATGCGCATTGTTACGGCCGGGGATATTGTCTGCTTTGCCGGTATGGTGGCAGGATTAAATGCCTCCATGAAGAACGATTATAATATCACCGTTTTAAGGGGACAGTCTGTAAGTGAACTGATCCTGACTCCGGAAGAAATCGGTTATGCAGGGCTTGAAATCCCATCCATTGTCCTTGCCCTGAGTGATGAAGGTGTCCAGCGTCGTAAAAAAATATTTCCCAAACTCACACCTGAGACCCTTGTGGTTAAAGAGGCCAGTGTCACCATACCGGAAACCGCTGCCGAGGTGGTGACCGTGGATTACAAAGCAATGAAGATTAAACGCCATGACTGGGCCCTGGCCTCTTTGGGATTTCTTGCCAAACGCGGCAGGGGCATCACAGAGGAGATGCTCATCCCGGCCTTAAAAGCCAGATTCAATGAAAAGGTGTTTGGCATGGCCATGGAAACCGTTGAAAAAACCTTAAAGGGATGATGGCGTTTCGTAACCCCTGACTTGCATGGGGTTATGTATAAAAAGGGTTGTTAATTAAAATTCAAGAGATTTAAGCGTTTCATAAAAATATTAATGGAATAAGCATCACGAACAGGAGAGAACAATGGATTTTAGACTGTCAACAGAATTGAGCATGCTTCAGAAAGCCGTAAGAGATTTTGCAAAGAAAAAAATAGCCCCCAATGCCGACGAATGGGATGCCAATGACTATTTCCCATATAAAGAGGCGGTTCGTCCCATGGGTGAACTGGGTTTTTACGGCACTGTGATTCCCGAAGAGTACGGTGGAGAAGACATGGGATGGCTGGCAGCCATGATCGTCACCGAAGAGATCGCCCGGTATTCAAGTTCTTTGCGGGTTCAGGTTAACATGCAGGTGCTGGGATGCGGTTTTACCATCTTTAAATACGGAACAGAAGAAGCCAAGCAAAAATATGTGGAAAAACTGTGTTCCGCAGAATACATCGGTGGGTTTGGTATCACAGAGGCCGATGCCGGTTCCGATGTCATGGCCATGGCCACAGTGGCAGAAGAAAAAGATGATCATTACCTTTTGAACGGGTCTAAAACCTGGATCTCCAATGCGGATTTTGCAGATGTACTCATCTGCTATGCTTATACAGACAAGGAAAAGGGCAGCAAAGGCCTTTCTGCCTTTGTCATTGAGCCCAAAAACTTTGACGGCATTAAAACCTCTGCCCTGGATAAGCTGGGTTCCCACTCCTCCCCCACAGGAGAGGTGTTTCTGGACAATGTAAAGGTGCCCAAGGAAAATATTCTGGGTAAACCCGGTGACGGCACAAAGGTGCTGTTCAGCTCCTTGAACCATACCCGTCTCTCCGCTGCCGCAGGTGGTGTGGGTCTTGCCCAGGCCTGCCTTGATGAGGCCGTTAAATACTGCAATACCCGGAAACAGTTTGGCAAAAAGATCGGTTCTTTCCAGATGAACCAGGACATGCTGGCCCAGATGGCAGCGGAAATAGATGCAGCCCGTTTCATGGTGTATCGTGCAGCGTCAGAAAAGGACAAAGGCAAACTCAACAATGGTCTGGATGTGGCCAAAGCCAAATATCTGGCCGGAGAAGTGGCCACCAAAGCCTCCAATTTTGCCATGAGAATTCTGGGTGCCTATGGATATTCCACTGAGTATCCTGTGGCTCGATTTTACAGGGATGCCCCCACCTACAGCATGGTGGAAGGTTCTGCAAATATCTGTAAGATGATCATTGCTCTGGATGCCCTGGGTATTAAAAAAGCCAACCGTTAATAAATATGGGGCCGGGCCCGGGTTTTTAACAACCCGGGCCTGATTTTATGCCGCAGTAAAATGTAAAAAAGATGGAGAACAAACCATGAACAATGCCATGACCATTTTTATTTCAGGTATCACAGGGGTTCTGGGAGGAATGAGCCTGCTCTATTTTTCTTTGAAAATAACCTCTTATATTACGGATAAAATGGTGGCCTCCGGGGCTAAAAAAAAATAGTGACTTGTTGAGCTTAAGATATATTCCCTGTTTTTAAAGGATGATTAACATGTTTGATGCATTGCAGTTTTTAACCACCACCACCGGTTTCTGGCACTTGACCCCGGGCATGATGTTCATGTGGGTCGTTGGACTGGTTTTGATCTATCTGGCCATCTCCAAGCAGTATGAACCTTTGCTTTTGCTCCCCATCGGGTTTGGTATTATTCTTGCGAATCTTCCCCTGGCAGGCCTCATGGCCCCGGAAGAGGGCTTGCTTTGGAAATTTTATGAATACGGCATTCACTGGGAGATCATTCCCCCCCTGATTTTTCTCGGTCTGGGGGCCCTCACCGATTTTGGTCCTTTACTTTCCATGCCTTCCTTGATTTTTCTTGGGGCAGCGGCCCAGGGCGGGGTTTATTTAACTTTTTTCATTGCCAACACCTTTTTGGGATTTGATTTCATGGAGTCGGCCACCATTGGTATTATCGGTGGCGCTGACGGTCCCACCACCATTTTCCTGGCTTCCAAGCTGGCCCCCCATATGTTGGGGATCTGTGCGGTGGCAGCCTACTCTTACATGGCCCTGGTGCCCATTATCCAGCCTCCGGTGATGAAAGCCTTGACCACGGATAAAGAACGAAAGATCCGCATGAAAAAAGGGCGCAAGGTCAATAAGCTTGAAAAACTTCTCTTTCCCATTGTTGCAACCTTTGTGATTATTCTCATTGTACCGGCATCGGCTCCTTTGATCTCCATGTTCATGGTGGGCAATCTGTTCCGGGAGTCCAAGGTGGTGGAACGTCTCACCAAGGCATCCCAGGAAGAGTTGCTCAATATTGCCACCATTTTTCTGGGGCTGCCCGTGGGTGCCACCATGAATGCTGAGAATTTTCTTCAATGGAAGGTTATTTTTATCTTTGTTCTGGGATTGTGTGCCTTTATTCTCAGCACGGCCGTGGGGGTGTGTATTGCCAAGGTTATGAATCTTTTTCGTAAAAATAAGATCAATCCATTGCTGGGTGCTGCCGGTGTATCCGCTGTTCCCATGGCAGCCCGGGTGGTCCATAAAGTGGGCCAGCAGGCAGATAAAAAGAATTACCTGCTCATGTACGCCATGGGCCCCAATGTGGCCGGTGTCATCGGCACGGTGATTGCTGCCGGTATCTTTTTAACGCTGTTGCAATAAAATTTAAAAAAACTGTGGCGTTTGCTGTGGTTTTTCCGATAAAAACGACCATGGCAAGATTTCTTGCCACAACAAAAATGGAAAAAGTAAAGCATACAGATATTTTGGTAGCTGCTTTTTCATGTACAAAATAAGGAGAATCCCATGAGTGAAGAATTATTGGCCCCCCTGGCCGGAAAAATTATTCAGATTGATGTAAAGGTTGGCGACAAGGTGGAAGAAGATGATGATGCCATGGTAATTGAAGCCATGAAGATGGAAACACCTATTTACATTCCCTGTGACGGTACCGTTGCCAAACTCAATGTAAAAGAAGGCGATGAAGTTGAAGAGGACGCGGTTCTTCTGGTTGTAGAATAATCTGGATGGGTCCAGGCTTGGATATCGGTATTATCGTTAATTCTTTAAAGGCGCTTTCCTTTTATGCGATAACCGGAAATTCACAAGTCTGGGCCCATGGTAAGCCCGGTACCGCTGCTGTGGTACTTTAATGTAAAAATTTCATATAACGGGCATGTCCTGTGGGACGCAACGAATATAGGGTCGTAGACGCGGAGCCAAATGATATTATACCGCCGCCCCCCCGATGGGCAATGGGCCCGGACCGGAACTGTAGACAGCTCAATTGTCCGGTTCCTATTCCCCATCGGGGGGGCGGCTCTGCTGAGGCTGCCTTGGAGGCTGCCTTGTATATAACTGCCATGGGCAGATCATATTGGGATCTGACCTGCCCACAACAAAAAATGAAACTCTAATTATTGCAAGACCTTAGTCTGAGTTTTATATAAAAAAAATGTGGAGAAAAAATGAGACCGTATTTTGAAAAAATGCCTGAGTTCGGTACTGCGCTGAAAAAAGGACAGATCAAAAGGGGAGAAGACAATGCCCTTCGCCTGAAAGAAGTGGAAGGCGAAATAGCCGCAGCAGTGGATGTCATCAAAAATTCCGGGCTGCCTGAAGAAAAAATCAATGCCAGGGGTGTGATGACCGTGTGGCAGAGATTGGAGTACTTAGTGGACCCCGGAACCTGGTCCCCCCTTCACATGCTCTACAATCCTGCTGATAACTCCGAAGGCACCACCAATGTCATTGACGGTCTGGGAAAAATTTCCGGCAAATGGGCCGTTATCATCGGGTTTGACAACAAGGTGATGGCAGGGGCATGGCTGGCAGGGCAGTCTGAGAATATTTTAAGGGTCACCGATCTTGCCAAACGTCTGAATGTACCCCTGGTGTGGCTGGTGAACTGTTCCGGTGCAAAACTCACCGAACAGGAACAGTTTTATGCCAACAGAAGGGGTGCCGGTGCACCTTTTTACAGACATTCCGAGCTCAATCAGCTGGGTATTCCTGTGCTGGCGGGCATCTATGGCACCAACCCTGCCGGCGGTGGATACCAGAGCATCAGTCCCACCATTTTGTTTGCCCATAAAAATTGCAACATTGCCGTGGGCGGTGCCGGTATTGTCAGCGGAATGGCCCCCAAGGGCGGTTTTGATGTGGATTCTGCCGAACAGCTCATTGAAAATACCCGTCATTTTAAGAGCAATCCTCCGGGTACCCCCAAAGTCCATTATGATGAGACCGGATTTTTCCGATATGTGTACGAGGAAGAAAAAGAGGTGCTGGACGGTCTCAAAGATTATATGAAGGACATCCCGGCCTATAATCCCAAGTTTTTCAGGGTGGCAGAACCGGCAGAACCTAAGTTTGACATTGAAGATCTCTACAAGCTTTTGCCCATTGACCAGAAAAAAGTGTACGATTTTGACGAAATCCTGGCACGATTGGTGGACAACAGTGAAAGCATGGAGTTTCGTCCCGGTTATGGTCCGGAAGTATACACCGGCCTTTGCAAGGTGGATGGCTATCTGGTGGGCATCATTGGAAACCGCCAGGGATATCTTGGCAAAGGTTATCCTGAGTATGCCGATTACCCCGGCATTGGCGGCAAGCTCTATCGCCAGGGCATGATCAAGATGAACGAGTTTGTTACCCTGGCCGGTCGGGATCGTATCCCCCTGATCTGGTTCCAGGACACCTCGGGCATTGATGTGGGTGACACCGCAGAAAAGGCAGAGCTTCTGGGTATTGGACAAAGCCTTGTGTATTCCATCCAGCAGACAGATATTCCCCAGATGATGGTGCTTTTACGTAAAGGATCTGCAGCGGCCCATTATCTTCTGGGCGGTCCCCAGGGCAATGATACCAATGCCTTTTCCATTGGTACGGCAGCAAGTGAAGTGTATGTCATGCACGGCGAAACCGCAGCTGTGGCCATGTACTCCCGTCGTCTTGTAAAAGAAAAGGATGCGGGTAATCCCCTGGAGCCTGTCATTGAAAAAATGAACAAGGTGGTGGAGGATTATAAGACTTTTTCCCGGCCCAAGTATTGTGCCCAGGTGGGTTATGTGGATGAGATCGTCAATATGGACGATATTCGCCGGTATATGAAAGCCTTTACCGGGTCTGCCTATCAGAATCCCAAATCCATCTGTCCCCAGCATCAGATGATTTTGCCCCGTATTATTAAGGGGTAGTTTTTTCCCGGCTGGGTCCGGTGTAAAATTGGAATTGTTTTAATAAGAAATCCCTGGTGTGTGCCTTGTGCATGCATTGGGGATTTTTGTTTGCAAGCTCACCTCTCTTCGATAAGTATTGATCCAGAAATACTCTCCTTTACAGATATTTATCAACACCAAAATTATTCATAGAGTTATAATCGTCGTCATCTTTTTCTATAAAAAATTGGCACGCTTCATTCTCATATTACAGTTTTTAGAGAAATTTTTCCATTTTGGTGAGAGAACTCTTTAAAAAATTTTAAATTTCTTTTGGGGTTATATGGTGAATGCAAAAAAATATTTTTATTGTAACAATTAAATAAATGCGTTAACAGAAAGACAGCCATATGGTTCATGTTTTGTGAGTAATGACTTTTAAAATGATTATAAGGTAAAATATAAAGAAAATATTTCAAGTGTTTTGGACTATAATGATTGTACCCTTTTTTGTATTATTCAATGCGTTTTTATGCTTGTAATTCCGGCCAGTATTTTTGGATTAAAAGTGTTTTACACGTTTCAGAAAAATATGATTTCAGGTGAAGATATGAAACTATTTTATGCACATTCAACGAGTTCAGAAGATAAATCAGATTGGCAGCTCCTTGATGAACATTTGGAAAATGTTTGCACGAAAGCTGGGGCTTTTGCAAAAAATTTTGGAGCCAGCGCATGGGGTAGGATTTTGGGGAAAAGTCATGATATGGGTAAAGGAAGCTACCTCTGGCAGGCATATCTTCGCCATGTCAATAATATTGTGGACGAATTCAGTGAATTTTATGATGGTCACCCAAGTCACGCTTTTACGGGTGCTCAATGGTTATACAAAAATTCAAAAGATGTCGGGAAACTTCTGGCATATTGTATTGCAGGGCATCATGGCGGTTTACCCAATTGGAGTGACATGGGACCCTCTGCATTGAAAAATAGAATGGAACAGCATTATCCAGAAATTGAGATTCCGCATTCCCTTCCTGATTTCCCAAAGCAACCTCCCATATCATTTGAACAAAATCGTCTTGGCTTTCAACTACAGTTTTTTATAAGAATGCTTTTTTCATGCCTGGTTGATGCTGATTTTTTAGATACGGAAAGATCACTGGATAAAAGCAAGTCTGATTGCCGATCAAAGTTTTGTGATTTTTCTGAATTGTATAATGAATTCTGCCCCCTGTGTCAGGATAGAAGTCGCCTCAATTGAAAATTTAAACTCTGGGGCATTGAGGTGATTTTATGGTATATCCGATCAAAACAAAAGAGG
>NZ_FWXY01000066.1 GCF_900176365.1 Desulfocicer vacuolatum DSM 3385 | reverse complement strand
CGTTCAGATTTATTTGAAGGGGCATATGTTCCTTCTCCTGTTCTCAGGGTGGAAATACCAAAACCCGATGGCAGTAAGCGTCCTCTTGGTATTCCAACAGTGCTGGATAGAGTCATCCAGCAATCAATAGCCCAGGTCATGGGGCTAATATTTGATCCCTTGTTTTCGGAATCAAGTTGCGGCTTTAGACCTGGTAGATCGGCCCATGATGGTGTCCGGCAGGTTAAACAATACATAGGGCAAGGCTTCAATGTAGCCATTGATACTGATTTGTCGAAATTTTTTGATAAAGTAAATCATGATGTCCTTATGTGTAGAGTTTCCCGCCAGATAAATGATAAGCGAGTGCTTAAGCTTATCGGTAAATATCTCAGGGCCGGTGTCATGGTTAACAACCGTCCCCAGGCTACGCCAACAGGCGTGCCCCAAGGCGGATTATGCAAAGCTTTGCATAAATCTCCTTATGCGAAGTAAGTTATTATGCAAAGTATTCAGTTGAAATGCGGATAAAACCTAAAGACAGGATTAAAATACTTTGCATAATACCCTGCAATATTATTCCAAAATTTTTAGTTTGAATTTATGAAAATACATGTTTCGATAAAAAATAATGCTAAAATATCTTACTTTTCTGGATCTCAGAGCGTTATTAACCTTAAATATTATGCAAAGAAAATAGACTTGAAATAATTTATTCATCAGGGATAGGAGCGTTTACTTTGCATAATATTTTACTTCGCATAAGGCGGCCCGTTGTCACCGCTGCTTGCGAATATCCTTCTTGATGACCTTGACAAGGAGTTGGAAAGACGTGACCACCGTTTTGTCCGCTACGCAGATGACTTTATCATTATGGTGAAGAGTCTGAGGGCTGGAAACCGGGTAATGGCCAGCATCAAAAGATTCCTTGAGCGTAAGCTTCGGCTTCAGGTCAACGAAAAGAAAAGCAAAGTAGCACCGGTGGGAGAATGCGGTTTTCTTGGTTTTGTGTTTGTACGCGGCAAAATCAGGTGGAGTGAGAAATCCTTTTTGGAATTTAAGCGGCGGTTACGTCAGTTTACCGGAAGGAGTTGGTTTGTCTCCATGGAGTACCGATATAAGAAGATGGCAGAATATATAAGGGGCTGGATGAACTATTACGGGATTTCGGAGTATTACCGACCCATTCCGGGAATAGATGAATGGCTCCGTCGACGGATACGGATGTGCTACTGGAAACAGTGGCGCTATACCCGTACCAAAGTTCGAAATCTTCTCAAACTGGGGACTTTCAAAAGGGAGGCCATCTTGACATCGCTCAGCCGCAAAGGGCCATGGCATTTGTCCAGAACCAAGGCAACACAAGCCGGTATGACCAATAATTGGCTGTCTGAGCAAGGACTAATATCTGTCAAAGAACAGTGGGTGAAAATTCATTACCCGGCCACGGCCCGGTAATTTTAATGAACCGCCCTATGCGGACCCGCTTGTGGGGTGGTGTGGGGGCTGGGGGATTAAAACCCCCGGCTACCCGATTAACTTTTTATGCTGCAAATTTTAGTTTTGGTGGATGTGCTGATTTATTAACTAATATATCAAATGAAACTTCTTGCACGAGATCGTTACCATCAGTGTAGAATATAGAAAGTATTGGCTCCTCAGGTATCTCACCTTGAAACTCAAATTGAATATTGAGAGTTTGTCCTCTTTGCCATGCTGCAATTTCACCGGGTATTAATTTAAGCATTTCATGGTCAAATTCAAAACGAATGTTTGTGACAGGGAATCCTAAATTTGTAGCTGTTGTATCAAAGTAACACTTTAAACCCGAACAAGTACTACCAACTCCGTTAAAAACAATTGCTAAGATGCAAATACTATAACGCCTAACCCCCAAATGAGTGACAAAATACTGTAACGCTCATTTTTAACAAACCCCGCCGCCTTATCCCGCCT
>NZ_FWXY01000022.1 GCF_900176365.1 Desulfocicer vacuolatum DSM 3385 | reverse complement strand
TGTGTAAGCACAGTAATGTGTTCAGCTAACCGATACTAATAGGTCGTGAGGCTTAGCCACTTCTTAAACCATAAAGAAGTTTAAACGTTTTAATGTGAATATATTTTGTAAGAAATTCTTGCTGAACTTTCATGATTTGTTGTGCTCAGATCAAGCTGAAAATAAGGTCTGACCGTGGCGGTTATGATATGGTTGTCAAAGATATTGAGAGAAAATTTTGAGAATGAAGATGACAGCCCATAATTTACTGTGACAATAAAAATATACGGACTTGAATGACGGTTATGAATTGCTGATCATATAAACGTGTGTACTGCACACGCCCGGGAAATAACCCGCAGTGATTTATAAATGAGTAGAACCTTACTCCCGGTCATGCATGATCCGATCCAGTTTAATCCGGTGGCGATGGCAAGGTGGCCACACCCGTTCCCATCCCGAACACGGAAGTTAAGCACCTTAGCGCCGATGGTACTGCACGGGCAGCTGTGTGGGAGAGTAGGACGCCGCCGGATTATCTTTTTAAATAGCCCTGATCATTATTTTATAATGGTCAGGGCTTTTTTGTTTGGGGAAAAGGATATTTTAATACAAGCACACTTCATATTTCCACTATTCGTTGTGTCCGACAGGACATGCCCGTTTATATGAAACACTCCACAAATCTGTGGAGTATTTCTACCTTTGTTGTGAGCAGGACCGGATCAAAACAAGGTCTGCCCATGGCAATTATATACCAAGTCTACCTTATAAAGGGTCAGGAGATTGACGGCATTTTTCATTCATAATTTATTGGGGTTCATCAATGGTGTTTAATTTGCTATTATGACGGTTCAGCCTTTTCCCTCATAAAATAGGAGAATACCATGTCTGAAAAAATAAATCCTGATTATAGTGTGCTGGATCATCCCATGGTGCTGGCCCATATTTTTCATCCCAGACAGGAAGAGCACTTCAGAAAAATAACGGATAAAGATCTGTTGATACCTGTGGCGGACAACATTCACATTGGTGCCTGCTTTCATATGTGCAACAAAGAATTTCCCACTATTTTATTTTTTCACGGAAATGGGGAAATCGTTTCCGATTACGATGAGCTGGGAAAGCTCTATAATGGTATGGGCATTAATTTTGTGGTGGTGGATTACAGGGGGTATGGTCGCTCCACCGGTTCCCCCACGGTTGCCTCAATGATGGCAGATTGTCATGAAATTTTTGATTTTGTCCAGGGATACCTGGGAGAAAACGAGTTTACAGGCCCGTTGACCATCATGGGCAGGTCCCTTGGCAGCGCTTCTGCCCTGGAACTTGCATCACAACCCACCCCCGGTTTTGAAAATCTCATCATTGAAAGCGGTTTTGCCCATGCCGGGAAATTGTTAGAGGTGCTGGGTATTGATCCCGGGATAATTGATTTTCATGAAAACCGGGGATTTGGAAATCTTGAAAAAATAAGAGGATGGATGGGTTCCACCCTGATTATCCATGCCCAGTTTGATCATATCATTCCTTTTTCCGATGGGCAGGATCTCTTTGATGCCTGTCCTGCTTCAGATAAATACCTTTTGGAAATTCCCGGTGCCAATCACAATGATATTTTCATGCGGGGGCTTAATGCATACATGGAGGCGATAAAAAAACTGCTGACATGAATTCTTTAGTTTTTTTGTATTTTGATTGGAAGTGTATTTTATTTAAGGATAAAACGGGGCAAAACTCATGTTGACCTTTAAGGTGGGAACCCTTGCAAAACAACTGGGTGTCCATCGAAATACCATCACAAACTGGATTAAAAAAGGTTCTTTTCCGGCCAAAGCAACCACTGCCAAACGCTATACTGTGGCAAAAAAGGAATTTATCCGTTTTTGTGAAGCTAAAAAGATTCCCCATGATGTGATCATGAACATTGTGGAGGGGGATCTAAGAGATAAGTCATTGAGCAATTCCGGGTCATCATTCAAATTAAAACAGATGGCCGGGGATTTAAAACAGGAATCGGTTGCCGGAAAGATTTTTACAAAAGGATTTTCTTCCTTGCCCCGGGCCATGGGGGCGGTGATGGTGGTGGGGGGTGGGATTGCCGGTATCCATGCTGCCCTGGATCTTGCCAATGGCGGATATTATGTCTATCTCATTGAAAAAACATCCGGCATTGGCGGCACCATGGGGCAGCTGGATAAGGTTTTTCCAACCAATGACTGCGCCTCCTGCATGCTTTTGCCGGAACAGGTGAAATGTGCAGCGCATCAAAATATTGAACTCATTACCTTGGCCCGGGTGCAAAGTGTACAGGGACAGGCCGGCAACTTCACCATTACCATAAAAAAAGAACCCCGTTATATTGACACAGAGAAATGCATTGCCTGTGGTGTGTGCGCTGAAAGATGCCCTGTTCATGTGAATGACCCATTTAATTGTCATATCAGCAAACGCAAAGCCGTTTACATTAAATATGAGCAGTCCGTTCCCCGGCAATATGTTATTGATGCCTCTGCCTGCCTCTATTTCACCCATGGAAAGTGCCGGGCATGTGAGACGTTTTGCCCCACCGGTGCCGTTGATTTCCATCAAAAAGAAGAGACCGTGACATTGCATTTGGGGGCTGTGATACTGGCCCCCGGGTTTAAACCCTTTGAACCATCCTCCCATGGGGTGTATGGATACGGAAAAATTAAAGATGTGGTGACCAGCTTTGAATATGAAAGGCTTCTGGGGATTAACGGGCCTTGTCAAGGTAACCTGGTGCGTCCGTCGGATCACACAAGACCCCGGAAAATTGCCTGGCTGCAATGTGTGGGGTCCAGAAATCGAAATAATTGCGGTAATTCCTATTGTTCCAGTATTTGCTGCATGGTGGCGGTTAAACAGGCCTTGGGCTCCCAGGAAATTTTTGGGACGCACAGGGTGGACCGCACCATATTTTTTCTTGATTTGCGGAGCCATGGAAAGGATTCTGAGCGTTTTTTTGAAAGGTCAAAGAATGATAATGTGCGCTTTGTCAGAGCATTTCCCCACTCTGTGGAGCCTGGGGCAGACGGTACCGGTGTGGTCATGCGCTACATTGATGAAAAGGGGGAAATCCACCATGAAGATTTTGATATGGTCGTGCTTTCCACAGGCTTTGAATCCCCCGGGGATATAGAGCATCTGTCCCGACTCTTTGGCATTGAACTGGATGAGCATCGTTTTGCTGTCACCCCTTTTTTTAGTTCATTGGAAACTGCTTCAAAGGGGGTTTATGCCATTGGTGCCTTTCAATCCCCCAAATCCATTGCCAGATGTGTCACCCAGGCATCTGCGGCTGCTGCTTCCGTGGCAGCATTGCTCATGAAGGCCCGGGAATCCCTCACCACCGGTGCGATTTATCCCAAAGAGCGGGATATTGTGACAAAGGTGCCCAGGGTGGGGGTTTTTATCTGTGCCTGTGGCAATAATATTGCCGGGGTGGTGGATGTGGAATCTGTGGCTGCCTATGCTGCCCGTCTTCCCCATGTGGTGTGGGTTGAAAATTCTTCTTTTGCCTGTTCCGTGGATGCCCAGATGGGTATTAAGGAAAAAATTGAAAAAGTTAAACTCAATCGCATTGTCATTGCCTCTTGTTCTCCCAGGACCCATGAAGTTTTATTCCAGACCACATTGAAGCGCTCGGGATTAAATGCTTTTATGCTTGAGATGGCAAATATTCGTAACCAGAATGCCTGGGTTCATAAAAACCAGAAACGTGCCGCCACATCCAAGGCCAAAGATCAGGTCCAGATGGCCGTGGCCCGGGTGAGTCATCATTATCCTCTTTCCCCGGAACGCAAACAGGTAACCCCAAAGGTTTTGGTGGTGGGGGCTGGCATGGTGGGAATGATATGCGCATGGACCCTTGCCCACCTTGGTATTCACGTTATTCTTATTGAACATTGGGATTATCTGGGGGGCAATGCCTTGAGCCTTTCAACCTGTGATAAGAATCAACCGTCTGTTTTATCCATGCTGGACGAGGTGATTAAAGGGGTTTCAGATCATCCCAATGTCACGATATGTCGAAATACAAATCTGGTGGCGGTGTCCGGTTCCGTGGGGAAATTTTGTGGTGTGATTTGTGTGGACGGGAAAAATGTGAAAATTAATTTTGGTGCGGCTGTGATGGCTGTGGGTGCAAAGGAAGCGGTTCCCCGGGAATATTTTTATGGCACAGAGCCAAGGGTGATGACGCAGCTGGAGTTTGGGCACAGGGTGCTTGCACATGTGCCCACTGTGTGCCGGGCCCGGCATATTGTTTTTATTCAATGTGTGGGATCACGGGAGCCCGATCGTCCTTATTGCAGCCGGGTGTGCTGTATTCATTCGGTGAAAACCGCCATTCATTTAAAAAAGATAAATGCAGATATCAAGGTGTCTGTGCTTTACCGGGACATGAGGACCTATGGGCAGTGGGAATCGATCTACACAGAGGCAAGAGCCCTTGGGGTGATGTTCATTCGATATGACGTGGATGAAAAACCCAGGATAAGCAGGGGCAGGAAAAAACTTACGGTTTTTCTGTGTGATCCGGTTCTTCATCGTCCGGTGAAAATCAGGGCAGATTATGTGGTCCTGGCATCGGGGGTGGAGGCCCATGGGAGTAAAAATCCGGCAGATCTTTTTAAGGTGGATGTAAACCCCGACGGTTTCTTAAACGGTGCCCATCCCAAGCTGCGGCCGGTGGATCTTTCTGTTGCAGGACTCTTTCTGGCCGGTTTGTGTAACTATCCAAAGCCCATGGATGAATCCATTGAAGAGGCAAAGGCCGCAGCTTACCGGGCTTTTTTGTTGCTTTCCCGGGGGGAAATCGTGTCTGGGGCTGTGAAGGCGTTTGTGACCACACATTGTGACGGGTGCGGGCTTTGTGTGGATGTCTGTCCTTTTAATGCCATCTCTTTTGGGCCCTTTGCCCCGTTGAGAAGTGATGCTTCCCAGGGGCCGGATGAATACGCCATGGAGCGATGCATCTTCATTGATGCGGCCTTGTGCAGGGGGTGTGGCATCTGCGCAGCCACCTGTCCCACCCGGGGTGTCATGGTGCATGGCTTTACACGTAAACAGATCCAGGCCCAGATTAAATCGGTGTCCTATAATTTAACAGATGCAGATAAACCTGTACTTTTCTGTGAAGAAAAACAGCAAATTTTATTTGAACCGGTGATCATTGGATTTTTGTGTAACTGGTGTGCCTATGCCGGTGCAGATCTGGCCGGTGTGACAAGACTTCAGTATCCTGTGGGGTTTCGTTCCATCCGGGTGATGTGCAGTGGTATGGTTCACCCGGATTATATCATGGAAGCCTTTGACCGGGGGGCTGACGGTGTCATGGTGATGGGGTGTCATTCCGGTGAATGTCATTATCTCACAGGAAATGAAACAGCCATGGCAAGGGCAGACACCTTGTCCCTGGTATTGCCGGATCATGGCATTGATCCCCGGCGATTTCAATCCTGCTGGATATCTTCTGCCCAGGCGGCTCTTTTTGCCAATACGGTCAGTGAGTTTGCATTAAAGTTAAAAAAACTGGGACCCCGGGAGAGACATGGATGAAAGATTCTGTCCAGAACCCTGGCAAGGGTGATGAAAATTTAAAAAGTATAGACAGGGATGAAGCGTTCCCACTGGACTTGGATGTGCGGGATGACGTACCCCTGCTCAGGGATTATTTCAGGGAGACAGCACCGGATTCGGGCCAACCTGATATTTGCCTCCAGTGTGGGGCCTGTGCCTCAGGATGTCCGGCCAGCGGTGTTTTTGACATGGACCCCAGAAAGCTGGTCAGAATGGTGGCCATGGGACTGGATAATGAATTGTTGGACAATCCATGGGTGTGGGTTTGCACCCTTTGTAATCGCTGTGTTCTGGCTTGTCCCATGAATATTCATATTTCCAGGCTGGTGTTTTTGGTTAGAATCCATTGGGATGCTGCTGCTAAACCTGTTTCTTTAATGGAACTTTGTCAAGACTGCCTTGGGACAGATACCGGCTCTTCCCTGGGTGTGGATCGGGTTGACTGGCGATTTATCATTGAAGACACTGCTGATGATGCACGTAATAACCAGGAAGGGTTTGAATCCCTGGCAGTTCCGGTGGATAAAAAAGGGGCTGATTTCTTTTTAATCCAGAGTTCCCATATCCCGTTAACAGAACCCGAAGAGATGCCGCCCCTATGGAAAATATTACATCTTTCCAGGGTCCATTGGACCTACGGATCATCGGCATGGGCCGCAGATAATGCCTGTATGTATATCGGGGATATTAACGCCTGGGAAAAAATGGTTCGACTGAGGGCCCGGGCAGTGGAAGAACTTGGATGTAAAGTCCTTTTAAACACCGAATGCGGCCATGACAACTGGGCCATGATGCGGGGGCTTGAACGCTTTAAGATTAATCACAACTTTAAAGTTAAAAGCATCATCGAGTATTATGCTAAGTGGATTCGCCAGGGACGTCTGCGGGTAACATCGGATTGGAACCGAAATCTGAAAGTCAGGTTTACGGTCCAGGACCCATGCCAGCTTACCCGGGACAGAACAGACATTGCAAAGTCCCTGAGGGTTGTGGTGAAACAGGCTGTTGGAGAGGAAAATTTTGTTGATATGTCTCCAGGAGGGGCGCAAAACTATTGTTGTGGCGGCGGTGGTGGTGCCCTTGATTCCGGTTTTATTGAAGGACGGAGAGATTATGGAAAAATCAAATTAGATCAAATTCTTAAAACAGAAGCTTCCTATTGCATCACTCCCTGTAACAGTTGTTTTCGTCAGATAAATGATCTGGGGCGTCATCATGGGGCAGGTTTTTACACCGTTCATCTTTGGACCGTCCTGTGCCTGTCCCTGGGGATACTGGGGCCCGGAGAACGAAAATACCTTGGCCCGGATCTGGCTTCTGTGGGGCTTTGATAATTTTTTGTGCATTGGTGTCATTTTTTTAAAAAAACCATGAAATACTGATGGCACCAAAGGAATGGCTGTCAGGCTGCTCTTGAAATCTGCGGGTTCGCAACACATGGGTGAGGGTGATCATGAATTGATTGTAGTTCAATGCCAATCCAATGGCACCCTCTGCCACCCAGGGTTCTTTTTCCACGCTGTGGCTTTTTCTGAACGTATTGCCGTCCAGAAAAATATCCCTTGCCACCCAGCGACCGTCCACAGCTCCGAGAAGATAAACCCCCGGGCGCTGACTTTGATTCATCCGGGTACTTCCCCCGGGCCGGATAAGGGATACCCCAAAGGTTCTGGGAATATTCCAGCCCAGCCTCAGCTCCATTCCGCCGTTAACATAGGTGGATACATTGCCAAGGGTAAAGCCGGAATGGAAAATAGTATCCCAGCCAAATCCTTTTTCCACGGGATGATAGAGCCATTTTCTTTCCCATGCCATGACCACGCCGGGCTCGTTGGAGAGCTGATTATCCCAGCCGTTGGGCCTGTCAAGGTCCCGTATTTTATGAATGAACTTCTGGCTTTGTTCTGCCAGGGAGGCAGGCCCTATAATGCCCAGTTGAATCTCCAGCGTGTCCATGACCGATTTCCGGGCGGAAATCAGACTCTTGTTGTGATAGGCTGTGGCAAAATAGGTCCACCCGGCATAGGGTCTGTCGGTTTCAATGAGTTCATAGATACTGATATCCGATGGTGTGTACATATTTTGCCCCAGGGCAAATTCCACCTTGTGGGATGTCTGGGGTGGGGTGTTTTTAATAAAGGGAATTTTGTGGATGTACCCCAGCATTTTTTTGGGCATTTTCCCCATTTTTTTTGCTTTGGGAGATAGATCTGGAGAGATCAAAACGTATTTTACCCCATTGGTGTAATTGCTGTCTGTCCCTGTGAAAAGATCATTTTCAAAATAGAGACTGTGGGCCCATGGATTACCGGTTTCACTCCAGGCATTCCGGGGAAGGGTACACAATAATAACAACGATAATATTGTGGCATAAAAAAGGGGAATGATCATATGTCGGGGGGCAAAAGGAGAGTGATTTTTTGTGGGGCCATATGGTGTCACAGGCATCCTCAATTTTGTATGTTTGATTTTTCACGATGGGGCGCCACGATGGGCGCAATGTCCGCCATGATTCATATCGCCATGCCTCTCTTTATTGCACATGTTTTTAGTGGAATGTCAATTTAACTTTTTTTCATGCCGAGGGTGGCGGCCAAATACCATTTGGCTCTGCGTCTACGACCCTATATTTGTTGTGTCCCACAGGGCATGTCCGTTATTTGAAAATTGCCATGGGGTATTAATGTGTGGTAAACCTATGCAGGATCATCGCTTTCAATGAATTTAAAAAATAGAAATGAGGAACATAAAATGAAAAAAGTCGGCTTTGTCGGATGGCGGGGGATGGTGGGATCTGTCCTTATGGAACGGATGATTGCAGAAAATGATTTCAAGGGGGTGACACCTCTTTTTTTCACCACCTCCCAGGAGGGAGAAAAAGGGCCGGATGTAGGGGTGGAGACGCCACCCCTTGTGGATGCCCATAACATAGATGCCCTGATGGCCATGGATATTATTGTATCATGCCAGGGCGGTTCCTACACCGAAGCTGTTCGCCCTGAACTGGAAGCCAGGCAATGGGACGGTTACTGGATTGATGCTGCCTCCACCTTGAGAATGGATGATAAGAGTATCATCATTTTGGATCCGGTGAACCGTAAGGTCATTGACCAGGCCTTGAACAACGGTGTTAAGAATTACATTGGCGGTAACTGTACGGTTTCTCTCATGCTCATGGCATTGGGAGGCTTGTTTGAAAATGATCTGGTGGAGTGGGTCACCTCCATGACTTACCAGGCAGCCTCGGGTGCCGGAGCCAAGAATATGAAGGAACTGGTGTCACAGATGAAAAACATTGGTGATACGGCATCAGATATCCTCAACAACCCCACGGCATCAGCCCTGGACCTTGATCGAAACGTTACCGATACCCTTAGATCCGGCACTTTCCCCACCGATAACTGGGGCGTTCCCCTGGGGGCCAGCCTGATTCCCTGGATTGACCGGGCCATGGATAACGGTCAGACCCGTGAAGAGTGGAAGGGCGGTGTGGAAACCAATAAAATTCTGGGGCGATCAGAAAATCCGGTTCCCATTGACGGTCAGTGTGTCAGAATCGGTGCCATGCGCTGTCACAGCCAGGCTTTTACCATCAAGCTGAAAAAAGATGTGCCCCTGGATGATATTAATGCCATGCTGGCCAAAAATAATGACTGGGTCAAAGTGGTTCCCAACATCAAAGAGCAGACCATTACTGATTTAACGCCTGCTGCTGTCACCGGAACGCTCACCGTTCCTGTGGGACGTATTCGAAAGATGATTCTTGGAGATGATTATCTCACGGCTTTTTCTGTGGGGGATCAACTGTTATGGGGTGCTGCTGAACCCCTGCGTCGGATGTTAAAAATTATTTTGTAATTGTTTGATTAACGTCCGTATGGTTATCTTGGAATTCTCAGGACGCTGTTCCATATAGAACAGGTATGTCCTGTGGGACACAACAGATATAGGGTCGTAGACGCGGAGTCAAATGGTATTATACCGCCGCCCCCCCGACGGGCAATGGGCCCGGACAGGAACTGTAGACAGCTCAATTGTCCGGTTCCTATTACCCGTCGGGGGGGCGGCTTTGCTGAGGTTGCCCGGAAGTTTTATTTTCTAACTCAACTTTCGGGCTTCATTTCAAAGCCGGCATTTTTAAATGTACCGATGGGCTCAGGCTTTTGTTGTTGATGTTATCGACCAAGGCCTTTGTCAACGAAAAAAGCCTCCTATTTTTCGTCAAACCCGTCAAAATAAGGGGAGAGAATGGTTTTTTCATTGGGGAGAATGGGACGCCAGGAAGGCTTGAAAAGGCCTTTTCCTGCCATATCTGCCACCCGGTCCATATTGGCCACCATGATTTCCTTTCGGGGAATTTTCAAAAATTCCACCCACATGGTTTTTTCCATTTGAAGGTCATACTTAATGGAAACAAGGCGGGCAAAGTTCTGGACATAGTTCTGTATGGATGTTCCCTTTCCCATGTTCTGACATAATACAGCATGGTCTTTAAGGAAATGGATGTCAGGGGTTTCTGAATTCAGTTTAATGATGCGGATGTGATATTCTCCCGGCCACCAGCATACAGGGGTTTCTCCCCCGCGCTGCTTGCCGTCCCATTTATAAACACCGTCATAGATAATCATGGCGTCCCCCTTTGAAAACCTGTTAAAAATAGGTCAACAACCCCTGAGCTAAAGACTCAGGGGTTTTTCTTGCCTGTTTTTTATAAATCCACTGCAATTGTATGAAAATAGTTTCAATTGTTCCAAATTTTCCATCAATAATTCGGCATCTTTCATAGAATTTCAAAAGTAGTTTACACTTTTCGATCAAATTTTCCCGGGAAATGGGTATATCTTTTTGAAAAACGTAAACTGGAAAATGAAGCATGCCAATAGTTCGGATATTAACAGAAAATATGAGAAAATTGCTTCTCGTTTCCATGGGATTGAGTTTCCATCCCTTAAATTCTCATGAGTCAGAAGTTCTCCTTTCTCATACCACATGGAATATGTTTAATCTCAAAGAATCACATTATGTGACGCCAAACAGAAGACCTTATGATTGATGAGTTAATTTTTAAACAGGTTTTGATAAAATTTGGGTTCAGAAAAATTTAAAATAATTTTCTGAACCCATGGGTTTTCTGGTTAGACCAGTTGCTTCCCGGCACCGGGTCCCGGTGATACCCCGTAAATTTCTTTGATTTTGAATATCACAGCGCCCTTGGACTGTAATGGATGACCGGCCTTGTTGCCCAATGCCTCAATCCATTTGGCAGTCTCTTCATATCTTTCTCCCTGGGTTTCAATGGTGATACTGCATTTCAACTGGTATCCTTCGCGGCCTTCCCAGAAGGTAACCGCTGCCTGGGGATTGCTTTTAAGGTTGGCAAGGGTTTTATTGAAATACTGATCTGAAATCAGAATGGTTTCATCATCAATGATTTTTTTTGCGCCCACAGGAACCGCGTTGGGGGTTCCATCCAGTGTGGCTGTTGTCAAAACCGCTGTGGGAACTTTGTTGAAGAGTTCTTTCATTCGTTCAGTCATTTTTGCCATGGGATGCTCCTTTTAACTAATTTAGGTGATGAGCAGTGCATCGTCAATGTTGAAAATAAAGATTGTGCATACCACAGACCATGGGTCCATGGCGTGTATGAACTTAAACATCTTAGGGCGTCAGCAGTTTTCAATTTACCGTTTATCTGAAATTTTATCCATAAAACATATCAATTGGGTATGGTTAAATGGTAAATCAATAAGATCTGAGTCCCTTAACGTTAAGCCATGACAATGCAGCTGCTATGGTTATGTAAAATCAGTGGGAAAAATTTATTTTTTTTCGTAATTTTTTTTTCTCACTGCGTCTGGCTTTGTTGTCCAGTCTGCGTTGTTTGGCCCCCCGGGTTGGACGTGTGGGTTTTCTTTTGGCAATGGGAACCAGCGCTTTTTGAATAAGGTCGGTCAAGCGGTTCAGGGCATTGCCGATGTTTTTTTCCCGGCTTCTAAACTGCTGGGCCTTTATCACGATGATCCCGTCCTTTGAGATGCGGCGGTCGTTGAGAGTCTGCAGTCTCTCTTTTACGCTGTTCGGAAGGGTTGAATTTAAAATATCAAACCTGAGATGGACCGCTGAAGAGACCTTGTTAACATTCTGCCCCCCGGCACCCTGGGCCCGGATGGCATTGAGTTCTATTTCATTGTCAAGGATAAAAATATCATCCGTAATATGTAACATAAAAAGGTCTCCGCTTGTTTGGTCAGGATCTTTGTCCCATAAATGATAAATATAGGACACAATTTCCATAGATCAAGTGAGCTTATGCTGAAAAGGTTTTGAAAATTTCAATTTGGCACCGGGTTTTAGTATTTAGGGCTTTCCAAAGGGACCCTTTTGAAAAAACCCGGTGGAAGTTATCAGGCTTTCCTGATATATAACCGCCACAGATGGGCGCTTGGCTTGGTCCGCCCGTGGCGGTTATACAAAGTCTTGATATTTTTTTTGTGTGCATGGAAGGATTGACCTTAAACACAATGGTGGCAAATTTTAAAAAAAAAGAGCCCTTTACTGCCCGGGTTTATAACACGGTGCAGGCCCATGCCATGCTTTCTCCAGGGGATGTGGTCCTGGCGGGGGTGTCCGGTGGGGCCGACTCTGTTGCCCTGCTTGGAATTTTAAAGGAGCTTGCTTTGTCTTTCTCTCTACAAATTGGCGTGGCCCATGTGAACCACTGCCTCCGGGGAGAAGAGTCTGACAGGGACGAGGCCTTTGTGCGGGATCTTGCCGCCTCCCATGGATTACCTTTGCATGTGCAGCAGACAGATGTGGCGGCCCGGGCCCGGAAAAATAAAAAATCCATTGAAGATGCAGCCAGGGATGTGAGATATGCCTTTTACCGGGAAATCGCCTCCCGGCATGGATATAACCGTGTTGCCCTTGGGCACAACAGTGACGACAATGCGGAACAGGTGCTGATGAATCTGTTACGGGGCAGTGGGCCCCGGGGCCTCATGGGGATTCCTCCCATGAGGGACAACCTCATTATCCGCCCCCTGATAAGGGTTTCCAGACAGGAGATTCTGGCTTTTCTGGACCGACACGGCCAGCCCTTTGTGCAGGACAGTTCCAATGAGGACACCCGCTATTTGAGAAACAGGATCAGGCATGGGCTGATGCCCTGCCTTTCAAAGGAATATAATCCTGACATAAAATCGGCTTTAAACCGATTAAGTGTGCTCATCACAGCGGAGGAGACCTGGATGGAAGGGGAGTCCCGGGCCATGCTTGCCCGGCATCTGGAGCGCCTTAACCCCAGGGAAGTTCGTTTTTCCAGGGATTTTTTTGCCACCCTTCCCAAGGCCCTGGCCCGGCGGGGAATAAGGGGGGCCATCCAGGAAATTAAAGGGGATTTAAGACGCATTACATTTGGCCACGTTGATGACATCATGGCATTGATGCCTGGAAACACCGGCGGTAAAAATCTGGATCTACCCCAGGGTATCCGGATTACCTTGACAAAAAAATGGCTTTACTTTACTCGATGCGACAGGCCATTGCGTCAGCTGGGACCTCTACATTGATCTGCAATAACATCACAATGGAAAATACGTATTTTCATGTTCCATGGGCCGCCCGCTCCCCGGGGGGTAGACTGGCCGGGGTCATAAAGTTTTTCTTGCCTAATGAAAATTGATGTTTATTATTGAATTTAAATGTTTTTTGTGTTTTTTCTATGATGTTTCAATTTTTTAAATTAACCCCCAGTGAAATGGGAACAATAACAGACTCAAAAAGGAACTACCATTGAATCAGTTTTATAAAAATTTGTCTCTGTGGCTTGTTATCGTACTGATGATGGTGATGCTGTATAATATTTTCAACCAGCAGCAGGTGGGCGACAACAGCCTGGGTTATTCGGACTTTCTGGCCATGGTTGAATCTGAACGGGTTCAGAGCGTTGTCATACAGGGTCAGGATCTCTATCTCACGGACACCAACGGCTCAAAATATAAAACCTTTTCACCGGGGGACGGGGATCTCATTCGCACCCTGAGAAAGAACGGGGTTTCCATTAAAGCCAAACCTCCCACGGAATCTTCATGGTTCATGTCCATTATTATCTCCTGGCTTCCCATGATTGTCCTCATTGGGGTATGGATTTTTTTCATGCGTCAGATGCAGGGGGGCGGCGGAGGGAAAGCCATGTCCTTTGGTAAAAGTAAGGCCCGCCTTGTGTCTGAAAAAGGGGGGAAAATCACCTTTAAGGATGTGGCTGGCATTGATGAAGCCAAAGAAGAGCTTTCCGAAGTGGTGGAATTTCTTAAAGAACCGGAAAAATTCACCCGCCTGGGAGGACGTATTCCCAAGGGCGTTTTGTTGGTGGGTTCTCCTGGTACGGGAAAGACTTTGTTATCCCGGGCCGTTGCCGGGGAAGCAGGTGTACCTTTTTTCACCATCAGCGGATCTGATTTTGTTGAGATGTTTGTGGGTGTGGGTGCCTCCCGGGTGCGGGATCTGTTTGCCCAGGGTAAGAAAAATGCCCCTTGCATTATTTTCATTGATGAAATTGATGCTGTGGGCCGCCAGCGGGGGGCCGGCATGGGCGGCGGACATGATGAACGGGAGCAGACTTTGAATCAGCTGCTGGTGGAGATGGACGGTTTTGAATCCAATGAGGGGGTTATCCTCATGGCTGCCACCAACCGGGCAGATGTGCTGGACCCGGCCCTGCTCAGACCCGGGCGCTTTGATCGCCAGGTGGTGGTGGATATGCCCGACATAAAAGGCCGCATCGGTATCCTTAAAGTTCATATGAAAAAGACGCCCCTGGGCGATGATGTGGATGTGGTCACCCTGGCCAAGGGAACCCCCGGTTTTTCCGGTGCAGACCTGGAAAACCTGGTGAACGAGGCAGCCTTGCTGGCAGCAAAGAAAAATCATGAAAAATTGACCATGATGGATTTTGAGGAGTCCAAAGATAAGGTTTACATGGGACTTGAGCGAAAATCCAAGGTAATCCGCAAAGATGAAAAACGCACCACAGCCTACCATGAAGGGGGGCACGCCCTGGTGGCACGCCTGCTTCCCAATACCGATGCCGTCAATAAAGTGACCATTATTCCCCGGGGACGGGCTGCCGGGGTGACCTGGTTTCTTCCCGAAGAGGGGGGCTTTAAATATAAAGATCAACTGGAAAATGAGCTTGCCGTGGCCTTTGGGGGACGGGTGGCTGAAGAGTTGATTTTTAAACGTATCAGTACCGGAGCCTCCAACGATATCAAGCAGGCCACATCCATGGCCAACCGCATGGTCCGTGTGTGGGGTATGAGTGAAGAATTGGGGCCCCTGGCCTATGATTCAGGAGATGAGCAGATTTTCATTGGCAGAGAGGTGGGGCATGCCAAGGAATACTCCGAAGATACGGCCCGGAAAATTGATGCTGAAGTGGCTGCCATTATTGATAGAAACTACAAAAAAGCCTGGAATGTACTGGAAGAAAATATTGATATCCTCCACAGCCTTGCAGATCTTCTGCTGGAACAGGAAACAGTCATGGGAGCGGAGCTTGATGAATTAATTAAATCCATGAAACCTGATTTTGATCCGCCAAAACCGGAGAATCTCTTTAAAGATGAGGAGCTTCAAGCAGAGGTTGAAAAAGAAGACAGCCCGTCCGAGGGCGATGATCAAGGCAGTGATAATAAAGATGACCAAGGTACAGACATCCGTGAAGATGAGTCCGATGATGTCCGGAAAGACCATGGTGAAAAGGATGGAGGCAGCAAAGAGTCATGAAATCTTTTACCATTGAGTGGGATGGCTATTGCCTTGATCTGAGCCCGGGCAATACCTGTATCATGGGCATTCTTAACACCACCCCGGATTCTTTTTCCGATGGGGGAAAATTTTTCAGCTTTGATGACGCCTTGGCCCAGGGCAGGGCATTGGTTGACGCCGGGGCCGGAATCCTTGACATCGGGGGGGAGTCCACCCGTCCTTTTTCAAAGGGGGTATCTGTCCAGGAAGAGATGGACCGTGTGGTTCCGGTGATTGAACGACTGTCCCGGGAAATTGATGTGCCCATATCCATTGATACCGTGAAAGCTGATGTGGCAAAGGAGGCCCTCAAAGCCGGGGCCGCCATTATTAATGATATCACGGCCCTGGAACGGGATCCCGGCATGGCCGTCCTTGCTGCTGCAGAAAAGGTGCCTGTCATGCTCATGCACATGAAGGGTACCCCGGAAACCATGCAGGTCGATCCCCAATATGATGATTTCATGGGTGAGATAACAGCCTACCTGGAACAACGGATTCAATTTGCCGTTGAATCCGGCATATCAAGGGAGCACCTCATTGTGGACCCCGGCATTGGATTTGGTAAAACCGTGGACCATAATCTCATGCTTATTAAACACCTTGATCAGATTCATTCATTGGGATGTCCGGTGTTAATGGGACCCTCAAGGAAATCTTTTATCAGGAACCTCCTGTCCCGGAAGCTCAATAAAACAGAAGTGGATATGAACCGTATGGAGCTGGGTAATCTGGGGGCCGTGGCAGCCTGTATACTCAATGGTGCTCAGATTGTCCGGGTTCACGATGTCAACCTTCTGCGTCCCCTGGCCTGCATCATTAACGCCATTCAAACCGTATGATCCCGTGGGAAATACACCGGAACGGTGTATTTCCCATTGATATTTCTGGCTTGGATTTTCCAGTGAGACCATTTTGCCTTATCATCTGTACATGGCTTTTTCTTTTTGCAGGATGTGCCCCGGATCCTGTGGAAACAGATCTGCTGGTTCCGGTGAAATTTGCTGCTGTACCCGCAGGGCTTACCCGGACACAGTTCTATACCCGACACATTGAAGTTCGTGTGAAAGGTCGTCCGGGGAAGATTCGTCAGGTGGAGGCATTGGATTTGACTTACCTTGTGGATTTGTACGCTGATCTCACCTCTGATCCTGTAGATGTTACTGCTTTTATTCCTCCGGCATTTTATGCCATTCCTGTGATAAAAAAACGATTGCCCCTTCCCCCGGGTGTTGACATTATCCATGTGAAACCCGCGTATATTAAAGTGGAGCTGGACAGGAAAGAAACCCGCCGTCTTCCGGTGAAGGTGATGATCACCGGTGAACCCGCCGTGGGATATGAAGTGGCCCACATAAAAAGTGAACCGGCAACCATGGCCCTCACAGGTCCGGCATCATTGTTTGACAAAATCACTGAAATTCAAACAAAACCTGTGGATATAACCGGGGCAGATGCAGATCTGAAAAAAACAGGATCTCTGGACATTGATGCACTTGCAGGGGCAGATGTGAATTCCCTGGTTACTGTCATGGTTGCCATTCAAGAGAAGATTGTCACCCATACCTATGGGGGGATTCCGGTGGGCATCCGCAACGGCCCTGACACGGTCCAGGTAACTCCCCCTGAAATGCAGATTATGCTAAGGGGGGCTGCCAATGTTTTTAAAGATAAGGATAATGCCGGTTATTTTGAGGTATTCATTGATTTAAAAGATCTGCCCCCGGGGGTATATGTGCGACCGGCTGTTATCAATGTACCGGTGGGAGTGATGCTTGTGAGTGCAAAGCCGGAGAATTTTACCGTGACAATAAAGTAATACCTTCGCCAATTTTATGTCGGCTGGCATTTCAAGGGATATATTGTGATTTAAATATAAGTATAAATACAATATATGGTATTGTGATTGCCAGATTTCACATTGATTTTGAGTTTGGCGAAGGCCTTGTAAAATAGATCTGTTTGTTTTCTCATATGGTGCTGAACACCGTGGTCGCGGACTTTTGTGTGGGTAATATTAAATAAAAAAGGAAAAAAGATGCTGCTGGTAATTGATGTGGGAAACACCAATACGGTGCTGGGTGTGTTTGACAAGGATCATTTGATTTGCGACTGGCGAATTCGCACAGTGAGGGATACCACCGCTGATGAGTTTAACATCCTTGCCAGGGGGTTGTTCAATGACAACGGCATTGCCTTTTCTGACATTGGAAAAACCGTGATTTCCTGCGTGGTGCCCCCGGCCGTGAGGATTCTTGACAACTTTTGCCACAAATATCTTGATCAGACCCCCTTGTGGGTGAATCCCGATGCTGTCAGACAGTTGATGCCCGTCCTTTACAACAACCCTGCCGAAGTGGGGGCAGACAGGGTGGTCAATGCCATTGCAGCCTATGAGAAGTATAAAGAGAGTCTTATCATCATTGATTTTGGCACGGCAACCACCTTTGATGTCATCACCGAAAAAGGGGAATATCTGGGGGGAGCCATCATTCCGGGCATCATGATTTCAGCCGAGGCCTTGTTTCAAAAAGCGTCACGCCTTCCCCGGGTGGAGATGTTCATGCCCCCGGAGTCGGTGATTGGGCGGGACACCATTGACAGCATTAAATCAGGACTCATGCACGGCAATGCGGCCCTTGTGGACGGCATGGTGGCCCGCATGAAAAAAGAGATGGGCACATCCCCCCGGGTGATTGCCACAGGTGGACTTGCGGTGCTCATTGCCGAACTCACCGATACCATTGAGGTTGTGGATAATAGTCTCACCCTGGAGGGGCTTCGTATTATCAGCCGGGAACTTGACAAAAACAATTAAGCTTTTTTTATAACCGCCACGGGCGGACCTTATTCTGTCCTCGCTCCGCCCACAACAAAGTTTGAAATACACCCCTGATTTGCGGAGTATTTCATATAAACCCACATCTCCTGGCGGACACAACAAATATAGGGTCGTAGACGCGGAGCCAAATGGTATTATGCCGCTGCCCCCCGATGGGCAATGGGCCCGGACCGGAACTGTAGACAGCTCAATTGTCCGGTTCCTATTACCCATCGGGGGGCGGCTCTGCCTTAGCTTGCCTTGTATATAAAACTGCCACAGGTACCTTGCCCCCATGGGGCTTTATTTCAGGGGGCGGTTGATATGGGATGAGGGATGTTTGAAATCGTCTAAATTTTACCCATCTTTTTAAGGGTTTCATTGAATATGGCGTAAAATTGTCCGTGGTCTTTCAGTGTCTTTTTAAAGAGGTTCAGGGCATTGGCGGGCATATCCTTGCGATTGATGATCTGGTTGACACTGGTGTGCAGGGCCGCCATGTTATCCTGGGTTCTCACTGTATTGGAGATGAGAATCACCACAATCTGTCTTCTTAGCCCCATATCCAGATCTTTTAATTCCTGGAACAGGGTGCCGGTGCCCCTGTGCTCTGTGTCAAATTGTTCATCCAGCACAATGATATTAAACAGATGATATTTCATCCGGGTTAATGCTGTTCTGACATCTTTCACCGCTTCTATGTGATACCCCATCTTTTCCAGGGCATTGCGGGCATGCCCTTGGATGTCTGATTCTCCAAGGCAGATCAGGGCGGTCTCTGCGTCATCATCAAGATAATCAAAGGGTCTTTCTGATGCATCATAGTCCGGTGTGTTGGATTGGGCCGGTGCCTCCGCAGCGGCTGTCGGGGCTGTGGGCTTTGGCGTTTCTCCGGTGCCTGGTGCGTCTTGGCCCACATAGAGGCGCTGTTTGCATTTGGGGCACAAAAAAGAGGCTTTTCTATCCTTGGGGATTTTGTGATCCGGTATATTGAGTTTGGCGCTGCAGCCGGTACAGATGATTTCCACGGGTGTTACGCTCCTTCGTAGTTATGGTCCAGTTCCAGGTTTTCAATTTCTGTGGTCTTTTCCCCCCGGGCACTTTTGATGGAGTCCATGCCCCTGCCCACCACCGCCTTTCTGGAAGCATAGCCCATGGCAATGTCCTCGGTGATAAGACCTTTCTGGTATAACCCCAGAATGAAGTCGTCAAAGGTGGTCATATCAAATGCCGTACCGTCTTTGATGATTTGATAAAAAGTTTTGTCTTCGGATTCTCCGTTGGTGATGGCATCCTTGATCCTGAGGTTGTTGCCCATAATTTCAAAGGCCGCCACCCGGCCCCCCCCGGTTTTAGGTAAAAGCCGCTGGCATACAATCCATCTCACAGTGTCTGCCAGGCGCAGACGGATTTGTTTTTCCTCTTCGGATGAAAACATGCCCACAATACGATTAATGGTCTGGCCTGCATCCACGGTGTGCAGGGTGGACAAGACAAGATGGCCGGTTTCTGCAGCGGAAAGACCTATTTCCACGGTTTCCCTGTCCCGCATCTCCCCCACCAGAATTATTTTGGGGGCCTGGCGAAGGGCGGCACGAAGGCCACTTGCAAAGGTGTCAAAATCTGCCCCCAGCTCCCGCTGGTTAAAGGTGGCTTTTTTCTGGGGGTGCTGGAACTCAATGGGATCTTCCAATGTGATGATATGAACAGACCGGGTGTCATTGAACTCATCAAGCAGGGCTGCAAGGGAGGTACTTTTACCACTTCCCGTGGAGCCGGTGACAAATATGATGCCGTTTTTTTCATGGACCATCTTATTAAATGCCGGGGGCAGATTCAGTTGTTTCACCGTGGGAATCTGGGTTTCCAGTTTTCGTAAAACAATGGCGTATTTACCGGATCTTGAAAAAATATTTACCCTGAAACGTGCCATGTCCCCTAATGCATAAGATAAATCGCAGGAGCCTTCTTTTAAAAGGGTTTCTGTGAGACGTCGGTCACCGTGTATGAGATTCAGGGCAAAGGCTTCTGTTTGAAAGGGGGTCAATAAATCAAATTCCGGCTCCATGTGAACCGGGACCAGTTCTCCTGAGCTTTCCACCTGCAATGGTTTTCCCGGGGTAAAATTCAAATCGGAAACATTGTTGTGGGACTCGAGCATCTTGGTCAGTATGTGATCCATTTCTTGTCTTTGCATGGTGGCTTCCTGATTCGTAAATAGTCGGTTTGGTAATGTAAATGTTTTGCCGGTGGCCCATATTGGTTTGTCTGGGCCTGGGCAGTATTGGGCTACTTATGTGAGCCGGGCAAAATGGATGACAATGGCGGTCTTTTCCAATTTTTCCCCAGACACTGTTGTGATTTGTTTAAGCATCTGTGAAGTCTGCCGGCGGTTTCTTGAGAAAGGGCCGAAACAATGACTTGGTATTGGCTTTGGCATAGGCTTCATCCGGGCTGATCCATCCTTTTTCGTAGAGTTGCATGATGGCATCGTCCAACAGCTGCATACCGTATTGTTTCCCGGTCTGGATCATGGAGGGAAGCTGGTGGGTTTTCGATTCCCGGACCAGATTTCGCACGGCCGGGGTGGCCACCATGACCTCCATGGCAGCGCATCTACCTTTTTTGTCAACGCGCTTAAATAATACCTGGGCCACCACAGCCCGAAGTCCGTCGGACAGAGTGGATCTGATCTGTTCCTGTTCTGATGAAGGAAAGACTTCAATGATTCGATCAACGGTTTTAGGGGCAGAAGAGGTGTGCAGGGTGCCAAAGACCAGATGGCCGGTGGAGGCGGCTTCCACAGCCAGGGAGATGGTTTCAAGATCCCTGAGTTCCCCCACCAGGATGATGTCCGGGTCTTCACGAAGGGCTCCTTTAAGGGCGGATGAGAATGTTTTGGTGTGGGTTCCCACCTCCCGGTGGTTTACAATGCATCCCTGGCTCTTATGGACAAATTCAATGGGGTCTTCCACGGTGATGATATGATCTTTTCTGGTTCTGTTGGCCTGGTCAATGATGGCGGCAAGGGTGGTGGATTTTCCGCTGCCGGTGGGACCGGTGACCAGTACAAGCCCCCTGGGAAGATCGGCAAGTTTTGATATAACAGGCGGCAATCCCAGCTGTTCTGCGGTTAATATGTCCGAAGGGATTTCACGGAATACGGCGGCAATGCCGTATTTCTGCATAAAATAATTGGCCCTGTACCGGGCAAGCCCCGGGATTTCATAACCAAAATCCACATCCCCTGTTTCTTCAAAAACCTTTATTTTTTCTTCCGGTGTGATTTCATATAAAAGGCCTCTGAGATCATCATTGGAAAGGACATTATAACGGACCCGTTCAATGTCTCCATGGAGCCTCAAGGCCGGTGGCTGTCCTGCAACGAGGTGTAAATCCGAAGCCCCCTGTTCGTTCATCAACTTGAAAAAAGCGTCTATCTTTGCCATGGAGTCTCCTGGTGTTGTATGGGGTTCTTTTGTCTGACCGGCGGGTTTTGTCCTATCCTTGTTTCATGAATTTCAGGGAGGGATCTGCCTCATCTGCGGCCTTATTTTCTTCTATACTCATTTTGAGTAATTTGGAATGATTTTCAATCACAGCCCCGATTTGAACTTCTATCTGCATACGCTGGCGTTTTAATTCTGTGATGTCACTGTATAGCTGGGCCAGGCGCTGGTGGGCGCGGTTCAGTATTTTTTCTGCCTGGGTTTCTGCATCTGCAATAATGGATTCCGCGGATTTGCTGGCATTTTTTTTCATCTCATCTATGACTTGCTGGGATTTTACCATGATATGCTTCATGGTGTTTTCCCGCTCCCTGTAGCCTCGATTTTCCAGATCCAGACGGTGTCTTTCCGCATCCATTATTTTAATTTTATCGTTGAGCCGGGTCAGTTCCTGGGCCACCTCTTCAAGAAAAGTGTCTACTTCGCGTATATCAAAGCCCCGGAAACGGGTGGAAAATTCCTTTTGTTGAATCACAGCCGGTGTGATGCCCATTTTGGGCTCCTTTTGTTTAAAGAGTAAATAAGTCTTACACTCTTTCATGCTTCGTTGTGGGCGGAACGAGGTCAGAATTCGGTCCGCCCGGAAGGGTTTGGGGCGGTAATGATCAGGACAGTGTCATGGCCAGGCGGTGCAGGCTTCCCACAACAAAGGTTTGAATAAATATGATGCCCAGCATGGCAATAATGGGGGAGATGTCCAGGCCGCCAAAATTGACCGGCAGGTTTCTTCTAATCTGGTATAGAACGGGATCAGTGATGTTATTGATGAATCTGACGATGTTGTTGTAGGGGTCCGGATTGACCCAGGAAAGAACGGCCCTGGCAATGATGATCCACATGAAAATGCTCAATGCATAGTCCAGAACAACGGCAACGGCCTCAAAAAAATTTCCAAGGATAAACATTAATATTCAAAATCTCCTGTTAAATTAAGATGGTTTTTTCTGGTTAAGCCAATGTGATTTTTTGCACGTCAGCCCCGGTGGCCGGGTTGCAGGTGAACCCGTTAACTGAAAACAGTTGATAAAGAAAGAAATATGATATCTGCCCGTTAAATGTCAAGATATTTCGACCTTTTAGGAATCAAAATTGCCGGATTTGATATGTGTCACAAGGAGGCTGGGGAGTGGTAAAAAAAAACAGCCCCGGTGGATACTTTTTTACTGGAAACAGGAGGCTGCATGCCGGTTGGGCATGGAAATGATGTAAAGGGTGCTTGACAAGTAAATAAATATACCATAATAATGGTTTAACCATTCAAAAAGGAAAGGATCCCCATGGCGCTGAAAGTAAAAGCCGATTTCCAGAAAGTGAAAAAAAACAGAATTTTTCAGGATGTCGTAGATCAGATACAAGAGGCTATTTTGAATCGCACACTTCGTCCCGGGGATATGCTTCCCCCGGAGCGGGAGTTGCGGGAAACTTTTAATATCAGCCGTGGTACCCTGCGGGAGTCATTGCGGGTTCTTGAGCAAAAAGGGCTCATTGAAATTCGTCTTGGCACCGGCGGCGGGGCCATGGTGAAAAATGCCGGTACAGAACAACTCACGGAAACATTGGGGCTCATGATTCGCTCAGGCACCCTTTCTGTCCAGGATATCGGTGAATTCAGACAGGGCATAGAGGGTCAGATTGCAAGGCTTGCCACCCGGCGGGCCACCCCCGAAGATATCGCCATCCTTGAAGATCTGGTGGAAAATGCCCGGGTAAAAACCTCCCAGGGGGCCGTGGAAGCATTCCTTGACATTGACCAGGCTGTCCATAAGGAGATGGGGCGCATTGCGGGAAATGCCCTGTATCAATATGCAGCCCAGGTGGTCCACGATAATATTCGAAAATATTATGACAATTTCCTGGATTTCACCCAGAAAAGAATGGAAGAAAATCTGTTGGACCTGCAACGCATTGTCAAGGCCATGCAGGACCAACAGCCCCGGGAAGCCGCCCGTATTGCCGAACAACATGTGAGTCGATTTAATGAACGCATGTTAAAAAAAGAGTCCCTGGGCCATTGATTGCCTGGGACATGCCTGTTGCCTTATTCGTATGACAAAGCAGTTGATTTCATATTTTTGGAGGAACCCAAATGTCTAAGCAAAGATTGACAAAACATCCTGTCATGGAGGTGGACCAGGGGGAGATGGTGGCCTTTTCATGGAACAAAAAATCGCTACAGGGTATCAAGGGAGAAATGATCTCTTCTGCCCTTTTTGCCAATGGTATCCAGGTGTTTGGGCACCACACCAAAGATCACAGTGCCCAGGGCATGTTTTGTGCCAATGGACAATGTTCCCAGTGCCTTGTGATGGCCGACGGCCTTCCTGTAAAATCGTGTATGACCCCTTTGACGTCGGGGATGGTGGTGGAATCCCTGGAGGGGCTGCCCCGGGTGCCCGGGGCCGATGATCCCATTGAGCGAAAAGAGGTTGAGATCCGGGCGGTATCGGTGTTGATCATTGGCGGGGGACCGGCAGGACTTTCCGCTGCCATTGAGCTTGGAAAACTGGGGGTGGACACCCTGATCATTGATGACAAGGATCGGTTGGGGGGAAAACTGGTACTCCAGACCCATAAATTTTTTGGGTCGGTGGAGGATTCCTGGGCCGGGACACGGGGCTTTGAGATCGGTCATATTCTGGCCCGGGAAGTGGAAATATTTTCCACTGTGGAAACCTGGCTTGAAACCACGGCTGTGGGGGTTTTTTCCGACAAAGTGGTGGGGGTGGTGAGAAAAAACAGATATGTGATGATTAAACCCCAAAAGGTTCTTGTGGCCACCGGGGCCCGGGAAAAGATGCTTCCCTTTCCCGGCAATACCCTGCCCGGTGTCTATGGGGCCGGGGCCTTTCAGACCCTGGTGAACCGCGATCTTATCAAGGCATCGGAACGGGTACTCATTGTGGGGGGCGGCAACGTGGGCATCATTGCCGGATACCATGCCCTCCAGGCGGATATTGAGGTGGTGGCCGTCATTGAAGGGCTGCCGGAGGTGGGCGGTTATAAGGTCCACGCGGACAAGTTAAAACGATTGGGTGTCCCTATCTTTACCCGGCACACCGTTGTGTCTGCCAATGGTGAGGAGCGCCTGGAATCGGTGACCATGGCAGCCATAGATGATAATTGGAAGGTCATTCCCGGCACAGAAAAAACCGTTGAAGTGGACACTTTGCTCATTGCCGTGGGCCTTTCTCCGGTGGACGAGTTTTTTGCCAAGGCAAAGGAGTGGGAAATGGATGTCTATGCCGCCGGTGATGCCCAGGAAATTGCCGAAGCCTCTGCTGCCATGTTCACGGGAAAAATAGAAGGGGTTAAGATTGGAAAAGCTCTGGGGGCTTATAAAGGTGACGTTCCCCGGGAATGGCTGGACAAAGCCCGGGTGTTGAAATCCCGTCCCGGTGAAATAAAAAAACAGCCCCCGCCCCTGCCGGTGCCGGAAGGGGTCATGCCGGTGTTCCATTGCACCCAGGAGATTCCCTGCAACCCCTGCACCTCCATCTGTCCGGAACATATCATTAAAACAGAAAACGATCTCATCACAGGACTTCCCCATGTGGATGACGTTAATAAGTGCAAGGGGTGTCTCAATTGTGTGGCCATTTGTCCGGGCCTTGCCGTGAGTGTGGTGGATTATCGAAAGGATACGGCCCACCCCACGGTGACCCTTCCCTATGAACTGGGCCGGGATGCCGTGGAAAAGGGCACCATGATCACGGTCACCGATGTTGATGGAGAGGTTATTGGGGACTATCCGGTGCAGCGGGTGGTGGCAAACAAAAAGAAATTTCCAGGCACTTTGATGGTGCAGATAAAAATGCCCCATGAACTTGCATCCAGGGCCATTGGAATCAAGGAGCAGAAAAGTCCCTTAACATCCCTGGACATCCCAGATCTTTCCGCCTGCCCGGATGATGCTGTTATCTGTCGCTGTGAACGCATCACCGCAGGGGAGATCCGGGCTGCCATCCGTGGGGGGGTGAGGGATATGAACCAGCTCAAAGGTTTGAATCGCACCGGTATGGGGGCCTGCGGTTCTAAAACGTGCCGCCCCATGGTGATGGGACTGTTCCGGGATGAGGGGGTTGACCTTAAAGAGGTAACCGACGGCACCCATCGTCCTTTGTTTGTGGAGGTGCCCTTTGGCACCCTGGCCGGTATCAAAGGAGGTAAATAATGGCAAAGCAATATGATGTGATTCTTGTGGGTGCAGGTTCTGTGGGGGTACCAACGGCCATGGCCCTGGGAGCCCTGGGGGTGAAAACCTGTGTCATTGACAAGATGGCCTCCCCGGGTCAGGGCGAAAATAAACATGCCATTGGCGGTATCCGGGCCACCCATTCTGATCCCGGCAAAATTATTGCCTGCATGCGATCCATAGAGATTTTTTCCACCTGGCAGCAGATCCATGGGGATGATATTGAGTGGCTCAAAGGGGGGTATCTTTTTCCGGTGTACAGAAAAGAGGAAGAAACCCTTTTAAAGGGCTTTCTCCCCATCCAGAAAAAACATGGCTTAAATATTGATTATGTGGATGCCGACACTGTGGCTGACGTGGCACCGGGCATTAATCGTCAGGGGCTTTTGGGGGGCACCTTTTCCCCGGATGACGGGTCTGCGTCCCCCCTTGTCACCGGCAGTGCTTTTTTTCGCCGGGCCGTGGCCACGGGCCATGTGGATTTTTATTTCAATGAAATGGTTATGGAAATTCACCGGGATAAAGGGCGGGTGTGCGGGGTGACAACCAATAAAGAACGTTATGATGCACCTGTGATCATTGATGCGGCAGGCCCCTTTTCAAGGGAGCTTGGGAGCCTTGTTGAGCAGGATATCCCGGTGTTTCCAGACTCCCATGAAGGGGGTGTCTCAGAGCCGGTGGAGCCTTTTTTCAAAGCCATGCTGGTGGATCTTCGTCCGGCCCCGGGTTCCCGGAATTACTATTTTTATCAAAATGCCCATGGGCATATTATTTTCTGCATCACCCCGGACCCCCCCATTGTGGGCATAGACAAGCGGGAAACCTCCCAATTTCTTCCCCAGGTGGCGGCCCGCATGGTAAACCTTTTGCCACGGCTGAAAAATGTCCGGGTGCGCCGGGTGTGGCGGGGGCTTTATCCCATGACCCCGGACGGCAGCCCCATTCTGGGATGGAATAAAGAGGTGACGGGGCTGCTCCATGCCACGGGCATGTGCGGTCAGGGGTATATGCTGGGGCCGGGCCTGGGGGAGATCATTGCAAGGATGGTTACCAGGGAAGTCAGCCCAAAGGATGCTGTTGTTATTGATGAATTTTCCCTGTACCGTGATTTTGGCAAAGAAGAAGGCTTGAAATAAGAGAGATTTGATTTCGGTATGCCACAATAAAGATAGAAAATTTCCACAGATTTGCGGTGTATGTCATATAAACGGGCATCTCCTGCCGGACACAACGAATATAGGGTCGTAGACGCGGAGCCAAATGGTATTATACCGCCCCCCCCCGATGGGCAATGGTCCCGGACCGGAACTGTAGACAGCTCAATTGTCCGGTTCCTATTACCCATCAGGGGGGCGGCTCTGCCTTAGCTTGCCCTGGAGGCTGCCTTGTATATAAACCCACATGGCTGTGACCTCCAGCCACAACGAATAATGAAAAAGCAGTTGCTGTGAACACCCAGAACCTAATACCCATTACCCAACACCCGCTTTGTATATAACTCAACTTTCGGTGTTCGCATTTCGTGGTGGGGTCAGGCTTTCGTTATTGACATTATCGAGGCTTTTTTCGTTGGCAAAGGCCTTGGTCGATAACATCAATAACAAAAGCCTGACCCCGTCGGTACACTGACCCCATCGGTACATTTAAAAATGCCAGCTTTGAAATGAAGCCCGAAAGTTGAGTATATAAAAAAAAGCAGAAAAGGATCGTTGTATGAATATTAAAAAAACAGTAACCACGGTGGATGCCCACACAGCCGGAGAAGCCACCCGCATTGTTACAGGCGGCATCCCCCATGTTCCCGGTAAAACCATGGGGGATAAAAAAAAGTGGATAGAGCAGCATCTGGATGATCTTCGTAAAATGCTCATGTGGGAACCCCGGGGGCACCAGGATATGTTTGGTGCTATTTTAACGGCTCCGGCCTCAGAAGATGCCCACACCGGGGTTGTGTTCATGGATTCCGGTGGATATCTGGACATGTGCGGTCATGGTTCCATGGGGGCTGCAGCGGTTCTTGTGGATACGGGGATGGTGTCTTTGGATGATCTTGAAAACGGTATGGAAAAGAAAATTTTTCTGGATACCCCGGCCGGGAAGATCACTGCCCGGGTGGAAATTGAGGACGGCGGGGCCGATGCTGTTACCATTCAAAATGTGCCTGCATTTTATTACGATACCGTGGAAATCCCTTTGGCAGGACTGGGGAGCATCCGGGTGGATATCTCCTATGGCGGCAATTTTTTTGCTTTGGTCAATGTGGAACAGCTTAAGATGACATTGGCGTTGCCCTGTCTGGATCAATTAAAGTCCCTGGGACTTGAGATCCGGGATCGGGTAAATGAAACGGTTTCCATTGTGCATCCCGGCACGGGAAAACCGGCCCGGGTGGATCTTACGGAAATATATCAGGATGGTGATCCTGTAAAGAATATGGTTATTTTTGGAAACGGCCAGGTGGATCGTTCTCCCTGCGGTACAGGTACCTGTGCCAAGATGGCCTGGCTCCATGAAATGGGCCGCCTTGCTGTGGGGGAACGCTATGACCATGCCAGCATGTTAAATACCCTTTTTACGGGCAAAATTGTTTCAAAAACCAGTGTGGGAGGCAGGACCGCCATTGTACCTGAAATCAGCGGCAGTGCCCATATCACCGGGTTTCATCAATTTGTTGCAGAAAAAAAAGATCCTTTTAAGACAGGATTCTTATTAAAGGCGTAAGATTATATAACCGCCACGGGCGGACCGCATTCTGATCCCGTTCCGCTCACAACAAATATAGGGTCGTAGACGCGGAGCCAAATGGTATTATGCCGCCGTCCCCCCGATGGGCAATGGTCCCGGATCGGAACTGTAGACAGCTCAATTGTCCGGTTCCTATTGCCCATCGGGGGGGGCTCTGCTGAGGTTGCATTGTATATAAACCGCCACGGGCAGAGTGTATTCTGATCCGGCTCTGCCCACAACAAAGCTTGAAATACACCCCTGATTTGCGGAGTATTTCCGTCCATCGCATCGTACATAATAAATAATGATAATGCGCTTATTTTGCTCCTGATCATCCCTTGCTTGCAATGGGAATATCGGGGTTTTTTTTGTGCATACAAGTATTTTATAAAATATTTTATAAAATACTTGCATTGAAATTATTTTTCTTATATTTATGGAAGTACATTATGCGACACGATTGAATCTTAAGGGTGGATTCTGATATCGGATATTTTGTTGGCCGGATCAGGGGCAACCGTCAGCGATAAAAGGAGAAAGATCAATGGAATATATAAAAAAGGCAGTTAAATCAGCAGAATCTGATTCAGATGAAATTCGCGGCATTGTAAAGGGCATTCTTGATGATATTGAAAAGAATGGCGAAAAAGCCGTCCGGGAGCTGGCCAGGAAATTTGATAACTGGGAAGGCGATTTTATCCTCAGTCCGGAAAAAAAACAAAAACTCATTGATCAGGTTCCCGAGGATATTAAACAGGATATCCGTTTTGCCCATGAGCAGATTTTTGGATTTGCCAAGGCCCAGAAAGAGAGCATCTCTGAATTTGAAAAAGAGACCCTTCCCGGTGTGCGCCTGGGCCAGAGAATTGTGCCCATGGATGTGGCCGGATGTTATATCCCCGGAGGGCGTTTTGCCCATGCCTGCTCTGCCCTCATGAGTGTGGGCACGGCCAAAGCCGCCGGAGTTAAGACTGTCATTGCCTGCTCTCCGCCACGGGGTGAGAGCATTGCCCCTGCCGTTGCCTATGCCCTGGATGTGGCAGGTGCTGATATCATCATTGAGATGGGTGGGGTCCAGGCAATTGCCACCATGGCCTTTGGCCTTTTTACCGGTAAACCGGCCAACATACTGGCAGGGCCCGGTAATGCCTATGTGGCAGAAGCCAAAAGTATTTTATCCTCCAACGGCAAATGCACCATTGATGTTTTTGCGGGCCCCACGGAATCTGCTATTATTGCTGATAAAACAGCTGACTACATGACCGTTGCCATTGATCTTGTGTCCCAGGCGGAACATGGGATTAATTCCCCTGTGTGGCTTTTCACCGACTCAAGGGAACTGGGCGAAAAAGTACTTGAAGTAATGCCCAAGATTATTGCAGATATGCCCGATCCCAAGGTGCCTGAAGCTTCCTGGCGGGATTATGGTGAAATTGTTCTTTGTAAAGATCGTGAGGAACTGTGCCGGGTCAATGATGAATATGCTGCAGAACATGTCCAGGTCATTGCGGAAGATCTTGAGTTCTGGGTGAAAAATCTTAATTCCTATGGTTCTTTGTTCCTGGGTGAAGGCAGCACAGTCCCCCATGGGGACAAGTGTTCCGGAACCAATCATATTTTACCCACCAAAAAAGCAGGATTTTATTCCGGTGGACTCAATGTGCTTAAGTTCCTGAAAATTTATACCTACCAGGAGATCAGCAAAGATGCCAACAAGGTCATCAGTGCAGCAGCTTCCCGTCTTTCCCGCGTTGAAGGCATGGAAGGCCATGCCAGGGCCTGTGACTGGAGATTGAAAAAATATTTCCCCGGGCAGGACTGGGATTTTAACGTCTATGCGCAGAAAAAATATTAATGAATTTGATTTTCGGGTCCGCCATCATTGGTGATCCAATGATCACGCCCGGAAATTCAAGGCATTATTTACGTGGGACAGGGCTTTGGGTGAATCCGGGTGATTAACACCCACCCATGGGCCGGGCCTGACCCCGTTGTCATTAAGGAGTATATATCATGTCCCAGAAAAAAAAATTTACAAAGGATTTTACCTTACAGGAACCCATTTGTGACCAGGGTATTGAAAAGGCTCTGGAAATTTTAAAGTCCGGTAAACTGCACAGATACAATGTGAATCCCGGTGAAAAAGGCGAAGCTGCACTTCTGGAAGAAGAGTTTGCCGCGTATATGGGTAAAAAATATTGTCTCTCCTGCGCCTCCTGCGGCAGCGCCATGTATCTTGCCCTGAAAAGTGCCGGTGTAAAACCCGGGGACAAGGTGTTGTGCAATGCCTATACCCTGGCCCCTGTGCCCGGTGCCATTGAAAACACCGGTGCCACCATTGAGCTTGTTGATATCCAGGACGATTACACCATTGATCTGGAGGATCTTGAAGCCAAGGCTGCTGCTTCTGATGCCAGGTGGTTCATGCTGTCCCACATGCGGGGGCACATTGCCAACATGGACAGAATCATGGAAATCTGCACCATCTATGATCTTGTGCTCATTGAAGACTGCGCCCATACCATGGGGGCCACCTGGGATGGTAAAAAATCAGGTTCCTTTGGCACTGCGGCCTGCTTCAGCACCCAGACCTACAAGCATATGAATTCAGGAGAGGGGGGGCTTCTGGTCACTGATGATCCGGAACTCATTGCCCGGGCCATTATTTATTCCGGATCATACATGCTCTACGAGCGCCACACGGCAAGGCCTGACATGGAGGTATTTGAAAGCCTTAAAACCCAGGTGCCCAATTATTCATGCAGAATGGATAATCTTCGGGCCGCCATTTTGCGTCCCCAGTTAAAGGCGTTGGATGTGCAGTGTGAGCGTTGGAATAAACGCTATCGGATTCTGGAAGCCGGATTAAATAAGATTGACGGCATCACCTGTCCCCCAAGGGACCCCCGGGAAAATTATGCCGGAAGCTCCATACAGTTTTCCCTGGTGGGCCGGGATGAAAAAACCATCCAGGCCTTTCTGGCTGCCTGCATGGATCAGGGGGTGGAACTAAAATGGTTTGGTAATAAAGAGCCCGTGGGATTCACCAGTGCCTATTCAAGCTGGAAATATTTTGGTAATCTGCCGGAGCTTGTCAATACCCGGCGCATTCTTGCCACCATGTGCGATATGCGCATTCCCCTTACCTTTACTGAATCAGACTGTGGCCTTATTCTGGAAATCATAGAACAGGCAGCCAAAGCCACCATTATATAACGGCCACGGGCAGACCGTATTTTGGCCTCGGCCTGCCCACAACAATGCTTGAAATACCCACCTGGTTTGCGGAGTATTTCATATAAAAGGAGATTCTATTATGTCCAAGACAGTCGTGAAAACCGATAATGCCCCTGCTGCCATTGGCCCTTATTCCCAGGGTGTGGTAACCAATGGCCTTTTATTCACTTCAGGCCAGCTTCCCATTGATCCTGCAACGGGTAAAATCCCCCAGGGCACCATTGCTGAGAAAGCCGCCATTGTTTTTAAAAATCTTGGTGCCATTGCAAAAGAGGCTGGAACCAGCCTGGATAATGCCGTGAAAATAACGGTGTTTCTGGCGGATATCAACGATTTTGCCGCTGTTAATGAAGTTTATGCCCAATATTTTAAAGAGCCCTTTCCCGCCCGCAGTGCATTCCAGGTGGCTGCATTGCCACTGGGGGCAGAATTGGAAGTGGAAGGTATCTTTCAGCTTTAGCAGTTGCTGCGGGCAGATCATATTGGGATTTGACCTGTCCACAACGAATATAGGGTCGTAGACGCGGAGCCAAATGGCATTATGCCGCCCCCCCGAGGGGCAATGGGCCCGGCCGGAACTGTAGACAGCTCAATTGGCCGGTTCCTATTGCCCCTCGGGGGGGCTCTGCAGAGGTAAACTTGAAGATTACCTTTTCATATAACCGCCACGGGCGGACCGTATTCTGATACGGCTCTGCCCACAACAAAGCATGAAATACGCCTCTTATTTACGGAGCATTTCATATAAACCCACATGGCTGTAAGCACCAGCCACAACGAATAATGAAAAAGTAGTTGCTGTGAGCACCCAGAACCTAATACCCGGCACCCACTTTTTCATATAAAAAAAATTACATATATTTTTTAAAAGGACAATTCATGAATTTTACAAAATTTCCCCGACGCAATTATCTCCAGGGTGCAACCCCCATTGAATTTATGCCCGCTTTAACAAAGGCCCTTGGCAATGATGTTAAATTGTACATTAAAAGGGATGATCTCCTGCCCGGTTCTGCCGGCGGTAACAAAACAAGAAAGCTTGAATTCTGCATTGCCGATGCCATGGAAAAAGGGGCTGACACCATTATTACCTGTGGTGCTGTGCAATCCAACCATGCCCGTCTCACAGCGTCCTGGTCTGCCAAAGAGGGCCTGGATTGCCATTTGATCCTTGAAGAGCGGGTAAAAGGTTCTTACAAAGAAGAGGCCAGCGGGAATAATTTTCTTTTTGAGCTTCTCGGTGTCAAGAGCATTGGTGTTGTTGCCGGTGGATCGGACATGATGGGGGAAATGGAAAAAAAGGCTGCCGAGCTCACCGCAGCCGGAAAAAAACCATACATTATTCCAGGGGGGGCCTCCAATGCCATTGGTGCCATGGGTTATGCCGTGTGTGCCGAAGAGACCATGGCGCAGTTAAATGAGATGCGTCTTGTTGTGGATCACATCATCGTCCCCTCAGGTTCCGCCGGAACCCATGCCGGTATGATGGTGGGCATGACCGGTGTGAACGGCAATATTCCCATCAGCGGTGTCAATGTTTCCAGACCCAAGGATGTTCAGGAAGAAATTGTTTACAAGCTGGCCGTTGAAACGGCTGAAAAACTTGAGGTTAAAGGCGGTGTTGCCAGGGAAGGCATTGTCTGTTTTGATCAATATGTGGGCCCTGGTTATTCTCTGCCCACGGATTCCATGGTGGAAGCGGTGAATCTGTTTGCCAAAACAGAAGCCATCCTCCTGGACCCTGTATATTCCGGGAAAGCTGCCGCAGGACTCATTGATCTGGTTCGTAAAGGACATTTTGCCAAGGGCTCAACTGTGCTTTTTCTCCACACCGGTGGATCGCCTGCTCTTTATGCCTATATGGATACTTTCCGACAGGCTTAAATTTTTTTTTTATATGAAATACTCCGTTAACCAGGGGAGTATTTGAAGCTTTGTTGTGGGCAGAACCGGGTCAGAATACGGTCTGCCCGTGGCAGTTATAGGAAAAGGAAGCAAATTGAGATGACACAGGTTCAGGAAAAAACAGTGGGAATTATAGGGGGGATGGGTCCGGAAGCCACCGTTGACCTTATGCAGCGCATTATTGATCTGACACCGGCAACGGATGATATAGACCATATTCACTGTCTTGTGGATAACAATCCCAAAATTCCATCCAGAATCAAAGCGCTTATTGAAGGAACCGGTGAAGATCCCGGCCCCTGCATGGCAGACATGGGCAAACGGCTTGAATCCTGGGGCGCTGATTTTCTCGTGATTCCCTGTAATACGGCCCACTATTATTACCATGCGGTTCAAGATGCCGTTAGCATTCCTGTCATCCATCTCATTGACCTTGTGACAAAGCATGTGCAATCTGATTTTCCCACCCACAAAAAAGTGGGGATACTGGCATCCCCGGCCGTTGCCAAAACAGGCCTTTACACCAAACGCCTGGAAGAGCTCAGTATCCGGGATGTGTGGCCGGATCCTTTTTACCAAGATCAGCTTTTGTCTGTGATTAAACAGGTTAAAAAAGGCAATACAGGCCCCGGGGTAATGAAGGAATATAAAGAAGTTTGTGAAAATCTTATTGATAAAGATGCCAATCTTGCTATTATCGCCTGTACCGAGTTAAGTGCACTTGGCGGAGAACTACCTGTCACGGCCGTTGATGCGGCCGATGTCCTGGCAACTGAAATTGTTCGGGTTGCCAAGAACTGGACATAGTAAATATCACGTTTTAATATACAGGAGCTTTAAAATTGGCTGATACAAAATCTTCCATGAAATCCTTAAAGGCCTATGAGAAGATCAGGGACATGATACTCAGCGGTTTTAAGCTTCCCGGCACACGCCTTGTGTTGTCGGAACTTGAAACAGAACTTGGCATTGGGCGTGGCCCCATACGCGAAGCCCTCATGCGTCTGGACCGGTCCGGCCTTGTGAAAAATATTCCTTATAAAGGAGCCATTGTGGCTGCCCCTCCCACACAAAAAGAGGTGCTGCACATTTTTGATCTCCGGGTGGATTTAGAATGCACGCTTTGTGTGGAAGCCATGGAAAATTTAACTGAATCTCATATCAATTCCCTGGAGGAACTGCATGGGAAAATGGAAAAACTGCCTCCCAATCATTATCAGTTTGACCGGCAGTTCCACTCCCTTATTTACGATGCCTCAAACCTTCCCCACCTTTGCAACATTGCCCAGGCATTGACTTTTTCCGTGGAAAGTGTTCTCAACATTTATCAACGGGAAAAAAGCCATTGCATAAAATTCAATACAGAGCACCGGGCAATTATTGATGCGCTTAAAAGTAAAAAACCGGAACAGGTTAAAAAGATGATAGAAATAAATATTAAAAGCGGACTTGAAATCATCAAAGACACCTATGACAGGATGGTGAAAGGGCCCAACCTGTCATGACAAAAAATAGGAAATTTTGAATAACAAATTTTACCCCATTGTTTTGGATAAGTGTCATCTGGTGGACTCGTTGCCTCATTTCTGTTGAAAAAATATAGTATTTATTTTTTGTTCGTGAGATTAATATAAAAATATTCGCCTTTCCATTTCTTTTTTTGAAATGGGTTATTGTGGATGTTGTTTCGATAATTCTCACATCAGGAGTGCTAATCATGCCGAATCCCAGGATCTTGATCACCGGAGCCACAGGGTATGTGGGGCGTCGTTTAAAAGAGGCGTTTCTTAAAGATAATCCCACTGCCATTCGCCTCATGGTTCGCAATAAAAATAAAATTTCCCCTGCCGTGCGTGAACGGGTGGAGATCGTTGAGGGAGACACCTTTGATCCGGTAAGCCTGGACCGGGCACTAAGGGGCATTGACGTTGCTTACTATCTGATTCATTCCATGGGAAAGGGATCTGATTTTGAATCCCGGGATCGCATCAGTGCAGAAAATTTCCGGGAGGCCTGTATTCGCCAGGGGGTTGGACGGATCATCTATCTTGGGGGGCTCGGGGCCAAAGCCACGGCCAGCCGTCATCTGTTAAGCCGCATGGAAACCGGCGAAATTTTGAGCCAAAAGGAAAAACAGGTGGAGGCCATCTGGTTCCGGGCAGGGATTATCATTGGTGCCGGCAGTGCCAGTTTTGAAATTATCCGGAATTTAATTCAAAAGTTACCGGTGATGATCACCCCCCGGTGGGTCAATACCCTGACCCAGCCCGTGGCCATTGATGATGTTATTCGTTATCTGATGGCTGGGGCTAACCTTGTACACACCGGCAATCTCATGGTGGACATTGGTACCGAGGCCATGAATTTCAAGGAGATGATGATCCGGGGGGCTGCTGTGATGGGTTTAAAAAGGCACTTGATCCCGGTGCCGGTACTGACCCCTTCCTTATCTTCCTACTGGCTTATTTTTTTTACCCCCATTCCCCTTGCCATGGCCTCAGCCCTGGTGGAAGGATTAAAATCTGAAACCATTTTGTTGAACAACCATGCTGAAAAATTTTTTCCGGACATCATACCCATGGGCTTTGACCAATGCGTGTCAGAGGCCGTCAAAGAGATGGAACATGACCAGATCATCAGCCGCTGGTGCGACAGCAGCGGCGGAAACCAATGCGATCTGACTGAAGAAGATTTTCCCCGTGGCCCCATTTTACGGGACCGGAAGGTTTTTTATACACAGTCTCTTTCCCGGGATCAGGTGTTTGATTCAGTGTGTTCCCTGGGGGGGGATGCCGGATGGTTTGCCTACAATCTGTTGTGGCAGCTCCGGGGCGCCATGGATAAGTTCATGGGGGGATACGGGCTCAATCGGGGGCGACGCCTTAAGCGGGAATTGCGGGTGGGGGATGCTGTTGATTTTTGGAAAGTGGCGGACATAAAACCCGGAAAGCGCCTTTTGTTTCTGGCCCAGATGAAGGTGCCGGGCAAGGCGTGGCTGGAGTTTGATATTCGGGAAGACAGGTTGATCCAGACCGCGCATTTTCATCCCCGGGGGCTTTGGGGCCGGGCCTATTGGTTTGCCATGCTTCCTTTTCACATATTTATTTTTAAAGCGCTTGGGGAAAAAATTCTGGAGCATGCGGCAACTTTGCCCCCTGTGTCAGAATAAGGTCTGCCGTGGCAGTTATTGGATTTTTAGATGGGATTTTATGGTTTCAAGGCCAATACGCTCCACCATGCGTCCCATGCGTTCGCGTTTGGAATTGGCTTTGTAATATTCCACCACAGAGTCAACCATGGCCCGGGCTTCATCAAAAGTAAGGTCTTCCATCAGGATATCTGCCAGCCTTGGTCTTGCAGATCCGTTTCCGCCAATCATGAGGGTCCACCCTTTCTGGGTACCATAGAGAGAGATGTCTTTGATGCAGTTTTCAGCACACTGGACCTTACACCCGCTGACCCCCATTTTCATTTTACTGGGCAGTACCATGCCATGGTAGGTCTTGTCCAGAAGCATGCCCATCCGAAGACTGTCCTGCTGTGCCAGGCGGCAATAGTCAATGCCTGGACAAACCTTGATGCTTCTGACGCAAAGCCCGGTGGCGTGGCCGGGATCCATGCCAAGATCCTGCCATACCTTGTCCACCTGATCTTCGGTGATGCCCACCAGGGCGATGCGTGCGGCACTGGTGATTTTTATGGCAGATACTGAATGTTTGCGGGCCACCTTTCCCAGGTTGATGAGCTGGTCCGGGGTCACCAGCCCGCACGGGATGTGCGGTGCAATGGCATAGGTTATCTCTTCTTTTCCCCGTTGGCGAATTACGCCTTTTTCACCGTCTTTGAGCATATTGAATTCCTTTTTTGTTTTTTTTGTTCGTAAAGGGTATAAGGACAAAATACCTTGAATATTTAAGGCTTACTTTGTATTATTCATGGTTCCATATGTCAAGAAGATCAGGAGGCGGTACATGGAATTTGATCCCTTTGATGCATTGTTTCCGGTGGGTTGATGCGTTGATTTTAATGGCATCCATTATAAACCAGGAAATGCTCGATAATATTATCATTGAGCAAAAGGATTTGCATATGAGATTACGTTTTTGGTCATTTATTTTACTGTGGGTATTATTGATGGCAATACCCTCAAGTGCCTGGAGTGAAAAAGTTTTTAAGATTGCCCTTCTCATGGGGGCAGGTGAAGAGACAGTGTATCAAGGCCAAATCACCCAGGAGATCAATACCCTGCTGGAGAGTCGGGTCAAGGTTAAATATTTAAAAGTCCAAATTGATGAGCGGCTTGACATGGTTGATAACACCATATCCAAGTTGATGCAGGATTCATCCATTGATTGTGTTATCGGCATCGGGCTTGATGCTTCCGCCTTCCTGGTGCGGCGGGGCAGCTATGCCAAACCCACCATTGCCGCCACCATTCTGGATCGTCAGATCCAGGGACTTCCCCTGACACCCCGGGGGACCAGTGGCATCCGGCATTTTAACTATATTTTGTCTCCCTTTGATGTGGAAAAGGATTTGCAGACCTTTCGATCCATCTATCCATACAAACATCTTGCCGTTCTCATGCCTGCCGGTGAAACCGTTATGTTTCATGCACTTTACAGTTATTTTGGAAAAGCAATGGAGACGGTATCTCCCGATGCCAAACTCTCCATTGTGGAGATTGACCCCAATGATATTGACGGGAGCATGTCAGGTATCCCGGAACGTGCCGATGCCGCTTATGTGCTGCCCCTGTTTCCCCAGTGTCAAGTGGACAGAGAGCAGGCCCTGATTCATGGGGTGAACCGGAAAGGCTTGCCTTCCTTTGCACTGGCAGGGGAGTCCCATGTAAAAATGGGTGCCATGGCATCCATTGCACCGGAGCGAAATTTCAATGCCATGATCCGGCGCATTGCCATCAATGTTCTGGAAATCATGGACGGACGTGATGCCGGAACTTTGCCCGTTAACGTGTCTGCCTATGCGGATAATTTTGTGGTCAATGTGGCAACCCTGCGCAAAATTGATATTTATCCCGGATTTAAAGTGCTGGAAAAAGCCCGTTTGCTGAACCTTGATAAGTTACGCCAGGGCCGGGAAGTTAATTTGAAAGGGGTGATCCTTGAGGCGTTGGAACGAAATCTTGATCTACAAATGGAAAAGACGGACACAAAACTCCAGGCCAAAGCTGTGAATGTGGCGGCATCCCAGCTGCGTCCCCAGATCAATCTTTCATCCAGCCTCACCCATGTGGATGAAAATCAGGTGGATATTGCCGGAACGGTTGCCGCCCGCACCAGCTGGTCAACCACCGGTCAATTCACCCAGACCCTTTTTTCCGATGATATTCTGGCCAACTATGCCATCCAGAAAATTATTCTGGAGTCCCGGCGCTATCAGGAAAAAGCTGCATTGCTCGATACCGTGCTCACAGCTGCCCAGGCCTACATAACCCTTTTGTCGGCACGGACCAACCAGGCCATTCAAAACAACAATCTCAAGGTTACCCGGACCAATCTGGATCTTGCCAGAAACAAGGTGGCCGTAGGATCGGTGGATGCATCCGAGGTCAATCGCTGGGAAAGTGAAGAGGCCACAGGGCAGATGGCGCTCAACGATGCCCACAGGGATCTGGAGCTGGCGGGGATGGCCCTTAATCAGTTGCTGGACAGACCCATTACCCGGGAATTTTCTCCCCGGGATATTGAACCGGATACGGCCATTGAATTGATGGTCACCGATCCTGAAATTTATGGTCTGGTGGAAAATTTCAAGCAGTTGGAGCGATTCAGTAATTTTCTTATCCAGGAGTCCAATGCTAATTTGCCGGAGCTGAAACAGATTGCCCAGAGCTTGAAGTCTGAAGAACGGCGTCTTTTGAACCGAAGGCGGGCCCTTTATTTGCCGGATGTGGCCCTGACCGGCCGGATGGATAATATTATGGATGAATATGATGCCCCCCGGGGAACCCCGTCGGATCTGGATCATCCCTGGAGCCTTTCCCTCACCGCCACCTGGCCCCTTTATAGTGGTGGAATAAGAAAAAGCGAATTGGCCCAAAGCCGAATTCAGGTGGGCAGGATTCAAATGGAGGAGAAAAATTTGAGGAGCAGGCTGCACCTTGAGGTTCGATCCAGACTACAGACAGCCGCTGTATCAGCCAGGGAGATTGATCTGGCTGAGCGTTCCAGAAGGTCCGCTAAAAAAAGTTTTGAGATCATTCAGGCGGGGTATGCCCAGGGCCGAAACAGTGTGACGGATCTGGTGGATGCCCAGAATGCCATGGTGACCAGTGAGCGCAGTGCCGCTTTATCCAAATATCAGTTTGTTCTTGATTTTCTCAGCCTGGAGCGGGCCATTGGCGGGTTTTATTTTCTGAAATCCCCTGAACAAAAAGCGCATTTCATGGATGAACTTCGAAAATATATGGCAGCAAGCTAATAAGAGCGTACCTTTTCCGGTTATCCCGGGGAGAGGGCATCCCCATCTCAACACCCCCTTAATAAGACTTTAGATGGTGAGAACAGATAGGGTGGCATTCAACGAATAATGCATTTATTAAACATTTGGAAAATTGAAATGAAATACTATTTTTTACTGTTTACATTAATGGTCTTTTTTTGCAGCGGCTGTACCCAGGAGTCACAGACACAATCCCAGGCAGATACAAAAACAGCCATTCGGCCGGTGCGATACATTACCCTGAGCTCGGAAAGCGTTGATCAGAGCCGCACCTTCAGCGGCACTGCCAAAGCAAGTAATGAATCTATCCTCAGTTTCAAAGTGGCCGGAACCATCAAGTCCATTCCTGTTAAAGTGGGTGACAAAGTAAAAAAGCACACGCTGCTGGCTGAGCTGGATAAGACCGATCTTACCGTGGGGCTGGAATCGGCAAAGGCAGGCCTTAAAACCAGCCAGGCCGATGCCAAATCTGCCCAAACCACGGTGAACACCGCCCGATCCAATTATCAGCGTATTCAGAATCTTTATGAAAATAACAATGTTTCATTGAGCGAATTCGAGCAGGCCAGGGGGGATTATGAAACTGCCGTGGCCCAGCTTCAGGCGGCAAAATCACGTATTAATACCGAAAACGCCAAATTAAAATCGGCCCGGAATCAGCTTCAATATACCCGTCTCAATGCCCCGTTTGAAGGAATCATCAGTGAGATTCCTGTGGATGAAAACGAAGAAGTTTCATCTGGTGAGGCCATTTTAACTTTGAGCGGCCTTGGTAATCTTGAAGTGAAGATAAATGTTTCTGACATCTATATCAGCAGAATGGGCAAGGGCATGGCCTGTCATATCACCTTTCCGGCACTTCCCGGTATAGAATTTCAGGGCCGTGTGGCAGAAGTTCCCTACGCTGCAATGGATGCACCCACCTATCCTGTCACCATTGTCATCCAGACCGGGGATGATCGCCTCAGGCCCGGTATGGCAGCCCGGGTTCGATTTTATTTCGGGGATGCGGCTTCCACCGGTGCCCTTTATCTTCCTGTGGACGGGGTGGGTGAAGAAAATGGAGAAAATTTTGTTTTTGTCATCACACCGGATAAAAATAACGGCCAAAAGAATCAGGGAACGGTGCAAAAACGCCCTGTTACCATTGGTGAACTCACTGAAAACGGATTTCTGGTGAAGTCAGGGCTTTCATCCGGGGATATGGTGGCAACTTCGGGGCTGCAGCTGTTGATGCAGGGAATGGCCGTTAAATTGCTGAATGATCCGGTCAATGAATGGTAATACAAGCGCGATAAAGGAGTGATGAGTAAAATGAATCTGACACAGTTTGCCATTCAAAAAAACCGTATTTCCCTCAGTTTGCTCTTTATTGTGGTGGTGATGGGTATGGCCCTTTACCCCGATCTTCCCAGGGACAGCATGCCGCCCTACACTGTTCGGGTGGCCACCATTGTTTCCAGTTTTCCCGGAGCCAATCCCCAGCGGGTGGAACTTCTGGTGAGTAAAAATATTGAAGAGGTGGTGCAGGAAATTCCCGAAGTGAAAACCATTTCCAGTCAATCCCGTACCGGTCTTTCTGTTGTTACGGTGACCCTGAAAGATGAAGTGGGACCGGATGCCCTTCAGGATGTGTGGGATAATTTACGGCGAAAACTGGAAGATATGCAAACCCTTCCCCAGGGGGTAACACCGGACCTCAACGATGATGATGTGGGTGTGGTTTATGGTATTATACTGGGACTTTTGTCCGACGAATTTTCCTATGATGAAATGGAGGATGTGGCCAAACGAATCCGGGACGATCTTATCACTTTGCCGGATTCAGCCAAGGTGGTGCTGGGGGGTATCCAGGAACAGCAGGTGCTGGTGGAATTTGACACCACCCGTCTCAGTGAATACGGCCTCACCGCAGGCAAGCTCAATGAGATCATCCGGGGTATGAATATCCTGGATTCCGGCGGGGAGATCAATGTGGGCAATAAGCGGTTGATTCTGGAGCCCACAGGAAATTACGATACCGTTGACGCCCTTAAAAAAACAGTGATACCGGTGGGTAACAGCGGTGAGACCGTTTATCTGGACGCCATCACCCATATCCGCAAAAGCTATAAATCACCGGCAACCGCTCTTGTGAGGGTGAATGGAAAGCGGGCCATCTCCCTTGCGGTTTCATTGAAAGAAGGTGCCAATATCACTGCCATGGGAAAGATGATTGACCAGAAAATTGTGGATTATAACCGTCGTCTTCCCCTGGGGCTTGAGGTCCTTCGCCTGGCGTCCCTGGACGGCTTTGTTTTAAAATCCATTGATGATTTCATCAGTAATCTGTTCCAGAGCATCGCCATTGTTATGGTGGTGATGTTGATTTTTTTGGGTTTTCGAACCGGGATTGTTGTCTCCAGTCTCATTCCCCTTGTGACCATCATGACTCTGATGCTCATGGGGGTTATTCAAATGGGACTCAATCAAGTTACACTGGCTGCCTTGATCATGGCTTTGGGAATGATGGTGGACAACGGTATTGTGGTGTCAGAATCCATTATTGTGAAATTGGAAGAAGGGAAGAAACGGCTTGCAGCTGCTGTGGAAACCTGCAAAGAGTTGATGATTCCGCTTCTTATTTCAACGCTTACCACCTCTGCTGCCTTTCTTTCCTTTTATCTGGCGGAATCGGCCATGGGGGATATTGTGGGGCCCCTTTTTGTGGTGATCTCCTTTGCCTTGGTTTCTTCCTGGATTGTCAGCCTCACCATTGTGCCGCTGCTGGCCTACTGGATAATGAAGGTTAAGCAAAAAAATACCGGCAATATGAAACAAGATGGCCTCAATGGTCATGGTTCGGAAGGGAAAGAAAAAAGAAAAATCAGTAAAAAAAATTCTTTGTTTGATGTGTTAACAACGGCTTACCTGTTTGTTCTGAAAAGTGTTCTCAAGGTTAAGATTTTATTTGTATGTGCCATGTTGGTTCTTTTTGCTGTTTCATTAAAGGGATTTGGCATGGTGCCGTTTATCTTTTTTCCCGACAGTGACCGGAATATGGTCACTGTGGACATTAATCTGCCCCTGGGTACCAGAATAGAAAGAACCCTTGAGGTGGTCCAGGGCATTGAAGATCATATATTTTCCCATCTTAAAACCGGAGCGGATCGACAAAAGGGCATTGTGGACTGGTCTTCCTTCATCGGTAAGGGGCCGGAATCCTATGACCAGGGATATACAGCGGATGAAGCCAATTCCAGCTATGCTCACATCCTTGTGAACACCAGCAGTGGTGAGGACAATGCCTTTATTATTAATGAGCTTGATGCATTTTGTTTTAATGCCTTTCCCGATGCCGATATCCGGGTGGCACTTTTGGGGCAGGGCGGGGGGGGAACCCCTGTGGAAGTGAGAATTTTCGGTTCAGACCAGGCCACCCTTTATCAATTGGCCACCCAGACCAAAGAGGCGTTGATCCAGATCCCGGGAACCAAGAACGTCATGGATGACTGGGGACCAAAACTGTTAAAATTTGTCATCAACATTGATGCGGCCAAAGCCCAGATCGTGGGCGTGACCCATGAAGATATTGCGGTGAGTCTTCAGACCCAGCTCACCGGTTACCAGGCAGGTACGTTCCGGGAAGATCAAGACAGTCTGGCCATTGTCATGCGAAGCCGTCACTTTACCCAGGAAACACTGCAGGGGCTGGAAAACACCAATGTGTTTGTTCAATCCACGGGAAAGCCGGTACCATTAAGTCAGGTTGCCCGTATCATACCCCAGTGGGATTACGCCAAAATCATGCATTATGATCTGTCCAGAAGCATCACGGTGACGGCCCGGATCAAAGCTGGCTTCACGGCTGCACAAATAAATAAAGAGATCAATGCATGGCTTGCCAAAGCTTCTGAAAAATGGCCCAACCACTACCGTTTCGAGCTGGGGGGGGATGAAGAAAATACCCAGGAAAACATGGCTGCCGTGACCAGATATCTGCCCCTTTCCGGGTGCATTATTCTATTATTGTTGATTATACAGTTCAATTCCATGCGAAAAACAGCCATGGTGGTGACCACCATTCCATTGGGCATCATTGGGGTGGTGATCGGACTGATTGCGTTTAGATCCTATTTTGGTTTTATGGGCTTTCTGGGGGTGATCTCCCTGGCAGGAATTGTCATCAATAATGCCATTGTGCTTATTGATCGCATTGAAATCGAACAGATGGCGTTTGGTCGTCAACCCTCCGATGCCGTGGTGGAAGCATGTCGTCAACGGTTTCGTCCCATTTTACTCACCACCTTGACCACCACCCTGGGGCTTATTCCCCTTTATTTAGGTGGCGGTTCCATGTGGGAGCCCATGGCCATTTCCATTATGATCGGGCTTTTGTTCGGCACCACGATTACGCTGCTGTTTATTCCGGCACTTTACAGTGTCCTTTATCGGGTGAATCATTTTCACCCAGAGTGACCATTTTAGAAATAGCAATGATTTCACCTTTACAGTCGGATATGATTTTTCAAACATTGGGATAACGGAGCTGAATTCATGTGCAGTGATCTGAAAGATTTAAAGTGCTTTTACCCACACCGTTTTTTAATGACTCAATTTTCGGGCTTCATTTCAAAGCCGGCATTTTTAAATGTACCGATGGGCTCAGTGTGCCGACGGGGTCAGGCTTTTGTTATTGATGTTATCGACCAAGGCCTTTGCCAACGAAAAAAGCCTCGATAATGTCAATAACGTGAAAATCTGCGGTTTATCCGTCAGCATTTTTTTTGTTTTAGTTATTTATACTTTTTGTTCTCTGATATTTTTATTTGACGTGTGCTCTAAAAAGCATTATATATAGTACTATAAAAAGTTTTTATAGAATAAAAATAGGGGATTTTTATGAATACTATAACGGCAAACCAACTAAAAACAAAGGGAGTCTCTGTAATTCAAAACAATCTTTTGCAGAATCAGGAATTGGTGATCACAGTTCGTGGCAAAGAAAAATTTGTTGTAATGAATATGGAACATTATAATTATTTACGAGAGTGTGAATTAGATGCTGCTCTTCACCAGGCAAAATCTGATTATGAATCTGGAAGCTATATAACCGAAGATGTAGAAGCCCATATCAAGAGAATTACACAGTGACTTATACCCTCATCTATACAAATAGTTATATTAAAAGGGCTTCTAAATTTGTTAAAAAGCACCCTGAGTTAGTGTCTCAATATGAAAAAACGCTGAAATTGTTGGAAATTGATCCAACTCATCCTTCATTGAGACTCCATCCATTGAAAGGGAAATTGAAAGAATTGCATTCCGTATCCATTAATATTTCTTATAGAATTACCCTTGAATTTGTTCTTGTTAACAAAGAAATCATCTTGGTGAATGTTGGGCATCATGATGAAGTGTATTAAATTTAATCGTCACTTTGCAATTTTTGGTAAATGCTTCTTAGAAGCCCAATTTCGGGGTCAAAATGGGGCCACTAAGAGCCATTTTTGAGGGTTTCGTAGAAAATTATCTATTATTAACAGTGTGTTGCAAGAATTTCCTCGGTCCGACCCCATCTGCTGCTGTACTGATACAGAACTGAACATGGAAAATTTCCAATAATCGGTTAATCAGATGGATTATAGGGCGAATAATCTGTATACCCTTCAGGTCCCGGGGAGTACCATAAGGACATATCTTCCGAAGGGTTCAACTGCCAGCCATTCTTTAACCGTTCCGGCAGATCCGGATTGGTAATATAGGGTCGGCCAAAGGCAGCCAGATCCGCATCACCATTTATGATCCGCTCTTCAGCCGATTCTTTTGTGTATCCGCAATTGCCCACAATGACACCTTTGTATATCTTTCGGAACTCTGACAGGGTCATGGGTTCGCCTTTTTCATGAAAGCCAAAAGCAAGCCCATCCATAATGTGCAGATACCCCAGGTTCAGTTTATCCAATTTTCCTGCCACATAAAGGAAGGTCTCCCTGAAATCACTGCTGCCCATATCGTTGAAAATACCATTGGGTGATATCCGGACACCCACCTGTTCCGGTGACCAAACCTCTAAAGTGACATCAAGGACTTCCTTTAAAAACCGGAATTTATTTTCAGGGCTGCCACCGTATTCATCGTCCCGGAGATTTGTTTTTGAATCAAGGAACTGGTTGATCAGGTAGCCGTTGGCTGCATGTACTTCTACCCCTGAAAAACCCGCTTCTTTCGCATTCACAGATGCCTTTCGGTAGTCCGCCACCGTGGTTTTGATTTCATCAATGGTCAAGGCACGGGGTGTTTCATACTCTTTTTTTCCCAACGGCGTATGAATACCGTCACCTTCCAGCCTGACAGCAGAAGCCGAGACCGGTAGATCGCCATTGTGGAAATCTGAGTGGGAGGCCCTGCCACAGTGCCAGAGCTGTAAGAAGATCGGCGTCCCTGTGGATTTTACTTTCCGGGTGACCTTCTTCCATCCTTCTACCATTTTGCTGTTATATATTCCCGGGGAATCAATCCATCCAATGCCTTGTTCCGAAACCACGGTGGCCTCCGTGATGATTAACCCGGCTGATGCCCGCTGAAAATAGTACTCGGCCATTAAATCATTGGGTATGCGCTCAGATCCGGCACGTCCCCGCGTCATGGGAGCCAGTACAATCCTATTTTTTAAATCAATATTTTTTATTGAGAGAGGATCAAATAAACTTTTCATGTTGAAATTCTCCTTGATTAAGACGGTTAAGTTTTTTAACCGTGACTTTAAACATGGTCATTTTACAGGTGTAATGCAATACCCAACTCCCAGTTTTTGATACCGCCTTGCTTTCAATGGTAGGGTAAGCTGGCTGACCAAAAACCATTTGATCAAGATTACCGAAAATAGCGTCAAGGCTGTCTGCCCGTCCTCACTTTGGTAGATCTCAAATTGTTTTTTTCACTCAATCTTGTTTTTCCGTTTCAAAATATTCATCGCATTTTTACATTTATGGGATATCATATAATCTTCTTTTTTTTCTTAAAAAAGTATAACACCCCAAATAAGCGGTATCACCCGCTTCATTTGGATTGTTGAATAATGGGTTCAAGCGGATTTCCCTGGTCTAAGAAACGTTTAAACTCTTCTGAGATCCTCTCATCTTTCGTAACATTGTTCCAAAAGGTATGTGCCAGTCTTTTTAACCTTTCAAGTTCCTCCTGACTGAAATTTGCATCCGGGATATCCGATGCATCAAAAAGGAAGGGTTGGGCTTCTCCTCCGCTTTTAGGTGCAAACCCCATTGAGCACATATCATAGCATGGCAATAGTCTGAATGAATTCCGTTCCATAGTTAAACTTAGATTACCTGGATGCATGTCAGTATTGTTAATGAGCTGGCCAAAATACCACAAACGCTCAGTTGTTAGTACATCCTGTTCAGGAACCAAATTCTGAGTGAACAATTCATTCATAATTTTAGGCCAACTATGACCAAGTCCTACAAATTCATTATCAATAGATTGCAATGAAACCATTGAAGCACGACCAAACTCTCCAAACCTGTCAAACCTCTGCGTTTCCAGAAACAAGCGTCCATCCATTTCAAAAAGGTTGGTTTCAGCAGACAGGTAGATACTCTCTCTTATGATTCGGGATGCATGATATTCGGTAACTAAAATATCTCTCCACCTTTGAGCGACGTCATTATTGCCTTTGGGTGAAAATTTAACAATTACATGAGACCTATTACCGCTTGCTGCAGGAGATGGATGGTCACTTTTGAAAGCCGTGAATTTGGGTTGTTCCCCTCCGGCGGATGATCCAGGGAGTTCACCTTTCATTACGTTTTCTGCGAGCTTCGGGTAATTATTAATAGTAACCGGGGTTGCTCTCCGACGGATACGTATAAACGCTTGTTCGCCAAATATAAAATTCCCGGGCAGATCATCGCCATTGGAGATTAAGTATTTTCCAATATGCTTGTTTGTCCACTGCCTCGGATCAGATGGGAAATCATCATGCCATTTTGAGATTTCTCGGGCAACCTGCCGACCCAAATAGCCTTGTGGTCTCAGATCGTATAGAAAATATGGTAGGCCGTCATACAGACCGTTCCCACGCTCTCCCAGTAAAAGATTAGAAATTGAATGCAAGGGCTCCAAAAAAAATCCCCCGTGAATCAATGGGCGAATAAAGGCAACGACCTTAGCCTTCCCGGTATGATCAATAATACCTAAGGGGATTTTATCATCAGCGCCAAATGCATTGCAGGTTGCAGCATACCTGATTAAGCGCCCTTCTTGTATTTGAACAACACTATCGCGCATCTCCCTTAGCCTGCGCGCAACCGAACTTTGACTAAGACCGGTTGCGGCCTGAATTTCTTTCGATGTGGAGGGGCCTCGTCCTATATATTTTTTTATTGTAAGGGGCACAGCAGCACTCTAAATAATTATTTGGTTTGTATTCTGAATAATTAAATTAGTTGAAATATATACGATATGGAATATAATATCAATATCTTAAATGCTTTGTTGTGAATATTTTGACGCAAATGTTGACTAATAAAAAAACAAAAACATGATCGGTAAATTGATTCAGGCAAAATATACTTCATATTTGCTTTGCATTGGATACTGAAATGCTATTTTATGGAGTTGCAGAGCTGTTGCAAAAAGAACTAAAAGCGTTTTGTCAGATAGTCCCGTCCATAAAGAATGCACGGCTATCAGATGCACCAAAAATATTTGGTTATGAGCAGAGACTGATATCTGTCAAAGAACGTGGGTGAAAATTTATTACCCGGCCACGGCCCGGTAAATTTAATTGTCGCACAATATTGGCAGTGCAAGGATGTGGGGCGAAGGATTTTCAGGGCATACTTACCCCCCTGGGCATGAAATTTCACATACATTGGGACTTCGGGAAGGTCGTGTTGAATATTTATCCTGATTTTCTATATAGCTCTTTTGGGCCCCAAAAAATGGAAAATCACTATCGCGAAAATTGCACCAAGAGTGTCTGCAACGATATCTTTTTGGGCATCCCATATATCTCCTTGGGATCCCAGAACCTCGATCCCAGCCTTTGGGTCACCCAAAATTGCAAATTGCCATTCCATAACTTCATAGGTTCCGGCAAGAGACATGATGGCAAATAATGCAAATAAGTAGGTAATAACTTTTGAATTTGTGAGTTTTTTACACGTCAATAATTCTGCTATTGGAAATGCGTAAAAACCTACGGTAAAATGTGCAATTCTGTCGTAATGATTTCTCTCAAAGCCGAAGAAATCAGTGAACCAGTCAAAAGGAACTGCCGCAAAAGTATAATAACCTCCAATTGTATGCATAAATATCAAAAAAGAAATAAGAAAATAACTCAGGTTTGAAAATCTAAACCATCTGTATGTAACTACAAAAAGTATAACTATAAGTAAAATTGGCAAATTTTCAGCAAACCATACTTCTCTTCCACTTAGAGGCTTAATTCCTAAAATGATAAACAGTATTAAATAAGCAATAAGGAGGATATGAGGAAGTTTGTTGTGCAAGAATACCATAATATGATTCCCTGTTTTTAAGTCATTAATATAATGAAGAAAAAGATTTAGTTAAAAAGTGATTTTTTTAGATTATAGTAGACATAAAATCATGCCTTTATCTCGTATAATTATGTTTTTTATTAATTCCATATTTTTTTGAATTGAACCCTCAAAATCACTGGCTTGCCTGTGTGGATTTTGTTTGTTGAAAATAAATTTTCAGGATAAGGTTAAGTTTGACAACCATGTGTTGAAAGGATTTGCTCGGTCCGACCCCATCTGGGACATCTGGTCGACCCATCTGGACCCACTTAACGGGGTAATTCGGTCCCTTCGCTCATGATCCGGATATACTCTGCATAAGAATAAAGGCGATTACGCTTCTGGCCGGTTATTTCTTTCACTATACCAAGCTGTTCAAGTTCACGCAGGCAGGCATTAACTGTAGCCGGTGCAAGTTGCGTTTTTTCCTGGACCCAATTCGGTGAAGCCATTGGGCGCTCGAGCATTGCCCTATGAACGAGATGGGCCGAACCGGATATACGTTTCAGTCCGTTAATGCGCAGCCCATCTTCAGCAGACAGTTTCATCAGTTGCTGAGCGGCTTCAACGGCCTTTGTTGCTGTATGAATAACGGCATCGGCAAAGAAATCGAGCCAAGCCTCCCAGTCACCGGTCAGCCGTACTTCGTTCAAAAGTTCATAATAACGTTTTCTGTATGTTTTGAAATAGAGGCTGAGATACAGCATCGGTTCCTTGAGAACTTTTTCAGAGCATAGCAATAGAGTAATGATCAAGCGGCCGAGACGACCATTACCATCAAGAAACGGATGGATGGTTTCAAACTGGACATGTGCCAATGCCGCTTTGATCAACACCGGAGTTTTTTCCGGCAGATCATGTAGAAACAGTTCCAGCTTCCCCATACATTCTTGAAGATATTCAGGTGGTGGTGGTACAAAAGCGGCATTACCGGGGCGACTTCCACCAATCCAGTTTTGACTTCTTCGAAACTCACCAGGATCACATTCTTTGCCACGGCCTTTCGATAGCAATACACTATGAATCTCTTTCAGCAACCTGAGCGAAAGAGGAAAATCCTCTCCAAGTCGTATGAGACCATGATTAAGAGCGGCTACATAGTTGCTTACCTCTTGCACATCATCTAAAGGAACTCCGGGTTGATGTTCGAATTCAAACATTAGGAGGTCTGAGAGTGATGATTGAGTGCCCTCGATCATAGACGAGAGCACTGCTTCCTTGCGCACATACATATAAAGGAAAAGCGATGTATCTGGAAGCAGTACTGAGACACTGTCCAAGCGGCCAAGGGCTAACAGAGCCTGGTCAAATTTTTCCCTGAGTTCGGATGACCATTCAATGGGAGGTGCCGGTGGCAACGGGGCTGGAACGAATGCTTGAGCCTTTTCTCCAACTGTCGATATATTGATATATTGGCCTTGCAGATCTCTGTTCATATTTTTATTTCAATTTTTGAATTAACCACTTTCTTATTTTAAATTACTGTGCAACGTAAAATAACGCCATGCCGACAGATTGTCAAGGAGCATTCCACAATTGACCGGATTTGTGCCAGGCTATGCTTGAACTGACGGGCAGTGCCGGACTGGGCTTCAACCATTCTGACACCCAGCGATGAACCCAGTTGTTTGTTCACGCCGCGCAGCGGCGTGCCCCCCCAAAAACCGCAAACATCTGCGGCTTGTCCGTCAGCATGTTTTGGTTTGCTATTCAGTTTTTTATTTTCTTTGTGTTTGCTTTATGCAACAAGTGTTGTATATTTTCAATAAACGTTTTGTCTCCATCCTGCACACAAATTCTGATTTTCTTTTGGTATGTTTAAAGATTTTACCACCATTAACGGTTTCGCCATGGCCCAAGTAACAACATACAATTTAGATGTTTATCAGCCGCGTAACCCTAAGGCAAGCGCATATTATCAGTGTGTTGAAAATCCTTTTGAAGAACTGGAACGGGCATGGGACGGCATGTACGCATCCCGCCTGGGATTCTGGCGAACATACGTTATGACCGTAATTTTTAAATACCTGGACTGCGGGGATTTTTATATGGGTTTTGCCAGGCCCGGTGTGAGGAATGCGGCCACGAATACCTCCTGACATTCTCCTGCAAACGCAGTCAGTTCTGTCCTTCCTGCCACCAGAAAAGAGTCATTGAATACGGTGAGTGGCTGCTCTCTAATGTGCTCAAGAATGTACCCCAGCGGCAGTGGGTATTCAGTATTCCCAAGCGGTTAAGGATTTACTTCCTCTTCGACAGAAAACTGTTGGCAAAATTTTCCATATGTGCCTGGAAGGTTATCAAAGCCTATTTAAAATCATACGCTTCTGATGACAGTGCAGTCCCCGGCTCCAGTATTGCAGTTCAGGCCTACGGAGATTTTTTAAATTTCAATCCCCATCTGCATGCCATTGTTTCCGATGGCTGTTTTTTTAAAGATGGGGATTTTCAAATGGTTCCTGGGTTCATGCTGGAAGACCTGGAAGGCATCTTTCAGTATGAGGGTCTCAAAATGCTTAAAAAAGAGTGTAAAATAACGGATGCCATCATTGAGAATATGCTTTCATGGCGCCATTCAGGTTTCCATGTCTATATCGGTAACAGGATCTTTTCCGAGTTTCTGCCCTTCAGGGTATGACCAGGTAGGTCTCGGTAATCTTTCCCGTTACATTATCCGCGCCTGTTTTTCCCAGGAACGTATGGGCTATATCCCGGCAAAAGATTCCCATGACGGTACTGCCAAGGTCATATATAGATCAAAGGATCGGAAATCCCGAAAAGTTTTCAACGCACTGGACTGGCTGGCCAGACTTACGACGCATATTCCCGGCCGATATGAGCATACCGTCCGTTATTACGGTCATTATTCGAACAAATCCCGGGGTATGAGGAAAAAGGCAGGGATGGATGATAGCATTCCTGCTGTTATGCCAAATGAGATGACATCCAAAGAATCCCGGCAGAACTGGGCACGTCTGATTCAGAAGATTTATGAAGTGGACCCGCTGATCTGCCCGAAATGCTGGGGGCAGATGTACATCATCAGTTTTATCGAAGAACTTGACATTATCGAAACAATATTGCGCCATCTTGGACTTTGGGATATCCGTAACCATGATCCGCCAAAACCTTCTATTTCCAATTTAATTCCAGATTTGGTTTACGACTTTTCCGATTCCCAAATCCCGGCAGTCGATTATTGGAACTGATTTTTTGATGATAGACGGTTTTCTGGCCGCCCGGATGAATTAAAGACCTCAGATGAAATAAAATAAACAAAATTGGGCCGAACTTTCTTTTTTATTTTAATTTTTCCTGGGTGATACGGACCCAGGCCTTATCAGAGTCTTGGATTTCAACCTTGGGCTTGAGCCCCTTGTTTTGCCAGCTATAGCCTTTTGGACCGGATAACCGGCCCCTGCTGATGATGAGTGCAGACCCGTCGGATAACTCCATGACCTTCTGTGTCAAGGCTTTTCCGTAGGTTATAGACCCAAAATTCTGGGCCGTATTGTTGGCAGTCAGGCCGGCGATCAACACTTCCGAGGCAGAGGCGGTAAATCTGTTTTGCCATATGCCAAGTTTTTTGCCGGTCCAGATACGGCCCCTGGCGGTATAGCTTATCTTACCCGTATTGGTTTCCACGGTGAGAATCTTGGTGCCCGGGGCCAGAAACAGGCCAGCAATATCCACGGCGGCAAAGAGATCGCCTCCTGAATTATTACGCAGGTCCAGCACCAGTTGCCTGCTTTGATCAAGCGTATCCAACACCGCTTTTATTTCAGGTAAGCTTTGGGGTGTAAAATGGCTGATACGAAGAATATCAAGTCCGCCTGCCCGGCTTAACCAGATTGACCGGTCCTGGAGGGGGCGTCGTTCAATAGCCACCAACAACTGACTGCGGTTACGAGTCACCGTCAACTTTACCCGGGTATTCTCCTCTCCCCGGATGGCGCCTGCCACCCAATGAATGGATCTGCCGGCAACCGGTTGACCATCCACAGCCACCAGTTTGTCCCCCTGTCTTATGCCCCCGGCCTGAGCCTGACTTTTCGGCCTTGGCAGACAATAAAAAAGGTTGTCCCGCTGGATAATGTCCATGCCGACACCATGGTAGCGAAAATTCTGGGATAGCTTCCACTGCCGGTATTCTGCCGGAGATAAATAGTCACCATAGGGATCAGATTGCTTCATATATGCCTTTATGGCTTCGGTGGCAATCCGTCCCGGACCGGGCGAATCAAGGGCATGTTTCTTGATTTTGGTCACGGCCTCAAAAAAAGTCAACATGGCCTGGTTGTTGGTCCAGGCCATATTGCCGGCATGGGCCGGGATGTGCAGCCCCGGCCACAAAAGCAACCCAAAAACAAATATGGATACAAGCCTCATCTGTCTACAAGGCGCTTAAGGCTTCGGCCTCTTTCAGAAGTTTATCCATACGCTTTTGTAAACGGTCAATTTCAGCCTGCTTGGCCGAATCAGAGGCACTGGAGTTATTGGTTTTTATGGTATTGGATTGTAGATCGGCCACCTCATTTTTCAAGCGTTTCAACTCCTTTTCCTGTGCGGCATTGGCGGCTTTGGCCTGGTCCAGCTGATTTTGTAATTTACCGCTTTTGGCGTAAAGCGTCGTGAGTTCTTGTTTCAATACCTCCTGGCGGGACTGTTTTTCCTGCTTGCTGGCCTCCAGCTGCCGCTGCTCGTGTTTGGCCTGCTCAGTAACGGCCTCGGTTTGGGAAAGGCTTGCTTTTCTTTGTTCAATTCGTTTTTCATAGGCCGTGGGATTGTAGCTGAACAAACCGCCTTTGCGGGGATCGGTCTCGGTTGAAACGCAGGCCCCAAGATTCAAGAGTATAATCAGGGCACCAAAAATGCGAATAATGATAGTCATGATCAATACCTCCCGTGTTAAACAGCCATCCGTCCGGACAGGCTGGCCAGGTTCTCGCTATACTGTTCCAGTTCGGAGATCAGGGTCGAAAGCTTTGCAATCTCAGCGTCCAGGGCTTTGGACTGGTCTACTGAGCCCTTCTGGCCTACCTGGGCCAGGGCCTGTTTCTGGGAATCCAGCTCAAACTTTGCCCGGGCCAGCTTCTCGTCTGTTAATTTTATGGTCTCATCGATATTCTTTTTCTCGGCCAGCAAGGTGTCTTTACTTGCCTGTTTGGCCGCGTACTGCTGCTTGAGTTTACGGGTCTCGACATCCAGCTGGGCAATATCATTGCGAATTTCGTTATTGTATGCCAGGGTCTCCTGGTTGATCTTGCGGGCACTGGCGATACACTCATCCAGCCAGTCTTCTTCCTTGGCGTATTCGGCCTTTTTGGAGGCCACATGATCGCCATAGGAATATCCGGCGACACCGCCGGCTGCTGCCCCGATAGCAGCGCCGATCAAGGCGCCTTTAGAGTCCCCCCCGACCAGTGCACCAATAAGTCCACCCAGAACCGCACCGGTACCGGCACCAACAGCAGTCCCCTCGTTCCGGGTTCTCTGACCGTCTGTGGTGGTACCGGTGGTGGTGCATCCCATCAAACACATCGCCAAGATGAGAACCCCGGCAATAAAACGACACATACCAGACATATTCATACTCCTTTTTTATTGGCCTTATCTTTCCATGGGAAGGATAAGAGATTCATTATTGTCAAATCTTATGACAAGCTCCAATTGTTCTTTTCCCGCGGCAATGGTGTGATTGTCCTGGAGCCAGAGGTCCAGTTTTTCTTCTTTCTTGCCCAGGGTATATCCCAAAGACCCGTCTGTCAGGTTAATGGGTTTATTTTTTTTAGTCACTGCCACAAGCCAGACCCTGTTTTCCGGGATGGTATCCCATATGGCATTTGGGGTCCCGGCCTGTCTGACCACGAGGCTGGCAATCGTTTTATCCGGGGCCTCAATCTCCAGCCTGAGCTGGCTGTCCGGGGAACCGTCTCCCTGGAACCTTTCATTCCGGCCCACAAAATCACCAAAACCCTTTACCTTTTTCAACTTGATCCTGGCCTTTACACTGCCCGTGGATGCAGTCCCCAAAGTATTTTCAGGGGGTGGTCCCTCCGGGGTGACCACATCCTGGGTCCCCGAAGAGGAGACTGGCGGGTCTGCCTTGGCATACTCCTTTTGGGGAATACCCGCGGGTGAATAGCTGTAGGTTCCGCTGCCAAGATCCGAAAGTTCGGGTATAGCGGGAACAGGTCCGGCAGATCTGTCCGGCGGATCTGATTTGCCGCTGTCTATTTTCAAAGAATTTAGAGAGGCGTCTAAAATATCCCCATATTTCTCATCTTCGAGAACCGTTAAAATGCCCAGCGGCTTCCCGTCCGAGGGGGTGTCCTCAAACAGAATCAGCCGGGTCTTGGCTTTTCCGCCTTTACCCAGACCTGAATATTCCACCGCATCCAGCCCACTGATCTCTATCTCTTTTTTTGTCACTCCGGTCATATATTTTAATTGTTTTTCACCGCCCTTTTCCCTGACAACAGTTATTTCTGCCAGTCTGAGCCCCACTTCGAACCTGCCGCTTCCCTTGCGGATCTTGCTCTCCCAGGTATCCGGGACCTGGAGGCTGATTGGTCCCAGGCTGTATTCCTTCCATGACGGTCCCGGGTCAATGGTGCCAGGACAGCCAAGGGGCTCATAATGCTCGCCAAACTCCTGGCCGCAGATGGGCAGGGCAAGCCAAGCCACCCGACGTTCTATCCATCCCTCCCGGTTCCATCCGTCATTGATTTTGCCGTCAACAATCATTTCTCTTTTGATTTTGTAGAGCAGGCTTATTTCGATCACCACAGGAGCGGTCAGATCCGGGCCGCGTTTGTCTTCAACAATGGAAGGGATCCAGCTGATCTCCATGGTATCCTTGTTTTCAACCAGGCTGATCTTTTCTCTGTCCTTATCAAGGGTAACGTCCCCCTGGTCGTTGGTGATTCGCATATGGCAAATGCGTTTAATGGCCTGGTATCTTATATTGCCGGCTAACCCGCCTGCCCCGGACAGGGGCATTGTGATCTCCTCGGGCAGTGGGGCGACAAGTTTTATCTTTACGGGGGTCCCCACAGACTGGATGGCTGTCAGGCGAAGAAACGGGGTTTTATAATATTTATCCGCATTGGGGTTGTATTCAATTTCTCGTTTCATGCCCGTTTCTTTGTATTTTTCCCAAAAATAGGCGGCCACAGGATGCTCTTGGGGCAAAGGCCCCCAGAGGCCCTGAGTTTCAATGGTCACAGGCAGTTTCAACTCAAATTTTCCAGACCCTGTCTTTTCCGCTGTATCAAATTCAAAAAAAGGGATATCGGTCAGGCTTAACCCGTCCATGGGTATGCCCTGCTCAAGGGCATACCCTGGCACCAGGTACAAAAGGACAAATGCCGCACTGATTAACACCAGCTTCCAATTTTTTTTCAAGAAAACCTCCTTATAACCCTAGGGTGCTCAACTCATTTAGCCAGTCTTCAATGGCCGTGCGTTTCGTTTTTACCAAGGTCTGCAGATGAGCTGCCACCAGTTTGGCTGCCCGGACCTGTTGTGCCGCATTGTTTTCCAGAAGAAATTGAAGGTACCGGGTCTCGCCGGTTTGCCGGGCCTCCTGGTCCAGGGTCTCAAGCTGGCGCAGGGAAATAGAGTAGTTCTCCATGGACTGGCGGATGTTGGCTTCAATTTCAGCCCGGCGGGTGGTCAATTTTTCTATCATGGCTTCCCGTTTGCCTGCCTTTGCCGCTTCTATCAGCTTGTGTACCATGGGCAGTTTTTTACTTTCCAGGTAAACAAAAAATCCCCTTTCAGCGGCGATTTTAAACCAGGCATAGGCGGTTTCACCATCCGCCTTGGCCTGGATGAACTGCACATCAGCCATGACACTTTTGAGCCTGCCCAGCTCCTGCTGCATTCCAGGATTATCAGCGGCCATCTCTTCCAGCCGGGCCAGATACTGACCGGCCTGATCAATGCTGACCCGGGTCTTTTGACTGGTGGGTGCTGTGCTCACAGCTGCAGGGGTGTCGGCCCCGGTACCGTTTCGATAGATGTCCCAGGCCTCGGCATAGGTCTGAGCTGTATTGCGGTCTCCAAAGACCACGGCCGCCAGAACAGGCCGCATGCCCAAGGTCGCTTTTTTGTTGGGTGTGGGTGGGGCACTGCCCCTGGCAATATAAAATGGTTCTTCAGTGCGCAAACTGGATCGCAGCCTTTTCTCCGAAGACAGATAATGCCCGCCTCTGGCAACAAAACCGCCGGGCCGGCCCTGGTAATACTCGATCATATAAAGGCCCCAGGTCATTTCAGCAACATTGCCCAGCATATCGTACAAGCCCAGGGGGTTGGGATTTAAGCGGCCCACGGCCTTTAGTTTACCGTGGCTGGATTTGGGCCCGGCAAACCACTCGCAGCTGCTCAGCCGCTGTTGGTAAGGCGTCCTGCGATCAAAGACATCTGCCGATACCTGGGCCCCCCCCCGGGCGGCAAACTCCCACTCCGCTTCAAGGGGCAGACGGACAAACCCCTTGCTGCCGCCTGATGTGGGCAGTTTATCCAGGGCATTGGCAAACAGCCATTGGTTTAGTTTGTCTAAAAACTGCTGGGCCTCAAACCATGTAATGTTGGTGATGGGTGTGTCTGCTGTTTTCCGGTCCGGCGCCGGCAGTCCGTTGACAGCAGCCCATTGACCTTGATTCACCTCATATTTGGCCATGTAATACAGCCAGTCCTTGCCGAATTTCCCCTCACCCAGAAAAGAACCGCTGAGGCTCACCCCTGTGGGATGTTCCTTAAATCCACCGTCCGGATCACCCATGCGAAAGCTGCGCTGGGCAAAAGGTGCGCCTCCCAGCCCCAGAAAAACCGGCCTGAAAACCATCTGGCGGTTATCAGGCAAAGGGATGATCACATCACCATCGGCCGGGCGCGGGTTGTCAGGTGTTTTATCGGCATAGACCGGAACGGCCAGAAAAAAGGCCAGTATAAGAACCCAAATATGTGGTAAGCAAACTCTTGCCATTATTCATCCCTCAGGGCCTCGGCCGGGTCAATGGTGATGACCCGCCAGGCAGCCAGTGCAGCGGCAGTTTGTCCAAGAAGCATCACCCCGGATACCGCAGAAACCAGGTGGACAAGATTCAGCCGGCAAAACCGTTCGCCTGCTGCCAGTTGAGAGGAAAAAAGCTGGTTGATCAACCCTGCCATTCCCCCATAGAAGACAAAGGCCAGACCTAATCCCCCCAAGCATAAGAAAAGGGCCTGGAACAGGGGGAAACACAAAAGCCCGCCCCTTCCAAAACCGATAAGCGCCATGACCCCCAGGTCCCTTCTTTTGCGCTCCACCGAGGCATACAAGCTGGCAGTCAAAGATCCTGCTCCCCCCAGAACTCCGCCCAGGGCAATGAGCCAGAAAATCAATCCCAGGTGCGTGTCCAGCTCCTTGAGATCCCGGATCCGATCGGCCTCGGTATGGACGGGTATACCCTGGGCTTCCAGTTCCAGTTTCAGGGGTTCTACCTGGTCCAGGGTCTTGGCATAAAGCCTGAAAGCGGCATACCCCCTTCGTTTTAAAATAAACCGGTCTTTTTCGGGAAGCCAGTGTATCTCACGCCGGCGGCTTAAGTTCAGGATTCCGGCAAGTTCAGGCGGGACCTGCGCATATTGGCTGTTAGAAAACATCCCATCCAAGGGGGTAACCCTCAGGCTGAGAGAAGATTTTCCCGGGCAGGTCAGCTGGCTGCCGGGTTTTAACAGGATGTCCCGGGGCAGAATGATCTGCCGCCAGGCAGGCCCCATGGCCAGGTCTTTGTCCCAGGGGGCATTCACCCCTTCTGCCTGGGGCAATGCCAGAACAAAAAGTTTTTTATCCTGATCCAGTTCAATCTCTACCGGCGCCACCCAGGGCAGCACCAGGGCATTCTTCCCCCGCAGGCGGTGGTTGACCGTGGTTAACATTTCCCGGCCCAGGGCCCGGGTGGTTGTGATCAGATACAGATATTTTTTATGGTTGACCTGGTAACCCAGGCGGTGAAGGTGCTGATCTTTTTTTAACTCCTCCAACCGGCTCAAACCAGTGCCCGAAGTCAGCCGGACCTTGAGTACGGGATCCATGGGCATATCCAGCCCCAGGACCACACCGTCAAACACAGGCTGGGCCAGGGGGACTGCGCCCTTCCAGCCTAAAGCGGGTACGGCCTGACCGTCTTTAAACCCTTCTATATTTTCCAAAAGCCCCAGGGAAAAATAAACCACATCCCGGGTGGTGGCCCTTGGATCCAGAACTCCCGATACAGTCAGGGGCGTCCGGCCCAGTTCAAACCGGCTGCCTTTCAAACGCTTGACTGAAAGTTCAATCTCATCCCCGGCCCCGGCCCCAAGTTTGCGGGCCGCCTCAGCCGACAGGACACATTGACCGTCCCCCGGTGGGGCGGCCTTGTTCTCTATCAAAAGAGGATCGCCCACGGCACTGGGCCGGGCTTCCAGGATCAATTTATCCGTATTGGATTTAAGCTCCACACTGGCGGAAATACTGCGGGTGGTGGGCACTAAAAACAATACCTTTGGATCATCCTTGAGTGCATTCAGCCACTGCGGGGTAAATGACCGGCTGACCATGGGGCGGATTTCCCTGTTGCGCGGATCCTGGAGAAGGCGGGACCGCAAGGTCTCCATGGTGCCGTTTTTCAGGCCGAACAGCAGCAAAAGCGGACCGACCACGGCAGCAACGGCAAGAAAAAGACAGATGCTGAGTATCCATTCGTGCTTGAGGTCTGCCAATGCCAGCCCTGGAACCAGGCCGGCTGATCGCTGCCGGTTCATAGTCTGTCAAGTTCCTCCAGTGTGGAGGTTGTTAATTCCTGGGATTTTCGCACCACCTTAAAGCCGAATACCCGGTCCACTTGGTCCCTGAGCAGAGACCTGTCATGGGTGACCATGATGGTGGTGGTGCCGAATTTATGACTCAGTTCCCGGAACTGGTCCCGGATCTCCACGGCGGTCAGTTCGTCCACAGCAGCCGTGGGTTCATCAGCCAGGACAATTCTGGGTTTATGGACCAGGGCCCTGGCAATGGCCACCCGCTGCCGCTGGCCGCCAGAAAGAAAACTTGGACGTTTATCCAGTTGCCCCTCTATGCCTAGAATCCGGGCCATGGTTTCAACCTGGATCGGATCATTCTGCCGATTCAGTCGCAGGGGCAGGGCAATATTCTGACGAACGCTTAGGAAGGGCAAAAGCCCCCCGGTCTGCAGCACATAGCCAAGATCCCGGCTGCGAACAGTCGCCTGGTTGGCCTGGCTCAAACAGGTTAAATCCATGGGATCTTTTTTGCCGCCAATGCTGAAGGACCCTATTTTTTCGGGTTTGAGCACCAGGCCCAGGATGTCCAGAAGAGTAGATTTGCCGCACCCGCTGGGACCGACCACAGCTGCAAACTGTCCGGAATCCAGGTCCATTTGCGGCACAATCAACTGAAAACGCACCCCGGCCTGGATGCGTGTATGCATTAATTGACCCAGGTGAAGGGCATCCCCTTTTTTTGAAATCATCTTGCTCAGGGAAGCAGCTCCAGGCTTACAGGGTATACATGTTCATCCGGATCATCTTCCGGGCTAAGGGCGACCCAGCCTTCAGGCCTGTCATGGATGGACTGATATGCCTGTATCTTGGCTTCCAGTTCATTTAAAAATTCATCCTGTTCATCCACGGACCAACTCATCCACAAATCATTGTTCATGCTCATCAGACGGCTCTTGTAGGGCAGACCTGAAAGAAATTCAGGAATCAGGCCGGTATCTGACATGATTTTTGCGTTCTTGATCAGATTGGGATCACGGGAAGCGGCGGCAGATGTGGCCTGGAGGGCACTGAAAAAATCCTCTCCGCCGATCTGCCCCCTGCGCCCCGCTGCCATGACTTCTTTTAAAATGGTATTCAAGGAATCCAGCTGACGCTTGTTGATCAGAAGCCTGACTTCCATGGCCTGAATATCAGGCTCCATCAGGTCCTTGTCCATGGCCCAGGCCACAATATCCCTGGGGGCTTTGGCGCCGCTTTGTTTACCCACCCACTCCACCATGGCAGCTTTTACCATTTGAAAGGCCAGGTCCTGGGCGCTGGGCTCCACGCTTAATTCCAGGGCATCATTGTCCCCTGCCGGGGACACCACCCCGGTGCTGGCTTCTGTTTTGGCTCCAGCGGCCGGTGTTTCAGATGTCCCAGCAACCGGAGGTTGACTGAGCATGGCCTCTTCACTTAAAACTGTCCCCTGGCCGCCCGGTGCACTGAACCCGTTCCCCATGTCCCCCTGTTTGACAGTACTGAGCATGCTCGTCAGGGCATAGGTAATGTCCGAGGCAATTTGTTTAAACCCGTCAATATTTTCAGAGTTCATGGAAAAATACGCATTTTTTCCCTGCATACCGGGGTTGGCACTCAGCTCCATGAACTGCATCTCAGCCGCTTCATGATACTTTCTGGCCCTGGGCGCTTTGACATGCATGGCATACACATAGATGGACGCATCATCGGAAATGGCCCTCAGGGTCTGGGTGGATTGGCCCGATGCATTGTACTTGTGTCCCGGTTCGTGGCCGGGCGCATCCCCTAAAAGAACGATGATCCTTACAGCACCCTCGGTCCATGCGGTCTGGGTAATGGCATCATTGATCCCGCTGAACACATCTTCAGCATAATCATCGCTGTCCACCTGGGTCACATCGACCTTGGAAAGGGCCTGAACAAACTCATTTGCAGGCAAAAGGGCCGGGGTATAGTTAAAGGTCGTATAGCCGATACCCGGGATCTGGTCCACAGGATCCCGGTATCCCCATACCCCGAACCGGAGGCTTTGGGCTGTGGCCTTGTCAGAGCCAAGGTCCCGGGCGACCTGCCGGATGACATCCAAAGTCGCCTGAATATAGGGACGCATGGAAACCGTGGTATCAGACACAAAGACCACGTCCATCTTCATCGCCTTTAAGACCCCGGCATCAACCCCGGCTGCCTCCTGATTGGCCTCATCCAGATAGCCCTTGTTATGACGGATATCTGTTGATTGTCTGGCATCCGGCCCCCCGGCCGTTGCAGCCGCCAGCTGAACGAGCCTGCCTTCGCGCCCCTCTATCTCCACTTCTTCAAAAGACAGAATCGGCAAAAGATAAAACTGGGTGGCAATATCCACGGCCTGCTTAGGTTCCACCGACCGGATGGGAAAGTCCTCTGGTATCTGTTGTGTTTCCAAGGCATTGTAGATCTTGCCCACCTCTGCCAGGCGGGTGGGTGTATCTTTTTGAGAAAGCTCTGCCAGGGGATCGCGCCGGGCAAACATGAGAACCGGCTTGCGTCCCTCCGGGTGGGTATAGGCCAGACACATGGTCTGCTTCCACTCGAACACGTCCTTGGCCTGCATCCATCCCAGAACATTGCCCCGGTTGTCTGCCCCCACTTCATACCAGCCGTCCTGAAGCTCTATATCTTCAGCGCTTGGCCGTGCGTAGACATAATATGGCTGAAACGCCGGGACATTTTCTTTCACTGTACCGCCATCCGCATCTTTCCCATTATAGATATGAGAAAACGGCCGGGCCAGAACCCGAAGGGGCAATAGTTTTTTGCCTTCTATTGAAACAGGTTTTCGCCGCTCTGATGCTGATACAGGTATGGCCAGGCAGGAAATAATTAACAGCAAAAAACACTTTTTCAACATAAATCGAACCTCCTGTATTACTTAAGGCAATTCCTTAATTTCGGACCTTTGTCAGCCATTTTCAGCACAGAACGTGTGCAAAATGCCTGGGCTCTATCGCATCTTGCTAAATTGAGTATTATCACTATGCGGGTTATTAGCTCAAGGCATTGGTCTTTGTCAAGAGACACAGCATATCCCCCTAAGGATATGGCAATAGGACAAAGTAAAAATTCACCGGCTTTCAAGCCCTCAACGATTTCGTAAAATAATGAGGTCACAGATCATGCCTGTGTGCCGCTTTATACCGGATCGAAATATCCCCATAGTATCGTAACCAGAAGTCTCCTTCCTGAGAAGAAAAAAAACCGGGGCTATTCCGGCCAAGACCATAGGCTTTCAGGGCATTCCCATAAGCCCCGTCAATGTCACCAAACCTGTCCCGCACCTTTGATTCCAGGAAAAAGGCCAAAGCCGATCCCGGATCAGATGCCAGGGCCTTTCGGGAATCTGCCTCTGCGTTTTTATTCTCGCCAACGGCCAGGCAAGACAGTCCCCGGCGGGCATAATAATAGGATTCGGTCGCAGGCTTCAAGGGGCCTGAATTTTCAAATCCTTTTTTAAAATCATCAAGGGCGGCCGTATAATTTTTCTGCGTGTAGGCCAGATCTCCCCTTCGCAGATAACACAGACCGCAGTCTGGCTCAAGCTGGATGGCCTCACCCAGAAGAGAGATTGCTTTTTCAGGATGGCCAAGCCGGACGGCAATGGCATATTGCAGTTTCAGGGCCTTTGCCATAATTTTTTTATCATTTCCCATGGCAAAACGCGTCCGTCTGGCATGACGCATGGCCTGGTCCATATCCCGGTATTCATAGGCTTTATACGCCAGATTCAATTCTTTTTTTGCATCCAGGACAAAGACGCCCAGCCCCAGCAATCCCAAAGCCGCAAAAAAGGTCAGGATTCGGCCATATTTAATCATTGGTTGTCCTCGGGCTGACTGTTAACACCCACAAGCAGGAAAAACACCATGAAAAAAAGGTCGAACAGGTTTAAAAAAATCCAGAAAACCCCGTTCACCCCCAGTTGAAAATTTTTTGCAACCGCGCCTCCAAGAAGGGTGATCCCCCAGATCGACTCTTTGGTATCGTTCTGGATCACCCGGCCCAGCCAGCCCAGAGGCTCAAACCATGGCTGGGCCAGGCCGAATCCAATGGCCTGGGCAATCATGAAACAGGCAAAAAAAATCAGAACCTGGGTCATGGAATCGGGTTTTTTCATGGTTTTTCCAGGCGTTAAAGTGCTTGGACATAAAATCCCTGCCGCCCAGGGAACGAACAACCCAGCAAGGGTTCCCTGGCCCAATACAAAATACCCATACCAATACCTGCCCCATCCGGCAGCTGCACCGGCGAAAACTGCCAAGCCCATTCCGGCTGCCAGCCTGCAAACCGGCATACGCAGCGTTTTTCCGTGTAACCGGGCACTTATCTTTTCTGTTTTTTGAACCGCCACAGCCCCCTCTTTTTCATTAATAGAATTTTATAAATTCACCTGCGTCTTTATTTGGCCATATATTTTTTACGTTGCTCTAACCACTTTTGATAGCCTTTATTGTCTTTGCGCTTGAATTCACGGATTGCTTTTCCCACCTGGCAGACCTGAAGACTATAGCTGTCCGAAGCCATGTCACGTCGCCCACAGCCCCAGTTGCCCTGCATGCAGGGAGGACCCGGGTTGTCGCATGAGGGGCTGCGTCCCTTGGTCGGCTCAGGATGATAGGAACAGCCTGAGCCCATGATCGAATAACGGTTGCACAGGCATTTTAATACCTTGATGTTCCCGCTTCTCTTTAACAACACTTCTATGGCCCGTGTGGCCTTTTTAGACAATTCCTTTACCTTGGGAGTGCTCTTGGGGGGCAGGGGTTTGGGCAGTGCACCGCAGGCCTTTGCATTGGCGGCCATGATTTGTTTATAGGACCCCGGGTTTATCAAGGCTTCACAGACCAGCTGGTCCTGCAGCCGCTGGTTTTCTATTTTTCCAATCTGGCATGCACCGTCTTTGCCCTGCCAGCTGGCCATCTGCTGAAGCACCTGGGCTCTCAGGTCCAGATAACTTTTAAAGGCAAGGGCTTTTCGGGCACATGTCATCGATGAATAGGTCTGTTTGCCTGAGGCCAGCCCCGATGCTTTGTCATAAAGGTGACTGGAGCCTTCCTTGACCGTATCAAAAAAACTTTTGCCCTTTACCTGGGTCATATAAGAATCAAACTTACATTTACTATTGTACCAGGCATCTTTCATCTCCTTGTAGAATTTATCCTGGCCCTTGTCTTTTTTCTCTTTCTGGTACCATTTTTCCAGATGGCCCATGACGGTATCGTCAATTTCCTGTGCATCTAACTTGATGGGCAGCCCCTTTATGGCCAGGCGCCTGTTTTCAGGGGTTAAAAATTCTTTGTATCCTTTTGGGTTGGCTTCGATTCGGTTGCGCAGTGAGGTTCTTAAATAGTTAGCCCCCCTGCCGCTCAAAATATCATTCACCTGGGAGATGGTGCCGCCTTCGGCTCTCAGTTTTCTGTATTCATCCATAAAATCAACGGTTTCGGCGTTAATAAGCCCACCTCTCAGGACGTTGAGGGTTTCATAATAGGCTTTCACAGCAGACCATCCTGGAATTTTAGTCACCATGGCCATGGTGGCACCTTTCATGGTGTTGATGGCAGCTGCCCGGGCCATTTCAAGGGCTTTGGCATCTGGATTCGGCACACTGAGCTGTCCTGCAAGATCAGCAAACTTTGCGGTCTTTTTTTGCAATTCTTTGAGATCATTGTCGTCCAGAAGAACCACCATCCGGGTGTACTCCTTTTTCCAGGCCGCCTGCTGATCCGGGGTCATTTTCAGGGGATTATAACTTTTGAGCTTGTGTTCGATGGCTTTTTTGCCCAGCCTGGACAGGCAGTCTCCGGTCACACAGGTCTTGAGCATGGCCTGTGTGCTATCCCAGAGTGCCCCTTTGACCCCCTCTTCCCAGCCATTTTTTTCAACATTGGATTTGAGTTTCATGGCCTTGTCGTAGTACCCTTGGGTTTTGTCATAATAGGCTTTTGCCTGGGCCACGTGTTTCTGACCCATAACCAGGTCTGTTGCCATTTTGGTGGCCAGCTCGCCGACCACACGCCTTAAATCAACCCCGTCTCCAAAGTTAATGTTCACCTTGCGCATGTTTTCAAGGGCCAAATCGATATCGGTCTCGCAATCTTTTTTTTCCTTGCCTGCGGCACAGGCTGAGGATGGAGAAATTATGGCAAGAATGTACTGAGAAAGTATGGTGCGCTTTGCCGAATCGCTTCTGCCTTCAAGCTGTTTTAAAAGTTCAGGGGGAACTGAAATCGGCGTCAAACTCGGCACCTCAAGATTTTTTTCATACTGATCCTGATGTATCTTTTCAATGGCCTTTATATCCTCATCATAATCCGGCAGGGCCTCGAGGAAGGCGTCTGCCTGTTCATTGGCTACCTGTTCAAGATGCTCCATATCCGGAAGGTCCAGGATGATGGTGCGGTGGAGCATCAAACGGCCGTTTTTGGCATTGTCGTACATGCAAAGCTGGTATCTGCCAGGTGTTTCCGGCATGCGCAGAGAAAAAGTTCCCCTGTCTTTACCACCCAGATTAATCAATGCGATGGCCGCTTTTCTTGCGGCAGCTGAATCTGTATTTTTCAGATCAACGGCTTTGGGCAGGATACCGATCCAGGCACTTGGGTCATAGGCAATGGAGGCCGTGAAACGGCCTGTTGTGTGCATACCGGCATACAAGGCCTTGTTCTGTGCAAAATAGGCCTGAAGCTCAACTTCTGGCTGATGAACGGCCAGGTATCTTTTATCAAGGCGAACATTCACGGTACGGCGAACTGCCGATGCCGGAAGGTCAAAAAAATCTTCTTTGCCCGTACCCTCCCAGAAACAAACATGGTATTCACCGGGTCTTGTCGGTGCGGTTAAAGTGGTTTGTATGACCCTTCCCTGGGTCGATTTGATGATTTCCGGCCCATGGATAAACCCAATATTTCCCTGGTCATCTTCCCCGGCCAGGGCCCAGGTCAGAGGATCGTTCCAGGTTGAAGACGGATGAAGCTGTATTGTTGTAAGCCCATTGGGGATGATGTTTGAATCCGTCACATGGACCTCTGCTTTGGGGCTCAGTGTTGGGGGGGAGGTCAGCCGGATGGGATATGCTGTCTTAAAACCACCCATAACCAACTGATAATTGCCGGGTTCAACATCCAATGAAAGAATGGCTTGAAACACATTTTCTTTGATTTTTTTAAACCTGGCTTTGGCCAATGAACCTGGGCGGTTGTGAACGGTATTGATATCCTCGGAATAAAGATACACATCTTTAAAAATTCGGGAAAATCCAGGCTCAGGATCTGTGTTTGCCGTGAGCACAAGATTCCCTTTGGCAAAGGCAGGCTCAGGTGTGATTATTTTTGTGTGGTAAACATCCTGTACCGTGAATTCCATCTGGGTGATCAGGCTTGGAGGGCCAGCCTTGGTCCATTGAAGGGTATCATAAACATAGAGCCGGTAACTGCCGGGTTCCGGTGCGGTCAGGGTAATAATATCTTTGTGAGAATCCAGTTTCTTCACCGTCAGGGCCTGTTTGAGGGCCCGGGCAAGTGATGACGGCGCCGGCCCTTTAGGGAGAAGGACAAGGCAGGCCGGCAGGGTTTGAGGAATTGAATAATTAATCAGCATCTCCTGTCCCGGTACAAACCGGGAGGCAAACAGATTAAATTGAGCAAAATCTGAATCTTCAAGCCGATCCTTGTTCCCAAAAGCGGCAACCGCTTCAGGGCTGATGGAAGATGCGTCAGGGTCAGTCTTTGGCCGGACCATCTTTGCTTTATCAAAAAAAGTGACACTGGTCTGGGCCTTTGGTTGTTCATCGCCCTTGACAAAAAAGAGTATCTGGTAGGTGCCGGCTTCTTCAGGGGCCTTGATACTCCCTGGATAATCCATGTACTGCTTGTAAAGATTTTGTTTCAGCACCTCTTTCTCATCTTTAATGAACCTGGCGATCCCGTACTCTGGAATCCCGTCAACCGGTTGAAAGACTTTATATTTAAAGGGCATTTGAGTCTGGTAGGGCCCTTGTGCCACCTGGATGAGGGCTCCGGCTTGTTCTTTTGCGACAATGGTCAAAGGAAGGGCTGCGCAAAGCTGAGCTCTATTGTAGACTGTGAGAAAGTAGTGACCAGGGGTCAAGGGGGCGGTGATATCAAACCAGCCGCTGCCATCGGTATACGCGTTTTTATTTAGGGAAACGGCATACCGTTTGTTCCTGACATATTTGGCTTTATGTGTATTAACCTGCAGATGTTCTCCAGGCAGAAGAAAGGCATTCAGATCTCCTGGGTCGCCACCCACATGGATGCCTGCACGAATATTCGCCCCTGGCAAGTAATTTGTCTGGGGCAATACAAGTTTAACATAATCTTTTCCTTTAATCTGGACCACGGCCAGTTTTTTGGCAGGTGCCTGCGATTTAAGGGATCGCCAATGGGGATAATATAGGATATCGTAACTGCCCCCTGTCTGTGGCAGGTCCACCCTGAGGTTGGGTCTGCCTAAGAATTTATGCCTTTCCGAAAGGGCATGGTTTAACCCGTGCCTGATATCTTTGGGCGCAAACCATGATGGCACCACAAGACAATGAAAATCCGGCTTTTGGGCGACATCAAGTCCAAGGCCACTGCCTGCAATTTCGATCCGCTGTTTTTTATCAAAAACCAGAAAGGAACCAGAGGTGCTAAATCCTTTTACCAATTTTACGGGTTGAGGGTTGCCGACCATGAGGTCGACCTTCAGCAAAAGGTGTTGATCTTTGCTGTCCTCGCTGAAAATGCGCAATTGATATTCTCCGGGTTCTTTTATCCGATACTTTACCCGGGTAAATTCTTCTTTTTGATTTATGTACCAATAGGTTATATGTTTTTTAGAATCATCAGGGGTCTCTTTTCTGAACAGCCCCACCCAGGGACGTTTTCCTTTTACACCGGTGAGCCATGCCTGGGAGTTGTGAATAACCCCATTAAACTCGTAGCCCGGGGCGATGGCCGTCCCCCCCAGTCCCGGATACCCCCGGGTTTCCACCTTGAGTTTTCCCGCCCATCCAACCGGCTTTTGTATGGAAATATTTTTTTGGGTCAAGAAAAGACCCCTGCTGTCATAAACATTCAACATATATTCTGCCGGCACATCGGGCAGTTGAACCTGAAGGGTATTATCAAGTGCCGGGGTAGGATAGAGGACAGGCAAGGTTGTTTGACGGTTTTTCTCTTGTTCATCCAAAGAGGGGGTGATCGGAACAAGGTGCAGCCAGACACCGCCCGGCTGCTTGCGGGTAATACGGCACTCAAGCCGCTGCCCGGGGTGGTAGACCTCTTGATAAAGACCTAAAGCATCTTCCTTTATAAGGGTGAAGGCACCGGCCAGGGGGGTATCTTGTTTTTTTTTCAGAGCGGCAATTTTCTTTTTTAAAAGTTGATGCCGCCCATTGTCAGTCGGCGGATACTTGTCCCAGATAAGATCCAGGTATTGATAGGCCCGTCTGGCCTCGGAAAAAACACCCACTGTTTCAAACACTTGCCCTGTGTCAAACAGCTTGTCATGAAGAACAATTGAGGCTTCAGGCAGGGTTCTAACCGCTTGTTTCAAATCCTGGCGGTATTTTTGAATATCGGCACGGGCCGGGGAAATGCTGCAGCATAGCAATGTCACAACCCCAAAAAACAAGGCGGTGAGATTTATTTTTTTTGTCTTCATCAACATACCTCTTGGTTTTCTGCCTTCAAAGAAGCGATTTATCAAAAAAAGCTCTGGGACCATATCCAAAGAAAGGAACCCAGGTATAAAAAGGAGGGGTAACCTCCAATTCGAGTATCATCCCAGCCTGGATTTAAAATTCATATCACCGTTTTTCGCAATAGGCAAAATTTAAAAGCCGTCATAGAAACCCTGAACGACAAAATTGCCGAAAATATACAGAATCTGGGCAAACCGGAAAAAAATTATTTCAACCTGTCCCATTTACGATTGACACGACCGGTCATATTTTTTTCACCTATGAAGAAAACGATCCATAAAAATAAAATCAGAACCCGGCTTATTGAAATCGGGTTACGTCTGTTTTCACACTACGGGTACAATGGCACCGAAATCAAGGCCATTGTGGATGAAGTCGGGGTGCCAAAAGGATCCTTTTATAATTATTTTAAAAGCAAGGAAGACTTTACCGTTGCCGGCATTGAATTTTACTCAGACACCTTGATCACACTATCTCTGCAGGCTCACTAATCCTATCTTTTACGAGTATTGCTTGTTTTGCTGTCGCTATTAGATTTTTCAAATAATAAATCAATTAATTCTTTTTTGGCTTCATGTTTTAGACCATGTTCTTTGAGCATTTCTGCTTTTTGAATAGATGCTGCGAAAATTCAAGATGGAAAAATGAAGCACATTACCAGAGGAACAAATAATAAAGTCTTTTTCATAAATATTCTCCTTAACAACAGTTGTATTCAAGGGTAGCCGACCAAAGGGAGGGGGCTTGGGGTGTGTCGGACAAAGTCCGCCCCAAGCTGTTCGATGTAATAATGGTTATGGGTTATTCTTTTGTTTCACGTTGAAACATTTTTCCGCCAGTAGACCACAAATAAAGGGTTTCAGAATAGCCAAATCTGAAAATTTTTCGTTTAATCACTGGTTCAGACAACTATCCTGACACATAGGGAAAACAAGCCCACGCCCAAGCAACGAAACTCCAGCGCCAAATTCATCTAAAATACCATCAGCGGATGCAATGAAAGGCATGTTTAACCCAAATCTAAAATAAACAATAGAAACACCCTCCGGTATAGCACCCATCGGCTGAACAACAAAAATACCGCAAATAATTCTGAACATTATTGCAGATAGCAATAGCATTCCAACGAAAAGAGTTCGTTTTTTCATATTATACCTTTAGGATGATTTAACTGAATTAGAATTTGTAATGTTTAACTCACTGGCTTGTCCACGTGCAGTGGTTTGTTCAACGGCCCGGGGAAGTGGGGTGGAGAATTCACCTTAACTGCCGCTGAAGCGTT
>NZ_FWXY01000047.1 GCF_900176365.1 Desulfocicer vacuolatum DSM 3385 | reverse complement strand
CAAAGTTCCTCAAAGACATATTGAAGTTGTTCGAGTCCTCGATCATTAATGGCTTCACAAAAACTGCTGAGACTGATACCACCATCAGGCGCTATGTTATTTTTGGCAAAATCATCTTCTTTCATGCACTGGACAAGATCTCTTGCAGACTCATGCTCTTGAAGGTGATAGAATAATAAAGCATTGAGTTGGTCTTCAAACGTCATTTTCAATGGCCGATACCCCCTTGAATTAAGCGCAGGGGTAGTGAGCAGAATTTTTTGTAGAGGTAGCAGATATTGTATAAAGGATTCAGCATCAAATTTGATCTTTTGTTTTTTGCATTGGGTTATGGGCATTAACTTCTCCTTGTTATAGAATCAATTACAACAAGACAAAAGCAATGCTTAGGTAGCTCTTATTTTTTAATAAATCAAGTGTTTTATATTCTTTTTTAAGCATGCAAAAACCTAACCGGACATCACTGGGATTAAGTGAAAATAAAGTTTACAACATCATTGATGTTTTGACTGGTTTTATTGATTAAAAGCAAACATAGTTGGATAACTTATTTCGGGGTTGAGCATAACGTGGGCCATCTTGTGATAAAATTTTAGCTGCAAAAGTTAATATCTATAATTACAGTGCTTTGTGGATAATAAAATTTTATTTCACCTATAGTGGCCCAGTTTATGACCAAGCCCCTTATTTCTACTTACTGACTAAGGATGAGGGACTGACCAAATATTTACGCTCTGGGGGATGGGAATCGACAGCTCCACAAGCCAAGCCTGAAATTATTTTCCGAAAAAACACCCAGTGCGCCCAGGGCGCACTGAGTTAAATATTGTCATATCATGCAGCACTTACAGAGCCAGGGTCACTCCGGCCCGAAGATTTCGTCCCTCTCCGGGAAAGCCCACTTCCTGTTCATAATCCTCATCAAAAAGATTATCTATTTCAGCATAAACGCTGTAACGGGTGCCGAATCGCTTGGAAATACGCGAATTTAAAATAAAATAATTGTCGGTTTTCACCGCATCATCATCGGGACTGTCGGTGGTGGGAAGCTCGTCATACACACCATCCACGTAAATCCCCTGGAGATCCACATTAACTAATAATTTGGGGATTAAAAGCTTACACCCCACACCAAATTTATTTTCAGGAACCCCTGCCACTTTATCTGTGGCCCGTTTACTGCTTTCATTGTCAGCATCAATAAATGTGTAGTTAAAATTCATGCTGAAATATTCGCAAAAAGCCACATCCATGGAGGCCTCAATCCCCTGCATGGTGATATCTTCCACATTGGTGTAAATTTCATTTCCTGTGTAGCCGTCTTCATAGTAATCCCTGGAAATCCAGTCTGAGATATCATGGTAAAATCCAGAGATATCCGCTGTGATACGGGAAGAAAATTTTTGGGTAACCCCAAGGGTGTAATTGATACTTTTTTCTGAGGTGAGTTCCGGGTTACCGCTGGTGGATGAAAAAAGTTGTGACAGGGTGGGAAACCGGGTCTTTTTGGCCACCGAACCATAAAAAGAGGTGGCATCCACATCCCAGGTAAAACCAATCATGGGATTAAGCTCATCCTGGGTATCAGCGGTGTCCAGATCCGCCTGACCGACAAGTATGTCATCATCATCAAACACGTACGCCTCGGCCTCTTGTACCTTAAACCAGTCGTAGGAAGTACCTGCATAAACGGTCAGGCCGAAATCGGTGAAAAACTGATGCTCGGTGCCCAGAGATCCGGTGTGTGACACGTCTTTGTTATAAGGTTGGAAATCATCATCCCGACCCTTGTGAGTGTCTTCTTTGTAATGCAAGGAGATATGGCCGCTGTGGGCATCCATTAAAGAGAAATCGGCAAACAAGGAAGCACCAATATAATTATCTTTATAGGAACTTCTGGCAATTTCCTGGGTGCAATCCACATCCTCATAGGAAACATACACATCTTTATGGTCATGGTAAAAAAGTTTGCCCCTCAGGGTGAGTTGCTCTGAAATCAATTGCTTTCCACTGAAATCAACACCCCAGTCGTCATAATCTTCAAATCTTGACAGGGTAGAAAAACCGGCGCTATCCCCTTTACGGGTGAAAATTTTATATTCATCGGTGCTCAAGGGATGACCCATTTCCGACTGCATGGAATAGGCGCTGACAAAATATTCAGACCCCGGAGATGGGCTAATGCCTGCCCTGGCCCATAAGCGATCATTTTTATAATCGGAATTTTCCCTTATCCCCCCATTTTCATGAATGCCGTCAATGTTGGTCATCCATTTTCTGGCCCGGATGGTCTCCACCGGGGTATAATCATCGGAAAGAAGCCAGCCGTCAGACTCTTCATGGAGATAACTCAACCAATAATTCACGGCACCTATCTGGTTTCCATGGGACACAGATCCTTTATAGGTATGGTGCTGTCCCACCTCTGCCTTTAGATTGATGGTGGGCTTAGATGTCCCCTGGCGGGTGATGACATTGACCACTGCCACTTGAGCATTGGCTCCATAAAGCACCGACGGGGCGTTTTTGCTCACTTCTATTTTAGAAACAATATCCACCGGGATCTGATCCAGGTTCAACTTGCCATAATAGGTTTCATAGTAGGGAACCCCATCAATGAGAAACAAGGTCTTTTCCTGTCCAAATCCATGCACGGAAATCTCCGATTCATTTTTTCGGCCCCGGGTCATGGTAACCCCCGGTACAAACTTCATGGCATCGGCAATGGTGCTGCTATTGGTGGCTTCAATGTCCTCAAAACTAATGGATTGGGTAATTCCCACATCAGCCACACTGCCTGCCTCACCTGTAACCACAATTTCTCCCAGTGTAAACAGATCAGCAGGTTCTTCTGCCGCAAACAGGGACCCTGCGGTCACATGCATACAGATCAACACCGCCAGCAAAAAACGTTTAAACATAATTTTTCTCCTTCCTATTTATTTTCAATCATAATAACCCCAGGGATTCAGTAATATTTAATTCACTATTTAATCACATTGCTCTCTACAAATATCCCCCACACTATTTGAGGGGAGATTCTCTTTATGTTTGTCTTCCTTGTCAAGAAAAAACATGGCTTAAACAAAATAAATCCCCTAAGCAACCAAAAACAACTTATATATACATTCTATTTTAAATAATTTCTTCACCTTAGGGGATTAACAATTACTACAATTAATTCAATAGTGCCCGCAGGAAGTTTGTTGATGGAGGATTCAGATGTTGAACAACAAATAAATTTCACATCCATATCATTATGGTGTTATTATTAATTTCTTATGGTTAATATTTTCATAATTATTATAAATAGAAACAAACCAGAGAAGAGAGTTGACATTTTTAAGGCATAAAACTATATAACTGCCACGGGCAGACCGTATTCTTGCCTCGGCCTGCCCATAACAAAGCCTGAAATACACCCCCGGTTTGCGGAGTATTTCATATAAAACGATCATATCTCGGCAGACACAATGAATATAAAAAAGGCTATTAAGCTGCCCCCTCGGGGACTCTGCTGAGTATGCTCAACATAAAAAGAGAACAACTATTATGCAACACCACCAGCACCCCCGGATTCCCCATACACATAAACCATTTACAAGAGCTGTCAGTATGGTAATGGTGATTCTTTTTTTTATTATATTCAATTCCGCCATGGCCCGGGCCCGGGAATCTCGAATCATAACAGACATGGCCGGACGCAAGGTTATCCTGCGCAACAACGAAGCCAGGCGAATTATTCCCACCTTTAAACCGGTGACCCTTTGCATCCTTGCCCTGGGGCTTCAGGAGAGACTGGTGGGCATTGACACCCATTCCAAAAAAGATAAACTCACCCGGGCAGTATTTCCCGGGGTGACACAATTAACCGGAGTGGGGACAAAATCCACAGGCATCAACCTTGAAACCATGCTATCCCTGAAACCCGATCTTGTCATCCTCTATGCCCAGAAAGATGGAATGTCCCTGGCAACCCGCCTTGAAACCATGGGAATTCCTGCCGTCATCATTCTTCCGGAAAGTATGAACAACATTAAACGATCCCTTGACATCATCTCCCGGGCAGCAGGGACGCCCCAGAACGCATCAAGTGTCATCAACGCCATGGACAAAACTCTGAATCTGGTTCATTCCAGGGTGGCAACCATCCCGAAACAAAATAAAAAAAGGGCTTATTTTGCCTCCTCCCGGAGCTTTTTCAACACCGCTGCAGGCAACATGCTCCAGGATAATATGTTATCCCGGGCTGGCATGATCAATGTTTCCCATGCCCTTAAAGGATATTTTCAAGATATCTCCCCGGAACAATTTCTGGCTTGGAACCCAGATATTATCTTCATGTCCAGAAACCTTAACACCCAAGGATTCAAGCCCATCAAAAATCCTGCATTAAAAAAGGTGACCGCCCTTGCCCATCAGGCAATACATCGTTTCCCCAGTAATCTGGCTCCCTGGGATTTTCCTTCCCCTCTGTCTGTACTTGGCACCCTGTGGGCCGCCTGCCGGGCCTACCCCGAGTATTTCCAGGACATTGATTTCACCGCCTATGCCAATGATTTTCACCGGGTATTATTTCAAAAAGATCTCGTGGAAATGGGTGGACGTCTGGATGATCAACTCCCCAAAGAGATTCAGCATTGAGCCATCATTCACAACATCCCGGAAGAGTACCTTTTTCATATCCCCTGGCCCTGTCAGCTCTTTTGCTCTTTTTTTTTGCCATTTCCATGACGGCAGGCCGATACGACATCAGCATGGATGATATGTGGAAAATTTTTTCCGGCACGATAAACGCAACGCCCCTTCCCCCGGAATTGACATCCTCAAAAATGGTTTTGGTGTGGATTCGTCTTCCCCGGTGTCTCATGGCCATTTTGGTGGGCATGGGCCTGTCCGTGTCTGGAGCAGTGTACCAGGCCCTTTTTCGCAATCCATTGGTATCCCCTGATATTCTTGGCGTTTCCGCCGGATGCACACTGGGAGCAGCCCTGGGAATTATTCTGCCTGGAGAGAGCGTTTCCCTGGTTCAATTCCTATCTTTTATATGCGGTCTCATTGCCGTATCCATGACACTTGGCATTGCCCGTCTCATTGCCATCCGACCGGTGGTTGTCATGATCCTGGCCGGTATGGTGGTGTTGTCCTTTTTCAATGCACTGCTCATGATTTTAAAATATTTTTCCGATCCATATGACGAACTGCCGGGCATTGTTTTCTGGATCATGGGCAGTCTGACCCGGGTGACCTGGACAAACCTTGCCACTGCCGGGCCCGTGGTTGTCATGGGTATTTTTATCATCATGTTGTTTCGATTTCGCCTGAACATTCTCTCCATGGGAGATACCCGGGCAAGTTCCCTTGGCATGAATCCGTTGCTGTTTAGAATTATCTTGATTATCCTCACATCTGTGATGGTATCGGTGATGGTTGCCACCTGTGGACAAATCAGCTGGATCGCCCTGATCATTCCCCACATGGCCAGAACCCTTGTGGGCCCCCGCCATGAGTCAATGCTGCCCGTAACAGCCCTGCTGGGGGCATTATTTATGCTGGCAGCTGACGGTGCGGCCCGGGCCATGACCACGGCAGAGCTGCCCGTGGGTATCATCACGGCCCTCACCGGAGCACCGGTTTTTGGATTTCTACTTTACAAAAACAGAGGAAGCGGATGGCTGTAGCCCTGGAATGCCGAAACCTGTTTTTTTCCCATGGCAACACCCCCGTTTTAAAAGGGATATCCCTTGCCATGAAAAGCAGTACATTTACGGCCATACTGGGACGCAACGGTTCTGGAAAAACCACCCTGCTCCACTGCCTCAACGGCATTCGAAAAGCAAATTCCGGAACCGTTCATATCAAGGGAACCAATATCCAGACCCTCTCCAGAAAACAGGTGGCCCAACACATCAGCCTGGTGATACAGGAAAATCCCGAGGTATTTCCCTTTACCGTACTGGATGTGGTGGTCATGGGAAGAGCACCATTCTTAGGGGCCACCCAGGTACCGGGCACCCGGGACTATAAACTTGCCAAACAAGCCCTGGAAACCCTTGATGTGGCCCATCTGGCTGAAGTTAATTTTAATCGCATTTCCGGTGGAGAACGTCAGATGGCGCTGCTGGCCTGCGCCCTGGTTCAAACCAGTGACATCATGCTGCTGGATGAGCCCACCAACCATCTGGATTTTAAAAATCAATATCTGCTTTTAAATAAAATAAAACAGCTGTGTCGACAGAGCAACACAGCTGTTGTGGCAGCCATGCATGATCCCAATATGGCCATGCTTTTTGCAGATGAAGTAATCTTATTAAAAAAAGGTGTGATTTTTGGGACAGGTCCGGTGAGAAAGGTTATGACCAAAGCCAATATGGATCAACTCTATGAAACAGATACCACAGCCCTTCCCTTTGTCCGGGACGGGCATTTTTTTATTCCCACGGATGTAATTGAAACTATAGGGTGAGCTGACCTTGCAAAACAATGACATAGAAAAAAAACAGATCACAGGAAATCATCGTATCGTCATCACCGGATCGGTTCAATCGGGAAAATCGTCCCTGGCCTGGGAGCTCATGGAAAAATTCCAGGCGTTATCCATTTCCATGGCAGGATTTATTGCCAAAGGGCTCTGGCAGGACAACCAACGATGTGGATTTAACCTGATTGACCTCAGAACAGGTATCGTGACTCCCCTGGCACAACGAAATCCCCCAGAGCCCTCCCCCCTTCCGGGTAAAATTCCATACACTTTTTTCAAGCAAGGCATTGATGCAGGATGTAATGCCCTGCTCCCGGAATATTGTAAAAAAGCAAAGGTGATCATGGTGGATGAGCTGGGTCCCATGGAGTTACAGGGGAAAGGATGGGCACCTTGCATTACCCCCCTGATGACCCTGGACAATGCCATTCACATCTGGATTGTCCGTAAAGCCTTGGTATCTTCCATATGCCGCTTATGGCCCTTTAAGACCAACGATGTTATCCATGCCAATGACCAAGATGCACTGGAAAAACTGCTGGCATTGTGCCACACAATCCTTCCCTGAGAGGTTTAAATCATGTTACATTTTCTTGATCTGCTCTATTACTTTGTCATGGCAATATTAACGCTTGGATTTTATTTTGTTGTAAAAAAAAAGACAATGGTTGTGAAAAAAATGGTGGTTATTGCCATGATCCTCACAGGTTTGGGAACCATCACACTGATTCTCACAGAACATCGCCTTCCCCTGTATGGAGCTTTTGAGGCTTCATTTTACCTTATTTTTGTTTTAACTCTTCTGGAAATTTTTTTCTGGAAAAACCAGTCGCCCTGCATACACCTTAAAAGCTGTGGTGTCACGCTCTTGTATTGTTTTTGTTTACTCTTATACCACATCATGCAGCCCAAGGAATTTAATCCAGATTTTTTCATGTATGGTAATCCATGGGTGAACCTTTTTTTCAATCTTCGCCTTACGGCTGCTGCGATCTTTTCCCGAACCGCCTTGTTGTATCAGATGGGAATATGGGGTGAACGGTCAAAACAGACAATTTTATTTTCCCATGCACGAACAGTGTTGCTGTGGGGACTTGTGGTGTTTTTATGCAGTGAATGGGCAGGCTCATGGTGGTGCCTGAACTGGCTAGGAGACTCCTGGCAATGGAGCAAGGGTTTTTTTAAGGCTGCCATTGTTTTCATGTTAGTGATGCTCACCTGTCATCTTCCCCCCTCCCTTATGAGAAAGAGCTGGATAAAAGGTATGACAGGTTCATTGCCGGCCTTATTTCTCATGTGGACAATATTTTATCATTAAATATAACTGCCACGGGCAGATCATATTGGAATTTGACCTGCCACAACGAAAGATGAAACCCTAATTATTACAGATTCTTGGACGGAGTTTCATATAAAAAAACTTATGATTGACGAGTAAATTGTAAAAGGATTTTTATCTCATGATACAAAAACTGTCTTCCATTAAACTTACCTTTTATTCCATCATATGCCTGGGAATACTCCTGATTATGGGCGTGATATTCTGCTATTTTCCGGTTCACCAAACTAACATTGACCAACTGAACAGCAATCTCATTCACCACTGGTTGGGGAAAACCGTCACCACAAATCCCATCGTATCCATATGGGTCATTAGTGTATGCCTGGTATCTGCCATTCTTTTTATCAACGCCCTCCTGTGCAGCTTAAGCCATCTTTTGCCTGCTGCCTTAAAACACTCCTCGCTTAAAAAATGGAGTTTTATGCTCATGCATCTCTTATTTTTACTGGTACTGACATGCCATGGATTGAGCCTGGTAAGTGGGCATAAAACAGAAGATATTCAACTATATCCCGGGGAAACCCACGAACTATCCAATGGATTTTCACTTTTAATCGAAGATATCATTTTTGTGGATGATACACGCCTGATATCCATGAAAACCAAAAAAAGTCGTCACTTGATGACACGGAAAACATTCCATCCAGATAAAAATTATGCCAGTGTGATTCTCATGGAAAAAACAAAACCGCTAACGTCCCAAAGGATCATGATGTTAAATCCACTGGTTCACGGCACCATGCGGCTTACCTTAAAACGTTTTTTATTTGAAACACCCGAAAAAAGTGAAGATAAAATGGATGGTTCGAATACCGGGGGAAGAAATCAGGATATGAAGGCCCATAAGAAAAATTCACGACAAACCACCGGTTCTTCACTCCTTGTTATAGGCGAAGCGGGATCAAAAGGCGATTCGCCTGGGGCAGTCACAAAAAAAGAAAAAAAAATAGGGGTCGTCTTTACAATCAGTGAAAATAGATTCACAACACTTTTTTTTGTGGCCTATGGACTGCTGATATCAACCATTATCTGCTTTATCACAACAAAACGCTTTTCCTGATTATTTTGCAGCTTGCCCTTACGCATAAACGGGCTTGGGCATAACGTCGGTCATTTTGTGATAAAATTTTATCTCACGTATAATGCCCAGCTTATGATCAGCCCCCGCATCACAAATTAAGCGATTATAAGTGCTCGTAGTAATTTTAGTGTAAAGTAGAAATGAAGGGTGCCCCTGGCAACATGGCAATTTATGGAAAAAATATAACGCAAAAAAAAGGCCCTGACCATTATTAAATAATGGTCAGGGCCTTTATAAAAAATTAATTCGGCAGCGTCCTACTCTCCCACACAGCTGCCCGTGCA
>NZ_FWXY01000050.1 GCF_900176365.1 Desulfocicer vacuolatum DSM 3385 | reverse complement strand
ATTGACCTCCTTTCGCATTTGTATGTTATGGGAATCATTATACCGCGAATGGTGATTCAACAAAACCTTTTTGGTTCTGGCTTGTCCAGGTTAGGAGAGAATAAAACTATGGAATTTGGTTTTTTAGTTGATCGTAGAAGGTACGTTGGATCAAATTTTGAAATTGCACCACTTGATGATATCCAAGACTCCATAGACTGGTTGAACAATGAAGCAAGAGTAAGTAAGGGTTGGATTTATCCACCTTTAATTGAATTGCCATTGGATCCGTCTGAAAAGAAACGTCTGCCTGTAAAAGATTCTGCCACATGGTATAGATTTGAAGCCACTCACACGATTCGTATTTCCCATGATGATCCGGATAAAATAAGATTTCTTATTTTGGGACTCGGTTTTTTGTTTGGCATTTATCTTTCACCGACTGGATATAATTATATAGGACGTGTTCCATATAAAGAAGGAAAACTGACAGGTGTGATCCCTATCGGTGATGATATTGTTAAAGGGACTGAAGCATTATCAGATTTCTATGATCGACACCCAGATGAACGAAAGGGAATGTTTGCGGCCATCCACTGGTTTCTGCTCGGTCAGACATACGCTCACCCTTGGGACAGATTTGATGCTCAATATAAAGTGCTTGACGGTTTATATAAGATTTCTTCAATTCCATCATGCAGTCACTCAAGAAGACCTGTAGAACTGGCCAGGTATTACGGCGTTCATTTACCAAGTTGGGCTGCACTTAACAACGGGAAAAGCAAACTATCTCAGATAAGAAACGATTTGGCCCATGAGGCCATTTATGCGGGCGAGGCAATCGGATACTCAAATCCAGATGAATACTATGATTTATTTTTTCGAGATTTCAATACCAAGCTCTTAGCAGCAATACTTAATTTAGCAACCATTTATATTTCTTCCACGCCTGAAGATCGCCAAATTCACGCGTGGAGTTTTGCATAGTAGGATTATGTGTTTTTATGATTGATCGCGCGGATATTCAGCCAGGATCAGGGGGTACCTTACTTAATTCAAACAATAAACATGCTACGGACAAGCCGCAGATGTTTATATTCAATCAGACACACGGGCGGGAGCGGGCTGGCAAATTATCTGATTTTATGCCACTGCTGAAGCGTTTGCTTCGCGGTGACAAAACCTATTAAAACTTCGTGATCATTGTACAGACCATTTTATTTTCCAATCCTCATATTCTGAAGGTCGCAACCGGTAACGGGCAATATTTCCTTCATGCAGGCCTATCAGTTCCGTTTCGACAACTTCAACAAAACGCTCCCGTTCTTTTGACTCAATTTTTTCAATTGCACATTCTTTTATGTAAGACACGGCCATCTTTTTATTCATGCCATCACCCACAACATTATTTACAACATTGAAAATGGTTGCACGGTGGCGAAGCCGGAAAGGATCTGGCTCCCCAAGTGAACTGCGGACAGCTGAATAGCGGTCGCAAGAACGCTCATATGCCCATATAAAAACATCCCTGAGCAACTCCACTCTATTCAGTTCATATACTCCCATTAGCCCGTCAACATAAGCTTGTTCAGGCACATCTACAAATGAAAGTGGGCACAAATTATCTCGAATAAGGGGAATGTTTGCAGATAGGCGTGAAACCCTCTTGTTTACATCCTCGAATGGCTGGAGATACGGCAACTGAACCATCGCAAAAAAAGCCTGCTCGAATGGGTTCTCTATTGCAGTGGCTTTCTCAAGCACTTGCGAAAAAGACTCTTCTATCCGCTGTGGCACTTCCAAGGGTATATAGACTGTCCCACTTATTCCGACTGGGATGGCGCGTAACTTTCCGCAGGCCCTTGAATCGGCCAGCAGGTTGTCAGAGAGAAGCGCGTGAAGATTGCAAATTGTATAGCTGTTGAACCCGACTTCCTGCGCCTGTTCCACCAATAGTTCGATGGCAGCTTTATGGTTCAGAATCATTTGTGATTCTATCGCCTGTTTGCCCTCGGCGACTTCTCCAAATTCAAGCAAACGATCAGTTTCAAGCAAAGAGTAAGTATTGCCCTCTAGACGGCTTGAATTCCATGACAGATCAATTAAAACACGATTAAATACCTTGCGTGCATATGTTCCGGCTGGCCGATGACCATCCGACGATTGGCCCTTTTCAAAAAGGCGCTGGCGAATTTCAAGAGAAAGGTAAGAGGTTTTATTAGGAATATACTCATCAATAAACCTTTGATTATACCCGACAGGCTGACGGTTCTGAATCGGCTGGCGGACTACCTGCTTTATTTTCTCTCCCTCCTGAGAGACGGGAATATAAACCTCGCCATGAGACTCTAATTTAAGAGTAGGAAGCTTAGCATCTAATCCTGCTCTTGCTTTCACAACATACCTGCTACTGCGGCCCCTGCCTTTTAAAACCAACTTCTTCTGTCCGACAAGGTTACTGAGACGGCGTTGCAGAGTTCGGCGGGATAATTTTTCCATGACAATGCTGATATCTTTTATTGAGGCACCCTCAGGGAATTGACCAACGGCTTTCAGAACATCATCTAATTCATTTTGTGGTATATACTTTGGCATGATAACTATATGGCACATTCTCAATAATTGCGCCATATAAAAATTAATATGGCGCAATTATTGAAAATGTGCCATATAAAAGCAGGTGATAAGAGACCGACTATTGCCGACACTCAACAAAAAAATGCTGACGGACAAGCCGCAGATTTTTGTGTTATAAAATCTAATAACAGCCATGGCAGCCCATCTGCCACAACAAAAGATGAAAACCCGAGAATCCGCAACGGCGGGGATTTTCATATAAAGGATGTGCTATGCACTTTGACAGACCTGGTAGGAACAATACCAAGCAAACCCTTGAAATGGCGTTTATCAGAGGAAAAGAATTGGGGCTTAGTGAGGTTGTAGTAGCGTCGAATATGGCAATACGGCCTATGCTGCCCTTGAAATTTTTGAAGGATTTAGGGTGATTGTTGTGACTCTGCACTGCGGTTATGACAAACCTTTTGAATCTTCGTTGCCAGAAGATATTAAAATCGATTTAGAAAAAAAGGGAGCGACTGTTGTTACGTCTTCTCATGCACTCTCAGGAATAGAGCGTTCTATTTCAGAAAAACATTCTGGTATCTATCCGGTATTGCTCATTGGGGATACCTTGAAGCTTTTTGGTCAAGGCATGAAGGTTGTGGCAGAGATTGCAGTGATGGCTTCTGATGCAGGCTGCCTTAGCGGAAAAGATATCGTCTCAATCGGTGGAACTAATGATGGGGCAGATACGGCGGTCATCCTCAAACCGGCTCATCAGAACAATTTTTTCCATATGAGAATTCGAGAGATTATCTGCAAACCTAGAAAATTTTAGATAACCCTGGTTGCTAATCATAGCTTTCGTAAATTGAAAATTAATTATTCACAACATGTCTTTAGATGGCTGGGTTTTCTCTCCATGAAAGCTTGGAGAAATTATCAGAATAAGCGCTTAATATATAAAATTAAGAATCTTTATAAATAGATACAAAATTTCAAATTGAATGTGCTTATAAATTTGATATAAACAGGTCTTCCCTGATTTTAGGTCAATGGCGTTAATGATTGTATTTTATTACGACGAATAAAATGCCTGTTGATTTTCACAACAGGCGCCATATGTTCAGATTGCATGCCGTTCCGGTACGCTGTTCAAAAGTTCATCGCTCATTTTTTCCATGGCGTGATCCACCATTTTAATGGCATTTCCCCTATCTCTGGGAAGCGTTGCATCAAAGGTCACTGTGTTAATTCCGTGGATGCCCAGATAAATGGTATTCACATCAATGAGTTCAATCATTTTTTTTTGCTCCTCCAGAACTTCCTGTTCCGTTGCCGGAACAAATTTACCTGATTGAACATCTTCCGCCAGTTGGCTATCACCAAAGGCACCCATGGTAGTGACGGATACCCCAATTGGTTTTGAGGCATTGATAAGCTTTGCGTTGGCCACGGCATTTTCAATCCCTTTGCCCCTGCTGGCGCCGCCGAAAATAAGAATAACAATGTGCCGTATCCCGGCCTTGTTCAGCCTTTCCAGCTGCTCATAGGAGTCCTTGAGGCTGAATCCTTTGTTCATATAGGCAAGGGTCTCCTCATGGCCGGATTCGGTCCCCACCCACAGGTCATTAATCCTCAACTCACGCAGTTCTTCTAAATCCCGGTCAGTTTTACTCTTAACGTTATTAATAGACGCATACATTGAGATGACTTCAACTTCGGGAAAATATTTTATTATCAATTGTGCAATTGGTTTCAGGCGATTGGCAGACAAGACAAAGGCATCACCGTTTACGAGAAAAACCCGTTTCACATTGCCATAGGTCTCTTTTGCTTCTTTCAGGTCGGCTTCGATCTGCTCAATGGACTCTATGGAAAATTTAACATCCCTGTACATGGTGCAGAATGTGCATTTATTATGTGTGCATCCGACGGTCACTTGAAGAAGCAGGCTGTTGGCTTCATAGGGCGGCCGGTATGTGGATCCTGTGAATTTCATTTTTACTTTACTCCGTAAATTCGATAAGATTATCAGCTAACTGGATTTCCATTCTTCGATCATTAAGTCTTTTCAGCAGCTTCATCATGTCCCTGGTTAATTTAGATGCTGTGAGAAAGGCCTGCCATGCATAGACCATATAAACCCGCAGGCGCCATCACGATTAGTCCTGGATCGGGTACCATCAGACCGAAGCTTCTTTCCGGGTGGCCTCAACCATATGGTTCATGACGGTGTTGAGAGCCTCCCGATGTCCCTTTTTGATTATGCCTTCCACGGCCCAGATAATATTTTCACTGCCTTCGCTCATTGATCAACCCTATATATCAACGTGGTAGATTAGGCAGCCCGTTGGATTTACAGTATAAGATTTGGTAAAAGGAAGAATTTAGAAGTCAACTTTTGTCCCTGAATAGCAATACTCAAAAATTCTCCGGATATCCGTACTCGCAGGAGACCTGGGGTTCGCCCCCACACACGCATCAGTCATGGCGTTTTCTGTAATTTTTTCCAGCTTGTCATTCCAGTCGGATTCAGAAATGCCGTATTCCTTGATGCTGGATGGCACATTCACAATACTGACGGAGATTTCTGTAACGCGATTCCCGTTTTAACGGGATGTCCGTCCATCATCACAATTCTGTTTTGGATTATTCCCCAGGCCAGCCCGAATGGCCATCCGGGCCGATATGCTGGTGGGTGTGTCAGCTATTAAACATAGCTTTGTTACGTATTTGAGGCGTGGGAAAGCTGGCCCACATCTGGCAAAGTTTAGCAATATCCTTCTATGTTTGCTTTCTGATTTGCCTAAGCGATCTGGGTCATTTCATTGACTGTGAATTCCTCAACTGCACCTTCGGTTGCGGCCATAAAGTCCTTCAAATGCTGGTTCTCCATGTGCGCCTGCCATAGCTCGCGGGATGCCCAGTTCTCATAGAACAGAAAATGGGCTGGGTTTTCATTGTCCTGGTGCAGATCGTAATTGATGCAACCCGCTTCGGCACGGGTGGTGTCGATAAGTCTTATAAGCTCAGTTTTTACCAGATCAATTTTGTCGGCTTTGGTCTTGATATGTGCAACGATGGTTAATTGGGCCATGATTGTTCTCCTTTTTTATTGTCAATTGTAAAAACGGTTGCAGTGGCGGTGTGCCACCGGATTCAGCTGTTCTCAGTGCGAATTAAAGCCATTCAGAACATTCTTGCCGATGACACGGCCGCTCTCCTGCTGAATATGAGCTTCCGTAAGTGTTTCAACATTGAGGTTGCCCAGATTGTTCGAAACAGTGGAAATCAGGATGCCTTCATCAATGAGAGCCGACACCCGGTTCAGCAGGTCATGCTGTTTTTCCATGTCCTCGGTTTGATACATGGAGCGGGTAAACATGAACTCCCAGCTGAAGCTCAGGGCCTTGGTCTTGATCATGGTTATATCCAGTGACTGGGGATCATCGATCAGGGTGATATGCCCCCGGGGCTTGATAAGCTCGACAATGGCGGGGAAATGTCCTTGGGTTCCGTTCAGGGAAGCGACGTAGCGGGGCTCAAGTTCAAGGGCCTTGACCTGATCCACTAAAGATTCACGGTGGTTGATCACATGATCGGCCCCCATTTTTTTTACCCATTCCATGGTGTCAGGCCGGGAGGCAGTTGCGATCACGGTCAGTCCTGTGAGTTTTTTGGCAAGTTGAATGAGAATGGACCCCACACCGCCGGCAGCGCCGATAACCAGCAGGCACTCGCCGTTGCCTTCTCCTTCCTTAAGGCCAAAGGAGTCAAACAGGATTTCCCATGCGGTAATAGAGGTCAGGGGAAATCCGGCGGCTTCGGCAAATCCAAGGGATTTCGGTTTTTTCCCGACGATTCGTTCATCAACGGCATGGCATTCTGAGTTGGTGCCCGGACGGGTGAGATCTCCGGCGTAAAAGACGTCATCGCCCTTATTAAATCTGGTGACATCCCTCCCTACTTCCCGGACAACGCCAGCGGCATCATAACCGATGACCTTGGTGCCCTTTTCCGGTCCCATGGCAGCCCGGACTTTTACATCCACCGGATTGACCGAAATGCCCCGTACCTCGACCAGCAGATCATGGGGGCCCAATTCCGGTGTCTGTGCTTCAAATTCGATTAAGGCGTCCTTGGCCATAATGGATCCTGCCTGATTGTATCCGATTGCTTTCATGTGTTTCTCCTCTGTAGTTTATATTATTGATAAGGTCTTGGTTGTCGACTATTAAGAATGGTTGAACCAAGCCGCTACGCGGCAGAAAAAGCTGAAGTCATGTATACTATGTGGAGTGTTCATACAGAACCACCTCACAACCCTTTTTTCAGGAG
>NZ_FWXY01000053.1 GCF_900176365.1 Desulfocicer vacuolatum DSM 3385 | reverse complement strand
TTATATTTTTTTGTAGTGGATCAAATATACACTGTAATTAAAGGCATTTCGAGCTTTTTTTTGATGTTTTTTGTTTAAAACACGCTTATTTTAGGTTTAGTGTGGTTTTCATGGGTTTCACATTGGGTATAATCCTTTGTAATCCTATATCAGCCAGGTCTGCTGACAAGGGCAGGATGGACATCATCCGGCTGAAGGGCACATATACACAGATTGGGCATACCTGGGGCAAAGCAATAAAAAACGATTTGAGGTCAAGCATTGATAATGAACTTAACGGTATTGCCAAGTATATTTCCAAGGAGAAAAGAGATCTCATTGTAATGTCCAACAAATTAATCCCAATGGCACGGGCTTATGACCCCCAATTCATGGAAGTGCTGGAAGGTATGGCAGAAGGTTCCGGTATTTCCTTTGAGGAAATTTTCGCCTTGCGATCCCTGCTGGAATTGATGTTTTACTGCCACAAGTTACCGAATATGTGCACGGCATTTGCCGCCGCAGGGGATGCCACAAAAGACGGTACCACAATTATCGGGCAGAATATTGACTGGCATCCGGGCACGAACATGTCACTTCTAAGGATTTCATGGCCGGGAGGAGCGGAGCAGCTCAGCCTTTGTTTGGGAGGTATCTGGGAATATCCTTTGACCCGACATCCAGACGAAGTGCCATTTGGCCTGACCTCCACACTCACCGTTTCCCTAACTCCTGGGCAGGACTTGAAAAAAGTCCCGCTGTCTATTGTCATGAACCGGGCTGCGCGGCAGAAACGGCTGGAGAGGGCACTGTCCGTATTCGTCAATGGGGAGCAGAACATGGGGGGATTTGTTTTGGCCAGTGCTGAGGATGAGATCATCGGTATTGAACTGGCCAACAACAATTATGAAGTCTTGTTTCCTGAAAGGGGAATGATGATGCGAGCCAACCATTATCTGACCGATCGGTTTAAACCTCTGGATTCTTTTGCCAAATACTGGCCGGATTCCTATCTGCGGTACAACCGGCTCAAGGTGCTTATGCAAAAGGACTGGGGCCGGATTACCCCGGAGCTGATGATGAAGAAACTGACTGATCACAATAACAGTCCAAAATCTTTATGTACACATGTGGACCCGGAAGCGGTGTTCTCTCCTTCCCAGACCCTGGCATCTGTGATCATGGTACCTGAGGAAGGATTGGTATATATTGCCAATGGCAATCCCTGCACGACACCATTCCTGGCATACCGGCTGGAATGATGGTAACGGGGGGCCTAATAGATTTCCTGGCTCTCCCCGACAGATCAAAAAACTATGCTGCTTTGCATAGTAAACATGCCCTCCCAATACTCTGTTTGATTCGTATCATCCTGCGGGATCTTTGGATGTGGATCGGCTGAAGTTTTACCGCTTCACTGACCCGCAGGTCCGCACTGTAAACGGCAAGAAGCAGGGTGTAATGTTTGAGATTGCTGCAGGCTGAAAGTATCTGATCGACTTCTTCTGCGGCTTGTCCGATAGCATGTTCCTTGTTGAATTGTTGTTAGATTGGAAGCAGACCCATTGCCCACTCCGGTAGGGGATCTGTTTTTGGTTCATAATTTCCGAACTTCATAACAATGATTTGTTGAAATGGATTGGCTTTAGAAGAATTATCTAAGATTCTGGCTTCATCCACTATCGATAATGCTATTTTTATAAGAAACTTTATAACCAAATAACCTAATAACGTCGTGACACGAAAGACTAATATTGACACAACGCAATAACCTAATGAAAGATTGACACGATAACCTAACAATGCTAAGACATAATAGCCTAACGGAGATTTAGCGTGATAACCTAACAATTATAAGCGTAGATAGGTTAAGAAAATGGCAACACCACAAGACAAATTAGCGCAGTCCTTGTCTATCCTAAAAGATCTTCAGGATAAAGGATTAGTTGCGATTCATACAAAGAATATGACTCGCACACATCGGGAACGCCTTCGTAAAAACGGTTTTATTAAGGAGGTGATGAAGGGGTGGTACGTCCCTTCAAAGCCAGATGAGCCAGCCGGGGAAAGCACGGCTTGGTATGCTTCATTTTGGGAGTTTTGCGCTGATTACCTAAATACAAGATTTGATAACCGATGGTGTCTTTCAGCAGAACAGTCGTTGATGATCCATAGTGGAGACTGGACGATTCCTTCACAGCTTATCATTAAAACACCTCAGGGAGGGAATAAGCCGGTCACTCTCTTGCATGAAACCTCTTTGATGGCGCTCCGAATGAAATTACCCAACCAAAGAGATCTGGAATACAAAGAGAATTTGCAAATCATGTCCTTATCAGCATCTCTGATTTTTTGTGCGCCAAATTTCTATGAAAATCAAGCTGCAGACATTCAAGTTGCGCTCTCTATGGTTTCTGATGCTTCTGAAATTCTACACAAGCTTCTTGAGGGTGGACATAGTTCAAGGGCCGGTAGGCTTGCTGGGGCCTTTCGACATATTGGTAAAGCGTCCATTGCCGATGATATCATCAATACAATGATCGCTGCCGATTATAAAGTAGTGGAAGTCAATCCTTTCGAAGAAAAGAGAACCTTTCTGTTTGATACTCATATACGATCTCCATATGTGAACCGAATACAAATGGCCTGGTCGAAAATGCGAGAGGTCGTTCTCGATAATTTCCCGACACCCTCACCCCTGCCCATTGATTCTGACAAGTATCTTGATGATGTCGAAGAAAAATATACCAGCGATGCATATCATTCGTTATCCATTGAAGGGTACCAGGTAAGTGCAGAATTGATCGAAAAAGTTTGTGCCGGCAATTGGGAACCGGAGACCAATGCTAAGGACAAAGAGCATAAAGACGCCTTGGCTGCTCGGGGGTATTTCCAAGCTTTCCAGGCCGTAAAAAGAAGCTTAGAAAAAATATTAAATAAAGAACCTGCTGGGGATGTGATGCATTCTGATCATTCAGCATGGTATCGGGAGCTTTTTGCCCCAAGTGTGACTGCAGGCCTTATCGAAGCTACAAATCTTGCTGGATATCGAAATGCACCTGTTTATATCCGAATGTCAAAGCACATTCCGCCATCGTATGAAGTCGTTCGGAGCGATCTTATGCCGGCATACTTCTCTCTTTTAAAGGAGGAAAAGGAACCGGCTGTAAGAGCTGTCTTGGGGCATTTCTTTTTTGTATATATCCATCCTTACATTGATGGCAATGGAAGGATGGGTAGATTTGCAATGAATACCATGCTGGCCGGTGGCGGTTACCCATGGACTATTGTCCCGGTTGAAAAGCGTAAGGATTATATGACCTCCTTAGAGCAAGCAAGCGTCGATAAAAATATAAAACCGTTCACTGTTTTCTTGGCGGATCTTGTTCAAAAGGGAATAGATGGTAAATAACGTGCGCTTCACCCGCCGGGCGGCGCACTACAAAATCCTTTGATAACCAAGTTACAGTTAACACAAGTCTTAGCCGAAAACAAGGGCGGAACCGTGCAGAACCGTCTGAAGGAAGTTTATGCAACTTCAGTATTGTATGCTACTTGAGCACGTAACCAGTAGCCATTGGACAAGCCAAAAAAAACGACATAATCTTAAATCGGTATCTGCTGTGATTGAACGTTTCCCTAAGACAATTTTACTAATACGCTGAGCGGGAACGTCAATTTCTTTGGCTAAACGATATTGGCTAATCCCCATAGGTTTGAGAAACTCTTCCGAAAGGATCTCGCCAGGAGTGATAGGTTGAATTTCGTTCATAATAAATTCTCCTCAGTGGTAATCAACTATTTCCACATTTTCCGCACCTGCATTCGTCCAATAAAAGCAAATACGCCATTGGTCGTTAATGCGGATACTGTGTTGACCTGAACCTTGAACATCTTTCCATAGCCCGGTTTAAAATGGATCTAAAAACCTGCCAGTTGATGTCTATTGTTGATAGGAGCCCCTGATTAGGTCCGATTATTTTTGATGTCTGCAATCCCCTCCAAAGTAAAACCTTTTATGGTGATCCGGTCGCGATTTCAATCTGTTCGGCATTCGTATCCGGATGGTTTTCTTTCACCACGTTTCCGTAGCCGTCCAGCACCATGGTGGTCATTATGGTTCTTTTGCAGGCCGGACATTGGCAAGCCTTTTCGTTTATTGCCACCGGTTCCGAACCTGTCTCAACCCAGGTTTCCAGAGCTTGGCGTACGGATGAGGATACGATTGTTGAGTTCAGCTTCCAGGTAGGTGATAAAAACATCTCTAACGTCGTTTCTTTTCTGCTCATCAATGAAAAGTGCCATGGCGTACATGGGTAATTCTGGCAATTCCAGTTGGGCGGGTGCCTTTTTCATACCGTCCTTTAATGCGCCCCTGGGCAAAACAGAAAACCCCATTCCTGCCTGCACGGCAGCTTGAATGCCCGCAGTGGAATTCCCGGTGTAGACGATCTCCCATTTCCGGTGGATTTTTTCCAGGCTTTCTGTGGCAAGTTTTCTGAAAAGGCAGGGTGACGGGAACAATGCAAGCGGTATGGTTTCAGGGAGGAAGGCGTTTGTATCTTTGCCCACAACCCAGAATAAAGGCTCTTGAATAAAAACCCGGGTGCTTCCCTGGCAGTCATCTTTTCCCGCCACCACCAAATCCAGTTCTCCCCTTTCAAACAAGGGAAGAAGACCGGTGCCCAGCTCGTTATGAACTTCAAGGTGGACATTGGGATATTGTTTCCTGAATCGACTGAGGAGGCCGGGAAGCAGTTCCGGCAAAAAATAGTCCATGAGCCCAATGCGCAGGCGGCCGGTCGCCTCGGGCTGTGTTAACCGGCTAACAGCTTCGTCGTGAACGGATAAAATCCGACTTGCATAGTCCAGTAATATTTCCCCCTCGGGGGTAAGTGAAATATTTTTGCTCGTTCTGTTAAACACCTTTGCGCTCAACCGTTCTTCGAGCCGGCGAATTTTGATGCTCACACCGGCTTGTGTTAAGCCGATATTATTTCCGGCCCGGGTGAAGCTTCCCGTTTCAGCTACTTCCTTGAAGCAGCGCAGCATGTTTATGTCAAGATCTATGGGTATCATGACAATAATAATATTCTGTTATGATAAACATTGCAACTATTAATTTGCCTTATTCTCTTTATGATGTAAAGTTTAACCAACTTAGAGAACACAGAACAGGACATGACAATGATAAATCAAATCGTAAAATTCAATATCAAACCGAACGAACAAGGATAGATCGTGTGAGCGCAGCGAACCACGATCTTATCCTGTTGTTGAACAAGCCCTATGATTATCGGGATGATGGCTATAAGAAAATATCTTTTTTCAAGGAGGGGGCAGGGATTTTTTATGCGCCCCCATATTGGAGAGAGGGCACAGCTATAGCGGAGCTCTTTTGATGAGCTTGTTTAAAAACAATTATAAAATTAACACCTTAGCTTTTTTGATTGTTAATATTCAACTTTGACCCTGGTCAATTAAGTTACTTTAATCCGGGTTAAAAGTTGCCGTTCGTACACCAAGTACAACCATGGGGGTATTGCAACATGGACATTTAAACGCAGGTCTTGGCCGCAAAGACGGTGCTTTGATTTGAACATGCAAAATAAGCTGCACCAAAAAAAGCATTTTTTTTGCATTCCCATGGAGAAATCCGTAATCTCTTACCCTGCGGAAGCCTCTGGGTAACACATGGAGCAGGACAAGATGAAGAAAATCTTCTCCTTTAAGAGTACGCTGTCGCTTTTTACCGGTTTTGCTTTCAATGTAATTGAAGGTCACGTGCCCATTGCGGTTGGAGACAATGTTTTTTTCACTGATGACTCCCCGGTACAAATATCGGGATAA
>NZ_FWXY01000054.1 GCF_900176365.1 Desulfocicer vacuolatum DSM 3385 | reverse complement strand
ATCAATGGTGATAATCCCTGAATTGGCAAATAGTTATGAGTAGTCTACATAATTCTTTTGCCAAAACAACACGAAAATAAGAGATAAGAATCTAATGAGCGCAAAATGACCAGTCTGTTTGAACGCTATCTGACGGTCTGGGTTGGATTGTGTATTATCGGCGGCATTCTTCTGGGTAAAATAGCCCCCGACCTTGCCAAGACACTGGACGGGATGTCCATCAACGTAAATGGTGCTCCGGTTGTGTCCATACCCATTGCGGTGTGCCTGTTTTTCATGATGTATCCCATCATGGTGAAAATCGACTTTGCATCCGTCATCAAAGCTGGCAAAAGCGGAAAACCGGTATTCCTAACCCTGTTTATAAACTGGTGCATCAAACCCTTTACCATGTATGCAATTGCCCTGTTCTTCTTAGGATTTCTTTTGAAATCTTTTATAGGGGTGGAGGCCATGGACCTTGTGAAAATGCCTTTTGGCCTTGATCTGCCCGTCGGGTCCCAGCATGGGGCAGGTGTTGTCATACTGCAGGACGGTATTAAAATGCTCCAGATCCCCCTATGGCGAAGCTATTTTGCCGGATGTATTCTTTTGGGGATTGCGCCGTGCACCGCCATGGTTCTCGTATGGGGATACCTGTCACGGGGGAACGATGGCCTGACCCTGGTAATGGTCGCATTGAATTCCCTTACCATGCTGGTCCTGTATGGTGTCCTTGGCGGGTTCCTGCTTGGTGTGGGCAAGCTCCCCATTCCCTGGCAGGCACTCTTATTGTCTGTGGCCATTTATGTAGCCCTGCCCCTTGTGGCCGGGTTTTTCTCAAGGAAATGGATTATCGGAGCAAAAGGAGAAACCTGGTTCAAGGAAAAATTCTTAGGCGTCCTGACTCCGATTACCATCAGCGCACTCCTGCTGACCCTTGTCCTGTTGTTCAGTTTTAAAGGAGAAGTCATCACGGCCAATCCATTGATCATACTCTGGATTGCCATTCCCCTTTTCATTCAGACAATATTGATTTTTGCTATTGGGTATGCTGCTGCAAGGTTTTTAAAATTGAAATATGAAGATGCAGCCCCCGCTGCTATGATCGGCGCATCCAATCATTTTGAAGTGGCCATTGCAACTGCCGTTATGCTGTTTGGCCTGTCTTCCGGTGCCGCCCTCGCCACAGTGGTTGGGGTACTCATCGAAGTGCCAGTCATGCTGATGCTGGTTGGATTTTGCAAAAAAACTACCCATTGGTTTGAAAAATAGTAAAATAATGGTCCTATAAACGTCTGCGCCCTGCACCGATTCACCTGGTGTGGGGCAGCAGTTTTTTCATCCGCAAGAGAAGCCTCTTTCTCTACCTATTCAGAAATCTAACTATAATTCGGAGGGTCGAGCAAATTGGTATTTCTTCTACTGATCGTCGATTTGTAAAAAGGCATGATTAACAAAAGCATTGTGCTGTCATCCTGATATTCCGAACGGGTATCCGCACCATAAGGCTTTTAGGTGGAAATCATCAGAGATCTGGATCTGGATTACTGAAAATTATAGTGGGAAATTTTAGGAGTATTACGACGAGCCTTTTGTCTATCATTCCGGGGCCAGTGCACTAATGCAGTTGGAATTGAATGGCTGTAGTAGTGCTCTTCGTATCTCACAAAAAAAATCAGGCATTTCTTTCCAAAACAGCCTTGACCGTGTTCGGTGAAATTGAATGCCCCTGTTCCTTTAAAATCCGGCTGATTTTTTTCTTTCCAAATTCAGGGTTTTCTGCAGACAATTTCAGTACATTCTCTTCCACCTCATCCGCAACCCGATTTTTGAGATTGGGCACCCGCCTATATTTTGGTGCCAGTGCCTCCACCCCACCCTCATCATAAGCCTTTTTGATTCGGTAGTATGTGTCCCGGCTGACATTCATGTAAGCACAGGCCGCTGAGACGGTGTCAACAGTGGCAAGCTCCAAAAGCATCAGTTTTTCTTTGACAGTCAGTTTCATAGAACCATATTAACCCACAAAAACTCGTCGGTAAAGAATAAATGTCAGATATTATCTTGACCCCTTTGCTGATTTTTTGTAGACTGCAAAAAAATAACGCCAAAAGGCGTTTGTCTTGTTTCTCGCCTCTGCTGTAACCGCTTGATTTTAAGCCAAAATTTGATCAGAGTTGGTATAGGGATGACTTCGGGAAAAATAAAAGGGCAGCCAAAGCTGCCCTGGTATTTTTCAAGTGGCGTCCCCAAGGGGATTCGAACCCCTGTCGCCGGCGTGAAAGGCCGGTGTCCTGGACCGGGCTAGACGATGGGGACACAAAATGTTATCTTTTTTTGAATTGGGATGGTGGCGGGAGCGACCGGACTCGAACCGGCGACCTCCTGCGTGACAGGCAGGCGTTCTAACCAAACTGAACTACGCCCCCGCAACCTTATATCTTGTGTGTGGTGCCCAGGAACAGAATCGAACTGCTGACACGGGGATTTTCAGTCCCCTGCTCTACCGACTGAGCTACCTGGGCTCAACAAGATGAGAGAGGTTTTAAAGGTTTTTCTTCCATCTGTCAACCTTTTTTAATTCACTTTGAAAAATATTGAATCCAATGCCGTGGCATGGTAGGTTACCCCAGACTTTTTAAATGACTCAAAGGCCCCGGTTATCCGCCTTTGCCGGAATTTTCTTGTAAAAATTTGAAATACACAAAAGATAAAAAAACATGAGCAAACTCATTTTGATTAACATTGCAGGCCAGGACAACAAAGGCCTGGACACCTGTTTTACCGCCATTCTGGCCCACTACAATGTCAATGTACTGGATATTGGACAATCTGTGATCCATGAACACATCTCACTGGGCATACTTGTGGAAATCCCCGTTGACACTGATTTTTCATCCATTTTTAAAGACATGCTCTATGAGGGGCATAAAAGACATCTGGCAGTGGAAATCAAGCCGGTGGATATTGATGAATATGAACGATGGGTCCAGGCCCAGGGCAAGGAACGCCGGATAATAACCATGCTGGGCAAAAAGGTCACGGCCCATCAAATTTCCCGGGTCACCTCAGTCATTGCAGAAAATGGTTTAAACATTGACGGCATCACCCGCCTCACCGGCAGAATTTCCCTTAAAAACGAACTGGATCTTCCCACCCGGGCCAGCATACAACTCACAGTGAGCGGCACTCCGGTGAATTTAAAATCCATGCGGGGGGATTTCATGGAGATATCCCAGGAAACCGGAATAGATATTTCCTTTCACATGGACAACATCTACAGCAAAAACAGAAAGCTTGTGGTGTTTGACATGGACTCCACCCTGATCCAGGCCGAGGTCATTGATGAGCTTGCCAAACTTGCCGGTGTGGGGGAGGATGTGGCAAAAATCACAGAATCCGCCATGCGCGGGGAGATTGATTTTAAGGAAAGTTTTAAAAGACGGGTGGCTCTCCTAAAAGGACTTAAAGAAGAGGAGTTAAAGGACATGGCAGCCAACCTGCCGCTTTCCGAGGGGGTGGAACTGGTTACCCGAACCCTTAAAGGACTGGGGTATAAACTTGGTATCCTTTCCGGGGGATTCACCTTTGTGGGAAAATATCTTAAGGAAAAACTGGGATTTGACTATCTCCATGCCAATGAACTTGTGATCCGGGACGGCATTGTCACAGGGGAGGTCACAGGGGAGATCATTGACGGTGAGAAAAAAGCCTGCCTGTTGAAACAGCTGGCGGAAAAAGAAAAAATTTCCATTGAACAGACCATTGCCGTGGGAGACGGGGCCAATGATCTTCCCATGATCACCATTGCAGGCCTTGGGGTGGCCTTTAATGCCAAACCCATTGTCCGGGCCCGGGCAGAAACAGCCATTTCCAGCGTGGGCTTGGACGGCCTTCTTTATCTCATCGGTATGCACGACCGGGAAATTCCCATGGGGGGCTAAATTATGTTTCTTAAGTGTCGGGGTCTGGGATACCGCTACCCCCGGTCTTCTGAATTTGTATTCCAGGATATCTCATTTGCACTTGACACCCCGGGGTTCCATGCCCTTTTCGGGCCTTCCGGTGTGGGAAAAACATCCTTTGCCAAACTCCTCACCGGTGACATCACCGGATATACAGGTGAAATACACAAAAAAAAAGATACTGTTTTTCTGTACACCTACAACCAGGAACGGCTGCCGGGCTGGTCTTCCATTGGTCGACATCTGGAAAAAGTCACCCCCCCGGGCATGAATGACCTGTGCCGGGAATTGGTGGACACCTTTGCCATGGAACCCTTCATGAACCAAAAATTTTCCCAATTGTCTTTGGGGCAGCAAAATCGCATTAACCTGATCCGTTATCTGCTCCAGGAATTTGATCTTCTGGTCATGGATGAAAGCCTTGCCAATGTGGACGAACGATCCAAGGAAAATATTATTTTTAAAATAAAGGAACTCTTTCCCCAAAAATACTTTCTTTACATCTCCCACAATCTCATGGAGGTATCCAAGTTCAGTGATGCCATCCTGGTGCTGCTAAAGGCAGGAAAACATCCCCAGACCAGCCTGATAAAAGGATTGAACATCCACCGGAATGATGTCATAAACAGCCATGAACTGGATGGGGTTTTATTGGGGATCATGAATGCTTGTTAGACGAATTTCACAATTTTTCATTGTATATGGCGCAGGAATCGGATTTCTTCTGGTCTTAAAATCACTCCTGGGCCTGTCTGATTATGTCATCCCCGGCCCCCTGGAAATCTGGAATACCGGTTGTGCCGTGGCCAACGGTTATCTTTATGATGTTTTAAACACCCTGGGGGTGGCCATGGTGGGGCAGATCCTTTCCATTGTCATGGCCTTTTCCATTGGCACAGCAGCAAGAAAAAGTTCCTGGATAGGCTCCTTTATTAAAGCTGCAGCCTATAATATCCAGGCATACCCCATTGTGGCCGTGGCCCCCATCATCTTTATTCTGCTGGGGGATGGATTTCTATCCCGATTGATCATTGCCGCAATGATCTGCTATTTTCCGTTGCTGTTATCCGTGGTGAGCATCATGTCCGAGCCCATCACCGACATTGAGCATTTCTATCTGGCCACCGGCCGCATGCGCTGGCAGCTGGAGATTAAAATCAGGGCCTTTGAAAACATCCGGAAACTCACCACCGTTATTTCCGGCAGTGCCACCCTTGCCATGGCTGGCACCATTGTGGCGGAATTCATTGCAGCCAACGCCGGCATCGGCCATGCCATCCGCATTGCCCTTTACCAGAGCGATCTTTCAAAAATTCTGGCCGCCCTTTTCCTCATTGGTATTTTTCTTTCCCTTTACCAGGGATCGCTGGAATGGATGGGGGAAAAAATCATCAAAAAATCAGTGATGTCCGGTTAGGTTTTTGCATGCTTAAAAAAGAATATAAAACACTTGATTTATTAAAAAATAAGAGCTACCTAACCTGGACAAGCCAGAACCAAAAAGGTTTTGTTGAATCACCATTCGCGGTATAATGATTCCCATAACATACAAATGCGAAAGGAGGTCAATC
>NZ_FWXY01000055.1 GCF_900176365.1 Desulfocicer vacuolatum DSM 3385 | reverse complement strand
GCTAATACTTGTGTTAACTGTAACTCAGTTAACAGGATTCACGTATAGGGGACTTGCACCCCATAAGTTCACGCCCATGCCGGGCGTACCACAAGCTGCTCCACTGGACGCTTTGGTCTTGTCACGGTTTTTGAAAAAGAACTCAAAAACCGCGCCAATCCCAAGCGCCAGTGAGCAGGGCGTTGGCATCTATATCTTATTCTCATCATATTTTTTTGTTGATGTGTCTGTCAGTTATCCCGTGATTGGATCATGTATTTTTTTCGCATTCTCCTGCAAATGATTCCAAAATCTGCCTATTGACTTAATGATAATTTGGTATATACTTAGGATATACTAAATTCTTATATGGAGGTGGACTTATGTTTGCAAAAGTACAAAAATGGGGTAACAGTCAAGGTCTTCGCCTTACTAAAAATATCTTGGCAGAAGCACAAATTCAGGTTGGTGATGAAGTTACTCTTTCAGTAAAAAGTGGTATGATTCAAATCAGGCCATCGAAAAAAATACGTGGGCGTCATAAACTTGAAGACCTTGTGTCACGCATACCTGAGAATTATCAGAATCATGAAGTTGACTGGGGTGAATCAGTCGGTAAAGAGGTTTGGTAATGCCGATATATATCCCTGACCAGGGCGATCTTGTTGCAATCACGTTTGACCCACAATCTGGCCATGAACAAAAAGGTCGGCGTCCTGCTTTTGTTGTCAGTAAAAAATTATTTAATAGCAGTACAGGTATGGCTATAGTGTGTCCAATCACAAATACTAACCGCAAATTCCCTTTCCATGTCCCTGTACCGGAAAGTAGTAAACTGACAGGATTCATTATGGTTGAGCAAGTGAAATCTGTAGATTTCCGTTCTCGTAAAGTTAAGCGAATAAAGCGAGGCGGTGAAGAATTGCTTGCAGATGTACTTTCAATATTAGATGCTTGTATTTATTGAGGTTATCGGCGACCATCTTATGAAGTTTGTATTTAAGGCAAATTGCGTTTTTGACCCACCTGCCAATCGGGTAGCCGGGGGTTTTAATCCCCAGCCCCCACACCACCCCGCAAGCAGGTCCGCATAGGGCGGTTCATTAAATTTACCGGGCCGTGCCGGGTAATGAATTTTCACCCACTGTTCTTTGACAGATATCAGTCCTTGCTCAGACAGCCAATTATTTTAATTTTTTTATAGTCTTTTTTGAATTGCGTTGTGTAATGCAGAATCAATTATCAAGTTCCTGAAAAAGGTCATCAACAGAATTAACAGTATGAAGCCCTTTGCCATTATCAGTATCCATAAGAGTTTTTGCTGTAATGTCATTCGGAATTTTTAATTCAAAAGGTATCCCATTATGAAGTGTTATTTGTGAAAGATACATTGAGATCGCCTCGGACATTGAAATGTTCAACCTTTTTAATATTGTTTGTGCATGTTGCTTTATCGCCGGATCTACACGGGTTTGAATCACTGCTGTTTTTGCCATAATTTCCTCCTTGCCAAAGAGTTTTGTATTGACAATGTCATTACAATTAGTATACGCTTTATTAATAAAAGTTCAAGTATCTTTTTTAAAACAACAAAAATACTGACGGATAAACCGCAGATTTCAATGTTAGCCCTCTGTCTCACTTACATTGACACAGAGGGGTATAACAAAATCCACCATCATACCGGCATTGCACTTATTACACCTGAACAGGTTCATTACGGCTTAAGCAAACAAGTTTACCGCCAAAGGGAAGCCGTTTTGCAGGCTGCTTTCAGGCAAAACAAGAACCGATTTAAGAACAAAATGCCGGTTCCACAAAGCGTGCCAAAGGCTGCTTGGATTAACCCGCCTTCGACACAGAAAGTACAAGCCTAATTTTTGATGATGGGTGTCTCATTATCATTGACACATTCCGCACTGTTTTCAGTAGCACAACCGGACAAGATAATTGACGCGAACCGGACAAAGTAATTGACGCCTGGCACAGTTGCTTAACAAATTAAATGGTTATGTAAAATAGGTTTTTCTGAAAAACTATGTTTACAACAAACCAGTAATATTCCACCATATTATTTCCACAAGTACGACTATAAATACAACACCTGTCAGTGGAATCCCTAACTTAATTACATCCTTATCACTATACATTCCATTAACTTCGCCTAAACCCACCAGCATGTTGAGATGATGGAATGGAAATACATAATGAATTGCTATTGATGAGTACACTAATAATGCCGGAACTAAAGGACTCATGCCAGTGGCGGTTGTAAAAGAGATCAACGCAGGAATCGCAATTCCCATTACAGCGATAACACTGCCAAGTACCATATGCAGGCAAATTCCTATCAGAGCAATCAGCAATGCAAATATAAATGGATTTGCAGGAACGCTTGAGGGCAATACTACAGATGCAATCCATGAATTCATACCTGTGAGCCCACCAATTTTTCCAATTGATATTGCAGCAGTCACGAATAATAGTACATGCAATGGAACTCCGCTCCAATCCTTTGGCGTCAATATTTTTCCAATGATTGGAAGACTCATTCCCATTGCCACTAATAATGTTACCCATCCTAAAGCAATTCCGTGTATTGAGTCTGTCATCCAAAGTACAACTGCTATTGAAATCCAAAGAAAGGCTCTCTTTTCCATCTCTGACATTGATCCCAGTCCAGTAAGTTTTTCTTTAATTTCATCTTTATTGATACTGAAATCTCCACTTGGTTTGAATAATGACAAGATTAAGAAATATGTAAGGACACTTGCAACAGTTGCTGGAACGCCCATATATAAAAGCCATCCTAACCAACTTAATTCAATTCCTGAAAACTTAACTACCAATACATTGATAATACTATCCCCTGTAAGGAAAATTAATGAAATGGGAACTGACGATGCAAATATTGTCAATCCTATTTTAACAGAATCTTCCTTAGATAACTTAGCACTCTTGATTACAACGCCCATAACCGACATGATCAGAAATGCTCTTGGCCATGGATGAGGAATCAATAAACTTAAAACAAAAGTCAAAATAAAGATTGTGAATATTACACTTTTCCATGTGCTAACAAATTTAAGAATAACTTTATACCCGATTCTCTCACCGAGTCCCGACGACTTAACAGCTCCGGCAATCAGGTAAGCGCCTATGATCAGATAAATAGTATCTGTAGTCCAAAGACTAAATACATCTGAAGAAGGCGCTACTTTTAATACGACCAAAGCTATTAAGTAAATCCCTGAAATATAACCAGAATGGGCTACACCCGTTGCCCAGAATATTACAGTCATTAAGCTCAGTGCTAAACACTTTTGTCCTTCTGGTAAAAGACCATTTAAATTAATATTCCATATAACCATAGCTGCAATGAGTCCTGCAAAAAGCCCAATTTCCGATTTGCCAAAATTTGATTTCTTTTTTGCTTCAGGTTTTCCAAGGTTTAAATTTTTTTTCACCAGTGAATCAGTTGGCATAGTGTTTTTCCTTTATAAATGATATGCAATCCATAATGTTCAAACATTGTAGAACTACAATTCATACATGTATTGTAACCATTCAATTATTTAATAGTATTAATTAGAATTTGATAGCATCAAATACTATTGTTTTTTGTTTTAAAAGCAATCTGCAATTTTTGGGCAAAGCGGAGGCCGGTTCACCCTTGATTCTCTTGAAAGCCAGCCTGCCATTGGAATAAATTGAATTGATTTGTTTGATAAAGTGATCTTTTACCATGACAATATCCCCTTTTCTAAAGCCTTCAAGCAGCTCATTGACCTTATATCGGACTCTGCCCTTACCCGGTTTGGGTAAATCATGATAGCACCGTCTTGTTTGCCTGGGCCTGAAAGAAACTCTGAAACAATTCTCCTTATGATAGCTCAGATCATACATGCTGAAATAATTGGCAATACAGAACGCATCCACATCATGATCCTTTGCAAGACCCAACGCTTTTCGGTATTCTGCCGTTTGATATCCAAATATCGTCTTCACCTCTCCAAATCTTGACAACAGTTTGTAGAGGGACTGTTTTCCTTGCATGGTCCTTTGGGCAATCACATCTTTCAGGTTACCGACCCCATTGAGTTCCATCTTTATTTTGCCCTTATGAAGCGCTTTATGATGGGTGCTGCATAGTGTCACAAGATTCAATATGGTGTCTTTGCCGCCCTTACTTCTCGGTATGATATGATGGGCTTCCAGTTTGCCATTTTTCTTTTTGCAATACCGGCAAGTAAATCCATCCCTGAGCAGGCAGGCCAGTCTGAGATTTTCATGAAGTCTGTTGGATGCCTGATAATCTTTGGCTGTCAGATCGGGATCATTCAATTTTGCAATATCCACCAACACATCTTCTACAATTACATGATCAATGGGCAGGGGGAGTTTCTTCACTACTCTGAGGACTTCTTCCACATTGGTTTTGATTGACGGAGGCAGTCTTCCACTTCTTGTACTTGCGCTTCTGTTAAAAAATCTCGGTGCTCTATACCACAACCGGGATCTGCGTTGTCTTCTGTTCGCCGCTCTTGTACTCATTTTATCTTTTACATCGCTTCTGTGCTCAATAATTCCCGAAATCAAAACCCTATCTTTGGAAACCGCACAGAACCCGGTCCGCTTAGCCCCTTTATCAATACCGATGGTAACCGGCTGAGTATGTTCTTCACAATTCCATGTCAACTGGATGGTGAAAGGGGTGTGGTTGACTATTGTTGCTTTACCCGATTTTAACAATTTTCGGGCTTTGGCGGGTTTGCACGGCATCAATGGATTACCGTTTTTATTAATTACATAAACCAGCATAATGGATGTCTTTAAGACCTCTCGAACAAAAGTTAAAGAGTAAGGTACTCCTTGGAGTTGTTAAAAAGGCTTGTCACGTTTATCTCACATTCACGTTTCCGCTACCCTTAAAGATAAACCTTAGAGCCTGGAACTGGAGTAACATTCCAGGGTAAGATAACCTGATTAACTTCTGCTTCATCATTAAATGATGCCTCCTGTTAGTTCCATGTCAATACTATGAAATACTATTGATTTAGGAACTATCATAGTTCTACAATTTTATTTTTTTAAATCTGGTATGGATGTCCTTGTCAAGAACTTTAAAAGATTAATCGAATTAGTGCGAATTAGGGACTGACCAAGCTAAGGAGCCTGAAAATATAGTAGAAAGGCTATGAACTGTTAGATAATATATCTAAAAAATTATAAAAAAATATTGACGATTCTTATTTTTTTGATACCTTCTATATAAGGAGGTGTTTTATGTATTCTATAGGTAACTCGTGAGTCCTAAGTTTTTTTGAATATTTAAGAAATTGCGTGACATCTGAAAGGGATGAGCGCATTCTGAACCTTTCAATATTATAAGCGAC
>NZ_FWXY01000073.1 GCF_900176365.1 Desulfocicer vacuolatum DSM 3385 | reverse complement strand
TCCTGCAAGCAGGAACTTTCTCGTTCGACTTGCATGTGTTAAGCACGCCGCCAGCGTTCATTCTGAGCCAGAATCAAACTCTCCAGTTATAATTCTTTTAAAATGTTTTTTTATGTGCTTGACTGCACTTAAAACATCTTTTTACTCAATTCATTCACTAACCGATTTTCAAAGATCAAATTCATTTTTGACACAAAAAAACTTGCTGAAACATGCCGCGCTGTTTGCAAGCGGCGTTGCCGTCTCAACAAGACCCAGCGAAACTACATGCAAACTTACTTCTTGTCAAACACTTTTTTTATTTATTTTTCATAAAAACAACAACCACCTAAAATAAAAAGAAAATTTGCCATTCTTCATTCTTACTTTACACTTCCACAGGGGTAATACCTATTTTTCGGTGGTCGCCCTTAATAAAGAGTAAAGTACTTTTGAGGGCATATGAAGAATGCCGAAATTTTACACATCTTCGTAAATATTCGGGTTGGTTTTGTAAATGTTCGGCCGGTGCCCCATCTTCGCTTAGTTGGGAGTGCGTAGCATACTATTGTTATGTGAGCAGGCCCAAATGAGTGAAGATGGGGTGCTGCCCGAATATTTACACATCTTCAGCGGCTCCATCCACGGTCGATGGTCGGAGTACAGAATCTCCATCCCCTTAGACGCCCAGTAACCTTATCCCATCCTGGAAAAGAAAACCGGCAAAAACAAATAAAAAAAGTCCCAGTATTCGCATGGCCCAGACATATCCCCTGCCGGAAATAAAGTGACGGGACTTTCCCACCAACACGGCCATAACAATCTTGGCTCCCACCAAGAAAAAATAAAAACTGAGCATAAATCCCATGGCCGACAAATAATGAAAATCCAATGCTTTTAAAAAAGTGGGAGCTCCCACACTTATCCAGAACAAATAGGGATGGGGATTGGTTAAATTCAAAACAATCCCTTTTTGCAAAGAGGTGTTTACAGGTTTAGAAGTGATTTTAAGTGCATTGGCATCGGTCTTCAAACTGCCATACCCCATATGGAGCAGCACCAGTCCACCAACCAAAGAAATCGTACCCAGCACCCCACCGGAAGAAGATAATTTTGACAAGATCAAAAAAGTAAACAAAATAATGGGGAAATCCGTCACCAGGGGACTGAATGCCACCCGGATACCAGCCTTTACATCATATTGCAAAGTTTCAGAAATCACAAGCGCAGTCAAAGGCCCCGGGGCAAAACCTGCAGAAGCACCCAGAACAAGGCCTGCCATTAAAAACGAAAACATTTTCCATCTCTTTCATCATAAATAATTTGGGATTGGACATAACATGGGCCATTTTGCAACAAAACTTCAGAGATAAAAATTAATAACTGTAATTACAGCACTTTGAAGTCAATAGAATTTTATATCACGTATAGTGGCCCAGTTTACGATCAACCCCAATAATTTAAAGTTCAAGGATTTTGCAACAGTCCAATTCCTTTGTATTACAAGAACCTCTTTTTCCCAAACAAAAAAGCCCTGACCATTATAAAATAATGATCAGGGCTATTTAAAAAGATAATCCGGCGGCGTCCTACTCTCCCACACAGCTGCCCGT
>NZ_FWXY01000059.1 GCF_900176365.1 Desulfocicer vacuolatum DSM 3385 | reverse complement strand
GCATCCAAAAAAGTCCGTCGGAGGTCATGAGAAGGTGTTGCGGTAAGCACGATTTTTTTTATGTTGAGGCGACAACTTGCTTGACATCTACCGTTTTGCTTTACGTTTAAAAAAATATGACAGATTAGATGCCTATTTTACCACAGACATTATGAAGGCAAGATTTTAACTTTTTAAAATGTTTTTTTATTGCTGATTACGTTTTATTAATAAGGCGTTCCCCTCATCTTACTCTTGCGGAAGATAATCAGACAATGCTGAGAAAAAAAACACAAAAGGATGGTATGAGCAAATACAATGAAAATGAATACATTTCATTATCTGCGCTTCAACACATGCTTTTTTGTGAGAGACAATGTGCATTGATCCATATTGAACAGCTATGGGTTGAAAACAAATTCACAGCCGAGGGGCGTGTGATGCATGAAAGGGTGGATAGAGGAGATCATGGCAACAGGGGCAAGACAAGGGTTGAATACAGCTTGCCCCTAAAATCCCGATTGCTTGGCATAACCGGAAAAGCCGATGTGGTGGAATTTAATCTACAGAAAGGTTCAAAAAAACAATGGATTCCTTTTCCGCTGGAATATAAAAGAGGGAAACCTAAACAGAATCCTGCCGATAAGGTGCAGCTTTGTGCTCAAGCCCTGTGCCTTGAGGAAATGCTCAATCTTAGGCTGGAAAAAGGTGCTCTTTTTTACGGAAAAACAAGGAGACGGCAGAGTGTTGTTTTTGATGATAAGTTGCGTCAACTAACCATTGAAACTGCCAAGAAAATTCATGTAATGATTGACTCTGGAATAACACCGGCACCCCATTATGAAAAAAAGTGTGATACCTGTTCTTTTTTGAATTTGTGTTTGCCAAAAGCTATTGAAAAATCAAGAAAGGTATCAGCGTGGTTGGAACGTATCGTCCATAAGGAGTTGAGTTAAATGAAAAAGCATCTGAACACTCTCTTTGTGACCACCCAAGGGGCATATCTATTCAAAGAGGGAGAGACTGTTGCGGTCAGGATTGAGCAAAAGACCCGGTTACAGATTCCCATTCATACACTTCAAGGGATTATATGCTTTGGCGTTGTTACATGCAGCCCTTTTTTGATGGGTTTCTGTGCTGAAAAAGATGTGTCTATAAGTTTTTTAACCAAACATGGTCGATTTCTTGCTATGGTCAAAGGGCCTGTTACAGGGAATGTGTTATTGCGAAGAAAACAATTTCGTATGGCTGATTGCAGACAAACCTCTGCAAAAATAGCTGGCTTTTTTCTTACGGGTAAATTGTTAAATTGCCGGACTGTTCTTGAAAGAGCCCTCAGAGATCACCGGGAAAAAATGGATGAAGATTCCGTTAAAAAAGTATCCAGCAGGCTTCGAGTTTATATTAAAAGAGAATTACAAAATGAAAATCCAGATCACTTGAGGGGTATTGAGGGGGATGCCGCACGTCAATATTTTGGTGTTTTCAACGAATTGATTCTTTCTCAAAAAGACGAGTTTTTCTTTGCAGGAAGAAACAGACGCCCGCCAACAGATAAAATTAATTGTCTTCTTTCTTTTGTCTACACACTTCTTGTCCATGATGTGCGCTCAGCACTTGAAACGGTGGGGCTTGACCCGGCAGTTGGTTTCTTACACCGGGACCGCCCTGGAAGACCGGGGTTGGCCCTGGATATGATGGAAGAGTTCAGGCCATTTTTTGCAGATAGACTGATATTGTCAATGATTAACCGTAATCAGATTTCTGCTGATGGATTTAGTCGTAAAGAGTCTGGAGGCATTTTTATGGATGATACAGTGCGTAGGACTGTTCTTGAAACCTATCAAAAAAGAAAGCAAGAACAATTGATCCATCCCTTTTTGAATGAAAAAATTGAAATTGGGAATTTGTTTTTTGTTCAAGCTTTGCTTTTGGCAAGATTTATCCGGGGGGATATTGATGGATATCCTCCCTTTATTTGGAAATAATTAAGGAGGAGTTTTGCTTGTTCTTGTCAGCTATGATGTTTCCATTGAAAAAAATGGTCAGAAGCGTTTGCGCCGTGTTGCCAAGGCTTGTAAAAATTATGGGCAACGCGTGCAGTATTCTGTTTTTGAATGCATTGTTGACCCTGCTCAATGGACGGTTTTACGCCAGCAATTGATGGAGGAGATAGAACCAGATTTGGATAGCCTGCGATTCTATTTTTTGGGTTCTAACTGGAGACGCAAGGTGGAGCATATTGGTGCAAAAAAGGCTGTAGATCTGGAGGGGCCTTTAATTTTATAGTTTTGTTGCGAAGCATTAGTTGTTTTTTATAAGCATGGCTTTACAGGCTTGATTTGACTTGAGAATGCTTATGTAGCGTTATTATGGGTTCGCGTAAATATAAATTGTTAATTTTTATATGAAATCTTAAAAATTTATTTTTGTTTTTATGAAATGTTTTTTTTGAAGTTGGGTTCGCTTTTTTGTGGTTGTTTTAAGTTGTATTATAGATGGTTATATGTGTAGCGGTCGCTCCCCATGCGGGAGCGTGGATTGAAACCAATTCTTGCCGGATACATTGAAGATTGGCACCGGGTCGCTCCCCATGCGGGAGCGTGGATTGAAACTTCAAGGATGGTAATTTTGCTGGGTATGCAGCGGTCGCTCCCCATGCGGGAGCGTGGATTGAAACTGGGAACCGTCTACGGCGGTGGCGTCCACCTCAAGTCGCTCCCCATGCGGGAGCGTGGATTGAAACTGTCAGAGAGGTATTGCTATTTGTAAATGTGGTTGTCGCTCCCCATGCGGGAGCGTGGATTGAAACAGGAACTGGTGTGATGCCACGCGAAGATGCAATATCGTCGCTCCCCATGCGGGAGCGTGGATTGAAACTCATCGCTGGTGAGATCGGCAAAAATAGCAGCGGGTCGCTCCCCATGCGGGAGCGTGGATTGAAACTTGGTCACAAATAGTTATTCCGAGCACCATATTTGATTATTCATAATGTCCATTCATTTTGAATTGTTTTTGCTAAGTGTGCTAAAATGTATATTTCCTTAATTGATGTCTAAGTGGTGTTTGAAGCACAAAGTCGAATTATCTATAGTTTCTCCGGAATTACAGGAAAAGCCATGTACCCTGAGAGTTATATCAATTGAATAACAGTTGACATTATTATCCATGGCAAATATAGTTTAGACAGTCTGGCGTGAATTCTTGATAGCAAAATAATAATAGCAAGGTGTCATCATGATTGAAAACCATTGGCAACTTCAAGATGCGAAAAATAAATTCAGTAATCTTGTTGAAATCGTCCAGAAAAAAGGTCCTCAAATTGTGACCAAACACGGTAAAGAAGCCGTAGTTGTTATTTCAATTAACGAATACAATCGGCTAATAAAACCCAAGACAACTCTGGTTGAATTTTTTAAAAATTCCCCGCTTGCTAAAGAGGGGGTTGAGTGTTCAAGAAATAAAGAAATGCCAAGGGATATCTCCCTATGAACTACTTACTGGACACATGCGTAATATCTGAGTTAATAAAACAGGAACCAGATCAAAAGGTTGTTCAATGGATATCAAATATAGAAGAGTCAAGTTTATTCATCTGCGTTTTGACAATTGGTGAACTTCATAAAGGAATAGAAAAGCTGCCAAAGAGCAGGAAAAAAAGTACGCTTCATAAATGGGTAAAGCATGATTTAAGAGCACGATTTAAAAATAGAATCATTAATTTTGATATTCAGACAGCAGTAACGTGGGGAAAAATTCAGGCGCAATCTGAACTTTTGGGTAAAACACTACCTGCAATTGATGGGCTTATCGCAGCTACCGGACTTTTCCATGATTTGGTTGTTGTAACAAGAAATATTAAAGATATGAAAGTAAGTGGGGTTGAATTGTTGGACCCATGGATTTAGGCTCAAGATAGCTCTGGGGTCAAGTTCATTTTTATATCTCAACTTTCGGTGTTCGCATTTCGTGGTGGGGTCTCTCTAACCCCCTATATAATGTGGAGACTTTTTGCTCGTAATCGGGTAATAAAAAATGCCTGAAAGGAGCATAAAAATGAGCAGAGAAAAATTG
>NZ_FWXY01000060.1 GCF_900176365.1 Desulfocicer vacuolatum DSM 3385 | reverse complement strand
TGTTAAGTGCCACAATAAAATAACTACTTGAATGCAGAAATTTTCAGAATAAGTTGACCAAATTCAAAATATATCAGATTAAATGGTCCTGGGATTAGGGCTTTTTTTGTGAAAAAAATAGGCGGAGAGAGTAGCCGCTCTCATCCGCCTTAAAACTTGGGGGCTTATAGCCCTCAACAAAACATGAGAACATGATACAATTTGTTGATGTAATACTCAAGAAAATTTTTGAGCAAGGTAAAGAATACCCTTGGGAAAGACCGTGTGCATGCCCCAAATGTGGCTCAAGTGGTAAAGTCTGGAGCCATGGATATGTCAGAGCTATTTTTGATGGTTTTAGAACCCACTTATTTTTAAAGCGTTATCGTTGCCATATTTGCCGTTGCGTGATCACCTTGAGACCGTTAAGTCACTACAGTCGTTTTCAATCCTCGCGAAAAACCATTCGTTCATCCCTTGACCATCGCATTAAAACCGGCAGGTGGCCAAAGTCAGATGTTTGTACCGCACGGATGCGTCACTGGCTTCGGAATTTGCAAAACCAGGTAATGGCTGTTTTAGATTGCTCATGGTCATTCGGACTGATGTCAGGTTATGATAAATTGCTTGAAATGGAGCGAATTCCCGTGAGTAGGTCCATTTGATCTGACATGAAGATCATCCAGAGCTCACTCCACCAAAGGCTTCCTTTGAAAAGGGTTTCCAAAGAAGATATTGATCAGGAAACTAATATTTCAAGGAGGTTCCATGGACGAAAGACAAAAAATAGATGTTGCGGTATTCCGCTATGGTGTGATTCAGGACTTTGTAACCGGTATTGAGCTTGAATATGGCAAGCAAGAGCAGTTGTTCCAGGAGAAGTGCGCCCGCAAATGGACGATTCCTTTTTCTAATAAAACCAGTATCAGCCGCAGTACGTTGAAACGGTGGGTAGAACTTTACCGCACCGGCGGTAAAAAGCTTGAATCTCTTTACCCGAATGACAGGGAAGATAAAGGCAAGCCCCGGGTACTTGACAATGATGTGTGCATGACCCTTTTGAGGCTGAGAAGGGAACAACCGGAGGTCTCTATTACCTTTATAAGAGAGCGTATTGTGAAGGAAAGACTTTTTTCTGTAATTCCTTCAATTTCAACAATGTATCGTTTTTATCACCAACATGATCTGATGCAAAAAAGAATGCCTGCTGAGGATCGCCGTAGATTTGAGGCGGAACATCCCAATGATCTGTGGCAAAGCGATGTGATGCACGGTCCCCGGGTGGAAATCAAGGGCAGGCAGGGCAAGAGTTATCTGATTGCCTTCATCGACGATCATTCACGGCTGATTGTGTATGCTTTCTTTTATGCATCGGAAAACACCAAGGCCTTCATGCATGCTTTTGAGCAGGCCCTTTTACGCCGGGGATTACCCCGCAAATTCTACGTTGACAACGGCAGTGCTTATAAATCTACCCACCTGATGCACATTACTGCATCCCTTGCCATCGCCTTGATCCACGCCCGTCCTTACAAACCCCAAGGCAAGGGAAAAATTGAACGATTTTTTAAGACCGTACGCTCACAGTTTTTACCCGGATTTACCGGCAATACCATTGAGGACCTTAATAAAAGTTTTGCTGCCTGGTTGGAAACGTACAACAACCGCAAACACTCGGCCACCGGCCAAAAACCACTACAACGGTTTGCCGACGGTATGGAATGCATCCGCCAAGCCCCCGCTGACTTGAGGGATTTTTTCAGAAAAAGAGTACAGCGAAAAATCACAAAAGATCGGATCATCATGCTGGACAATCATCTTTATGAAGGGCCGGTGGAGCTCATCGGTAAAAAAGTAGACTTACTGTTTCACGAGGGAGAATACGACCAGGTAGAACTCAAATACGCTCAGAAATCCTACGGAACTTTAAAGCCGGTGAACGTGCACGTAAACTGCCGGATCAAGCGAGATAAAAACAGTAAACCTGTGATTGAGGTGGATAATCCAATCGCTCAAACCGGTGGCGTATGGGGAGGTCGTTCATGAATGTTAACACCCATCGGTTGTTCTTTCAACTGCAAAAAGAGCCCTTTACCGCCGACATAGCCCATAAGGACATTTTAAAAACCAATGAAATTGAAGGGGCTGAAAATCGTATCCACTACGCCGTCAATTTGGGTGCCATTGCCTTGATAACCGGAGATATCGGCAGTGGTAAATCAACAGCTCTTAGGTATGTTTCAGGGAACCTTCACTCCTCGGAGTACCGTTTGATCCATGTAACGGCATCCAACGGCTCTATCCTGGAACTTTACCGGAATATATTGGGTGAGCTGAACCTTGAACCCACGGGCACCTCTCGGGTGAACATGGTCCGAAGGATCAAACAGGAGGTGCTTGACACTGTGGACAAAAAAATGAAAATCCTGCTCATCATTGATGAAGCTTCGCTTCTGAGACTGGAAGTCTTTACAGAGCTGCACACCTTGACTCAGTTTGAAGGGGACTCAAAACCCTTTTTACCGATGGTCCTGACAGGACAGGCAAACTTGGTGGACAATCTCAAATACCGGTATGCCATGCCCTTAGCATCCCGGGTGGTGGCAAGATGTCATCTGCAGGGTGTGGATCAGCAGGGAATGGAGGATTATCTTTTGCACCATCTGAGCATTGCCGGGGTTGAGAAAAATTTGTTTGAACCATCCGCAATAACTGCCATTCATCAAGGCTCCGGTGGTCTGTTCAGAAAGGCCAACAATCTGGCCCGGGGAGCCATTATCACGGCTGCTCAACAGCAACAGAACATGGTAACAGCAGACCACGTTCGAATTGCGGCTAGTGAAATCTTCTAATTTTATTCCAAGTTCGCCCTGGAGAGCCCCCCCTCTCCGGGGCATTTTTATCTATGGAAAAAATCCTTTGGAAACTTCGTCGTTTCTTTAACAGTTCATGCCACCTGGCTGTGCTCGATATAACAGCTGGCAAAAGATGGATCTTAGATCTGGCTTTCAAGAACATCCCCTATCTCAAGGCCGAAAATGTTCAGGGCAGACACATTCTCATCCAACCCCTGGTACAAGCCGAATATCTCATGGCCGACGATATCACCTCTGAGCTTTTACACAGACACCACAAGATGTGCGATGGCACTTGGAAACCAGGCCGGATGGTGGTGGAAACTTCTCCAGATAATTTTCAAGTGTGGATACATGCAAACCGAGCTTTGAGCTTGGAAGAAAAACGGTACTGGCTGAAAAAAATGAAATCCGATCCCGGTGCAGATCCTTATAATAGATGGGGAAGATGCCCAGGCTTCAGGAATCGAAAATCAAAATATCGTAACCCCTTCGGTCATTACCCTTTGGCAAGACTTGTTTGGGTCGACTGGAAACAGACAGCGCAAATACCACCCCCTGTGACTGCGACAACCCAACATAAAACTCCAGCCCTTTCCCCTCTACCCCTGGAGGGGGGCGTGTGTCGTCTTCAAAATCTTTCCAGAAATCACTATCACCGTGGCGATGAATCTGCCACAGATTTTGCCTATGCCGTGGCTCTGTTTAGAAGGGGAATGCATGAAAATGATGTCAAATGCAGAATTTTGGAACAGAGGGATGAATGGAAAAATCATTCTGGACAAAGGCAGAAGGAAGCGTATTTGAATAGAACTCTTTGCAAAGCTAAAAAAATTGTTGAATCGTCTTGAAAGCTTAATTGATGAGCAAAAAAATGTTGTGACTAATGTGATAGTTGTCTGGATGGTCCATTGATTATGAAAAAATTCTGACTTGGTCAAAATAATCGGAAAATAATTGTCCATTTATTCTGACATTCAACAC
>NZ_FWXY01000061.1 GCF_900176365.1 Desulfocicer vacuolatum DSM 3385 | reverse complement strand
ATGAACAATTTTGTGCTTTCAACAATTCAAACTTGGAGTAAAAATAAATAAAAAACTACGAGATAAAACTCTCCATAAAAAAGGGGTTGACCCGAGTTGATTGAAAAGGTGCGTAACATTGATGATGGAAGCATGTTCGGTCCCCTGGCCGAATTTGTGGCAAAGGCACCGATTTCCCGTGAAGCATTCATGCAGTTAACCATCCCCACCCTTCACTCAACGGAATTGGGGTTTTGCATTCATGACTGGACCATGATGCCTTGCCAGCGTCATGCCGACTGCATCAACTGCACAGAGCAGATCTGCATCAAGGGCAATACTGAAAAAACAGCACGGATAGAACAAAATCTGCTGGATGCCGAAGAACAACTTGAACGGGCAAAACAGGCTATTGAAAAAGGTTCTTCAGGTGCTGACAGGTGATTGATCCATCATCAGTTGACGGTGAAACGGCTTCGGAATCTATGGGCCATACTCAGTGATCCCAATGTGCCTGAAGGTGCAGTGATTCAACTATCAAATGATAAGGAATTTTCACCCATCCGGGTGGCCATGGAGGATAAAGTTCAGATTGAAAATGCAGATTCTCAAATGCTGAGTCGCATCCGGGCCCTTTCCCAAAGCAAAGCTAAAGCATTGCAAGAGACGAAAACCAAATCATAAAAAGGTGGCAGATATGGCGGTACATCTTTCAGATAATGATATTGAAACCATTGTAAAAATTATTGACGGCTGGTCCCGCAGTGAGAAACTTACTTGGGACAACTTGATACTTGCTGCACAAATGCGATTATTGCGTAAATATTCCAGGCAGGCGCTTTCCCGCCATGACCGGATCAAAAAGGCATATTCATTAAAAAAGCAATTCCTAAGTACTGGCTCTGATTCAAAGTCGGAATTTAAATCTGTGGAATTGCAGAAAGCCATGGAGCGTATAGATCGGTTAAAGGCTGAAAATGAAAGGCTTAAAGATGAAAACAATTCACTTTTGGAACAGTTTGCCCGGTGGGCGTACAATGCCCATACCAGGGGGCTTGATGAGGCCTTTCTTAACAGGGCATTGATGCCGATTAACAGGAAGAAAACAAAAATTTGATCTCCTTTGAAAAATAATGGTGAACTCAAAAGTTGCCCAATTCAGGCGTTCAATGCTACCTCAATCCAAACTTAACCCCGAGTATTAGCAACAATCTCTGATATTTATCCAATGATCCTTTTCAGGTGGCAGAATGGATAAAATTGCCTACGCTTGCAGGAAAACGCCAGAAGGTATCCATGTCCACACTCTTCACAACGAACCCCGGCAAAACCAAAATGAAGCCTCTCCCCAGTCCAGGTATTTAAATATTTTACAGTCAGTGAAAAAAATCCTCCACTTGCTCCGTATATACAATTAAGTCCTGGAGAAAAAGCATTTTCGCTCAAATGCCAACCAAAGGAGGCAAAACATGATTACCAATTTACACCTCACCAAACATGCCACCCAGAGAATTCAACACCGTGCCATACCGGAGAAAATAATCAACTGGCTCTTAGAATTTGGACACAGGGTAAATCAGACAGGAAAACACCAGATCTATCATTTCCATCGCCGTGATCGAAAAAAAATAATTGATAAGCTGAATGAAAAGGAAGGCCGGCTGTTTAATAAAAAGCGCTATGCATACCTGGTGCTTGCCAATGAAAACAGGCTGATCACGGCAGGGTACAGAAACAAAAGACTGCCACGCTGCTGAAACACTATTTAATTAGTAAAGGAAATTCCCATGAAATATTTAAAGTGGCTTTATCTTGTCATCTGGGCAATGATCTATCAGCTTCCCAAACGAACCGTTGTCGCATTTTCAATACTCATTATTTCAGGAGCAATCCTCCTCTTTTTCTGGTTGTTTACAAGCCCGGATTTCATTGTGGGGCCAATTCATGCGCTTCACCATCTCCCAGACAGCCAACAGGTGATTCTTGAGATTGACACGCCCCTGAAAAGCACTGCAAAATTTGCAGTACTCAATGAGTTAGATGCACCTACTAATACAGAAAAGGTGTTGTGGTTTCTGGGATACGGTAAAAAACAGCAAGATTTTGGTACCCGCACACTCCTGCTGCTTGATTCCCATGCTATTTTTTACGGTACAGGAATTGACTTCAAAGAAGGAAAGCAACTGCTCACCTTTCTTAAAAACATCCCATATATTGGCCTGGTTTTCGGCGTTGTGCTACTCTTCTTCGGTATGATTGCGCTACAAATGATGACTGGCGTTATGATGGGCATCATCACCCTGGCAACCTGCTGGCACATTCTGTATATCGGAAACTTCCTTGGAATCTGGTTTTTCAACCACTTCATGATTTATCCGGCCAGTGTCATTTCAGGGGTTGCCGGAGCAGCCGTTGGCATGCGGACCCAATCAGGCTGGACCGCATTTGTATTCCACCGTATCGGTGCAACAACCCTTTTCTTCTGTTTTTCTCCACTTCTTACGGAACAGTTGTCCATCCCCCCTGATTTATGTTACATAGGCATCGTGTTGACCGTCATATTCCCTTCTCTGGGTTACATTGCGGGAAGCAGTGCATTGATTGCATGGGAACTTGATACCAACGTATCTGAAAGTCTGTTGCTGCTGCTTTTTTGCCTTGGTATTGGCCTCTGGGTAAGAAGCCATGTTCATCCCTATCGCTTAGCAGGTTACCGGCCTTTTAAAGATTTCAGGAGAATGGCACATGGTGAAATGAAACTGAAAAACCTTATCCAAGGAGGAGAGCGCTGATGGAAACAATCTATCTGAGCGATCTGGAATTACCGGCCTATTTTGTCCAACTCTGCCAGGAGTATTCCGTTATGACACTTCTACAGGCCCTTGAACTTATTCAACGACTCTTAGAAAAGCCAGAACTGCTGCCGGAGGACGTCACACTGGAAATGATCAACTCTCTATTGACAGAACTTAACAGCCATCTTTCCCAGGAAGCACTTGACCTGTTACAGGAGCCTGTGCCCAGCTATCCCCTTGACGGCTTAATCCTGGAGCAACCGCCAGAGCAGGAGATGAACGGTGAGCAGTCCCTGAAAGAGTTTCTGGAGAGGAATGTTGAACCGACAGCTGATCCCCAAAAAGATAACCCGGAGGATCAAACATGAGATTATTCAGCCGCAAGTTCCTCTTAAAGCACTCATCATTGCCTGAGACGCTGGTGAAAAATCTATCACGATATGGAATAGTATATGCCCACCAGCTTTTTGAGTTAGCGGATAAGCATCCGACCTCCTTGAAACGGGTCACCCGGATGGGTGAAAATCAGTTGGCAAAGCTTCTGAAAGAGCAATTCGAACCTCTTCCGACTATGTCAGCTTTTACATACCTGCACTTCACCCACCCACCGCTCCAAGGGTTGGTCCTGGCAACAAAGGACTCTCCCATCCTGGTTGAACGCCGGGAAAAACTGAAGCAGGAGCGCCGCCGATTGTCTGGAATGGTGATGGAACTTAAAGAGAAAGGTGTCCTGCC
>NZ_FWXY01000062.1 GCF_900176365.1 Desulfocicer vacuolatum DSM 3385 | reverse complement strand
ATTTTTTTGTAGTGGATCAAATATACACTGTAATTAAAGGCATTTCGAGCTTTTTTTTGATGTTTTTTGTTTAAAACACGCTTATTTTAGGCCTAAAAGAAAACCATTTGGGTAGTTGATACTCATATTTAGTTTGCATTTTATCCAAGACTACTTCACCTTTGCTTTTGATCCTTTTGGATATGTTTAAAATATTTTCTTTAAACTCATCTGGTACTTTATGTTTTTCAATCTTCTTTTTTAATATTTCAACAGTTGCAAGCAATCTTATTTCTGAATTCAAAAAGATAGAATAATCTATTATTTTATCTTTTGAATCATCAGAAATTTCGTTAATTAATTGGCAGGTGAAATTATCTCCAATTAGTTTTGGAAATATTTTTCCAAAGAAAAATTCTTTTTTAAAAATTCGAAAAATCCCATCTTTACCGTCGGTATGTTGAAGTAACTCAATATTTTCAACTATAATAGAAATGATTTCATCTTCATTTCCATCCTTAGCATAGCTATCTATCAGGGTGTCCCATAATCTTTTCGTATTTGAAAAATTGTATACACTTCTCGCACAATTAAAAATAAGGCTGTCTGCCAACAAACGTTTATCATCAGATGCATCACAAACTTGTTCCCATACCTTGAAACCATCATTCCAGGTTTCAGGAAATCCATTTACACCATTTCTCAAAAACTCCTCCAGACAAATATTAAATCCCACTGGAGATACGTTTACTAAGATATACCTTATAAGGCCTCCCCAAAATGGTTCATTATGGTGATGCACCGCCAACCACCAAAGGGGTTGTGGAAAGCCACAATATACATGCAAACTATCTTCCAGTAATTCATCTGAGAACTCGTCAAGAATATCCTCATAATTCCTACAAAAAAAATCGACATCACCAAAAAGCTCATGAAGTACTTCTTTAGGAGGATTATGCGAGTTCAGCAAGACAGCCTTTATCCATCTCAAATCTGTTCTATCACTTTTAAGCAAACCAATAATTTTATCTTTTTCGGTGATATCTAAATAATTCCATGCACCGACAATCCACTTTAAACTGGACAATAAGAAATCTGTTTCTTGGTGAGAAATTAAATCATCGAAAATGTGTGAACGAATTTTATGATTTTTTTGAGTTAGGAAAATCAAATTGTCAGCAACTGCCAATTCGTATTCATCCAAAATTTTTCCGTTTCTTACCTGATAATCAATTCTCTTGAACCACTTTTCTAAGACACGAACGCCGGTCTCTACATCTAAATGTTTCATCGCTTCGTCCATTGTCAATCCAAAGCGCCCTGTATTAGTATAGACTGACAACGGCAAATCTTCAGAGAAAGTCAAATATAATCGGCCCCATAATTGCCATATTGATTTTTTTTCATCTGGAGTAAAATCCTTCCAATTCCGATGGATTAAATTGTCCTCATAGTCTGTCTCAAACTCTGTCACAAAATTGTACATTCGAATTGCAATCGCTCTTTTCTTTAGAGCGTTTTCAATCAAATCAATCACAATATGTCGCTGAATGGAATTAAAACTTGTCCAATTTAAAACCAAAGCTTTTACAGTGCTGAAGACTACATCCGGGTGCTCATCATTAATGGCAATACCTATCAAATCCTCATAATGGGAGTCAAAAGGGCTCTTGGCTATGAAAATAGACGCAACTTTTTTCCTAATAAAAGCTTCATTTTGTTGTAGCAGAGTCTTGGGAATTAAGAGGGCTACATTTTCTATTGTCGCAGAGTCCAAATTGTTTATGTAAGTCCACGCTTCATATGAAGAGACCCGTTCTTCCCGCTTTAATCTATTTTTAATATTCTCAATTAGCTCAACATTTATGTCAGAAGATCTGAAATGTGAAACGAAAAGACCACCCTGTTGAGAAATGTACGGTATTTTATTATTATACCAATATATCCTTTCTGAGTTCGTACCACCTTGTTGTATCTTTCTGACTACCGTTTTTACGTCTTCACGCCCTAATTGATCAATATGATACATCAAAAATAACAAGCCGCTATCTTCAACACCCGGAAAAATTGAACTCAGGGTTTCTATAGCCAAATTTAAAATTTCATTTTTGAAAGCCGATTTCGCATTGGTATATAAAAACTCAAACTGTTTAGTTGCAAGCTGAGTTGTTTTAGGGTTTAAGCATGACAGGCTCCGCTTTAAATAAGTGAGCAGCTTTTTTTGCTTAATTTTGCTCACCGGGCAGAACAGATACCGACTGGCCTCATAATAATTAGGATGAGAGAATAGAATTTCTTGATCGTTTATTCTAATCAATTGCCGCTCTTCAAGATATTCCAAAGCCTCTAAAATAGTATTGTCTAAATCATATTTATCAGAATATTTAGGAAAGGGGTCTTCTTTACCCCCAGGTGTTAAAATGAAAGAGTCTCTTTTATTGATTGCATAAAATTTTTGATCATCTGAAAAAATATACCCAAGATCAATAAAGGAAACAGGGTCAATTACTGTTGAACAAAACCCTAAAACAGCTAATATTTCTGCGGCAGCTTTGTTTTTCTCCTGAATTGATTTAGCAATATTTTCTGAGTTATACCTTGCAATATGCTCTATATCCTCAACACTTTGTTCTTGCAATTTTTCAGGTTCAACATTAGCTACAAAATTTAATTGCCCTATCTGTAATAAACTTTGTTTCTCTTCCTCCTCTATTTTGTCTTTCACTAAGTCAATTATGCGCTGAGGAAGTTCGCTATTTTTTGCAAATTCGATCCAAAATTTTTTAAGTACACTATTATCTGTGATCGTCAGGTCTTCCCAATGTTGTTTGTTGATCCTGCAATTGGTTATTTCTTCAGTTGAAAAAGCTTCTAACAGGATTTCCAGCCTGGATGTGATTATCAACTTGTTTGGTGGTGCAATGTTTTTAATGATGCCTTCTATTTTCACCAACAGTTCCCTGCTATCTTCTTGTGGGCGAGTATGTCCTAACCTGGACAAGCCAGAACCAAAAAGGTTTTGTTGAATCACCATTCGCGGTATAATGATTCCCATAACATACAAATGCGAAAGGAGGTCAAT
>NZ_FWXY01000067.1 GCF_900176365.1 Desulfocicer vacuolatum DSM 3385 | reverse complement strand
GTTGAACCAAGCCGCTACGCGGCAGAAAAAGCTGAAGTCATGTATACTATGTGGAGTGTTCATACAGAACCACCTCACAACCCTTTTTTCAGGAGAGTATATCATGAAACAATCAGAAGTGAATCGTTTCAACAAACTTTATGCCCGCCACCAAAAAACATTGAAACTTCAGGGCAAAGCCCCAAAAACTATTGATTCATATTCCCGGGCTGTCCGCCGAGCGAGGGAATATTTTGGATGCTGTCCGGATCAATTAACACCCGATGATCTGCAACGCTATTTTGCAGATCTGGTTGAATCTCATTCCTGGAGCACTGTAAAAATTGACCGTCTCGGATTACAGCACTTCTGGAAATTTGTACTGAAAAAGGAATGGCAATGGGTGGATATTGTCAAACCGCCCAAGGTCAAAACCATTCCTGATGTCCTTACATCGACTGAAGTCGAGAACATCATCGGCAAAACACGGAAATTGCGCTACCGTGTGTTTCTGTTGACTACCTACTCCATGGGCCTTCGACTGGGAGAGGCTTTGTCGCTTGAAGTCGGTGATATTGATGCTACCCGAAAATGCATTCATGTTCGCAGGGGAAAAGGCCATAAAGACCGTCTTGTCCCTCTGCCCGACCTTACCCTGACGGGGCTGCGGGAGTTATGGAAACGCCACAGGCATCCCAAACTGCTGTTTCCCAATGCCAATGGTTCCCTGAAAACCATTCAAAAAGCAACAAGCCATATGGATCGGGGCGGGGTCCAGAAGGCTATGAAAATCGTTGTTGCTGAATGCGGCATAAAAAAAAAGTCTCCATCCATTCCCTTCGCCACAGTTACGCCACACATCTCCTTGAGCAAGGCCTGAGTCTCCGACACATCCAGGCGCTTCTTGGTCATGCAAACCCCAACACAACTGCCCGTTATGCTCATATTACAGATGTAGTGGAAAAAGACGGCATGACAACCATCAACAATTTGATCAACACCATTCATGTTGATTTTTGGAAGGTGTGATCATGCAACTCTCTACAATAATAGATGAATATTACGACGTCTTTTTGTCCCTCCATGCTGATACCGTACTTCCGGGACAAATAAAGGCCCTGAATGCCATGCGGGCTTGCCGTACGTCCGATGCCGGGGAACTTTTTGTAAGTTGCCCCAAATGTTCCCATACACAATGGCGCCCCTTATCCTGCGGTCACCGTAGTTGTCCCCAATGCCAAAACCATGAGACCAGCAACTGGATCGACCGGCAGCAAAATAAAATTCTGCCGGTGCATTATTTTATGGTCACATTTACAATCCCCTGTGAGTTCAGACACATGATCTACCAAAATCAGAGAACGGGATACGCTCTGCTGTTTGAATGTGTGGCAAGCACACTGAGGGATTTTGGTCTTAACCCCAAATTCCTTGGTGCCGAAATCGGCATGACCATGGTGTTGCACACCCATAACCGGAGGCTGGATTTTCATCCACATATCCATGTGGTCGTTCCAGGCGGCGGTGTGGATAAGGCCAGACGACAATGGCGGAAAAAAAAGGGCAAATACCTCTTCAATCAAAAAGCGTTGGCCAAAGTATTCCGTGCCCGTTTCCTTGATGGGTTAAACAAGGAAAGGATGCCGATCCCCAGAGGTGTTCAACCCCGGTGGGTTGTCGACTGCACCAAAGTGGGCACCGGCATAACAGCCCTGAAATACTTATCCCGATATTTGTACCGGGGAGTCATCAGTGAAAAAAACATTGTCTCCAACCGCAATGGGCACGTGACCTTCAATTACATTGAAAGCAAAAC
>NZ_FWXY01000069.1 GCF_900176365.1 Desulfocicer vacuolatum DSM 3385 | reverse complement strand
CCCCCTGTGTCAGGATAGAAGTCGCCTCAATTGAAAATTTAAACTCTGGGGCATTGAGGTGATTTTATGGTATATCCGATCAAAACAAAAGAGGCCGTGATAAAAAAAGTCCTGATGGGTGGCAAACCTCATCATGAAATAGCAAGCGAAGCCGGAATCGGTCTGTCCACCTTGAGTTATTGGCTCAAAAACCACAAAAAAGATGGAAATCTAACTGTGAATAAAAAAGAAAAACGTCCCCAGGACTGGAGTGCCGAAGAACGACTGAAAGCTTTGATGGAGACAGGTACCATGGCGGAGAAGGAGCGTGTCTCTTGGTGCCGTAAAAGAGGGGTTTTTTCTCATCACCTTGAACAATGGAAGAAGGATATTCTTTCATTGTCAACCCCTGCCAAGGCCTCCGTTAAATCCAAAGGGTCTGCTCGGTTAAAGAAGGAGAATGCCGCTTTAAAGAAAGAGTTAAACCGCAAGGAAAAAGCGCTTGCTGAGACAGCGGCCTTGCTGGTTCTTAAAAAAAAAGCAGACTCTATCTGGGGGGATCCAAAGGACGATTGATCAGTGAAGGCGACAAAAAGGAAGCCTTGGCGCTGATTCAGGAGGCATGCAAGGGTGGTGCACGAAAGCGTCTTGCAGCAGAACTTCTGGGGCTACAGCTTCGAACGGTGCAACGCTGGGAAAAGAATGGCTTTAATGATCAGCGCAAAGGTTCGCGGGCGGTGCCTGGTAACAAAATATCCCAAAAAGAGAGGGAACAAATCATGGATGTCCTGACATCATCGGAATTTGGGGATGTCAATCCCCATCAAATTGTTCCCAAACTTGCGGATCAGGGAATCTACTTGGGTTCAGAAGCCACCATGTACAGAATTTTGAGAGAGCTAAAAATGAACAAACACCGTCTCTCAAGCAAGGTAGGAGCCCGTCAACGCCCAGATGCCTATATTGCCACAGGCCCTAACCAGGTATGGTCTTGGGATATCACATATTTGCCAGCCCGGGTAAAAGGGCGTTTTTTCTACCTTTATATGATCATGGACGTCTACAGTCGTAAAGCCGTGGGATACCAGGTCTATGATTGTGAATCTGCGGAACTGGCAGCAGCTCTGATTACAGACACCTGTCATAAAGAAAAAGTGCAGGAGAATCAGTTAGTTCTCCACTCTGATAACGGTGGGCCAATGAAAGCTTTTACCATGCTTGCAAAACTGGAGTCCCTGGGGGTAGCCCCATCCTTCAGCAGGCCCAGGATCAGCAACGACAACCCTTATTCTGAATCGTTGTTCCGGACCATGAAATATCGGCCGGAATATCCCGAGCATCCCTTTGATGACTTGAACAGTGCTCGGAAATGGGCAGAAAAATTTGCCCAATGGTACAACAATGAGCATCTTCATAGCGGTATTGGCTTTGTAACCCCGGTAGACAGACATGACCGGAAAGATGTTGAAATCCTTGAGAAACGTCATCAAGTCTACCAGAAAGCCAAGACGGCACACCCAGAACGTTGGTCTGGCCCTACAAGAAACTGGAAGCACATTGGGGAAGTTGCATTAAACAAGAGGAATAGTTTTGTAAAAAAATCAACTGATGGGGAAAAGGCCGCATAGAAGGCCTTTGAGAACCAACATAATTGATTTTGTCTATAAAAGAGCAACAGTTTCTTATGGCCGAGAATGGGCATCCAAAAAAGTCCGTCGGAGGTCATGAGAAGGTGTTGCGGTAAGCACGATTTTTTTTATGTTGAGGCGACAACTTGCTTGACATCTACCG
>NZ_FWXY01000070.1 GCF_900176365.1 Desulfocicer vacuolatum DSM 3385 | reverse complement strand
TCTCGTGAGTCCTAAGTTTTTCTGGAAGCCATGAACGCACCTCTCCCCCAAGTCCCAATTCTATGGCCAGAGAATTCGATTTATAACACCTTCGTCACGTCTCAATGACAGTGGTTTCGGGTTTCGCTTTCAACTCTGTCCCTTGACGTTCTGGCTCAACTACTTTTTTCGAAAAAATATAGCCTTGAATTTCTCGTATTACCGCGCCAGGAGCGAGACTGAATAAATCCCGGACAAGTAAATCCGCAATAACGAATTTGACCGTCCGCTCCGAGGGCAACTTGCGAGATTTTGTCCTCAAAAAACCTTTGAACGCTTTCCATACAGATTTTTGATATTTAATCGATATTAATTGCAACAACCCCAGAGCGATAGCTCCGATCATCACAAAACGTTCATATGCAGCAAAGCAAAGCCTAACTTTTCCCATTTGCTCACTGCTCTTCGTTTTTTTTAAATCTTTGTTCTTGCTGGGCTTCCGGGAGTGGCGTTCCAGGCTTTTGGTCCAGAATCGATAACGAAAAACACCCATGATATTTTTGAGCATGTCAAACATGGTTTCAATACGAACTCTGGCGCAATAAAGTTCAAGAGCGGCAACAGCATCCTGATTCAGGTCGCTGCACATCAATATAATAGGACCACGTTTGGTAACCGCCAGCACAAAACGGATTAAACATGATGTCGGCTTCCACAATAAATCCAGAGAAGCAATTGAAACCATCTCAACTTTTCCATAAATGTTGCACTCCACATTTGAAAAGTGTTCTCGATGATCAAACAGCTCGGACACCTTTATTTTTTCACCATATTGACGTGGACGTCCCGGCCCCCTTTTCCGTGGCTGCTTCGCTTCAAAATAAGCTACACAGTTCTTTTTGGCTCTTATAACCAACGTCAGCAATGGACATTGATGCCTGATGGACCACACAGCTTGGGCCAATTTGAATACAGCCCGGCCAGGGGAAAAAAGCATCCAGTACAAGGATGCTCGGTATATCGTGTCTTATAACAAAATCAAGAGCCATTTGAACAATACGTGTTCCCAACGTATCATTGTTTTCTCCCTTTTGACCTTCTTCATTTACATGAACAAGACCCTGATGAATCCCAAGAGACAATGGTAGACAAAAAGGAGAGACCATAGAACCAATCAGCATGCCGATGGCCCCCCAATAATGCCCTCGAAAATACGATGGCTTGCTCTGGGTTTCAGAATGCTGATGCATGATAAGCACGCATGGCATTTGGCGCCCGTCCTTGGGAACACAGGTATGGTCACCCAGTAAAACTTTTCGCTCATGGGAGAGCACTGTTTCATTTTGAGAAAGAACAAATTTCCACCAGAATTCTACAACTTTGTTTAAGGACCAGGTAGAGGCTCTAAAAAAATGAAGAAGCGCCTTGTAACCTCTTGTACCCAAACCCCAAAATTGACAAAAAGAAGTGACGGCTCTCATCTCATGGGTACCTATAAATCCCAGTATTACCATGCAAAACATAACCCAAGTAATATTCCTTGAAAAAGCCTTGCGGAAAAACATCAGGGTCTGATAAACATACGTTAGCATTTTGATCCTTTCTTTGTTGAGCTTGGTCGCTTATAATATTGAAAGGTTCAGAATGCGCTCATCCCTTTCAGATGTCACGCAATTTCTTAAATATTCAAAAAAACTTAGGACTCACGAGTT
>NZ_FWXY01000078.1 GCF_900176365.1 Desulfocicer vacuolatum DSM 3385 | reverse complement strand
ATACATGGCTCATTAAAATATAAAACCCCAATGGAAATTTATGAAAGTTACCAACGTGGAGAGGATCTGAATCTTCCGGAAATAAGGATGTAAAAAGATGAATCTCTATAGCCCCAAAACGGATTGGGCAAAAATGGGCTCTTTTTTTTGTAAAGCGTGCCACATTTTACTAAGAGGCTTACCCAGTAAGGCTTTTCATTATAGTTAAGAGTAAATAAGAGGAGATTATATCCAAATAAACTGGGGCTCAGAAGAGCAAATGAATGCTTTAATGGAAGCAGAAGATCATACCAAAAATTGGGCGTGTATTCGGTTATTTTAACAAAGGGATGCTTTATAATCGCCTTGAATAATGAAAAAAAGATATTTTTTCCTTGTTAACCCGATAGCGGCCCTTTATTTAATTTAAAGGAACTCCCCAGCTCAAGAAGGACTATCCCCTTCTGAAAAAAGGGTAGAGCCGTAAGGATAAAATATTTGGGGCTTGATCATAACCTCGGCCATATTGTGGTGTGATTTTAACGATCAAAAACAAACTCTGTTATTACAGTAGGTTGTGACGGTAAAAATTTTCTCTCCCGTATAGTGGCTCAGCTTATGATCAACCCCAGCATTTGTGAGACGGAAGCCCTGCTTTTTTTCTGGCAAAGGGAGATTTCAGCAATAATTTTATTTTGTACGGATTGTGATTTTTTCCCCTCTACCCCCCAGGGGGGGGGCGTGTGTCAAAATTTTACCTGAAAATGAAGCACTTTTTTTGTAAAGCGTGGCACGCTTTTCTATAACCCTTTATTGACAATGGTCTTAAGGTTTAAGAAGACCGGTATGAGGTAATGAAATGCAGAGCAAACGTGGAGGATACAGAGGAAAACCTAAACAAAAGTTACCCCCACATCTCAAACGGGTTCATGTGAATGCCCGTATCCAAAAATGGATGCTTGATCAATTAAAGGCAAAAGGAGAACCCGGAATAGTTTTGGAAGATATTTTGAAAAAGGCTGGTTTTGAATATTGTGAACCCCAAAATGAACAATTTTGTGCTTTCAACAATTCAAACTTGGAGTAAAAATAAATAAAAAACTACGAGATAAAACTCTCCATAAAAAAGGGGTTGACCCG
>NZ_FWXY01000072.1 GCF_900176365.1 Desulfocicer vacuolatum DSM 3385 | reverse complement strand
TCAATGGTGATAATCCCTGAATTGGCAAATAGTTATGAGTAGTCTACATAATTCTTTTGCCAAAACAACACGAAAATAAGAGATAAGAATCTAAGTGTGGCAGGAGAAAACATGGTGCCTGAATTAAATGCGATATCATCAAAACACATGAGAAAATCAAACCCCAGGGTTTGCAATTTTTCCAGCACCGTGCAGGTCCATTCGGCATACCTGTCGAATATGTTTTCCACCAGGGAGACATTCTGGTGGAGACTTGTGGCAAAGCCAAGCATCCCCATGGAAAAAACCGTATTCAGCATACCGGTCCTGAATGCGGCATAGCTGGCGATATCTTCTTTTCCGCAACGGTCCACAAACCGTTTAGCTTCATCATAAAAACCTGCATCACTGGGATCAAGGAAGACCATTTTATCAAGGTCTTTTTCCGATTTGATCAATCCTTCTCCCTGGAGATGGTCTTTCCCGTCACTTCCCTTGATGGTTTCACAAAATACCGGGGGAAGATATTTGTCAAAGATGCACTGGGCATCCATGCCGATCAGGGTGGCAAACTCGGCATCGCTTATATCCGGGGGCGCGCCTTTGGCCTGGGCGACATCTCTTTGCATCTGGATGTCAAACCAATCTACAAAAGGGATCTTATCAACCGGTTCAAGGTTTAAGGTTTTTAAAACACGTTCTTTGGGTGTCATGGAAATATCCTTTATATGATTTGGTGATTAATTAAAAGTTTTTTATTTTTGATTAAAAATTTCTCTATTCTTTAGAGGGCGAATAATTGGGCCATTTCTTGGTTGCCATTTTGAAAAATGATATCAAGATGAACACCATGATCACCACCGTCGGCAGAGACCCTACCGTGGTCGCAGTCTTAATTGTTTTCAAACCGCCGATAAACAACAGGGCCAGGGCAAAGCACCCCACGGCCACAGACCAGAACACACGAAGCCAGCGGGACGGCTCTTCGTCTGCCTTGATTCCCTTAGTGGTCATCATGGCCAGGGCATAGGCAATGGAATTGAACATGGTTGAGGTGTTGATAAATCCCAGGACTAAAAATGCAACCAAAACCACCCCGCCCAGGGGGAAATGGTTCCACAGCGCCACTGTGGCAGCGGAAAGGCCCTGCTCGGACAAAATTTCGGCCACTGGCACAAGGCCCTGGCGAAAAATATCAAGGGCTGTATTCTCAATGATCAGGAAAAACAGCCAATTTCCAATAACCATGGAAGTAAGACCGCCAATCAAAAATTCGCGAACACTTCTTCCCTTTGAAATTCTTGCCAGGTAAATTCCGAATTGAAGAGCCACGGCAAGGGACCATGCCCAGTAAAAAATAGACCAGCCCTGGGGAAATCCTCCGCTCTCCGTGGCATCAATATACAGGCTCATCCTTGTAAAATTTTGAAGGGCGATGCCAAGGGAATCTACGAAATTATTGAACATAAACGAAGTGGGACCTAAGACCAGGAGAACCAGAAGGGTGCCGAATCCGAAATAAACCCTTATATCCCCTAACCTGGACAAGCCAGAACCAAAAAGGTTTTGTTGAATCACCATTCGCGGTATAATGATTCCCATAACATACAAATGCGAAAGGAGGTCAATC
>NZ_FWXY01000075.1 GCF_900176365.1 Desulfocicer vacuolatum DSM 3385 | reverse complement strand
ATCAATGGTGATAATCCCTGAATTGGCAAATAGTTATGAGTAGTCTACATAATTCTTTTGCCAAAACAACACGAAAATAAGAGATAAGAATCTAAAGTTGAAGAATACAACTTTGTCAGGAAAGAAAAAGGGGTTGATGAGTCTACAATCTACTTTTGGATTCATAAAGATGCGCCTGAAGAGGTAAAAGAGGCGCTAAGACTTCTTACTTATACTGGAATTATCAGAAAAGTGGGTAGTTCAGTAAGAGCCACAAGAGCTGAATTAGGCCTAAAACAAGCGTGTTCATTAAGGTTCGATCGTGGACATTTTCGATAATTCCATATAGATACTTTTGAAACGAAGTTGAAAAAAACAAGAAAAAAAAGAGCGCAACTCTCCCTAAGAAATATTTGTGTTACAATTTTTAGTCATGATCACTTGGTGCCTTCCTTTTGCTATGATTGGGTTATGACTCACCATTTCAACCCGTTTAAAATGGCTGTCCGTTTATCCCTTGATTATGAAAATTCAAATTTTTTCAAAAGGAAAAGAAAATTGAAAACATGGTTGAGTTGATTATTATATCCGACAATCCGATAGACAATTTTTCTGGATTTTTTGATAATCAGACATGGAATATTAATAAAGGTACGGATGAATCGCTTAAATTCCATTTTCATAATCTGATTCCCCAGAACCCGGTAAGGCATCAACATTCCATACCATGCTTTGAGATCCCATGCCAAGGCGGCTATGACCATATAGGCCCAATTGGAATTCAGTGTGTTTGAAGGCGCTTTCAGGGCTTGAACTCCATTCTTCAACTGTTCAATGTCGTTTTCATGGTTTGCCCGATCCCGATAAAGATGAATCAATGATTCCGTACTTTTGACCTGGTCATTGGTGATATAGAAAAAAAATCGACAATCATCAAAAAGTTGTTCCTCTCCTTTTGAGACATTGATTATTTTTCTGATAGCGATCATTCGATATGATTTCTGGCATTTTCCCGGCTGATACTCAAATTCAGCAAAAAATTCGCATTCGGTCTGAAGATTTTTAAATTTTCTATTTTTTACTACCTGGGCCTTTATGTTTTCCGGTTTTTCACGTTCCTGAGTCTTTATCACCCGCTGAGGTTTATTGAACAACTGCCATTCTGTTTCTGAGATATCACAGGCTTTTTTTATCAAATTCTTTTTGGCATCCATACCAAAGATAAAGGTGCACCTTTCATCCCATCTGTCAAAATTGCCGGTCAGGCTAAAATCTGTATCCCCGCGCAGTATCACTTTTTCAAAATCAGGGCAAACAAGGTCAAGGCTTTTATCAATCCAGTGGGCTGATCCAAGGTGAGATGGCGCATTTCCTGATCGATTGACAATGTAAAGGGGTTCGCGGGTTCTATTCAATGAGACAATCAAAGGAGCATAGCCCCATATCCCTTTATAAGAAATATCCATCCC
>NZ_FWXY01000077.1 GCF_900176365.1 Desulfocicer vacuolatum DSM 3385 | reverse complement strand
TATGAACTCATTGGAGATGACGACGGTGTGTTTGGCTGCATGACCCTTCTGGGATGCCAGGACTATTGTCCCAAGGATCTGCCCCACCAGACCCAGATCGCCTTTTTGAGAAAAAAGATGGCCCTGGTTAAATAATCCGGAAGGAGAGTTACAATGGTTGAGTTTAAGTATACAAATATGTTTCCCCTGGGGGAAGATACCACTGAATATCGACTGCTGACCAAAGAGTATGTAAAACTCCGGGAGCTTGATGGAAATGAGGTTCTTTTTGTGGAACCCCAGGCTTTGCAGGAACTTTCCCAGGCAGCCTTTAAAGACGTGGCCCACCTTTATCGTCCCGGGCATTTGAAAAAACTGGCGGCCATCATAGATGACCCTGAAAGCTCAGACAATGATAAATACATTGCCCTGGAACTTTTGAAAAATGCCGCCATTTCTGCGGAAAAAGTGTACCCCATGTGTCAGGATACGGGGACTGCCATCATCATGGGCAAAAAAGGTCAACAGGTGTGGACCTGGTCCGATGATGAAGAAAATCTTTCCAAGGGGGTGTTCAACGCTTACACTGAGAACTATCTCAGATATTCCCAGAACGCCCCTTTGAACATGTTTGATGAGCAGAATACCAAGTGTAATCTACCGGCCCAGATCGATCTTTATGCCACCCGGGGGGATGAATATAAGTTTCTCTTCATGGCCAAGGGTGGTGGATCTGCCAATAAAACCTTTCTCTATCAGATGACCAAGGCTGTGCTGAACTCCGAGGAAATTTTGCTTGATTTCATGACAGAAAAGATGAAATCGTTGGGAACGGCGGCCTGTCCGCCCTATTACATTGCATTTGTCATTGGCGGCACCTCTGCTGAAGCCAATCTTAAGACAGTGAAACTTGCCTCTGCCCGGTATCTTGATTCCCTTCCCCTTAAAGGGGATGACACAGGGCACGCCTTCCGGGATGTGGATCTGGAAGCAAAGGTGATGAAGCGTGCTGAAAAACTGGGCCTGGGTGCCCAGTTTGGCGGCAAGCATTTTGCCCTGGATGTCAGGGTGGTGAGAATGCCGCGCCATGGGGCATCCTGTCCTGTGGGCATTGGTGTCAGTTGCAGTGCCGATCGTCAAATCAAGGGCAAGATCACCCGGGATGGGATTTTTCTGGAGCAGATGGAAGAAAATCC